>NZ_JAUJZH010000054.1 GCF_030486595.1 Variovorax ginsengisoli | reverse complement strand
GCAGCCCGCGTGGTAGTAGGGCACCGCCACCGGCGCGTGGTAGGGCGCGTAGCCGCCATAGCCATAGGCCGGGGGGCGGTAGGTCGAGAAGCCGCCGGCCGTGGTGTGCACCGCGCCGTAGCCCGCGACCCCTTCGCTGTGGCCGCCATAGGCGTTGGTATGGCTCCAGCCGCCGAAGGCATTGGCGGAGGTCGAGCCGCCCCAGCGGTTGTCATGCGTGGCACTGCCGAAGCCGCCGTAGGAGTGGCCGCCGAAGCGATTGGCGCTGGCCCAGGCGGCCGCCGGCGCATGGAAGCCTGCCGTGATGAGCCATGCCGCCAGCAGCGGAAGGAGGGCCTTGGCGTTCGTCATGCTTCGTCTCCTCACTTGGCCTTCGCCGGCTTCCGGGCGGCCTTCGGTGGCTGCGTCGGCTTTGGTGCGGCGAAGTCGAATTGCGGCGCGGCCTTGGCGGCGGCGCTGGCCGAGGGGGCCGCCGGCTTGGTGGCCGCGGGCGTCTGAGCTTCCGCCTCTAGCGCCAACGCCAAAGTAGCTGCAATCAACACAGTGCCGGCAAAGTGTCTGGTTTTTGTCATGTGTCAATTTCGAGTTGAACGGCGGTTAACGAAGCCGCTGCCGCTGCCGCTGCCGGCGCTGTGCGGGGACGGGGGCGGGGGCGGGGGCGGGGGCGGGGGCGGGGGCGGGAGATTCTCCCGGCGCACGCCGGATCGTTGAACTGTTTGGCGATCTGGTCGCAACCTCATCAAGGCACGCGCTGCCAGCGAATTGGTCGGTCAAGGCCTCTTGCGAGGAGGCTGCAGAGGAACGACTGACTTCGGCACGACGGCAGCTTTCAACGAGCGCGAATGACGTCGGAAACGACACCGTTTTCATTGACCGTGCAGTTGATGTTCGGTTGACCAGCGCCGATGCTGAGGGTGACGACATAGAACCCTTCCTCCATGGTCTGCGAATCGTAGAGAGGCTTCACATCTTCCTTGGGCACCTTGCGCTCGCGAGATACCGCATCGATGCAGCTCGTGCGCGAAATCTGAGGCGATAGGAAGCCGGCGAAGATCGGCGGCGGCTGGTAGTTGGCGCAACCGCTGGCGATGACACCAAGGCCGAGGCCGACTGCGGCTGCGACTGAACGACGAACAAAAGGCATGTGGCTCCTTGGGGATCTTTGACAAGTCTCCAGACCAGTCACGTGGGAAACCTGACCTGCGTCTGCAGGCGGTCTGCCACTGGGGACCGTTGTCAGGGCTTGACGACGTTGGAGTAGGGCGAGAGCTGCGTGTTGAACGGCAGCTTGCCCAGACAAGAGATCCTGTCGATGCGACGCCCAGCGGCACGGTCCAGCGCTGGTTGCTGGCGGCGTTCCAGTCGACCGTGATAATCGGCGGCGCCAGCTGCCGGCGAGCAGACTAGCGGCGTGTCGTCGGGCCGACAGGATCGCAGCACGAGGTCACCCTCTCCAGTCGAGACTATCGGGCTCCAACCTTCTGAATTGCCGGCGGCCACCACGTGCCGTCCAAGACGGAAGGCGAGGTCTCCTTCGGCCAGTACAGCCGGAACATCGGGATGAAGCCGGCTGGCGGGGCCGGCAGCCAGTTTGAAACCTTGTCCGCGCTCGGGCGGTCCTTTTGCAGATAGAGATCGATCGAGCCGTCGGGGTTGGTCTTGAGCTTGTTGCGCTGGCTGACCGTATAGCGATTGAGCGCGTTCGGGATGAAAAAATACTGATCGTCGTACATGGTCAGCGACCAGAAGCCATCGGCGGGCGGCAAATCCTTCTTGCTCTTGAAGCGCACCACATACTTGTTGCGCGAGGCATCGAGCGGCTGACCGTCGGCGTCCTTCAGCCCGACGACATAGACCGCATCCTTGGGCGCGTTCGCCGGAATGCCGAACGCGGACAGCCAGGCCCGTGCCATGTAGTCGGTGCCATAGTGCCCGACCTTCAGATTGAGCAGCCAGCCATCCTTGACCTGCCCGGAGCGGGCGGTGTATTCGGCAATCTTGGCCCAGCCGGTCCGCGGCGCGTCCGAAATCGCCTTTCCGACCGCTGGTTCGAAGCGGCTCAGGTCGAACCTGCCGCCCGGCACGATGCCGATCTTCGCCATGCGAGCCACCATCGGCGCGTCTTCCGGCGCTGGTGGATTGTTCTTCATCAGATCATTCATCCACTGGAAGTAGCTCGCGGCATCGAGCGCGTTGACGTTGTCACGCACCGAGCGCTTCATGTCCACCCCGGGATCGATGCGACCCGGCGGCGGGGTGTAGGGCTTGCCCCAGGCGCTCAACGGATAAAGCTTGTACTGGTCCTGCAGTTTCCACACTTCACGGTAGTCCGCCGGGCTGCCGGTCGAGTAGGTTCGAGAGAGAATCCAGACCGTGGACGTGGGCGACTTGACTTCCTTCACGCCATCAGGCAGCTTGCCCGTCCAGCCGGGCCCCGTCACGGCATAGGTCTGAGCCTTCTGTCCGGTGGTGCGTGACCCCGGATCGAAGATCACGGGCACCCACGCGTCGTAAAACTCCCAGACGTAGTAGCGCTTGCCCATGTCTGGCCAGCTGACGATCCATGGCTCCTTGGAAACGTCGATGAACGCATTCGAATACAGGGTATCGGCGTTCGGCGCAGTGACATCGCGGTAGGCGGCGGATGGGTATTCACGCAGCAGCGCGAACTGACCCATCGGGGCGCGCTTGGAGGTTGGCTTCTCCACATTGGTGATCACCTTACGTGACATCTCTACGGAGATAAGCGAGTAGCCGTAGATGTAGGCATCCTCGGCGATCTGCCTGGCCTCCTCCACGCTCAGGGCAGACGCAGTGGCAAGACTGGCAGCAGGCGCAACGATTTCAGCTGTCGGGGGCTTCGTTTGTTGGCAGGCACTCAGGATGGCGAGACCTATAAGGGCTGCAGGCAGCGATCGGAATCCCATTGCAAAACGCTCCTTACGAATTGGACGAGGTCGAAATAAGCGGCGATCCTATACAGGCACTCGCACCGCGCATATTGCCCTTTAGGGCAATATGAAGCGAAGCCTCAAGGCTGTATTTGGACATTGCGCGTCTGTTGAGGCGAGTGATGGATGAGGCTAGACACGTTGTAGGCGTCTTCTGCGACCTTCCTCCGCCAAACACGGCACTCAGGTGGTCGCGGAGGCGAGAGCGCCAACCTTGGAAGCACGGGTCGCGGACACGGGCAGGGGCGCACTAGGCTGACTGACTTTGTGCCCGGAAACGCCACCTCCGCCGAGCGACTTCGTCAAGAAATGCGAAGCCCGCAAGAAGACCAAGGGCGAGCCCTAAGCCGCCAGCAGTCTCGCTTGCGCCGGACGAGCTGAGGAACGGTCGCGCCGATGGACGGAAGGCGCCGGCATGACGTGAACCCGTGCCGCTGCGCGCCATTCTGGTGTACAGCAATGCCGCGCCGAGACGGCATCGGCACGGTTCGCCGACATCAATGGAGGCGGCACGGGGAGGGCTAGCGTCGGGGCGCGATGGTCAATACGACATCGAAGAACTCGCTGCTGCCATTGTCGTTGTCAGCGACCAAGGCGCCTACGGCACGGCGTCGTTCCGTGTGCGTCAGCGAAATGGACTCCACCTTGGTCTTGAGCGGCACCCCGACCTTGGAGAGGCGCTGCGCGCTCCGGGTCAGGTCCAGCAACGCGCCCTCCTCCAAAGTGGGCAGGGGGATCAACCCCAAATAGCTTCCCAGCACCGCACCATCGTCATAGGCGCCGTAGGCCCCCTCCACAGAGGCGCTGTAGACGAGGCTGTCGATCTCAGGCCAGTAGTCGGCACCTGAGAATCCAGCCTCACGTCCATTTAGTTGCGGCAACGCGGCCTCGTGCAAGCGGATACCTGCGACTTTGTCGGCCTCGCCGGTCATATAGGTCAGAAGGTCTCCTAGTGGCACCTTAAAAAGGATGTTCCTGTTGGCATTGCCACGGTTGAAGAAATAGGCAACGTCACGCGCGACTGCCACAGCCTCGATGTTGACCAACTGGCCGGTCTTGAATCCTGCGAGGGAGGCAAAATCTCGGTACAGCACAGTCATATCCCGCTCATGGACGGTGGCCTTGCCATCGGTGGAGACGAGAAGCCCGGCTCCCCGCGTCTCCTTGTCGCTGCCCGAGCTCAGAATTAGGTTCCAGACCGTTCCGTTCCACACAACGCTAGCCATTGCCTCGTAGTCCGGCTTGATAGCCTTCGCGATGCGGCCGTTCTGTTGAATCGGATAGTCTCGCAATAGGGAGCGAGCGGTGATCGCAAATTTCCGATTCAGCGTGAACAGATAGGGGGAATCGTCGCCGACGACGAAGTACCTACCCGCGCTCCAAGTCATGCCGGATCCGGAGGGGAGCGCCTTGTTGACCACGGGCCCTGCGAGGCGGATGTTCATGTCCGCGGCGTACGAACTCCAAGCGGATGCGCTCAGCGCCGCCAAGGCCAATGATGCTACAAGACTTGTGTTCATGGCGATTCTATCTCCTCTTCAAATGACTGCGGCAGCGTGGCCCGAAGGAGATCGGATGCACGCCGAGGCCGAACCCATATTCCGGAAGCCAGGCGAATCGACCAACCAGGATATCGGACGAATCCGGAATACTGCATCAAGGAGAATGTCGAGCCGCCGCTCTGTTGCCAAAACGCCGCGTCGTTCGAATTTCAGTTTTTCGTCGGATCGCTGTCAATTGCCTCTCCGCCATCGCGTCACCAGCTAAGAGGGTGAGTCCCACGACGAATCGCTGCCTCGACCTTGAGTTAGCCAGGGCAGGTGCTTCCCAGTAGCGTCTTCGAGTCAGGCAACGGTTGCGCTCCGGCCTTGAGCAGCGTGTCCACGCTCGCCTGGAACGCCTTCTGATGCGACGGGCTCCCCTCGTCCACAGCGTACGAGACCTCGACGATCAAGGCGCTCGTCGGAAGCACCCATTCCTCGATCTTCCAGTCGTCCGATTTCAGGCGGCGGACATGGTTCACGCATGACCTCGGCGACATTTCGGTTGCCTTCGGGAACGCGGCATTGGCCGACGTTCCGACAGAACAGCTGAAAGAAATGGCGGTGCGGGGAGTTGGAAGTTCGTTGGGATCTCCGCTCCTGGTCTTCTCGCCCAATGCCCAGTTCACATCGACCTCGAACTTGGTTTCGAGGGCCGGCCCGGAAAGGGGGCAGACCCACATCGACAGTACAGTCCTGCCAGCCTTGGAATCTGGTCCGCGCACCTTGTACATCGACTCCGGCCCGTCCTTGTCGACGCGCTCGCGCGCAACCGCCTGATAGTTGCCATTGGGCAACCCGGCCGGCTGCTTGACCGTGAGGTACCTGACCTCGATCTTCTTAGCCTTGTCGTCATTGATGCCGAGTATCCTGGCCGCTTCCTCGGCCGTCGCAGGGCCGCCGTTTTCGGGATTCCATCGAAACGCATACTCGGTCTTGTCCGCATGAGCGCATAGACACGCAGATGTGGCGACAGCGGCAATCAGGCTTGCAGTTTTCATCGCAATTTCGGGTCCAACAGGATAGATTCACACGGTACACCATTGAGCGACAGGTCTGCAACCGTCGGTTCGATCAGCCTGCTGCATGGCCGATGGTGGCGATGCTGATGGACTCGTTTTGCCTTCAACTCGACTTTCATCGCGTCGTGAGTAACGTCTCATCGTTCCTATGGATCGCCGGAATTGGAGAGCAGCGCGATTCGTCGTTTGACCAACTCGCAGAATCAAGCCCGAGCCCCGAAAGCCGACCACATTGGATGCCTACGAAGGACCAGACGTGCGACTGCTTTCAGCGGCTACCCGCAACTATGTCGTCAACGTGAACGTCAGCCACGCGATGAGATCGGTGCGGTCTTAGGCGACGAGGGCGGCAATTTCCCAGAAGTGACCTACTGGGGAGCGGCCGAAAGCTTGACCTGCGAATGTCATTCAGATCCCCTCGAAGTCTTGAGGTTGGCCGACGAGCGAGCTACGCAACTCCACATGAGCAAGATCTGTCAGGGCAGGGTCGTAGAGAGAATCGATCGCGTAGTAGCGCATCACCGCATCTCGATCCAGAATCTTCTCTCCAACGGACGCATCGCGAAGTACCTCCCCCGTCGTAAGCGCGAATACGCTCCATCGATTCCCAAATCGACGCCACGACCACTTGTGTTGTGCCGTCGCTCCGATCTCGAAACAGCGAGGAAGCACGAAGGCTTCCTATCTGGCGACGCAATTCGGGCAACACGAACTGGTCGAGATAGCCGCTACATTCGTCAGTGAGTTCCGTCTTGATCCAGAACGTCCACGTTCGAAGAATCTTAGTCATGCATGCCTTCGGATTGATGCTTCCGCACGGATAAGAGGTGGGTTAAGGACCAGTCCGTGCGAGATCCTCCATGCCTATCAGTCTTCGTGACTTCTCGACGACTACCACGCGTCGCGATCTGGCCTTGCAGTAGCCTCTGACGCTCAGCGAGGAAAGCGCAGTCACTCGGAACGGCTTCACTTTAGCCTGGGGGGCTTGCGTTTCGCGAGGAAATAGCGCACGAGATCGAGACATATTGGGCGCCCAAAGACTCCTCTCTGGTTCCGCTGCTCCGACCTCATCAAAACCTTCATCGGACAATCTCATGCTCCTGACGCGCGGTGGTGGTGGTGATTGCTCGGGTCATCACCTCGATCCCGCGCGAGGCACTGACGGTGCTGCTGGCATCCCGTGAAGGTCGCAAACCTCCCGCTGATCGCCGCGCTAGGCGTGGGGTATCAGCATTCGGCACGCGCTGTACCTGCTCTACCTGCTGAGCGTGCAGTAGGGCGGGCAGCGGCGCAGTCTGAACCGGGGCACGGCCTACTGCAGCCTGTAAACTGCTTCCGAGCGGATGTGACTGCTGGCCTACGACGTCTGGACTCGAATGCCAATTATGTTTATTTCATTCGCGGCGCCCAGCAAAGGCTGTGGGGAAAACGTGGGAGAGCGGGGATGGCGGGGCAGGGTTTCCGTCCGGCCGGGGAGGTGGAGGGGTCTTGATCCGCTCCCTCGAGCGTGAATGCGAGCGGCTGCGCGGCGTCATCCGTGCGTACGAAAACGCGCAGGCCCACCCCGCGGTCAACGCGCCTGTCTATCAATTGATCTAAAGCGCGAACGGTGCAAGGACCGGACGCGGGGCCCTGGGTGCTGCGCACCTGTTGCGGCCGCCTGGCGCCTCGGCAGACCGTCGAAGTTGCCGATGGACTTGTTCTTGCCCGACAACCGGCGGTCGATGATCTGCTGCAGCATGGCACGGACAGAACTCCTTCAGTTCATCATGAACTCTTGCGAACCCGCAAATACCACTCGCACAGCAGGCGGACCTGCTTGGCCGTATAGCCCTTCTGGACCATGCGGTTGACGAAATCCTCGTGCTTCTTCATCTCGTCGGCGCTGCTCTTGGCGTTGAAGCTGATGACCGGCAGCAGTTCTTCGGTGTTCGAGAACATCTTCTTCTCGATCACGGTGCGCAGCTTCTCGTGGCTGGTCCACAGCGGGTTCTTGCCCGCGTTGCCGGCCCGCGCGCGCAGCACGAAGTTGACGATCTCGTTGCGGAAGTCCTTGGGGTTGCTGATGCCCGCGGGCTTCTCGATCTTCTCGAGCTCGGCGTTGAGCGAGCCGCGGTCGAAGACCTCGCCGGTGTCCTGGTCGCGGTACTCCTGGTCCTGGATCCAGTAGTCGGCGTAGGTCACGTAGCGGTCGAAGATGTTCTGGCCGTACTCCGAGTAGCTTTCCAGGTACGCGGTCTGGATCTCCTTGCCGATGAATTCCGCATAGCGCGGCGCCATCAGCTCCTTGATGTACGAGAGGTACTTCTGCTCGGTCTCGGGCGCGAACTGCTCGCGCTCGATCTGCTGCTCGAGCACGTGCATCAGGTGCACCGGATTGGCCGCCACCTCGCTGCTGTCGAAGTTGAACACCTTCGAGATGATCTTGAAGGCGAAGCGGGTCGAGGTGCCGCTCATGCCTTCGTCGACACCCGCGTAGTCGCGGTACTCCTGCATCGACTTGGCCTTGGGGTCGGTGTCTTTGAGGTTGTCGCCGTCGTAGATCTGCATCTTGCTGAAGATGCTGGAGTTCTCGGGTTCCTTGAGCCGCGTGAGCACCGAGAACTGGGCCATCATGCGCAAGGTGCCGGGGGCGCAGGGCGCCGCCGAGAGCGACGAGTTGCGCACCAGCTTCTCGTAGATCTTGATCTCCTCGGAGACCCGCAGGCAGTAGGGCACCTTGACGATGTAGATCCGGTCGAGGAAGGCCTCGTTGTTCTTGTTGTTGCGGAAGGCCTTCCACTCGCTTTCGTTGCTGTGCGCCAGCACGATGCCATCGAACGGGATGGCGCCGAAGCCTTCGGTGCCCTTGAAGTTGCCTTCCTGGGTGGCGGTCAAGAGCGGGGTGATGTTGCTTTCGCTCGGCTCGTCGCCAATGGAACCCACAGACCCAGCGCCGCTCCGGCTTGGCGCCACCCATGCCGATCGATTGGGTAGACGCCTCCTGATCGATCCAGTCCAGAGGAGGGCCGAAGCCCTCGCGAACGTCCTTCAGGTCTTCCTGCTTACAACCGCCAACTGCGCGGCCAGCATCCATAGCCGAAGAGGTCCAGCGCGCCTTCCGTTTCTGCGAAAGGCAGCGAGGTGTAGTTGCTGCGGTTGCCTGGCATGGACAGGCCGGCCATCGCGGCCCACGAGAAGACCGCGCGGATGTGCCCGCGCGAGCGTCGAGGGGCATGCTCGGACCATCTCGAACGGCCCACTCGTCGATGCCACAAATCAGTCCTGCTGGGCTTCCACACGTTCTCTGCCCAGGTTGACGAGGTGCATCGGTCGGCAAACCACCGGTTCATGGTCCAGGCGATTCTGCTGGACACCATAGGCA
This sequence comes from Variovorax ginsengisoli, assembly GCF_030486595.1. GTDB lineage: Bacteria > Pseudomonadota > Gammaproteobacteria > Burkholderiales > Burkholderiaceae_C > Variovorax > Variovorax ginsengisoli_B. The sequence goes on along the minus strand of NZ_JAUJZH010000054.1, from coordinate 17,893 downwards.
GGTCCAGCCGAGCGCATGCGCTCGGCCGTCCGCCAAGCGCGCGGACCTATGGGCGATCGATGACGGTGCGCGCCAAGCCCCGCGCAGGGACGAAAAGGGGGTACGCTCGCTGAACTCGGCGCAGGAAGTCCCTAGCCGCCAAGTACGCCGCGATCTCCTTCTCACTCATGACTCGTCTGCCAGCGCGGGCACCAGCCGATCCGTGGTCCCGGCCTCCAGCTCGTGACAGCGAGGAGCCCAATCCCGAAGACATGGTCAACTCCTTTCGTGAAACAGCGCTTCTACGATCCGTCGCGGCGACGCGATGGCCTGATCGCCTCGCGTGCGCGCTCCGCCGCGATCTGCAGCCAGCTGACTCGAGCGGGGTCTCTTTGCTGCCGTACCTCCGGATAGTGAAATCGCAGGAGCTCGGCGTTACCCTTTTCAGTGATCGCAAGGACCCTGGCGCCCCGCTCCGGCGGCTCGTCGACCAACGCGAGCACCAGACCGGCCTGGCGAAGAATCTTGACCGCGTTGACGTCCTCTGCCGCGGTAAATGACTTAGGCAGGGGCGAGGCCGCGATCTGCCTCAGGAGCTCAACTGACATAGCACCTCCTCATTGCTTTGGCGCGGAAGAAAATAGAGGCTCCGCGGGCGGTTTCAAGTCGGAAAATCGCAAACTTTTTGTCGGTGCCAGTCTGACAAATGGGCTGCGCAGTGGCCGGAAGAACCGCGAAAATTGCCCGAAAGCGCCCGCATTGCGCTTGGCTTGGGTCCCGGGAAGCTTCGACGTACGATCCCCTGGTGTGCGCCATCCGGCCTGTGGGCTCGCCGCCAATCACCGCGATCGAGCGCTGGCAGATACGTCGAAGATTTCGACGACGAACGGGTGAAGAAGGACGTCTGCGGGAACTGGATCCCTGCAGCTCGGCCCACGACGCCGGCGTTGGAGCAGGTGAGCCTCAAATCCTTTCGGGACTCACGCAGCCGATTGCCCATGGCAGACGTGCTGCGCGCACCTGCGCATGGCCGAGACCGGAAAAGAGGCCGAGGACGTCGATCGTCCCCGCTGAGATGATTCGCGGCGAGACGGCCTGATGAGCACGGCGGAGAAACACATCTGCAAGCCAAGGCGCGCGAATATTATACTGCGCCAGGCATGGCGCGCAGTATAACTTTCCGCCCATTTGTTATACTTCACTAGACAGAAAGCGAAGTATAACCATGAAGCGAGCGGAGCCCCCCCTTTTTGATGACCTATCGCTATCGGCGCAGACCAACTTTGCAGAGTTGGTCGAGCAGGCGCAGGCTCAAATGCTCGACCGTTCGATCGTCGACCTCACGGGCTCGTTCAACAAGAAGGAAATCAAAGGCATCCAGTACTGGTACTGGCAGTTCCGCGACCTGGAGGGGAAACTGAAGCAGGTCTACCTGGGCCCAGTCGACGAGCGGCTTAGCGAGCTGATCCGGTTGCGTTCGGAAGGAAAGGCCCCCGGCCACGACAGCCTGGCCAGGCTCGCGCTAGCCTGCACGTCCCTTGGATGCATGACGGTTATGCCGCAGCACTTCAAAGTGATCCATCGGCTCGCGGAGCACGGCTTCTTCAATGCCGGCGGCGTACTGATCGGCACCCACGCCTTCATCGCCATGGGCAACATGCTCGGCGTGCGATGGAACGGAGGATGGCGGACCAATGATATCGATTTTGCTCATGCGGGAAAGAACGTTTCGCTCGCGCTTCCGACCAACGCTGAAGCCAACGTGCACGATGCGATCACCTCGCTTGAGATGGGCCTGCTGCCCGCGAATTCGATCACGACCGGCCAGGGCGCGACCTACCTGAATTCGAAGAGCGGGGACTTGCGAATCGACCTTCTCACGGTGGCCGGTCGCAACAACGCAATCTACCGGCACGAGCCGTTGAACGTGAACCTGCAACCCCTCAAGTTCATGGAATTCTCCCTTGAGAAGACAACACAGACCGCGGTGATCTCCGGCGAAAACGCGCTCGTCGTCAACATCCCTTCACCGTTGCGCTACGCGCTGCACAAACTTGTGGTGATGGCGGAGCGCGAAGAGCAGTTCCACACAAAGATCGCAAAAGATGCGGGGCAAGTCGCAGCCCTCGTTTCCTACGCCCTCGAGCGATCACCGTACGCACTTCAGGAAGCAGCGGAAGACATCATGGCTCGCGGCAAGGGATGGCGAAGCCGGATTGCCGAAGGCACGAAGATACTTGCAACGTATCACCCGTCTATCGCGGCGAGCCTGAGCAGCGTATTGAAGCTCCCCGCTCCGAAAGTGGCCAAGCAACCGATCGCGAACGCTGATGAGCCGGATGAAGCACCCAGCGGGGACTAGGCCGCAGATGCTGGACAGAGCTGCTCGAGCAGATACTGGCGCCCTGGGGCACCAGGTCGAACAGAAAAGAGGGTGGCCGGCGGTCGAGTTCAGGCCCCATCGGTCCGTCGACGAAGTGGTCCACGGTAGCGGCGGGCACCCAGTGGCCGTCCCGGTGGATCTGAAGCGTTGTGGCGGCTGGATGCACAGAAATCGGGTGGATCAAGGGAACATGCGGTCGTCGAACTCGAACGGGTTGCGCTCGACCGTGACCACCACCTGCAGGAATGCGGGGTGATCAGGGTTCAGGACGATGTTGCTCTCGCTCGACTCGACAGCCGATGGAACCCACAGGCCGAGCGCGTCTCCGGCCTTGCGCCAGGCCACGCCGATCGTTTGGGTGAGCGCCTCCTGGTCGATCCAGTCCGCGGGAAGCTCGAAGCCCTCACGAACGTCCTGCAGCTCTGCAGCGTCGGGCAGATCAAGGCGAATCAGGGCTTGGCCGATCGGCTTCACGCCGTTGCAATGGACGCGTTTCTCCAGTTGGCAGATCGCGCGACTGCCCCCGGCGTAGACGACGGACTGCCCATCCGGTGGCGGCAGGTGCCACCGCCCTGGCGACAGCGTCGAGCCGTAGCCAAGTTGATCGCGCCGCAAGCCTTTGGTCGTGCAGATGCGCCAGACCGACAGCGTCAAACGACGCCCCCGTGCTCGATCGCGTTCAAGATCGAGCGCACCTTCTCGCCGCCGTATTCGTTCGTCGCGAACTCGATGGGCGTCTTCCCGTCGAGCAGGGGGTGCGGCTTGGTCATCCAGGTCGGCCCCTGATCGCCGAACACTTCGGCCGCCCGAACCAGCAGGTCCGACTGGCGGAGCAGGCGCTCGGTGACGCCTGGCTCAAGGGGCGCTTCCGGGCGCATGCGCGAAAGCGTCGATGCATTGACGCATAGGGCCGTGAAGAGGTCCTTCTTGCGCGGCAGCCGCGATGCCTCGAACCACTCGTCCAGAGAGCGGGCGGGCACGCTCCGCGACGCGTAGCGCGCGGCAACACCCCGGTTCAGCCCCCAGGCGGACTCGCTAGCGTGGAAGAAGGGCGTTCCGGCCCCACGGATATCGTCCTCCCCGCGGGAGAAGGCGTGGGCGAACACTCCTTCGAAGGCCTTGGCCATGACGCCGGCGACGGTCGTTGGGGCAGGATTGGTGGTGGCGGCGGTCATGACGACAACATAGCAGAGTTGCAATTGCAATGCTGGCATTGTGCAATTGCATTGTCAGCGGCCGAACGGGGCGGATTTCCCCGACAAAAAGACGGAAAGCCGACCCGGCATCCGTCAAAAAACAGGACAGGGGGCGGTGCGATACTGGTTTTATATCCAGTATGCACGAACCGCCTCCCTTCGCCGAGCTGCACGCCGCGCAAACTTCACCTTCCTCGTCGGCGCCTCGCAACCTGAGGAGCTGGTGGAGCGCGCCGCGGCCAAGCTCTACTCGGCACTCGCCCTGACCGACGAATGCTCGGTCTCGGGCGTCGTTCGGGCCCACCTGGCTGCCCGGGAGGCCAGCCTGCACCTCATCTGCGGCAGCGAGATCCTCCTGACCACCCAGAGCGGTCACCCCCACGCCAGGATTGTTTTTCTGGCCGAGAACAAGCTCGGCTGGGGCAACCTCTGCGAGTGCATCACGCTCGCCCGCCGGCGGGCCGCCAAGGGCACGTACAGCGCCCTGTTGACGGACGTGGAGGGCAAGAACATCCAGACGCCGCACCTGGCCGGCATGCCCGGCTGCCTGGCGCTCCTGCTGCCCGAGCCGGATGCCACCGTCGAGTCGCTCTTCGCCCAGACCATGTGGCTGAAGACCTGGTTCCCGGGCCGAGCCTGGATCGTGGCGCCGCGCCCGCTCCTCATGGACGACGAGCTGCGCCTCTGGGTGGTCGAGCAGGTCGCCGATCGCACCGGCCTGCGGATCCTTGCCAGCTCGAGCCCGGTCATGCACACGAGCAAGCGCAAGAAGGTCCAGGACGTTCTCACTACGGTCCGGGTCGGGAAGACCGTCGCCACCGCGGGCTTCGCGCTTCAGGCCAACGCCGAGTCTTACCTGCGCGGCCGCGCGGCCCTGATGAACCAGGTGCCCGCCGAGTGGATGAAGGAGACCGTGCGAGTGGCGAGCCTGTGCACGTTCTCACTGGAGAAGCTCAAGTATGAATACCCGCGCGAGGTCGTCCCTGAAGGCGAGACGTCGGCGTCGCACTTGCGCAAGCTGACCTACGAGGGCGCGCAGCGCCGGTAACCGAACGGGCTGCCCGACAACGTCCACAAGCAGATCGAGCACGAGTTCAAACTCATTGCCCAGCTCGAATACGAGAGCTACTTCCTGACAGTTGCTGACATCGTGCATTGGGCGCGCGACCGCAACATCCTCTGCCAGGGCCGCGCCTCGGCCGCCAACAGCGCCGTCTGCTACTGCCTCGAGGTCACCAACGTGGACCCCAATGCATGAGCGTGCTCTTCGAGCGATTCATCTCGGTGGAGCGCAAAGAGCCGCCCGATCGAGCGCGGGCTCCGAGGGCTCCTCGACAGGCCTGGATTCGGTCATGGGATGGGCCGAATGACTGTCGGCGGTAGGGAAGGGGAATGCACCGGCCTGTGTTGGCTGTGTTGGCCATGACGGACTCCCGAGAGGATTCGAATGGTTTGACGCCTCGAAGCGTGCACCCGGCGCCGGAACATGCGCATCTGACGCGCGGCGCGCTCCTGCGTAGGTTGTTGCCGACACGAGCGGCTTTCGCTCGCTCGTGGTACCGACTCAGGTTGCCGCGCCGTCGCGCGTCGGAGCATCCGTCCGGCCGCAGCTTTGGGACTCAATGCGCGCCGTGAAGATCGGGCGGACATTCCGCCAGCGTTTCATTGACTTGCGCCGTACGATGTCTTCCGACAATCCAACGGGCCTCCAGCCGTCCGCGGCTTTCATCGGCGGCATTGAAAAATGTCCATGGCCGCGTTGATGGCAGGCCGCCGGGGAAGGACGATGAAGATCGCTCAAGTCGCACCGCTGTACGAAGCCGTTCCACCCCGCCTCTATGGCGGCACGGAACGGGTGGTGGCCTATCTTACGGATGCGCTGGTCGAGCGGGGCCACGACGTCACCCTATTCGCCGCAGGCGACATGCGCACGCGAGCCACGCCGGTCTTCACGCGCCGCCAGGCCCTGCGACTGGACGACGCGCCGCTGAAGTCCGATCTGGCGAGCCATCTGTCGATGCTGCACGAGGTCCGGCGCCTCGCCGACGCCTTCGACGTCGTGCACTTCCACATCGACATGCTGCACTTCCCGCTGTTCGAGCAGATGGCCGCGAAGACCTTGACTACCCTTCACGGCCGGCTGGATATTGCCGATCTGCCGGATACCTATCGCCGCTGGAGCGACTTCCCCTTGGTCTCGATTTCCAACCATCAGCGGCTGCCGATGCCCGAGGCCCACTGGCGCGCCACCGTGCACCACGGGATCGATCCGCGCGGCCTGCCTTTCACGCGGGTGCCCCAGGGGAACTACCTCGCCTTCCTGGGCCGCATCTCGCCGGAGAAGCGGCCGGATCGCGCGATCGAGATCGCCAAAGCGGCGGGCGTGCCGCTGCGCCTGGCGGCCAAGGTCGACGCCGTGGACCGGGACTATTTCGAACGTGTCATCCGGCCGCTGCTGGACCACCCCCTGGTGAACTACATCGGCGAGATCGGCGATGCCCAGAAGGGCGACTTTCTCGGCAACGCACGCGCACTGCTGTTTCCCATCGACTGGCCCGAGCCTTTCGGACTCGTAATGATCGAGGCGATGGCCTGCGGGACCCCGGTCATCGCTTGGCGCTGCGGCGCGGTTCCCGAAGTCATCGATGCCGGGGTCACCGGCTGGGTCGTCGACGACCTCGAGCAGGCCGTGGCCGCGGTCGAAGCGGTGGAAAGCCTGTCGCGGGAGACTGTCCGCTCCGTCTTCGAGCAGCGCTTCACGGCCCGGGCCATGGCCGTGCGCTACGCGCAGCTCTACTGGCAGATCGCGAGCGGCAGCCGCGGATCATCGCGCGAAGGCATCGCCGCCTAGCCGGACCGGGAAGCGCCGTGCAAACGCCCGATGCCCCCACCGCACGCGATGACGAGTGGCCGGCGCCGCCGGTGCGCTCGGGGCAGCGGCTGTTCGTCCTCAAGGAGGGCGACACCTTCCTCGTGGCCGATGCCTTCGGCGATGTCACGGGGGAGGGCGACGGCTTGTTCCACGACGACACGCGATGGCTTTCGACTTTCAGGCTGTTGATGGACGGCCGCCAGCCGGCTCTGCTGTCGAGCGCCGTGAGCCAGGACAACGCCTTCTTCACGGCCAACATGACCAACCATCCGCTGCCGCCCCTGGGCGAGAGCTCGATGCCCCAGGGGGTGATCCATCTGGAGCGCCGCCGCTTCCTGTGGCAGGACCGGGTGCACGAGCGCATTACGCTGGTCAACTACGGGGATGCAGCGGCGCGGGTCCCGCTCACCCTGCTGTTCGGCGCCGACTTCCGCGACATGTTCGAGGTCCGCGGCCAACAGCGCCCTCAGCGCGGAGAACTGGCCGCCGGGGCGCTCGGCGAACGCCAGGTCGCGTTGCGCTACCGCGGCCTCGACGCGGTCTGGCGCAGCGTCGTCCTGTCCTTCTCGGAGGTGCCGGCCCGCTTGGGCGAAGGTCACGCGACCTTCGACGTCGCCCTGGACGGCCGTGCGCGCTGGACGCTCCATGTCGAAGTCGGCGAGGCCCATGCCGAGCCGTCGCCCACGCGCTTTGGGGAGGCCGCGACGCGCGTCCGCTGGAGTCTGCGCATCCACCGGCGCCGCGGCGCTCGGGTGCGCGCGTCCGGGCGCCTGTTCCAAGCCTGGATCGACAAGTCCGAGGCCGACCTGGCCCTGCTCACCACGGAGCTCGACACCGGGCCCTATCCGTATGCCGGCATCCCGTGGTTCTCGACCCCCTTCGGCCGCGATGCGGTGGTCACCGCTCTGCAGACCCTGTGGCTCGATCCGGCGCTCGCGCGCGGCGTGCTCGCCTTCCTCGCCGCCCACCAGGCGAGCGAGACCTCCTCCTTCCACGACGCAGAGCCGGGCAAGATCATGCACGAGACCCGCAAGGGCGAGATGGCCGCGGTCAAGGAGCTGCCGTTCGGCCAGTACTACGGCGGCGTCGACACCACTCCGCTGTTCGTCATGCTGGCGACGGCCTATGCCGAACGCACGGGCGACATGGGCTTCATCGCCATCATCTGGGAGGCACTGCTCGCGGCGATGGAATGGATCGAGGGCAATGCCCGGCGCCACTGCGGTTTCGTGAGCTATGCGCGGGGCGAACTGACCGGCCTGGCCAACCAGGGCTGGAAGGACAGCCACGACTCGGTGTTCCACGCCGATGGCCGATCGGCCCAGGGACCCATCGCGCTGGTGGAAGTGCAAGGCTACGCGTTCGCCGCGCTGCGCGGGATGGGCATGCTGTCGCGCGCGCGGCGACAGTTCGCGCGCGCGCGCGAATGGGAGGCCGAGGCGGCCGCGATGGCCGCCCGCGTCGAGCGCTGCTTCTGGCTGCCTGAATTGCAGACCTACGCCCTGGCTCTGGACGGGCAGCAGCAGCCGTGCCGGGTGCGCGCCTCCAACGCCGGGCACCTGTTGTTCTCTGGCTTGCCGTCGCCCGAGCGCGGACGCCTGGTCGTGCAGCAGCTGCGCTCGGCGTCTTTCGATAGCGGCTGGGGCGTGCGCACCCTGTCCTCGGACATGGCGCGCTACAACCCGATGTCTTACCACAACGGGTCCGTGTGGCCACACGACGTCGCGCTGTGCGCCGCGGGCATGGCCCGCTATGGCGAGCGCGACGGCGTCGTCCAGTTGCTCGGCGACATGTTCGAAGCGGCCGTGCATTTCGGGCTTCGACTGCCCGAGCTGTTCTGCGGCTTCGAGCGCGCTCCCGGCGAGGCGCCGGTGGCCTATCCGGTCGCTTGCCTGCCCCAGGCCTGGGCGGCGGGCTCGGTGTTCATGCTGTTGCAGGCCTGTCTCGGCGTGACCGTCGAGGCGGCCCGCCACCGGGTGCGCGTGACTCATCCCCGCCTGCCCCAGGGGATCGAGGCCATCCACATTGCCGGACTGCAGGTGGGCGACAGCCGCTTCGACCTCAATGTGAGGCGCTATGGCGCGGACGTCGTGGCCTTTGCGCAGAAAGACTCGGGCAGTGCCGCACGGGTCGAAATGCAGCTTTGAGTGAAGCCTTGGGATCTCTCGTGGGCGTCAGACCTGGTGCGCCCGGCGTTGGCCCCGTTGTCACCCAGGCAGGACGCCCGATCCGCGGTGAGATAGAAAATCGTGACGGGTGGAAGGAACGGAGAAGTCCATGATTTCCAGTTCGATCGGTGCTTCGGGTCGGCGCCTTTGCAGTTCCATCGCAGCCCTTTCTATCGCCTCGAAGTTCGCCTGGCAGGTCTCGAGCAGGCTGTCCGGTCCATCGCGTGCGCCGAACACATCGCGCAGGGCGTCTTCTGAAATCTCCGCGAGGACGCGAGGGCCTTCAAGACCTTCTGGGTAGATGGCAAAACGGACTGTAGCCCGATCGAAACAATAAACAGCCTCGCATGGTGTCGCCATCGAATGACTCCTTGATCATTGCCCAATCCACGTTGTCGTGGTCCGGACGGCACAGAAGCAGGAGAAACGGGAGGGTTCTTGTCAGCCTTCGCCTGCGCAGCTGAGATCTCCGTTCAAGACGATCCGTCGCCGCTCAGAACTACCCAGACGGTGCGCACAAGAATCTTGGCGTCGAGAGCCAGCGACCAATGCGTGACATAGCGGACGTCCAGCGCGACGCGGTCGGCGTAGGGCAGGTGGTTGCGGCCGCTGACCTGCCAGAGTCCGGTGATGCCGGGTCGCATCTGGCAATAGTGCTGCCAGCTGCTGCCGTACAGGCTGCGCTGGCGAACCATGCACGGACGGGGACCGACCAGGCTCATGTCGCCCCTCAGCACGTTGTAGAACTGCGGCAGCTCGTCGAGGCTCAGCCGGCGGATCACGCGACCGACGGGCGTGACACGGGGATCGTCGTCGAGCTTCTGAAACCGTTCCCAACGATCGCGCGCGACGGCGTCGCGCGCCAGGTGATACGCGAGGATGTCGTCCGACCCCGTCACCATCGAACGGAACTTGTAGCAGCGGAAGGGGCGGCCGCCCTGGCCCAGGCGCGTCTGCCAATAGTGCACCGGGCCGCCCATGCCGACGAACACCGCGCCGGCGACCAGCAGGTAGAGCGGGCCGAGAAGCACGAAGAAGGCCAGCGCTCCCACGATGTCCACCGAGCGCTTGAGCGCTCGCTGGCGGATCGTGAGGCCGCAGGGTGCGGGAGGCGCCTTCGGATGCAGGTTGATCGGATGCCACCAGCCGGGCACGTCGCGCAGGATGTCGGGGCACGCCTCATGAAGCTCGACGCGTACGCTGTTGAAGCCAAGTCCGTCCAGCGAGGTCACGCTGACGGCATGCCTCGAGAATCTCTCTGCGCACGCGAAGGTCAGGGTGACCGACTGGAGCCCGGTGACCCGGACCAGGAACAGCGTGAGACCCGCGGAGAACTCTGCCTTTGACTTGATGGGGGCTTCGAACATCGCCACGATGCCTTCTCCGGCGGGCCGCTCGCCGAAGCGCCAGTCCGCGTTGTAGGTCTCCAGCGCCTCAGCGGCGACGAGTTCCCGCCCTCTTGTGCTCAGGGCGTCGATGTTCTCGACCACCCTTTCGGCGAAGGCCAGGACGGTGTCGACGGGTTGCCCGGCCGGGCTGATCGACGCGCCGACGACGCCGTCCCCGCATTCGATCCGCCCCTGGAAGATACCGGACGCACGACGCAGCCGGCCCACCGCCGGATGGTCGGCCGGCTGCCGTTCGCGACTGGACCTTCTCTTCTTCCCGATCGGTGCAGACATCGACCCATCCTTCGCCGTCAAGAATTCGAGTTGCGACTTCCTGTCGCGCGCTGGAGCAGGCTGACATCCCCCGTTGATGGTCACTGGCTCGTGACGGTCCACGTGGCCCTCAGTAGCCGCCTTCCGGCGGAATGCCGACGTTCTGATGCGGCGCAACGTTCTCGACCTCGCTCGCTACGAGTTCATCCCTGGCTGCCTCCAAGGGGTTGCGGTCTCCGTCCGTCTCGAGCCTGCGAAGGGCGCGACGGGCAATGTCATCGGGGCTGAGGTCGGAGATTCGCTGCAACTCCTGCGAAAAGGCGAGCAGCCACGCTTCTTCCGGCGTGGGCGTTCGCGGATCCCACTCTGCGTCTTCCGGACTGAGCTTGGGCGCCTGGGCGCCCTTGTTCGCGCCGCCGGCGGCCGACTTGCGAACGGAAGCCGCGAAGGTCCAGGCTTCCTGTTGCGCCGGGTCGAGCTCGGCCGTCGGCTCCGGTCGCTCCTGTCGTTGACTGGCGCCGATGGCATCCAGATCCGCCGAAGTGAAGCCGCCCGCTGCCTTGCCGCGGCCGGCCAGGGCCACATCGAGGGCAAACGCCCAGTGAGAGGGGACCCGGGGATCCTTGCACAGCATCCGCGAGGCCAGCTTGGCGGCCTTCGGACTCAACTGCTGGATCTTCCCGTAGCATTCGCTCCAGCGCATGGTGAGAGTTCTCCGCGTGCCGGGTGGAGCAATTGATGTGCCCGATGGCGTCCCCCGAGATCGCTGCGAAGAGACGCCTAAGGCGGCAACTTTTGCGGCAAGTATTGCCCGTCGAGGATCCGCAGGACTCGACAGCGCCGCGTACCAGCGGATGGCGGCGCAGGCCCAGGCCGAATTCGTCGAGCAAATGCGCGCGCTGATGCAGCCCATCCGCTGGCTGTGGCCATCGTCCAGCAAGTAGTTGCTTGTCGCGCCGCGACATGGCGCGGAAATTGCCGGGTCGTTTGTGCACGATCATGAGTCGGAGGCATCAGCGGCGTTGGCGTTGCCTGCGAGTTGGTGGCTGAAAAGAGTCGACCATGCGTTCCCTTCATCGATACGTGCTCGGCATCGCAATGCTCGCCCTGACCAGTTTCGCCTTCATGGGTTGCACCACGACGCGGCCTGGAGACACATCCAGCGCGAAGTCGTCGCGCGCGTCCATGGACGCCCAGGTGGAGGACGCCTTGTCGAAGTTGTATGCCAGCGTGCCGGGCTCTCGCGAGATGGTGGCGAAGGCCAACGGCGTTCTGGTGTTCCCGCCGTGGTCGGCGCGAGCCTGGGGGTTGGTGCCGAGTACGGGCGCGGTGCACTGCGCGTGGCCGGGCGCACCGAGGCCTACTACAGCACCACCGCAGGGTCGCTGGGCTTCCAGGCGGGCGCGCTAGCGAAGGCGGTGATCTACGTCTTTAACACGAAGCAAGCTCTGGACAGGTTCCGCAACAGCAGCGGTTGGACAGCGGGGGCTGACGCCACCGTCGCGATCGCCACCCTGGGCGCCACGGGCAACATCGACACTCACGATTCAACAGCCTGTGGTCGGCTTCGTGCTGACCAACGTGGGACTCGAGGCAGGCGTTTCCCTGCAAGGCGCCAAGATCAGCAAGGTCCAGCTCTGACGCGATCAACTCCTTCGAAGGCGGGGCGACCGAAGGAGAAATGGAAGGCTCGCTTTCTGGAGATCTTGGAGATGTCGGGCGACGGGTCGGTTCATCGGTCCAAGTACAAGGGTTGGTGGGTGGCGCTCGAGTTGGACAGATCTACGGCGGAAGGTGTGTTCACGCGGCACGGCGACCTTCGTTGGAAGAGTCAGCACCGATGCCGAATCGTTCTCGTCGGGAAGTACCGTGACGGTGCGAGCACCGTTGCAGCGCTGCTGCAGAAGGCGCGTGCATTCATCGACGAGCGGGACATTCAGCGCGGCGCGAGGGCCATGCCATTCATTGAACAGTAGCTTGCTTGTCGCCGCCAAAAAAGTTGGCGCGAATAGACCCATGGAACTACTCCAAGAACTCGCCGATGCGGAGAGGCCTGTGGAGATCGTGGACCAGGAGGTCCAGCAGAAACTCTGGGTTCTTCATGACGCCGGCCACATCCTCTGCAGCTTTCCTCCGGCTGCCTCGAACAATGCGCCTGCGTGCGGGTCCACGAGGTGACGTCGCTTGGCCTCAAGGCGCTCAGACATTTCGGTCCCGGCAGCCCTCGTGCACGAGATGTGGCTGCTGGCGGTTCACACCCGGAGCGCGCCACGGAGAATGGCGAACTACTGGGCGACAGAACGGGTCGGCCACCGGCGCTGGTAGGGGAAGCTTCGGCATCCACCCCAATCCGGGGCGGTTCCCCGATGCCGGCGGCCGTCCCCCCGTCGATGCCACCCTTCGTAGGGATGAACAGGCGCGAGTCCCTGAACACGCTACCTGTCGAGTAGCATCCGCGCGTGGTCCACCTTCCGATAGAAGTTCGGCAAGCGGTAGCGCCAAAGCCCATGCGCGTGTTCGACGAGCATGTTCTGGTCGGTAATCAGTCCGGGTGATTCGGACATGCCGGCGAACTGCTGCTCAGGCGCCACAAAGGGCGCCTTGATCATTTCCCTTGCAAGTCCGCCGGCTCGGAAAGCCTGCTCGGCGAATACGACGGAATTGTCAAGGCGCAGCTCGCGGAAAGCTGCCTCCGCAGTGGGCACGGGTCGAGAGAAATCCGACTTGCTTCCATAGACGAAGTTCAGCCTCCGCTCGACAAACGGAAAGACCTTGTGTGCAGTGTGCAGCACGTCGCTCGACCCTGTACTGTTCATCGCAAAGATGCCGCCGGGTTTCAGGTGCGACGAGACCAGCTGCATGTATTCGAGGGAGAGCAGGTTGGTTGAATAGCCTCTCCACGACCAGGTGGTGTTCTGCACCACGAGGTCGAAGGCTTGATCCGGGTTTCGACGCAGCCAGCGGCGCCCGTCGTCGATGACGATCTGGATGCGCGGCTCCTTCAGCAGGCCGGCTACCTGCGGGTACTGCGCGATGACCTTCAGGTAGCCGGGATTGATCTCGACCACCGTCATTTCCTTGATGCGCGGCGACGCACTGAGAATGCGGGCCCAGGCGCCCGTGCTCATGCCGATGACCAGCACGCGCTCGGGATTGGGATGGACCGCCAGCAAGGCCAGCCCGCGGTCCAGCAGGTTGCCGTTCAGGCGCATATCGACATTGAGCTGGCCGTCGTAAGCGTTGCCGCCGAGGATGACATCCGGCTTTCCATCGGGGGTGGAGAGGGTATGGATGATGCCCTGCCGATTCTGCACGACGTGGTCGACCTTGGTGCCCTCCACGTGTTCCGTCGACGTCGCCAGTGCGATGGCCGGCACCACCGCCGGGCCCGACCATGCCAGGGCCGTGGCAGCGATGATCGCGCCCATGGCAGCCAACCCGGTCGCTGGCTTGCGCGCCTGCGCGGCGCACAGCAGCGACAACACGCCCGTCGCGAGCCCGATCAGAAGCAGGCAACCGTCGATGCTCAGCCTGTCCAGCAGCACGTATCCCGTCACGATCGGCCCCAGGGTCGAGCCGATGATGTTGCCGAAGTACACCTTGGATACCGAGCGTCCGATATGCGTACCGGACTGCTGCGAACCCAGGTGGTGGGCGATCGGAAACATGATGCTCTTGAGCGCCGCCGCGAGCACGATCAGAAACAGCACCGCAGCCAGGCCCGAGGCGCTGCCTTGCAGCAGAGCAGGAAGCAGGCGCAGGAGGCTGAGGTCGATGACCGCGGCCGCCGCCAGGACGAGCGCCGAGGTACGCAGTAGGTCATCGTGCCTCTCACAGAAGCGCTTGCCGATGGCCGAGCCGATCGCGATCCCCACGAGGAAGCACAGCAGGACGATCGCGAAGGACTGGCTCATACCCCGCAGGCCAAAGGAGATCAGCCGCACCCACAGGATCTCCTGGCTGAGGCTAAGGAAGCCGACAGCCAGCGATAGGAGCCAGGCGAAGCTAGCCATGGTGCTTGATCCAGGCGACGGTAAGCAGGCTCACCAGGATGTTCAAGGAGGCGGCCATGCGGATCGCGCCGTCGAGGTCGAACAGCAAGAACCAGAGGAAGCCGACGATCGCCACGCCGAAGGCCGCCCCAAGGGTATTGACCTGGTAGAGCAGTCCGATCGATTTGCCCACATTGCCCCATATACGGGTCACGTGCGCCACCAGAATAGGCAGCGTGGCGCCCATCAGGCAGGTCGGGAAAAGCAGCAGCAGGAAATTGACAACTACGATCTGCCATTGAGACGCACCGACAAAGGCGTCGCCGGTCGCACGTATCAGTGCGGGGCTGAACAGGCCGAAGGTGCCGATGCCCAGCTCCGCGATCGCGAAATACCGCAGCGCCCATGCGGGGCGGTGGTCCGCGAGCCTGCCACCGACCAGCGCGCCGAGCCCCAGGCCGAGCATGAACACCGAGACAATGATCGTCACGGAGTCGATATCCACGCCGAAGGCTGAAAAGAGCAGGCGCTGCCAGCACAGCTGGTAGACCAGCGCCGCCACGCCAGAGACGAAGAACAGCGGCGCCAGTCGCGTGCTGACCATCCCGCCGTTATCGTTGGCGGCCGATACGTCTGCCGGAGCTTTGAGAATCATTTCTTTTGCCTCCGTCTATTAAGATATCTCATCTAAACGAGAAGTGTGAACAGGTCTTTGGCGGGCTTGGCCAGAATGCCGTTGGACTCGTAGAAGCCACCAAGGTCGTGAAGATCGACCGCGGTATCCTGCTTGGCGGCTGGGAGGCGCACTCAAGGAAGCCGCCGACGCGACGCCTGGTGCTGCCTGCCGGGTTGTTAGACGACACGACGGCCTACCCCTGAGCGATGCTGACCACGCCACACGAAGCGCGCCCTGCCTTAGCATGCGACTATGCAGTTCAGCGATTTGCCCGTGGGCGCCAAGTTCCGGTTCTTCCGGCGCGGCACGCTGCTGACGAAGACATCCGAGGGCGGGTACACCACGCCTGGGGCCGACGAACAGAAGGCGGCGCCCGAGGTCGAAGTGATCCCCGAGGAAGACATGCCCGGCCCGGTAAAGCGCGCCGCGGCGAAGTCCGACGACGTCGCCCTGATCTCGAAAGCGCTGGACGCCCTTGAGGCTCAGGGAGGTGAGATGCCGGAACTCGCCGCCGCGCGGCAGGCTCTGCGTCGGCTGGATGCGCTGGCCAGGCTGAAAGCCGGCATCTGACGACCCTGTTCGCTCGACTGTCCGACTACAGTCGGAGGCGGACGGCCGCCGGCATCGAGGAACCGCCCGTGCGGGGTGGCTGCCGAAGCTTCCTCTACCAGCGCCGGGGGCCGTCGGTGTCGCCGCGATGCGTCCTACAGACCCCAGAACCGCGATTGGCCGCTCTCGTTGAGAGAGATCCAGTTGTCAGTGAAGTCGGGGGCTTTCGTGCCCAGGGCAAGCCTTGCGGCGGTTGCGTCGAGGCGCGAGCAGACAGCACCGGCATTTCGCTTCCGAAGGGAGGTCCGCACGCCCTGAGAACGCCTCTCCGGCAGCCGTGACTTCCACACGAACCTCCCATTCGCGATATTCGAAATGCGTTATCGACGTGGGGCCTGCCTATCAACTGCCTTCCTTGAATACTAGGCGAAACGGCGAAAAATGATAGAACAACTATCGGTTCTGTCCGCGATTCAACGGTCAGAAGCTGAACTGCCACTGAACAGTCGCAGAGCTACGATACAACCACGACGCACTTGCGGCGCATTGCCGTATTCGTGTCGCGTCTTAGGGACATTCAGGGCCAGTGCAGGGACGGGATCCACTGCGTGCCTCCTCCCTCGACTTTCCACCAAGGTCTTGCCCGCTTCGGCGGGCTTTTTCGTCCCCACCCAACGGCGCCGCTGCGCCCGTTGGATGCTGTGGGCGGGGCTTATGCGCCCGATCGCTCCAGTAGATCCGACCAACCGTCGTCTTCTTTGCTTCGCACCCGTTCAGGTCCGAAGTACCTGAGCGCCTTGCGGCCCAGCGGCGTCACCATGTGGACGCGAACAGGCTCCAAATGAGCCATCTCCGCGGAAGGGAAGCTACAGATGATGTGGCCAGCATCATGGAGGATCCGAAGTTTGTCCTGAACCTCGCGTGTCAAAAAAAGTTCAACGGGCAACTCATCATCCGCGAGCGCCTGAAGTAGTTCCATTGGCATGGCGGCTCCTCAAGGTCGAGACCTACAGGAGGAACGGTCGCCGGCATCAGGGAATTCGCTGAGGTCAAAACGCGGAGTCTTGGCTCCCGTACCAGCGCCGGTGACCGCCCCAATCGGGCAAGGTTTAAATCGTGCGACATCGAGGCACCATCAGAGAGATGAGGGACATCATGACAGTTTTGACCGACTCGCGCATTCGCCGGCTCGCGGCGCTGGCTCGAATGAAGGCCAAAAGCTGACCGGACCTAGGTTGATGTCCCAGGAAGTAATGGTATGGACGCCCCCACCCGTACGGCATTGATGTGCCAGAGTGGAGATTCCTACGTCACCACTCAAACTGAACAGGAGCGTCCACCATGAAGATTACGACAGTCGGCATCGACCTGGCCAAGAACGTGTTCCAAGTCCACGGCGTGAACGAACACGGGAAGGCAGCCTTGAAGAAGCAGATCAAGCGCGACCAGATGGCCGTGTTCTTCGCGAGCCTGCCGCCTTGTCTGATCGGCATGGAAGCCTGTGGGGGTGCTCACCACTGGGCTCGCAAGCTTCAAGGTTTCGGCCACACAGTCAAGCTGATGGCTCCGCAGTTCGTCAAGCCCTACGTCAAGACGAACAAGAACGACGCGGCGGATGCGGAGGCAATCTGCGAGGCGGTCGCGCGACCGAATATGCGATTCGTACCAGTCAAGAACATCGAACAGCAGGCCGTGCTGTCGCTACACCGTGTTCGCCAAGGATTCGTTGGCGCGCGAACTGCCTTGACCAACCAGATTCGTGGGCTACTGGCCGAGTTCGGCCTCGTAGTTCCCCAAGGAATATCGCATGTCTGCAGTAAGGTTCCTGAACTCATAGAGGATGCGAGCAACGAGCTGCCTGGAACCTTCCGGCTATTGATCCAGCGCCTGCTCAATCACCTCAAGGAGCTTGACCGCCAGGTCAGCGAACTCGAGGCGCAGATCAAGACCTCGCACCGCAACAGCGAAGCGAGTCGCAAGCTCGAGAAGATCCCCGGGATTGGCCCGATTACCGCGAGCGCACTCGTTGCCACGATCGGCGATGCAAAGAGCTTCGACAACGCCCGGCAGCTGGCTGCGTGGGTAGGATTGGTTCCGGCCCAATCATCCAGCGGCGGCAAGGCTACCTTGCTCGGTATCAGTAAGCGCGGCGACACGTACCTGCGGACATTGCTGGTCCACGGAGCTAGAGCGGTACTGTGGTCGTTCCGGAGCAAGGCGGATCAGAACGGCAATGCGTGGCTGCAGAAGCTCTTGGAGCGACGAAACGCCAACATCGCAGCCATTGCGCTCGCGAACAAGAATGCGTGTTGGCGCCGGCCGAAATTTGACCCACCTGTGAGGGTTGTGCCGGTTCAAATTTGACCCGGGTGTTCAGCCTACCCTGCTGCTTTTTTAAGCGGTGGGGGTATGAGGAT
>NZ_JAUJZH010000053.1 GCF_030486595.1 Variovorax ginsengisoli | reverse complement strand
GGGCCTGCTCGGGCCCGACCACAACATCGGGCACGGCAACTGCTTCGACGACACCGAACTCAAGATCGTCCTGGACGCGGGCTGCACCATCACCGCCACCAACCTCACCGAGATGCTCAACTACGAGCAGCCCGCCATGCTCGGCCGCCTGGTCAAGCACGGCGCCATGCCTTCGCTCGGCACCGACTGCGACCCCTACTTCAACAGCTCCATGCTGGCGGTCACCCGCCACGCCTTCCTGCACCAGCGCGAGCTCGACAACCGCAGCCTCTGGCACGAGGGCGCCTGGCCGGCCAAGACGCAACACTCCACCCTGACCCGCGACGCCCTCTACTGGGCCACCATGGGCGGCGCCAAGGCCTTCGGCCTCGACAAGAAGACCGGCTCCATCACTCCCGGCAAGCAGGCCGACCTGGTGATGTTCGATTGCCGCGGCATGAACATCTTCCCCGCCCTGCCCGGCGGCAACGCCGCCCACATCGTCGTCATGTACGCCGAGACCTCGGACATCGAGAATGTCATCGTGGCAGGCAGGTTCGCCAAGAGAAACGGGCAGCTGATCTTCGATGCGGCCCGGCTGGCCCGCCTCCACGATGAACTTCTGGCCTCGCGCCTGCGCATGTTCGAGCAAGGCCAGTTCAAGTCAGTGCCCGTCGAACGCGGGCCCCAACCGGAGCACTTCGTCCTATGACCCTGCCTGTCTTCCGACGCGTACTGACCGCCGGAGCGCTGTTGCTGGCCGCGGCATCCGCCCTGGCGCAAACCACGGCACCGGCGGCCGCCTGGCCCACCAAACCGGTGCGCATCATCCACGGCTTCACATCGGGCGGGCCGGTCGACAACCTGGCGCGCCTGCTGGCGGCGCAGTTCCCCGAGGCCTTCGGCCAGCAGGCGATCGTCGAGGGCAAGCCCGGCGCCGGCGGCACCATCGGCGCCAACTACGTCGCCAAGGCCGAGCCCGACGGCTACACGCTGTTCCTGATGGCTTCGGGCCATTCGGCGGCGCCGGGCCTGTACAAGTCCCTGCCCTTCGACGCCGTGTCCGACTTCACGATGGTGTCGATGGTGGCGCGCAGTCCGTTCGCGATCATCGCGGGACCGGGCTCGACCGCCGGCAGCCTCCAGGAACTGGTGGCGGCCGCGAAGGCCCAGCCGGGCAAGATCGACTACGGCTCGGGCGGCACCGGCAGCGGGATGCACCTGGCGGCCGTGCTGTTCCAGGCACGCGCCGGCGTCCAGTTCACGCACGTGCCCTACAAGGGTGGCAGCGCGCCGGCGCTGGCCGTCATGAGCGGCGAGGTGCCGATCATCTTCACTTCGCTGGCGGGCATGTCCAGCCAGATCGAAAGCGGCAAGGTGAGGCCGCTGGCGCTCACCTCGCGCACGCGCTTCCCGGGTTTCCCGGACATCCCGACCGTGGCCGAGACCGTGCTGCCGGATTTCGACGTCAGCGCCTGGTACGCCCTGGCGGGTCCGAAGAACCTGCCGCCCGCGATCGTCGCCCGGCTCAACCAGATGGTGCAGGCGACACTGCGTCGTCCCGAGATCGTCCAGAACCTGAAGCTGCAGGCGGCCGAGCCCTGGCCGACCAGTGCGCGCGAGGCCCAGGCTTTCCTGGCCACCGACGTCGCGCGCTGGACCCAGGTGGTGAAGGACGAGAACATTTCGCCGCCGCCGAACTGACGGGCAGTAGCTCTACACCCAGATCTGCAGCACGTAGTCGAACGGCGCCTGCCCGTTGAAGAGGTCGACCCGCTGCAGCACGATGCGCAGCGCACCGCCCGCGTCGCGCGCCAGCGTGTGCCGGTAGGTGCCGCCGAAATGCCGTACCGTGTCGCGGCGCAGCTCCATCAGATGGAAGCGCGAGCGCACATGGACAGTCGCGCCGTCCACCGACTCGATCGCGACATTGCCGACGATGTGATTGGTCTCCCAAATCGGTGCCTGCGACCAAGCGTTGGGGTGCGAGACGCGGCCCTTGCGGATCTCCATCATCAGCTTGTCCTCGGCAAAGATCGAGGGCGAGCCCTCCCACTCGGTCTGCTCGAGCGTGACCGGCATCCAGTAGACGCCGCGGTCGTCGAACAGGTCCATCCACGCCTGCCACAGCTTGCGGTCGAGCAGCTCGGCCTGCAGGTAGAGCAGTTGCTCGACCTCGCGCTGCAGGTCGTTGCCGACGACCAGGCCGGCACGCGGCACGGCCTGCGCGACAGGCGCGGCGCCGAGCTGCGGTGCGCGCGGCGAGTGGTCGGGTGAGATCACCTGCGCGCCGGTGGGCGCATCGCCGGTCGCGGCCTCGATCACCACGTCCTGCGCGAGCAGGTGCTCGAAGTCGGGGCCGGCGTTCGGGATGGCGGCGCTCGTGCGGTCGGAAGATGGCTGGCTCATGACGTGGCTCCTGCTATGACGCCATGTAGGTCGACCAGGCGCGAAACTGGCTTCGCATCACCGCCTCGGAAGTGCCGTGGCTGGAGTAGGTCACGCCGCCCTCCTCGCGGTCGTCGCCGAAGTAGCGATGGAAGCTGACCCAGTCGCCGCCATTCGACTGCAGACCCCACTGCCCCTTGGTCCAGTTCTCGAGGTCGTCGGCATTGATCATCGTGGCTGGAGAATTCACGAGGTTGTAGTACCAGAGGCTGCGGCGATAGATGGCCTCGGGCGCACCCTTGAGGCGAAAGTGCCAGATCTCCGACAACGTCTTGTCGGGCGCGATCGGCCGCAGGCAGCGCAGCTGCTGCAAGGGTGACTGCACCGACAGGTAGGGATAGATCAGCACGTGATGGATGCTGCGCGACAGGTATTCCTCGGCGCGTTGCTCGCCGTAGGCATGTTTCAGCAGTGCCTCGTGCGCGAGCGTGTCGGGGTCCTGCGGCCGCAGGCCCATGTAGGCCTTGAGGATGCCGTGTCCGCGCGGGAAATTGATCGTCTGCACCGAGTCCCACTGCTCGAAACTCGACGCGAAGGCCGAGAGGTAGTGGTAGTACAGCGGCACCTTCTCCTGCTGCGCCTTCAGCCGCTTCTCGACCCGCCCGGCCGCGATGCCGGTCGACTGGTGAGTGACCGAGGGATGCAGCGCGTCGAGCTGGTTCTCCATGAAGAACTTCCAGTTCGAATGCTGGATCACGCGATGGCAGATCGGCACCACCTCCACCTCGCCGACCGGCGAGCGGTCGCACATGTCGTCGAAGGCGACGCGTGCCTCGCCGAGGAATTCCTTCAACGAAGGGCCGTCGTCCGAGAGGCTGGCGAAGACGAAGCCCCGATAGCTCTCCACGCGCGCCGCACGCTTCACGCCGCAGTCGGGGTTGTCGCGCGTCATGCGCGTGCCTTCATAGCCCTGGGCCAGCGGGATTGCACGCACGCTGCCGTCCAGGTGGAAGCTCCACGCGTGGTAGGAGCAGACGATGCTGTGCCCCGTGTTGCCCTTCAGGTTTCCCACGAGCTGCACGCCACGGTGCGGGCAGCGGTTGTGCAGCACCTGCACCGAGCCGTCGGCCTGCCGCACCATGAACATCGGCTGGCGGCCGATGGTGACGGCGTGGTAGTCGCCGGGATTCGGCACCTGCGACAGGTGGCCGCAGTAGACCCATATGCGCTCCCAGATCTTCTCCATCTCGGCATCGAAGATCGCGGCATCGGTGTAGACGGTCTTGTGGACGCGGTCGGGCTCGACCAGCGCATCGAGGTTCATCATCGACTGCCCCCTTGTCCGACTAACGCCCGGCGGCACCACCGCCGGGTCCACCGCCCGCACCACCGGCCCCACCCGCGCCGCCACCGGCACCGCCCCCGGGGCCAGCCCCTGCTCCGCCACCTCCGCCGGCGCCGCCAGGGCCACCGGGGCCACCTCCAGGACCGGCTCCGGCTCCAGGTCCGCCTCCAGGTCCGGCGCCAGCGCCAGGTCCGCCTCCAGCTCCAGGCCCGGCTCCAGCTCCAGCTCCAGCTCCAGGCCCGGCTCCAGCCCCAGCCCCAGCCCCAGCCCCAGCCCCAGCCCCAGCCCCAGCCCCAGCCCCAGCGCCTGCACCCGCTCCGGCTCCCCCGCCAGCGCCACCACCCGCTCCCGCTCCAGCACCGGCCCCACCACCAGCACCGGCCCCGCCACCACCTCCTGCACCTGCACCTGCGCCTCCACCGCCCGAGCCACCGCCGCCTGCTCCGCCACCATCAGCCTGGCTCGCAGGCCCACCACCGCTCGCCACGGCCGTGCCACGCAGCGCAGTCCAGCCCGTTCCACGGGTGCTGGCGAGCGATGTTCCGGTGGCCGCCGATGGCTGCGTCCCCGGGCCAGTCGACTGGGTCGTGCTGGCGCAAACGGCCTCGCCGAAGGGGTTATAGCGATCACAGGGCAGATTGCCTACAGCCCTGGACGCGATTCCCGAGCGAAGCGCCTGCGAGGTCTCAGGCGCCCTCGCCAGCACCGGCGCAGCCTCGGCGGCCGCTGACGGGAGAGGCGCGAGCGGCGCCCGGGGAACGCTCTCGAACGTGGTCGCCGCCGCGCGTCGCTTCGGCGCCGAGGCGACGACCTGGACGCGGCGCCGGGGGCTCGACAGCGGCTTGGCGACAGGGCGATCCGGGCTGGCCGACACCTCGGCCCCGGTCGTCTCCTGACTCGCGGCCTCCACCGGTGGGTCCGCGTGAGCAGCGGGTTGCGGCTCCGGACCCGGCAGCGACGCCTCCTCGACCGTCGGTGCAGCGACGGGGCTCTGCGCCGCCTCCTCGGGTGCGGATGAAGGCGGCATCTGCAACGACGCGGGCGGCGAGTCCGGGACTGTCGACACCGGGTCCGGCACCGCGACCGCGACCGCGTCCGGAATCTCGGGCGCAGTCCGAAGGAGGTGCTGCGGCGAACTCGGGACCGGCGCCTCATGGACCGCCCGGGTCGCATGCCAATACGCGAAACCCGCGGACGACACCAAGAGGACGAACAACAGCGACAGCAGCGGGATGGCGGCACGCGGAGGCAGCGCGAGCCACGGGCCTCGCTTTGGCACTGACATGGTCTTTCGAAGCGGTGCCCGCACAACTACGCGATCCAGCGGTCTGGGCGGTGGCATGGTCCCCGCCGCGCGCGCATCCGGCAACGTCGGAAGGAAGGCCCCAGCGTCGAAGCGCAGACCTGAGAACTTGCCCGCGCAGCCACGGCAATATCTGGCGCGGTCCTTGTTGGCCGTGTGGCACGAGTCGCAGTACTTCGTCATTTTCGGGGCTCCTGCGGTGCTTCGTGCGCAGTCACGGCGCCGAGAAGAGAAGAGCCGCCGAGACCGGCATCCCTTGAGGTCTGAAGACAGTCGATGCGTCGAAACATCGCGACCTTCGCGTTCGCGCCCCGTCATGCCGCGCACGGAACGGCGATGGGCTTGAATCCCGAGTCACAAAGTTGGCTGTTGGCGCCGCAGTTACCCTGGACATCGCGCTCCCCCAGTGAATTGTGATCAGCTCACATTGAACGCCTTTCTCGCAAAATGCGGGGCCGTTCTCGCGAGCAGGGGCCTTGGACATTTGGTAACCAAGCGTTACGAAATCTCGATGTCCGGCAACCCGCTACCTATCTTCAGCGCCGCAGGTCGAGCTTGCAGGCCAAGATTACGTGCGGTCGCGTCTTGCGACGAATCCACCTATTCCAGGCGCGCTTGCCAGGCTTCAGCTTTGCAGCGGGAGTCGGGGCCTGGAACGCCAGTTCGCGGCACTCAGAAGCAGTCACTCGCGCCCAGCAGCGTGGGATGATCCGTTTCATGGACGTGGCGCCCGATCCGGTCCTAACGACTTCATCTTCATGCTGGCTTCCTCGATACGAAGTGACCCTGCGTCGCGTTCTGCTTGTGATCGCCTTCCTGGTCGCCACGGGTGCCTGGATTGCCGTCGTCTATTGGATGACGGGGATGGAACGCAAGGAGGCGGCCTACCTGGAGATCGACCTCGCGGAGATTCCGACGGGCAGCCCGAAGTTCTACACCTTCCAACGTACACCCCTGGCCCTCGTGCGAACCACCGATGCGATGCTCGACGACCTTGAGGCACAAACCGCCCACACCTGGAACCATCGTCCGATCGCGGCCGGCCGTCCATCGTTCTTCATCTACTCCCTGGTGAGCCCGGCCGACGGATGCGAGGTGGAACACGTGCCCAAGGGCGCAGACCGCTACGCGCCAGTGCGCCCGTGGCAAGGCGGCTATCACGATCCATGCCGTTTTGGCGAATGGGACTACGCTGGCCGCGCGATCAAGCAGTACGCGGACCAGGACGCGCGGCTGCTGCAAATGGCCGACCTGGATGTCCCGGACTTCGAAGTCAGGGAACACCACATTCTGCGGATCACGCGTGCCCCGAAGCGATAGTCGAGATCAGACGTGGCTGGATTTCCATTGACTCGATGGCAACGTCGGGAATCGTCACGCGCTGTCGCGGCTGGCGCGCCCAGCGGAACAGCGCTTCGTGCAGACGCTGCCGCTCGTGCTCGTACTCCGGCGCAGCGCCGACGCATCTCGGAGGGCGGCATCCTGATCGGCTACTGGGACGAGCAAGACCTCGCCGAGGCGCGCAAGCACTTCAAGCCACGATTCGCATCGACCAATCCGCTGGTGAAGCCCACGCTTGACCGCCTCGTCCACTCCGAAGGAGCCACCCATGACCAGTGAAACCCCCGACATCACGCGCGCGCAGAGCGGCATCGACGGCGTCTCATGGAACATCCTTGGCCAGGTGTATGTGCCCAAGCAGGCAAGCGACGACAGTTTTTCCTGGCATGCGACCTTCCCGGTGGAGACCTTCGTGCCGCCGCATGTGCATCCCTACCAGGACGAGTACATCTTCGTGCTGGACGGCCGCATCGACCTGCTGCTGGCCGGCAAGAAGACTTCGGCGGGCGCGGGCGACCTGGTGCGCATGCCGCGCGGGATTCCGCATGCCTTCTTCAACAACACGGGCGAGCCCGTGACGGCGCTGTTCTGGGCCACCCCGGCCGGCAAGCTGCAAGAGCTGTACAGGCGCATCCACAACATGTCGAGTCCGGCCGAAGTGGTCGCTGCGGCCCGCGAGTACGACGTCCTCTTTAGAGGTGTATACGGCCATTTCGCGTATCGTCGGAACTGGCTGGACGCTACAGTAGCTCCGCCGGAGACCTGGGGGGCGATTGCAACAACGCCTCGTACACCGCGAGGTCCGGGTCCGAAAAGCAGCAGAAAGCCACTTCCTCGAGCCCGGCGTTTTCTGCGACGTACGCCCGGACCTGGGCGACCGCGATGCGCGCGGCTTGATTGAAGGGATAGCCATAGACGCCTGTGCTGATGCACGGAAACGCGATGGTCTTGGCGTCGACCAGCGTCGCGAGCTCAAGCGCACGCCGATAGCATGAGGCCAGCAGCTCAGGCTCGTTCTGCTTGCCGCCCTGCCACACTGGACCCACCGCGTGCGCCACGTGCCTCGCAGGCAGGAGAAAGCCCTTGGTCAGCTTCGCACTGCCGGCCGCACAGCCTCCCAGTGCTCGGCACGCCTCGAGAAGTTCGGGTCCTGCGGCACGGTGAATGGCGCCATCGACGCCGCCACCGCCCAACAGCTTCGAGTTCGCAGCATTGACGATGACATCGACCTGCAGCGTCGTGATGTCAGCCTTGATTGCAATCAGTTTCACGGTCATTGCACTGCTCCTCCAGCACTTCTTCCGGCGCACTTCGTGCGCCGTCGGAGGACTATGATGGCCAAGCGCGTCCGGCGCAATCGGGCGTGACGGCACGGTCGTGCAGGCGCCCACAGGCTCTGCTTGAAGGACAGCGCGCCGCGGCACTGAGCACGTGACTACTTCCGCTTCGGCTCGTAGCCAACGCGAGCGCGGCCGAGGGCTCGCACTTCGGCCGCGACGCGCGCGGCGGCGCGCAGTTCCCGTCGGTTTGCTATTCTGGATGGCCATGAGCCGCCGGTCGCGGGTGCCCATGGCCAGTCTGGACCCGCAAGCGGCCCTTGGCCATAACCAGAGACTCAGACACCATGCTGCGCGCTCCCCCGCCACCAGTCCGTGTCGACGACGAGTCAATCCAGCGCGAGTTGGCGCGACTCTCTCGGTGCAAGCTCGGCCTGAGCTACAACTTGTCGCCAGCGAGCGAGATCCGCCTGCATCCTCTGCGCAAGCGCGTCGGCGCCTCCTGGCTCGGCGCGTGCACCATGCCTTTCGAAACGTTCGACAATCTCTGGATCGGCCAGGACCTCGTTAAGCGCCCGATTGAGGCGATCGATGGCCCCCACGGGCGTACCGGACGGCGCGAACAGGCCGTACCACTGCACGACATCCACCCCCGGAACGCCGAACTCGGCAAGCGTCGGCACGCCGGGAAGGCCTTCCAGGCGGCTCGGTCCTGCCACCGCCAAGGCGCGCAACTGTCCCGCACGTATGAAAGGGCAAGCCGTAAACAAGCTGGGAAACATAATCTGCGATCGTCCGTTGACCGTGTCGCCAATCGCAGGCGCGGCGCCCTCATACGTCACGCTGGCCATCGACGTTCCGCTGCTGAGCTGGAACAGCTCGGCCGCGAAGTGCGGCGGCGTCCCGTCGCCGGCGGATGCGTAGCTGAAAGACCGAGGCGCGCCCTTCAGCCGGGCGATGAGCGTGTGCAGGTCGGGGGCGCCCGTGTCCGGATGGGTGACCATCAACGTCGGCGAAGAGCCCACAAGTCCGACCGGCGCGAAGTCGTGAACCGGGTCATACCCCAGCGTTTGCAGCGCTGGATTCATCGCGTGCGTACCGACGTAGCCGAACATCAAGGTATGTCCGTCCGGCGCGGACCCCGCCACATACTCGCTTGCAATGGCACCGTTCGCGCCGGCGCGGTTGTCGACCAGCACTTCTTGGCCGAGCAGCGGGCCTAGCTTGGCGGCGATGATGCGAGCCATCGTGTCGTTGCCGCCACCGGCCCGCGTCGGCACGATGATGGTCAAGGCTCTGTGCGGGTCTGACGACTCGGCGGCCTGTGCTTCTGGACGTGAGAACACGTAGTCGGGTAGATGCAGTTCGCCCTGCATGATCTTTCGCGCAGTGCGAACGAGGGCTGCGCGTTCAACGGTCGCGGCCTCTGCACTGCCCTTCAATTCGACTTCGACATCGATCTGCCCGGCGGGATGAAGCACCACAAGGCTATGACGTCCCGGTTCGCGCGCCAAGCCACTCGCTACCGTTCCCGGCAAGGCGAACGCGCTGGCGACGCCGATAGCTCCCGTCACGGCATGTGAAGCATGGCATTTGCGCGGCGTGAAGTAGCGCGAGGTGATGCTGCCACTCGACTCTCCCGTGCTGACCAGCACTGGCTTTGGAATGACACTGTTCGATACGTCGCCGAGCCCCATCATGCGTCCGGCCTCCAGGCGAAGGCTTTCCAGCCGTTCGAGGAGCGCAGTGTTCGCATCAAGGGCTGCCGGCCTCTCCCGTCCCGTCACGCCGAGATCGCTTGCGCGGACGATCATCAGCGGCATGGCAGCATCGATGCAGGTCACCTCGATACCGTCGATCGTGTCGATGCGCTTGCCTGTCGGGAAGACCTGCCCGGTGACCGCGCCCCAAGCGTCGAGGAAGTTGAGCAGGATGGGCGCCGCGGTACCGGCCACGCCATCGATGCGCGCGTCGCCCTCATAGGTCACTCGCCCGCCAGGTGTGCGCACCGTCACGTCGATACGCGACCCGGTGTTGACGTTGTAGACGCGAACGCTCGTGATGCCGTCCTTTGCAGCAATCAAGCCCTGCTCGATCGCGAAGGGCGCAACGCCCGAGAGCATGTTGCCGCAGTTCGGCCGCGTGTCGACCGATCGATGGCCGACGCCGACCTGCGCGAAGAGATAGTCGATGTCACAGCCCGGCTGCGACGAGCGCGACACGATGGCGACCTTGCTGTTCAGCGTGCTGCCGCCGCCCACACCGTCGAGTTGCAGGGGGTCGGAGGCGCCGATGGCGCCGATCAGCGCCTGGTCACGGGCCTCGTCGCCGTCGGGCAGCCACTCGCGGAGGAAGAAAGGGCCGCGCGAAGTGCCGGCGCGCATGAGCACACAGGGGATGGAACGGTTCATCTCAATCCGCGGTGATCTTGGCGGCTTGGACCACCTTCTTCCACTTGACCTGCTCCTGCGCCACATAGGTGCGCATCTGGTCGGTCGTCATCGTCGAGACTTCGGCGCCGTGATCCTCGAGGCGCTTGACCACGCTCTTGTCGGCAAGGACCTCGTTGAGCACCTTGTTGAGTTGCTCGATCACCGGCTTGGGCGTTTTCGCAGGTGCGAAGATCCCGTACCACTGCGAGACGTCGACGTCGGCGATGCCCTGCTCCTGGAGCGTGGGTACGTCGGGCATGAGCGCCGAGCGCTTGGGACCCGCAACGCCCACCGCTCTCAGCTTGCCGGACTTGACATACGGCATGGCCGTGAAGAGGCTGGGAAACATCACTTGCGTCTGGCCGCCGAGGGTATCGGTGATGGCTGGCGCGGAACCCTTGTAGGGCACGTGCAGCATGCTGGTGCCCGTCGAAAGCTTGAACATCTCGGCCGCGAAGTGCGGCGCAGTGCCATTGCCGGCCGATGCATAGCTGGTCTTGTCCGGCGCGGCCTTGAGCATCGCCACGACCTCCTTGGCGCTGCTGGCTTTGACGGCCGGATTCACCACCATCAGCGTTGCCGACGATCCGACCATGCCGACCGGCTCGAAGTCCTTGACCGGGTCGTAGCGAAGCTTCTGCAATGCCGGATTCATCGCATGGGTGGCGATGTAGCCGAGCATGAGCGTGTAGCCATCTGGCGCCGCGCGCATCACATACTCGCTGGCGATCGCGCCGTTGGCGCCGGCCTTGTTGTCGACGATGACAGGCTGTTTGACGATGGCCGACATGGCCTGGCCGATGACTCGCGCCATGGCGTCGTTGGCGCCCCCCGCAGCCGTCGGAACCACGAGGGTGATCGACTTTTCAGGAAAGGCGGCGACCGCGCTGCCGCAAGCCAAGGATGCCGCCAGCGCCACGGCGCCGAGGAGGCGAAATTTCTGGGTCTTCAATTTGTCTACTCCGGTGGATTGTCGAGAACTGGGAACCTGGAGGCTCTTGCTTGGCCTTGATCGAATGTTCCACTTTTGGAAGCCTTCTGTGAATTGCATGTTTAGGATCTATTGATGCACACTGTGGATCAGTGACACTGCTTCAGGAGCCCATGCGCCATGGCCATCAACTTCAATCTGAACGATCTGCAGGCCTTCCGGGCGGTGGCCGAGCTCAACAGTTTTCGCAAGGCAGCCGAGGCGCTGCATGTGTCGCAGCCGGCCTTCAGCCGACGCATCGAGAAGCTCGAAGAGGCGCTGGGCGTGCGGCTGCTCGACCGCACCACCCGGCGCGTGAGCCTGACTTCGGTCGGCCGAGACTTCGATCGCAAGGTGCAGCAGCTCCTGGATGACCTGGACCACACGCTTCTTGGGATCCGAGGGGTGGCGGCAACCCGCATGGGCGAGGTGACGATCGCCTGCGTGCCTTCGACCGTCTACTACTTCCTGTCGCAGGTGATCTCGCGCTACCACGAGCGCTACCCGAAGATCCGGGTGAAGGTATTCGACGCCAGCGCCAACGAGGTCCTGTCGGTTGTGTCCCGCGGTGAGGCCGACTTCGGGCTCAACTTCGTCGGCGGGAAGGAGCCGGACATCGAATTCAAGCCCCTGCTGGAGGAGCGCTTCGTCGCGGCTTGCAGGCGTGACCATCCGCTCGCCAGGAAGCGGCGGGTGAGCTGGACCGAGCTGGCGCAGTACGACTACATCTCGGTCAGCAAGGCGTCGGGGAACCGGCTGCTGCTGGACCAGGCGCTTTCGGGCCTGGCCGGGCGTCCGCAGAGCATCTACGAGACCCAGCACGTCACGACGATGCTCGGACTGGTGGAGGCGGGCCTGGGCGTGGCGGCGGTGCCGTCGATCGCAATGCCGGATGCGGACCATCCGCTGCTGGTGAGCGTTCCGCTCTACGACCCGGTGATCACCCGCAAGATTGGGCTTATCCGTCGCAAGGGGCGGACACTTTCGCCGGCCGCGCAGCAGCTCTACGCGTTTTTCTCCGAAATGAAAGCAAAGCGCGGCAAGCCGGATGGCCGCCGCGCGGTGGGTTGAAAGCCTGAAGCGGACGCAGCCCGAAGTCCGACGCCTCGGCTTCAGTGCGCCGGGCCGGTGTGGCCGAGCGGCAGCTGCAGGTCTCCGGACCCCTCTTCGAGCTCGTGCTCGGTGTTCGCATAGTTCGCCGCCAGTTCGCGCTTCAGGACGTCCCGGTCGCAAGCGTTTTCCCAGATGGAGACCACGATACAGGCCACGGCGTTGCTGATGGTGCTGGTGAGCGCCCGAGCTTCGGACATGAAGCGATCGATTCCGACAATCAGCGCCACGCCGGCCACTGGAAGATCAGGCATGACCGTGAGCGTGGCCACCAAGGCGACGAAGCCGCTGCCCGTCACCCCCGCAGCGCCCTTGGAAGTGAGCAGCATGATGCCCAGCATCGAGCCGATCTGGAGCCACGACAGATGGATGTCGCAGGCCTGGGCGATGAACATCGACGCCAGCGTGAGGTAGATGGCCGTGCCGTCGAGGTTGAACGAATAGCCTGTCGGAAGCACCAGCCCGACCACGCCCTTCTTGCAGCCCAGCCGTTCGAGCTTGAGCAGGAGACGGGGGAGGACGGGTTCGCTGGATGAGGTGCCGAGCACGACCAGCAACTCTTCCTTGATGTATCGCATCAGCTGCCACAGCTTGAAACCGTGAAGACGCGACAGCACGCCGAGCACCACGGCGACAAAGAAGATGCAGGCCACATAGAAGGTGCCGATCAGCAGTCCGAGCGATCCGATCGACTTGATGCCGTAGCGCCCGACGGTGAACGCCATCGCGCCGAATGCACCGATCGGCGCCAGCCGCATGATGATGCCGAAGGCCGCGAAGAGCATGTGCGAGAAGCCTTCGATGCCCTCGAGCACCGGCTTGGCGGCCGTCCCGATCTTGGTCAGGCCGAACCCGCAAAGCACCGCGAGCAGCAGTACCGGCAACACCTCGCCTTCAGCGAAGGCGCCCACGAACGCATTCGGGATGATGTGCATCACGAAGTCGGTGAAGCCGTGGATATGCACCTGATTCGCGAAGCGGGTCGCCACGGAGGCGTCGAGGTTCTTCGGATCGATGTGCATGCCCGCGCCCGGCTGAATCAGCAAGACGGTAACCAGGCCGGTGATGAGAGCCAGAATCGTCAGGGCATAGAAAAGTCCCATCGCCTTGAGCAGAGTCTTGCCGATCTCCTTGGAGTCGCCCAGGGAGGTGATGCCGCTCACGATGGTGCAGAACACCACCGGCGCGATCATCATCTTGACCAGCTTGACGAAACCGTCGCCGAGCGGCTTGAGGGCGGCGCCGAACTCGGGCCAGTAGTGGCCCACGGTGATGCCGAGGATCAGGCCGATCAGGACCTGCACGTAGAGCAGCTTCAATAGTCTTCGGATGTTCACGATGTTGTCTCCAGATTCAGGCCGCACAGATGCGTACCGGTCTGTGCCGGTTTGGTCGGTGGTGAATGGCGGGGCTTGACTCAGCGGCGCGCCGCGAGCACGCGATCGACCATGACTCCGGCCTGGCCCAGGTTGTTGGCCGGGTCACACATCGCATCGAGCTGGGCGCGCGTGACATGCTTGTTGACCTCCGGGTGGTCGACCAGGATCTCGATCAGCGGCCGGTTGTCGGCGAGCGCCTGGCGACACAGGTCATACACCAGGTCGTGGGCATATTCACGGCCGATGTACGGGCCCAGGCCCATCATCACGGCCTCGGACATCACGAGGCCGTTGGTGATGTCGATGTTGGCGCGCATGCGGGTGGCGTCGACCTCCAGGCCCTTGAGAATGAACTTGGTCTGTTTCAACGCCCCCGACATCAGGCAGAAGATCTCGGGAAGCGACACCCACTCGATTTCCCAGGGCCCGGTCGAGCGCTCGTGGTCGGCCACCATCGCATCCATCAGCGCAGCCGCATGCTGGCGCGCCACGGAGATGTTGGCGTGGATGTAGAGGCAGGAGATCGGATTGCGCTTTTGCGGCATGGTCGACGACGAACCCCGGCCCGGGGCGAACGGCTCGAAGACCTCGGCCACTTCGGTCTGCATCATCAGCTTGACGTCCATTGCGATCTTGCCGAGCGAGCCCCCGACCAGCCCGAGGAAGGCACCGACCTCGGCGATGGTGTCGCGCACCGTGTGCCACGAGATCAGCGGCTGGGCCAGGCCCAGCTCCTTCATCAGTCCGGCCTGGGTTTCCATCGCGCCCTTCTCCAACGAGGACAAGGTGCCCGACGCGCCGCCGAACTCGCCCATCAGGACACGCGGCTTGAGTTGCTGGAGGCGCTCACGGTGTCGGTCGATGCCGGCCAGGATGCTCGCCATCTTGTAGCCGAAGGTGATCGGCGTGGCCTGCTGCAGGTTGGAGCGGCCGATGACGGGCGTGTCTCGGTACTTCTTCGCCAGCGCGGCGAGCGCATCGCCGATCTCGTCCAGATCCTGCTCGACCAAGGCAAGGCCTTCGCGCATCTGCAGGACGGCGGCCGTGTCGGTGATGTCCTGCGTGGTTGCACCCCAGTGGCAATACTCGCCGAGCTTGTCTCGGCAGTTCGCATTGATCTGGTTGACCACGGCAATGATGGGATAGCCGATCTGCTCGGTCTTCGCCTTCAGCTTGGCCCAGTCGATCTGCGACAGATTGCAGTTGCGGACGATCTCATCGGCCGCTTCTTTCGGGATGATGCCGAGCTCGCCCTGGACCTTCGCGAGGGCGCGCTCGATGTCCAGGTACTTCGCGGTGCGGTTCTCGTCAGACCAGACGTCGCGCATGCGCGCGTCGCTGAACATGTCGCCGAAGATGCGCGAATCGATGATGGTGGAGGCCATGATAAGTTGTCTCTTTCTGCGGTGGGAGTTGGTGAACGGGGTCAGTCAGTCGCGAGCCAGGGCCAGCGTGCGGTGTGCCTGCAGCACCACGGGCCGGTCGACCATGCGGCCGTCGAGCCGGGCGGCGCCAGGCGATGCCGCATCGGCAACCAGGACACGCTGGGCCCAGTCCAGT
Source organism: Variovorax ginsengisoli (assembly GCF_030486595.1). Classification (GTDB taxonomy): domain Bacteria; phylum Pseudomonadota; class Gammaproteobacteria; order Burkholderiales; family Burkholderiaceae_C; genus Variovorax; species Variovorax ginsengisoli_B. The sequence continues at coordinate 13,507 of NZ_JAUJZH010000053.1, read as the reverse complement.
GCCTCTGCGCTCGGACGCAGCGCGGCGTGGATCGGCTGTACCTGGCGTGGGTGGATACACAGCTTGGCGCCGAAGCCAAGCCTGCGCGCATCGGCAAGATCCGACAGCAGACGTGCTTCGTCGTCGAGTTGCGGCGTGACGCCTGCGACGGGTGCCGGCAGGCCCGCGAGGCGCGAAGCGATCGCGATGCGGCTGGCGGCATAGCCAAGGCCGGAGGCGTCCGTCGTGATGTCCATGTCGAGGTCGAGTGCGAAATCGAGCGTGCCGAACACCAGGCGTTGCGCACCGGCGGCCGCGATGCGGTTCGCTTCCGACACACCACGTGCGCTTTCAATGAGAGCGAGGATGCTGGCGCCGGGCAATGCGGCTTGCGTCTCGGCGATCTGCTCAGCGGACTCGGCCTTGGGCAAGAGCACGCCGATCCCATGCGCGTCGCCGAAGGCCGCAAGGTCTGCGGCAAACCAGGACGAGTTGGCGTCATTGATGCGCACGACGATGCGCGATCGGCCTGCGGGCGTTGCGCTTTGCAGCCATGCCGTGACAACGCCGCGTGCAGTGGCCTTGTCGTCGGCAGCCACGGCGTCCTCGAGGTCGAGAACGACCTTGTCGGCGCCGCTGGCCAGCGCCTTGTCGAAACGTTCCGGGCGCGTTCCCGGCACGAACAGGTAGGTGCGTGCAGGCGGCAGCAGTTCGGCGGGCATGACGGCGACCTCAGATTGCTTCGGATGTGTGAAGCCCGGCGATCTCGGCCGCGCTGTAGCCGAGTTCGGCCAGGATCGCGTCCGTGTGTTCGCCGAGCGCGGGCACCGGGTCCATGCGGGGACCGGTATCCCAGGTGCCGGGCGGCAGCATGGCGGGCACCGGCCCCACGGCCGTCCCGACTTCGGTCCAGCGCCCTCGCGCCTTGAGCTGCGGATGTGCCCAGACCTCCTTCATGGTGTTGACCTGGGCGTTGGCGATCTGCGCGCGCTCGAGTCGCTCGACCACCTGCGTGCCAGTCAGCGGCTGAAAGGCATCCAGGATGATCTGGCGCAATGCTGTGCGCTCGGCCACGCGCTTGAAATTGGCGGTAAAGCGGGGATCCTTCGCGAGGTCGGGCTGCTGCAGCACCGTTTCGCAGAAGCTGACCCATTCGCGCTCGTTCTGCAGGCCGAGCATCACGGTGGTGCCGTCGCCGGCCGGGAACGGGCCGTAGGGATAGATCGTCGCGTGGCTGGCGCCGGTGCGCGGCGGCGGCTCGGCGCCCTCGAACGCGTAGTAGAGCGGGTAGCTGGTCCATTCGGCCAGCGACTCCAGCATCGAGATGTCGATGCGTTGCCCCTTGCCGGTCTGGCCGCGCTGCAGCAGCGCCGCAAGGATGCTGCTGTACGCGTACATCCCCGCGGCGATGTCCGCGATCGAGGGGCCCGCCTTGCAGGGCTCTTCGGGCGTGCCTGTGACGGAGACAAAGCCGGCCTCGCTCTGGATCAAGAGGTCGTAGGCCTTCTTGTCGCGGTACGGACCCGGATGGTGCGGGTCGTCCCCGTAGCCGGAAATATCGCAGACGATCAAGCCTGGCTTGGCGCCTGACAGCTTGTCGTAGCCCAGGCCGAGGCGCGTTGCAGCGCCCGGTGCCAGATTCTGAACGACGATGTCGGCCTTCTCCATGACCAGGCGCTCGAGAATCGCCGCTGCCTCGGGGTGCTTCACGTCGAGCGTGAGGCTTTCCTTGGAACGGTTGGTCCAGACGAAGTGCGACGCCAGTCCGCGAACGCGTTCGTCGTAGCCGCGGGCGAAGTCGCCCGAGCCGGGGCGCTCGATCTTGATGACGCGGGCGCCCAGGTCGGCCAATTGGCGGGTGGCGAAGGGCGCGGCAATCGCGTGCTCCAGCGTGACGACGGTGATGCCCTTGAGTGGCTGCATGAGTATGTCTCTCTCGATGGTGTGTGAGTGGATCAGCGCAGTACTGCGGTGGCGTCCATCGTCAGCCAACCCTCGTGGTCCGAGGCCCAGAGACGGATCGTCTTGCCGTCGGCCTCAGGTCGGCCGTTGACATGGAAGGCGTTCAGGTCGAAGGTCGGGCGGACCGCCTTGAAGCGAAAGCTCGCCACGTCGGCTTCGGGCAACTGGCGGCGCAGGAGGTCCATCAGCAGTGTCGCGATCAGCGGACCGTGCACGACCAGACCTGGATAGCCCTCGACCTGCGTCACGTACTGGCGGTCGTAGTGGATGCGGTGGCCATTGAACGTGAGCGCCGAGTAGCGGAACAGCAACACATCGTCGGGCACGATTTCGCGGCGCCAGGCGGCGTCGGATGGTGCGGATTGAGGTGGCGGCACGACATCGTCCGGGCCCTGTGCTTCGCGATAGACGATGTCGTGGAACTCGACCAGTGCCGGCTCAACCGCCTCGTTGCAGCGCACTTCGTGACGCACCTTCACGAATACGAGCTTGCCGGTGCGGCCTTCCTTCGTTGTGACGTCATCGATGGTCGAGGTGCGCGCAACACGGTCGCCGACGCGGATCGGGGAGCGGAACTCGAACTGACTGCCAGCCCACATGCGTCGAGGCAGGGGTACCGGCGGAAGGAAGCCGCCGCGCTTGGCATGGCCGTCGGCGCCGATTTCGCTTTGCCGATGCATCGGCAGGAAATAGAGCCAGTGCCAAAGCGGGGGAAGCGGTGTGCCCGAAGTGACCGGTGCGACCGGATGGTCCAGGGTCGCCGTCAGTGCGACCACCGGGGTGGGGTTGATGGTGTCTTCGGCCCTCTCGCTGCGCCCTACCCACGATTGCAGTTGATCTTTCTTTGCGTCCAATCTTGTCTCCTTTGCTGACTGCACCAAGCGGCAGCAGTTCTGGGGAGCAAGTGTGCGACGCAAGCTACGTTAGCGGAATTGCAATGTTTGGTCCTATTGATGCACACAGCGCAATAAACGGCTTATCCCTGAGTGAACCAGGAGGCGGTCGATAACCGCTTGTGTGCGGCCCACTCGGCATGGTGTCATGTGCTCAAAACTGAACGACCGCTTGCTGGAGCAGTGGACGTTCCGGGCTCAACGCTGAAGTAGACCAATCGGTCGCGAAGGGAGGTCTGAAAGTCAGCTTTCAACGGTCGCCGTCGTTCGCCCCCAGAAATTCGACCGGCTGTTTCCCCACGGCCAACGCTATCCGTGTGGCTTTTCCCTCCAACAGAGGATCGCGACCTGCCTCTGAGCGATGCGACGAAGGCAGACTGAGGCCGGCGTGCCGCTTCACGGCGAAGAGACTGTCGCCTTCGGCTGCGCTGCGGCGACGTCGTGGAGCACGCGACAGCCCCGTGCGCGAACTGCCACCGAAGATCGCGCTACGGTGAACGCGACGACTCTCGAATGGGACTGGAACGACCCAGCCCCCTCAATCCAGCGCCGCCTCAGTCCCCGGCGCGTTCCCCACCGTCAAGTTCAACAACTCGGCCAACCGCGCGCGCTGATCCTCGTCGAGCATGCGCACCAGATGCAGTTTCGCCGCGGCATGCCGAGGCATCGCCTCTTCCACCAGTTTCACCCCTTCCGGGTCAACGCGACCCTCATGCCCCGCCTGTCCTTGCGATCATCCCGCGGTTCACCAGCCTGTCTTCATCCAGCCGCTCGAAGAGATTCGAGAGCCCTCCAGAACTGTAAAGCAGCGGCGCCCGCAGTTCCGAAGAGGAGAGCTTGTACGGCGCGTCGGCGACACGCAGCATTGCCGGATGCCGCGACCGACCTGGTCGTGCTCGGATCGATCCAAGATCGGTCCGCCCCGTGTCAAGGGCGCGTCCACGGCGCTCCTTCCGGCAGCCCTGCCTTGCGAAGACCTTCGGTCAGCAAGTCCAGATCAGCTGCGCGCCTGTAGGCTGCGATAGCCCGGACCGACGCCATTGAGAATCCGGGACTGATGCGCCAAACCTCCGCCAGCGCCTCGTGCGCAAGGGTGTCCTCACCCAGCTGGCCATGGCAGGCGGCGAGAAAGAAATGCGAGGGCAACGATTTTCGGGATTGTGGGCGATGCTTCGCTTGATGAACTGCACGGCATCCTGGAAACGATGCATCAAGAAACAGGCGTGGCCAATGTAAGGGTGTAGTAGAAGGGATGGTACGGATTGAGGCGCTTTGCCTTTTCGATCAACTCGGCGACTCGCTGGGGCTGGCCAGCGAAATTCAGAATGCCGGCGAGGCTGGCATAGGCCTCGGCGTTGCTCGGCTCGATCTCGGTCCATCGTCTGGCGGCATCGACAGCTTCGTCGTGTTGCCGCCTGAAGAGAAGGACACTGGACAGCGCCTCGTAGACCAGGGGCAGGCTCGGATCGAGGCTCTTGGCCAACTCCGCCAGTTCGAAGGCCCGCTCCAGCGCTCCCGGTGAACCGGAAAACAAATCGTGCAGGTAGGTCAGGGCGAGACCCGCATGCGCTTGCGCATAGCCCGGATCGAGTTCGATCGCCTTGTCGTAGTGCAGCCGAGCCGCGGCGTTGCCTTCCTTCGTGAACAGGCGGTACTGCTCGCGCCCGCGCAAGACGCAATCGTAGGCTTCCGGATGCTCGGTTTCCAGGCGCGAGGTCGCCGGGCTCGCCGTCTCCGTGAGCCTGATTTCGAGGGCACGGACGATCTGTTCGGTGATGTCGTCCTGCACGGCGAAAATGTCGGCAAGCTCGCGGTCGTAGCGTTCAGCCCAGATCTGGCCGCCCGTGTCGCCGTCGATGAGCTGCGCGGTCACCCTCATCCGCTGCCCCGACTTGCGGACGCTGCCTTCCAGGACGTAGCGAACACCGAGGTCGCGACAGATGTCCTGGACCTTGGCGGCCTTCCCCTTGTAGGTAAAGGTCGAATTGCGTGCAATGACGAACAGCGCGGGGATGCGGGCAATCTCGGTGATGATGTCCTCGCTGATGCCATCGGCGAAGTATCCCTGCTCCAGGTCGCCACTCATGTTGGTGAAGGGCAGCACGGCAATCGACGGCTTGTCGGGCAAGCGCGAAGCGACGTCACCGACAGTCAGCGAAATCTCGGCCGCCGAAGGCAAGCCGGGCCGGGTCGGCGCATCGCCTGGAAGGCGGAGCCGGTATGCACGGACGGGCTCGGCGATGTTCTTGATCGTCTGCTCGCCCTGGTCCTCGAAGCTGGCCGCCACCTTGCCCTTGACCGCGCGATGGATCGAATCAGAAAGTGTGACGCCGCCCGGTTCGGCAAGAACCTGCAGCCGCGCCGCGATGTTCACTCCATCGCCGTACACCGTACCGTCGGCCTTTTCCATCACGTCGCCCAGGTGCACGCCGATGCGAAAGTGCATGCAACGATCTTCGGGCAAGCCGGTCGCGAGCCCCGCCAGGTCTCGCTGCGCTTCGAGTGCCGCCGTGACGGCACCCGCAGCGCTATCGAACACCGCCAACACCGAGTCGCCGGCCGTATCGATCACGCGTCCGCCGTGCAAGACGACTTGCTCGCGGAATACCGCGCGCGCGGCGTCGAGCGCCGCGACGGTGCCGCGCTCGTCAAGCGACATCAGGCGCGAATAGCCTGCGGCGTCCGCGGCCAGGATGGCCAGAAGGCGACTGTGCAGGTCCGGGGTTTGCATGGGGACATTGTGGCGGATCGCCTCGCTCGTGGGCCAATGCTGACGCAGCCGGGCCGGTTCGGAGTCTGGCTGTAATGAACGTCACCGCCGATGCATGAACGACCGGTGTTCGCCCACGCGAAAGTCGGCAAAGGGGCTTGCGCTAGTTCGAACCCTTCGAACACTTCACCTTCATCTCCGAGCAGAACAAAAGGATGCGTTCGAGGATGAGCGATGAGACGTTCTGGTCGCCCGTGTGGGCAGACGTGATCAGGATTTGAGACAGTTTGTCCGATAGTGCGTTGACCTGCAGCCCCGCGATCTGAACGTTGTTCGTGAACTGGATGGAGCGCCCTTGTTGATCTTGGCCAGTGATCCGCAACTGAGACTGGGCGCTGAGGTTGCGGAGTGCGACCGCGTAGACTTTCTCGGCAGGAACTTCAACCACTACGGCGGCGGTGTCGTACGCAACCCCGCCGTTGCCTTGCTGTTGCGACATCTGCTCCACCCGACCGATGACGTGCCGAGCGATGAAAGCAATTTGCGCGTGGACGTGCGTGGTCCATGCCATGGCAGCAATCGTTGCAATCCACAGAACAGGTCTTGCCCAATGCATCTGAAAGTTCATTTGAGTTGGTGACTGGCGACAGGCACTTTCGCCGGTGGGGGGACGGATCTCGAATTTGCTACGGTGGATTGTGGCAACGGCTATCCGCTCTGTCCATATGCGTGCACGACGAGCGCCGCCGGGGCGCTGAGAATCGCGTTGAGACGTTCATGAACTCTGGCCCTGTTCGGCCACGCGCAGTCGCTTTGCCAGCGCCTGCAGCAGCTTCCAGGCGATGGCGCCGTTGCGTTCGATCAGCGGGCGGAACTCCCAGAAGGTCAGGCCGTAGCACACCAACTCGGTGGTGGCGACGACGGTGGCCGAGCGCGGCCCGCCGTCGATCAGCGCGATCTCGCCGAAATGATCGCCCGGGCCCAGCGTGTTGATCGACACGCCCTTGCTCGACACCGCGGCCTCGCCCGATTCGATGATGAAGAACGCAGCCGCGCCCGAACCCTCGCGGATGACGGTCTCGCCCTGGGCGAAATGGCGCTGCTTCAGCAGCCGCGCAATCTGCTCGGTCTGGCGCCGGTCCAGGTCGACAAAGAAGCGCACGCGCTGCAGAGCGCCGACCGGGTCGCGCGGCGGTGGGCTGGGCAAGGCGGCCTCACTGCGCGACTGGCCGGTGGTCACGGCGCGGCATTGCAGCAGGTACAACCTGCCGTCCTGCATCGCCCATTCGATGTCGCGGCGCGGGCCGTAGGCCTTCTCGCACTGCAGTGCCAGGCCCGCGAGCGACGCCAGCTGCGTATCGTCCAGGCACAACTGCGTCACCTGCGCCGCCGGCACCTGTTCTTCGAAGGTCCCGCCGTTGGGCAGCGAGCGCACGGCGATGCGCTTGCGTCCGGGCTTGCGTTCCAGCACCAGGCCGGCGCGATCGAGGCGGAAGTGGTCGGGCACCACCAGGCCGGCAACCACCGCTTCGCCCAGACCCCAGCTGGCCTCGATCAGACGCTCGTCAGCGCCGGTGACCGGGTGTTCGGTGAACATGACACCAGCCACATCGGGATTGAGCAGCGTCTGCACCACCACGCCGACACTCGGCCTGGTGAACAGCCCCACCTTCTGGCGGTAGGTGATGGCCGAATCCGAATTGGCCGACCACCACACCTCGCGCACTGCGCCGGGCACATCGGCTGGCGTGTGCACATTGAGCACCGTCAGGTGCTGGCCGGCAAAGCTGGCTGCAGCGCCGTCTTCATCGACGGCCGAGGAGCGCACGGCGAACGGCGCCGGCAGATCGGCAATTGCCGCTGCAAGCCTCTCGATGGCCTTCTCGTCGCCACCAGCGATGGCATCGACCAAGTCGCCCGACAGCGCCACGCCTGGCGGCACTGCCAGGCCGTGATGCACGGCATTGCCGAGGCCCACCGCCTTGGAGCCGAAGAGCGCAGCGTCGCGCGCTTTCGCAAAAGGGACGACTTGCTGCTTCACCCGAGCACCGTGACCTCGCCGGCATCCCCGTCGACGCGCAGGCGCATGCCGTCGCTGATGCGTTCGGTGGCCTCGCGCGTGCCGACCACGCCGGGTATACCGTATTCGCGCGCGACGATCGCCGCGTGCGATAGCAAGCCACCATTGTCGGTGACGATGCCGCCCAGCAGCGGCAGCAAGATGTTGAAGGCCTCGGTCGTCGATTCGGTGACGAGCACGTCGCCCTGCTGGATGCGGCCGAACTCCGACGGGCCCGAGACGCGCCGCGCCGGACCTTCATAGACTCCCTTGCTGGCGGCCAGCCCGTAGAGCATCTTGTCTTCGTTGGTGGCCTCGGAGCTGCCGAACAAATGGCCCAGCGCGATGAAGGTCGCGCGCATGAGGCGAGCCACAGGCGGCGGCAGCGCCGCCAGGTCCGGCGGCAGCGGGGGCGGCGGCCCGAGCAGCGGGGGCACGTCCTTGGCCGTGTGCGCCGCGCGATAGGCGGCGCGCTGTGCCAGCTCCTCAGCCGTGGGGCCTCCACTGGCGGCAACCAGCGCGCACATCTCGTCGATGCCGGCGTCCAGCATGTGCAGAGGGGTAGCGATGCGGCCGCGCGCCGACACGCGCCGGCCGGCCGCCAGCGCCGCGCGCCGCATCAGGCCAGAGGCCCAGATGTCACTGTAGACACCGCGCTCGTCGCGCAACCGGTACATCAAGCGGGCCTCGCCCAGCAATTCATCGAATTGCGCCTGGTGCGCCACAGGCACGCGGGCACGCACCTCGGCGACGCGCACGTCGAGGTCCGACGCGACCACGGCTTCGCCCGACAACGCGATGCGAAGCGAGCGGAGCAGCGCGTCAGGCAGCTCCAGTGCGGTGGGCTCGGCGATGTCGAAGCCGTCGATCAGTCGGTGACCGACCAGGTCGAGATAGCCGCGCACCGCCGCGCCGGCATCGCCGCCGAGCGTGCGCAGACGTTCGAGCAGCTGCGCTGGGTCGCCGTCGCTGACCAGCAGCGTGCGTGCCGCCGCGTCCGTGGCGAAGGCGCCCTTCAGGCGCACCATCTCGTCGGATCCGCCGGACGAGACCTCGGCCGACCCGCGCATCAGGGCCAGCAGCTCCGAAGGTGGCAACTGGGTCCAGGCGCCCGCATGGGCAAGGAAGTCGCCGACGGGCAGCACCGCGCCACCGGTGAAACGCATGTGCTGCGTGATCATCGCCGCGTGGTGGTCGCGGCAGCGCCGCAGATAGGCCACCAGCTCGGCGTCGGACAGCGCGTCCGCGTCGACAAGCTGCAGCTCTCGGTGCAGCGCGATTGCCGCGGGCTTGCACTGGTTGTCCCATTCGCGCAGCTGCTCGCGCCAGAGCTTCTGCGCGTAGACCTGCTCGGCGCGCTGGAAGCGTTCGGGCAGCTCGGATTCCGGTGCCGGCACCACCTGGCTGTAGCCGAAGCCCTGCACGTAGGCGATCTGCAGGCCGTCGATGAGCATGCCGTAGTAGCGCGCAAAGGCTTGCGTGCCGGCGCGGAACGGGCCTGGGTGCATCTCCTGGAAGTAGCGCGTCAGAGGCCGCGGGAAGTGCACGCCATCCTGTTTCCACGGCCCGGGCCCGGGCGGTTCAATGGGCAGTTTGATGCTCAGGTCGTGTACTGTCATGGTGCTATCTCCTTGTGAGGATCGGCCCGTACCTGCGCCCATGCCGCTCAAGGGCGAGGAACCGTCACGGCTTCCTCGCCGCCGTTTCGGAAGATCTGAAGATATTCTTTCGGCGTGACGCCCGCGTCGCGCCGAAACGCCCTCGAAAAGTTGGCAACATCGCCGAATCCCAGTTCCATCGAGACCTGCTGCAATGTTGCATCGGGCTGGCGCAAGAGATCTTGCGCCCGCTCGAGCCGCACCTTCTGCGAGAGCAGGCGAAAGCTCAGGCCCTCCTTCTTCAAGTTCCGGTCGATGGTCCGATCGGATATGCGCAGACGCTGGGCGATCTCCGTGAGGGTCAATTGCTGCCCGCGCGTCTCCCGAAGCAGCATGGCGATGTACGGACCCCATTCGCCGTCCGGCGCGGGACGCCTTTGGAGCACGTGCAGTCGCTGCTCGATTTGCTGCACGAGCGCTGGGGATGGCATGGGAAGCGGCCGATCGAGCATCTCGCCTTCGAATAGAACCCGAATGCCCGGGGGCGCTGCATCATCGAAATGGAATCGCACAGGCGCGAGGGCTGCATAGCGCGCCGCGTGGGCCGGGCTCGACATACCCATTCGGATCTCGTATGCCAGGTCCGACCTGAACAACACCTGGACCTGGTCTTGGAAAGAGACAGCCATCGCCTCGAGCGCAAAGTGCATGGTTGCCAAGGGCATCGCGACAACGGGGTTGAAGGTCACCTCGCCCTGCCGGGCACCTCGCCTGTATTTCATCGCGAACAGTGCGTTGATGAAATGGTAATAGCGGCTCGTGAACTGCATGAAGTGGTCGAGGTCACGGCAGCTGAGCATTGCGTAGCCCATCAGGTCATGCGAGTTCAGTTTGACAGTTCGGCCCAACTCGAACCCAAGGTCCTCGCGGCCTGTGAGCGTATAGGCCGCCTCGACGAGCGCATCCACGTCTCTGGGCGCCAATGCGCCATTGCTCCCCTCAAAGCGGGAGGCATCGATCTTCGCGAGAGCGAGCAGTCGCGACACGTCTACCCCTTGCCGGGCAACGATGTCCAGCAGCAATGAAAAATAGCGCGTAGGCACGGTTTTGGGCGCAGCAATCACGACGTCGCTCCATCTCGACCGACGCCAATGGTAGCAATGGCCGCCTCCTAGGGTTTCCACTTAGATGTCGAAAGCGGACCCGTCAATGTCGGTTTCAGCCTTTGTGTGGCGAGCGCGCGCAATCGATCATGCAGTCCTCGCCTACAGAGGGACAACATGGCAATTCTCGGCAACCCGAACCTGGACGTGCGCAGGACCAACCGCGCGATTGACGAACTGATGGAAGTGACGACCAATCCGCGTCACCGCTTCATGCTCGAGGCGTACTACCGCCACCGCTTCCTTGAGATTGGCGGTCGCTATGAAGAGATCTTTGCGCCCGACATGACAGTCGCGAGCCCGCTATACCACTTCGAGGTGGGCGGCAACAGCGCCACGCTCGATGGCGCTGAAGCCGTCAAGGGCTTCTACGCGGCATGGGCACAGACGAATCAATCGATCTTCTACGTCGAAGACGAGCAGATCGCCGTCGCCGACAACTTCATCGCCTCGGTGGCCACGATGTACCAGCAGACGCACGGCAAGACACTCGCCGGCAACGGAATCGCGGTCGACGACGAGAACGCCTACTACCTGATGAGGGTTCCCGGCGTGCAGATGTTCTGGCCCTACGACGACCAGTGCCGTCTGATCGGCGAAGACGTTTGGGAGCCGAGAGGGGCAGAACGCACGCTGACCAAGCTCACCGCATCCGAGGTGCTGACCAGCGAGCAAGCCGGAAAGCTGCTGGAGCCGCTCATCAAGCCCTTGCGCTGCTTTGAAGAGGCAATGCTGCAGTCAGCTTGATCTGTCAGACAGCACGCGCTCCCTGAAATACCAAATCTTGATCCTCTTGAAAGAAGTCATATGACAGCGACGAGGCGAACCTTCATCCACGCGGCCCTTGCCACTGGGGCGGTCGGCGCAAGCATCTCCGTGCGGCCGTGAATGCGAATCCGGGTTTCAGCATGACCGACGCGCCGATCATCGCGCGCATGGCGAAGATCGGGATCGTGCCCGGCCAGCCATTCGGCTGAGCAAGCTCGACCCGGCGGTGCAGGCCGCACTGAAGGATCTGCCGCAGACCGCGCTCAAGAAGATCGAAGGCAACTCCAAGAGCCTCGGCACCGTCGCCAACGGCTGAATCGTCTCGAAGGGGCTCGGCACGTACGGACCCGCGGACTACCTGAAGCGCACAACGGTGGCCGCGTTTGGCTGGCCCGCGAATCAGGAGAAAGACGCGGTCTACCCGTACGCACAGGTGGACGCCGAGGGCCAGAAGCTTCGATGTGACGGCCGGTTCGGCGAAACAGCGAAGACCATTGCCTACATAGACAATGCGTGGGGTCGACCGTGGACCTCTGCCCCCGTTGCCAGCGCGCCGCTCCGAAGACGCACTCGCCATCGTGAAGACGGGTCTCCCGGCCAGCAGCGGAAGTTCGCGAATGGCCGCTTCCCGGCATTCCACTTCGACCGATTGGCTGCGCGATCCAAGGGCGCATAGGCCGAAGCAGGACGGACAGAAGGGCCGGGAGTCGAGCAAGGCACGTTTTCATCATCGAACAAGGTCCACCGAACTACCAGCGATGCAACTGCGCCAAAATGTCGCAAGGAGGTGTCGGTGGTGCAAACGAATTCACTCCGATCGCAGGGCTTGGCCTTGATGTGGCTGGTGCTGGTATGTGCTTCGTCGGTGTACGCGGAGGAGGCGGCTCCGCCGCAGACCCGGCCGTTGCGGGTGGCAACGGGTGCGCTGGCGCCTTTCGTCATCAAGGAGGGGGATCGGTTCAAGGGATTCAGCGTCGACCTGTGGAGCGAACTCGCGCGTCGAATGGGTGTCGAGTTCGTCTGGGTGGACGCGGGCTCGCGTGCGGACCAACTTGAAAGCGTACCTCGTGGCGACGCGGACGTTGCAATCTCGGCCATTGTGATGACGCCTGAGCGCGAGCGCGCCATCGACTTCTCGCAAGCCTATTTCGATTCGGGCCTTCAGATCATGGTCCGCGCCGAAACCGAAAGTCCCATTCTTGCCACATTGATGGCCATACCTTGGAAGTCCATCGGAAAGCTGTTCGCCGCGGCGCTGGTGCTTGTATTTCTCTGCGCCAACGTACTCTGGGTTATCGAGCGAAGACGGGGCCTGGATCTTGGCAAGGGATACCTGGCGGCCATCGGCAACGAGATGTGGAACACCACGCTGATCATCGCGACCGGCGAGCATGGCGAACGTCGCGACCCCGGCACCGTGAGGCGTATCGTGATCGCCTGCGTCTGGCTGATGGGCATCGTACTGATTACGCAATTGACCGCGACGGTAACCTCATCGCAGACGGTGCAGAGGTTGCGATCGATCATCACCGGTCCGGGGGACTTGCCCGGCAAGACGGTGGCGAGCGTGCCCGGCACCGTGGCGGCAGACTACCTCTCGATTCTGCACCAGCCTTTTGTCGAGGTCGCAAACGCCGCGGCCGCCATCGACTTGCTCACGCACGACAAGGTGCAGGCCATCGTCTTCGACGCCCCCACGCTGCAGTATTGGGCTGCGACATCAGGCAATGGATCACTGCAAGTTGTCGGCCCCGTATTCAGACCGGAGAAGTACGGCATCGTGGTTGCACTGGGCAGCCCGCTTCGCAAGGGGATCAACGAAGCGTTGCTCGGCGTCTATCAGGATGGGACTTACGAGCAGATTCACGACAAGTGGTTCAAGAGCCAGAGGTAGTCGTCACTCGTGGCCGGCAACGTTAGGTGCCGACGGGGCTGGTGCCCACGGCGCCACGGGCCTTGGTGCTGGCCACCGGGAAAGGTCGGCTCTGTTGGCCATGCCAAGTATTGGCCATGCGCTTGCCACCCGGCGCAAACTCGTCGCCCCAGACGTACGTGGCCTGTTCGAGTCCGCCCCAGCGGCGAATCCCCATCGAGATCACCAACGCCGCTGCCGTTCGCCAGCCACGCCCTGAAGCCTGGACTGGCGGCGCGTGGGTCTTCGATGGCGTTGGTACCTGATACCAATTTGCGTTCAATAGATTAGATATGATGTTGTCCCACGAACTTCAAGGAGTCGTGGATGAAGACATTGATCGTGGGTGATAAGGGAGATGCTGATCAATGAATGACGTCGTCGGATCTCAAGACATCACGACACGATGCGGTCGCGATTCCGGTCAACGTCGCGCCGTGAGGTCTGCCCACCGGGCGTTTTG
>NZ_JAUJZH010000052.1 GCF_030486595.1 Variovorax ginsengisoli | reverse complement strand
GAAACGCCTCAGCGCCGATGATAGTGCGGGTTCCCGTGTGAAAGTAGGTCATCGTCAGGCTCTTACAGCCCAAACCGCCCAGCCCCTCAAAAGGCTGGGCGTTTTGCTTTGGGGACGCCGCGCGGGCGCCAATCAGCAAGCGCGCGCTAAAGTCAGGATGTCAGCGTTTCGCGATCAGGCCGTAAGAGATTTGCTCATATAAACGGTGATGCCACCCATGAAGGGCTCCTCGCGATCGATAGCGAATGCGTATCGAAGATATAAATCGACGTTCGACTCAAACAACTTGTTCGTGAAGAGTCGGAGTCCTTTGAGTCGCAGGGCCAGTGCCGTTTCCTGTGCTCGCTCCAAGAGGATACGTGCACAACCGCGGCGCTGAAACGTTGGAGCGACCGCGAGGTTTTCAATTAGCAGCCATTCCGACTCGGGGATCATCTCAACCAGGGCCGCGAGCATGCCGTCGACCTCCAGCAGATCGATCAGATGTTCCCTAACAGCCGCTTCATAGTTGGCCTTCATCGGGAGAGGCTCGCGTCCGATCACCGGGACCCACTTCGCATACGCAGCTCGGCTCAGCGAGCGCACGGCTGGTGCATCCTCCTCTCCCGCGCGTCTGAAATGAAAATGCATGATGCGGAAGTCTAGCGAAAGGATCGGGCGTCAAGGCTCAATTGGCTGGGTGCCAATCGCCAATCAACGATTGAAAATGCGCGCGCCATCTGTGGCCGCCGCACCGACGGCCACGAGTTCGTCAAGAATTTCCCCGGCAAGGTCGTCCAATGGCGAGGTGTGGAAGAAGCGCGCCCGCACCGTCTCGACATACGGGGTCGCGGCCAGCCAGGCGGCCCATTCTTCGCGCGAGATGCTCTGCCATTCGAGCAGCTTGAACTTCAGCAGCACCTTGAGCGCGTGGCGCGCATGCTTGACCGGCTGCCGCTGGAAGCCCTCGAGCCGGCTGCGAGCCTTCCGCAAGGCCGCGGGCGCATCGTGGAGGACGCGCCCGTGACCGGGAACCACGTGCGACGGTGCGAGCGACTCGATCAGGTCCAGCGTGGCCCCGACCTCGTCGAAGGAGGGTTCGCCGAACAGCTCCGGAAAAACCACGCCGAAGCCGTTCTCCCAGAGCGCATCGGCCGAGATCAGGGTCCTCGAGACGGGCTCGAACAAGATGACCGAATGCGGATCGTGTCCCTTGGCGGCATGGACCTGCCACGGGAGATCGGCCAGCACGACCTCGCTGCCCGGGGCGAGCAGCCCATCGAAGCGGAAGCGGTCGCAGCGTTGGCCGGTGGCCTTGAAACTCAAGGCCTCTTCGTCCCAGGCCTCCACGGCCGCAGCTTCGCCGGGCGGGATCAACGCTCGCACGCCGGGATGTCGCGACTGCAGCGCGGCGTTGCCGCCGCAGTGGTCGCTGTGCAGATGGGTGTTGAGCAGCAGGTCCAGCGGCCGCGGCCCCAGCGCGGCGTCGATCAGCGCAACGGTCTGCATCGCATGCGTCGCGTAGCCTGTGTCGACCACGGCCGTCTGCGCACGGCCGGTGAACAGCAGAGTGTTGGCCGACAGCCAGCCGCGCTCGAAGACCTGAAGTCCCGCGGGCAGGCTCTCCGTCGCCGATGTCAACCTGTCGCGCCCACGCGCAGTTCGCGGCGCAGGATCTTGCCCACGTTGGTCTTCGGCAGCGCGTCGCGGAACTCGATCTGCTTCGGTCGCTTGTAGCCCGTGAGCTGGTCATGGCAATAGCGCATGACCGCTTCCTCGGTCAGGGCCGGATCCTTGCGGACCACGAAGACCTTGATCGCCTCGCCCTGCTTCTCGTCGGGCACGCCGATGGCGGCGCACTCGACCACCCCGGGGCACAGCGAGATCACGTTCTCGAGCTCGTTCGGGAAGACGTTGAAACCGCTGACGATGATCATGTCCTTCTTGCGGTCGACGATCCGGCTGTAGCCGTCTTCCTGCATGACCGCGATGTCGCCGGTGCGCATGAAGCCGTCGGCCGTGAAGGCGGCCGCGGTCTCGGCCGGCTGGTTGTAGTAGCCGACCATCACGTTCGGCCCCTTGATGCAGAGCTCGCCATGCTCGCCCGCCGGCAGCGAGCGGCCCTGGTCGTCCTTGATGGCGATCTCGATGCCCGGCAGCGGCAGGCCGATGTTGCCGCTGTAGTGGGTGTTGGTGACCGGGTTGTTTGTGCCGATCGCGCAGGTCTCGCTCATGCCCCAGCCTTCGATCATCGGGCAGCCTGTGACCTCGAACCATTTGCGCGCGGTGCCCTCGGAGGCCGCCATGCCGCCGGCCTGCGAGACGAACAGCTGCGAGAAGTCGACGTTCTTGAACTCCGGATGGACCAGCAGGGCATTGAAGAGCGTGTTCACTGCGGGAAGCATGTGGAACGGCCGCTTCTTGAGGACGGCGATGAACTTGCCGATGTCGCGCGGGTTGGGCACCAGCGTCAGGTGCGAACCTTGCCGGATCGCGAGCAGGAGCAGCGTCAGGGCGAAGATGTGATAGAGCGGCAGGGCGGCGATGCTGTTGACCTTGGACAGGTCGCCCGCCCGGCCCAGCGCCGGCGTGAACCAGGCCTCGGCCTGCAGGGTGGCGGCGACGATGTTGCGATGGGTCAGCACCGCGCCCTTCGACAGTCCTGTGGTGCCGCCGGTGTACTGCAGGAACGCGATCGAATCGAGGGTGCTCGGATCGGCCGCCAGCGTGCGGCCGCGACCGGCCGCGATCGCGTCCTTGAAAGGCGTGACGGTGCGTCCGTTGGACAGCGCGATCTTGTAGGGCGGCACCATCTTCGCGAGATGGCGCACGGCGAAGGTGATCCAGGCGCCGTACATGCCGCCGAGCAGGTCGCCCATCGAGGTCACGGCCACGTGCTTGATCGCGGTCTGGTCGATCACCTGCTCGAGCGTGGTGGCGAAGTTCTCGAGGATGACGATCGCGGTGGCGCCCGAGTCCCTGAGCTGGTGTTCGAGTTCGCGCGCCGTGTAGAGCGGATTGACGTTGACGCAGGTGTAGCCCGCACGCAGCACGCCGCAGACCGTGACCGCGAACTGGGGCACGTTGGGCAGCATCACCGCCACGCGGGCGCCGGGCTCGAGGCCGAGCGACTGCAGCCACGCGCCCAGGGCCTTCGACAGCACGTCGACCTCGCCATAGGTCATCCACTGCTCCATGCAGACCGAGAAGGGACGCTCGGCGTAGCGCTTGAACGACTCGTCGAACAACTGCCCCAGCGAGCCGTACTGCTCGGGATGGACTTCATGCGGCACGCCGGCGGGATAACTCTGAAGCACTGATGTCTGCATTCGATCTCCTTTGGCGCGGATTGTCGGAGCGACCCGCCACCCGACGCCAGCGGGCTTGTCCTAGGAGCGCGGGTCGCGCGTGCGATAGTTGGCGGATGGTTGCTCGTGCTCAGCGGTGGTTGGTATTGGCCTGGTTGGTCGCCGCGGTGGCGTGGACCGCGGCCTGGTGGAGCCGTTCGCCGGCGACGGCGATCGCGGGACTGCTGGTGCTGAGCGGCTCGCACGCGGTCTTCCTCGCGTTCGAGTTCGTGCTGGCCTGGCGCGTCGATGAAAGCGACCCGCTGCCGCGTGCCAGCGCCTGGCAGTTCTTCAAGGCCTGGCTGGCCGAGAGCATCGCGGCACCGCGCGTCTTCGCCTGGTACCAGCCCTTTCGGTGGCGCGCCATTCCGGACCACCTGCCGCAGTCAGGGCGGCGGGGCGTCGTGCTGGTGCACGGCTTCGTCGGCAATCGCGCGTTCTGGACGCCCTGGCTGCGCGAACTCCGCGCCGCCGACCGGGCCTTCGTCGCGGTCGACCTCGAGCCGGTCTTCGGCTCGATCGACCGCTACGTGCAGACCATCGATGCCGCCATCGTGCGCGTGACCGCCGCGACCGGCCAGCCGCCGCTCCTGATCTGCCACAGCATGGGCGGGCTCGCGGCCCGGGCCTGGCTGCGCGATGCCGACGGCGCGCGGGTGCATCGCATCGCTACCCTCGGCACGCCGCATCGCGGCACCTGGCTGGCGCGCTTCGGACGCACGGCCAACGGCCGTCAGATGCGGATGGGTGGCGAGTGGCTGCAACGCATCGACGGCGAGCGCACGAGCGTGCAGCAGGTGCCCTTCAGCTGCTGGTATTCGAACAGCGACAACATCGTGTTCCCGACCTCGGTGGCAACCTTGCCGGGTGCGGACAACCGGCTCGCCGCCGGCCGTGGCCATGTGGAGCTGGCCTTCGACGCCCCCGTCCGGCGAGAGGTCCTGGCGCTGCTCGACGCTACTTGAGCCAGCGGTCCATCACGCGCTGGAACTCGCCGCCGGCCTGCGACAGGTGCAGCCACTGGTCGACATAGGACTTGAAGGCGACGTCGTCGCGCGGCAGCAGCCAGGCCATCTCGCCGTACTGCAGCGGCTTGTCGGGATTGATCGCGCAGAGGCCGGGCTTGAGTTTCTGCTGCGTGATGGCCTCGGCCGACTCGGTGACGAAGACGTCGGCGCGGTTGGCCAGGATCTCGTCGAAGATCGTGACGTTCTCGCCGTGCAGGGTCAGCTTGGCCTGCTTGAAGTTGGCGCGCGCGAAACGCTCGTTGCTGCCGCCCGGGTTGAAGATCACGCGCACCGAGGGCTTGTCGATCTGGGCCACCGTCTGGTACTTGGCGGCATCGGCGCAGCGCGCGATCGGCGTCTTGCCGTTGACCATGTAGGCGCTGCTGAAGAAGGCGAGCTTCTGCCGGTCGGTGGTCACCGAGATGCCGCCGACCGCCATGTCGCACTTGGCCGCAGTGAGGTCGGGCATCAGGTTGGCCCAGCTGGTCTTGACCCACTCCGGCCGGGCGTTGAGGCTGGCGGCGAAGCCTGTCATGAGGTCGACGTCGATGCCCTCGTAGCCCGCGTCCGGCTTCTGGAAGCTGAAGGGCTTGTAGTCGCCCGGCGTGCAGATGCGCAGCACGCCGGCCTTCTGCACGGCGTCCAGGCGGGACACCGGCGCCGCCTGGGGTGGCGCCGTGGCGCAGCCTCCGAGCACCAGCGCCGCGGCCGTGATCCAGGGGAGGGAACGAAGCGGGGACGACGTCGGCAGGCGCATGGAGGCTCCAGGTGGGATCGGGGCGCCTATTGTGCGGCGGCCAGCACCCCGCGGCGAATCTGGTCGAGCTCGATGCTCTCGAACAGCGCCTTGAAGTTTCCTTCGCCGAAGCCGTCGTCGCCCTTGCGCTGGATGAACTCGAAGAAGATCGGCCCGAGCTGGTTCTCGCTGAAGATCTGCAGCAGCAGCGCGCCTTTCTTGCCGTCGACCAGGATCTTGCGCTGCTTGAGCGCCGCCACGTCTTCGCCATGGCCCGGGATGCGCTTGTCGACCAGCTCGTAGTAGGTGTCGATGGTGTCGAGCAGCTTCACGCCCGCGGCCCGCAGCGCGTCCACTGTGTGGAAGAGGTCGCGCGAGCCCATCGCGATGTGCTGGATGCCCTCGCCGCGGTAGCTGTCGAGGTACTCCTGGATCTGGCCGGCCTTCTCGTTGCCTTCCTCGTTGATCGGGATGCGGATCTTGCCGCAGGGGCTGGTCATGGCCTTGCTCTTGACGCCCGTGACCTGGCCCTCGATGTCGAAGTAGCGGATCTCGCGGAAGTTGAACAAGCGCTCGTAGAAATCGGCCCACTCCTTGAGCCGCCCGCGGTGCACGTTGTGGGTCAGGTGGTCGATGTAGGTCAGGCCATGGCCCTCGGGCGCCAGCGCCTCGACCGCCGAGAGGCCCGGCAGCGCCTCGAAGTCGACGTCGTAGAAGCCGATGTTGCCGATGTCGCCGGGTGCCGCGCCGTTCTTGCCGCGCCAGCGGTCGACGAAATAGATCAGGCTGTCGCCGATGCCCTTGATCGCCGGGATGTTGAGCTCGCCCGGGCCGGCGCCGGGCGCGAAGCCCCAGGCCCCGAGGCCGATCGCGCGCTCGTAGGCCGCCTTGGCATCCTGCACGCGGAAGGCGATGGCGCAGATGCTGGGGCCGTGCTGGCGCGCGAAGCGCTGGGCGAACGAGTCGGGCTCGGAGTTGATGATGAAGTTGATCGTGCCCTGGCGGTACAGCAGCACGTTCTTGTGGCGGTGCCTGGCGATCGGCCGGAAGCCCATCTGCTCGAAGACGCGGCCCATGGCGGCCGGGTCCGGTGCCGCGTACTCGATGAATTCGAAGCCGTCGGTGCCCATCGGGTTCTCCCAGGGGGTGAAGGCGGCGGTGTCGGTGGTGCTCATGGCGTGATCTCCGTGGGAAGTCAGTGTGCGGCCGCGGCGGCGCGGTGTCGGTATGGAACTGTAAAAGCGCGGGCCTTCATGATTTCGGCGTTATTGGGCATTGAATCGACATCTGACGCAGGAAAAGTGCAAAAATCTAGCGATGGATGCACTTGACAAGATAGATCGGCAAATTCTGCGCACGCTTCAGGCCGACGGGCGCGCCACCTACGACCAACTGGCCGAGCAGGTCAGCCTGTCGCCCAGCGCCGTGCTGCGGCGGGTCAAGCGGCTGGAGGAAAGCCGCGTGATCGACCGCTATGTCGCCCTGGTCAAGCCCGAGGCGGTCGGCCTGGGGCTCACCGCCTACCTCAACGTGCGGCTCGAGAAGCTCACCGAGAGCCACAAGCGCAACCCGATGGACTTGTTCCGGGCGAGCGTGCAAACTTGGCCCGAGGTCGTCGAATGCGCGGCGCTGACGGGCGAGATGGACTACCTGCTGCGCGTGGTCGTGGCCGACATGGCGCACTACAGCCGTTTCATCATGAACACCCTGCTGAAGCACCCGAGCGTCCAGGATTGCAAGACCAGCTTCGTGCTCGACCGGGTCAAGGCGACCACGGCCGTGCCCCTGTAACAACGTGCGTCGGCTGCCGATAAGGCAGGAGCGGAATTTGTTCACTGAATCGTCTGGGAGCAGACCCCGTCCCCTTGAGGGTTTAGGGAAAACCCTTATATTCCATGCATGCTTACCGCCAAGGCCCTCTTTCTAGCCTCACTCGGCGTCGGCTCGTTCTTGAAGGCGCCGATGGTTGAGGCGCAACCGCGCGCCGCCGCGCCGCACCCCGTCATGGTGCCGATCCGTTCGATCGGCCCGCGCGAGCGCGACCGCATCGCGCAGCACCTGCTGGCCCTGCCGCAGCACGACCGCTACCTGCGGTTCGGCTATGCGGCGTCCGATGAACAAGTCCAACGCTATGTCGACGGGCTCGATTTCGAGCGCGACGAACTGTTCG
Organism: Variovorax ginsengisoli; assembly: GCF_030486595.1. Lineage (GTDB taxonomy): Bacteria > Pseudomonadota > Gammaproteobacteria > Burkholderiales > Burkholderiaceae_C > Variovorax > Variovorax ginsengisoli_B. Next base: position 27,166 of record NZ_JAUJZH010000052.1, on the reverse strand, counting down.
GCATCTACAACCGCCGGCTCGAATTGATCGCGATGGCCCACCTGGCCTTTGCACCTGCCGACCAGCAGCAGGACTGCGCCGAGTTCGGCGTTTCCGTGGCCGTCCACGCCCGTGGACGCGGCTACGGCGCCCGCTTGTTCGAGCGCGCCGTGGTGGTGGCGCGCAACGAAGGCGTCGGCATGCTGTTCATCCACGCCCTGAGCGAGAACGCCGCGATGCTGAAGATCGCGCGCAATGCCGGCGCGACCGTGGTGCGCAGCGGCTCCGAGTCCGAGGCCCACCTCGAACTGCCGGCCGCCACCTTCGACAGCCGCATGAGCGAAATTGCGCTGCAGCACTTTGCGCAGGTCGACTACCAGCTCAAGACCCGGGCCAAGCAGTTCTGGTCGTTCCTGGCAGAGCTGCAGGAAATCCGCAGCGGCGTGCGCGCCGCGCGAGACAAATCAGCTGCTTGACGCTCACCCAGAGGTTTCCAGCCGCATAGCGTGGGTGGGTTATCCTTGCGTTTCCCCAACTCCGCCCTGCTGCAGTGGCCGACCCTCACCCTGATCGCGCGCCCGTCGAACGCGAAGACAAGCGCAGCTTTCTTCAGAAGCTCGCCGAATTCATCCATCCCGGGCCCGATTCCCGCGACGAACTGATCGAAACGCTCGCCGACGCCGAGGACAATGACGTGATCGGCGCCGAATCGCGCGTGATGCTCGAAGGCGTGCTGCGCATGGCCGACATGACCGCCGGCGAGGTGATGGTCGCTGCGCCGCGGATGGACCTGGTCAACATCGACGCGCCCTACGACGCGCTGCTGCACCTGGTGATCGACACCGCCCACTCGCGCTTTCCGGTCTACGAGGGCGAGAAGGAAAACATCATCGGCATCTTGCTCGCGAAGGACCTGCTCAAGCTGCAGCGCGCGCCGGGGCTGAACATCCGCGCGCTGCTGAGGCCGCCGACCTTCGTGCCCGAGAGCAAGGGCCTGAACGACCTGCTGCGCGAGTTCCGCGGCAACCGCAACCACCTGGCGGTGGTGATCGACGAATTCGGCCGCGTCGCCGGCCTGATCACCATCGAGGACGTGCTCGAGCAGATCGTCGGCGAGATCGAGGACGAGTTCGACATCCCCGAGGACGAGGGCGATATCTTCGGCCTGGCCGACCACACCTACCGGGTGGCGGGCGACACGCCGATCGAGCGCGTGGCCGAGGCCTTCGGCATCACCTTCGACGACGAGGCGCTGAGCCAGGAGTTCGACACCATCGGCGGCCTGATCGCGCACGAGATGGGCCACGTGCCCAAGCGCGGCGAGCACTACGCGCTCGGCGCCTTCGACTTCGTCGTGCTGCACACCAAGGGCGGCGCGGTGCGCTGGTTCAAGGTCTCGCCGGCGCGCGGCGACGACTCGGCCGATTGAAAACCCCGTTGCGCGCGCTGGGCTTCGGGCTCGCGGGGCTGGCCCAGGCGGCGTCGATGGCCGCGCCCTGGAACGGCCAGCCGCTGTGGTGGCTGCAGCTGCTGTCGCTGGCCGCGCTGGTCTGGCAGCTGGACGCGCTGCGCCCGGTCGGCGGTGATGCGTCGGCCGCCGGGCCCCGGCCTCGGCCTTGGCGGGCTGCGGGGCTGCTCGGCTGGGTGTTCGCGACCGCCTGGCTCTTCGGCACCTTCTGGTGGCTGTTCATCTCGATGCACACCTATGGCGGCTTGCCGGCGCCGCTGGCCGCCGTGGCGGTGTTCGCGCTGGCGGCGGCGCTGTCGCTCTACTACGCGCTCGGCTGCGCCCTGTACGTGGCCTTCGCCCCGGCGGGCTCGCTGCGCGCGGCGGCCTTCTTCGCCGCGCTGTGGACCCTCGCCGAACTGCTGCGCGGCAGCTGGTTCACGGGCTTTCCATGGGGCGCGGGCGGCTATGCCCACGTCGAAGGGCCGCTGGCGGTCTATGCGCCCTGGGTCGGTGTCTACGGCATCGGCGCGATCGCTGCCGGCATCGCGACGCTGGTCCCGTTGGCCATGCGCCATGCGCGCGGGCGCGCCTTTGCGCTGCCCGTCGGGCTGGCGCTGGTGTTGTTCGGCGTTCCGGCGCTGATCGCGCTGGCGCGCGGCGTGCCGGCCGATGATGCGGCCCGTTCGCGCGGCCGCATCACCGTGGCACTGCTTCAAGGCAACATTCCGCAGGACGAGAAGTTCATTCCGGGCGGCGGCATCGCGACCGCGCTGCAGTGGTACGGCGCGCAGCTGCGAGATGCCGACGCGCCGCTGGTGATCACGCCGGAGACGGCCCTGCCCCTGCTGCCCTCGCAATTGCCGCCGGGCTACCTGGACGCGATCGCGGCCCGCTATGCGAGCGGCACCCAGGCCGCCATCGTCGGCCTGCCGATGGGCGATGGCCGCTCCTACAGCAATGCGGTGCTGGGTTTCCGTCCGGGCGAGGCGGCGCCCTACCGCTACGAGAAGCATCACCTGGTGCCCTTCGGCGAATTCATCCCGGGCCTGTTCCGCTGGTTCACCGACATGATGAACATCCCGCTCGGCGACTTCCGCAGCGGCGGACTGGCGCAGGCGCCCTTCGTCTGGCTGGGCCAACGCATCGCGCCGAACATCTGCTACGAAGATCTGTTCGGCGACGAGATTGGTGCCAACTTCCGCAGCGCGGAGGAGGCGCCGACGGTGCTGCTGAACGTCAGCAACATCGCCTGGTTCGGCGACTCGATCGCGATCGACCAGCACCTCGCGATCTCGCGCATGCGGGCGCTGGAGTTCCAGCGGCCGATGGTGCGGGCCACCAACACCGGCGCCACGGTGGTCATCGACCATCGCGGGCGGGTGACGCATGAGCTGCCGCGGCTCACGCGCGGCGTGCTGAAGGCCGAGGTCGAAGGGCGGGGCGGGCGCACGCCGTTTGCGGTGTGGGTGTCGCGCTTCGGACTCTGGCCGTTGTGGGGATTGGCGCTGGCCGTCGTTGCGGCGACCCTGGCGCTGCGCCGGCGTCCAGGCTAGGGCTTCACCGGCCAGTCGCGCAGCTTGCCCGGGTTCAGCAGCCCGCGCGGATCGAAGCGCTTCTTCATCTCGACGATGTCGGGCGGCAATGCGCCGCCGGCCTTGCCGTCCTCGACCACGAAGACGTGCGGGTTGTTGATGCGCACGCCGTGCTCGCGATGCAGGCGGATGATTTCGGCCAGCCGCTCCTCGGTCGTGAAGCGCACCAGCTGCAGCGCACTGCAGGTGAGGAGGCCGTCGAGGCCGCGCAGGAACTCGACGTGCATCAGGACCTCGCCGGCGAAGCGCTGCTCCATCTCGGTGATCTGCGCCACGTGCCGGCCCGGGACGAAGCTGCTCTGGAGGTAGGTCAGCGACTTGTCGACCTTGAGTGCGTGCAGCGTCGTGTGGTTCCAGGTGAACTCCATCAGCGTGCGGTTGCTCTTCTTCACCTCCTCGGCGGTCTTCCGGTAGGTCATGCGGCCGCCGTGCGCATCAGCCAGCGCGCGCATCGGGTCTTCGGAGGACTCCGCCACCAGCGACAGCACCGCGTGGCAGCCCTTGGGCAGATGCTCGGCCAGCTGCGCCAGGTGGTCGGGCACCGGGCTGGCGAAGAAGGCGACCTCGCGCTTGACGATGCCGGGGGCGTTCGCCAGCGCGTCGGCGAAGGCCAGCGCCGGGGCGAAGGCGTCAAACACCACCAGGCTCTCGAGCCAGGGATGGGCCGGTGCCAGCGCCACTTCGAGCTCGAGCACCAGTCCGTTGGTGCCCCACAGGTGGTGCATGCGCAGCGCCTCGGCGCCGCGCAGCTCGACGATCTGCGGCTCGGGCTCGATGGTCATCGCGCGCAGGCCGAGCACGTTGCCGGGGGCGCCGAGCGGGCCGTAGTTGATCGATCCGACGCCGCCGAAGCCGCCGCCGAACAGGCCGCCGAGCGTCGCGCTGCGGTAGGTCGACGGAATGCAGCGCAGCTCCTGGCCGGAGGGTCGCGTGTGCTTCTCGAGTTCGCCGAGCCGGATGCCAGCTTGCGCCCGGGCGACGCCGGTGCGCACCCACAGCAGCGCGTTGTAGCCGGTCATGTCGAGCACCACGCCGCCGGCCAGCGGCGTGGTCTGGCCGTAGTTGCCGGTGCCGCTGCCGCGGATCGTGATCGGCACGCCCAGGCGGGCGCAGGCGCCGACCAGGGCTCGGATCTCGCCTTCGGTGCGCGGGCGCACGACGGCGTCGGCGCGCTTGTCCTTCAGCTGCCGGTCGAGCACCGGGCTGAACCAGGCGAAGTCCTGCGACAGCCGTGCGATGCGGCTCGGGTCGGTGATCCAGTCGAGTTCGGGCAGTTCGAGGTGCAGGCGCTCGATGGAGGTCATGGGTGCGTTCATCGGAATCAGTCTTGGGAGAGTTCGCTCGCGTGCCAGGAGCCGAGCGCGAGCTTGGTGAGCCAGGCCATCAGCACGAACAGCGCGACGCCGGTCAGCGAGATCAGCAGCAGGGCCGCGAACATGCGCGGGATGTTGAGCTGGAAGCCGGCCTGCAGGATCTGGTAGGCCAGGCCGGCACCCGAGCCGCCGGTGCCGGCGACGAACTCGGCCACCACGGCGCCGATCAGCGCCAGCCCGCTCGAGATGCGCAGGCCGCCGAAGAAGTAGGGCAGCGCGCTCGGGATGCGCAGGCGCACCAGCTGCTGCCAGCGGGTGGCGCGGTTGAGCTTGAAGTAGCTCTGCAGGTCGGGATCGATGCTGCGCAGGCCGAGCGTGGTGTTGCTGATGATCGGGAACAGCGCCACCAGCGCGGCGCAGACCACCATCGCGGCGGTCGGGTTCTTGACCCAGATGATGATCAGCGGCGCCACCGCGACGATCGGCGTCACCTGCAGCAGCACCGCATAGGGGAACAGCGCGGTCTCGATCAGCTTGCTCTGCACGAACAGGAAGGAGATCAGAACGCCGGCGATGGTCGCGACCACGAAGGACAGCACGGTGATCTTGAGCGTCACCATCAAGGCCATGCCGAGCGGCACCCAGTCGGTGACCAGCGTCTGCATCATCAGGTAGGGCGAGGGCACCAGGTAGGGCGGCAGCTCCATCGCCGTCACCAGGCCCTGCCAGAGCCCGATCAGCACCACGCCGACCAGCAGCGGATACATGACGCGCTGGACGTGCGGCTGTTGGAGCAGCGGAATGCGGGCCGGTTGCTTCTTCAGCGTGGGCGTCGGCGCCGGGCGCGCCCTAGCTGGCGTTGCGGAGGAGGTCATCGTCGTCGTTCCCGCGGCGGTTGTCGGTGCCAATGCGCTCATAGAGAAGCCTCCGTGCTGCGCACTGCCGCGCGAGCGCCTTCGGGCGGCCGGGCGGCGCTCATGCCTGCACCTCGTCGTGCGCGCTGCTGGCGCGCAGCAGGCTGTCCTGCAAGGTCTTGGCGTAGCGGCTGAACTGCGGCGACACCATGAAGTCGGCACGGCGCGGATAGGGCTCGTCGATGCCGAACTGCTCGACCACGCGGCCCGGCCGCGCGGCCATCATCACGACACGGCTCGACAGGAACACCGCCTCATGGATCGAATGCGTCACGAAGATCACCGTGAGTTTTTTCTTCTGCCACAGCTCCAGCAGCTCGGCGTCGAGCTTGTGGCGCGTGATCTCGTCGAGCGCGCCGAAGGGCTCGTCCATCAGGAGCAGGTCGGGCTGCGTCACCAGGCCGCGCGCGATCGACACCCGCATCTGCATGCCGCCCGACAGGGCGCGCGGCAAGGCCGAAGCGAACTTGTCCAGGCCGACCAGTTCGAGCGCTTCGGCGACACGGTCTTCCGCCTCCTTGCGCGGCACGCCGGCGAGATCGAGCGGCAGCCGCACATTGGTGCGCACGCTGGCCCAGGGCATCAGCGTCGGCGACTGGAACACGAAGGCCATGCGGCGGCCGCTCTCGTCGATCTGCGCCACCGGCTTGCGCCAGACCAACAGACGGCCGTCGGTCGGCTCGAGCATTCCGGCCACCATCTTGAGCAAGGTGCTCTTGCCGCAGCCCGAGGGGCCGAGCAGGGTGACGAATTCGCCCTCGGCGATCCGGAGGTCCACCGGCAGCAGCGCCTGGGTGCCGTTCGGATAGGTCTTCTCGGCGGACAGGACCTCGACGGCGGGGACAGTGAGCCGGGGCTGCGCCGGCAGCGTGTAGGCGGCGGATTCGGTGTCGTTCATGCAAAGCCTTTCGAGAGGGGCGCCGAGGCGCCCGGTGTGTCAGGGCAGGACCTTCGCGTCCTTCACGAATTCAGTGGTGTAGGTCTTGGCGATCTCGACCTTGGCCGGGTCGAGCAGCTTGGCCGAGACCAGGAAGTCGTAGCTGGCCTTGGTGCGCGCATCGGTGATCACGCCGATGCCCTGCGTGGCCGCGTCGCCGCCGGTGACCATGCCCATCTCCTTGAGCTTGGCGACGCTGTAGGCGAGCTGGTCGTCGGTCATGTTGGGGTTGTCCTTCTTGATCAGCGCATTGGCGGGCGCCGGATCATTGAGGTAGCTCTTCCAGCCTTCGGCCGAGGCCTTGACGAAGGCCGCCACCTGCTTGTTGCGCTCCTTCACGGTCTTGTCCATGCACGAGACCGTGGTCGCATAGGCCGGGAAGCCGTGGTCGCTGAACATCAGCACGGTGCTCTTCACGCCGGCCTTCTGGATCGCATAGGGCTCGGAGGTCAGGTAGCCCTGCTGCGCCGTGTTCTTGTCGGCGACGAAGGGCTGGATGTTGAAGGTGTAGGGGCGCGTCTGTTCGTCGGTGAGGCCGAACTTGGCCTTCAGCCAGGGCCAGTAGCCGCGATTGGCCTGGGCGCCGATCAGGATCGTCTTGCCCTTGAGGTCCTCGAACTTCTTGACGTCGTCGTGCGCGATCAGAACTTGCGGGTCCTTCTGGAAGAAGGCCGCCACGTTGACCACCGGCACGCCGCCTTCGCGCACCTGCATCATCTGGATGTCGCTCGAACCCATGATGCAGTCGGCCTGTCCGGCGGCCATCATCTGCGTGATGTTGACCTGCGGGCCGCCCATCTTGATCGTGACGTCGAGGCCGTACTTCTTGTAGATGCCCTGGGCGACCGCCTGGTAGAAGCCGCCGTGCTCGGCCTGCGCGTACCAGTTGGTCATGTAGGTGAACTTGTCCTGGGCCTGGGCCGGCGCGGCGACGGCCAGCGCGAGGGCCGCGGCCAGGGGGGCGAGACGGAGGGCGAGGGGAAGGCGCATGGTGGGGACCTCTCTGTGGGGTTGGGATCGAAGCGGAATCGGATGCAAGGAGCGGGCCTCAGGCGGGGAGGCCGGCGGCGGTCTGGATGAAGCCCTGTTCGTGGCCGCGGCCCCAGGTGGCTTCGTCGCGCACCACCCAGCGCAGGGCGTGCAGCTCGGTCAACGCCTGCACCCAGCTTGCGGCCAGGGTGTCGAGGATCTCCTCGCCCTGCTCGCGGGTGGCGCTGGTCGGATCGCCGATGACGCCGCTGGGGCCGAAATCGCGCGCGGTCCAGGCACAGGCCGGGCGGCCATCGGGCGACAGCAGCTTGATCGGGAACGGCGGCGGGAAATTGGCGGCGGCGCGCTCCATGTGCACCGTGTCGGGCGCCAGCGCGAGCATCAGCGCCGTCTCCGAATGGCCGGCGTGCATCGCGAGGCGCTTTTCCTGGTCGCTCACCTGCTTGCTGGCCGCGCTCGGCAGCCGCGACACGCCATGCGGCACGACCACGTAGTCGCCATGGCGCAGCCGCAGCTCGCGGGCCGCCATCTCCAGCACCTGCGGCTGGCCGCCATGGCCGTTGGCGAACAGCAGCTTGCGAAAGCCCGAGCGGTAGACCGACTCGCCGATCTCGATCACGGTCGAGAGCAGGGTGGTGCCGGTCAAGGTCATGGTGCCGGGAAAGTGCAGGTGCTCTTCCGACTTGCCGTAGGTGATGGTCGGCAGGGCAAAGGCCCGCACCTCGGGCGGCAGGCGTTCGAGGGCCTTGCCCATCACGCCCGAGGCGATGACGCTGTCGACCGAGCAGGGCAGGTGCGGGCCGTGCTGCTCGATGGCGCCGCAGGGCAGCACGATGACGGTGTTCTCGCGGTCGGGCAGCGCGTCGATCTCGGTCCAGCTCAGGTAGGGCAGGAAGCGGTGGGGCGGGATATAGCCGTGGAGCATGGGAGTCCTGTGACGGGAAGGGATCAGGCGAAGCGCGCCATCGCGCTGCCGACGCGCTGCATGAAGCGCTTGAGCTGCGGCTCGGTCGCCACGTTCATGTGGTAGTGGGCGTGGTAGTCGACTCGCGCCTGCTTGCCGGTGAGGCGAAGCATGTAGCGCGTGACGATCTTGCGCGGCGGGTCGCCCATGTACCAGGCGACCCAGCGCGGGCGGCCGTAGGTCACGACGGCCGAGATGCGCTGGATGTTGGTGAGCATCGGCTTGACGTTCTTCGGGTCGCTGAGGTCGAAGGCGACGCCGGGCATGAAGAGGCGGTCGAAATAGCCCTTCAGCATCGCCGGCAGGCCGAAGCACCAGGTCGGGAAGCAGAACACGATGCCCTCGGCCCACTGCAGCCGCTCGACATGGCGCTTCAGCGGCAACTGGTTGCTCGGCACCTCGTGGTAGCCCAGGCGCTCCTCGCGCGACAGCACCGGGTCGAAGCCCTCGGCATAGAGGTCGCAGTCATCGACCTCATGGCCGGCGGCGCGCAGGTTGCGCAGCACCTCCTGGTGCAGCGCCGCATGGAAGCTGGTTTCGACCGGGTGGCAATAGACGACGAGCACTCGCATGGTGTGTGTTTGACCGCTTAATCAGAGCAAGTGGTCAGGTTATGCAAGCGACGTGCCAGGGCCTCCGCACCAAAAGCGGGACGTCCGGCGAGCAGGCGGGGGAAAGGCTAGGGCTTGATGCCGCAGCCGCCGAGGACGAAGGCGACCAACTCTCGCGCGATCGGCTCGCGGTCGATCGGCGCGTCGGGCGGCAGGCCGAGCATCACGCGCGTCTGCAGCGCGTAGTCGGCATAGCTCTGGGTCATGGCCCAGATGTGCATCAGCAGCAGCCGGGCGTCGAGCGGGCGCATCAGGCCGCGCGCGATCCAGCCGTTGATGATGTCGACCTTCTTTTGCGTCCAGAGCCTGGCGTTGGGCCAGTAGCGCTCGAGGTTGCGGCCGCCGTCGAGCACCTCGCGGGTGAAGATCCGCGAGATCTCGGGGTTGTCGAAGGCGTGGTCGAGCTTCTTGCGGATGTAGTCGCCCAGCACCGCGCCGGGCGCGCCGGCGTGGTCCTCGAACGAGAACACCACCTTCCAGTCGTGCAGCACCTGCATCAGCAGCTCCTCGTAGAGCTCTTCCTTGCCGGGGATGTAGTAGTGCAGCTGGGGCTTGGTGAGCCCGGCGCGGGCGGCGATCGCCTGCGTCGAGGCGCCCTTGAGGCCGTGCAGGCTGAACTCGGCGATGGCCGCGCTGCGGATCGCGGCCAGGATGCGCTCGCGCCCGGGCCGCGCGCGCGACAGCGGGCCGCTGGGGGCCGGCATCTGCTGCGCGGCCGGGGACTCGGAAGAGTAGGTCTCGGAGGTCATCGTTTTCGGCGGGTGCCGCCGGGGATGGTAGCGCTTGCCCGGATCTTGCTGCGCCACGGTGTGCGGCCGGCGGCATGACCGCATGCGTGCACGGCATCGGCGGCCTGCGCCGGAACGGCCGCGATCCGGTATCTTTTCGGCCCTCCGCACCACACCTCCCAAAGGAGTCTCCATGTACTTCGCTTCCCGCTTCCGCCGCCTGGCGGGCGCCGCCGCGCTGCTGGCCGCAGCCGCCATCGCGCAGGCCCAGTCGCTGCCCAACGTCGTGATCCTGGCCACCGGCGGCACCATCGCCGGGGCCGGTGCCTCGGCCGTCAACAGCGCGACCTATTCGGCCGCCAAGGTGCCGGTCGACAAGCTGATCGCGGGCCTGCCCGAACTGTCCAAGGTGGCGAACGTGCGCGGCGAGCAGGTGTTCCAGGTCGCCTCCGAAAGCCTCACGAACGACAACCTCCTGACCCTGGCCAAGCGCGTTTCCGCCTTGTCGAAGCAACCCGACGTCGACGGCATCGTGATCACCCACGGCACCGACACGCTGGAAGAGACCGCCTACTTCCTCACACTGACGGTCCACACGGCCAAGCCGATCATCCTGGTCGGCTCGATGCGTCCGGGCACCGCGCTGTCGGCCGACGGCGCGCTGAACCTGTTCAACGCGGTCAACGTCGCGGCCAGCAAGGATGCCGGCGGTCGAGGCGTGCTGGTCACGATGAACGACGAGATCCAGAGCGGCCGCGACGTCAGCAAGACGGTCAACATCAAGACCGAGGCCTTCAAGAGCCAGTGGGGTCCGCTGGGCATGATCGTGGAGGGCCGGAACTACTGGTTCCGCGCGCCCGTGAAGCGCCACACGATGCAGTCGGAGTTCGACATCGACAGCATCGACGCGCTGCCCCCGGTGGAGATCGCGCTGGGCTACGAAGGCGTGGCCCCCACCGCCATCAACGCCCTGGCCGCCAGCGGCATCAAGGCGCTGGTGCATGCCGGCACCGGCAACGGCTCGGTGGCCGACCGGATCGTGCCGGTGCTGCAGAAGGTGCGCGCCGACGGCATCCTGGTGATCCGCAGCTCGCGGGTGCCGGACGGCTTCGTGATCCGCAACGCCGAGCAGCCGGACGACAAGTACGACTGGGTGGTGGCGCACGACATGCGGCCGCAGAAGGCGCGGATCCTGACGATGGTGGCGCTGACCAAGACCAAAGACACCAAGGAACTGCAACGGATCTTCTGGGAGTATTGACTCGCCCCCAAGTTGCCCGGCACTTCGTGTCCGGGCGCCCACCCCCCTGGCCGGGGGGCAATACCTGCGGCCCGGCGGAGCTGGTTCCGCGGTATTTCACGAACACGCCCCGGCTGGCGCGGGGCGAATCCTCCGGTCGGGTTGTGGCTCGTAAAATGGCCGGTTCGCCGCCTCGGCGGGCGCTTCGCCCTCCTGCGGCCACCAGGCCCACCATGCTGACTTTCCAACAGATCATTCTCAAGCTCCAAGCCTACTGGGATACCCAGGGCTGCGCGCTCCTGCAGCCCTACGACATGGAGGTCGGCGCCGGCACCTCGCACACCGCCACTTTCCTGCGCGCGCTCGGCCCCGAGCCCTGGAAGGCCGCCTATGTGCAGCCGAGCCGCCGCCCCAAGGACGGCCGCTACGGCGAGAACCCGAACCGGCTGCAGCACTACTACCAGTACCAGGTGGTGCTGAAGCCGGCGCCGAGCAACATCCTCGAGCTCTACCTGGGCTCGCTCGAGGCGCTCGGCTTCGACTTGAAGAAGAACGACATCCGCTTCGTCGAGGACGACTGGGAAAATCCGACGCTCGGCGCCTGGGGCCTGGGCTGGGAGGTCTGGCTCAACGGCATGGAGGTGACCCAGTTCACCTACTTCCAGCAGGTCGGCGGCATCGACTGCAAGCCGATCACGGGCGAGATCACCTACGGGCTGGAACGCCTGGCGATGTACCTGCAGGGCAAAGAGAGTATTTACGACCTGGAGTGGGCGCCGGGCATCAGCTACGGCGATGTCTATCATCAGAACGAGGTCGAGCAGTCGACCTACAACTTCGAGCACAGCGACGCCGACTTCCTGTTCACCGCCTTCGCCGCGCACGAGAAGCAGGCGAAGCACCTGATGGAGGTGCAGCTTGCGCTGCCGGCCTACGAGCAGGTGCTCAAGGCGGCCCACAGCTTCAACCTGCTGGACGCGCGCGGCGCGATCAGCGTGACCGAACGCGCCGCCTACATCGGCCGCATCCGCAACCTCGCGCGCAGCGTCGCGCAGAGCTACTACGAGAGCCGCGAGCGGCTCGGTTTCCCGATGGCGCCGCGCGAGTGGGTTGCACAGATGACGAAGAAGGCGGCCTGAGCGATGACCACGAACAACAACCTGCTCGTCGAACTGTTCGTCGAGGAACTGCCGCCCAAGGCGCTGAAGAAGCTCGGCGACGCCTTCGCCACGGTGCTGCGCGACCAGCTGATCGCCCAGGGGCTGGCCGATGCCGGTTCGGTGCTCACGGCCTATGCCTCGCCGCGGCGACTGGCCGCGCACCTGACGAACGTGCTGGCGCAGGCCGCCGACAAGGCGGTTTCGCAGAAGCTCATGCCGGTGACGGTGGGCCTCGACGCCGCGGGCCAGGCCACGCCCGCGCTGCTCAAGCGGCTGGCGGCGCTGGGCGCCGACGCCGGCGCGGTGCCGGGGTTGCAACGTGCCATGGACGGCAAGGCCGAGGCGCTGTTCTTCCAGAGCACCGCCAAGGGTGCGACCCTGGCCGAGGGGCTGCAGAAGTCGCTGGCCGAGGCGATCGCCAAGCTGCCGATCCCGAAGGTCATGAGCTACCAGCTCGAGACCAACTGCGAACTGCCGGGCTGGACCAGCGTCAGCTTCGTGCGGCCGGCGCACGGCCTGGTGGCGCTCCACGGCGACGCGGTCGTGCCGGTCGCCGCGCTCGGCCTGACGGCCGGCCGGCAGACGCACGGCCATCGCTTCGAGGCGGCGGTCGATCCGATCGAGCTGCGCGACGCCAACAGCTATGCCGGGCAGATGAGCGAGCAGGGCGCGGTCATCCCGGGCTTCGAGGCGCGCCGGCTCGAGATCGCGCGCCAGCTGGCCGAAGCGGCCGTGAAGGTCGGTGGCGGCATGCAGCCGATCGACGACGACGCGCTGCTCGACGAAGTCACGGCACTGGTCGAACGACCCAATGTGCTGGTGTGCGAATTCGAACGCGAGTTCCTCGACGTGCCGCAGGAGTGCCTGATCCTCACGATGAAGGCCAACCAGAAGTACTTCCCGCTGCTCGATGCCTCGGGCAAGCTCAGCAACAAGTTCCTGGTGGTCAGCAACATCCGCCCCGACGACGCCAGCGCGGTCATCGGCGGCAACGAGCGCGTGGTGCGCCCGCGATTGGCCGACGCCAAGTTCTTCTTCGACCAGGACCGCAAGAGGTCGCTGGCCTCGCGGGTCGAATCGCTGGCCAAGGTCGTCTATCACAACAAGCTCGGCACCCAGGGCGAGCGGGTCGAGCGCGTGATGCGCATCGCGCGCGCGCTGGCCGAGCAGCTCGGCGACGCCACCTTGGCGCGCCAGGCCACGCAGGCCGCGCAGCTGGCCAAGGCCGACCTGGTTACCGACATGGTCGGCGAATTCCCCGAGCTGCAGGGCACGATGGGCCGCTACTACGCGCTGCACGACGGCCTCGACGCCGCGGTGGCCGACGCGATCGAAGACCACTACAAGCCGCGCTTCGCGGGCGACGAACTGCCGCGCAATCCGGTCGGCGTCGTGGTCGCCCTGGCCGACAAGCTCGAGACCCTGGTCGGCATGTTCGGCATCGGCAACCTGCCGACCGGCGACCGCGATCCGTTCGCGCTGCGCCGCCATGCGCTGGGCGTGATCCGCATGCTGGTCGAGCGTCACCTGCCGCTCGACCTGCGCGCGGTGCTGGGCAGTGGCTTCGCCGCCTTCCATGCGCCGAAGGGCGGGGAGCTGGCGCTGAACGATCCCACCGACGCCCTCGAGGCCTTCATCTACGACCGGCTCTCCGGCAGCCTGCGCGAGCAGGGCGCCAGCGCGCAGGAAGTCGATGCCGTGCTGGCCCCGCGCCCGCAGCGGCTCGGCGAAGTGCCCAAGCTGCTGGCGGCGGTGCGCGCCTTTGCCGCGCTGCCGGAAGCACCGGCGCTGGCCGCCGCCAACAAGCGCATCGGCAACATCCTCAAGAAGTCGCCCGAGGCCGATGCACACGTCAGCGACCTGCTGCTGAAGGAACCGGCCGAGAAGGCGCTGCACGCCGCGATGCGCGAAGTGGTGCCGGTGGCCGACGCCCAGTTCGAGAAGGGCGACTACACCGCCTCGCTGCAGACGCTGGCGGCGCTGCGCGGGCCGGTCGACGCCTTCTTCGACGGCGTGATGGTCAATGCCGAGCAGGCCGACCTGCGGCTGAACCGGCTCGGGCTGCTGATGCTGCTGCATGCGGCGATGAACCGGGTGGCGCAGCTGGAACGGCTGGCGGCTTGACCATCGCGGGCTGCACCACCACCATCTCCCCATGCCGACTCCGCAACAGATCGATCGCTTCACGCTGGCCTTTCACCGGCAGGCGATCGCGCGCCTGAGGGGGGACGCGCGCTTGCTCGAGCAAGCACGCGGCACGTTGCAGAGATGGCGGCAGCAGCGCGGGGAGACTCGTTCGGATGCCTACCTCGATCAATGGGCGAGGCTGCTGGAAGGTGGAGTGGATGAAGTCGAGCGCGCCGTTTGTGCTGAAGATGAGCGGGCCGCGACCTTGCGAAATGCGTCGCCGCTGGGGTTCGTCCTCTCGCCCAAAGAGCGCGAGGAAGTGCGGCGCGCTTCGGGACTCTGAACCATGCAGCTGACCGAACTGGAGCATGTGCTGCGCGCGGCTGCGGACATCACGAAAGAGAAATCTTTCGTGCTGGTCGGCAGCCAGGCCATCCTGTTGCTCCTGGACACGATTCCTCCCTCGTTGCTGGTGTCGACGGAACTCGATCTCTACCCCGCCATGCATCCCGAGAAGGCCGACCTGATCGATGGCGCGATCGGGGCGTTGTCGATGTTCCACGACACGCACGGTTTTCATGCCGATGGTGTGGGCCCGGAAACGGCGGTGATGCCGCCGGATTGGCAACAACGGCAAACGCTTCACTATCTGGGCGACCTCACCGCAATCTGCCCCGAGATCCATGACCTTGCCGTCTCCAAGTGCGTGGCAGGCCGCGACAAGGATGCCGACTATGTGCGTACGCTTCTAGCGCACGGCCTGATCGATCCAGCCGTGTTGTATGCGCGCATTCGGTTGCTGGACGCTGGCCGCTACCCCGTTCAGCATGTGGTCGAATGGGCCGAGCGCCGTGCGCTGGAAGCCCTGAAGGACATCCCCTCACCATGAAACTCGTCATCCTCGACCGCAACGGCTCCCTCAACGTCCACCGCGAGGACTTCGTCAAGAGCGACCTCGAATGGACGCCGCTGCCCGGCGCGCTCGAGGCGGTGGCGCGGCTCAACCATGCGGGCTGGCACGTGGTGATCGCATCCAACCAGTCGGGCCTCGGGCGCGGGCTGTTCGATGTCGCTTCGCTCAACGCGATGCACGCCAAGATGCACAAGATGCTGGCGGCCGTGGGCGGCCGGGTCGATGCGGTGTTCTACTGTCCGCACAGCCCCGACGAAGGCTGCGACTGTCGCAAGCCCAAGCCGGGCCTGTTCCTGCAGATCGGCGAGCGCTACGGCGTCGACCTCGCCAACGTGCCGACCGCGGGCGACAACCTGCGCGACCTGCAGGCCGGCGCGGCCGCGGGCTGCGAGCCGCACCTGCTGCTGACCGGCATGGGCCAGGCCTGCCGCGGCGTGCCGCTGCCCCCCGAATACCCGCCGAACACCCGCGTGCATGACGACCTCGCGGCCTTCGTCGATTTCCTGCTGGAGCGCGAAGCGCGCGCGGCGCTGAAAGTGGCTGTCTGATGGATTTTTTGCGTTCCCTGATCCACGCCCTGTGGATGCTCGTCACCGTGGTCCCCTGGGGGATCATCATGTGCGTCAACTCGCTCTGGAAGCGCGGCATCCCGCTGTACTGGATGGCCGTGACATGGCTCAACTGGGCGATCGGCGGCGCCCGCGTGCTGCTGGGCATTCGAACCCGCGTCACCGGCATGGAGAACCTGCCGACCGACAAGCTGGCCGGCTGCATCCTGCTCGTGAAGCACCAGTCGACCTACGAGACTTTCCTCATGCCCACGCTGATGCCTCACCCGCTGGCCTTCGTGTTCAAGAAGGAACTGATCTACGTGCCCTTTTTCGGCTGGGCGATGGCGCGGCTCGACATGATCCACATCGACCGCAGCCAGCGCACGCAGGCCTTCAACAAGGTCGTGGTGCAGGGCCGCAAGCTGCTCGCGCAGGGGATCTGGATCATCATGTTTCCCGAAGGCACGCGGATTCCGCGCGGCCAGAAGGGCCACTACAAGAGCGGCGGCACGCGGCTGGCCTGCGAGACCGGCGTGCCGGTGGTGCCGATCGCCGTGACCTCGGCCAAGGTCTGGCCGCGCAAAGCCTTCATCAAGCGCCCGGGCGTGGTCGATGTGTCGATCGGTCCGGCCATCTCGAGCGTCGGCCGCAAGCCCGACGAGCTGATGCGCGAGGTCGAGGCCTGGATCGAGGCCGAGATGCACCGGCTCGACCCCGACGCCTATGTGCCGGAAGCCGCGCCTGCGGCGTCGACCACCGCCTGATGGCCTGACCATGCGCGGCCTGCTGCAGTTCACGCTCGACCTGTTCGATGCGTCGATCGACGAACCGGCGCCGCTGCCGGCGCCCGCCGGGCCGCACGCGCCGGCCATCACGCTGGCCGACGCGGTGAGCCCCGCCAGCTTCGTGCACCCGCGCGCCACCCGCGAGGTCACGCTGGGCAATGCCCGTGTCGCCTACGAATTCACCCGCGGCAAGCGGCGCACCATCGGCTTCCTGGTCGGCGCCGAGGGACTGTCGGTGCGGGCGCCGCGCTGGGTGGCACTGCGCGACGTCGATGCCGCCGTCCGGGAAAAAGGCGACTGGATCCTGCGCAAGCTGGCCGAGACCCAGCAGCGCCATGCGCGGCTGGAATCGGCACGCATCGAATGGCAGGACGGCGTCGCTTTCCCGTTCCTCGGCCAGCAAGTCAGGGTCGCGCTCGATCCGCACCATGCCTTCGACGGCGTGGGGGGTGTGCTCGACGCCGGGGCCGAGGGTGGCGGGGCCCCGGTGCTTCGCCTGGCGCTGGCCAAGAACGCCGGCGCGCCACAGATCCGCGACGCCGCACAAGCCTGGTTGATGCGCCAGGCGCGGCGCATCTTCATCGAGCGGCTCGATCATTTCGCGCCGCGCCTGGGCGTGACCTGGAACAAGCTGTCGCTGTCGAACGCCTCGACCCGCTGGGGCAGCGCCAGCGCCGATGGCGCGATCCGGCTGCACTGGCGGCTGGTGCATTTCAGGATGTCGGTGATCGACTACGTGGTGGCCCACGAATTGAGCCACCTGCGCGTGATGGACCACAGCCCGCGCTTCTGGGACACGGTGGAAAGCGTGATGCCCGACTACCAGCAGATGCGCAGGCAGCTCAAGGACGAGCCGGTGCCGCGCTGGTAGGAAGCAAGCCGGCTACCGTGCGTGGGTGACGCCGCCGTCCACCACCAGCGTCGACCCCATCACGTAGTCGCCGGCCCGCGAAGCCAGGTAGATCGCGGCCGCTGCCATGTCCTCGGGCTCGCCGATGCGGCCGGCCGGAATGCGCGCCTTCACCTCTTCACCATGGTCGCGTGCGTCCTTGTTCATGTCCGACGCGAAGGCGCCTGGCGCGATCGCGCTGACCACGATGCGGTCCTGCGCCAGGCGCAGCGCCATGCGGCGCGTGAGCTGGATCAGGCCGGCCTTGCTGGCGGCGTACGAATAGGTTTCCTGCGGATTGACCGAGATGCCGTCGATCGAGGCGATGTTGATGACCTTGGCCAGGTGGTCGGTGGCCGCCTTCTTGAGCATCGGCGTCAGTGCCTGGGTCAGGAAGAAGGGCGTCTTGAGGTTCAGGTCGACCACCTTGTCCCAGCCGCTCTCGGGGAACTCGGCGTAGGGCGCGCCCCAGGCCGCGCCGGCGTTGTTGACCAGGATGTCGAGCGAGCCTTCGTGCTTCGCATAGGCATCGGCCAGCGCTTGCGCGCCCTGCAAGGTCGAGACGTCGGCCGGCAGCGAGACGCAGTGGCCGAAGGCCGACAGCTCCTTGGCGGTCTGGTCGCAGGCCGCGGCCTTGCGCGCCGAGATGTAGACGCGGGCGCCCTGGGCCAGGAAGCCCTCGGCGATCATCCGGCCGATGCCGCGCGAGCCGCCGGTGATGAGCGCGGTGCGGCCCTTGAGCGAGAAGAGTTGGGTGGTGTCCATGCGGTGTGTCTCCTGGGTGTTCGGTGCGGGTGCCGGACGATGCGGCTTTCGCGAGCTTAGTGCGGCCCGGCGTCGGCGGGCGTCACCTTGGCGCCAGTTCAGGCCGGCAAGGCGAGCGAACGCAGGCTCGTGAATCGCCGCTCGGCGCCGGTCATCGGGTCGACGAAGGAGATCTCGCGCGCCAGCAGCTGCAGCGGATGGTCGATGTCGTCGCTGCCTTCCGGCAACAGCACCGGGTAGATCGCATCGTTGCGGATCGGCATGCCGAGCGCTGCGCAGTGCACCCGCAGCTGGTGGCGGCGGCCGGTGAACGGCGACAGGCCGAGGCGCGCCCAGTCGCCGCGTGCCTCCAGCAGCTCGAAGTGGGTCTCGGCATTGGGCTCGCCGGCGACCTCGGCCATGCGCATGAAATGCTGGTCGGGCGCGAGCCGGCTGTGGCGCACGGCCGGCAGTGCGCGCCCGGCCTGCCAGGGGACGATCGCCTCGTAGCGCTTGTGGACGGCGCGCTCGGCGAACAGCGCGCTGTAGGGGCCGCGCCCTGCCGGCTGCACCGAGAACAGCACGATGCCCGCGGTCTCGCGGTCGATGCGGTGCAGCGGCGCCAGATGGTCGAGCCCGAGCGCCCGCTTGAGCCGCACCAGCAGGCTCTGCTGCACGTACTTGCCGACCGGCGTGACCGGCAGGAAGTGCGGCTTGTCGACCACCAGCAGGTGCGCGTCCTGGTGGATCACCTGCTCCTGGAACGGGATGACGGGCTCGGCGTCGAGCGCGCGGTAGTAGTAGACGCGCAGCCGCGGCTGGTAGGGCCGGGCGTGCGTCACGCGCTGGCCGTGCTCGTCGACGACGTCGCCGGCCTCGATGCGGGCCGCCCAGGTGGCGCGCGGGATGGCCGCGAAGCGCTGGACCAGGAACTCGGCGATGGTCGGCCAGTTGCCGTCCTCGGGCAGCGCGACGCAGCTCGGGCCGACGCCGTCGCGCACGGGCAGCGGCAGCGCGGCCATGTCAGGTTCCCAGGGCGGCGGCGATCTCGTCGAACAGCGGCCGCCCGGCGGGATCGTCGTCGAGGCAGCGTGCCTGGAGGCCGGCCAGCAGCGCCCCCGTGGCCGCATCGGGCGCCTCGCAGCGCGCGGCCAATTCCTCCAGCAGGCAGCCGAAGGCGCGCGCCTCGGTGCGCTGCAGCGCCTGCGACTGCGACGCATCGTCGCGCGGCAGGAACGAGGCGGCGCCGAAATCGCCGAGCAGGGCGTCGCCCCGGCCATTCCAGAGAATGTTGTGGCCGTAGAGATCGCCATGCAGGATGCCGTGCGCATGCAGCCGCGCGATCGCCGAAGCGATGCCGCGTGCCATGTGCAGGGCCGTCTCGGCCGACCAGCGGGCGTCATCGCCATAGACATCGCGGGTGCACGATGCGAGGCTCGGCGGGCCGGCCAGGTTGCGGAAGCTCGGGTCGACCAGCTCGAGCACCAGGCCGGCGCTGGCGTCGGGATGGTGGGCGACCCGGCCCAGCACCGGGATCAGCCCCGGATGAGGCCCTGCCGCCAGGCAGGCCGCCATCTCGCTGTGCGGCCAGCCGTCGCTGGTCACGGCGCCCTTGAAAAGCTTGACCGCGACCGGCCGGAGGCTGCCGTCCGGCTGCCGCCAAGCGGCTTGGTGGATCACGCCGGAGGCGCCTTCGCCGAGCTTGTGCTGCAGCGAGAGCGACGCCCAGTCGATGGCCCGGGTCGGTTGCGCATCCATCGCCATCGCCTCGGGCGCTTCGTCGAAGGGATTGCCCGCGAAGGCCAGCCAGGACAGGCGCGGCAGCGAGAGCAGCCAGCCCGGCAGGGCCTCGAAGCGGTTCGCCGACATACGCACCAGCTCGAGCGCCCGGCAGGCCGCCATCGATTTCGGCAGCGCCTGCAGGCGATTACCGGCGAGCATGAGTTTCTGCAGCCGCGCGCGCGCGCCGAGTTCGGCCGGCAGGGCGTCGATCCGGTTGTCGGTCAGGATCAGCCAGCGCAGCAAGGGCGGCAGCGCCGCTGCCGGCACCCGCGAGATCTGATTGGCCTTGAAGGCCACCATCTCGAGCCGGGGGCATTGGCCGACGGCTTCGGGCAGTTCGGTGAACTGGTTGTCGGAACAGAAGAGCACGCGCAGCCGGTGCAGCCGGTGCAGGTCGTGCGGCAGCGTGCGCAGCGCGTTGCCGGAGAGGTTGAGCACCTCGAGCGAGTCCGCCAGCGCGAAGACCTCGGGCGGCAGCTCGGTCAGGCCGCAGCAGAGGTCGAGCCGCTGCGCCCCGGCCATCTCGCCCGCGCGCAGCCGACCCAGCGTTGCGTTCATGGAGCACCTTCGCGCAGCAGCGCTTCGGTATTCGCCTTGGGAGCGGCCCGGCGGCTCATGCCAGCGCGCCGAACCGGTAGATGCCATCGTCGCCGAGCCGGCGGCGCAGCTGGCCGGAGAACCACAGCAGGTGCAGGTGGGCCACGGTCTCGCCCATCGCGAAGGTCATCTGGTGCAGGTCGAGCGCGCGCTTGAACAGGATCGGCAGGCCCTCGGCGGCGCTGTGCGGGCGGGCCAGGCAGGCTTCCAGAAGCTCGGCCAGGCGGTCGCGGTGATGCTCCTGCAGTTGCTCGACGCGGCGATGGATGCCGGTGAAGGGCTTGCCGTGCGAAGGCAGGCCCAGGGTGTCGACCGGCAGCGCCTTGAAGCGCTCGATGCTGTCGAGGAACAGTCGCAGCGCATTCGCTTCGGGCTCGCCCGCGTGCACGCTCACGTTGGTCGAGATTCGCGGCAGCATCATGTCGCCGCCGAGCAGCACGTTGAGTTCTTCGCAGTAGAGCGCGATGTGCTCGGGGGCATGGCCGTAGCCGCTGATGCAGCGCCAGGCGCGGCCGCCGATCATGACGTCGTCGCCGTCGAGCATGCGCACGAAGCTGGCCGGCACCGACGGCACCATATTGGCGTAGTAGCTGGTGCGGGCGCGGATCTTGGCGACTGCCTCGGGGTCGGTCAGGCCGTGCGAGGCGAAGAAGTCGGCCGCCGCGTCGCCGCCGGCCAGCGTGTCGCCGGCGGTGGTGAGCACGCGCGCGACGTGGTAGTCGGTCGAACTGATCCAGAGCGGCGCCTTCCAGCGGTCGCAGAGCCAGTGCGCCAGGCCGATGTGGTCGGGGTGCATGTGGGTCACGATGACGCGCAGGATCGGCAGCCCCTGGAGCTGCGTCTCGAAGATCTGCTCCCATTGCGCGCGGGCCGCGTCATGCGAGATGCAGCAGTCGACCACGCTCCAGCCTTCGACGCCGTCGATGCTGTCGCGCAGCAGCCAGAGATTGATGTGGTCGAGCGCGAAGGGCAGCGCCATGCGGATCCAGCGGATGCCGGGCGCCACTTCGACCGTCTGGCCGGGCGCCGGCAGGGTGTCGCCGAGGGGGTAGTGGAGTTCGCGTTCGAGAAGGTTCATGTACGATTGACGTTAACGTAAACGTCATGGCTTTGAGCCGACATTGTAGGCAGTGCCGCCCGACCTTGCTGTCGCCCACGCTCCGACCCATTTTTCATGCCTTCGCAGACCTTCACCATCGGCGAACTCGCCAAGGAGTTCGACCTCACCACCCGGGCGATCCGCTTCTACGAGGACATGGGCCTGCTGGCGCCGCGCCGGGCCGGACTGCAGCGAATCTACACTTCGCGCGACCGGGCCCGGCTGACGTTGACACTGCGGGCCAAGCGGCTCGGGCTGAAGCTGACCGAGGCGCGCGAGATACTCGACATGTACGACAGCCCGCGCGACACCGCTGTGCAGCTGGAGCGTTTCCTCGGCGTGCTCGGCGCCCACCGCGAGCAGCTCGAAGCCCAGCTGGCCGAGCTGCAGGCGAACCTGGACGAGGTCCGGGCCCAGGAAAAGCAGGCCCGGGCGGCGCTGGCGCGCGCATCGAAGCCGAAAGCGCGCTGAGCCCTGCCGATAGCATTCCCCCAACCCTTTCAACACGAAAAAGACCATGGAAAACAAGCCCGACTCCCTCGAGGACCTGTTCGCACACAACCGCGCCTGGTCGTCGCGCATGGAGCGCGACCGGCCCGGCTTCTTCACCAGCCTGGTGAAGCAGCAGACCCCCAAGTACATGTGGATCGGCTGCTCCGACAGCCGGGTGCCCGCGAACCAGATCACCGGCCTCGAGCCGGGCGAGGTCTTCGTGCACCGCAACGTCGCCAACATCGTGGTGCATTCCGACCTCAACGCGCTGTCGGCGATCCAGTTCGCGGTCGAGCGGCTCAAGGTCCAGCACATCATGGTGGTCGGCCACTACGGCTGCTCCGGCGTGCAGGCGGCGCTCGAAGGCGCGCGCATCGGCATCGCCGACAACTGGCTGCGCCACATCCAGGACGTGCGCGACCGCCACCACGTGATGCTCGACAGCCTGCCCGAGTCCGCGCGCGCCAATGCCCTGTGCGAGCTGAACGTGGCGGAGCAGGTGGTCAACGTGGCCGTCAGCACCGTCATGCAGGACGCCTGGAGCCGCAACCAGTCGGTCACGATCCACGGCTGGGCCTTCGGCGTGCACGACGGACTCATCCAGGACCTGGAGCTCACCGTCGACGGCACCAAGCCGATGGAGAACCAGTACCGCGCCGCCGTGCAGCGCATCCGCTACAAGTGGAGCAAGCCGGTGGATACGGGCACGTCCGAATACATCAAGTAGTCCGGTACCGGCCATGTTCCCGCAGCGCCTCGATTCGCCGCTCGCCTATGACATCGCCCGGGCGATGCGCGACGGCTTCGATAGGCACTATCGGCTCTTCCGCGCCGAGTCGGCGCGCGCCAAGCACCGCTTCGAGACCGCCGACTGGCACGGCCAGCAGCGGGCCCAGCGCGAGCGGATCGAGTTCTACGACCTGCGGGTCGGCGAGGCGGTGGCACGGCTCGAGAAGGAATTCAAGGCCGGCGAGCAGCCGATGGAGGTCTGGCACCAGATCAAGCTGCACTTCATCGGCCTGCTGGTCGACCACCACCAGCCGGAACTGGCCGAGACCTTCTTCAATTCGGTCACGACCAAGATCCTGCACCGGGCCTATTTCCAGAACGATTTCATCTTCGTGCGGCCGGCGATCAGCACCGAGTACATCGAGCCGCGCGACGCGCCGACCTACCGCGCCTACTACCCCGAACGCGAAACGCTGGCCGACACGGTCGAGCGGATGCTCGAGGACTACGCGCTGCAAGGGCGCTATGCCGACCGGCGCCGCGATGCCGAACGCGTGGCGGCCGCGATTCTCGGACGCTTCCACCAGGTCAAGCTGCGCGCCAATTTCCAGCTGCAGGTGCTGTCGGGGCTGTTCTACCGCAACAAGGGCGCCTACGTGGTCGGCAAGATCAACAACGGCTTCATCGAGATGCCGTTCGCGCTGCCGATCCTGCACGACGCGGAGGGCCGGTTCCATGTCGACGCCGCGCTGTTCGGCGAGGAAGACCTGCAGATGCTGTTCAGCTTCGCGCGGGCCTACTTCATGGTGGACATGGAGGTGCCTTCGGCCTACGTGCAGTTCCTGCGCTCGCTGATGCCGCGCAAGCCGCGCGCCGAGATCTACAACGCGCTCGGCCTGGCCAAGCAGGGCAAGACGCTGTTCTATCGCGACTTCCTCTACCACCTCAACTATTCCACCGACCGGTTCCGCATCGCGCCGGGCATCAAGGGCATGGTGATGCTGGTGTTCGACCTGCCGTCGTTTCCGTACGTGTTCAAGGTCATCAAGGACTTCTTCCCGCCGCAGAAGGACACCACGCGCGAGCAGGTCAAGCGCAAGTACCTGCTCGTGAAGCAGCACGACCGCGTGGGGCGGATGGCCGACACGCTGGAGTACAGCGACGTCGGCTTTCCGTTCGACCGCTTCGAGCCCGAGCTGATCGAGGAAATCCGCAAGTTCGCGCCGAGCCAGCTCGAGATCGGCGACCGCGACGGCAACGGGGAAATGGAGATCGTGGTCAAGCACGTCTACATCGAGCGCCGCATGATCCCGCTGAACCTCTTCCTGCAGGAGTCCTTCGACCTGCTGGCGCAGCCCGAGCACGCGCGGCGCGCGAGCAAGCAACTGGAGCACGCGGTGATCGAGTACGGCAATGCGATCAAGGACATGGTGGCGGCCAACATCTTCCCGGGCGACATGCTCTGGAAGAACTTCGGCCTCACGCGCGGCGGCAAGGTGGTGTTCTACGACTATGACGAGATCGAATACCTCACCGACTGCAATTTCCGCAAGGTGCCGGCGCCGCGCAACGAAGAGGACGAGATGAGCGGCGAGGTCTGGTATTCGGTCGGCCCGAAGGACGTCTTCCCGGAGACCTTCGAGCCCTTCCTGCTCGGCAACCCGGCGGTGCGCGAGGCCTTCATGGCCCACCATGCCGACCTGCTCGACGCCGCCTTCTGGCAGAGCCACAAGCAGCGCATCCAGGCCGGGCAGATGCTGGACGTCTTTCCCTACGACGAGTCGCTGCGCTTCAAGCACGACAACGCCACCCCCTATTTCTGATTTCTGACTGACAACCACTGAAGGAGCAAATCCATGAGCGAATCGATCGTGATCGTCGGCGCCGCCCGCACCCCGATGGGCGGCTTCCAGGGCGACTTCTCATCCCTCTCGGCGCATGACCTCGGCGGCGTCGCCATCAAGGCGGCGGTCGAGCGCGCCGGCATCCCGGCCGACAGCGTCGGCGAGGTGCTGTTCGGCAACTGCCTGATGGCCGGCCAGGGCCAGGCGCCGGCGCGCCAGGCGGCCTACAAGGGCGGCCTGCCCGACAGCGCGGGCGCGGTCACGCTCAGCAAGATGTGCGGCTCGGCCATGAAGGCCGCGATGCTGGCGCACGACATGCTGCTGGCAGGCACCCACGAGGTCATGGTGGCCGGCGGCATGGAGAGCATGACCAACGCGCCCTACCTGATGCTCAAGGGCCGCGGCGGCTACCGCATGGGCCACGACCGCATCTTCGACCACATGATGCTCGACGGCCTGGAAGACGCCTACCAGCCGGGGCGCTCGATGGGCACCTTCGGCGAGGACTGCGCGGCCAAGTACAAGTTCACGCGCGAGCAGCAGGATGCCTTCGCGATCGCCAGCGTCGAGCGCGCCAAGGCGGCGACCAGCTCCGGCGCCTTCAAGGCCGAGATCGCCGCGGTCACAGTCAAGGGCCGCGGCGGCGACACCGTGATCGAGATCGACGAGGGTCCGGGCAAGGTCAAGCTCGACAAGATCCCGACGCTCAAGCCGGCCTTCAAGAAGGACGGCGGCACCATCACCGCGGCGTCGAGCTCGTCGATCAACGACGGCGCTGCGGCGCTGGTGATGATGACCGGCAGCGGCGCCAAGAAGAACGGCGCGAAGCCGATTGCCCGCATCGTCGCCCACGCCACGCATGCGCAGCAGCCCGAGTGGTTCTCCACCGCCCCGGTGGGCGCGGTCGCCAAGCTGTTCAAGAAGACCGGCTGGAGCGTCAAGGACGTCGACCTGTGGGAGGTCAACGAGGCTTTCGCGGTGGTGCCGATGGCGCTGATGCACGAGCTGGGCGTGTCGCACGACATCGTCAACGTCCACGGCGGCGCCTGCGCGCTGGGCCACCCGATCGGTGCCAGCGGCGCGCGCATCATGGTGACGCTGATCCATGCGCTGCAGCAGCGCGGCAAGAAGCGCGGCGTCGCGACCTTGTGCATCGGTGGCGGCGAAGGCACGGCGGTGGCGATCGAGCTGGTCTGACGCGCCTTCCTAGAATCACTTTTCTTCTTTTTCGGAGTTCCTTTTCGATGCCTTCGGTTTTCCCCCGCAGCGCGCTGGCCGCGCTGCTCGCCACCGCCTTCGTCGCACCCGCCGCCTGGAGCCAGACCCGCGACCAGGCACTGTTCGCTGCCGCCACGGCTGAAAAGCCCGCCGTCATCAAGACGCTCGAGACGCTGGTCAACATCGAGACCGGCACCGGTGACGGCGACGGCATGGCCTCGGCCGGCAGCTACCTCGAGACCGAGCTCAAGGCGCTGGGCTTCACGGTCACGCGCAGCAAGTCGACCGGCATCGTGGTCGGCGACAACATCGTCGGCAAGCTGAAGGGCAAGGGCGGCAAGAACCTGCTGCTGCTCTCGCACATGGACACGGTCTACCTCAAGGGCATCCTCGCCAAGGCGCCGTTCCGCGTCGAAGGCGACAAGGCCTACGGCCCCGGCATCGCCGACGACAAGGGCGGCAACGCGGTCGTCGTGCATACGCTCAAGCTGCTCAAGGACCGCGGTTTCAAGGACTTCGGCACGATCACGGTGCTGTTCAACACCGACGAGGAAAAGGGCTCCTTCGGCTCGCGCGACCTGATCCAGGAAGAGGCGGCCAAGGCCGACTACGTGCTGTCGTTCGAGCCCACCGGCGCCGGCAAGGAAGACCTCTCGCTCGGCACCTCGGGCATCGCCTATGTCCAGGTCAACATCACGGGCAAGGCCTCGCATGCCGGCGCGGCGCCCGAGCTCGGCGTCAATTCGCTGGTCGAGGCTTCCGATCTGGTGCTGCGCACGATGGACATCGACGACAAGGCCAAGGGCCTGCGCTTCAACTGGACCATCGGCAAGGCCGGCGCGGTGTCCAACATCATCCCGGCCAGCGCCACGCTGAATGCCGACGTGCGCTACGCGAAGAACGAGGACTTCGATGCCGCGATGAAGACGCTCGAGCACAAGGCGCAGCAGAAGAAGCTGCCGGAGGCCGAGGTCAAGGTGCTCGTCACGCGCGGCCGTCCGGCCTTCAACGCGGGCGAGGGCGGCCGCAAGCTCGTCGACAAGGCGGTGGGCTACTACAAGGAGGCGGGCGGCGAGCTTGCCATCGTCGAGCGCACCGGCGGCGGCACCGACGCCGCCTATGCCGCGCTGGCAGGCAAGCCGGTCATCGAAAGCCTGGGCCTGCCCGGCTTCGGCTACCACAGCGACAAGGCCGAGTACGTGGACACCAGCGCGATCCCGCGCCGGCTGTACATGGCCAGCAAGCTGATCATGGACCTCGGCCAAGGAAAGTAAGGAAGCCATCATGCTGCTCAGCGCCGACCAGGAAGCCATCCGCGACGCCGTGCGCGCCTTTGCGCAGGCTGAACTCTGGCCCCACGCGCCGCAATGGGACCGCGACCACAGCTTTCCCAAGGCCGCGCACGAAGGCCTGGCGGCGCTCGGCGCCTACGGCATCTGCGTGCCCGAGGAAGACGGCGGCGCCGGGCTCGACTACCTGACGCTGGCGCTGGTGCTGGAAGAAATCGCGGCCGGCGAC
>NZ_JAUJZH010000051.1 GCF_030486595.1 Variovorax ginsengisoli | reverse complement strand
AACTCATCGGTCACCACCCACGACTCAACACGTTTCGCCAAGATCTCGATCCATCGCCGCGCCCAATGCGGCTCGGATCGATAGTTTACCTATTTACGGATAAGTTCTTAGATGAATGCGGGATTCAAGTCGCCGCGAACCGAAGTTGCCTAAGTTGTTGATCTACATGGAGGCCGGGATCAAGGTTGAGAGAGCATCGACAGGTTCTCAGCTAACTCTGAACTTTTCTCACTTAACTCTGAACCCAGGCGTGGTCCATGCGGCAGCCGACGGCGGCGTGGCTACAGAGGGAAGAGCTCGACCGGGGCGAACTGACGGCGCGACCATGCCGTCTTAGGGAGGGGGAGATCGAGCACCCAGTTCGCTTGTCCCGGTTCTGCAAGCTGACGCGCTCGACCCTCCCATGAGAGCAGGATTTCCTCCACGACGCACAATGAGTTAGTGGAGAACGAACAACTTGCCGCTGCGCCGCAAGCCCGAGAATCGTTAGGATTGCTGCGGCGCTCCACGGCCGTTTTCAGCAGGGGGGGCTTGGTTTGTCGTACTTTCCAGCACTCGCAGGCCGTGTTGCAGATGCTGTCTTGCCGGATTCCGTCACGCGCATCACCGTGGCATGCCCCGAATAAGTACGCGCGCCCCGTCGATTCGACGCAGGAGGAATATCCGCTTCTATCAGTTTGGCCGTGAAAAGCACGGCACATTTCTCGATGTCGTCGTCGGCGTCAATGTTCATGGGAAGTCGAGCGCAACATAGGCGCTGGAGCAGTTGCATAGGCATGGTCATCCTTTACGTTGCTCAATTGCGGCGTCTCTTTTTGCGCGCGCATATGAGCCAGAAGGATGCGCCTGCTCGGTAGTCCCGGTCCGTGCGTCACCGCACATTGGGACGAACCGTCCGCCCCGGAGGGGTCGAAGAGCTCGTTCGAGTTCTCCGTGGCGCCGAGGAATCCCCCGTTGGTGTGCTAGCGCACAGACCCAAGCGCAGCTCAAGCGCAGGGTAGGGCTGTTGGCTTGCGGACCTTCAGCGTTTGACTAAGGGAATCCGGCTTCGCCACGCAAGGAGATGCAGTGAGCGAAAAAGCGATCATCTATTCGGTACCAGAGGCTGCCATGAAGGGCGCACACGTATCCGGCATGCCGGCCTATCTGAAGCTGGTGGCCGAGGCCGACGCCGATCACGGCGCTTACTGGGGACGGTTGGCCCGAGAGTTCGTGAGCTGGAAGACGCCCTTCACGGAATCACTCGATGAGCGAGAGGCGCCGTTCTTCAAGTGGTTCGAGGACGGTACGCTGAACGCCTCCTTTAACTGCCTGGATCGCCATGTCGAGCGCGGCCAGGGCGACAAGGTGGCCATCCTCTTCGAGGCCGACGACGGCCGCATCAACCGCGTCACCTATAGCGACCTGCTGGCACGCACTTGCCGCATGGCCAACGCCCTGAAGGCGCGCGGCGTCAAGAAGGGCGATCGCGTCGTGATCTATATGTCGATGAGCGTCGAAGGTGTCGTGGCGATGCAGGCCTGCGCCCGCATCGGCGCGACGCATTCGGTGGTGTTCGGCGGCTTCTCGGCGCAAAGCCTTCGCGAGCGCATCACGGGGGCGAGCGCAGTGATGGTGATCACTGCCGATGAGCAGTTGCGCGGCGGCAAGCAGCTTCCGCTCAAGGCCATTGTCGACGAAGCGATGGCGCTTGGCGGCTGCGAGTCGGTCAAGGACGTCATCGTGTACCGGCGCACGGGCCGCCAGATCGCCTGGGAGGCTTCGCGCGACCGCTGGATGCACGAGGAAACACAGGCGCAGGCTGACACCTGCGATCCCGAATGGGTCGGTGCGGAGCATCCGCTGTTCATCCTCTATACCTCGGGGTCGACCGGCAATCCCAAGGGCGTGCAGCACTCGACGGGTGGCTACCTGGTGCACGCAGCGGTCAGCTCGACCTGGACCTTCGACTTGAAGGACGATGACGTGTTCTGGTGCACTGCCGACATCGGCTGGGTCACCGGCCACACCTACATCACCTATGGTCCGCTCGCGATCGGAGCGACTCAGATCATTTTCGAAGGCGTGCCGACGTACCCAGATGCGGGCCGCTTCTGGAAAATGATCCAGGACCACAAGGTCAGCGTCTTCTACACCGCGCCGACCGCCATCCGCTCGCTGATCAAGGCGGCCGAGGCCAACGAGGCGGTGCATCCGAGGAGCTATGACCTCGGCAGCCTGCGCATCCTGGGTTCGGTGGGCGAGCCGATCAATCCGGCCGCCTGGGAGTGGTACCACCAGCACGTCGGCGGCGGCCGTTGCCCCATCGTCGACACCTTCTGGCAGACCGAGACCGGTGGTCACATGATCACGCCCCTGCCTGGCGCGACGCCGCTGGTGCCGGGCTCCTGCACGCTGCCCTTCCCCGGAATAGCAGCCGCTGTGGTCGACGAAACGGGCAACGACGTACCCAACGGCCAAGGCGGGCTCCTCGTGGTGAAGAAGCCCTGGCCCGGGATGATCCGCAACATCTGGGGCGATCCCGAGCGCTTCAAGAGCAGCTATTTTCCGCCGGAGCTCAAGGGCTACTACCTGGCGGGCGACGGCGCCATCCGCGACGCCGAGTCAGGGTACTTCACCATCACCGGCCGTATTGACGACGTGCTCAATGTGTCGGGCCACCGCATGGGCACGATGGAGATCGAGTCGGCGCTCGTGTCCTGCACGGCCCTGGTGGCCGAGGCGGCCGTCGTGGGGCGTCCGGACGAGACGACGGGTGAGACGATCTGCGCCTTCGTCGTGCTGAAAGGCCCGCGGCCGACCGGCGATGAAGCCAGGAAGGTTGCAACCGAGTTGCGCAACTGGGTGGCGAAGGCAATCGGCCCCATTGCCAAGCCGAAGGACATCCGCTTCGGCGACAACCTGCCCAAGACACGCAGCGGAAAGATCATGCGACGCCTGCTGCGGTCTATCGCCAAGGACGAAGCGATCACGCAAGACATCTCGACGCTCGAGAACCCGGCCGTCCTCGATCAGCTCATGGAAAGGAACTGACCATGGAAAGCGATCTGACGTCGAGAATCCTGCGCGACCCGAACTACCAGGCGCTCAAGTCGAAGCGTTCTCGCTTCGGCTGGTGGCTGGCGGCGGCAATGATGGTCGTGTACTACGGCTTCATCCTGCTGGTCGCCTTCGACAAGCCGTTCCTTGCAACCCGGCTGGGCAGCGGCGTCACGACGATCGGCATGCCGATCGGGCTCGCGGTCATCGTTTTCACCATCGTCATCACCGGCATCTACGTCAACCGGGCCAATGGCGAATACGACAGGTTGACCGACGCCATTGCCAAGGCGGTCCTGAAATGAGCGGCGCCCTCCTTGCGAAGGCGCTGGGCCTTGCGGTTCTGCTGGCGGCAGCCCAAGCCGCCCAGGCCGCCGGCGCCGATCTCGGCCAGCTCGAAAAGCAGCCCACCAACTGGACGGCCATCGGCATGTTTGCCGCCTTTGTCGTCGCCACGCTTTTCATTACCAAGTGGGCCGCAGCGAAGACCAAGAGCGCGGCCGACTTCTATACCGCCGGCGGCGGCATCACGGGCTTCCAGAACGGCATGGCGATCGCGGGCGACTACATGTCGGCCGCCTCGTTCCTTGGCATTTCCGCGGCGGTGATGATCGGCGGCTTCGACGGCCTGATCTATTCGATCGGTTTTCTGGTCGGCTGGCCGGTGGTGACCTTCCTGCTGGCCGAGCGGTTGCGCAACCTGGGAAAGTTCACCTTCGCCGATGTTGCGGCCTTTCGCTTCGAGCAGACGCCCGTGCGCGTGTTCGCGGCATCCGGTACGCTGGTCGTCGTGGCCTTCTACCTGATCGCCCAGATGGTCGGAGCGGGGCAGCTCATCAAGCTTCTCTTCGGCCTGGAGTACTGGATCGCGGTGGTCATCGTCGGCGCGCTGATGATGGTGTATGTGCTGTTCGGCGGCATGACGGCGACGACCTGGGTGCAGATCATCAAGGCCTGCCTGCTGCTCGCGGGCGCCACCTTCATGGCCTTCATGGTGCTTTGGAACTTCGGCTTCAGCCCCGAGGCGATGTTCGCGAAGGCGGTCGAAGTGAAGACCGCCATCGCAACCGCCGCGGGCAAGCCGCCCGCCGAGGCTGCGGCCGAAGGCTTCTCGATCATGGGGCCGGGAGGCTTCATCAAGGATCCGATCTCGGCGATCAGCTTCGGCATGGCGCTGATGTTCGGCACCGCCGGCTTGCCGCACATCCTGATGCGCTTCTTCACGGTGCCCAATGCCAAGGAGGCGCGCAAGTCGGTCCTGTGGGCAACCACCTGGATCGGCTACTTCTACGTGCTGACCTTCATCATCGGTTTCGGCGCCATCACCTTCGTGCTGACCGATCCGCAGTTCCTCGACGCCAAGGGCGGGCTGCTCGGCGGCGGCAATATGGCGGCGGTCCACCTCGCGAAAGCGGTGGGGGGCAACGTGTTCCTCGGGTTCATCTCGGCGGTGGCCTTCGCGACCATCCTGGCCGTGGTGGCGGGCTTGACCTTGTCCGGTGCCTCGGCGGTGTCGCACGATTTGTACGCGACCGTCTTCAAGAAGGGCAAGGCCGACAGCGTGGCCGAACTGAGGGTGTCGCGCATCACCACCGTGGCGCTGGGCTTCGTCGCGGTGGTCCTGGGCATCGTTTTCGAGAAGCAGAACATCGCGTTCATGGTGAGCCTGGCCTTCGCGATCGCTGCCTCCGCCAACTTCCCGGTGCTGCTGATGTCGGTGCTGTGGAAAGACTGCACCACCCGCGGCGCGGTCATCGGCGGATTTCTCGGGCTCGTCTCGTCGGTGGCGCTGACCGTCGTGTCGCCGGCAGTGTGGGAAGCGACGCTCGGAAATCCGAAGGGTTCCGCGCTCTTCCCGTACCAGTCGCCCGCGCTGTTCTCCATGACCATCGGCTTCGTCGGGATCTGGTTGTTCTCCGTTCTCGACAAGAGCCCACGCGCGGCCAAGGACCGGGCCGGGTTCCTGGCGCAGCAGGTGCGCTCGGAGACCGGCATCGGCGCGGAGGGAGCGTCCGGACACTGAAGTGTCGTTCGCCCCTCTCGGCCCGTGCGCCCTGCGGCCTATTCGATGCCCTTGCCCACAGCGTCGTGCAGGTCGTAGTCGCGGACCATCACCGGTTCGATGGAGCCGCCCGAGACGCGCCTGCGCACGGCCGCATCGATGACCTGGGCGTGAAGCTGGTAGGTCTCCAGCGGCTGGTCATCGATGGCGGTCGACCGATAACAGTAGTGCAGTGTTTCCTTTCGAATGGTCGCGCCGACGAGTGCGCCATCGATGGGCACCCAAAAATGGACGGAGCCCGAGGCCTCATGAAAGTAGGGAGGGTTCGACATGGGAGGTCCTGGGGTTGCTTTCGCGGCCGTCGATCCAGAGCGACGCCCTGGTTTCGATGGAATGGATGGCATCCCCGCCGTCGGCGAACTTTCTGCAGGAGATGATGTGGCACTGGCATGTCTCTTCGAAGTACAGCATCGCCCCGGCGGCCACGGTGCCGTCGAAGGAAACACCGGTGAGGTGGCTGCGTATCTCCCAGCCGTGATAGGAGAGGCGCACTGAGTCGCGGTCGTATTCCATGATGCCTCGCGTGAACAGGGACTGAGCCCGATGTTCCCTTGTACGCCGCGCACGGCCGGTCGTCAGTTCGGCAGCGTACAGAAGCAGCGCATCGGCCGTCGGATGCCGCGCACCGGGTCAAAGCAATCCGGCGTAGCTTTTCCTGTCCGCGGCATAGCAGGCACAGGCCGTCGCTTCGAGTCCCCGACGATCGAGCACGCTGAGGGTGCCGCGGTTGTACTCGATCAACCCGCTGCGCTGCAGCGAGCCGGCGGCCAGGGTGATACCGACGCGGCGCACACCCAGCATGTAGGCCAGAAATTCTTGAGTGACGTGGAAGCTGTCGGCATGGGCGCGGTCCTGGCTCATCAGGAGCCAACGCGCCAGGCGCGGGCCGATCTGGTGAAAACGCAGGCAGGCGGCCGACGCGGCCAGTTGTGAAAGCGAGACCTGTATGTAGCGGTCCAGCACCCTCTGCAGGGGCGCGCTGCGTGCAAGCTCGCGCCGGAAGTCGGCAGCGGTAATGCGCCAGGCCGCGCCGGCGCCCTGCACCAGGGCGCGCAAGGGAGCGATTTCCACACCGAGGACGAGATTCGAGCCCAGCATCCCTTCGCGACCCACCATGCCGACCTCCAGCCCGGGATGCTCGTCGATCTGCGCCACCAGCGAAATGAAGCCGTCAACCGGGAAGTAAACGTGCCGGGTGGCTGCACCCGGCTGGTGGATCACCTCTGCCAGGACCAGATGGATCGGTTCGCAGACATCCAGCAGACGCCTGCGGTCGTTGAGCGGGAGCAGTTCGATGAGGTGATTTTCGATCGCGGCCAAGGAATGCTCCGTGGAGTGGGACGAACCACTCTGCGCGCATTTGTCCGTTGCGACTGTCTGCCAGCGCACAGACCCGACGGCGATAACGTCCTATAAATGATTCTTGGATCAGCAAACGTCGGAAGAAGGCCTCCATGCAGAATCTCACACAACCCTTTGTCAAGCTTTCCGCCGCCAATGCGGATCTCATCACGCGTTTCGCGCAGTCGCAGGATGTGGCCGACCTGGTCAATACGAGCGCCCAGAAATACCTTGAACTGGCGCAGAAGGCCTTTGGAGGGATGCCCGCCTCCGAGGCCCAGGCGGACCTGATCCGCAGTCTCACGGACAACTACTCGACATTCGCGCGAGAACATGCCGAGAGCCTCATGGGGATGGCCGCCGAAGCACAGGCCCAATTGACTCAGCAGGTGGCGGAGGCCTCGAAGATCGTGAACCCGACAGCTTCAGGCTGAGGCTTGTCGCTCCGCGAGGGTGACGACGTCCTCGAACGGGTTCCACGAGGTGGCCGCATGGGAACGCCGTAAGCTTGCCGCCACAGCCGGAGCAAAAACTGGCGTCGTCGCCGTTGACGGCGCCCTTTTGCAAGACGGCGCCTGAGCGGCGTCTGCACGGCGACGCGCACCGCGCGGCCCGATGCGCGACCCATGACACTTCTGCGCGTCTAAATGACGATCTTGTCCGGAAGTCCCCTCGAACGTGGAGTTCTACGTGCTCCAACGCACAGACGCGAGACAAGACGACCCGTATAAAAGCGGCAGAGGTTGGGCGCGACAGCTGGCGGCCTCTGCGAGCGAATCGAAATGCAAGAGCAGCATGCCTTGTCTTCCGCTTCGGTGCGCCGCTACCGAAGCTGTTGGTGGGGCACCTTTTCTCCGGCAGCTTCGATGGCCGGCGGTAGCCGGCAAAAGGTAACCCATGAACGACATGACCCAACCCTTCACCAACCTGGCCTCGGCCAACGCTGCGCTCGTCACGAACTTTGCGCAGTCGCCGGCGATGTTCGAAATGGCGAACGCCAACGTCCAAAAGTACTTCGAGCTGGTACAGCAATCATTCGGTCGCGTAGTCGTCTCCGACGTTTATCCGGACCTGATCCGCAAGCTCACGGAAAACTACTCGACGTTCGCGCGAGAGTATTCGGAAAGCCTTATGGGTTGGTCCACCGAGGGGCAGAGCCTGTGGGCGCAACAGGCTCAGGCGGCGTCGGATCTCCTCGCCGAATCGGGCAATACGACGACTGCGATGGACAGGATGTCGGACACAGTCAAGCACCTGCGCGCCAGATAAAGGCATTTCTGCGGGTGCGACGATCCGATCTCCCGCCGGCGAGTACCTCGCTCGTGACCGCCTGTGCATGGGTGGCGCCAGTCTGCCCGCAGACGTGCAGTGCGACTGCCTGCCATCGGGCAGACCCCGGGATGAATTGCGGTGCCGGAGGGAGATCAGATCGCGGTCGTTGAAGGAAGAAGCCGATCGTACTCGTTCTTGACCACCGCATAGCACTCGCAGGTGCGCCCCTCCAGTCCCTTGCGGTCGAGCACTGAGATACGGCCTCGCGAGTAGCGTATCAGGCCAGCATGCTGGAGCTTGAGCGCGCCCTCCGTCACCCCTTCGCGACGGACGCCGAGCATGTTGGCGATCAGCTCCTGCGTCATCACGAGCTCGCTGCCCTCCAGGCGGTCCAGGCTCAGCAGCAGCCATCGGCACAACTGCTGGTCCAGCGAGTGGTGCCGGTTGCACACGGCGGTCTGTGCCATCTGCGTGATCAACGCCTGCGTGTAGCGCAACAGCAGGTGCAGCACCGGGCCGGCCCGGTCGAACTCGTCCTTCATGACCTGCGCCGTCAACCGGAAACCCCGACCGGCGCTCTGCACGACCGCGCGGCTGGGCGTCGATTCGCCTCCCATGAAGAGTGAGATTCCGACGATGCCCTCATTGCCGACCACCGCGATCTCGGCCGAGGCCCCGTTCTCCATCACGTACAGCAACGACACGATGGCGGTGGTCGGAAAGTACACGTGGCTCAGTGTCTTGCCGGATTCGTAAAGCACCTGGCCCAAGGGCATGTCGACCGCTTGAAGTTGCGGTAGCCACCGCGCCCACTCCGCCTCGGGCAGGGCGGCTAGCAGACGGTTGCTCAACGGGTCGGAGGATTGACTCATGACGAACCTCCTTGGAAATCGGATTCGTTCGGAGCGCACTCCCGCAGCGCGTCCGACGCAAGGCCAGTATAGGGATACTGGGCCCTTCTGTGCGCTATCGCACAGACCGGGGGCGCTATGGCACCTGCGCTCGTTTCTCGATCAACCCTGTCAGCAGCGCAAGTTGCTGCTTCTGGATCTCCAGCAGTTCTTCCCATTGCCTCTCGCGCAATTGATCGATCTTGTCGTGCAGCAGCATGATCTCGAGTTCGGCCTTGAGGTTGACCTCGTAGTCGTGTTCCGCATGGATCCGGTCCTTCTCGGATTGCCGGTTCTGCGACATCAGGATGATCGGCGCCTGCACTGCCGCCAGCATGGAGAGAAACAGGTTGAGCAGGATGAACGGGTAAGGGTCGAAGGTCGTGCCGCGCGTCGCGAAGAGCAGGGCATTGAGCGCGACCCACAGCAGCATGGTGGCGCCGAAGAGTCCGACGAAGGTCCAGGAGCCGCCGAACGACGCGACCGCGTCTGCCGCGCGCTGGCCCCTTGACTGCCCGGCATCGGCCTCCTGCACGACATTGCGCGAAACGGGCGTTCGCTCCGCGACATGTCGCGCGATACGCCGGGTCCGCTCGTCGAGGTCGTCGAAGGGCAAACCCAGAAGCTTTGTTGCGATGTCGTCGAGCTGATGCATGAATGCAAACCGACTACGCCGACCGGAGTGTCCTCATCCGCCGTGAGGCCATGCGGAGATCCGCTCTGTGCTCCAGGACTGCTCTCAAGATGGATTCGGACGACCAGATGGCTGGCGCAGTGGCCTCTTTATCGATCTCGGCGCACAGGGTCTCGTCGAATAGTGGCTCCAGGCCGTTCACCAGCCTGGTCTCGACCGCGAGAACGAAAGCGCGGTGCGGGGCGTCGGGCATGACGCGCCCATTCAGATAGTCGAGGACCAGAGTCTCGGCGGCAAACAGGGAGAGTGACATTGCGTCGCCCGATGATGGAATGACGATAGGGTAGCGAGGGGCGCCATCGGCGTCTGTTCGATACCGAACACATGCGAGGGACAAGAGCGGTGGGGAGGGAGCGGCCTACATTGATCCCGACGACGCCGCGGCCATTGCCGCAAGGATCGAAGGATCGGCGTCCCGCCCTGACGAGATGCGCAAGGTCGGACTCGCCAATGCCTCGTCTTATACCTGCACACGGATGGCGTCCAGCTATGTCGAAACCTATCGCAGGGCGCTAAAGAACGCAAAGGCCTCTCGGCCGGCCGGGAGTGGAACGGGGGCACCGATCAGAGACTACGGGTTGTCGACGAGCGCCTTGATCGCCGCGATGGCTTCGTGCCTTGCCTCGTGGAGCGCCGCTCCCTCAGTGCGTGCACCGGTTTCGACATTCGCGACAGGTATCCGGTCGTGGATTTGGTAGGACCAGGTCCAACGCTCCCCGATGTGCAAGACGACGATCGTCACCCGGTGCCCGTGATGTTCAAACTGCGCGTTCGCCATGCGATGCCTCCGACAGGCGCGAACCTCGGCTGCCCCCTTGCCTCAGATGCAGGAGCGTTTGCTCCACAAGGACATGCCTGGCGAAAGCCAGCAGATCGCCCTCCGACGGACCGGGCCCATTGCCGCACAGTTGCTCCCGAAAAGCGAGAACGATCCTGTCGTGAGCGAGCTGACGTGCAGCCAAGGCTTGCGCGATCAGTAAATCCTCAGACATTGCTCCGGCGGCCGGGTCCATGACTTTGCTCCGAATTCAGGTTACCTCTTTGTCTGGAGAATCTGGGACAGTCGCCGGCATCGAGGTACCACGCTTGCGAGTGGGTGCCGAAGCAACCTCTACCAGCGCCGGACTGACTGTCGCCTTGGAGCATGGGGCGATTCGTGGGCCCCGTCTGTGCGCCGCCGCACGGCCCGCCGAGCGTGGAACCGTGGTACGTGTGGACGCGTCACGGGTGCGTTGAGCGCCTGTGGTGGCGAGGAGGCTAGTTCAAGGGTGCGCCACGAATCGTGTCTGAAGCCATCGCCGCGGATACCAACCTCACCAAGGCCGACGCTGCCCGAGCTTTGGATTCCGCGCTCGAGAACCTGGCCGGCGCCTTGGCCAAAGGCGAGGGCGTGCAGTTGGTTGGCTTCGGCAACTTCATCGTTTCGAACCGCGCCGAACGTTCGGGTCGCAATCCGCCAACCGGCGAGCCTGTGACTATGAAGGCGAGCAAGGCCGTGAAGTTCACTGCTGGCAAGTCCTTGAAGCATGCGGTGAATGGAGCGGTGTGATTTCACGCTTGCTTGGCGTCCTTGACCTGGATTACGGATCAGCTTGTTGCTTCTAGTCGGATTTCTCTGGCGAAGTCGGAAACCCATGAGAGCGGACGGCTGGGTTTTGCTTCGCGACCGGCAGGTTGTCGCTCGTCGACCCGGCCAGTCGCAGTGGCGCGATCAGCTCCCGAATTCGACTGGTTGCCGCCGCTCGAACTGCTGCGCCGAACGACGGAGAGACCGACGTCGGCGACTGACTGCGCACGGCTGACCTGCACCGCTGAACGACGGGCGGCCATGCCCACCGCTTCGCGGTCGCCGTCGCCGCGCCGCCCCTCAGTTCCGGCGGAGTGCACCCGAAATGTGCGGCGGGAAGACAGACGGTTGTCTCGCCGGGTCGAGTGGGGCTGAGGTTCCCTCGGTACGTAAGGATTCGCCAAGAGCCGCACGACCGGTGCGGTGTCGATGTTCAGCTCGTGCGGGGACGGCCCCATTTCGGGATGCAAGCGATATTCCCGCTTACTCTCGCGTTGTAACGCTCAATGGCAGGTAGGTCGGAGTCGTACATGTCTCGCGTGCCTTGTCATTTGGTGTCCAGACCTCAAGCCGAGGCCTCCGCAAGTTCATAGTGCATGTGGCGCAGCTCAAGTCCAAGGAGAGGTCCCATCTGTGCGGACGCTCGAGAGCTGTCGGGCACCCTAGCCATGGCCTCTCGCGGCGACGAACCCGCGCGCAGGGACCCGAGCCCCATTGGACCTGCAGCAAGCCAAACCCCCTGAACATTCCAGTATGTAATACAAATTGACTATTGATGAGCGTCGGCCGCTAAATGGTCCGGGCCGCCCATTTCGCACGGCCTGAGGTCAGCAAGGAGTCACACATGTCAGCTGCTGTTGTTCAGTATGTATTCAAACCCAACCCGGGCACCAAGATGCAAGACCTGCTCGGGATTATTAAAGAAGCTGCCGAAATGTGGAGGAAGCATGGCGCGGATGTGAGCCTTTGGAGTGTGCAAGTTGGTGAGGTTGGGAACATGACTTTCGTCGCGCGTTCCGAATCGACCGCGAAACTAGGGGCCACCCTCGACGCCCTCAACAACGACCCGAACTTCGCTGCTTGGCGTGCCAAGAACGTCGAGGCGGGATTGGCAACCTGGGTGCGTAGCAATCAGGCTTACGAAATCCCAATCTGAGCGTCATCCGTTCAGAGGAGAGACGCGCCCGCGAACGACTGGTTCTGGCCCGGTAGGCCCAGTTCGAGGGACCGGATTCGAGCGCGTACTTCAGACTGGTTGCGGCCGGTCGAATTTCTAGGGCAAACGACGGCGATCATTGAAAGCTGACTTTCTGCCTTTCGTTCGTGACCGGCTCGTCTACTTTGGAAGCTCACCTCAAACCTCAATATAGAGAGGGGAAGCGAGGGGGCCTCGCCGCTTTGGCGGATTCTGGTGAGCCGAGGGTTAAGGCAACGCTGATCAATAGGTCGCTGCGGCCACGGCCCGTGCATGCGTGAAGGCATCGCAAGTCACAGCACCACCGAGATGAACCAACGCAGCTTTGCCACCGCCGAGTACGCGATGAAGAAGAAGCGCACGCGGCGCGAGAAGTTCTTGGCTGACATGGAGCGCGTCGAGCCGTGGTCTCGTCTGATTGCCGTGATCGAGCCGCTGTACCCCACTCGCGGGCGCGTCGGCCGAGAGCCGATCGGCGTTCCCCGGATGCTGCGCATGTACGGCCTCCAGCAGTGGTACGGCCTGGCCGGCGAGGCGCTGGAGGACGCGCTGCACGACAGCCAGGCGCTGCGCGACTTCGTGGGGATCGGCCTCTCGCGGGAGCCGGTGCCCGACGCCACCACGCTGCCGAAGTTCAGACGCCTGCTGCTGGACAACGACCTCAGCAAGGCGGTGTTCGAGGAGACCAACGACCATCTTGCCGAGCAAGGCCTTCTGATGCGCGCGGGCACCTGTTGGGCCGGTGCCGCAATTGCCGGTTCCGGACCTCGGCCTTGGCGCGAGCGGTGGCGCTGGCCAAGGCGCCGGGTTACAGAAAGACCTCCTTTGGGGTGTCGTCCTGCATTCACTCCGCAATGCGGCTTGCATCGCAGGCCCATGATTCGTGGCACCTTTCGACAGGTTCCATCGAACTGGAGGGCCCAATGACTGAGCAACGAAATCCTTTGACCCCGGACGCAGAGGCAGGCGTCGAGAAATCCCCTGCGGGCTTGGGTAGCGCGGGCGCCGCGCCGGTGAGCGGCTTTGCCAACCTCGAAGACAAGGGCGGATGGCTGACCTTCCGCGTCACGCGGGCTGGTGGTTCCATACCGGTGCGCATCACGCGAGAGACGATGGAAGACCACTTTGGAGCAGGGCCGGGCGACAAAGGCCTTGCCGAGGCCTACCTTCAGCACGGTGAGACCATCAATGCGAAGGTGTTGGAGCTGGCTCCAGCGGGAGACGTGTACTCGACAGAGAACCCGTTGAAGCTCAGCACCGGAGATTTCGAATAGGGGTGCCATCACCGCGCGCGCTCCT
The DNA here is from genome assembly GCF_030486595.1 of Variovorax ginsengisoli. GTDB lineage: Bacteria > Pseudomonadota > Gammaproteobacteria > Burkholderiales > Burkholderiaceae_C > Variovorax > Variovorax ginsengisoli_B. Next base: position 21,275 of record NZ_JAUJZH010000051.1, on the reverse strand, counting down.
TGAAGGCGATTCACGATCTGCGGCGCGCTGTCCTTCAAGCAGGCCCTGCGCTGGCCTGCATGCCGGTGCCATTACCCTTGGGCACCATCTAGGAAGTTCCCAAGAGGCGCGAATCATGCCCACAAACCCCAGCACTCCGATCTCCGATGGCCACTCGCTCGAATACCGCGGCTTTCGCTTTGAGCTAGGCACAGAGCCCGTCCGCGGCGGCTATCGGCCCATCGTCCTTCTTGTTCGGACTCCCGCGGATGAGGAAGAGACGCGACTGCCCAACGACACGGAGGAAATTGTGTATGGGACCGAGGCTGAAGCGACCCGTCACGCCGAGCAGCAGGCAATGCGCTGGGTTCATGACCGCACCGGAGACGGGCAGGGGCAGTACTAAGTGCCGACCACAGTGAACGAGTGCGCTGCGCGCTTCATTGGTGTGCGCGGGTGCGATCATGCCGAGATACAAGTAGGTCAGGCTTCACTTGGCGCACGGCGATCATAGAGTGGTTGCCGTGATCTGGGTCCACAACGACTCGGCGATCACGACTTAAGGATGGGCGATCCACTCGTGCCTTTTCTGCCAATTTCTCAGGTCCATGCTTGGATTTCGCACAGCCGGTTGAAGCCGACACACTTCTATCCCATTGCGCGAGATCGCGCTGATGCACTGGGAAATGCGCCCTCGGTCCAGGACTCGGAGTCGATCAGCCATCGAGCAGTGAAACGAAAAAACCCGGCGAAGCGGGCAAGACCAATGGTTGGTCGAAGGAGGTCCAGATGATGGAGCGAATCTCTGAACCAGTGCTGAACGAGATGTGCATCTTGGAAGGCGACTCTTCCGCCAAAATGCGCCGATTTGCAACCGATACGAGACGCCGGAGGAGTGGGAAGTCGAGCGCTTCTGGCACATCGGCCGCACAACCAACTGCGCCTGCCGCGCCAAGTGTTTCCTCGTGCACCGGTCCGTCCATCCGGAGCGCGCGGGAAGCCTCCGGCTACGAGCGCACAGCGGCCAGCTTCGACGATCCAAACTGGGAGAGCGGGAAAACAAGTGGTGGCAGTTCCGGCGCGCCGAGCAGGACAAGCGCTCGCTGATCGCGATCAAGCTGGGCGACGTCGATCAGTGGCTCGCGCGCACCATGGACGTGGAAAGGCAGATCATGCGACTGATGCCGGTCGAGGTGTTCGGCGCTGAGCCGATGATTGCACTGGGCTGATGCTATCGATGGGCTGGAAACCGTGGCGCACGGGGGCCACCAGCCACGAGCAGCCGCTGCCCATTTGACGAGCGGCGACCGCTAGCTGACGAAAGGAAGCCGTCATCCAGTGCGGGCGGGGCGCCGCGCCACAGATTTAGAGCCGCTTAGATTGAGCCACCTGTGCGCAGCGAGCAAGGTGAGGGAACCCCGAGCGAAGCTTGTCGAACATCAGGCCTGATTTCTGCCCCAGCGTCTCGTTCGGAATCCGTTGACCAACTGGCAGTGGTTGCGGCGGTGCAGCATTCTTGCTCAAAAGCAGCGGTCCGGCCCTTGCGCGGGATGAACGCCCGGAATGTCGTTCCCCGCATGATAAAAGCTACTTGCGGATAGGCTCTAGGGGCATGCCGAGCTGGGCTCAATTGCCCGACAATGGATTTCCATACCCAAGCCGGAGGGCCATGCGCGAAGACATCATCAAGCAGGCGCTATCTGAACGCTACGGCGACGGCTCTGACCCGGGCCCCATTGCTGAGGCCACGACTACTCTTTTGCGTTTGCTTCACGCCGAGCTTGCATTGGTTGTGGGCGCTCAGGCGTCGGCGGCACTGGTTGTGCACGCCGTACATCGCACGCGCTCGAAGCTGGATTGGACCGCGCCACCCGCCGCCGCGCCCGAAACACTGCTCGTGGCGTTGCACGACGACCTGGCGGCACGCCCGACCGCTGATTGCCTGTTTGCAGGGGAGACCCTCATTTTCGCCCTGGTCGACCACCTCATTTCCCTGATCGGCGAACCATTGACCCTTCGCATGTTGATTTCGGCTTGGAGCACGCACGGTGCTGACCAGTCCTCCCAGGAGAACCTCTAAATGACCAACAAGGTTGTCATCCGACGACTGCCCACCGGCGTGCCGGGCTTGGACGCGCTGCTCGGCGGCGGGCTGGCGGAATTTTCTTTCAACCTGATCGCGGGAGCACCAGGGTCGGGCAAGACGACCCTCGCGCACCAGATCATGTTCGCGCTGGCCAACCCGGACCGGCGCGCCATCTTCTTCACCGTCCTCGGTGAGCCACCACTGAAGATGCTGCGCTACCAGCAGCAATACAACTTCTTCGACGCTGCCAAGGTAAACGACTCGATTCGGTTCATCAACCTGGCTGATGAAATCGTGGCCGGTGACTACGACCGCGTCCTGAACCGGATCGTGGAAGAGGTCGAGCGTTTCGGGCCGTCCCTGGTGATGGTGGACTCGTTTCGATCCGTCATCCAGTCGGCAAAGAGCGCCGGCAGGGATGAGATGGATCTGCAGCACTTCGTGCAGCGTCTCGGCATGCTGTTGACGACGTGGGAAGCCACGACCTTCCTGATCGGGGAGTACGTCGCTTTCGAGAGCGAAGCCAACCCCATCTTCACCGTCGCGGACGGCATCGTGTGGATGGCCCAGTCCATCGAGCGGAATTCGGTCGTTCGCAAGCTTCAGATCATGAAGATGCGAGGCCACGCGACCATTCCAGGCCTTCACACCTTTCGCATCAGCGACGACGGCGTCCAGATCTTTCCGCGCACCATCGCCGTGAGAGCAACGGTGCCTGAAAGCAGAGCCGGCGGCCTCGACGCCGCTCCTGCTCGTCTCTCCATGGGCGTGCCATTGCTGGACGATTTGATGGGGGGCGGGCTACCGGTTGGCTATTCTTTGCTGGTCGCAGGTCCCTCCGGCTCGGGCAAATCGCAGCTTGCCGCAGCCTTCCTGGCGGAGGGAGCGAGGGCGGGTGAGAAGGGAGTCATCGCGGCCTTCGAGAAGAGCCCGGCGCGATCGCATCAGGTGCGACTGGATGAACTCATCGCCAGTGGCGAAGTGGGCGTCATCGATACGCGCGCGCTCGACCTGTCGATAGACGAGACCCTCCATGCGTTGACCGAACTGATCGGGCGCACCGGCGCAACGCGCGTCGTCATCGATTCCATCTCGGGGTTCGAGCTCGCGTTGGCGCCAAGCTTCCGGGAAGATTTCCGGGAGTCGCTGCATCGGATGATTGCGGTGCTGACAGGCATGGGGGCCGCCGTCCTGATGATTTCCGAGTTGGAAGACCGCTATACCGACCTGCGCTTCAGCCCCTACGGCGCGGCATTCCTCACGGACGCGATCATCGTGCAGCGCTACGTCGAGCTCGAAGGTCAGCTCAAGCGCGTCATGGCCGTGGTCAAGATTCGCAACAGCGACCACAGCCATGAACTTCGACCTTACGAGATCACTGATGGGGGCATCGTGATCGGCCAGCCCACCCCCGGCATGGTGGGGTTGTTGACCGGTCATCCGCTCCCGTCATAAGGTTATCTTCCATCCACCATGACTGCCGAACTCGCAGACTCCGCAGACTCTCAAGGTCGACCTGAGAGCGATGATGGAAGTTTGAGCCCGCGACGACAGTCCCTCGCGATTCGCGAGCGAGCGCTAGCCCGCCGCGAGGAGGACATGCGCGCGTGGGAGCTGACAAGGGCGACCGCCGAGACCCTCAGCGAGAATCTGAGGGAGGCAAACGAACATCTGGTCATGGCCACGCTTGCGGCCGAAAAGCTGGAGGAAGCGGCACAGAAAGCCAAGCACCGACAGGACGAGTTCTTGGCGATGCTGGCGCATGAACTGCGCAATCCCTTGGCGCCGATTCGGAGCGCCGTCGCCTTGCTGGAGCGCCTTGACACTGTCGATCCGCGTGTGACGACCATCCGTGAAGTAGTGCGTCGTCAGGTCGAACACATGGCGCGCCTGCTGGACGATTTGCTCGACGCGTCGCGAGTGACGAGCGGCAAAGTTACCTTGCAGCGGCAGACGGTCAAGGTGAGCGAGTTCGTCGACCAGGCCGTTGAGATGTACCGCGGACTCATTGACTCGCAGCGTCAGCATCTCACCCTCGACATGCCGGTCAGCCCCATGTATGTGGACGGAGACTTGACGCGTTTGGCGCAGATCATCGGCAATCTGCTTCACAACGCGGCCAAGTACACGCCAGAGGGCGGTGACATCGCCTTGATCGCCAGACCCGATCGGGACAAGGTGGTGATCCGCGTGACGGATACCGGGAGCGGCATCGCGGCGGAAACGCTGCCTCATATCTTCGACTTGTTCGCGCAGGAAGAACGTTCTCTGAGTCGCAGCCAGGGTGGCCTCGGCATTGGGCTCACTGTGGTGCGCGCCATGGTTGACCGGCATGGCGGGACGGTCACAGCAAGAAGTGCCGGCATTGGTGCAGGCAGCGAGTTCACCGTCATCCTGCCGCGCGTGAGAAAGGCGGCTGAACGGGCCAAGGAGCAGGCGCCCAAGCCCGCCTTCGTTCCAGCTCGAATCTTGATCGTTGACGACAACGTCGACGCGGGCGTCCTGTTGTCTATGCTGTTGGAGATGTGTGGCTATGAGGTCAAAGTCGCTCTGGACGGGGCAAGCGCTCTGATTGCCTTCGAGCACCAGCGGTCGCAGATCGTGGTGTGCGACATTGGTCTTCCCGTCATGAATGGCTATGAAGTCGCCCGGCGGCTGCGGCAAAGTCGCGCGACGGGCGATCCGCCGCTGATGTTGATCGCGCTCACAGGCTACGAAGGTCCGGAAGACCGGCAACGCGCGCTAGCAGCAGGGTTCGATCATCACGTGGCCAAACCGGTCGACTTCGAAGTGTTGCTCAAACTGATTGAGCAGGCGGAGATTGCGCGGGGCGAGTCGTAGACGCGTCTAAGAGGTCCGACCTTCGGCTCAACCGCGGCGTGGCAATGGCCGCTCAGCGTTGCGGTCGCTGCGCGCCGGTGTTCGAACGGCAGTGATGGGCCCATCCCCAGTGCCTGGCAGGCCCTGACGGTCAATACCCCCCATCGGCCTCGACGTTTCGCCGCATCGGCGGCGGCATCCGCGTCAACGCGGTCAGCCCGGGCCGGATCTCGACGCCGTTCTACGGCAAGCTGGGCCTGGCGGCGGCCGATCTTGACAAGATGGCCGGCGCCATCCTGGGCCACGTCCGCCCGGCCGCTGCGGCGAGCCCTCGGAAATCGCCAAGGCGGTGGTCTTCATCGCCTCGGACGAGTCGAAGTTCACGGTCGGCAGCGAGCTGGTGATCGACGGCGGCTGAGCAACTTCTGAGGCAGCGCGTGACCGCGGGCCGCCGTCGCTAAGGCGCGGCCCGGGCGTCGACCGCCATCCTGACCAGATGAGCGAGGTGAGCCGCGCCCATCTTGGACATGACACGGGCCCGATGCGTCTCCACCGTCCGGAAACTGCCGCCGAGCTCGATGGCGATCAGCTTGCTCGTCAAGCCGGTGACCAGGCAATCGTGGACTTCACGCTCGCGTGGCGTGAGCGTGGCGAGGCGGCGCTCATGATCGGCCGCCGCGGCTGGCGCTGCGGCGGCTGCCTGGCCCAGCATCGAGGCGCGGCGAACGCGCTGGACCAGATCGGCGCGTTCGACCGGCTTCTCGAGAAAATCAACCGCGCCATTGCGCATGGCCTCCACGGCCAACGGAATCTCGGAAGCCCCCGTGAGGAACATCACCGGCAAGCCGACGCGACGCTCGCGCAGTTCCTCCTGCAATGCGATGCCGGACATGCCCGGCATCTTCACGTCCAGCAGCAAGACGCCCGGCGGCGTCAGGTCGCCATGGGAAAGCAGGTCCTCGGCCGAAGAAAAGACTTCAGTCCTGAAACCGGCCCCCACCAGCATTCGCTTCAGCGCGGCGCGCATGAACTCGTCGTCGTCGACCACCAGGACCCGCAGGCGGGCGGCTGAATCCGGCGGCTCGGCGCGCAGTGCGAGAAACTGATCAATGTCGCGCACTTCGGTCTCGAGCCGCACCAGCAGCGACAGCAAGGTGGCGTCGTTGTCGTTTCGGGCACTGCTTTCGGTCGCGACGCAAAGGTCGGCGAGGCGGATCGCCCCGATCGCCAGGGCGCCCGACCTGAGCTTGTGGACCGCGTCCAGGACCACCTGGCGCAAGCCGGTCCGGACGCCATGGGCCAGTTCCGTGCCCACCCGCGCGGCGCTTGCCCGAAAGGCCTGCAACACCTCGGCGGTCGCCGCCGGGTCGTCGCCGATCAATGAGGCCAGGACGCTCAGGTTGACCGGCGGTTCGCCTCCGGAAGAAGGTCCCCGCGTTTCCCCAGGCGCCGTCTTTGTCCCGGGTGGGTCCGCCACATACCTCAGCAGGGTCGCCTTCAAGGTCTCGAACGGCAGGGGCTTGATCAGGCACTCGTCGATGCCGACGTCCAGGCAATGCCGTGCGTCACCCGAGCGCGCATCGGCCGTCAGCGCAATGATCGGCATGCGCCGCATGCCCTTTTCCTCGGCGCGAATCGTGGCCACCAACTCGTAGCCATCCATGACCGGCATGTGAAGGTCGGTCAGCAGCAGCGAATAGTCGTTGCGCCGCAGCAGCTCGAGCGCCTCGCGGCCGTTTCGCCCGACATCGGTTGAAAAGCCCATCAGCGACAGTTGCTTGCGCAAGACGAGCTCGTTGGTTTCGTTGTCCTCCGCCACCAGCACCCGTGGCCTGATGGACGGGCCGCTCGAAGCCGAAGCCGCGGCGCCCACGAATCTTGCCGAAGGCGGCGCCGCGTCCGCGAGCGCCGGATAGCTGCCCGGATCGACGCCATCGATCGCCCGCGTGCGAAATGGCAGCGTCACCGTGAAAGTCGAACCGAGCCCGGGCTGGCTGCGCGCTTCGATCCGGCCTCCCATCATTTCCACCAGGGCATGCGAAATGCTCAACCCCAGTCCGGTGCCGCCGAAGCGCCGCGTCGTGCTGCTGTCCGCCTGGCTGAAGGGCGTGAACAGCCGTGACAGCATGTGCTCGTCCATGCCGATGCCGTTGTCGGTGACCTGGAACTCCGTCATCGAGACGGCGTTGGCCCTTTCGACCAGCGAGACGCCCAGCGCCACCCGGCCGGCAGGCCCCGGCTGGCTGCTGAACTTGATCGCGTTGCCGACGACGTTGAGCAGAACCTGGCGCAGGCGCGCGGCATCGCCGTACACCTTCGAAGGCACAGCGGCATCCATGGACACGGTCAAGGCCACGCCACCCTTCGATGCGGCGGGTGCCAGCGTGGCGCGCACGCCTTCGATCACGGCGGCGATGGCCATGGGCTCCAGGTCGACGCTGAAACGCCCGGCCTCGATCTTGGAGAAGTCGAGGACGTCGTCGACGAGCGCGAGCAACGACGTTGCCGAATCGCGAGCGATATGGACGGTTTCGCGCTGATCGGGCTGGAGGCTGCCCTGCGCCAGCACGTCGATCATGCCGATCACGCCGTTCATCGGCGTGCGGATCTCATGACTCATCGCGGCCAGGAAGGCGGACTTGGCCCGATTTGCCTGCTCGGCGGCGTCCAGCGCCAGACTGAGCTCGGCCGTGCGCACCTGCACCCGCGTCTCGAGCGCCGTGTTGATCTCGCGCAGCTCGCTCTGGTCACGCTTGCGATCGCTGATGTCGCGCTGGATCGCGACGAAGTGGCCGGGATGGGCCCCTTCGGCACCGACCGGCACGATGTCCAGCTCGACCCAGTATTCGCCTCCCGACTTGGTGTAGTTCAGCAGTTCGGCATGCACGGGCTCGCTGCGCGCCAAGGCTGCACGTATGCGGTCGAGTTCGGCGCGCTCCGTCATCGGACCCTGCAGGAAGCGCGGCGATCGTCCCAGGACTTCTTCGCGCCCGTAGCCCGTGATGCGCTCGAAGGCATCGTTGACGAACACGATCCGCGGTCCCGGCCCGTCGACCAGGTTGTCGGTGATCAGCACGACATCGTTGAGTTGGGCGACGCTCGCCTCCAGGAGCTCGAGTTGCTGGCGCGCCCCGCGCTCGGCGGTCACGTCCCGGAGGTACACCGAAAGGCCTTCTTCGAAGGCATAGATGTTGACCCGCAGCCACGCATTCAGCGGCATGAAGAAGGTCTCGAACGTGGCCGCCATTCGCTGCGACATGGCGCTTCGATAAGAGGCTTCGAATTCTCTCCCCAGAGATCCCGGGATGCATTTCCAGAAGACCTGGCCTGTCAGTTCGCCGCCCGGGCGCTGGAGCATCTGCTCGGCCCTCGGGTTGACGTAGCTGAGGCGCCAGTTCGCATCGAGCGCCAGGAAACCGTCGGAGAGAGTTTCAAGCGTGGTGGTGAGACGCTCCGAAAGGCGCCGGGCACTTTCTTCCGTGCGCTTGCGCTCGGAGAGATCCTGGAATGCGCCTTGCACCCGCCGGATGCTTCCGTTCTCGTCCCTGATTGCCTCGGCAATCACGCGAACCCACACCCGCCGGCCCGTGGCGGCGATGATTTCGAACTCCATGTCGCAAGCCACCCCCTGCCGGGCGCAAGCGATGAAGGCGTTCGATGCGGCAGCGATCGACTCGGGGGCATAGAAGGCCATGGCCTCGACAATGCTCGGGGACGTCCCGGGAGGTACGCCGTGAATCGCGCAGACCTCGTCCGACCAGAGGGCCCTGTCCTCGTCCAGGTCGGCCATCCAGGCGCCGATGCGACCCATCTTGCCAGCCAGCTTCAGCATCAGCCGGCTCTCCTGAAGTCTCTGTTCGGCATGCGCCCGCTCGGTCACGTCCTGGCACGTCCCGAGCACGCGGATCGGCTTGCCCTTGGCGTCGAAGTACACCTGCCAGCGTTCCTCGACGGTTTTCATGGCGCCGTTCGGCAACAGCACCCGGTGGGTGATGCCCTGGGCCTTCGGCTCCTGCAGCGACGCTGTAAAGATGGCCTCGATCCTGGCCCGGTCATCGGGGTGCACGCGTTGCAGAAAGCCGGCATGCGTAGGCGCGAAGCCCAGCGGATCGGTGTCGAAGATCCGGTGCGTCTCGTCGGACCATTCGACCGTCCCGGTCGCAAGATCGGTGATCCAGCTGCCGATCTTTTCGACGGTCTGCGCGGCCATCAGGCGCATTCGGCCGAGTTCCAGTTTCTCGTTCAAGCGGCGCTGGCGGGTCACGTCGCGGATGTAGACGGAGAGCCCCCTGCGCGACGGATGGATCCGGACTTCGAACCAGCGACTGCGCAAAGACAGTCGCTCGACGACCTGCACCGTGGTCTCGAGTTCCATCGATTGGCGCAATGCCGGCTCGAACGGCGTACCCGCGAGCTCCGGCAAAGCGTTCCACACCGTTCGGCCGAGCAGGTCAGTGCGGGCGTGCCCGAGCAGGCGTCGGGCCTGCTCGTTCAGGTAGGTGATGCGCCACTCGCGATCGATGGTGCAGAAGCCGTCGGGCAGGCGTTCGAGGGTGGTCCCCAGCCGATCGGCGATTTCTCGCGTCTCCTCCTGCGCCCTCTTGTGATCCGAGATGTTCCGGTGGATGCCGATCAAGCCGATGACCGCGCCGTCGGCATCGCGCAGCGGAACCTTGATGGTGCGTTGCCAGTGGGGCACGCCGGCGAGATCGACGTGCCGCCGATCGCGATCGAGCACGGGCTTTCCACCCAGCACACGCTGGTTCTCGGCCTGCGCGGCTTCCGCCCCTGCAGCGGGCATGAGGTCATGAACCGACTTGCCCTCCAGGTCGCGCTCCCGGTCCGCGCCGAGCTGACGCAGCGCTTCGCGGTTGCACATCACCAGGCGCTCTTCCGTGTCCAGGGCATAGATCATGTCGGGCGAGGCGTCGACCAGCGTCCTCAGCATGCGATGCGCCGCGTCCTGGCTCGCGCTTCGTGGTTCGTCGACGACATCGACGTCGACATGCGTCACGACCGCGCCGCCTGCCGGGCCCTGCAGCGGCGTCACGCTCATGCGGCACGGCTGGCGCCCGAGCGGCGACTCCCAGGTGTAGTCCCACGAGAATTTCTGCGTCGTCCCCTTCAGGACCGAGCGCATTCCCCGGACCGCGTCCGCCGCCGCCTCCGGCGCGCCGCTGACCATGGTCGCGTACTGCTCGGGGTAGTCGGAGCCCACCCCGCTGTAGAAGGGCGCAGCCCCACTTGACGCGGCAAGAAGCGCCCACTCGGAGTCCACGCAGAGGACCAGCCCCTGCGCGTCGAGCAGCGCCACGCGCGGCGTCGCGTTGTTCGGGGCTGCCCGATTCGATGCCCACGGAGTCATTCCAGCAACCCTTCTCCAGTGCGGGAACTCCGCGAGCGCCTGCGGAGGCGAAGGCGTCGCCCATTGTCCGCTCAATCGGTATGTGTGAACTATTCCCGCGACCTACGTGCGCGTACGGATAGGTCGGACGGGACCACGGCCCTACGCTTCCCTTTCGGACGACGGCGGCTGGCAGGCCGCGCGCTTCCACCCCCCCATTCTTCGCAAATAGACTATTCATGAGCCATTTCCCTACACGATTCAAATTGATTCCGCGGATCTTTCCGCTGCTTTTGGCCTGCGCGCTTGCCGCTTGCGGCGGCGGTGGCGGTGGCGGCGGGATGAACCCCATCCTGGGTGGCGTGGGGGTCGGGCAGACCTCGGGCGCAGGAGCGGGGGCCGCTGGAGCCGCGGGTCTCGGCGCCGCCGGCGGACAACCGGGCACACCGGTCGCACCGACCATTTCGTCGGTGACTCCGGCGCTGGGAGCCTCCGGCCTGTGCCCGGTCACGACCGTCAGTGCCGGGTTCGACATGGCCATGGACGCAGCGACCATCAACGCCTCCACCTTCCAGGTCGTGGGCAACGGCGCGCCGATCTCGGGCACCGTCACCTATGACCCGATCACGCGGGTCGCACGCTTCGTCGCGACCGCGGCGGCGGGCTTTGCGCCCAGCAGTGCCTTCGTGGTGACGATCAAATCGGGCAGCGCGGGCGTCAAGGGCAAGGACGGCATGGCCCTGGCGGCCGATCGCGTCTGGGACTTCTCCACCGGATCCAAAGCTTGCATCGCCGCGGTCGATCTGCGCAGTGCCGGCCTGTTCGGCGGATTCGGCGGCGGCGCCGGCGTGACGAACCAGGGCGTCAACACCGTGGTCAACGGCAACCTCGGCACCACCGCGGCATGCACCTTGATCACCGGCTTCCACGACGCTTCGAACATCTACACCGAGACGCCCTTGAATCGCGGGGCGGTGACCAACGGCGCCGTCTTCTGCGCGCCGCCCGCACCCGGGACCGCCGCCGGCATGACGATCGCCACGCAGGCGGCAGCCGATGCCCAGCGGGCCTACGACGACCTGGCGGCCTTGCCGGCAGGAAACGATCCGGGCGCCGGCCAACTCGGTGGACGCGTGCTGCCGCCCGCGGTCTACACCTCGGCGGGCGGAACCTTCGCCATCACGACCGGCGACCTCACGCTGGATGCGCAAGGGAATCCGGACGCGGTGTGGGTGTTCCAAGTACCTTCGTCGCTGACCATCGGGCTGGGCGCCACGCCCCGCACCGTGCTGCTGACCAACGGCGCGCAGGCCAAGAACGTGTTCTGGCAAGTCGCGAGCGCCGCTCGCATCGAAGACGGCAGCAGCATGGTGGGCACCATCATCGCCGGCGCCGGCGTGACGATCTCCACCGCGGGCCAGACCGCGCAGACCGTCCTGACCGGACGCGCCCTGGGCCTTGCCGCCTCGGTGACCATGGTCAACACCACGGTGGTGGCCCCGTGAACGCCGGCAACAGCCTCGTTCGTCCGCCCGCTCTGCCTGCCCTCCCGAAAGCCAAGATGAAACCTCGACACCTGCTGCGCATGCTCGGCCTGACCGGCCTGGGCTGCGTGGTTGCCGGCTCCGCCCTGGCCCAGGGCCGCGAGGCCCCCTACTTCTACGGCGGCGTCTCGCTGGGCGGCTCGCAGGCCCGCATCGACGACGAGAGCATCGTCGCGCGCCTGCGCATCGCGGGCCTTGCCACCACCGGCATGTCGCGCGACGAGAGTTCGCTCGCCTACAAGCTCTTTGGTGGCTATCAGTTCACTCCGAACTGGGCCGTCGAAGCCGGGTACTTCAACCTCGGCAAGTTCGGGTTCGCAGCCACCACGACGCCGACCGGAATCTTGACCGGCGAGGCGAAGTTCCAGGGGGTCAATCTCGACCTCGTGGGCACGCTTCCCCTGGACGAGCGCTGGTCGGTGCTCGGGCGGGTAGGGGTGCAGTACGGCCGCACGCGCGATACCTTTTCGCGCAGTGGCGCGGTCGCCGTGACCGCCCTGAACCCCAGCAGCAGCGACGCCAACTACAAGTTCGGCGTCGGCATCCAGTATGCGGTGAGCCCCGGCTTCCTCATCCGCGGCGAGCTCGAACGCTACCGGGTCAACGACGCCGTGGGAAACCGCGGCGACATCAACGCGGCCACGGTGAGCCTGGTGTTTCCATTCGGCGCCTCTGCAGCGGCGCCGGTGCGCAGCGCGCCGACCTACGTCGAGCCGGTGGCGGCGGTTGCGCCAGCGACCGTCCAGGCTGAGACGGTGGCGGCGGCTCCGATACGTCGGGTGAGCTTCTCTGCGGACTCGCTGTTCGGCTTCGATCGGGCCGAGGTCACGGCGCCCGGCAAGGTCGCGCTCGACCGGTTCGGCGCCGACCTCGCTCCGATCCAGTTCGAGGTGATCACGGTGGAAGGGCATACCGACCGTCTCGGCTCCGTCAGCCACAACCAGCGGCTTTCGGTGCAACGGGCTGAGGCCGTCAAGGCCTATCTCGCGCAGTCCGGCCGGATCGATCCGCGAAAAATCGTGGCCACGGGCAAGGCCAGCACGGCGCCGGTCACGAAGGCCGGCGAGTGCAAGGGCAGCCAGCCGAGCCCCGCGCTGATTGCCTGCCTGCAACCCGATCGCCGGGTCGAGGTCGGGGTGGTGGGGGTGCGCTGAGCGGCGCACATCACGAATCCCGGCTGGCCCGGCTTCCACTGGCGGCGTTGACGCCGCGAGCGGCCTGGCGCCATTGGACCTGCTCGTCGTGGTGACATCGCGCCACGGAAAGGTTTGTCAGCAGTTGCGCCAACGCAGCCGCCAGCCTTGCGAGTTCACGGTTTTTTCAATGTAGTGGTTGGCGCCGGCCTCGATGCGCTCATCCCGTGCGTGCGCGGCAGGCGTCGCCGAATAGTCGACCAGGGGAACGCCAGGAAACCGCTGCCGGACTTGGCGCACACCGGAGCATCCGGATGCATCGGGCAGATGCAGATCCAGAACGACATCGGGGACAGCCGCTGGCGGCCAGTCCTTTGGCGAGTTCGCGCAGGCGTGCGAACTCGACGATTTCCTCGCTTCGCCGAAGCCCGCCGAGGGCCATCGTCACCGCGTCGCGCATCAACGGATGATCGTCGACGACGAAGATCACGCCATCGCCCTCGCCTCGATAGCGGCGCTTCACATCGGGTCGTTTGCCGATGTGTCCCTGCGCTCCGTCTCGATTTGCGTTGTTGACGAACATGGCGAGGTGTGCCACGAAGCCAAGACGGCGGCGCAGCCAGCTGCGATTGCCAAGCGCTTGAGCAGCTTCAGCGCCGATGTGAAGGCTGTCCGCCTGGAGGCTGGCACGCTGACCCAGTACCTCACCTACGGCTTGCAGGCGGCAGGCTTCGAGGTGATCTGCATGGAAGCCAGGCAGGTCAAGAACACCCTGGCTGCCATGCGCAACAAGACCGACCGCAACGATGCCCGAGGCATCGCGGGGGGCAGTTTGTCGTGTCGCCTGACAGCAGGGCAAAGGAGGGCATGGCTGGCTCCGAAACGCAGGGCCGTCTATGTACTGGCTTCGATCCCTCGCAGGGCGACGCGCGTCTGGCACCTGCGCCATCAAACGTAAGTCCGCATGGCTGCTGGGCGTGCGAGAAAGCGCACCAATTTACTGAGATGGACCCGACGCCACCATTGAGACGAAACTGCGCATCTCAACAACCCTCTGGCTCGGAGGTTCGCCATGGAGATCGAGATTCTCGGCATCGACTTGGCCAAGCGCGTGTTCCAGCTTCATGGCGCCGATCGCCATGGGCATGCACAGCATCGTTCGAAGGTAACCCGCGCCGCGCTATTGCAAGCCGTACACGAGTTGCGGCCGCGGGTGATCGCGATGGAGGCATGCAGCTCGGCTCACCACTGGGCGCGGCGCTTCCAGGGACTGGGCATCGAGGTGCGGTTGATCAGCCCGCAGTACGTGACTCCTTTCGTCAAGACGAACAAGAACGACCATACCGACGCCGAGGCGATTGTCGAGGCCGCCTGCCGCCCGGCAATGCGGTTCGTGACCGTGAAATCTGTGGACCAGCAGGACATGATGGCCGCCCACCCTGTGCGCCAACTCCTTGTCCACCAGCGCACGGCACTCATCAACCAGGTCAGAGGCTTGCTCGGCGAGCGCAGCATTGCGATCGCCCAATCGACTGAGGCCCTGAAGCGCGCCATGCCCGAGATCCTCAAGCAGTGCGAAGGCGAGCTCACCAGCTTCTGCCAGACGCTGCTGATGGAATTGCTGCAGCAAGTACACGCGCTCGAAGAGCGCATTGCACATGCCGAGGCGTGGATCAAGTCGTTCATGAAGAGCTCGGCCCTGTGCAAGAAGATCACGGCCATCGACGGCGTCGGTCCGATCACCCCCACGGCGATCGTCGCCGCCGTCGGGGACGCCAAGGAGTTCAAAAACGGCCGGCATCTGGCGGCCTGGCTCGGCCTAGTGTCGCGTCAGTACTCGTCCGGCGGCAAATCGCGTCTCAAGGGTATCAGCAAGCGGGGCGATGCGTACCTTCGAACCCTGCTGATTCACGGCGCACGCTCGGTCCTGCGCTACGCTGTCGGCAAGGTCGATGCGCGCAGCGCTGGCTGCAGGAGCTGGTCGCGCGCCGCGACTACAACCGCGCGGCGGTGGCGCTGGCCAACAAGAATGCGCGCGTCATCCAGGTCCTGCTCAGCAGCGAAGACGTGTATCGACCCACGGGCGCCGCGCTCTGAAATCCCGTGGCATCTACAACAGTACCTTGAGGGGGAAAGAAGATACCCAGCACTGGTTTGCGAAGCTTCTCGAACATGATGACGAAATCGGTTGGACCAACACCCCGAAACCTGTTTTTGGTGCCGGCTGCACGCTCAGGCTCAAGCCGCCGATTTGCTAAGGACAGGGTGTGCGGATCTCATCAAGGCTGCGGGCGTGTCTCGACGGGCCCACTGGCAAGCCGTAAACATGCGTGCAGACCGTTTCTCATCGCCAACGAGAACTTGCAAAAGGCGTCGGGTCCATACATGCACGAAGAGTACGACAACCCCGGATCGTCGGCGAGGTCGACATAGAGCGATTGACACCGAGGTGCTACCGGCCCTGGCCGACGCGCAGGGCGGCAAGCCTGTTGGCGCCGAGTTGGAATCTAGCGAGGCTGAGGTCAACGACACGCTTGCGCCGCAGCATTGAGGCCGTCCGCCCCAGGAGACCACCGATGAAGTGCAGCATCGTCTTCCTCGCCACCAAGCTCGGGGCGCGGCGAGGTCCCTGGCGATGCCGTCGGTGGCTCAGTTGGGGCAAGTGCCGTTGTGCACGCGGACTGCCCATCTGGCCCGGTCGAAACTGCGCGCAACTGGTCATGGTCGCCGGGCGCTTGATTGCCGAGAATTGAAGGTCTGAACCGAGGCGGCGAATCGCGCGGCATTTGGCCGCCACGCGCCCGCAGGCAGTCACACGTCTGATGAAAACAACCGAAATGCTCGAGCTCGAACGGGCACTCCACTCGATCGAACTGATCCTGGCCGCCCGCTACGGCGACCATGAATTTGCGCCCTGGTCCGGCCCCACCAATCTAGGCGAACTATCTCCGCCAGCGCAGGAGGTCGTCATCCGCAGGGTAGAGGAAGCCAACAAGGCATCGCAGGAGCGCGCAGCCATTCATTTCTGCCTGACGTCCGCCGCCAGGCTGCTGACGGTGACACAGCTCCTCATGACCGAACCCGTCTACCGGTCGCCCGAGCATCACGCCCGGCGGCGACGCGAGCTGGTGAACGAAATTCGCGCCGGGGCGCGGTCCGCCTACCGGGCCGCGCTGATTCTGCTGGGTCAGGATCCAGCTTCGGACCTGTCCGTCGATGGGGCAATACAACAAGCTGCCCGCAGGAACCCGTGAGCCGAGCGGGCAATTGCTCTTAATGCCGAATCCGCGCGCCAGGCACGGCCTTGTCCACCCATGGCTCATCCGTCGCCCAGACGCGGCTCTTGGGTCGGTGGCCGGTATTGACGCGCCGCTCCCGGAGTGTCGACCTGCTCGGCGCCGTGGGGCCCGCTGCGCGCCCGGGCAACGCCTATGCCTGGCCTGCAATACGTTGATGAAACTGACCCTTGTCGGAGCGCCCGATCGGGTTCACATTGACCTATGCTCGTACCAGTGACGCTTCGGCCCGAATTGACCTTCTACGGCTTGGTGGCCCTGCACGCCAAGGAGGCCCTGCGCGATTGCCAGTGCGAAGGTCGGCCGTACTCACCCATCGCACAATGAACACCGCCGGACTGCAGCATATCGAGGCCAACGTTCGCAAGCTGCGCCAGGAGCAGGATGCCGCAGGTGCGGCCAAGCAATATGACAAGGCCAAGGACCTGGGCGACCGCATCAAGGGCGACGAGAAGACGCTCGCCGACACCACTGCGGCCTGGAAGAAGCGGCGTGGCACCAGCTCTTCCGAAGTGAGCGTGGAGGATGTGGCGCAGATCGTCTCGGCGCTGGCCGGCGTGCCGGTGTCCGAGCTGACCACCGAGGACCGCGAGAAGCTGCTCCAACTCGAAGACCGGCTGCGGGAACGCGTGGTCGGCCAGGAGGAGGCGGTCCACGCGGTCAGCGACGCCGTGCGCCTGGCGCGCGCCGGGCTGGGCGAAGCAGGCAAGCCGACCGCGACCTTTCTTTTCCTCGGCCTCACCGGCGTCGGCAAGACCGAGCTGGCCAAGGCCTTGGCGACGACGGTCTTCGGCAGCGAGGAGTCGCTGGTGCGCATCGACATGAGCGAGTATTCCGAGCGGCACACGGTCGCCCGGCTGGTCGGCGCGCCGCCGGGCTACGTAGGCTACGAGGAGGGCGGCCAGCTCACCGAGCGCGTGCGGCGCCGGCCCTACAGCGTGGTGCTGCTCGACGAGATCGAGAAGGCGCACTCCGAGGTGCACAACATGCTCCTGCAGCTGTTCGACGAAGGGCGCCTCACCGACGGCAAGGGGCGGGTGATCGACTTCACCAACACCATTGTCATCGCCACCAGCAACCTCGGGTCGGACGTGATCCAGCGTAACCTCAAGGCCGAAGATCGCGAAGTTCTCGAGTACCCGGCGCTGCGCGACCGGTTGATGGAACTGCTGCGCCACCACTTCCGGCCCGAATTCCTGAACCGGTCGACGAGGTCGTCGTTTTCCACGCGCTGGGCAAGCCGGAGATTCATGCCATCGTCGGGCTGCAGCTGCAGCTGCAGCGCGTGGCGCGCACTGCGGCCGCGCAGAACGTGCAGCTCGAGTTCGACGACTCGTTGGTCGACCACCTGGCGGAGATCGGCTACGACCCCGAGTTCGGCGCCCGAATGCTCAAGCGCAAGCTGCGTTCCGAGGTCGAATCGCGGCTGGCAACTGCCATGCTCAAGGGCGAAGTGTCTGCGGGTCAGAGCGTGAAGCTCGGCTACGACCCGGTCCAGAAGGCGCTTCGCATCGACAAGATGCCCGCCGGGACGGCACCGAGTGCGAAGCGGCGCGTCGCCGCGACGAAGACGAAAGCGCAAGAAGAGGCGGAAGCGGGGACGGAAGCTGGCACGGTGGCGGCCTGAGCGCTGCGCGACGACGGCCCGAACGGCGTGTTGAGGCGAGCTCGATGAGCTGGCTGCACCTGATGATTCACTTTCCCGAGGCCCGATGCAGCCATTTCGTGGAACGTCAATCCCGGCGTCTGCAGGGCGCGTGGCGCGCCAGGTGTAACCTTTCTGACGGCGCCGTTGACTTGCAAACTCTCGCCAATCGGAGCCAACGATGTCAATGCCCAGCCCGGAGCGCGAGCGTATCCCGCAGGCCCCGGAAAAATGCAGCTGGGTCATCGCCGACCCCGTCGGCGCGGCCACCAAGCTGGGCAAGCGCACATCGCTGCAATACAAGATGCAGAAGCTCGGCATCGCGCGCAATTGACCGCGCTGTGGTCGAGCTTGCCCAATCTCCCTCGAGCTGCGCAGGCAGCGGATCAGGCCGCCGCCTTCCTGCCGCGCACCAGGTGGCGGTAGCGCAGGTTGAGCAGCACGTAGCAGATCATGGTCGCCGTGATGCCCACCAGCATGGCGCCGACCCCGAGCGGCAACATCAGCACGAGTGCCGTCAGCGCGAACACGGCGGCGGTGTTGGACAGCAGGTAAGGCCGCAGCTCGGGCACCTCCATGTAGTACCCGTACTGCTTGCCCAGGAAGAACAGCACCGTACCGGCCGCGGCCAGCCGACGGAAGTCGCCCGGGTCGAGGTCGTCCAGGATCGCATGCCGGATCAGCGAGGCCAGGATCGCCAGTCCGATGAACAGGAAGAAGTGCGAATAGAGGATCGATAGCCCGGTCGCCAACTTGCGCTGTTCCAGCAGATGGAAGCTGTCGTAGTAGATCCACCAGATGGCCGACACCATGACGAATCCGCTGACTGCGGCGATGACGTTGGATCCGTTCCAGGCGATGCCCGTCAGCGCCGCCGAGATGCTGATCACCGATTCGCCCAGCATGATGATCGTCAGGCACCCAACTCGTTCGACCAGGTGTGCCGTGTGCGCCGGCACGACGTGTAGCCTCCGGGTCCGCAGCACCAGGGCCGCCATTTCGAACACGATTCCGGCATAGAAGACCAGGTAGCGCCACGGTGGCTTCATCAGCACCGAGGAAAGGCTGATCGCAGCACCAACGGCGAACACGGTGCCCACCGTCGAGGCGAAGCCACCCCCGTCGTGGTGCTTGCGCCTGGAGAAGAAGTACATCCCGGAGATGATCAGCCGCGCCCCACAGTAACAGACTACGGCCAGCGCGTAGTGTTCCTGGGCGCCGGCCGAGCTCTGCGCAGAGATCACGATCAGCAGGAGCATGATCAGCAAGGTGGACAGCCGGTGCTGGCGGCTGTCGGTGTCAAACCGATTCGCGTAGATCGTGTGGCCCGCCCAGATCCACCACAGCGGCAGGAACACCAGCACGAAGTGCAGGAACTGCTGAACCCCGATGTGGCCCTCATGCGCTTCGCTCAGGATCTCGCCGGCGGCGTGCAGGGCAACGACGAAGATCAGGTCGAAGAACAGCTCCAGCCACGTCGCGCGCCGGTGAGGGTCGAAATATCGCAGGTCCTTCACATCACCGCCTGGGCGCCGAGGCCGGAAGCGGGCTCAGGAGGCTGCCGCCGCGACCAGCATGATCGAGGCGAGCAGGGAAGCCTCGTCGTACCCGCCCCGGTGGAGCACGCCGTTGATGAAGAAGGTCGGCGTTCCCTTGATGCCGCTTTGCAGCCCGCCCTTCATGTCGTCCTGGACCTTGGGCAGGAACACGTGGCCGGCGAGATCGCTGGCGAACCGCTTCAGGTCCAGGTGCAGAGCGGCGGCGTACGTCATCAGGTCGACTGGCGCCAGTGCGTCCTGGTGCTCGAAGAGCATGTCGTGCATCTTCCAGAACCCGCCCTGGGCCCCCGCCGCTTCCGCGGCCTCAGCCGCGAGCGGCGCGTGGGGGTGCACGTCGACCAGCGGGAACTGGCGGAACACGACGGCCAGCGTGTCCGGCAGGTCCTGCTCCAGCTTCTTCACGACCCAGTAGGCCGCACCGCAGTACGGGCACTCGAAGTCGGCGTATTCGACCAGCACCACCGGTGCGTCCGGTGAACCGCGCAGATGGTCGCGCTCGTTGAGGGGAACGGTGAGTGTGTTCATGCACCGAAGGTAGCCGCGCGCGGCCGGCGTTTATTTCGGTTTCCTGCTTTTCATAGCGGAGCCCGGCTGATACTTGAGCCCGGACGCGCGGCGTGCGGCTTCGCCGCCACCAATCAGCCGGGCCCCATCTGATCAGCGGGTTCAAGGTCGTTCGATGAGTTCGCCTTCGCCATTGATCCTGCTTGCGGCCGAGTTGAACGCGCTGCGCAGCTCGAAAGACAATAGAGTCATCACCCCTCGCCGAGAGCTATATCACATGTTTCCTAAACGACTTTCCGACGGCTACGAGGCGTTCCTGAGCGGTCGCTTCCCCGACGAACGTATCCGCTACGAACAACTCGCAGAGATTGGGCAGAATCCGGAGATTCTGTTAATTGGCTGTTGCGATTCGCGCGTCTCACCGGAGGTCATCTTCGATGCTGGACCGGGCGAAATGTTCGTCATACGCAACGTGGCCAACCTGGTGCCGCCGTACGAAGGGGAAGCAGAATCATCTTCATACCATGGCACCAGCGCAGCCATCGAGTTTGCCGTCAATGCGCTCAACGTAAAGCACATCGTGGTGCTGGGCCATGCCTCGTGCGGCGGCGTGCGGGCCGTCTTCGACGATTTCAAGCCACTGACCAAGATCGATTTCGTCGGGAAGTGGGTGTCGCAGATCATCCCGGTGGCCGACAGTCTGCCGCGCACCGGTGATCGCGCCCATGATATCCAGCGGCTGGAAAGGGCTGTGGTCGGGCACAGCCTGACTAACCTCATGACGTTCCCGTCCATTCGCGCCCGGGTTGAGGACGGCAGGCTGGAACTGCACGGCGCCTACTTCGGCGTGGCGACGGGCCTGCTGTTCCTGCGCGATCCCGCCTCGGGCGAGTTCTCGCCCGTTCGCTCTGCCTAATGTCGGTTTTCTCCGCACCGGCTTCCAAGGCCTGTTGGCTTGAGTCAACCGGGCAGGGTAGGTCGTTTAGCCGGGTAGCTTTGCCGCAAGCACGTCGACTTTCTGAATGGACGGTGGCTCGGCGAACAACTCACCGGCCTGTGCCATCAAAGCCGCCGCCACCTTCCCGGACAGATGCGCTTCCCGGCCTGCCTCATTCGGGAACGCATCAAAGATTCCGAAGGTTGTCGGGCCCAGGCGAATGCCAAACCAAGCGGTAGTGGCGGGCTCTTCCATCACGATAGGGAGGCCACCCACAAGGAAGCTTTCGACCTCTTTCTCTTTCCCGGGCTTCGCTTCTAGTGGACTGTAACGTTTAAATAGGAAGTATCATTGAGCCCTCGGAGGGCGCAATGAAATTGACCGACGCCGAAATCGTGGAACTGCAGCGGCGAGCCAGTGGGAGGACC
>NZ_JAUJZH010000050.1 GCF_030486595.1 Variovorax ginsengisoli | reverse complement strand
AGGGGTTGGTCTCGGTCTTGGTGATCAGGCCGATCACGGGCTCGGCGGCCTGGGCGGGGAACTGGGCGGCCAGCGCGGCGGAGGTCAGGGCGGCGGCGAGGGTGAGCTTGAACATCGGGTTGTCTCCTGTTTGCCAAAAAGTATTGAGGACGGGCAACAGAGTTTGGAATCCCGTAGTTAATAAATCAAGTGGATTGATTAATGGAAAACCCGGGGTTTGGTGACCGGGTATTTCAGGGAGGGCGAGGCGGGACCAAGCAGCAAAGCAAGCGTCGTGCGTGCGTGGTTGCTGCTCGAAGCGACATCAGGAACCGGTTACCTTGGCAACCGACATCCAGGTCAGTACCGGACAAGAACTGCAAGACCTGCTATCCGAAGGGAAGGGCCGCGGGTACTTGGTCACGGCCACGCAAGTGCTGAACTGAGTTCCCAGCAGCGAGTCGAGCGTCAAAAGTATGCGATGCCTGCGGCGGCGACGTACAGGCCGGCTCCAAACACCGCGTGGTTCGCAATGGTGCGTACGCAGTTCCAGACAGGAGCCTTGGTGTTGGAGCCGGCAAACCCAGAACCCATGGCGGGTTGCATCACAAAAAGCGGCACTGCCGCAGTGACCAATCCGAAGGCGAGCGCATGGAGAATGGTCGGTTGGCCTGCCCAATCTGCGCCCATGACTGCAACGAGCGCGGCAGCGTAGGCAATGCCGACCCCATAGTGCATGAGCCAGCCCAGCGAGTGTTCGCCGCGTACCGGTGCCGCCTCGGCGATGGACGCATGTGCAAACCGCCCTTGTGCCATTTGCCCGACCCACCTGCCAACCAGCCGCCAATCGGTGGTGGATACTCCGAGTCGGGAGAGGATAAGCAGCCACATATCCATGACCGCAGTGCCGATGACGCCGATGAGGACAACGAGGCCGATGCTTGGCAATGACATGAAGGTCTCCTGTTCACGATGCGGTGCAGTTGTCGGGCCGCGCGTCCGTGTTCCCGACGCGACTCGAGGGCAGTGCCGGTCCTTCCAGGTGCTCTCAGGCGGCGCAGCCACGGCTGGCCGAATCGGCCGTGGCGCAATCACAGCTGGTGCAGCCGGAGCGAGCGCAGTCGCACGTGACACAGGCGCAGCTGCCGCACTTGCAAGGGGCGCACTTGCAAGGGGCGCACTCGCAGCGGGTCGGTTGAGCGGCGGCGGACGAAGACGCGGCGGCTGGGGTGCAGGTGGCGAAGGAAGTCATTCAAGGGCTCCAGAAGGGGTTGGTGAGGCCTGAATTGTTCGCGCGGAGACCGTTATGGACTTGAACGCAGAGGCTGGATTGGCAGCCTTTTCATTCAACACCGCTGATGGCGGCCGCGGCCGAACTGGCCCGCCAGGGCGGCCATCCGGTCAGGGCTTTCGTGGCAGGCGGGTGGTCAGTAGACTGGTCGGCAGAGCCGTTCAACCATGCGCACGCACCCCGCAACCCGCTATCGAGGCGATTTCGTAGCCTGGACCGGCGTTTGCGGATTCATAGGCGAAGGCGGCGGTGCCCCCATCGAGCCGCACTCGCACTACGCCATCCAGTTGGTCGTGGGCGCTCCCGCGGGCTTGCGTGTGCGGCTCGGCCGTCACGGCGAATGGCAGGCGTGTGCCGCAGCACTGGTGCCGTCCCGGGCGGTGCACACCATCGACGTGAACGACTGCGACATCAGCCTGGTACTGTTCATCGAGCCGGAGACTCCTGAGGGGAAGGCCCTTGCCACTCGCCTGCAACATGGGCCCGAGCTCCTCGACACCGGCACGGTGGCGGTCGCTGCAAAGCGTCTGGAACAAGCTTGGCGGGTCGAGAAGAGCTACGAAGCGGTGCAAGCGGTGTGCATGCAGCTTGTCCGGGACCTGTCCGGAGCGGCGCCGAGGGAGCCGTCCGACCCGCGCGTCCTCGCCGCCATCGAGTACATCCGCCAGCGGGTCGACGAGAGCGTTTCGCTCCCCGAGGTGGCCAAGGCGGCGAATCTCTCGCCGGAGCGCTTCCGGCACCTGTTTGTCGAGGAAACGGGCATGCCCCTGCGGACTTACGTCCTGTGGCGGCGACTCTTGCACGTCTGGACACTGCTCATGGCCGGGCAGAGTCTCTCGGCCGCGGCGCACGCGGCCGGCTTCGCGGACTCTGCGCACCTCTCGCGCACGGCGCGAACGATGTTCGGGCTGCCGCCCTCCGTACTGCAGATGCGCGGTCCCCTGAGCTCGCAGATGCGCGAGCGACATCACTTGGCCTGAACGACGGGGCCGGTGAACGTTCCCAAGAATGCGGCCAGGTCCCGACTGTCGGCGGCGGAAGACGGATGGCCTGCCGGTCAGCGTGCTTCTCGCCAGCTTGCGCCAGTTCGCTGTGGCCCAGGACTGCCTCGGGCGACCCGGGCATAGTGCTCCACCACCTCCTCGACGCTGGTGAACTGCTCCGCGACGTCTTCGAACGGACCGAGGGCTTGCGACCAGGCCCTGTCCTTGCGACCGTCCCAGAAGCAAGGCGAGTGCGCGGCGCCCATGACCGGCATGGTCCGGCGCTTGCCGAGACCGATGCCCTGGCCGAACTGGCGACCGTCCTGAAACTGCTTGTCTGCGGAATGGCAGCTGGCCCGGACCGGGCCGGCCAGCAAGGTCGCGCCGCGTTGCCCCAGGTTGCGGCAGGGCATCGACGTAGCTGGCCCCGATGCTGAGGCGGCATCCGCGACACGCGTCAGCCAGCAGCAGGGCCAGGACCGGCGGCAAAAAATGCAGGTGGAAGGCTTTCATGAGCGTCACCATATCGAAGCCTGGCGCGGCCAGGTCGAACTCTCAGGAGAGCAATTGCTCTCGAAACGGCACTGCTTCATCTGAGCGCTCTGCATTCGCATCCGCGACCGTCAGTGCGGTCATGTTGACGATTCGCCGCACCGTTGCGCTCGGCGTGAGGATGTGCACAGGCTGCGCCGCGCCGAGCAGAACCGGGCCGATCGATATGTTCCCGCCGGCAGCCGTCTTCAGGAGGTTGTAGGCGATGTTCGCGGCGTCGAGGTTGGGGAACACGAGCAGGTTGGCGTCTCCGGCCAGGGAGCTGCGCGGCATCATCGCGGCGCGTTGCTTGCCGTCGAGCGCCACGTCGCCGTGCATCTCGCCGTCCACTTCGAGCCAAGGTGCTTGCACCCGGAGCAGCTCGAGGGTCCTGCGCATCTTGAGCGCCGTGGGCGAGTTGCTGCTGCCGAAGTTGGAGTGCGAAAGCAGAGCCACTTTCGGCTTCAGGCCGAACCGCAGCATCTCTTCGGCGGCCAGCGCGGTGATCTCCGTCAACTCCTCGGGCGTCGGGTCATGGTTGACGTGCGTATCGACCAGGAACACCTGGCGGTCCGGCAGCACCAGCCCATTCATGCAAGCAAAGATGGGGATGTCCTGCGCGGTGCTGTCCGCTCCGCCGGGGCGCTTGCCGATCACCTGGTCGATGTAGGGCAGGTGCACCTGCGTGGTTCCCCAGGTGCCACAAATCATGCCGTCGACATCGCCGGTGTGAAGCAACATGGCGCCGGTCAGCGTGAGGCGGCGACGCATTTCGATCTTGGCGGTCTGGACGGTCACGCCCTGGCGCTCGCCCATGCGGTGATAGCTCTGCCAGAACTCCCGGTAGCGACAGTCCTGTTCGACGTTGACGATGTCGTAGTCGAGCTCCTCCTTCAGGCGCAGGCCGAACTTCTCAATGCGCTGCGCGATGATGGCCGGGCGGCCGATCAGTGTCGGTCGGGCGATCCCTTCATCGACCACGACCTGCGCCGCACGCAGTACGCGCTCTTCCTCTCCCTCGCAGTACGCCACGCGCTTCTTGGGTGCACGCTTGGCCGCGTCGAAGATCGGCTTCATCGTGGTCCCGGAGGCATAGACGAAGCCTTCCAGCTTCGCTCGGTACGCGCCCATGTCGCTGATCGGGCGCAACGCCACGCCACTGTCGGCGGCTGCTTGCGCCACCGCGGGTGCGATCCGCGCCATCAGGCGGGGATCGAAAGGCTTGGGGATCAGGTATTCCTGTCCGAAGCTCAGCTTCTCGCCCGCATAGGCGGCGGCCACGCGTTCGCTTTGCTCGGCCTGCGCCAGATCGGCAATCGCCCGCACCACCGCGATCTCCATTTCATCGGTGATCGTGGTCGCTCCCGCATCCAGCGCGCCGCGAAAGATGTAGGGGAAGCAAAGCACGTTGTTGACCTGGTTCGGATAGTCCGCCCGCCCGGTGGCCATGATGATGTCATCCCTGACCGATCGAGCATCCTCGGGCGAGATCTCCGGGTTCGGGTTTGCCAGGGCGAAGACCACGGGGTTGGCCGCCATCTTCGCCACCATCTCGGGCTTCAGCACACCGCCGGCCGACAGGCCGAGAAATGCGTCCGCGCCTTCGATCACCTCGGCGAGCTTGCGATGCTTGGTTCTCTGCACGTACTGACGCTTGTCGTCGTCCATCAGCTCTTCCCGTCCTTCGTAGACCACCCCGGCCAGGTCGGTCACGAAGACGTTCTCCCGTTTCAGGCCGACTTTGAGCAGCAGGTTCAGACAGGCCAGCGCCGCCGCGCCGGCGCCCGAAGTGACGAGGCGGATCTCCTCGATCTTCTTGCCAGCCACCTTGAGCGCATTCAGCATGGCCGCTGCCACGGTGATGGCGGTGCCATGCTGGTCGTCGTGGAAGACCGGAATCTTCATGCGCTTGCGCAGCTCGCGCTCGACGTAGAAGCAGTCGGGTGCCTTGATGTCTTCGAGATTGATGGCGCCGAACGTCGGCTCCAGTGCTGCGATCACATCCACCAGCTTCTTGGGGTCCTTCTCATCGATCTCGATGTCGAAGACGTCGACGCCGGCGAACTTCTTGAACAGGACGGCCTTGCCCTCCATGACCGGCTTCGACGCCAACGCGCCGATGTCGCCAAGCCCGAGCACGGCCGTGCCGTTCGAGATGACCGCGACCAGGTTGCCTCGCGCGGTGTACTTGAAGGCCGTGCTCGGGTCGCGCACGATCTCCTCGCATGGCGCGGCGACGCCTGGCGAGTAGGCGAGCGAGAGGTCCCTTTGGTTGAAGAGAGGCTTCGTCGCGGCGATCGCAAGCTTGCCCGCGGGCGCCTGCGAGTGATAGTCGAGCGCAGCCTGGCGGAAATCCGAGTTTGTAGGTGAGGACATGACAGTAGGAGAAAGTCAGATGTGCAATGGGAATGTTCATGAAGCGTCGATGACCACGGGCTCGGGCTTGGGCAGCCGGGCCTTCCCGCGCAACGGCGTCTTGTCGCCCGTCACCTCGCGCCACATCACCTCATAGAAGGCACCCTCCCATTTGGCGACCGCAATCGTTCGTTCCCGACCAGGTTGGTGATGGCCCGCGCCTCGTTGAGGAAGCGATCGACGCCCAGGAGGAGCACCAGTCCGGTGACCGGGATGGTGTGCATGCTGCCCAGCGTGGCGGCCAGCGTCACGAACCCCGCGCCGGCGACACCCGCCGATCCCTTCGACGTCAGCATGAGAACACCCAGGATCACCAGCTGCTGTGACCAGCTCAGGTCGATGTTGGTGGCCTGCGCCTCGAGGAGCGCCCCGATGGTCAAATAGATCGCCGTGCCATCGGGGTTGAAGGTGTAGCCTGCCGGCAGCACCATGCCGACCACCGTCTTCTCGCACCCGGCGCGTTCGAGCTTCTTCATCATCTGGGGGAGCACCGATTCCGTGGATGCCGTCCCGAAGGTGATGAGCAGTTCCTCCCGGATGTAGCGCAGGTAGGAGAAGAGGGAGATGCGGCAGATTCGTGCAACCGTGCCGAGCACGACCACGATGAACGATGCCGAACATGCCGTTCAGGCCCAGGTCGAGAGAAGGGCCTTGGCGCCCACCTTGCCAACCTCCTTCAGGTCGCCCATGCGAGCGATCCCCACGACGATGGTGGCGAAGATGACTGGGGCCAGGAGCATCTTGATCAGCTTGATGAAGCCGTCGCCAAGCGGCTTCATGTCGGCGCCCACTGTGGGGTAGAAATGCCCCAGTGCAACGCCGAGCAGAATGCCGATCAGAACCTGGATATAGAGCCGGCGATACCAGGGCTCTTTCATGGAACTCGTCGAACTGGTCATGGTGTTGTCTCCTTGCCTGTCATGGCTTCCGACTGCCACGGTCGGACACGTTTGGCTTGATGGCGGGGTTCTCGAAGGACATGTGGGCAGGGCCGCCACATGGATGGCGTGGCGAAATTTGGGCGCACGCCTGCCCGTGGTCGGGCCCACCGGGCCCGACGCTGTTGTCGCAGAGGGAGAAGGCTCGCGCTCTATCGGCCCGCTGCCTTCTTCACGTCAGTCGGCGTATTCGCCGGCGTCCTTGATCACTTTGGCCCAGCGCGTCTTCTCAGTCTCGACGAACTTCCGGTGGCTGGCCGGGTCGAGCCGCTCGTCGGTGACCACCGTGAGGCCAAGCGCTTCTTCACGCTTGATCAGTTCGGGATCCTTCAAGGCCGTGCGCAATGCCGCGTTGAGCTTCGCGAGCACCGCAGGCGGCGTGCCCTTCGGCGCGTACAGCCCATGCCACACCTGAACGTTGAAGTCCTTCAACCCGGCTTCGGACAGCGTCGGCGCATCCTTCAGCGCGGGCAGCGGCAGCCGCTGCAGACTGGTGATGCCGTAGACCTTGACCTTCTTGCCTTCGATCTGCGGCACGGCGTTGACCGCCTGCTCGCACATGAGGTCGACTTGCCCGCCGATCAGGTCGGTCATCGCGGGCGCGGTGCCCTTGTAGGGCACGGGCGTCATGGTGGTCTTCAACGCGCTCTGGAACATCAATCCGCACAGATGCGAGGCTGAACCGAGCCCCGCGTTGGCAAGGTTCACCTTGGTGCCGTTGGCCGCGATCCACTGGCGCAGCTCTGCGAAGTTGTTCGCCGCCAGGCCCGGTTTTCCGATCAGGACCGACGGTGCTTCGTTGATGAGACCCAGGGTCTCGAAGTCCTCCGGCACCTTGTAGCTGAGCTTGCGGTACAGCGCGGGCGCGGTCGCCATGCCGATGTGGCTGACCAGCAGCGTATAGCCGTCGGGCGCCGCCCTGGCCACCTTGGCCGCCCCGATGGTGCCCCCCGCGCCGATCGTGTTGTCGATGATCACGGTCTGCCCGAGCGGCTTGCGAAGCGCCTCGGCCAGATCACGGGCAATCTTGTCGGTTGGTCCGCCGGCCGCGAAGGGCACGACGATCGTGACGGGCTTGTCAGGAAAGTTCGCGCAGGCCAGCGTGGCTGACCCGGCCAGGGCCACGCCGGCGACGTGGCGCCAGAGCTTGTTCATGTCTTGTCTCCGTTGTGGTTCGATGCTGCGTCAGGCTGAGAGCGCCTGCATCTCGCGATACAGGTCCGCCTTGCCTTCGAAACCGATGCCGGGCAGGTCGGGCAGCGTCACGAAGCTGTTCTCGACCTTCACGCCATCGGGAAAGCCACCGAAGGGCTGGAACAGGTCCGGGTACGACTCGTTGCCGCCCAATCCAAGGCCGGCCGCGATGTTCAGCGACATCTGGTGGCCACCGTGCGGGATGCAGCGGCTGGCCGACCAGCCATGCTCCTTGAGCATGTCGAGCGTGCGCAGGTATTCGACCAGGCCGTAGCTGAGCGCGCAGTCGAACTGCAGCCAGTCGCGGTCCGGGCGCATGCCGCCGTAGCGGATGAGGTTGCGCGCGTCCTGCATCGAGAACAGATCCTCGCCCGTGGCCATCGGGTTCTTGTAGAAGTTGCGCAGCGCGGCCTGCAATTCGAAGTCCAGCGGGTCACCCGGCTCTTCGTACCAGAACAGGTCGTACTGCGACAGGGCCTTGGCATAGGCGATCGCTGTTTCCAGATCGAAGCGGCCGTTGGCGTCGACGCAGAGCTTCTGGCCGTCTTGCAGGACTTCCATGATCGAGTCGATCCGGCGCAGGTCCTCGTCGAGCGAGGCGCCACCGATCTTCTTCTTGACCACCGTGTAGCCGCGGTCGATGTAGCT
The DNA here is from genome assembly GCF_030486595.1 of Variovorax ginsengisoli. Taxonomy (GTDB): domain Bacteria; phylum Pseudomonadota; class Gammaproteobacteria; order Burkholderiales; family Burkholderiaceae_C; genus Variovorax; species Variovorax ginsengisoli_B. The sequence continues at coordinate 27,431 of NZ_JAUJZH010000050.1, read as the reverse complement.
GCGCATCTCGTCCTGCAGCTTCTTGTGGTCCTGCCCGGGGTAGTAGTAGCCGCCGGCCGCATAGACAAAGATCTTGCGGTTCGGCTTGCCGTCGCCATAGCGGTCGGCCAGCAGTTGAAACAAGGGTTTACCCTCGATCTTTGCGACCGCATCCCAGATCGCCATGTCGATCGTGCCGATCGCCACCGAGCGCTCACCGTGGCCGCCCGGCTTCTCGTTGGTGAACATCGTGTTCCAGATCTTGTGCGGGTCGAGGTTGTCGCCGGTGGCGTCCACCAGCGAGGCCGGTTCCGCTTCGAGGATGCGGGGGATGAAGCGCTCGCGCATCAGCTTGCCCTGCCCATAGCGGCCGTTCGAATTGAAACCATAGCCGACCACCGGCTTGCCGTCGCGAATCACGTCCGTGATCACGGCGACCAGGCTCAGAGTCATCTTGCTAAAGTCGATGTAGGCGTTGCGGATGGGCGAGCTGATGGGGAAGGTCTTCTCGCGGATTTCGACGATCTTCATGGTTGTCTCCGAGTGGGTTTGAAGGGGAGACTGAATGGTCGGCGACGCCGACTTTTTCGGCCAATGTTCAATTTCTCAACTTCTATGCGCTGGACGAACCGCTATGAATCTGATCTGGCTGGATGACTTCCTGGCGCTGGCGGCCACGGGGAATTTCTCGCGTGCGGCAGATGACCGCCACAGCTCGCAACCGGCCTTCAGCCGGCGCATTCGCGCACTGGAGGAATGGATCGGGGCCGACCTGTTCGACCGCAGTTCGCAGCCCGCTACGCTGACCGAAGTCGGAGAGTGGTTCGCCGGCGTGGCCCAGGAATTGAACGCCAGGGTGGCGCGGGTGCCCGGCGACGCCAAGAAGATCGCCGAGGCAAGCTCGGTCACTATGCGAATCGCGTCCACGCACGCTCTGTCGTTCACATTCCTGCCGCGATGGTTGCGCAGCCTCGAATCGCATACGACGCTCGGCCCCGTGCAGCTGATGTCCGATGTGCTCGAGCGTTGCGAAGCACTGATGTTGCAGAGCAAGGTTCAGTTCGTGCTGAGTCACGCGCACAGCAAGGCACCAGGCGCGCTGGATGCAGAGCCCTACAGCTCGGCTCGGATTGGCGAGGATGTCCTGGTCGCTGTGTCGGCGCCAAAAGAAGGTGGTGGCGCGCGTCACCATCTGCGGATCGGCGGGGGTGCGGTCCCCGTGCTCCAGTACACGGAGGAATCGGGATTGGGACGCATCACCCGCGCCGTGCTGGGGCGCAGGCTGGAAGCGCTGGGGGTCCAAATCGTTTTCACCGCGCACCTGGCCTCGGTTCTGCGGACGATGGCGCTCGATGGCAGGGACATCGCGTGGCTGCCGCAGACGCTTGTAGAGGATGACATTGGCCAGGGCCGCCTGGTCGCTGCAGCCAATAGCGAGTGGGCCGTCCCGCTGGAAATCAGGCTCTACCGCGACAGCGAGCTTTTGGGGAAAGCTGCCAACGCCTTCTGGAATACGGCTGTCGGTGGCTGAGCGGCGCCGTTCATCACTCGCCGCCCTTGGGCGCTTCCGCCCCCCCGGTCGACCGCCCGGGTGCTTTGCCACAGGTCCAGGGGAATTTCGCACCACCCAGCGCTACGTGTGAATAAGGCCGCCATGCCAACCAGGAGTTCGGATGACTTCCGGCTTGCATGGCCCATCACCCGACGCGCCACAGACGCTGATGCAGTCCCCACTTGACGCATTCAAACCAAAGCCAGGCCAGGGTCGACGCACCCAGCGCCGCCAACAGCAGTAGCAGCGACGGTTGTGCGAACGAGAACAGCCGACTGATCTCCGGGACAGCGAGCACGCTGCCCAGCAGCATGATCGTGCCCATGGCGATCCAGGCGAACTGTCGGTTGGACTCGGGATTGCCGCTCCCTGCGCTTCGGCCCCAAGAACGATTGGTCTGGATCAGCGCCAAGTTGGACAAGACGAGGACCACGAAAGTCAACGTCCGCGCCAGGTCGTCACGGTCGACTTCCGTCGATGCGACATACCTGGTGCCGGCGTAGACACCGAGCAACAATGCCAGCAAGCCGATGCCCTGCCAAAGGCCGCGGATCAGAACGACCCCATCGAAGAGGCGCTGGTCCGCACGGCGCGGGGGCGTCTTCATGGCATCGCTCTCCAGCGGCTGGGCCTCGAACACCACGGAGCAAGCCGGGTCGATGATCAGCTGCAGGAACAGAATATGAACCGGCATCAGCAGCATCGGCCAGCCCAGCAACACCGGGATCACTGACAGGCCGACGATCGGCACGTGCGCGGCCACCACGAAGACGATCGCGTTGCGCAGGTTCGCGAACACGCGGCGCCCGTAGCGCACCGCCGTCACCAGCGAGGCGAAGTCATCGTTCATCAGGACCAGCGCAGCCGCTTGGCGCGCCACCTCGGTGCCGCGGGCCCCCATCGCCACGCCGATGTCGGCCGCCTTCAGCGCGGGGGCGTCGTTGACCCCGTCGCCGGTCATGCCCACCACGTCGCCACGCGCGCCAAAGGCCCGGACGAGCCGCAATTTCTGGTCGGGCTGCACGCGAGAAAAGATGTTCGTGCCGTCGAGTCGCGCCTGGAGCTGCGCATCGGACAGCGCGGCCAGCTCGATCCCGGTGATGACCGGCGCATCGACGCTCAGGCCGGCCTGGCGCGCCACGGAGATGGCCGTCGCCGAATGGTCGCCCGTCATCATCACGACACGGATGCCGGCCTCTCGGCATTCGGCGATCGCCCGGGGCACGTCGGGCCGCACGGGGTCTTCCAGTCCCACAAGCCCGAGAAAACGGAATTCGAAGTCGTGCTGCAGTTCGGGCAACGATTCCGCCCCGAACGTGGCTTGCGCCACGCCGAGCACGCGCAGGCCGTCTCGCGCCATCGACCGCACTTGCGCGGCCACGCTCGCGGCCTGAGGGGACTCCATGTGGCAGAGGTCGACGATGGCCTCGGGCGCGCCCTTGGCCGCGATGAGCCGGTCGCGCCGGTCCGGCGACTGCCAGACGCGCGACATGGCGAGCATCTCGCGCGACAGAGGATAGTCGTCGATGAGCGTCCATTCGGCATGCAGGTGCTCCGTGCCTGCAAGCAGTTGCTGTCCGGCGGCGGCGATGGCGGACTCCATAGGGTCGAAGGCCCGGCGATGGCTCGCGAGGACCGCGTATTCGAGGAGGCCATGCAATTCTTCCTGGAGCAAATGACCCGCCGATGCCGACCGGTCGTAGACCGCCTCCTCGGACCACAGTCGTTGCACGGTCATCCGGTTGGCGGTCAGGGTGCCGGTCTTGTCCACGCACAGCACGGTGGTGGCGCCGAGCCGCTCGATGGCGGGAATGCTGCGGGCCAGGACCTGCTCGCGCGCCAGCCTCCACGCACCCAGGCCCAGGAAGAGCGTGAGGATAACCGGGAGCTCTTCCGGCAGGATGGCCATCGCGAATGTGAGCCCTGCCAGCACGCCATGCAGCCAGTCGCCTCGCGTGGCGCCGTAGGCAACGGCGAGTACGCCGGCCAGCGCCAGGCCGACGGCGGCCACCTGCTTGACCACGCGGCGCGTCTCCTGCTGGATGGGCGTGGACTCGACCGCGATCCCTGCGAGCGACTCACCGATGCGCCCCAGCGCGCTGCGCCCGCCAGTGGCCGTCACGCGGCCACGCCCGACGCCACGCGTCACCAGCGTGCCGGAGAAGGCCCTCGCGGTGTCGGCCGCCGGCCCCGACAGCGCGGCCTCCTTCGCCGCCGGCATGGATTCGCCGGTCAGCAGCGATTCGTCGATCGCGAGGTTGGATGCTTCGACGAGATCCATGTCGGCGGGAACACGATCGCCTTCCGCCAGCAGCACCACGTCGCCCACCACCAACTCGCGCGCGGCGATGCGGCGCTCCATCGCATCTCGAAAGACCAGGGCCTGGGGGCTGGAGAGGTCGCGCAACGCGTCGAGCGCCCGCTCGCTGCGTCGCTGCTGGAAGAAGCTGATGCCCATGACCACGAAGACGAACCCGAGCAGCATCAGGGCTTCCTGGGCATCGCCGATCAGCATGTAGATCGCCCCGCATGCCACGAGCAGCAGGAACATCGGCTCGGACGCCACCTCGCGCGCCAGCCTGAGAACGCTGCGCGGGCGCGAGGCCGGCAGCTCGTTCGGGCCGTCGCGTTGCAGGCGCCGCGCCGCCTCATCCTCCCCCAGGCCGCCTGCGATGGACGAAGTCGCCGACGCGGGCGGGTCCCTGTTCATGGATCCGCCTGCACCGCCGGCGCCGCGTGGTCCAGGTCCGGCCTGCGCCATGGGTCGACATGCGTCATGAGGTTGAGCACGCGGTGCCGTTGCAGCACCCGCTGTCGGGCCGCGACCGCGATGTCGTGGCCTCGCTCGACGCTGATGGCGGCATCCACTTCGAGGTGCGCGTCTACCACGATCATGTCGCCCATCTTGCGGGTCCGCACGTCGTGCACGTTGCGCACGCCTTCGGTTTCGGTGAGCACGAAATCGGCGACGAGATCCGACAGCGAATGAATGCCATCGGCCACGGGGCCCTGCGACTTGGACATGAGACCCACAGTCACCTGGGTGACGGGGAGCAGCAGGTTGACGCCGACGCTGACCCAGGTGCTGAGCGAAGCGGCGCTCGCGCGTTCCTCGACGGTGTACCGGGCGTCCTCGGGGTCGTCGGACAGCTCGTCGAACTTCATGGCGTCCCTCGTGGGACAGCTACTTCACGACCACGACGGGCTGCTTCGCGGTGGCGAGCACACGTTGCGCCACGGAGCCGATGAGCAGGTCGGCCACCGCACTGCGGCCCTTCGAGCCCAGCACGATCATGTCGAACTTGCCCTTGTTGGCGCAAGCTACGATCTCCTGCGCCACGTGGCCCGTGCGGATCTCCATGTCGTGGCCGATGCCATCGGCATCCAGCAGCTTGCGGGCCGGCTTGAGCTCCTTCTCGCTGAGTTCGCGCAGATAGTCCGCGACTTCCGCGCTGCCGACGAAGGCCTTGGCATGGCGCAAGCCCGTGTCGTCGTGGACGCTGATCAGCGTGATCTTGTTCGAGGCCGTGCGCAGCAAATGCGCGAGCCTGGCCGCGTACTTGACCGCGCGCAGCGAATTCTTGGACCCATCGACGGCGACTAGGATCTTCATGGAACGAACCTCCGGTTGTTGTTGATCTGCAAAGTGTAGGCCCGCGGCTCAGCCCTGTTGCACCAGCGGAACGCTGCGCTTCTTCACGCGGGCGCCGTCGCGCAGCGCCGCCGGCGGATAGACGATCACCTCCGCGCCCGCCTGGATGCCCCCGAGCACCCAGGCTTCGGCCCCGTTGCGCCCGCCGATCTCCACCGGCACGAGCCGCGCCCGACCTCCCTCGACGACGAACACGGCCATGCCTTCGCCCGGCAGGGGGAACACCGCGCTCACCGGCACCCGCAGCACCGAAGACTGGGCCACCGTCACGATGCGCACGCCCACGCGGTAGCCGTCGCCCAGCGCTTGCCACGACGACGGCGCGCTGCTGATGTCGATCAGGACGTTGACGCGCTGCTCCTCGATGCCCAGGGCCGAGACCTTGGTGAACGCTGCCGGCTCGATGCGCCGCACCCGGCCTTCGAGCGTGCCGGGCGAGCCCCAGCGCTCGATGCGCACCGGGGCGCCAACCCGCGTCTGCACGGCGTCGGTCGTCAGCAGCTCGGTGACGATCTCCAATTGCGAGATGTCGCCGACCTCGAGCACCGGCGCCCCCAGGGCCAAGGTGGTCTCGCTGGGCTGCACCACCTTGAGCACCTGCCCGGCCACCGGGGAGCGCAGCGGAAAGCTGGCGACCTGACCGGACGGGCTTTGCGCCGCCATCAGCGCTGCGCGCGCGGTCTCCAGTTCGTGCGTGGCAGCGTGGCGGGCCTGGAGCGCCGCCTCGACGTCCTTCTGCGCCGCCTGCGCCGACAGTCGGTCGGACTCCGCCTTGGCCGGCGCGATGAAGTTCTCCCGTGCCAGCTGTTCGGAGCGACGCAGTTCCGTGCGTGCCGACTCCAGTCCGACGCGTGCGCGCTGCACGGTGGCATCGGCGCGTTGCAGCATGGCCTCGGCGACCTCCACGCGGGCGCTCTGCTCGCGGCGAGCACGCTCGTCCAGCATCGGCGAGAGGATGGGCGTCAGCGTCGCGACCGTGTCGCCGGCAGAAACTCTGTCACCCTCCCGCAAGGCGATGCGGGCCAGCCGTCCGGCCAATGGCGAGGTGATGACATAGCGGTCGCGCAGCCGTGTGCGGGCGTCTTCGACAATGGACTGCTCATAGGGCCCGGCTGCGGCGGTTGCCACTTCGACTGCGACGGGGCGCGGCGCGAACGCCCAGGCGAGCAGCCCCGCCAGCGCGACGCCAGCACCCACCATCATGGCCAATGTATTGCGCTTCATCTCACGCTCACTCCCGCGTCTTCAAGGCAGCAACCATGTCGAGCCGGTCGATGCGGCGCCGGACAACCAGCGCGCTCGCGACCGCGGCGACGAGGACAGCCAGCGCCGCCAGCGCATAGGTGCGCGGCTGGATCGCGACCGGAAAGAAGAACTGGTCCGATTTCAACATGCGCGTGATGAGGTGGACGAGCCCGTAGCCGCCGAGCATGCCCAGCGGCAGGGCGACGACGATGCCGATCGCCAGCTCGCCCAGCAGCAGGCCCGAAACTTCCGCCCGCGTGAAGCCGAGCACCCGCAGGCTCGCCAGCTCCCAGGCGCGCTCCGCGAGCGCGATGCGCACGTTGTTGTAGACCACGCCGACAGCGATGACGACGGCGAACAGCGTCAGCACCGTGCTCATGATGAGGATGTTGCGCGCCGTCACCTCCCGCATGTTGCGCAGCATTGTCGCCTTGCTGAACGCACCCGCCGCGCGCGGGAGGCCCTGCGTGGCCTGAAGAAAGCGGGCTTCGCTGCCGCGTTCGAGCGCCAGCACGAAGCCGGTCGCCACATCGCCCTCGCCCAGCGCACGGTTCAGCGCGGTGCGGTTCATGTAGGCGTTCAGGCCCATCATTTCGCGCACCGTCGCCTCCACCGACAGTGTGAGTTCGCTGCGGCGGCCCTCCTGCACCTCGATGTGCACCGCATCGCCCACGCGCAGCCCGAGCTTGTCGGCTAGGCGGTCGGTCAGGACGATGCCGTCGCCGCTCGGCAGGGTCTGCCGGCCGTCGACGTCGATGATGCGCAACAGTTCGCTGCGCACCGGGCCGCCGCGGATCATCACCCGCTGGCGCCGTGGCCCGTTGACGAGGGTGGCCTGAACGTCGCGCAATGACTCATGGGCCAGCACGCCGGGCAGGCGCGCGAACTGCAACGCGATGGCGGCGTCGGCCGGCTCGGTCATCCACACCGACACGTCGCTGCGCATCGACAGGCCGAAGGTGCTGTCGACGATCACCTCGATGGCGTCGCGAAAGAAGTTTCCCATCACGACGATGGCCAGTGCCGCGGCGATGCCGCCGATCGACAGGCCGGTGCGCAGCGGCTTGCGTTCCATGTTGCGCAGGATCATTCGCAGCGCCGGGCTCAGGCCGGTGACGCCAAGACGCTCGGCCAGCGTGCGCCGAAAGCGACCCGGCGCCGGCGGCCGCATGGCCTCGGCCGGCGTCAGTCGAACCGTGGCAAGGATCGCGGAGAGGGTGCCCAGCACGCCGGCGCCCAGGGTCAGGCCCCCGGCCAGCAGCACGAGCTTCGGATCCATGCGGTGCTCGAAATGCGCGAAATGGAAGACTTCCGCATACAGGCCGACGAACGCGGCCCCCAGCCAGTCCCCGACCACGATGCCGAGCGCGATGCCCAGCATGACGATCAGCAGCACCAGCTTCAGGTAGTGCGCCGCGATGGCCGCGTTCGCGTAGCCGAGCGCCTTCAGCGCGGCGATCTGCTCGCGCTGCGTGGCGACGATCCTGGAGATCACGACGTTCAGCAGAAAGGCCGCCACGCCGAGGAAGATCGATGGCAGCACCGTGCCGAGCACGCGCTGTTCCTTGATCTCGTTGTCCAGCATGGCGTGCGAGGTCTGGTCGATGCGCCCGCGCGGCGTGGCGCCGCCATAGCGTGCCAGCGGCTGCGCGAGGGCGTCGATGACCTCGGCTTCGGCGATGCCGCGCGCACCTTCGGGGGCGAGTCGCACGGCGAGCGTGTTGAAGGCGCCGTCCATGTCGTAGGCGGCGGCCAGCGCCTGCTGATCGACCCAGAAGATCCCGAAGCCGCGCTGGTCCGGGATGCCCCAGAGCCCGGCGAAGACGAACTCGGGCGACACGGCGAGCCCGACGATGTGCAGGCGACGCTTGCGGCCATTGACCAGGGCGCCCACCGAGTCGCCGGGCCGCAGGCCGCGCGCCTGCGCAAAACCCTGCGATACCAGCGCGTCGATCGTGTCGCGCACGGGCTCTTCGATGGCCGTCTGGTCGAACAAGCCACGGCCCTGGGCGATGGCGACCCGGTTCAGGCGCGGCGGCTGGACCCGATCGACGCCGATCAGCTGCCCCAGCACGGGGTCGCTGCTGCCGGCGATGTCGATGCGCACCACCTCCTCGATCGTCGGCTGCACGTCGGCCACGCCCGGCAGGGCGCGAATCTGTTCGGCCAGCGCCAGCGGCGCGCGCTTGACCGTGGCGAACACGTCCGCGAAGCGTCCCTCGGCGTAGAAGGTGTCGCGCGCCACGGCCAGCGAATCGACGGCCGAGAGACTCGTGAGGAAGCCGCCCACGCCGCTGGCCACCACGAGCGCGATCGTGAGCGCCTGGCTCCACATCGCCCGCAGGTCGCGCAGCAGCTTGCGGTCCAGTGTCTTCATGGCCGGCTCACCATGCGAGCTCCGCGGACGTCATGCGCTGCGCGTTGTTCTCGATCCGCTGCACCCTGCCGTCCGCGAGGTAGACGACGCGATCGGCCATGCCGGAGATCGCGGCGTTGTGCGTGATCACCAGTGCGGTGGTGCCCAGTTCGAGGTTGATGCGCGAGATGACGTCGAGCACGAGCTTGCCGGTCGCATAGTCGAGCGCGCCGGTGGGTTCGTCGCACAGCAGCACCTGCGGCCGCTTGACGATGGCGCGCGCGATGGCGACGCGCTGCTGCTCGCCACCAGAGAGCTGCGATGGAAAGTGGTCGCGCCGGGCGGTCAGCGCCACCCGCTCCAGTGCCTCGTCGATGGGCATGGGGTTGGCGGCGATGTCGGTGACCAGCGCCACGTTCTCGTAGGCGGTGAGGCTGGGAATGAGGTTGTAGAACTGGAACACGAAGCCGACGTGATCGCGCCGGTAGCGCGTGAGCGCGTCGTCGCTGGCGGCGGTCAGGTCGTGGTCCAGGTAGCTGAGGCTGCCGGTGGTGGCCACTTCCAGACCGCCGAGGATGTTCAGCAGAGTCGACTTGCCGCTGCCCGAGGGCCCGAGCAGCACGACGAATTCGCCGGCCGCGATGTCCAGGTCGACGTCCCGCAAGGCGACGACGTCGACGTCACCTGCGTGGTAGGTCTTGCCCAGGCCCCGGGCACGAAAGACGGGCGGAGGTGGTCGGCTGGCCATGGCCGATGTTCCCGTGCGGCGCGACAGCGGCCCTTGACCTGGGTCAAGCGACGGCAGGCTGGGCAGGCGTTCCAACCGAGTTGGCCGGATCGCGGACGCAGCGTTAAGAAAACGCTAAGACCGCGACGACACGATGGCATCCAAGGAGTTGCCATGAGCTTGTTGAAAACGCGCCGGCCCGCATGCCGGCGCTTCGCCACCGCGGCCTGGATGGCCGCCATCGTCGCCGCGCCCGCGGTCGGCGCCGCCACACCGGTCGCGCTGCTCGCCGGCTACGTCGGGGAAGCGGGAGCCGGAGGGCCGATGTGTTGAGCCAGTTGATCAAGGTCAAGCCCTGAGGCGACGGCGATGTCGATACTTTCATCAGGAATCCCCGCCATGGCTGACCGTTCCCGCCGTGCAGGCATGTGGGTCTGCGCACTTGTCGCGCTCGCCGGTCCGCGGGCCTGGGCGGGCGAGGGCGATGGCGCGGCACGCACGCCCCTGCTTGCGAAGCACCGCGAGGAGTGCGCCGCCTGCCACATCGCCTACCCGCCCGGCATGCTGCCGGCTGCCTCCTGGCAGCGTGTGATGGCGAACCTGCCCCGCCATTTCGGCCGATCAAGGAGATTTCAATGAACACACAGTCCGCATCCCCCGCTGAACGCCCGGCGATCGAGCCGGGGGCCGGCAGGATCCTCGTCTGGGATGCGCCGGTGCGCGTATTCCATTGGCTCATCGCGCTGTGCTTTGCCGGCGCCTACCTCAGCGCGGAGCACGAGGCGTGGCGCCTGGTGCATGTGACGCTCGGGTACACCATGGCCGGGCTCGTCACTTTCCGTCTGCTGTGGGGCGTCGTGGGCACGCGCCATGCGCGCTTCTCGGCCTTCGTGCGCGGGCCGCGTGCCGTCATGGCCTACCTCCGCGGCATGCTTGGCGGCCATGCGGAGCACCATACGGGGCACAACCCCGCGGGTGCAGTCGCCATCGTCGCGCTGCTCGGGCTCGCGCTCGCGGTGACGGCATCGGGCTGGGCCACCTACGAGGACATCGGAGGCAAGTGGCTGGAAGAGGTCCATGAAGCGGCGGCCAACATCATGCTCGGCGTGGTCGGGATTCATATCGCCGGCGTGCTGCTCGGCAGCTGGCTGCATCGCGAGAACCTGATCGCCGCGATGATCACCGGCCGCAAGACGGGCCGCCCCGGGGACGGCGTGCGCAGCGCCTGGCGCAGTGTCGGCATCCTCATGCTGGCGGCGGTGCTCGGCTTCTGGTGGACGCAGTGGAAGACCGCTCCGATGGGCGTGGCCCACGGCCCGGCGGCCGTGTCCGGCAAGGCGGTCACGCAGGAACGGGACGACGACTGACAGCGCCGATCCATTGCCCCTCTCAATTCCCCCATGCGCATCTTGCTGGCCGAAGACGATCCCTTGCTAGGCGACGGCCTTCGCGCGGGCCTGCGCCAGCTCGATTTCCAGGTCGACTGGGTGCGGGACGGCGAGGCCGCCGAACGGGAACTGCGCGCCGAGCCGTATGCGGCAGCGGTGCTCGACCTGGGCCTGCCGCTGAAGGACGGCCTGCCCGTGCTCGCCGCCGTGCGCCAGGCTGGCATCAAGCTCCCCATCCTGGTACTGACCGCGCGCGACGGCGTGCCGGACCGCATCCGCGGGCTCGATGTCGGCGCCGACGACTATGTCGTCAAGCCCGTCGACCTGCATGAACTCGCGGCGCGCCTGCGTGCCCTGATCCGCCGCGCCCACGGTCTGCCCCAGGAGCGCCTGTGCGCCCAGGATGTCGAGCTCGACCTGGCCGCGCACACAGTGCATCGTGCGGGCCAGCCGGTATCGTTGCCTTCCCGCGAATTCGCTCTGCTGCATGCGCTGATGCTCAACGCCGGGCGCGTGCTCTCGCGAGAACAGCTTGAGCAGCACCTGTACAGCTGGGGGCAGGAAGTGGAGAGCAACGCCATCGAGGTGCACGTGCATCACCTGCGCCGCAAGCTCGGCGCCTCGCTGATCCAGACCGTGCGCGGAGTGGGCTACGTGCTCGCGCGCGACAAGCCAGCCCGTTGATGACGATGCCCCGCTCGCTCCAGGGCCGTCTCCTGCTGCTGGTGCTTGGCCTGGTGGCGGGCGTGTGGGTGGCGACCGCCGTCATGACATGGCTCGACGTGCGCCACGAGCTGGACGAACTGCTCGACGGCCATCTGGCGCAAGGCGCCGCGCTGCTGGTCGCGCAGCAGATGGAGGCACCTTCCGAAGAAAACCGGAGCATCGAAGCCCCGGTGTTGCATCGCTACGCGCCCAAAGTCGCTTTCCAGGTCTTCCACGAGGGCCGCCTGACGCTGCGATCCGCCAACGCCCCGTCCGCACCGATGATCGACCGCGGACCCCGTTTCAAATCGGGCTTCAGCACGGCCCGCATCGACGGCGCGACGTGGCGTGTGTTCGCAACCCACGGCAGCGAGCGCGACGTGCAGGTGTATGTGGGCGAGCGGATCGATTCGAGATCTTCCATCCTCTGGGCCCTGCTGCGAGGCACGCTCTGGCCGTTGTTGGTCGCCGTGCCCCTGCTCGCGATCGCGGTGTGGTGGTCGGTCCGTCGCGGCATGCTGCCGCTCAGGCGGCTCGGGCAGGCGCTGGCCCGGCGCGAACCGCAGGCACTGAGCCCCGTCGAGATCGGCGGCGCGCCGTCGGAGATGACGCCGATGCTCGTTGCACTGAACGGCTTGCTCCTGCGTATCGGCGAACTGCTGGCGTCGGAGCGCCGCTTCACGGCCGACGCCGCGCACGAGCTGCGCACGCCCATTGCCGCCATCCGCGCGCAGGCACAGGTCGCGCTCGGCGAGGCCGACGATGCCCGGCGGCGCCACGCGCTGGAAGCAACGCTCGCGGGCTGCGACCGCGCGGCGCACGTGGTCGAGCAGTTGCTGACGCTGTCGCGCCTCGAGGCCGGCGCCGATCTCGAATGCCGGCCGGTTGAGCTGGGCGTCCTCGTGCGCAGCGTGGTGGCCGAAGCCGCGCCGGCAGCCATCCTCAAGCAGCAGAACATCGAAGTCGACGCGACGGGCGAGTGCCGGGTTCGCGGTGATCCGACGCTGTTCGCGGTGCTGGTGCGCAATCTGGTCGACAACGCGATCCGCTACGGCCCGGCGCGGGCGGCGATCCACATCACGGTCGAGAAATCGGGCGACCATGTGCGGTTGGGCGTCGAGGACAGTGGCCCCGGCATGAAGGAGGAAGACATCGCGCGCTGCGGAGAGCGCTTCTTCCGCGTGCTCGGAAGCGGCGAAAGCGGCAGCGGCCTGGGCTGGTCCATCGTGCGCCGCGTCGCATCCGCCCAGCAGGCAGCGGTGCGCATCGGGCGGTCGATCCGCCTGGGCGGCCTCGCGGTGAGCGTCGAGTGGACAGCCGGCTGAGTACCGTTCGTAAGTTCCATCGGTTGATCTCTCCGGCTGGGCGCGACGAGGCGCCACGCCTGGAGCCGCGGTGCAACACGGGTACGCCAGTCAGCGGGCTACAACTGCTCGTCGCCGCCTCCTTGCCGATCATCAACCAGTTGCATGTTGTCCAGAAGCTTGAGCAAGTAGTGCAGGGTATGGGTGATGTCGTTCACGGAAAACCCCTCTAGAGGCTTGCCCATCGCGTTCTCGTTCGGACTGGCGACCTTCGGCTACATCGCACTGACCACCACCACGCCGACGGTCGTAGTCGTCGGCCGGATGGACGAAGGCATGAGCCATCTCATCCTGCTCGCCGTCCCGCTGTTCGTCCTGCTGGGCCTGCTCATCGAAATGACCGGAATTGCACGCGCCATGGTCACCTTCCTGGCCAGCCTGCTGGGTCACGTCCGAGGCGGACCTTCTTATGTGCTGATCGGCGCGATGTATCTTGTGTCCGGAATCTCGGGGTCCAAGACTGCCGACATGGCGGCGGTGGCACCGGCGCTCTTCCCGGAGATGCGCAAGCGAGGCGCGAAACCCGGTGATCTGGTGGCGCTGCTTTCCGCGACGGGCGCGCAGACTGAAACGACTCCACCGTCGTTGGTGTTGATCACGATCGGCTCCGCGACGGGTGTCTCGATTGCAGCTCTCTTCACCGGCGGCCTGCTGCCTGGCGTCGTGGTGGGGGCGACCCTGGCCGCACTCGTATGGTGGCGCTATCGGGGAGAAGACTTGTCGGGCGTTCGCAAGGCGAGCGGTCGCGAGATCGCCAAGTCGTTCCTGATCTCGATTCCCGCGCTGGCGCTTCCGGTCGTCATCCGCGCCGCGGTGGTCGAGGGTGTTGCCACGGCGACGGAGGTGTCCACCATCGGCATCGTCTACGCCGTGATCGCCGGACTGCTCGTGTACAGGCAATTCGACTGGAAGCGGATCTATCCGATGCTGGTCAGTACCGCGGCACTTTCCGGCTCGATCCTCTTCATCATCGGTGCCGCCACCGGCATGGCCTGGGCCCTGACGCAGTCCGGATTCTCGACCGCGCTGGCCGACGCAATGAAGGCGCTGCCGGGCGGCGCGGTGACCTTCATGGCGGTATCGGTGGTCGCCTTCATCATCCTCGGCTCGGTGCTGGAAGGCATCCCCGCCATCGTGCTGCTCGGACCGCTGCTGTTTCCCATTGCGCGCCAGGTCGGCATCCATGAAGTGCACTACGCGATGGTCGTGACGCTCGCGATGGGCATCGGCCTCTTCGCGCCGCCGTTCGGGTCGGGTACTACGCCGCCTGCGCCATCAGCCGCATTCATCCGAACGAGGGCATGAAGCCGATCGTCGGCTACATGGTCGCCCTGTTCCTCGGAACAGTTCTCGTCGCCGCCACTCCCTGGATCTCCGTCGGGTTCCTCTGACATCCACACCTGCGCCACTCACTCACTCACTCACCAGGAGATATTCATGACTGACCTATCGACGCTTCAGCAAAGCGCCTACCGCATCCGCCGCTACGCACTGCGCATGGGCGAAGTCCAGGGGCAGGGCTATCGGCCAGGCGCTTGGCTGGGCCGACGTCCTCGCGGTGGCCTACAAGCACGCAATGACCTACAAGCCCGAGGACCCGGAATGGGAAGGCCGCGACCGCTTCCTCTTGTCGCATGGTCACTATGCGATCGCTTTCTACGCGGCGCTGATCGAGGCCAGGATCGTCCCTGAGGAAGAGCTCGAAACCTACGGCAGCGACGACAGCCGCCTGCCGATGTCAGGGATGGCCACCTACACGCCCGGCATGCAGATGTCCGGTGGCTCGCTCGGGCAAGGCCTTCCGATTGCCGTCGGCATGGCGCTGGGGCTTCGGCTGAAGAAGAACCCGGCCTTCGTCTAACTCGATGTCCGACGGCGAGCTGGACGAAGGGTCGACCTGGGAGGCAGCGATGGGCGCCGCCCACCATCGCCTGTCAAATCTGATCTGCCTGGTCGACATCAACAACCAGCAGGCTGACGGCCCGTCCGGAAAGATCATGGGCTTCGAGCCACTGGCCGACAAGTGGGCAGCGTTCGGCTGGCACGTGCAGCGTGTCGACGGCAACGACCTGCCTGCCGTCATCGCCGCCTTCGACGCGGCGCGCGCGCTGAACGAGGACAAGCCGCGCGTCATCCTCTTCGACACCTTGATGGGCCGGGGCGTCCCGTTCCCGGAAATCGTCGGGATGACGGCCGACCTCGCCAAGTACACCGACCTGCACCTGTTCGCGCAGGCGTTTCCGGAGCGCTTCTTGCAGATAGGCATGGCCGAACAGTTGCTGATGGCGTCCGCAGGCGGCATGGCCAAGGAAGGCTTCATTCCCTTCGCGACGACGTACGCCGTCTTTGGCACCCGTCGGGCCTACGACTTCGTGTACCAGGTGATTGCCGAGGAGAACCTCAACGTCAAGATGTGCTGCGCGCTGCCGGGGCTCACCACCGGCTATGGGCCAAGCCACCAGGCGACCGAGGACCTGGCGTTGATGCGCGGCATCCCGGGCCTGACCATCATCGATCCGTGCGACGCGCTGGATATCGAACAGGCGGTGCCTCAGATGGCCAATCACGAGGGCCCCGTCTACATGCGATTGCCGCGCGGCAACGTGCCACTCGTGCTGGACGAGTACGACTACAAGTTCGAGCTCGGCAAGGCCAAGCTGATTCGAGATGGCAAGAGCGTCTTGGTGATCTCGAGCGGCTTCATGACGATGCGCTCCCTGGAAGCCGCCCAGCAGTTGCAGGCAGACGGCATCGATGTCGCGGTGCTGCATGTCCCGACGATCAAGCCGCTCGATGAGGCGACGATCCTCGCCGAAGTCAGGCGACTGGGACGACTCGTCGTGGTGGCGGAGAACCACTCGGTGATCGGCGGCCTCGGGGAGGCGGTCGCGGGCCTCCTGATGCGCTCGGGCGTCGCGACGACGTTCCGCCAGATCGGCTTGCCGGATGCCTTTCTCGACGCGGGTGCGCTGCCGACACTGCATGATCGCTACGGCATCTCCACGCAGGCGATGAGTCATCAGATCAAGGGCTGGGTCTAGACACCCCCGCGTCCACCACCTTGGTCCGTACCCACTACGAAATGACACGCTCATTCCACTAACGGACCTTTGCGCGCCGAGATCCGTCCGGGCGGACGGGCGGCGCTCATTCGATGCTGCAAACACTGGCCATCACCGGCCCCATCTACCTCGTCATCGCGCTTGGTTTCCTTGCGGGGCGCGCCGGTGTCTTCAGCAAGCTGGACATGCACGTTCTCGGCACGTACGTCGTCAAGTTTGCGCTCCCCCGCGCTGGTGTTCACGGCGCTCTCCCAACGCCCCGTCGGCGAGGTCATGAGTGGCCGCTATGTGCTGGGTTATGCGGTCGGATCGCTGGTCGTGATGTTGTCCGCCTTCGGCTGGGCCTGGCGCTGGCAGGGCAAGAGCTTCACGCTGAGCGCACTGTGCGGGCTCCCTCTTCGTGATCGGTGGCACATTGGTCGGATTGAAGACCAAGGGCATGCGGCGCGAGATCGACTGCGCCGTCCTTCTCGAATTTGGGAATTCCGCTGAGCCTCCCCGCAGCTTGCGGCCGTTCGCTACATGCGAATGTGGGCAGATATTCCTACACCCCCGCTGCACTCCGCTCCGATACACGCCGATCGGAGCTTGCCCATGCCATCGCTTTCGTTGAGGGCGACGAACGCGAAAAACGCAACGATCAGCGCGCCCACGGCCCAGCGTCGCGGCCGCGATTTCCACACAGAGAGCAACGCCAAGGCGGCAGCGGTCAATGCCGTGCCAATCGATACTGGATCCTTCATCAAGGAATTATGCAGGGCTCACGCGGGCGATGGTCTTCCAGCCGCCTTGCTCCAGGTCCTGCTGGATCTGGTGCAGGCGCACCCCCGCCACGTTTTGAGCGCCGACGTCAGAACGTGACCTTGGTCGAGAACTGCAGCCGGTAGTCGTCCGCCGACAGTCCGAACTTGTTCTCGAGGCGACCCCAGACGAACTCGCCGCCCAGCAGGATGCTTCGAGATGCGGAATACAGCAGATTGACCGACGAATAGCTGCCCTTGTGGAAGGCGGTGGCAAGCTGTCCGGCGGTATTGCTCTGCCGATGCTCGCTGTAGCCGATGGCGCTGCTCCACTTCTCGCTCCAGGCGTGGTTGTAGTAGACGAGCCACCCCAGAGACCCCACCGTTTCGGCCTGCAGGTTCGCGCCCGGGGCCAGGTCCACGCCGCCGTCGTTCATGTAGCTCGCGATGGCTTGCCCGCCGACGACCTGCGCGTTCAGCTGATCCTTGCCGAACACGTTGTACGTGCCGCTGAGGTTGAGCCCGTACCCGGTCTTCGAGCCGGACGGCTCGCTGTTGAAGCTGATCGTGTTCTGGAAGCCGACCTGTCGCACGATGGCGGCGGCCCGGACATGGCCCCAGTCGCCGTCCATCCGCAGGCTCGCGACGACGTCCGGGGCACGGTTCCAGCCGGTGATGCCGGCGCCGAGCGCCGGGTCCACCCGTGTGATGCGACCGGTATCGATCGCGGAATTGGGCGCCTCGAGCGAGAAGGCCGCGGTCAATCCATCCTTGCTGTAGGGCGTCAGGCGCAGCTGAGGATTGCGCACGAAGACCATGCCGCTCGGTCCCCAGTAGTCGATGATGTTCGGGAACACGTCGATGTCCATGAAATTCGAGTAGGTCTGGCCGACGCCATACATGCCGAGTTCGGCCCAGGCGTTCAGCCAGTGGATCTGGGTACCTCCGTTGGTCGCGAAGAGGTCGAAGCTCAGGTCGGTCTTGACCGGGCCGAGGCTCGTCGGGATGAAGGACTTGAACCCGAGACTCGATTGCCGCACGCTGAAGACCGTCGTGCCATCCTTGCCGCATCCTGGCGATCCCGGGCAGATGATCGGAATCTGCGATGGCCGCAGGGTCGCCTGCCAGTCGGGGTTCATGCGCTTGAAGTCGTAGATCGTGTCGATCATGGCCTGGCCGTAGAACTCGACCCTTGCCTTGTCCGAGTCCGGGGCGCCGTCCTCGGCCCTCGTGCCCACCGAGACGACGGGTGCCCAAGCGGCGGCAGCGGGCGCGGCAACGGCGGCCGGTGCCGGGGCGGCCGTCTTTTGCTGCTCGAGGGCCGTCATGCGCGCCTGCAGGTCCTGGATCGTCTTCATGGCCTGCTGCAACTCGGCCTTCAGTTCGTCGTAAGACGCCGGGTCGGCCGCGCAGGCACCGGGAGCGGCGTGAACGGCCCCGACGACCGCAAGCGTCCAAAGCGATTTCCTCATGACACCCCCCTGTGGTGGACTTGACAGGTCGCGTTTGACGCGAATGGCGCAACGAATCTTGGGAGTCGCCTACCGGCCGTCACTTGGGCGGCGGGGCAATTCGCGTATCTCCGTTACAACCATCCCGTCGATTCCTCGGGTTCTCTGCCGCTCGGCGCCGCGCATGAAGGTCCCCCAGGATATGGCATGCCTCGTGTTTGACGGATTTGATTGCCACGTTTAGGCTGAAAAAAAGAGCAGTCACCGGCCGCATTCAGGAGTGCCGAATTCTCCGACATTCTTCCACCTTGGGTCTTCGCTCCACCGCCCTGGCCGGGGTGGTGGCATGCGGCATCGCGGCGGGACAGGGCGTGTCTGCGCCCGGTGCAACTCAGGCCCCTCGGTCACCGTCCAGGCCCGGCGCGCAGGCCGACGCAGCGGTGGCGGCGCAGGCGCTGCTCGAGCGTGGTCGCGCTTTGCTGCGCACAGGCGATCGCTATGCCGCCCTTGGCGCGATCGCGCAGGCCCGGCGCCTGCAGCCAGACAACGCCGAAGTCACCCAGGCCCTGGCCGATGTGCTGATGGAGCTGGGCGCCCCGAGCGCCGCCGCCCACGCGCTGGGCGCCCGCGCCGACCCGGGTGTGCGCAGCCGCGTCGCCGGCCAGCGCCTGCGCTGGGCGATCGACATCCCTCCGCGGGGGCCCGATCCCCGACGGCGTTTCGACGCCGTGGACCCGGCGCTGGCCCGTCTCGACGCGTTGTTGGTCGAGGCACGTGCCGCCACGCCGCCGGACCCGGGTCTGGTCACGCGTCTGCAGCGCGACCGTGCGGTGGCCCTGCGCCAGCGCGAGCGCTGGCAGGACGCCGTGGACCAGGTGGAGGCGCTGCGTGCGGCGCAAGATGCCCTTCCGGCCTATGTCCTCGTCGCCGAGGCGGACGCGCTGCTCGCTCTGCGCCGCCCCGCGGATGCGCGCCGCGTCTACGACGAAGCCCTGCAGCGCCTGACGCCTTCGGAGCGCGCCGACGACGAGGGTCCATGGCGCTCGATCATGATGGGCCGTGCCTATGCAGAGACGGAATCCGAGGAATTCGACGCGGCCTTCGCCACGGTCGACGCCCTGGTGGCCGCTGCGGGACCGCCCTGGCGCCGTGCCGGCGAACATCAGACGCCGCGCGAAAACGAAGCCTGGCTCGAAGCGCAGGCCTTCGACGCTGCGGTGCACAGCTATGCCGACATGCCGGCCGCCGCGTGGCAGCGCATCGCGCCGCTGGAGCGAGGCGCCCCGGCTCTCCCGTGGCTGCGCGCGCAGGCGGCCGATATCGCTGCGCAGCAGGGCTGGCCGCGCCGGGCCGAAGACGGCGTCGATGCCGCCGCCGCGCTGGCGCCGGAGGACTTCGGCATTCGCGTGCAGCAGGTGGACTCGGACACGCGACGCCATCGCTTGCTGCGCGCCGACGCGCGCCTGGCGCCGCTGCTGGAAGAAGGCGCGGACATTCCACGGGTGCAGCAGGCGCGGCGGGAACTCGACGCCGCCATGGGCCCCAGCGTGCGCTTCGCGCTGGGTGGCAGGCATACCGACAACCAGGCGCTGCAAGGGCCCGGCAATGGCGGCGAAGCCAGCCTCCAGGTCGAGTCCTCGACCTTCGCTGGCACTTGGCGGCTCATCGGACTGGCCGACAGCAGCAGCGACTCCATCGAGGAAGGCCGCGCCGAACGCCATCGTTTCGGCGGCGGTGTGCAGGCCCTCTGGCCCGACTGGAAGGTCAACGCGCTGGCATGGTCCCAGACAGGCTCCCTGAACACCTCGGGCGGCTCGCTCGCCACCCAGTGGCAGCCCACCGATCACTGGACGTTCCTGGCGGATGCCGCGAAGCATTCGCCGGACACCCCGCTGCGGGCGGATTTCCATGGCATCACGGCCGATGCGGCAAGAGGCGGCCTGCGCTATGCCTGGACCGAATCGACTGAGGCGGGCTTGAAAGCGCAGTACATGGACTTCAGCGACGGCAACAGGCGGGAGCAGGTGACGATCGACGGCGCCCTCACCTTGCTCGATCGGCCGCACCTCGACATCATGGTCAGGCCGCGCGTCGAATGGCAGCGCAACAGCCTGGCCGTCACGCCCTATTTCAACCCCAGGGAGTCATGGCTGCCTTCGCTCGAGGCGCAGGTGCAGCATGTTCTGGGGCGTGTCTACGAGCGCGTGCTGCTGCAGCGGCTGCGACTGACGATCGGCATGTTCGACCAGCGCGACTTCGGCGGCTATGCGGTGGGCGGCGCCGCCTACGAGCAGACCTGGCGCCATGATCCCTGGACCGAACTGACCTGGGGCATCGAATGGGCGAGCAACGTCTACAACGGCCAGCGCGAGCGCACGCTGAACGGCTACCTCAAGCTCGAGCACAGGTTCGGAAGATGAACACGAGCCCGCCCGCCAACAAGGCGATTCGCACGCTGGCGATCTCGCTGCTGCTCCTGTGCCTGGCCGCCCGGCCCGCGCTCGCGCAGCAGCCGTCGCCCGCATCCGGATCGGCCGCGACCTTCGCGACCGTGGGCCTCCATGACGTGGTGGACGCTGCGGGCGACCTGGACGACGACGCGGTCACCGCGGATCGCCTGGTGAGCTTTTTCGACTGGCTGCGCGGCAACGACTGGACGGCGATCTCGCTCGACGACATCGCACGCGCGGGCCGCGGCGAGAAGGCGCTGCCCGCCAAGGCCGTGCTGATCACCTTCGACGACGGCTACCGCAGCCTGTACACCCGCGTCTACCCGCTGGCGCTCGCCTACGGCTTCCCGATCGTCGCGGCCCTGGTGGGCGAATGGATGGCACCACCCGCGGGCTCGATGGTTCGCTATGGCGATCGCGCGGTGCCGCGCGAACGCTTCATCACCTGGGATCAGGCGCGCGAGATGCAGCGTTCGGGCCTGGTCGAGTTCGCGCTGCACAGCCAGTCGCTTCACGCCGAAGTCGTCGGCAACCCGCAGGGCAACACCATGCCGGCGGCGGTGACGCGCCGCTACACCCCCGGCATGGGCTACCAGAGCGAAGCCGACTTTGCGGCGGGCGTCCGCGCCGACCTGGCGGCCGGGCGGGCCAGCCTGCAGCGCGAACTGGGCCGCGCGCCGCGTGCGCTGGTGTGGCCTTACGGCCGCTACGACGGCATCGGCATGCAGGCCGCCCGCGACCTGGGCTTCGCGTTCGCGCTCGTGCTCGACCAGGGACCCTCTCGCCTGGACCAGCCCTTCAGGCTGGCCCGGTTGCTGCACAGGCACAACCCGCCGCTGCCGGACCTGGTGCAGAGCCTGCGTCCCGATCCGAACGAGCGGCGCCTGGATCGCCTGGTCTGCCTCGACCCGGCGGCCCTGTGGACCGACAACGCGGAGGCCAGCAACGAACGCCTGGGCCTGGCGATCGAGCGCGTGCGGGCGCTGGGCGTGACTGGCCTGGTGGTCGACGCGGTTCGCCGCGATCCACAGGGGCAGATCTCCGCCGCCTGGTTTCCTGCCCGGGAGCTGCCCTTGGCGGGCGACTGGCTGTCGCGCATCGCCTGGCAGATGGCCACGCGCGCCGGCGTGAAGGTCTATGCCCGCCTGCCGCATCGCGAGGCACTCGCGGCGTTGGGCGACGACGCGCGCGTGCAGCGCCTCTATGAGGACCTGGGTGCCAAGGTGCCGCTGGACGGCTGGCTGCTCGAGGACACGCAGGCGCTGGCGATGCGCTTCGACGGTCCGCCGCCGCTCTTCGCGCACCGCCCGGGCATTCCGCTGGCCTGGTCATCCTGGGTGATACGCGAGCGGCGACAGTCGGTGCTCGCCGACCTGGGTCGCGCGGACGGCATCGACGCGCCGGGATGGCGGGCCTTCGCGGCCCTGGACGCCGCGCGACCCGGTCTGGAATTGCTGTGGGTCGCGCCACGGCATCCCGTCGCAGCGCCGCACCCGCTGGCGGACATCACCCTCGTGCCCCGAGGCGTCCACGACCCGGTCGCCGAAGACCGCCTCTCGCCTGTCGATCCAATGCTCCTGAGATGGTTCACCGGCGTGGCGCCGCCCGACGCCCGGGTACTGGCCCGCCAGGCCCTCGACTTCCAGCGCCGCGGCGGCGTTTCGCTGGGCTGGTGTCCGGACGATCCCGTCGCGGATCGGCCCGAAGCGGCCATCGCGGCACCCGCGGTGTCGGGGTCGATCTTTCCGGTGCGACGTTGAAAGGCGGAGCCGAACATCCATGCACTTCAACGAACTCATCGCCGCCTTCTGCTTCGGCTATCCCTTCGTGATGGCCCTGTTCTGGATGACCGGCGGCTTGCTCTACGTCGGGTTGCGCGGCCGCCATGAGCCGCGGCCGGAGCATCCTCCGAAGCTACCGTCGTACCCGGGCGTGTCGGTGCTGGTGCCTTGCCACAACGAGGAGCGGCAACTGGCCGAGACCTTCGGGGCCCTGTCATGCATCGACTACCCGGACTTCGAGATCATCGCGATCAACGACGGCTCCACCGACCGGACCGGGGCATGGCTGGAGGCCTTGATTCCGCAGCTGCCGATGCTGCGCGTCGTGCACCTGGAAAGCAACCAGGGCAAGTCCACCGCGCTGAACGCCGGCGCGCTGGCCGCCCGGCATGAGTTGCTGGTGTGCATCGACGCCGATGCGCTGCTCGAACGGCATGCGCTGACATGGCTGGTGCGCCGGTTCCAGACCGATGAAGGCATCGGCGGGCTGACCGGAAATCCGCGGGTGCGCAACCACGCCACGCTCCTCGGACGCCTGCAGGTCGGCGAGTTTTCGTCCATCGTGGGGCTGATCAAGCGGGCCCAGACCGTGTATGGATCGCTGTTCACCGTCTCCGGCGTGATCTGCGCCTTCCGAAAG
Source organism: Variovorax ginsengisoli (assembly GCF_030486595.1). Taxonomy (GTDB): domain Bacteria; phylum Pseudomonadota; class Gammaproteobacteria; order Burkholderiales; family Burkholderiaceae_C; genus Variovorax; species Variovorax ginsengisoli_B. The sequence continues at coordinate 4,339 of NZ_JAUJZH010000050.1, read as the reverse complement.
CGCGCACTGCAGGACGCCGGCTGGTGGTCTCGCGAGGCCATCACCGACGATGTCGACGTCAGTTGGCGCCTCCAGCTCGCCGGCTGGCGGCTGGCCTTCGAGCCCAAGGCACTGTGCTGGATCCTGATGCCGGAGACCCTCCGCGGACTGTGGCGCCAGCGCCTGCGCTGGGCCGAAGGCGGCGTGACCGTCATGCTCAAGGTTATTCCCAAGCTGCTGGCGCAGCCGCGCATGCTTCCGGTATGGATCAACTATGTCGTCGCGGTCGCCTGGGCCTATGCGATCGCAGGGGGCTTCCTGGCATGGGTCGTGGGTCCGTTGCTGCGCTTCTGGGGCTTCGCCCTGCCGGAATTCTGGCCAGTCTTCGGACCATTGCCGCGCGGCTGGGGCCAGGTCCTGGCGCTGACCTACCTCGCGCAGGCTGTGACGAGCGCCTGGATCGACGAGCGCTTCGAGCGCGGCATGTTCCGATCGCTGTTCTGGGTCGTCTGGTATCCGCTGGTGTTCTGGGCCGCCCAGGTCGCGACTTCGGTCGTCGGCTTGCCGCGTGCCATCCTTCATATCGGCAGCATGCGCGGAACCTGGGTGAGCCCCGACCGCGGCCTGCGTTGACGCGGGAGCATTCGATGATGCAGAAGACGCTTGCTACGCCGGGGGACGACCCCGCTTCGCCGCCGGAACTGGCCCCGCCGCCCGATTGGCCGCCACGAATTCAGCGGGTGCGCGCGCAGTGGTGGATGCGCGTGCGCGACCTGGTCATCACCTTGCTTGCCTGGATGGCCTATCTGTGGTTTCTGAGAGAGCCCGTCATCGCCGGCGTTGCATGGCTGAGCCCGTCGGCGGGGACCTATCTCGGGAACCTGATCGACCACCCGCTCGCCGTCGACCTGCGTCCCTATCTGTGGATGGCGGCGGGCCTCATGGTCTGGTTGGGCCTGGCAGGCCTCAGCCGGTGGCGCCGCCTGCGCCAGCAGCCCAGTCGCGATCGGGAAGTTCCGCCGTTGCTTCCCGACGAGCAGTTCGCGGCGGCCGGGGTGGCACTCCCGGACCAGCCCCTGTGGCGCGAAGCGCGCTGCCTTCGCGTGCAACATGACAATCAAGGGCGAGTGGTTGGCGCGGCGCGGAAGTCGGAAGACCCGCCTCCTGGTCAGCGCGCGCGCCGGTAGTGCATGGCGACGGCGCCGCTGCGGAGCGCGGACGCCGAGATCAACTCGAGCCGTCGAGCGCTGGGCAGCCCGCTCTCGTACAGGGTCGGGCCGTGGCCGGCAATCCTGGGGTGAACGAGCAACTTGTATTCGTCGATCAGATCCAGCCGGTCCAGCTCGGTCGCGAGCTTGCTACTACCGAGGAGCACGCCGTCCGGGGTCGTGTCCTTGAGCGCCTGCACGCCCGTGCGCAGGTCGCCGGCGATGTGGTGGCTGTTGGTCCACGGGAAGTCCCTTCGCATCGAGGACACCACGTACTTCGGCTTGGCCTCCAGCTTGACCGCCCACTCGCGCATCGCCGGCGGTGCCTTCGCATCGCCACGGGCGACCGCTGGCCAGTAGCTCTCCATCATTTCGTAGGTCACGCGGCCCCACAGCATCGCCCCGCACTCGTCCATGAGGCGGTTGAAGAAGGCGTGAGTCTCGTCGTCGGCGATTCCTTCCTGGTGGTCGACGCAGCCGTCCAGGGTGACGTTGATACCGAAGGTCAAGAGTCCCATGGTCCCGTTTGATCAAATGAGGCCGATGATGCGCGCGTCCAGATTCATCACCGCAGCACTGCTGCCACGGCGGCGGTCGCATCTGGAAGCACGTCGTAGGCATAGAGACGCTTGCGGAATTCGGCATGCGCGGCGAGTTCTGCGTCGCGGGTACTGAGGTCCGCAGCGGTCGAGTCCAGACGCAGTCCGTTTTGCCGGGCACCCAACTGAATTTCCGCCACACGCTCGCGACGCAATCGGTCGTAGGCAAGCAGCGACGACGCCACCTGCGATCTGTCCACCTGGGCCAGGATCGTGGCGAGTGCCATGCCGTCCTCGATCGCCTGGTTGGCCCCCTGGCCCAGGTGCGGCAGCATCGGATGCGCCGCGTCGCCAAGCAGTGTCAATCGGCCCTTGGTCCAGGTCGGTAGCGGCTCGCGGTCGTAGAGTGCCCAGCGAAATGTCTTGTCGACTTGCTGCAGGACATCGGAAATGCGCGGGTCCCACCCTGCGAACTCGCGGCGCAACACCGCCGGATCGCCGGGCGCGGACCATGATTCCTTCATTTCTTCATCGGTCGGGACGAACCCAACGTAGTTGACCATTGATCCGTGGCGAACAGGAAAGACCAGGAAATGCCTGGACGGACCAGCCCACATTTGCCAGCGGTCCATCGGCCAGTTCGGCAGCCGCTCGCGCAAGATCAGGCCCCGATAGGAAATGGTGCCGTGAAATACGGGCTTCGAGGGCGGAAAGACGTAGGGACGCAGTTCGGAATGTATTCCGTCCGCGGCAATCACCACGTCGGCCTCGGCGGTGGCGCCGTTGGAAAATTCGACGCGGGCTACGTCGTCGGTCTGCTCGAAGCGGATGGCACGGTGGCTGGTATGGACGATCCCGACAGGCAGGTTGGCAGCAAGGAAATCTACAAAATCGGCGCGATGCATGCCGAAGGCCGCATGCCACCCGGACGCATCCGACACCTGCACCGCGGCAATCGGCGTGCCGTCGTGGCGAAGGTAGCAGGAGTTGGGTCCGACTCGCGCGCCCCATCTTTCGACGGCGGGCCCCAGACCCACTCGCTCGAGGTGGCGCACCGCATTCGGCGTCACGAACACGCCAGCGCCGATCTCACCCAGGGCGGACGCCTGTTCATAGACAGAAACGCGCAGCCCCTTTCCGATCAACGCATTGGCGGCGAACAGGCCGCCAATGCCGCCTCCGATGACCAGGACGCTTGGTCGAGATGCCATTTCAACCCAATCGAAAACGCTTCGACAGGGCATTGTGCGATCTTGAACGGGCAGAGGGCAACGACAATCGACGAGAAACTGCATGCCGCTGTGCAGGGTGTGCGCATCGAGGTGGGTCGGGAAGTCTGCGGGCGGCCGCCCTGAAAGCAGATACTGGATATGTGCGCTGGCATATGACGTTGGGATGTCATTGCACGAGACTTGCGGTTGACGTCTCACGACGCACTCACAATCGAGTCGTACCATGTCCAACGCTCCCCCTCACGTCGACCGACTGCGCGCCTTGCCAAAGGCAGAGGTCCATGCCCATCTCGAAGGCTGCTTTGAATCGAGCGTTCTCGAGCAATGGGCAACGCAGGCGCGCGTGCTCATGCCCAGGCCCCGCGAATGCTTGTTCGAATTTGAAGGCCTGGCGGACTTTCTGCGTTTCCTCGACTGGGCTTGTGGCCTGGCGTCGACCCGTGAACGCCTGGCCGAACTGAGCTATGGCTACAGCAAGCGTCTGGCCGACGGGGGTGCAGGCTATGCTGATGTGATCGTCAATCCGGCCCACTGGCCGGCGTGGCATGGGCGTCTGCCCGACATGATCGACGCGATCGATGCCGGCCTGACCGCGGCAGAACAAGACGGGCTTCCTCCCGTGAGCCTTTGTGTCAGCCTGCTGCGAACGCAATCGTCAGACGCGGCGGCCGAACTGGTCGACACGCTGGTGGCGCTGCGACATCCACGCGTAGCGGCGCTCTCGATCGATGGCAACGAAGCGGCCTCCGGTCGCACCGGCCCACGCTTCACAGAGGCGTTCCGACGCGCGGGCGCGGCGGGCCTGCGCCGCACCGTACATGCCGGCGAGTCAAGTGGCCCCGAGGGTGTGTGGGATGCCATCGAACTGCTCGGCGCCGATCGCATCGATCACGGTGTACGAGCGATCGAGGATCCCGAATTGGTTGGACTGCTGGTCGATCGGCAGATTCCCCTTGGCATTTGTCCGACCTCCAATCTGACCTTGGGGGTCTACCGCAGCATAGAGGATCACCCGATCGATCGCCTGCGCCGATCCGGCGTGGCCGTTTCGATCAACACCGATGACCCGGTCCTGCTGGGGGCCAGCCTGGTAGGGGAGTACGCGTTGTGCAGCAAGGCGTTCGACTGGTCGGATGACGATCTTCGATCGCTGGCACGCAATTCGATCGATGCGAGCTTCGCCAACGCCGACGTCAAGGCAAGGCTGACGCAGGCGCTGTCGTGTTGGTAAAGCCGCACAGATCAGACGACAACGTGTGAAGACCGTATCATACTAACTTGCGTTCAAAGATATAGAAGTTATCCATTTGAACCCAGTCATTGAACGGGTTCGCGTTGTATTGGATTCGAGGGCGACGAGTCCGCTTATCACGGCGCTCTC
>NZ_JAUJZH010000005.1 GCF_030486595.1 Variovorax ginsengisoli | reverse complement strand
GCCGGGGCCCGCGACATCGACGATCTTCGCCTCGGGCGACAGGTTCTTGACCAGCGCGCTGTGGAAGTAGTCGAGCAGCGCCTTGAGGTCGGTCGGGTCGATCGGGCTCTGGTCGGTCGCCGGCGTGACGTAGACCTTGATGCGCTCGATCATGACCTTGTCGTAGCTGCGCCAGTCGACGCCGGCCTGGCGCCAGCACAGGAAGCCGCCGTTCTCAGGCTGGACCTTGAGCTTGCCGGGGTCGCTGAGGAAGCCGACATTGGAGACCTTGGCCAGGTTGTTCTCGGAGGCCGTGATGCCGGCATTGCCCGACCCCGGCGTTGCGCAGCCGGTGACGAGGACCGCCGCGAGTGCGAGGCAGGCGAGCGCGAGCGGAGTGACGTGGGGTGGGTTCATGTTCATGGTCAGTAGGGCGCAGGCACCACGGTGTAGTACACGCCGTTGGCACCGTAGTACGGCCGGAACCAGGTGCTGCCGACCTGGTAGTAGTTGATGCCGGCCTGGTTCACGATCACCGCGCCGGGCGGCACCGTCGCATAGTTGACGCCCACCGAATACACCGGACGCGCGGCACTGGCGACCGCCGCGCCGGCCGCGACCCCAACCACAGCACCGGCGGCCACGGCGCCTGCGCAGTCGTAGCAGCCCGCGTGGTAGTAGGGCACCGCCACCGGCGCGTGGTAGGGCGCGTAGCCGCCATAGCCATAGGCCGGGGGGCGGTAGGTCGAGAAGCCGCCGGCCGTGGTGTGCACTGCGCCGTAGCCCGCGACCCCTTCGCTGTGGCCGCCATAGGCGTTGGTATGGCTCCAGCCGCCGAAGGCATTGGCGGAGGTCGAGCCGCCCCAACGGTTGTCATGCGTGGCGCTGCCGAAGCCGCCGTAGGAGTGACCGCCGAAGCGATTGGCGCTGGCCCAGGCGGCCGCCGGCGCATGGAAGCCTGCCGTGATGAGCCATGCCGCCAGCAGCGGAAGAAGGGCCTTGGTGTTCGTCATGCTTCGTCTCCTCACTTGGCCTTCGCCGGCTTCCGGCCGGCCTTCGGTGGCTGCGTCGGCTTTGGTGCGGCGAAGTCGATCTTCTTGGCATTGGCCGCGTTCACCGCCGCGAAGGCTTCGGCCGCGATCACCGGATCGAGCTTCCAGTTGGAGAACTCGACGTCGTGCCGCAGCATCAGCGGGTCGCCGCGGAACACCGCGCGCATGCGCCGCGGCAGCTTGTCCTGGGCACCGATCCAGATCTGCATGAAGACGGTGTTGCTGACCACCGCGATCATGTCGGTGGTGGTGCCGCCGACCACCTTCGACTGGCCGATGTAGAAGGCCTTGGTGAGCCCGTCGGCGATGTTGCCGAACGGGTCGGCGCCGACGATGTCGGCGAACGGAAAGTAGATCGCGGCCTTGTCGAATGCGGCCTTGAGCATCGCGTCGATGGTGGGCGGCGCCTCCGTGACCGCGACCAGGTTCTCGGCCGGCGCGAACGCGGTGATGGTCTTGCCGTCGTAGCTGTACTCGGCGGCCGGGCCGTCGCCCAGCGTGATGACGCGCAGCTTGTTCGGGCGCTGCACCAGCACTTCGGACGATGTCGAATACACGAGCGGCGGGCCGACGCTGCTCGGGCTTTCGTAGGTGACGACCGCCGTGAACGCCATCGACTGCGCCGCGGTGAGGGCGCTGCTCATGCCCTTCAGCAGGTCCATGGCCCTGGCATCGAGTTGCGGCGCGGCCTTGGCGGCAGCGCTGGCCGAAGGGGCCGCCGGCTTGGTGGCCGCGGGCGTCTGCGCAGCCGCCCCGGTGTCGAGCGCCAGGCTCGCTGCGAGCAGCGCGGCGCTTGCGAGAAGTCGGGTGTTGGTCATGGGTGCTTTCAAGTTGACGAAGCGCTTCACTTGGGGAACATGAACTGCGCCTGAAGGCGGATCTGCCAGTTGGGCCCGTTGTCGGGCTTGACGACGTTGTAGTAGGCCGAGAGCTGCGTGTTCACCGGCAGCTTGCCCAGGTGAAAGATCTTGCCGATGCCACCGCCCAGCGGCACGGTCCAGCGCTTGCTGCTGTCGGCGTTCCAGTCGACCGTGATGATCGGGGCCGTCGTCAGGTAGAAGCCGCCCGGGAAGTTGTAGTTGGCGAAGGGCTGCAAGGTACCGTTGTTGTACGAGCCGCCCTGCTTGCTGCTGCTGACCGACCAGATGTTGTTGACCAGTGCGCCGTAGACCCACGGGTCGCCGTGGTCCATGTGCAGCACGACGAAGGCCGGCCCCATGCCCCAGTTCTTGTTGCCGAGCTCCGAGTTGCTGTTGGTCGGGATCTGCACCACGGGGCCCGCGCCCCAGATCCACTTGCCCGGCTTGGCCGGCGACAGGAAGGCGGTGAACACCGTGTCGCCGACCCCGCTGAGGCTGCCGATGCCGGGGCCCAGCGAAGGCATCGAGATCACCGGCAGGATGGTGCGCGTGATGACGTTCCACTCGGAGTTGACCGAGATCGGGACCACCGGCTGGATGTTGAGGATGTTCTGCGTTCCCTTCTCGGGCCCGTAGTTGAGGTTGGTGTTGTTCTGGAACGGCACGCTGATCAGGTTGCCGACCGGGTTCTGCGCCAGCTTGGCGAGTTCCTCGGCGCTCATCTCCGCGCGGGCCGGAACGCCAGCGAAGAGCACCATGCCGACCGCCACGCCCAGCCTCGTGCATGGCAGTCGGAAACTGGTTCGCATGACCGGCGCGCTACGGCCGATTGGCCGCCGTGATCACGATCTCCACGCGTCGATTCTTGGCCCTGCCCTGCGGCGTGTCGTTGCTCGCCACCGGGCGTGCTTCGCCGAAGCCCTGCGCCGAGATGGTGTTCTGCGGCACCCCCTTCGAGGTCAGGAAGCGCGCGACGTTGTCCGCCCGGGCCGACGACAGCTCCAGGTTGGACGGGAAGCGCCCCCTCAGTTCGGGCCCGATCGGCACGTTGTCGGTGAAGCCCTGGACCACGATCTGCTGGCCCTTCAGGTCAGCCAGCGTCGGCGCGATCTTGCCCAACGTCTGTTCGCCCTTGGGGCTCAGCGACCAGCCGCCTTCGGGGAACAGGATCTCGTTGACCAGGGTCACCTTGAGCTCGTTCTGAAGCTGCGTGATCTGCGCCTGATCGGCGCTCAGCTCGCCCGAGAGCTTCTGGCTGAGCGCGGCATAGCTGTCGGCCTTCTGCACCTCGGTGTTGTAGGTCTGCTTGGTGACGCAGCCCGCTGCCACCAGTGCGGCGCACAGCGCCAGGACGAATCGGGTTGACTTCATGTTCTTCTCCTCGGGTTGTGCTGCTAGTAGCGCCTGCGAACCGCTGCGCCGTTGGGTCCGGCGCATCCCTCTCGGTAGACGCCCTTGGCGCAGGTCACGGTCGCCGGCGCCGGTGGCTTCCTGACCACCGCGGCGCCGTTGGGACCCGCGCAGCCCTCTCGGTAGACGCCCTTCGCGCAGGTCACCGCCCAGGACGATGCGGGGGCGAGACACGCAAATGCGATCACGGCCGATGCGGAGAAAACGAAGTGCTTCATGGCAGTCTCCTCAGGTGAATCGATGGGACACAGGGAAGCGTTGCAAGTCGCTCAGACCGGCTTCACGCGCGGAATGGTCCAGCTGCCGTCGAGCAGGCTCGGCGGCGTGTCCTTGGGCCAATAGAGGCGCATCATGAGGATGAAGCCTTCCTTGGGCGCCGGCAGCCAGTTGCCTTCCTTGTCCGCGCCGGGCGACTCGTTCTGGATGTAGAGGTCGACCGAGCCGTCGGCATTGGCCTTGAGCTGGTTGCGCTGGCTGACGGTGTACCGATTGATCGGGTTGGGCACGAAGAAGTAGTCGGTGTCGTACATCGTCAGCGACCAGAAGCCGTTGACCGGAGGCAACTGGCCCTTCGGGAAGCGCAGGACATACTTTTTCGAGCCGTGGTACTTCTGCAGGATGTCGGGGCCGGTGGACGTGGGGTAGACGGCGTCTTGCGGCCGGTTGGCGCCGAGGCCGATCGCGGTGATCAGGGCCCGCTGGATGTAGTTGGTGCCGTAGAGGCCCGTCTTGGTGGTGAAGGTCCAGCCGTTCTTGAGCTTCAGGTCGCCGGAGAGCAAGCCCTTCTTCATCCAGCCCATGATCTTGGCCTGGGCCGGCTTGGGCGATTTCGACAATCCCTTCTGGACCGATGCGTCGAGCTTCGAGGCATCGAAATCCTTGCCCGGGACGATGCCGATCTTGGCCAGCTTGGCGACCATCGGAGCGTCGGCCGCGGCCGGCGGATTGGTCTTCAGCAGCTGCGCGAAGAGCGCGAAGTAGCTGGCGGCATCCATCGCGTTGACTTGCTCGCGCACGGCGGTCTTGCTGTCGATGCTCGGATCGACCGTGCCGGGCGGCGGCGTGAAGGACTTGCCGTAGGAGGAAAGCGGCACGGCCGTCATCTCGTCTTGCAGGGCGTGAACCGCCGCGTAGTCTTCGGGCGTGCCGGTGCAGTAGATGCGGCCGAGCATCCACACCATGCCGGTGGGCGACTTGTACTGCTTGACTCCCGCCGGCAGGGTTCCCTTCCAGCCCGGACCGGTGATGGCGAACTTCTGGGCGCCGGTGCCGGTCGTGCGCTTGCCCGGCACCTCGAAGACATTGGTCCAGCCGTCCAGCATCGGCAGCAGGAAGAAGCGTCCCTTCATGTCCGGCGTCGAGATGACCCACGGCTCCTTGGTCACGTCCAGCCAGATGATGGTGTACAGCGTGTCGGCGTTGGGCGCGGTGACTGCGTGGTTGTCCACGGCGGGGTAGCCGCGCAGCTTGAGGAACTGGCCCATCGGCGCCTTGCTGTCATCGGGCGCAGCGACGTTGGTGAGGCTGCGCCGGGTCAGCTCCATGGTGACCAGCGGGTAGGCGTAGATGTAGGCCTCGATGGCGAGGTCGCGCGCCTGGCGCGCCTTGACGTCGGTCTCGACCTCCGCGACGCCCTCCTCGAGGGCCTCCTTGGCATCGACCAAAAGGCCATCGGCCGCATGTGCACCCGGCACCCAGGCGCCGAGCGCACCCAGGGTCATGGTGAGGACCGCGTCGCGACGCGTCGTGTTGTTTTTCATGTTGTTTCCTCAAGTCGTTTTCCCGGGCTTGTGCGCGGGTCGTGCTCGGCTGTGCGAGTGGTGGGAGCCTAGCCGCCGAGGCGCGGAGGGGGAATAGGACTTTGGGCCAATAGCCAAGCGGCTGTTAGGGGCTAACCCATCAACGTGTTCGAAGGCAAGCTCTCATCCAGCAGCTTCCGCGCCGTCTCCACCCCCGCCACCGGCAACCCCGCCGCATCCAGCAACCCCACCTGCACCAGCACGCTCGCCTGATCCCAGTAGATGTGCTCGTGGTAGAGCTTGTCCCCCCGGAACTTCACCACCGCCAGCAAAGGGATCTCCACCCGCCTCCCCGTGGGCGCCACGCCCGGCAGCATCCACGGGATTTCGGTCGTGTGCGTGAAGCAGAACAGCATCTCGTCGACCACCTGCGACGCGCCCACGGTGCGCGAGATCGGCACCAGCGAGGTGTCGGGCGGGTTGCTGTTGACGAAGTGGTGCGTGTAGAAATGGTGCAGCGCCTTGTAGCCCACGCCGCCGGTCATGGTCGGGATGTGGTTGACGTAGGGCTCGGCCACCATGGTGCTCATCGTGTCGTCGACGTTGCGGGTCGCGAACTCGTACTCGCAATGCTTGTCCCACAGCGCGGCCAGGTCGTAGTGCGGGCCGATGGCGCTCTTCAGCGCCGCGATGCTGCGCTCGTGCGCCATCAGCGCCGAGGCGCGGTGGTAGTGCTCGCCGCCCACCCGCGCAAACGCATGGTCGACGCCGGGGTACACGTGCACCTCGACGTTCGGCCGGCCGCGCAGCGCCTGCACGATGCGCTCGCGGGCCTCGGGCGGGCAGAAGCCGTCGAGCTCGGCCACGTGCAGGGCGAGCCGGCAGCGGATGCGGTCGGCCTCGTCGAGCGCCGCGTCGATGCCCACGCCGTAGTAGCCCACGGCCACGTCCGCATCGGTGCGGCAGGCCGCCAGGTAGGCCAGCTTGCCGCCCAGGCAGAAGCCCAGCACTCCGACCTTCGCGCCCTGCACTTCGGGCCGCCCGCGCAGTGCGGTGATCGCGGCCTGCATGTCTTCCATGCCGCGGGCCTCGTCGAAGCCCTTGTAGAAGGCAAAGGCGCGCTGCCAGTCGTCCGGCGAATAGCCGAGCTCGACATCGGGCTGCTGGCGCCAGAACAAGTCGGGCACGAGCACCACGTAGCCTTCTTCGGCGTAGTAGTCGGCCACGTCGCGCATCGTCTGGTTCACGCCGAAGATCTCCTGCGCCAGCACCAGGCCGGGCCCGCTGCCCGAGCGCGGCACGGCCAGGTAGCCGTTGAAGCTGCCGCTGCCGTCGCTGGCCTGGATGCGGATTTGGCGCGGGGAGTTGGTGGCTGCTGGGTCCTGCATGTGAAGTGCTCCGTTCAAGGGGTGGATGGGTGTGCGGGCCGCGCGCTCATTGCACGCATTCCGGATGTCGGGTCGTCACTTGGTAATAGCCCGAATGGAATACCAGCGGCTCGCCGTCGAAGCGGTCGTAGCGCTCGACCTCGCCGATGAAGATGAGGTGGTCGCCGCCGTCATATTGCCTCACGTTGCGGCAGATGAAACGGGCGATCACGCCATTCAGCAGCGGCACGCCGGCCGTGCCGTCGCAGCAGTCGACGCCGCCAAACTTGTCCGGCTGCGGCGTCGAAAACTGGCGCGACAGGTGATGCTGGTGTGCCGCCAGCACGTTGATCGCGAAATGGCTGGCGCCGGTGAAGTCGGCCACGCTCGGCGCCTGCCGAGCCAGGCTCCACAGCACCAGCGGCGGGTCGAGCGAGACCGACGAGAACGAGTTGGCGGTCATGCCCACGCGGCGGCCGTCGATGCCCCGGGTCGTGATGACGGTCACGCCGGTGGTGAACTGGCCGAGCGCCTTGCGGAAGTCGCGCCGGTCGAAACGGTCGGCCGCCGCCTCGCGCGCCCTGCCCTCCAGGAAGCGGTCGGCCTCGGCGGCATCGAACCACCAGGGCGCGAAGACGCGCGGGTCGTCGAAGCCGTTGACCAGGGTGCTCGCGACCGCGGGCATGTGGGTGGCGCTCTGCAGCAGCTTCTGCACATGCGGCTTCGGAGGTGCGAGCAGGCTGTTGGTCCAGTCGGTGGCCCAGCGGGCATAGCCTTCCCAGTAGCGGTCGAAGGTCTGCTGCATCCACGCGGCGTCGAAGGGCGCATCGCCGTGTTCGAGGATCCGCTTCAGGTAGATGTCGGCGGCCTTGGCCGCGTTGTTCGAGCCCTGGCCGGTGATCGGGTCGTTGAGCACCACCGCGTCGGCCAGGCCCAGCACCTCGAGCCCAGACGGCAGCGTCGCGACTGGCTTGCGCACCGTCGGCGCGAAGCGGCCCACGAGGATGCCGTTGTCGTCCGTCAACGTGATGTCGCCGCAGCGCTCGGCCTCCCAGGGCAGGAACGTGTCGAGGATCCACTTGCTGCGCGCCAAGTGCTCCAGCGGGGTCTTCACGTCGGCCCAGCAATCCATCGGGCCGCCGGGCACGCCTTCGAACACCATGATCTCGCACGGCCCCGTGGTGGTCAGCGCCGGGAACACGAAGTACTCGCCCACGCCGGGAATGAGGTTGAAGCACACCCGCGCATACGGCTGGGCGGGCTTCATGCCCTTCACGTAGGTGAGCGCCAGTGCGCGCTGCGGCTGGTCGAAGGGCGAGCGCTCGGCGTCGCGCTCGAACAGCTGCGAGATCTCGCCCTTGCCGCTGGCGACGACCACGAGCTCGTGCGTGGCGGCGCAGGCTTCGAGCTCGGCCAGCCCCACGTCCTGCAGCAGCAGCCGGCCGCCGCGCTGCTCGAACTCGGCCATCCAGGCGGGGATCTTGAGCCGCTGGTCGACCGACTGCGCGGGGCCGTCGAGCCGCGCGCTCCATTCGATGGCCTTGCTGCCCTCGGGGCTGCGCACCACCATGCCGATGCCCTCGACGATGGGGCATTCATCGGCCCACCCGTCGAGCGCCAGTTCGCGCTCGGTCTGCAGCGCGGTCTCGAACATGCATTGGCTCGACATCACCGGGCCATCGAAGATTTCCTGCCCCGTGCGGTTCGAGTAGACCGTCACCTCGTGCCCCGCGCGCTGCAGGCCGAGCGCGAGCTGCATGCCGGACTGGCCGGCGCCGACGATGGCCACGCGTCGCTTCATGCTCGGGCTCCGGCTCAAGCGACGGCGGCGCAAGTTGCGATATAGCGCTCCGCCTCGGCCGGGTCCGCGAACCACGGGAAGAAGGTGCGCGGGTCGTCGAAGCCGTTGACGAAGGCGCTGGCCAGCGGCGGTATCGCACCGGCGCTGCCGAGCAGGTTGAGCACGTGGGGCGGCGGCGGTGCGAGCAGCATGTTGGTCCACTGCGAGACCCACTGCGCGTAGCCGAACCAGTAGCGGTCGAAGGTCTGCTGCATCCACGCCGCATCGGCCGCGCCCTCGCCGCGCGCGAGGATGCTCTTCAGGTAGGTGTCGGCACACTTGGCCGCGTTGTTGGAGCCCTGGCCCGTGATCGGATCGTTGAGCACCACCACGTCGGCCAGGCCCAGCACCTTGCGGCCCGATGGCAAGGTCGCCACGGGCTTGCGCACCGTCGGCGCGAAGCGGCCGGCGAGGATGCCGTTGTCGTCGGTCAGCTCGATGTCGCGGCAGCGCTCGGCCTCCCAGGGCGTGAAGGTGTCGAGGATCCACTTGCTGCGCGCCAAGTGCTCCTGCGGGGTCTTCACGTCGGCCCAGCAATCCATCGGGCCGCCCGGCACGCCTTCGAACACCATGATCTCGCAGGGGCCGGTGGTGGTCAGCGCCGGGAACACGAAGTACTCGCCCACGCCGGGGATCAGGTTGAAGCACACGGCCGAGAAGGGTTGGCGCGGCTTCATGCCCTTCACGTAGGTGAGCGCCAGTGCGCGCTGCGGCTTGTCGTAGGTGGACTTGTGGGCGTCGCGCTCGAAGAGCTTCGAGATCTCGCCCTTGCCGCTGGCGACCAGCGTGAGGTCGTGGCTGCGGGTGCAGGCTTCGAGGTCGTCGATGCCGGCGTCCTTCAGGATGAGTTCGCCGCCCTTCTTCTGGAACTCGCTCATCCAGGCCGGGATCTTGACGCGCTGGTCGACCGACTGCGCGCTCGAATTCAACCGCGCGGCCCAGTCGATCGCCTTGGCGCCCTTCTGCTCGGGATGGGGCACCGCAAGGCTGATGCCGTCGACCGTGGGGCAATCGCTCGCCCAGTGGTTCAGGCCCAGGTCGCGCTCGATCTGCAGCGAGGCGCCGAACATGCACTGGCTCGACATGACCTTGCCGGTACGGATGTCTTCACCGGTGCGGTTGCTGTACATCGTGACCTCGTAGCCTGCAGCGAGCAGGCCCAGTCCCAGTTGCAGGCCCGACTGGCCTGCGCCGACGATGGCGATTCGTTTCATTGCGTGTCTCCTTGATCGGGTCAATCCATCAGCTTGGGAATGGCGGGCACGGCCTGCTCCGGTCCCATGGCGGAGTAGCCGCCGTCCACCGCGTAGTCGGAGCCGGTCACGAAGCTGGCGTGGTCCGAGCACAGGAACAGCACCACCTGCGCGACTTCGTCGGGATCGCCGACGCGCCCGAGCAGATGGAAGGGCGCCGCCACGCGATCGGTCTTGGCGCGGTCACCGCCGCTGAGCTTGTCCATCACGGCCGACCAGGTCCAGCCCGGCGACACGCTGTTGACGCGGATGCGGTCGGGCGCCAGGTCCATCGCCATGTTGCGGGTGAGCTGCGCCATCGCGGCCTTGCTCACCGGGTAGAGCCAGCGGCCGGTCTGCGCCACGCGCGACGAGATGCTGGTGAAATTGACCACCGCCCCGCCGCCCGCCGCGACCATGTGCGGATGCACCGCCTGCAGCATCGCGACCGCGCTCGCCACGTTGACGTTGAACGAGGTCAGCCAGTCGGCGCGCGGCGACTTGAAGCCGTCGTCCACATAGGAGCAGGCCAGGTTGACCAGGAAGTGCACGCCGCCGTGCCGTGCCGCCGCCTCCGCCACGCAGACCTGCACCTGGGCGTCGTCGGTGATGTCGGTGCGCACGAAGCGTGCGCCGGCGCCGAGCGAATCGGCCAGCGGCTGGCCGTTGTCGGCATCGATGTCGGCAATGACGACCTTGACGCCGGCCGCGTGCAGTGCACGCACCACGCCGGCGCCTATCAATGTGGAGCCACCGGTGACGATGGCGCTCTTGCCCGCGAGTCCCTTGAACATGACGCTTGCCCTCCTGGGTTGATCGGCAGGCCGGGATGGCCTGTGGAGCGAACGTTATTTGCAGGGAGGCCGCTGGCGTGTCCCGCAAACGCAGGCGATGTCCGTGGCGCGCAGCTTTCATTCAAGGGGTGGTCCGAATTGTGGGCGGGGACGGTTTTTGCTACGGTGCCCTGGCCCCATGGAAACCGCCACCCCTTCACGGCTGCCGTTGCAGCGTTACCGACTCTTCGAGAGCCACGACATGGACGAGGCGCGCGAGAGCGTGGCCCGCGTGTTCTGCCCGCACAAGCTGGTCATGCTGCGGCCGCGCACCGAACTCGATGCCTGCCATCACAGTGCGCGGCTGCATCGGGACGTGAGCCTCAATTACGTGCAGTACGGGCCGGGGGTGCAGATCGATCCGGGCTACCTGCAGGACTTCTTCCTGCTGCAGATTCCGTTGCGCGGCGGTGCCGAGATCCGCTGCGGCGCGCAGCAGGTGGACGCGACCCCCAGCCTGGCGTCGCTGCCTTCGCCGACCGAGCCGCTCTCGATGCGCTGGGCCGACGACAGCCCGCACCTGATCGTGCGGCTGGCCCGGTCCGCCCTGCGCTCGCGGCTCGAGTCCTTGCTGCAGGCGCCGCTGAAGCAGCAACTGGTGTTCGACCTGGGCGTGCCGCTCGACAACCCCGCGCTGGCGCCACTGGTGCACTTCATCGACTACCTGCGCCTCACGCTGGATGCGGGCAACGCGCTGCAGTCGGGCGGGCGCCTGGGCGAGCATGCCGAGGAATACCTGATGTCGAGCCTGCTGATGTCGGCGGGCCACAACCATTCGCGCGCACTGGCCGGCGAGGCGCAGCGCAGCCTGCTGCCGCGCGTGGTGCGCAAGGCGCAGGAATACATGGCGGCGCATGCCGAGCAGCCGCTGTCGCTGGCGGATATCTGCCGCGAAGTCGGCTGCAGCGCGCGGGCCTTGCAAGTGGCCTTCCGCCAGCATGCGGGGCAGGGGCCGATGGAGTTCCTGCGCGAGCTCAGGCTGGACCGCGTGCGGACCGAGCTCCAGGCATGCGCAGGGGTTGCCGCGGGGGGTGTGCGCGAGGTGGCGCAGAAGTACGGGTTCCTGCACCTGGGGCACTTCGCGGCGCAGTACCGGGCGCGGTTCGGGGAAAGGCCGTCGGAGACGCTCGGGGCGCGCGGCTGCTGATCTCCCGCCTGGCTTTGAGGACGTGCGGAAAATTCGCACCGCGTCCGTAGGCCCTCTCCGACTCCCGAAACTCCCCTGGGCTGCGGCACCGGCGCAGTGACTTGGCGCAAGCTGAAATTGCCGGCGATTCCTGACGCTGCCCGCGCATGGGGCCGGTGATTCACCGCCTTACCCGGGAGAAGTGCAATGAACGCAATGCCCCCCCAGACATGGACACTTGTCGCCATCGTCGCAGCCGTGATCGTGATCGCGCTGGCTGCCTATGCCATCCACCGCAGCAAGCAATCGCAGGGGCTGCGTTCGGGCCCGAATACGACCGTGCCGTCCAGGCGCACGGCAGCCGCGCTCAGGCCGAAGCCGAACTGCGACGTCGCGAAGAGCGCGTCGGGCACCTGACGATCGTTCCCTTGGCAGCCGCGGATGCCGCGCGCTTCAGCGCGGCCTGGACGTCCTTGCAGGCCGACTTCGTGGACAACCCGCGCGGCGTGGTCGACCAGGCTGACGCGCTGGTGCGGGAGCTGCTGGCCAAGCGCGGCTATCCGGTAACGGATTTCGAGCATCGGGCCGCGGACATCTCGGTCGATCACCCGACGGTGGTGAGCAACTACCGCGCAGCGCAGGAAATCCGCGGGCGGACGCTGCGCGGCGAGGTCGAGACCGAAGAATTGCGCAAGGCCGTGGTGCACTACCGCGCGCTGTTCGACGAATTGCTGGAAGTGCGCGGGCTGCGGCCGGAGGCCAGGCCCCAGCCATCGATCCGGCCGACCCGACCCATGGAGGTGCGATCATGATTTTCGAAACCAAGCGCCGTCAAGCCAGCGAGGCCGGAGTGGAATCAGAGGCTCTCGCCCAGGCTCCTTCAGCAGTTGCAGTGCCAGTGCCGGCTCCCGATGTGCGAGTCGACCGGATGGACCGGGGTGGCTACCCCCAAGACGTGCCGGTGGCCGTGAGAGCCGCAGCGGACAGCCAGACGGACAGCCGCCGCACCGACGTCGAGCCGCTGGAGCCCCTCTTCCCGGCCGACGTCGCGGAGAACTTCCGCCGCGGCTGGGACGCCGTCCAGATCGGCTTCGTCGACGATCCCCGGCGGGCGGTGCAAAAGGCGGATGAACTGGTGCAGCAGGTACTGCACGACCTGGCGGAATCTTTCAGCGGCGAGCGCAGCCGCATCGAGGCGCATGCCGAGCAGGCGGACTCGACCGAGGAACTGCGCGTGGCGCTGCGACGCGACCGCGCGTTCCTGGAACGGCTGCTGTCGCTGTAGGACCCGCTCAGACGTCGTACGCGTGCGACGTCTCGCGCGAGCGGTCCAGATCAGCCAGCAGTTCCGGCGTCGTCACGAGTCGCATCGCGTCGACCCCCGACGGATCATGGTCGCCCGAGAGGAACCGGATCTTGAAAGTGCCGATCGACACCTCGTCGCCGCCGACCAGCACCTGGGACCGCACCTTGACGCCGTTGACGAAGACGCCGTTGCGGCTGCCCAGGTCGCTGAGGGTCACGAAGGGGCCGTCGAGGGTCACGAGGGCGTGGTGCCGGCTCACCTGCATCGCGTCGAGCACGACGTCGTTGGTCGAAGCCCGGCCAATGGTGGTTTGCTTCGCGAGCAAGGAGAATTGCCGGGTCGCGGCAACACCCTTCATCAAGATCAGTTTCGGCATGCGTCCTCGGCAGATGCAATATTGTGTAACACCTTATTGTTACATCAACTCCGCCGGAAACCTGACTGGAGGCTGATGGCCGCAGGTCTCAGATGGATCCGCGGGTACTTCCCGGGACTCCGGGGCCCGTCGCCGCCTCGGGCCCGGCGCGCTCGGTGTCGATGTTCACCAGCAGTTCGTGCATGGTCATCATCCGCTGCGCCTCGACCTGACTGAACTCCTGGTCGGCGGCGATGAACTTGATCGCGTAGCTCCCAAGCCGGATCAGGTCGCCGTCGGCGAGCACCTGGCTCTGGATCTGGACGTCGTTGACGAAGGTGCCGTTGCGGCTGCCCAGGTCGGTGATGGTGACGAAGGCGTGCTCGACGTCGATCACGGCGTGGTCGCGGCTGGCCTGGGACGAGTCGACGATCACGTCGTTGGTGGTGCCCCGGCCGACCTTGTTGTCGTGGGGCTTGAGGGGGACCTGCAGCGTCTCGCCGCTGGCGGTGGTCATGAGAAGCAGCGGCATGGTGATGGAAGCACGGCGTGAGCGTGCGCACGCATTCTCACCTCAATTCGACAGCCCAGCGGCGCACTCGGGCTTCATTTGCATCACTGGAAGCGCATCGCGTCGAACGAGATCGGCTGCGCATCATTCCAGCTGGTGTTGCAGCCCGTGGTGGGGTATTCGAAGTCGAACACGACGTTCTGACCGGGGTCCAGCCCGACCAGGCGCGCATGCGTGGCGTTGTCCGCCACCGCGTAGTCCACCAGCACCGAGCCGTCGGCCGCAGCTTCGTAGGCACTGGAGCAGACCGACGAAAACACCGACTGCCCGTAGTCGAAGCGCCTGGCCTCGGTCGCGCCGCGCCCCGCTGCATCGATCGTGTAGGCCGACACGGCACTGTAGCCGCGGGCCTCGCCGGCCGGCGCACCGGCGGGCTGGTTGACCGATGCCAGGCCGTCGTTCATCAGCATCAGCGAACCGTCGTGCGCGATCGACACCGCGTGCTGCCCGATCGGGTAGAGCCCGCCGGACCCGAGCGTCAGGCTCCTGGCCGCCAGCGAGGGGAACGTATGCCAGTACTTGGTCGGATCGCCGAGGATCCACAGCAGGTCGCCGCTGGCGTAGTCGATCTTGAGGACGAAGTTCTCCCGGCTCGACACGATCACCGAATCGTCGCTCGGGTCGTAGGTCGCGGCGTTCATGTGGAACCAGTCGACGCCGGGTCGCACGAACGCGGCCGCGCTACGGCACGTGCAACTCCGTCGTGGCCAGCGCCGCGACATCATTGGTGCCTCCGGCGAGCAGCACGTTGCCATCGGGCAGCAGGGTGGCGGTGTGGAAGTAGCGTGCGTCGCGCATGGCGCCGGTGCCCTTCCACTGGCCGCTGGCGGGGTCGTAGAGCTCCGTCGAAGCCTGCGCCCGGCCGCTGCTGTCATAGCCCCCTGTCACCAGCACCCGGCCCTCGGGCAGCAAGGTCGCGGTGGCGGCTGTGCGCCCGGTGTTCATTGCGCCGGTGGCCGACCAGACGCCGGTGGCGGGATCGTAGCGCTCCGCGGTCGCCAGCGAGCCGCCGCCGGCGGCGCCGCCGTTGCCGCCAGCCACCAGGACCTTCCCATCGGGAAGCAGCACGGCGGTGTGCGTCAGCCGGGCCGCGAGCATCGACCCGGTGGTCGTCCAGCGGCCGTTGGCCGCGTCGTACAGTTCCGCCGCGGCGAGCGGGCCGCCGCCGATGCCTCCGGCGACGAGCACGCGGCCGTCCGCCAGCGGCGTGGCGGTGAACACGCTGCGGGCGGTGTTCATGGTGCCGGTCGGCGTCCACCGGCCGGTGGCGGGATCGTAGAGCTCCGCGGTCGCGAGAAAGCCGCCGTTGGTTCCGCCCGCCACCAGCACCTGGCCGGTCGGCAACAGGGTGGCGGTGTGGCCGCTGCGCGCCACGCCCATGGCGCCGGTCGGCGACCACTGGCGGGTGGCGACGTCGTAGATCTCCGCCGAGGCGTGGAACACGCCGTTGAGATCCTCGCCCCCCGCGACCAGCACCCGGCCGTCCGGCAGCAGCGTCGCGGTGTGGAAATAGCGCGCGGTGCTCATCGAGCCCGTCGACGCCCAGGAGCGGGTGCCGGGGGTGTAGAGCGCCGCCGATGCCAGCGTATGGGTGTCGTCGTTGCCGCCCGCGATCAGCACCAGGCCCAGCGCGAGCAGGCTGGCCGTCGGATGGGCGCGCGCAACGCTCATGGGGCCGGTCGGCACGCCCGTGCCGGCGGGCACCACCTCGATGTTCAGCGTCGCGGAGGCCGTTCCCGCCGCATTGCTGCCGGTCACCGTGTAGTCGGCGGCAGCGCTGACCTCTTGCGGCGTGCCCGAGAGCACGCCGTCGGAGGCATCGATGCTCAGGCCCGTCGGCAGGGCCGGCGACACGGCGAAGGCATCGATGGGGCCGCCGATGCTGTGCGGCAGATTGGGCATGACCGGCCTGCCCGCGGCGTACACGGCCTTCGGTTGCTGGTAGACCAGCAGGCTGGGTCCCTTGGTCGGCGGGCTGCTGACCTCGATCTGCAGCACGGCGCTGGTCGCACCGGCGCTGTTGGCGGCGGTCACGGTGAAGCTGGCCGAGTCGGCGAGCCGGCTGGGCGTGCCGGAGATGATGCCGGTGACGGGGTCGATCACCAGGCCGTCGGGAAGCCCCGGCTGCACCGAGAAGCTGCTGACGTCGCCGCCATCCACCGAGGGATGGTTCGGCGGGATCGGCACGCCGATGACGTAGATCGCGTTCTGGTTCTCGTAGCTCAGGTTCGCAGGGGGCTCCGTCCTGGACCTGACCGCGATCAGCAGGCCGGTCGTGACCGCGCCCGCGAAGTTGCTGCCGGTGACGGTGTACAGCGCAGGGGCCGCGACCACCTGCGGCGTGCCGCTGATGACGCCGCTGGTCGGGTCGATCTGGAGCCCGTCGGGCAATGCGGGGCGAACGGCGTAGCGGAGGATTTGCCCTCCACTGCTGCTCGGGGCGTTCGGACGGATCTCCCGGCCCAGGGCGTAGACCACGGCATTGCGCTGGTAGTGCAGGCCGGCGGGAGGCGTGGCAACGCCGGGGACGAAGAAACCGCTGCCGCCATCGCCGCCACATGCATGCAGGCCCAGCAGCGCCAGGATGCCCAGACCCCATGCCAGCAGGCGCAAGCCAGCGGACCAAGATGTCGTCTGCATGCCGATCCCCTCAACGACGAAGGGTTCGCAGTATGCATGCGGGTGCATCGGCCTGTCACGGGTCACGTCCAAGGCATAGGCCTCCCGCAATAATTGCCCCGCGCCGGCTTCGACGACATACTGCCTCGCCCACCCGCCGTTGCGCCGGATGGCCGCAAGGAGTTCTCATTGGCCGATGCCGTCAGGAACATCACCTTCGTCGTTCCCAATCGCTTGCTGAAGGCCGATTCGGGCATGGCGGCCGACCGGGCGGCCTCGACCACCTCGCGCGGTGCGGTGCCGGTGGCGCCCACGGCCGTGCCCGGCATCGGCGCGACACGCGGCGAGGACGACATGGCCAGCGTGGTCGCGCGCGACGGCGAGGACGTGGTCGAACTCACCGTCATCAACGGCCCGACGCTGGTGCTCAGTCCCCAGAGCGCGGCCGACCTGCTGCGCGCACAGGCGCCCGCCGGCACCCGCGGCGCGGTCGAGTCCACGGATACGGGCGCACTGGTCGTCAAGGCGCAGCTGGGCTGGCCCGGCCTCGAAGCCGCCGCCAGCCGCAGCGCGACACGCGGCTGGATGGGCGAGGTCGCGCTCTCGGCCTTCAAGGTGCTCACCGGCTTCGAGGCCGACGCGGCGACGCTGGTGGCCTCGATGGTCACGAAGAAAATCGATGGCAAGGTTGTCGAGGGGGTCTACAAGTTGCCGCCCGACTGGCAGCCCGAAGCCTTCATGAAGGGCACGATCCGCGCCGCCGCCGTGGAGCCGGCGGAAGACGGCGGCCCGCTGCTGGTGCTGGTGCATGGCACCTTCGTCGACACGGTGAGCACCTTCGGCAAGCTGTGGCTGCAGCCGGACAAGGTGCGCACGCTGTTCGACCGCTACAAGAACCGCGTCTATGCGCTCGACCATCCGACGGTGGGCAAGAGCCCGATCGGCAACGCGCTGGCATTGGTGCGCGCGCTGCCCGCGGGCGCGCGGCTGCACCTGCTGACGCATTCGCGCGGCGGGCTGGTGGCCGAGGTGCTCGCGCGGGCCTGCGGCGGCGCCGCGCTGGGCGACGACGAACTGGCGCTGTTCGCCGCCGACGCCTATGGCGATGAGCGACAGGACCTGAAGGCGCTGGTGGCCGAGGCGCAGGTCAAGGGCTTGCGCGTCGAGCGCATGGTGCGCGTGGCCTGCCCGGCCCGCGGCACCACGCTGGCATCCGGCCGTCTCGATGCCTATCTGTCGGTGCTGCAGTGGGGCCTGAAGCTGGCGGGCGTGCCGGTCGCGCCGGAGCTGGTCGACTTCCTGCACGAGGTCGCGCGCCGCCGCGCTGATCCGACGCAGCTGCCCGGCATCGAGGCGATGATGCCCGAGAGCGCGCTCGTGAAGTGGCTCGACATGGGCAACGTCCAGATCCCGGGCGACCTGCGCGTGGTGGCCGGCGACATGCAGGGCGACTCGATCGGCTCCTGGGTCAAGACCCTCATGGCCGACGCGTTCTACTGGGCCGACAACGACCTGGTGGTGCAGACCGGCTCGATGTACGGCGGCGTGCCGCGGGCCGCCGGCTCGGTGGCGGGCAGCGCCAGCTTCCTGCTCGACCGCGGCGCCAAGGTCAACCACTTCAACTACTTCGCCAATCCGACCACCGTCGACGGCATCGTCGGTGCGCTGCTGGAGAACGCGCCGCCCGCCTTCGCCGCCATCGGTCCGCTGTCGTGGCGCGGCGAAAGTGCCGAGGGCACCCGGGGCGGCGTGCCGGCCAACGACCCCACGCGCCCGGCGGTGTTCGTGCTGCCGGGCATCCTCGGCTCGAACCTCAAGGTCGGCGACAAGCGGGTGTGGCTGGGCTTCGCCTTCCTCAACGGGCTGCTGCAGCTGCGCTGGGACCCGGCGACCGCCGACAACGTCCAGCCCGACGGCCCGGTCAAGGGCAGCTACGAGGGCCTCATCGATCGACTCGCCGAGACCCATGCCGTGTTCCCCTTCGCCTTCGACTGGCGACGCCCCATCGAGGACGAGGCGAAGCGGCTCGCGGCCGCGGTCGATGCCCAGCTCGATGCGCGCGCGGCCAGCGGGCAGCCGGTGCGCATCGTCGCGCATTCGATGGGCGGCCTGGTCGCGCGCACGATGCAGATCGTGTCGCCCAAGACCTGGAACCGCATGATGGCGCATGCCGACGCCCGCCTGCTGATGCTCGGCGTGCCCAACGGAGGCTCGTGGGCACCGATGCAGATCCTCTCGGGCGACGACAACTTCGGCAATGCGCTGGTCGCCTTCGGATCGCTGTTCCACAACGGCGAGGCCCGCAGGATGATGGCCGGCATGCCGGGCCTGCTCGAGATGCAGGCCGGCCTGCTCGACCCGGCCTGGGGCCTGGGCAGCGCCGAGAAATGGGAGGCGCTGGTCAAGGCCGACAAGGACGCCCTGGCGGCTCGCAGCACCTGGCACCAGCTCGATGCGCAGAAGGCCGTATACGACTGGAGCGCGCCGCCGCAGCAGGTGCTCGATGCGGCAACCAGCCTGCGCCGCAAGCTCGACGACCAGGTGGCCGCGCTCGGCGACACCAAGTCGAAGATCGTGCTGGTGGTGGGCCGGGCGCCGTTCACGCCCACGGGCTACGCGCTGGATGGCGGCGTCGGCCTCGAATACACCGGTTCGGCCGACGCCGGCGACGGCCGCGTCACCTACGAGAGCGCGATGCAGCTGGGCGTGCCCACCTGGAAGCTCGATGCCGAGCACGGCAAGCTGCCCGCCGTGTCGCAGGCATGGGCCGCGTATGTGGAACTGCTGACCACCGGCAAGACCACGCAGCTCGATGCCTTCGCCGCGCCGAGCCGCGGCGCCGGCGCGGCGCCGCTGGCCGCGGTGGTGCGCAGCCGGCCGTCGCGCGGCCTGCTCGGTTCGCAGCCGCCGTCGTCCGACGCCGATGTCTTCGGCGTCTCGTCGGCCGCGGACCAGCGGCCGCCGCCCACCACGGCCCTCGAGGTGCAGGTGCTCAATGCCGACATCCGCTTCGTCCAGCCGGCGCTGCTGGTCGGCCACTACAGCGCGATGCGGCTGACCGGCGCCGAGGCCGTGATCGACCGGCTGGTCGGCAAGGGCATGAGCCGGGGGCTCGATGCCGGCCTGTATCCGGACCTGGTCGGCTCGCACCAGATCTTCGGCAATTGGCGCGGCGACCCCGAGAACCCGAAGCGCATGGCCAGCCCGGCCGCCGCGATCGTCTGCGGGCTCGGGCCCGAGGGCAAGCTGCTGGCGAAGGACCTGGTGTTCACGGTGCGCCAGGCGGTGCTGGCCTACGCCCAGCGCCTGTCGGAGCACCCGGGCGGCGCGCCGGCCGACTTCGAACTGGCCGCGACGCTGATCGGCAGCGGCGGCACGGGCATCACGACCGGCGGGTCCGCGATCGCGGTGGCGCTGGGCGCGGCCGAGGCCAGGCAGCGGCTCCAGAAGAGCGGCTGGCCGCAGCTCAGCCGGCTGATCGTGGTCGAGCTGTTCCTCGACCGGGCCGGCGACGCGTGGCGCGCGCTGCACGTGCAGCAGACCGCAACGCCCGATCGGCTGAAGGTGGTCGGCCACGTCGAGTCCGGCGCCGGCGCCATGACGCGGATGGTCGACTCGGGCTATCGCGGCGCGAGCTACGACCTGATCAGCGCGCTGCAGGCACCCCTGGCCGGCGACGCCACGAACCCGGTGATCGCCTACACCCTCGACACCCGGCGGGCGCGGACCGAAGTCCGTGCCCAACGCGCCCAGGGCAACCTGCTGCGCGACATGGTGGCCACGGCCTCGAACGACGGCAACCGCGATCCATCGATCGGCCGCACCTTGTTCAACCTGCTGGTGCCGGTGGAGATGGAGCCCTTCCTCGGCGGCAAGAGCGAGATGGTGATCGAGCTCGAACCGAAGACCGCCGGCATCCCCTGGGAGCTGCTCAACTCCAACCCCGACCCGAGCTCCGACGACCAGCGGCCCTGGGCGATCCGCACCAAGCTGCTGCGCAAGCTGCGGTTGGACGACTTCCGTGCCAAGCCGCGCGACGCCACACCCGAGGCCGCCATACTGGTGGTGGGCGAACCGCAATGCGATCCGACGACGTACCCCAGCCTCGAGGGCGCGCGCCGCGAGGCCACCGCGGTGGCCAACCTCCTGCGATCCGCGAGTGCCGCCGGAACCACCAGCGCCGTGGTGGCGCTCGACCAGCCGAATGCGCAGACGGTCGTGAATGCGCTGTTCGACCGCCCCTACCGCGCCGTGCACGTGGCCGGGCATGGCGCCTTCGGACCGAACGGCGGCGTCGTGCTGTCGGGCACCGACACCTACCTGGGCGCGAACGAGATCGAGGCGATGCGGGTGGTGCCGCAGCTGGTGTTCCTCAACTGCTGCCATCTCGCGGGCCGCGAGGCATCGACCGTGCTCGTGCCCCCGAAGCCGTACGACCGCGCCGCGTTCGCCGCCAACATCGCGGAGGCGCTGATCAAGGTCGGCGTGCGCTGCGTGATCGCAGCCGGCTGGGCCGTGGACGACGAAGCGGCAGCGACCTTCGCCACCACCTTCTACGCCAAGCTGCTCGACAACGCGCGCTTCATCGAGGCCGTCGGCGCCGCGCGCGAGGCCGCCTGGAAGACCGATCGCAACGGCAACACCTGGGCCGCGTACCAGTGCTATGGCGACCCGGACTGGACCTGGCGCGGCGACAACGCGGGTGCCCAGGCACCCCGCCGTGCGCCGTCGGAGGAATACGCGGGCGTGGCGTCGAGGGTGTCGCTCGAACTCGCGCTCGAGAAGATCGCGGTCGACGGCGAGTACCGGTCGCCGGACGCGCGGGGCCTTGGCGACAAGCTGCTCTACCTGGAGCAGGCCTTCGGCCCGATGTGGGGGCATCTCGGCATCGTGGCGGAGGCTTTCGGCAGGGCCAACGAGAACCTCGGCCGTCGCGCGCAGGCGGTCGACTGGTACCGCAAGGCCGTCGGATCCGAGGACGGCACGGCCTCGCTGAAGGCAGCCGAGCAGCTCGGCAACTTGCTCACCCGCCTCGGCGAGGCCAACGGGGACATCGCGCTGATCGACGAAGGTCTGATGCTGCTCGAGAAGGTGCTCGCGGTGGGGCGGACCTACGAGCGCGAGACCCTGCTGGGCTCGGGCTGGAAGCGGAAGACGCTCGCCCTGTCGGCGATCCAGGGCCGGGAAGCCGATGCCAAGGCGGCGTTGAAGCAGGCCAGCCTGCACTATCGCGAAGCCAACGACACGGCCCGCGCGAGTGGCAGTGTGAAGCGCTTCTATGCGGCCAAGAACTACCTCGACGCCGAGGTCCGCGCCGCGCTGCTGAGCAAGAAGCCGCCCGAGCTGGCGGACGCGCGCATCCAGGACGTGCGCGACGCGCTGCAACTGGCAGTCGCGAAGGCGCCCGATTTCTGGTCCGTGGTCGGCGAGACCGAGCTCGACATCCTGGTATCGCTGGTTCGCGGCCGCCTCGACCAGGACGCACCCCGGCTCATCGCCACGCTGTGCGACTTGAAGGTGCGCGTACCGTCGCCGCGCATGTGGGATTCGGTCTGGAACCAGGCCCGCTTCGTTCTCGAACCCTGCCTGTCGCGCAAGGACCAGCCCGAGGCGGACCGCCAGCGGGTCACCGAGCTGCTGGCGACGCTCGAGCGGCTGAAGACGCCTTCGACCTGACGGCCACGCCGGCCGGCGCAGCGGGCGCCTCGTCACAGAACTGCCGGGCCGCCGCGGTGATCGCCTCGGCGAGCGTCTGCCGGAACGACGCGCTGTCGAGCTGCAACTCGTCCGCCCGGTTCACTATCAAGCCGGCCTCGATCAGCACCGCCGGCATCGAGGCTCGCTTCAGCACCACCAGGTCGTCGAAGCGGTAGATGCCGAGCGCCGGATCGAGCAGGGGCCGGTTCTCTCCGGTGATGGGTTCGGCGTGATGCAGCGTGGGCGCCAGCGCGCGGCGCCGGAACTCGGCGCCGAGCAGCTCTGCCATTCGCAGGCTGCGGGCCTCGTCGGCGTTCCTGGCCGACACGAACAGCGAGTAGCCGCTGAACCTGTCGCTGTAGCGCTGCGCCCGGCCCTCGTACACCCAATCCGACATGTACTGGGGCTGTACCGAGTCGTGATGCAGCGAAAGAAACAGGCGCGCATGCTGCGCCTCGGCCCGCGCGGCACGCTCGGGCAGCGTGATCGGGGCCTGGTCCTCGACCGTCAGGAAGGACTGCTCGAAACCGGCGCGCCGCAGTTCGCGCAGCACGACCTCGGCGAGCTGCACATTGAACTGCACCTCCGGCACGCCGCGGGCGCTGGTTGCCCCGGGGCTGGTCCGGGTGTGCCCCGGATCGATGGCGATCGCGAAGCCGGCGCTGTCGCAGGCCCCGGCGGGCGATGCGGCCAGCAGCAGGGGCCAGAGCCACGCCAACGCACGGCGGATGGTGCGCATCGCCTCAGTTCGCCTGCGCGTTGAGGATCTTCTGGCGCTGGCCCACGATCAGCAGCTGACCATCGACGGGACGCACCCGCAGTTCGTCGCGGGCCATGCCCGACTTGCTGTCGCCGCGTTCCAGGCTGCGGACCCCGTAGCGGATCGTGTACGACAGCACCGCCGTTCCGTCGCCCGAAGACCGGTCGATGTCGATCGGTCCGGCGAGCCGGTTGTCGACCTCCGGCCAGCGGCGCTGGAAGTTCAACCGGTCCTTCAGGATGAAGGCCTTGGTGGCGTGCTTCTCGTTGAAGTACTCGACCTCGTCGGCATAGAAGGCCACCAGGTCGGTGGGGCTCGACCGGTTCTGGGTGCTGATGTAGCGGTGCACGAAATCGGTGAGCTGGCGGTCTGAGGCCACGGCCTGCTTCATGGGCGCGGGCGCCGGTGGGGGCACGAACACCGGGGCGGGTGGGGGCGCTGCCGCAACGACCGGTGGCGGCGCCGGCGGCGGCGGCGCGACCGGCGCAGGCTGCACCGGTGGCGCCACGGGCGCAGGCTCGGGCTCGCGCTTGGCCACCACGGGTGCCGGCTGCACCGCGGGCGGCGGCGGGGCGACGACGACCGGTGCCGGCGCGGGCGCCGGGGTCGGACGGCCGAGCACGAGATAGCCCGCGACCGCCGCCACCACCACGACGGCGCCTCCGATCACGGCCTGCTGCGTCCGGCGGCTGGAGGCGCCGGGCGGCACGCCATCGTCCCTGCGCGGCGGAGCCGCGCCGCCGTCGAGCGCGGCCGAGAGCTCGCGATAGCCCCTGTCGTAGTCACCGGTGAAGTCGACGAACTGCAGGCGCTTGAGGCGGAAGGGAATGTCGCACTGCTTCGCCAGGACGGGGATGACCTTCTTCTTCTCGCCGAGCGCATACGAGACCTCGTCCATCACGTTCTGCGAGGCGACCGCGGCCGGGGAGAGGATGGCCAGCAGGCAGGACGAGGCTTTCAGCGCTTTCTCGACTTCGTCGTCCCAGCGCGCGCCCTTGGCGATGTCGATCTGGTCGACCCAGACGTGGCGCCCGTCTCGACGGAGGGCCGAGGCGATCTTCAGCACGAGCGCTTCATCGCTGCGCGAATAGCTGAAGAAGACCTCTTCCGTTGCGTCTGGCATGTGCCCCTCTCGTGGCCCGCCGCGCATCTTCGCGCAGGGCAGGCCCTCGGCACAATCTGGCGGACGGCGTATGCAGCGGGAGCCGCGCGCCCCGCAGGCTCACTCCGGCTGGATGCCGGCCGCCTTGACCACCTTGCTCCACTTGGCGAGGTCGGACTGGATCAGCGAGGCGTACTCCTGCGGCGTGCCGCCCTGGATCTCGATGCCGGCGGCCTCCAGCTTGGCGCGCACATCGGGCAGCTTGAGCGCGGCATTGATCTCGGCGTTGAGCTTGTCGACGATCGCCTTGGGCGTGCCGGCCGGCGCCAGGAAGCCGCCGTTGGTGTTGGCGTCGTAGCCCTTGAGCCCCTGCTCTTCCGCGGTCGGCACGTCCGGCAGCGTCGCTGCGCGCTTGCGGGTCGACACCGCCACCGCCCGGGCGTTGCCGGCCTTCACCTGCGTCTGGATGGCGCTGATGGTGTCGATGTAGAGCGCGGTGCGGCCGCCCAGCAGGTCCGGCTGCGCAGCGGAGGATCCCTTGTACGGGACCAGCAGCATGTCCACGCCGGTCGCCATGCGGAACATCTCGGCCGCCATCTCCTGGGCACTGCCGCGGCCGGAGGTGGCGACCTTGGCCTGCTCGGGATTGGCCTTCATCCAGGCCACGAACTCGGGCAGCGTCCTGGCCGGGATCTTCGGGTAGATGGCGAACACCAGCGGCACCACGTGGGTGTAGACGATGGGCTCGAAGCTCTTCTCCGGGTCCCAGCCCAGGTTCTTGAACAGGAACTTGTTGATGTTGTGGCTGCCGCCCACGATGCCGATCGTGTAGCCGTCGGGCGCCGCCTTGGCGAGCACCTCGGTGCCGAGGTTGTTGGAGGCGCCGGGCCGGTTGTCGATGACCACCGGCTGGCCCATCGACGCCGCCATCTTGTCGCCCACGACGCGGGCGATCGTGTCGATGGCGCCGCCCGGCGGAGCGGGCACGATGACCCGGATGGCATGGGTCGGGTAGGCCTGGGCCGATGCCAGGATCGGCAGCGCGGCCAGGGTCGCCGAAACGGCAAGGATCTTGAACAGGGATGATGGGCGTGGCATGGATGTCTCCTTCTTGGGTTGAATCGAAAAACCGGTCTTCAGCCGCGGCCGACGTAGGGCATGGCGCTGGCCATGACGGTCATGTTCAGCACGTTGGCGCCGAGCGGCAGCGCGGCGATGTGGCGCACCGCATCGGCCACGTGCTTCGCGTCCATCATGGGTTCGGGCGCGACCGTGCCGTTGGCCTGCAGCACGCCGCGCGTCATGCGCTCGGACAGTTCGGTCAGCGCATTGCCGATGTCGATCTGGCTGGCGACGATGCCGAATGCACGGCCGTCCAGCGCCAGTGCCTTGGTCAGGCCCGACACCGCGTGCTTGCTGGCGGTGTAGGGGGCGGTGAAGGGGCGCGGCGTGTGCGCCGACACCGAGCCGTTGTTGATGATGCGCCCGCCCTGCGGCTGCTGGCGGCGCATCAGGCCGAAGGCCGCGCGCGCACACAGGAACACGCCGGTCACGTTGGTGTTCAGCACGCTGAACCACTTGTCCAGCGGCAGCTCGTCCATCGGCACCGCCGGGGCGTTGACGCCGGCGTTGTTGAACAGCATGTCGAGCCGGCCGAAGCGGCGCTCGATGGTGTCGAACAGCGCCTGCACGCTGTCCGGCTCGGTCACGTCGGTGGGCACGGCCATGGCGACCTGGCCTCGCGCCTCGGCCTCGGCCGCCAGCGCATTCAAGGGCTCGCCGCGACGGCCGGCCAGCACGACGGCCCAGCCATCGTCGAGCAGGCCGAGCGCCACGGTGCGACCGATGCCGCTGCCGGCGCCGGTGACCAGCGCGATCTTCTGGGAGGTGTTTGCGTTCAATTGAGACTCCTGGGTGGGTTGAATCCGGCACGGTCGCCCACGGTCATGGAGAACCGGCCGATGTCCGCCACCCCCCCGCTGACGACATCGCCCGGCTGCAGCGGGCCCACGCCCGCGGGCGTGCCGGTGTAGATCAGGTCGCCGGGCGCGAGCGTCACCGAGCGCGACAGCATCGCCACCAGTTCGGGCACCGGCCACAACAGGCCGGACAGGTCGGCGCGTTGGCGTTCGATGCCGTTGACCGCGAGCCATATGGCGCCTTGCCGCGGGTGGCCGCAGACGGCCGCCGGCACCAGCGGCGTGCAAGGCGCCGAGTGATCGAAGGCCTTGGCGGCCTCCCAGGGCCCGCCGGCTCGCTTGGCTTGCAACTGCAGGTCGCGCCGCGTGAGGTCCAGGCCTGCGGCATAGCCCCAAACGTGATGCGACTCCACCTCGGCGGGGTCGATGTCGAAGCCGCCGCGGCCGATGGCGACCACCAGTTCGATCTCATGGCAGAAGTCGCCGGTGGCCGGGGGATAGGGCAGCAGGCCGTGCGCCGGCACCACCGCGCCGGAAGGCTTCATGAACCAGGCGGGCATCTCCGGCGGCCGGGCCGGCTCGTCGGGGCTCCAGCGGTAGTTGCGGCCGATGCAGAACACACGGCCCACGGGGAACAGCGCCGGGCGGCCCGCCAGGGGCAGCGTGACCGGCGCGGGTGCCGGAAAGACGAAGGCCGTCATGCGGATCAGGTGGTCAGGCTCATCGCCGGCCGCTCGCCGGCCAGCGCCTGGGCGATGCTGTCCAGCACCATTTCGGCCATGGCGGTCCGGGTCTCCCAGGTGGCGCTGGCGCGGTGGGCCTGGAGCGTGACGCGGTCGGACTGGCGCAGCGCCAGGGGGACGCGCGGTTCGTCGACGAACACGTCCAGGCCCGCACCGGCGATGCGACCGGCGGTCAGCGCCGCCGCCAGGTCGGCCTCGTTGACCAGGCGGCCACGGGCGACGTTGACCAGGAAGCCGCGCGGGCCGAGGGCGTCGAGCACGGCCGCGTCGACGATGCCCTCGGCCTTGTCCGCCGCCGCGCACAGGACCAGCGCGTCGGAGTCACGCGCGAGATCCACCAGGCTCGGCACGAAGCGATGGGCCACGTCGTCCATCGCACGCAAATCGGTGTAGCTGACTGGGCAGCCGAAGGCCGCGGCCCGCACCGCGACGGCGCGGCCCACCCGGCCCATGCCGACGATGCCCACGTGCATGCCGCTGAACCGGCGCGCCAGCGGGATCGCGCTCGGCTGGGGGAAGCGCTCCCACTGGCCGTCGCGCACGAAGCGATCACCGGCACAGAGGTTCCGGCAGGCGGCGATCAGCAAGCCGATGGCCAGGTCGGCCACGTCTTCGGTCAACGCTCCCAGGGTCGCCGTGACGGGCAGGCCGCGCGCGCGGCAGTACGCCAGGTCGACGGCGTCGGTGCCGACACCGTTGACCGCCACCACCTTGAGGCCGGGCAGCTGTTCCAGCATGGCGCGCGGGATGCCCGTGTGGCCGCCGGTGATCACGGCGTCGACGGAAGCGCCATGGGCACGCAGCCAGGCTTCGCCGTCGGCGGCCTCGAAATGCTTGTGGACGGTGTAGCGCGATGCGAGCTTGTCGTTGATCGCGGGGATCAGGATCGGATTGAGTTGCAGGACCTGGGAGTTCATGCCGGCCATGCTAATTAATGCTTGATATAAGCGTCAATATTGATTTATATAATCAACATATTCAGACCCTTTGCATTCCGACCATGGCTTCCTGGATATCGATGGACGAGGCCTGTCGCCTCCTCGGCGTGCGGCCCCAGACCGTCTACGCCTACGTCAGCCGCGGCAAGCTGGAGGTCGCGCCCGACCCGGCCGATACGCGCCGCAGCCTCTACCGCGCCGAGGACGTGGCCGCCCTGGCCAAGCGCAAGCAGGCCGGCCGCAAGCACGAAACCCTGGCCGCCAACACGCTGTTCGGCTCGGAGCCCAGCATCCCGACCGCGCTGTGCGCGTTCTTTCGCGAGCGCCCGTACTACCGCGGCCAGGATGCGGTGGAACTGGCCCGGGCGGCCCACCTGGAAGACGTGGCGCGACTGTTGTGGGACGCCGAGCAGCCCGCTGACTTCTCGTGCGCCACGCCGATGCGCTCGGGCAAGCCTGGGCGGGTCGCCGCCTTCACCGCCCTGGCCGGCCTGGCGGCCAGCGGGCACTCGATCCGCGGGCGCCTGACGCGGGTGCTCCACACCGAAGGCCAGGGCCTGGTGGGTCTGCTGGCCAACGCTTTCGGCGCCCAGCCGGGGCGCCAGCCGCTGCACCTGCGCTTCGCGCAGGGCTGGAAGCAGACGCCGCGGGTGGCCGAGCTGCTGCGCACGGCCATGGTGCTGCTGGTCGACCACGAGTTGACCAGCTCGGCCTTTGTCGCCCGCATCGCGGCGTCGACCGGCGCGTCGCTGCCGGCCTGCCTGTTGGCTGGGCTGACCACGCTCTCTGGCCCCTTGCACGGCGACGCCTCGGGCCGCGTCCAGGCGCTGTTCAGCGAGGTGGAGCGGCTGGGCGATGACCAGGTGCTGGCGCACTACCTGTCGACCGGCATGCCGTTGGCCGGATTCGGTCACCACCTCTATCCCGAAGGCGATCCGCGCGCCGCTGCCCTGCTGGCCTTGTTCGAGCCGCCGAGGGTGATCGCGCGCTTCATCGAGAAGGTGACGCGCGAGACCGGCTTGCGGCCGAACATCGACGTCGCCCTGGCGGCCCTGGTCGCGCACCATCGGCTGCCCGCGGACGCGGCCTTCGGCCTCTTCGCCACCGCGCGCAGCGTCGGGCTGCTGGCCCACAGCCTGGAGCAACTGGGCGGGACCCAGGTGATCCGCCCGCGCGGTCGCTACGTAGGCCCGGTGCCCGAGCTTGCGCAGCAGGCGAAAGCGTAGCTCAGCGGATCGGCGTGTTGTTCGCGCGGCCCCTCACTCGCGCGGCCCGATGCAGCGCTCGTAGAGGCGCAAGGACTCCTCGAAGACTTCGAAGGCGCCGGGAATATCCGACATCGGCGCCAGCAGCCGGCGATGCTCGACCATCAGGCGCTGCAGGATGCCGTCGATGATCTCGAGGCCGCGCGGAGTGAGGCGGATCAGGTAGCCGCGCCGGTCGCTCGGGTCCGGAATCCGCTCCGCCAGGTCCTGCTTGGTGAGCTGGTCGATCCTGTAGGTGGCGGTGCCGGAGGTCACGCTGTGCATCTTCAGGATGTCGGTCGGGCGCAGCGCGTAGGGCGGGCCGACCCGCCGCAAGGCCATCAGCAACAGCATCTCGTTGAGCGTCAGGCCCGCCTTGTCGCATTCGAGCGCGGACGCCTCGTCCAGCAGCATGGCGATGCGGCGGATGCGGATCCCGAAGGTCAGCGGATCGACCTCGTCGCGCGCGAACTGCGTCCTCCATTGCCCGATCAGCACATCCGAGTTGCCCCAGAGGGGGTCTGCCTGCAGGCCTTGCGACCGCTCCGCAAGGGTGCCGCCCAACGCTTCCCGCAGCTCGAGATGGGCCTGGACGGGGGCTGGAGCGGGTGTTTTCTTGCGTGTGTTGGCTGGCATGGCGGGCGGTGACCTTTGCAAAAGTATAGGGGTAACTAAGTATCTTGATTTTCAAGATACTTGATATTCTTCCTACATCAGCTTGTTCGACCACCCCTTGAACGCGAGGAACCCACGATGAAGACGATCCCGATCCGCGACATCTCCCAACTCCAGGGAAGCGCCTACAACCACCCCCCCGCCCATGCCGACGACACGCTAGTCGGCGTCTCGCGCGGCACCGCCGCGGGCGAATACCTGCGCCGCTACTGGCAGCCCGTGGGCCTGTCGAGCGAAGTGACCGAACGGCCGCAGATGGTCCGCGTGCTGGGCGAGGAGCTCGTACTGTTCCGCGACAAGGCCGGCCGCGCGGGCCTGCTGTACCCGCGCTGCATGCACCGCGGCACCTCGCTCTATTTCGGCAAGGTCGAAGAAGAAGGCATCCGCTGCTGCTACCACGGCTGGCTGTTCAGCGTCGAAGGCCACTGCCTCAACCAGCCCTGCGAGCCGGACGGCGGCCAGCATCGCGAATCGGCCCGCCAGCCGTGGTATCCGGTGGAAGAGCGCTACGGCCTGGTCTTTGCCTACATGGGCCCGCCCGAGAAGAAACCCGTGCTGCCGCGCTACGACATCCTCGAAGACCTCGAGGACGGAGAGTTCATCGAGGTGGTGGGCGACGGCTTCGCCGGCTACGCCGACCGCGTCGAAGACCCCCACATTCCCTACCACTGGCTGCAGAACTGGGAAAACGTCGTCGACCCGTACCACGTGCACGTGCTGCATGCGACCTTCAGCGGCATCCAGTTCGCCGAAGGCTTCAAGGTGATGCCGCGCGTGGAGTTCGAGCCGGTCGAGTCGGGCGTGATCTACCACGCCTATCGCAACTTCGCCGACGGCCGCTCGATGGACCGCATCAACTCGGCGCTGCTGCCCAACATCTCGGCGATTCCCGAGGTCGACCTGTCGGCCGGCCGCGGACGCTGGATCGGCTGGCACGTGGCGGTCGACGACACCCACTTCCGCGGCTTCTTCGCGGTGCGCACCAGCAAGGGCGGCAGCTTCGAGCCGTTCAAGATGCACAACGGCAAGTCGTGGCTGGAGCTCTCCGAAAAAGAAAAGCAGGACTTCCCAGGCGACTACGAGGCCCAGGGCGGCCAGGGCCCGGTCAACCTGCACTCGGACGAGCACCTGGCCACCAGCGACCGCGGCATCGGCATGCTGCGCCGGATGATGAAGAAGCAGATCGCCATCGTCGCCGCTGGCGGCGATCCGCTGGGCGTGCACTTCGACGAATCCGAGGCGCTCGTGAAGATCCGCTCGGGCAACTTCTACGCCGAGGCCGGCGTTCGCGAAGCCACGCCCGCCTGACCGCCACCCCACCAGAGAGACAACCCCATGATCCGCAACCTGCTCGCGGGCGCCATTGCCCTTTCCTTCGCCCTGGCCACCGCCGCCCGGGCCGATACCGTCAAGGTCGGCATCATCGCGCCGCTGTCCGGGCCCTACTCGGTCGGCGGCAAGATGTGGGAGACCACCGTGAAGGCCTTCCAGAAGATCAACGGCACCAGCGTGGGCGGCCACCAGGTCGAGGTGGTCTGGAAGGACCTGGCGGACATCAACCCGGCGCAGGCCAAGGCGCTGGCGCAGGAACTCGTCGTCAAGGACAAGGTGCAGTACATCGGCGGCCTGTTCTTCACGCCCGACGCGCTGGCCGTCGCCGCCATTGCGCAAGAGGCCAAGGTGCCGAGCGTGATCTTCAATGCCGCCACCTCGTCGATCCTGGACAAGTCGGACTTCCTGCTGCGGACCTCCTACACCCTGCCGCAGGTGACCGTGCCGGCGGCGAAGTACGCGCTGGACAAGAAAGTCAAGACGGCCGTGACGCTGGTCAGCGACTACGGTCCGGGCCTCGATGCCGAGACCGCCTTCGTCAGGACCTTCGCGGCCGGCGGCGGCCAGGTGGTCGAGAAGATCCGGGTGCCGCTGAAGACGACCGACTTCGGGCCCTTCATGCAGAAGGTCAAGACGGTCAAGCCCGATGCGATCTTCGTCTTCGGCCCGGGCGGCCCGCCCACGTACGCCATCATCAAGGCGTACTCGGAAGCGGGCCTGAAGCAGGCCGGCATCCGCTTCATCGGCACGGGCGAGACCAGCGAGGTCGACCTGCCCGGCATCGGCGACGCCGCGCTCGGCCTGGAGACCGCGCTGCACTACTCGCCGGTCCATCCCTCGGCCAGGAACCAGCAGTTCATCAAGGCGGCGGCGGAGATCTCGCCCTCGACCATCATCAACGCGACCGCGGTGGGCGCCTACGACGGCATGACGGTCATCTACAAGATGATCGAGGCCACCGATGGGCGGCCCGACGGCGCCAAGGCACTGGCGGCCGTCAAGGGCTGGCAATGGGAGAGTCCGCGCGGGCCGGTCAAGATCGACGCGGTGTCACGCGAACTGGTGCAGAACGTCTATGTGCGGGTGGTGGAAAAGGACGCGGCCGGCAAGCTGGTGAATCGCGAGATCCTCACCTTCGACATGCAGCCCGACCACGGACGCTCGCCCGAATTGCGGGCCGCGAAGTGACACGCCGGGGCCAGACGTGACGACCACGCTGCTGGGAAGCATCCTGCTCGACGGGATTGCCTACGCGATGATCCTCTTCATGATCACCATCGGGCTCTCGATGACGATGGGGCTGATGCGGGTGACCAACCTGGCCCATGGGGCCTTCGCGATGTTCGGGGGTTTCATCGCGGCCACGCTGCCGGCGCGCTTCGGGCTGCCGCCCTATGCGGCAATCGTGGTCGCGGTGGCGGCGGTCGCGCTGGCGGCGGTGCCGATCGAACGGCTGCTGATCCGGCGCTTCTACCGCCGCCCCGAACTCGACCAGATGCTGGTCACGATCGGCATCATGTTCGTGCTGATCGCGCTGGCCGACCTGCTGTTCGGCTCGGCCCTGACGACGCTCAAGCTGCCGGACTCGCTCACCGGCAGCGTCGACATCGGCCACCGCTCGGTGCCGGTGCATCGCCTGGTCGTGACCGCACTCGGCCTGGGCGTGCTGGCCGCGCTCTGGTTCTCGGTCGAACGCTCGTCCTTCGGCATCAAGGTGCGGGCAGCGGTGGACAACGCGCCGATCGCCCAGGCGGTCGGCATCGACACCACGCGCATCTACGCCTTCACCTTCGCGGCCGGCGCGGGCCTGGCGGCGCTGGGCGGCATCGCCGGGGCCGAACTGCTGCCGATGGAGCCGGCCTATGCATCGAAGTACCTCGTGACTTTTCTCGCGGTGGTCGCCGTCGGCGGCCACGGCACCTTGTTCGGTTCGTTCCTGGCCGCGCTGCTGCTGGGGATGGTGGACACGACCATGAAATACCTGGTTCCCCAACTCTCCTCGATCGCGTTCTTCGCGACCATGTTCCTGGTCCTGCTGGTGCGCCCGAACGGGCTGTTCGGGAGGCACGCATGACGCCCCCTGCCGCCACCCTCGACGCGCTCCCGCTCGCGGCCTCGCCGGCCGCGGCGCGCAGGCCCTGGCCGCTGCTGCCCGAATGCGGCCTGGCCGCCCTTGGCCTGGCCGCCTACGGGCTGTTTCCGAGCGACCTCGGACTGCTCACCAACATCTGCGCGATGGCGCTGTTCGCGCTGTCGCTCAACCTGGTGCTGGGCCAGGCCGGCATCGCATCGATCGGCCATGCGGCGCTCTACGGCGCGGGGGCCTACGCGGCCGGGCTGTTCGCGATGCATGTCTCGCCGGAACCTCTGCTCGGCCTGGCCGTCGGCGGGCTCGCGGGCGCGGCCGTGGCGCTGGCCAGCGGCGCCGTGCTGCTGCGCTCGAAGGGCCTGACGCTGGTGATGCTCACGATCGCCACCTCGCAGATCCTGCTCGAGTTCGCCAACTGGGCGCGCGACATCACGGGCGGCGACGACGGGCTGACCGGCTTCAGCGTGGCGCCCCTGCTCGGCCGGTTCGAGTTCGACTTCGCCGGCCGCACCGGCTACCTCTACACCCTGGCCGTGCTGGTGGTGGCGTTCCTCGGCCTGCGAAAACTCGTGGACTCGCCGTTCGGCCTGACCGCACGCGCGATCCGCCTCGATGCAGGCCGCGTCGAAGCGCTGGGCGGGCGGGTCTACCCGCACCTGCTCGCCGTGTATGCGATCGGCGGCCTGGTGGCGGGCCTGGCGGGCGCGTTGACGGCGCAGACCACCAAGGTGGCCAGTCTCAGCATGCTCGACTTCCAGCTGTCCGCCGGCGTCCTGATCATGGTCGTGCTCGGCGGCACCTCGCGGCTGGCCGGCGCGATCATGGGGACCATCGCCTACATGGTGATCCAGCACGTCGCCTCGGGACTGAGCCCGCACCATTGGCTGCTGGTACTGGGCGTGCTGCTGGTCGCCACGATGATGGCGCTGCCCGGCGGCCTGATCCAGCTGGTCGACATGCTCCGCGCCGGCATCACGGCCTGGTGGCGGCGGCGCGGCAACGGCGGGAGCACGCCATGAGCGCGCCCCGGCTGCAGGCGCAGGGCCTGCGCATGGCCTTCGGCGGCCTGAAGGTGACCGACGACGTCTCGCTGTCGCTCGCGCCCGGCGCGCGCACCGCGCTGATCGGCCCCAACGGCGCCGGCAAGACCACCTTGGTCAACCTGCTGAGCGGCGCCTTGCGGCCGCAGTCCGGCGCCGTCTTCCTCGATGGCGTGCCGGTGACGCGGCTGTCGCAGGACACCCGCGTGCGCGCCGGACTGGTTCGCACCTTCCAGATCAGCCGCCTGTTCCGCGAGATGACCGTGCTGGACAATGTCCGCACCGCGGTGCTGCATCGCCGCGGCCTGGCGGCCCGGGTCTTCCAGCGCGGCGCGCAGGCGCAGAGCGTGCTGGACGACACCCATGCCGCGCTCGGCGCGCTGGGGCTGGAGCGGATCGCCCGGCGCATCGTCGGCACCCTGGCGCTGGGCGAGCAACGGCTGGTCGAGATCGCGCTGGCACTGGCGATGAGGCCGCGCGCGCTGCTGCTCGACGAGCCGGCCGCGGGCGTGCCCCAGAGCGAGAGCGGCCGGATCTTCGATGCGATCGAGCAGCTGCCCGCCGACCTCGCGATCCTGCTGATCGAGCACGACATGGACCTGGTCTTCCGCTTTGCGCGCCACATCGTGGTGCTGGCGGCGGGCGCCTTGCTGGTCGAAGGCGCGCCGGCGGCGATCGCCGCCAACGACCAGGTCAAGCAGATCTATTTCGGGAGAACCACGCATGCCAGCCACTGAGCGCTCCTTCGAACTGGTGTTCGACGACGTCACCGCGGGCTACAACGGCGCGCCGGTCGTGCAGGGCCTGTCTTTCTCCGTGCGGCAGGGGCAGCGGGTCGGCCTGATCGGCCGCAACGGCGCCGGCAAGACCACCACGCTGGCCACGGCCATGGGCCTGGCCCAGCTGCAGCGCGGCGCGGTGCGGCTGGGCGGTCGCCCGGTCGGCGCCATGCCCACGTTCGAGCGGGCCCGGCTCGGGCTGGGCTATGTGCCGCAAGGGCGCGACATCTTCGCCTCGCTGAGCGTCGAGGAGAACCTCGTGGCGGCCATGCACGGGCGTGCGGTCAGGCCGGCACTGGAGAAGGCCTATGGCTTGTTTCCGCGCCTGTTCGAGCGCCGCGGCAATGGCGGCAACCAGCTCTCGGGCGGCGAGCAGCAGATGCTGGCGGTCGCCCGCGCGCTGGTCGCGGAGCCCAGGGTGCTCCTGCTCGACGAGCCGCTCGAAGGCCTCGCACCCAAGGTCCGCGACGAGCTGATGCAGGCCATCGAGCAATTGGCCACTCAGACCGGGCTCGGCTGCCTGCTGGTCGAACAGCATGTCGACGTGGTGCTGGATTTCGCCGACGAGATGGTGGTGCTCGAACGCGGCGTGCCGGTGTTCAGCGGCAGCACCGAGGCGCTTCGTGCCGATCCGGCGCTGCTGAACAGCGCCATCGGCCTCGAGAAGGTCTGAAGATGATGACTCAAGATGCAACCCTGCAAGCCAGGATCCGGTCCGTCCGCTACGCCTGCGAGGACGTGCTGCTGTTCGATCTGCGCGCACCCGATGGCCGCCCCCTGCCGCCCTTCACGGCCGGCTCGCATGTCGACGTGCAGCTGCCCGGCGGGCTCAACCGCAGCTATTCGCTGCTCAACGATCCGGTCGAGCGCCATCGCTATGTCATCGGCGTCAAGCGCGAGGCATCGAGCCGCGGCGGCTCCGCCTGGATGCACGACAGCGCCCGCGCGGGCTTGCTGATCG
Source organism: Variovorax ginsengisoli (assembly GCF_030486595.1). GTDB lineage: Bacteria > Pseudomonadota > Gammaproteobacteria > Burkholderiales > Burkholderiaceae_C > Variovorax > Variovorax ginsengisoli_B. Next base: position 259,636 of record NZ_JAUJZH010000005.1, on the reverse strand, counting down.
ACATCGCGGGCCCGCGCAATCACTTCGGTCTGGTGGAGCAAGCGCCCCACAGCGTGCTGATCGCCGGCGGCATCGGCATCACGCCGCTGTGGAGCATGGCGCAGCGACTGCGGGCGCTGCAGCGGCCGTGGACGCTGCACTACCGCGCCCGCAGCCGTTCGCACGCGCCGCTGCTGGAGGAACTGTCGCAGAGCGCCCTGGCCGATCGCGTGCACCTGAGCTTCAGCGATGCGAGCGATGGCGCCCGCCTGGACCTGGCGTCGATCGTCGGCCAGGCGCCACCCGGGGCGCACTTCTATTGCTGCGGTCCGCAGCCGATGATCGAGGGCTTCGAAGCCGCGACGCGGGCGATCGAGCCGGAGCGCGTCCACCTCGAACATTTCGGCGCCAAGGAGGCGCCGGCCACCGAGGGCGGCTTCGCGGTCCGGCTGGCGAAGAGCGGCCGCGTGATCGAGATCGCGCCGGGGCGGACCATCCTCGACAGCCTTCGCAGCTGCGGCGTGGCGGTGGCCTCGTCCTGCCAGCAGGGCGTCTGCGGCCTCTGCGAGACGCGGGTCATTTCGGGCACGCCCGATCATCGCGACCTGGTGCTGTCGGATGACGAGAAGGCGGCGGGGCAGACGATGATGATCTGCTGCTCGGGGTCCAGGTCGGAGGAACTGGTGCTGGACATTTGAAATGCCCATGCGGGCCTCAGAAGGTGGGCGATTCAATCTCCGGCGGCTTGGACGCCAGCGCCGCTTCCTCTCCCGAGAACATGTCGCCGAGGTAGGTGACGGGGTGCCCTGCAGCCGGACCCACTCCTGCCGGCTCCACGTATCCCGCAAGAACGTTTCCCATGTTTTTCGATTGAATGCCCGGCCTCTGCGGCTGACACGCGGAACTCGCAATGACCAGGCATGCGATCACCAGGGGACGAAATACTCGAGGGCACATGACACGCTCCTGCACGCGAAGCGCCAGTTGTCGAACCTTCGCCCTGCGCAGCCTTCGCGTTGGACGCAAGGTACGCCTTTGCCTTGTGGCTGTCGTCCTCGAAACAGATGACGGGTTTCGTCGCTGTGGCACAGTCCGGCACACCGGACCATCGCCGGCCATTGCGCATGAAAACTGAATCAGGTCCCGTGCTCGCAGGCAGACAGCCCGACGCATTCGAGAAGAGAGTGCGGTTTTGCTGCGGCGCGCTGCTTGGCCTGGTCGTCGGCTTGGGCCTGTGCGTCCGGCTATGGCCCCTGGGCCTCTTCGCCGTGTGCGCGCTCGTTAGCATCGCAGTCGTCGCCTGCGGCGTGTGCGCGGCTCGACTTGGCGACAGATTCTGGGGCGGTCTTCGCTGGTTCCAATAGATTCGCGAAACAAGCGCCGACGCCGAAGTCGCCACGAAAAGCGCGTGCGCACTGACCTGAGGGTTGGTCACAATGGCATGACTGGAGATTCATCCGTCCTATGAAGCATGCATGTCCCTCGTGCCGCGCCGCCGGCATCTCGGCTTTGGCGAAACGATGGTCTGCCCGCGAATGCCCGGCCGCATGTGCACTCTGCGGCGGTCTCTCCCATGTCTTGGCCAGTACGTCGAGTGGCATCTTCGTCGGGACCATCCTGGTGTTCATCGTCGGGGCATGGCGTCGCGCGGAAATGTTCCCGATACCAAAGGAGAACGCGCAAGCGGCGGCGGCGGTCGGTTGGTTCCTGGCCGGCCTCTCTGGGTTGTTCACGCTGTTCAGTTGAAGGCGGCGTGCGGGCCCGCGAGCAGCGCCGGCGCGTCCAGCACAGACGGGCCGGGAATTGACCAGGCGCAAATTTGGCGACCCCAATGTATTGACAGGCGCCGCGCATCGGCGATGCTTCCGAGTGCGCCCGGTGCCTTCGCATCGGGGGATTGAAGGGAGACCGCCATGGCATCGACTTCATCCAGACGGCCGAACGCTGCGGCCGGCGTGCCAGCGATCTGCGTGCTCGCCGCCATGCTGGCCGCGCCACCGGCCTGGGGGGCGGAACAGGCGCCTGCCGCTGCGTCGTCCAAACCCTGTTCCGTTTGCGGCAAGGTCGAATCCGTGCGCAAACTCGAAAGCACGAAGCCGACCTCCGGCGTCGGTGCCGTGGCCGGCGGCGTGGTGGGTGGCGTGGTCGGCCACCAGGTCGGCAGCGGCAGGGGCCGGACCCTCGCCACCGTCGCCGGTGCCGGTGCCGGGGCCTTCGCGGGCAACAAGGTCGAGAAGAAGAAGAACACGAACCAGGCCTACGAGATCGGCGTGCGGATGCAGGACGGCTCATTACGCACCGTCAAGAGCACCACGGCGCCGCCGGTCGGGCAGGCGGTGACGCTGAAGGGGGATGTGCTGCAGGCGGCGGGGGGCAAGGCGAAGTAGCGGCCTGAGCGCGCAAGCATGCCCATGCGGGCTCGACGGAGAGTGCGACCACCAGGCGGAGCACCAGCGGAAGGCCGCCGCCTGGTCTCCGACCTTGAGATACCGTGTGCATCCGCCTGCTCGGAGGAAGCCATCGGTCGTTACTCCGATGTCGGCCGATCCTCCACGACGCTCCGAGTTGGAGTCGGCCGGCTTGTTCGGTACTCCTGCGGTGCCAAGCCGGTCGCCTTGCGGAATGCGCGGGCGAAATTTGCCGGCGTCGAATAGCCGAACTCGGTTGCTATCTCCGCAATCGAAGCATTCGAGCCGTCGAGCAGTTCCTTCGCGCGTCGCATGCGGATGAAGTTCACGAGTTCGCGAAAGTCTGCTCCGCCATCCCGGCGCAGGACCCGCTGCAGCGTGCGAACGCTGGTGCCCAACGCGCGCGCCGTGCTGTCGATCGTCACAACGCCGGTCTGGACTTGGGCCCGGATGTGCGCGGTGACAACCCCCAGAAGATCGTTGAGGTCGACGGGCTCCTTGAGGACTCGTGCGACATCCTCGACAGTGACGAGTCGAGACTGGTACGGCCCATGGACCTGGCGGTCCAGCAGCCGCGAGTCGAAGTAGACCGAGACAGCCGCCGCGTCGAACAGCACGGGGCAAAGAAATGCGTCCTCGAAGGGTGTCGACGCGGCCGGGCGGGGAATGTCCAGTTCGATTTGGCGAGGAAGAAAGTCGGGCCCGAGGTAGGCACGCAGAAGGCTGAGCAGGACTCCTGCGGTGCCACTGGCCACATGCGCATAGCCCGCTCGCCCCCGCATCGCATTGAAATAGCTGGCTCGGGCCATGCCTGCCTCGACCGTGATCTGCATCCTGTCGCCCGTGCTGTGATAGCCCAGGGTGGATGCTGCGCGGGCGATCGCCGCGCCCAATGTGTTGGCGGCCATGACGTACTCGCCCCAGCGGCCATAGGTGGTCAACGACAGGTGCGGCGCCGTGAAGAGCCCGAGATTCGATTCTCCGGAACGGCGCTCAATCTCCCACAGGAAGCCCGTCATGGTGACCTGGGGAATAAAACATTCGTGCTCCTCGATGAGTTCGATGTCGAGCATGACCGCCTGCTTGGCCTGCCTCAGGACCTTCTCGCCGAACGCATCCCGCACGAGTGCCGACACGCCGGCCATCGCAGTGACCGAGATCACCGGAGGCGCCGTCACACCGGCATTCGGCAGTTGCACCCAAGGGGTTGGCGCAAAATGAGTGGCGACTTGATTCACTTGTCTCTAGCCTTCGTTTCGTGAGAGAGAGCACCCATACGATCGCCTGCGTTTTCGAATGAGGCACGCGTTCAAGAGGCGTTGCCCTTTCGAATATCACAAACGATTGCTACAGGAGTGAGTGCATTGAAAATCAAGATCTTCTCCGGTCTGCTGGCGACCACCGGCCTTCTGGTGAGCGGCCAGCCCGCCTGGGCACTGACCGCGGATGAGGCGAGGGATATCGCCGTCGACGCCTACGTCTACGGTTACTCCCTCATGTCGGTGGAAATGTCGCGCAAGGTGATCACCAACGTCAAGGCGCCGACAACCACGCGGGCTCCCATGGGACAGTTCGCGAACCTGCGCGAGTACCCCTCAGCGGCGTACCGCGACGTCACGGCACCAAACGCCGACACGCTCTATTCCAACGCGTTCATCGATGTCTCCAAGGAGCCATGGGTGGTGAGCTGGCCGGCTATGGGCGACCGCTACTATGTCTGGGAGTTCTACGACGCCTGGGTTCCAGTCACCTTCGATCCCGGTTCGCGCACGACCGGACAGGGCGCGCAGACCTACGCCATCACTGGCCCGAACTGGAAAGGTTCGCTTCCTGAGGGCGTGAAGGAAGTCAAGTCACCGACTTCCACCGTGTGGATCCTGGCGCGTACCTATTCCACGGGCACGCCGGAGGACTACAAGGCCGTCTGGGCGCTACAGGACCAGTACAAACTTTATCCGCTCAGCGCCTGGGGCAAGAAGTACACGCCTCCGCCGGGCAAGGTCGACCCCAGCATCGACATGAAGCGCTCGGTTCGAGACAGTGTCAATGCCCTTGGCGCCGTCGAGTACTTCGGATGGATGGCGAAGCTGATGGTGAACAATCCGCCGTCGACCGAAGACGCCCCAATGATGGCGAAGCTGGCGAAGATCGGTCTGGTGCCCGGCCAGGACTTTGACCTCGGCAAACTCGAGCCTGCCGTCGCGGACGCGATCAGATCCGCCCCAAAGGTCGCCTGGAAGAAGATCGTCGACTACACGAAAGACTCGGGACAAACGAAGGACGGTTGGCTGCTCAATCTCAAGGTCGGCCACTACGGCACCGACTACATGGCGCGCGCCTGGCTGTCCGCGTTCGGGATTCCCGCGAACGCTCCGAAGGACGCCGTGTACGTGGTCGGCATGGCAGACTCGGCCGGCCAGCCGCTGGATGCCTCGAAGAACAACTACGTGATCCACTTCGACAAGGCGAGCAACTTGCCGCCCGCATCGGGATTCTGGTCGCTGACCATGTACGACAGTGGCTACTTCTTCATTCCGAACCCACTCAACCGGTACACCGTGAGCATGCGCAACAAGCTCAAGACGAACGCCGACGGTTCGATCGACCTGTACCTCCAGAAAGACAACCCGGGTCCGGACAAGGAATCGAACTGGCTTCCCGCACCCGCATCCACATTCATCCCGATGTTCCGCCTTTACTGGCCGAAGGAGTCGCCTCCTTCCGTCCTGGATGGAACGTGGTGGCCGCCAAAGATCACGAAGGCGAGCTGATGGGCGTGGAACGGCGATGATCGGCGAACGAATGACCTCTTCACTGACCTTCAGGTGATATCACCCGCAGAGACCTCTCCACTACCTTGCCGACAACAACGTTCGGTCCGCAAAAATCAGCCAGCGGGCGGCTACCCGCGGGCAGGCCGTATCTCCCCATCCTTTTCTCCACCCCAGCGGTCACTTACTCTCACATAGGCTTCCTGGATGACGGCGGTGAGTGCCTTCTGGCGATGCGCCGGGGCCCCAGGAACTCGGGAGACTTTGGTCTACGGCGTTTCACATGCCGCGTCAATTGGCGTGACTGGACGGTGTTAGCTCGACAGTGTAGGGTTCATCCCTTCGAAATCGAGGAGCCCATCGTGCCAACCACTCAGCAATTGAGCATCACTCCGCCTAGCGATGAGGCGGACATTGCGGGGGGCAAGTTGCAACGCATTCTTTGTTCAATCGTCGGCACGTCTGCCATCTGGATACTGGCGGCCTGCCAGCATCCGACGCCAAGTCCGTCGATCGGTGTCGGCAATCCCTATCCCGTCAGCAAATACGTTTGCGATGGGACACGCTTGGCTGTGCGCTTGATGGGAGAAAGCGCCTCGGTCTCCGTCGACGGAGCGGCCGCCATCGATCTTCCTGCAATCGGAAAGTCGGGGACGACGTTCTCCAACGGACGCCAGACGATGCTCATCGAGCAGGGCCGCACCTCATGGGCTGTGGGGCGCGCCACGCCGGTGGCTTGCACCGGCGGCTAGCAGCCTGGAATACTCAATGGCACCGGCGTGGGCGGAAAGTCGGCGATCGAGCCCTGGTTAATGCCAGCGACGGCACCCATGGGCATCTGCATATCTACATTCTTGGCGAGCCTGACGCCCACCAGGTCGCCAGGATGCAACCCAAGTTCACGATCAGCTCATGCTGAAGCTCGCACATGTCGCGGAGCGCTTCATGCATGACGGTTCGATCATCGGCCAATAGTCAGCCGGTGCTGGTTGCCACCGACTCAATCGACAAGCTGCGACGTGCCTGTCCGAACTACTCTAGACCCGAGGGAGTTCATGCGCGCGCTACCGACCTTCTCGCGTCGCGCTTCGCGAGCAGTTCGTTGTTGCAGAACGAGAGGCTGAGACTGGCCAGCGCCAACGCGAAAGAATCGAGCCCCTCGGCGATCACCCGGAAGGACTTCCCATCGTCGGACGGCTGCACGACATAGCGGACGCGGCCGAGCAAGTCCTTGCCCCGCACCTTCACGCTCGGGTCGTCCTGCGTGGCGCGCTTTAGCCGATTGCTGTCGGGGTTGAGGTCCTGCCGGTCAGTGGCGACAGCCATCCCGCTCAGAAATTTCCGAAGGCACTAGCAGAAACAGCTCATGGACCTCCCGCCATCAAGCCTGTTCTCATAGACGGCCGCGATGGAACGCTTCCTGGCCTTTTGTGCGGCGCCCCCTGACCATTCATGAACATCGATCTGATTCCCTCGGCTTCCGATTCACCCATCGGTGAGTCATCCTCCACGCCCCTACAGGACCCCATCCGATGGATTGCCGCGCTCTACGGCGCGTGGCGTCAGCGCGCAAGGGACGCGGACCAGGTGAGGATGATGAGCGCGCTGGAGCGCTTGGACATCGGCCTGCCCCACGATCCCTTCGATCGATACCGATAGCCGGTCGCGAGGCACATGCCGGCGCCGGCCGAGGCCCGCGCGATCTCTCTGGCGCTTGCAGGACACTGGTTTCGACGTCAGCGGCTGTCCGGCTACTCGAGCGTCGCGATCAACAAAGCGTCAGGGCGTAAGACCGCCCTCCAGTTGCTCGACGCGATGCACCTCTTTCTATCCGGCACGCTGCCACTGCGAGATGTGATTTTGCGACTACGGCGTCACGCTTCGCTTGCGGGACAAGCCGTATGGCGGAGAGTGTGAGATTCGAACTCACGGACGGTTGCCCGTCGGCAGTTTTCAAGACTGCTGGTTTAAACCACTCACCCAACTCTCCTGGGCTGCCGTCGCGTTGCACGGCGGCAGGGTCGGGATTTTAGTCGTTCGCGGCCGGTGCCCAGCCGCGCAGCACGAGGTCGACGATGTCCTCTGCCCAGACCCGCCGCTCGTCGGGCCCGGCCAACGGTTTCGAGATGAAGAACCGCACGCCGCCGAAGGCCAGCGTCGACAGTTGCACTGCGGCCAGTTCGGGCGACGGCACGCGCAGCTTGCCGGCGCGGTGGGCCTCGGCCAGGTAGTCGACCACCGGCGCCAGCACGTAGCTGTTCTCGGCGTAGAGCGACTTCGCCAGTTCCGGGAAACGCACCGCCTCGGCGATGACCAGGCGCATCAGCGCCAGGGTCTTGGGCTCGGTAGCGCTCAGGTACATGCGCTCGACCAGGTCGATCAGCGTCTGGCGCTCGTCGCTGCCGCGGTGCACCAGCGTGTTCTGCATGGTCTCGCGGGCGTTGCTCACGGCGCGGTGCGCCACTTCGCGGAACAAGGCTTCCTTGTTGTCGAACTGCCGGTAGATGGTGATCTTCGCCACGCCCGCTTCGCGTGCGATGGCCTCGATGCTGGTGGCCGAATAACCCTTCTCGAGGAAGGACTCGAGCGCCGCCGCCAGAAAGGATTCGCGCAGCGCAGCCGCCTGCTCGGGGCTGGGGCGGCCCCGCGAGCGGCGCTTGGTCGCTGCCTCGGTGTGTTCGATGCTGTCTTCGTTGTGTTCCATTGCGCTTGTCGTCGTTCCCCTCAGTCCGGCAGGAAGATGGACTGCAGGTCGCTCAAAAAGTCGAAGCCGCGCGTCGTCGGCCAGACACGGGCCAGATCCCGTTCGATCAATCCCTTGCGCTCGGCCTCCTCCAGGCCGCGCTGGATGCTGGTGATGGCCAGGCCGGTGCGCTCGCCGAATTCCGCAAGCCTAAACCCATCCTTGAGCCTCAGGGCATTGAGCATGTATTCAAAAGGCAACGCAGCGATCCCGACCTCCTCGCTCTGCGCCACCGCCCGGCCGGCGATCGCGTTGTCCATGTACAGCCGCGGCTCCCGGAACCGCACCTGCCGCACCACCCGGTGCGCAAAGCTCAATTTGCTGTGGGCGCCGGCCCCGATTCCGAGGTAATCGCCAAACTGCCAGTAATTCAAATTGTGTGCACAGGCATGGCCCGGGCGGGCGTAGGCCGATATCTCGTATCGCTGGAGGCCGTTGGCGGCGGTGCGTTCCGTGATGCGATCGAGCATCTCGTATGCCGCATCGTCCTCTGGAATCGTGGGCGGAAACTTGGCGAAGTAGGTGTTGGGCTCGATGGTCAGGTGATACACCGACAGGTGCGGCGGCGCCAGCGCCAGCGCCTGGCTCAGGTCGGCGTCGAGGCCTTCGAGGGTCTGGCCCGGCAGCGCGTACATCAGGTCGAGGTTGAAGGTGTCGAAGGCGGCGGCCGCCTCTTCGACCGCCGCGATGGCCTGAGCCCGGTCGTGCACCCGGCCGAGCGCCTTCAGGTGCTCGTCATTGAAGCTCTGCACGCCGACCGACAGCCGCGTGACACCGGCCGCGCGGTAGGCGCGGAAGCGGTCGCGCTCGAAGGTGCCGGGGTTGGCCTCGAGCGAGATCTCGCAGTCGGGCGCCAGCTTGAGGCGCGCGCGCAGGTCGCCGATCAGGCGGTCGATGGCGGCCGGCGAGAACAGGCTGGGCGTGCCGCCGCCGATGAAGATGGTGTGCACGGTGCGTCCCCACACCAGCGGCAGCGCGGCGTCGAGGTCGGCCACCAGGGCATCGATGTAGCGCTGCTCGGGCAGCGCGTCGCTGCCGCCGCCGCTGCGCCATTCGTGCGAGTTGAAGTCGCAGTAGGGGCACTTGCGCAGGCACCACGGCAGGTGCACATAGAGCGACAGCGGCGGCAGCGCCGCCAGTTGCAGCGGGCCGGGCCGCATCAGATGCAGCACGTCGTTGGCGCTGGCCGCGCCCGCGGCCGCCTCTTCGGCGCCGGCAGCGATCGGGATGACGATGCTCACGGCGACAGCCAGCGTTCGCGCATCAGGGCCAGCATCGCCCGGGCGGCCTGACCCCGATGGCTGTTGGCGTTCTTCACGTCGGTCGGCAGCTGGGCGAAGGTCTTGCCGAACTGCGGCAGGAACATCACGGGGTCGAAGCCGAAGCCGTTGTCGCCGATGCGCTCGCGCGTGATCTCGCCAGGCGCGCGGCCGACCGCGATCAGCGGCTCGGGGTCGTCGGCGCTGCGCAGCGCCACCAGGGTGCTGACCAGCGCGGCGCGGCGGTTGTCGAGCGTGGCCATCTGCTCGAGCAGGGCGCGCACGTTGTTGGCGTCGCCCTTCTCGTAGCCGAACTGCGTCGCGTAGTAGGCGGTGTCGACGCCCGGCAGGCCGCCGAAGGCGTCGACGCACAGGCCGGCATCGTCGGCGATCGCCGGCAGGCCGGTGATGGCCGCGGCATGGCGAGCCTTGGCCAGCGCGTTCTCGACGAAGGTGCGGAAGGGCTCTTCGGCCTCGCCGACGCCGAGTTCGGATTGCCGCACCAGCTCGACGCCGAGCGGCGCGAACAACGCCTGCAGCTCCGCGAGCTTGCCGGCGTTGTTGGAAGCCAGTACCAGTTTCATGCCACGGGGCGCCGGTGCGCGGGGTCGATCCTCAAGCGGCCAGCGCCTGCGTCTGCAGCACGGTCAACTCGCCGATGCCCTTCTCGGCCAGGGCCAGCAGCGCGTTCATCTCGTCGCGCGTGAAGGCCGCGCCTTCGGCCGTGCCCTGCACTTCGACGAAGTGGCCGGCACCGGTCATGACCACGTTCATGTCGGTGTCGCAGGCCGAGTCCTCGGTGTATTCGAGGTCGAGCAGCGGCGTGCCCTGCACGATGCCGACCGAGATCGCCGCCACGTGGTCGAGGATCGGCGTCGCCTGGATCTTGCCGGCGGCCAGCAGCTTGTCGACGGCGTCCTGCGCAGCCACGAAGGCGCCCGTGATGGCCGCGGTGCGGGTGCCGCCATCGGCCTGCAGCACGTCGCAGTCGAGGTGGATGGTGCGCTCGCCGAGCGCCGCCAGGTTGAACACGGCGCGCATCGAGCGGCCGATGAGACGCTGGATCTCCTGCGTGCGGCCGCTCTGCTTGCCGCGGGCGGCTTCGCGGTCGCTGCGGGTGTGCGTGGCGCGGGGCAGCATGCCGTATTCGGCCGTGACCCAGCCCTCGCCGCTGCCGCGCTTGTGCGGCGGCACCTTGTCTTCGACCGAGGCGGTGCACAGCACGCGGGTCTGGCCGAACTCGATCAGCACCGAGCCCTCGGCATGAATGGTGTAGCCGCGGGTGATGCGCACCGGGCGCAACTGGTCGGCGGCACGGCCGGCGCTTCGAACGAAAACTGTCATCGTGGAAATGGGGAAAAGGGGGAAATGAAAGACGGAGACTAGGTCTTGCGGGCCGCCGAGCGCTTGATCGCCTCGTTGATCTCGGCGATGGAACGTTCGATGGCGTCGTCGTCGAGGTCGTCGAGCTCGCTGTCGGAAGGCATGCCGGCCTGAATGGTGGAGGCGAAAACGCCGTCGCTGATGCTGTCGGTCGACACGCCGCGCTTCTGGCCCGGCGCGTCGGGGGTTTCCCATTCGAGGGCGATCAAGGTGACATTGTCGCTGTGGGCGCCGCCGTTGCGCAGCGCCATCTCGGCCAGGTCGGGCGCCGAGTCGGACACCGGCTTGCCGGACGAGAGGATGTGGACGATGACACTGTCGTCGAGCACGCCCCAGACGCCATCCGAACACAGCATGATCCGGTCGCCGCGCTGCAGCTGCAGCGGCGCCGAGACGTCGAACAGCGGCGTGGTCGGTGAGCCCAGGCAGGTCAGCAGCAGGTTGCGGTTGACGGCCTCGGGGCCGGCATTGGCGCGCGGGCGCTCGGCGTGCGAATGGTCGCGGGTGCGGGTCAGCAGCTCGCCGTCGCGGATCACGTAGAGCCGCGAATCGCCGCAGTGGATCCAGCTGGCGGAGTTGTCCTGGATGACGGCCGCGACAACGGTGGTGCGGGGCGTGTCGAGCATGCCCTTGTTGCCGGCATAACGCATGATCTGCTGGTGCGCGGCCATCACCGAGGCGGTCAGGAAGGCCTTGACGTCCTTGACGACCGGCCGCGCCTCGCGCTGGTAGAGCGCCGCGATGGTCTGCAGCGCGAGCTGGGCCGCCACCTCGCCTTCGGGGTGCCCGCCCATGCCGTCGGCCAGCACGAACAATCCGGACTCCCGCGTGTAGCAGTAGCCCATGCGGTCTTCGTTCTTGAGGCGGCCCCCCTTGCGGCTGACCTGGAATACCGAGAATTTCATGCGGGGCGTGTGGTGGGCGCGGCGGCCTTGGGCAGCCCCTTCTTTTCGAAGGAGCGCATGTTGTCGATGGAAAGCCTGACCTTCTCGCCGACCGTGAGCTTGGTGTAGCGGCGCTCGCCTTCGCGGCTGAGCTCCTTCTGCAGCGCGAACACCGACTGCGGACGGGACAGCGGGTCGAGCGACATGCACCATTCGACCACCTCGATCAGGTTGTCGGAGTAGATGCCGCGCAGGCGCGAGAGCGACAGGCCCAGGCGGTCTTTCTCGATGCGCTGGGGGGCGTCGTTGGGCGGATAGCCCTGCATGCAGGCGTAGATGCAGGCGCCGATGGCGTAGATGTCGGTCCAGGGGCCCATCGACGAATCGCGCCGGTACATCTCGGGGGCGGCGAAGCCGGGGGTGTACATCGGACGGATGAAGTTGCCCTCCTTGGACAGCACCTCGCGGGCGGCGCCGAAGTCGATCATCACGGCGCGGTCGTCGTCGGTGACGAAGATGTTGGCCGGCTTGATGTCCAGGTGCAGCATCTTGTGCTGGTGAACGATGCGCAAGCCGCGCAGAATCTCGTCGAAGAGCGAACGGATCGTCGATTCCCTGAATACTTTCTGCTTCTTGAGGTCGCGCGCGGTGACGATGAAATCCTGCAGGGTGGCGCCCTCCAGGTAGTTCATGACCATGTAGACGGTCTCGTTCTCGCGGAAGAAATTGAGCACGCTGACCACCGAGGCGTGCGAGATCTGGGCCAGCGAGCGGCCTTCCTCGAAGAAGCTCTTGAGGCCCAGGCGGTAGAGCGAGAGCTTCTCGGGCGGCACCTGGGGCGCCAGCTCGCCGGTGCCACGGGTGGCCAGGGACGAAGGCAGGTATTCCTTGATGGCGACCTGCTGGCCGCTGGTGTCGACGGCCAGGTAGACGACGCCGAAGCCACCGGCGGACAGCCGCCGCACGACGCGGTAGCCCCCGATCATCGTGTCGGGAAGCAGGGGCGAAGGTTTGACCTTTGACATAATCCGGGAGTTTCGCGCGAAGGCGATGGTGCGGCAAGCGAACGCCGTGCCGAGGCCTCGGTGAAACGCAAACAAACCACAGCGAGGCGCGATGCCAGTTTACAGCATGACCGGCTATGCCAGCGGCCAGAACGGCCCCACAGGCAGCCACTCCGACGCCGAAGCGAGGCCCCAGCCCACGGGCCGCCTCGGGGTCGAGATCCGCTCGGTCAACAGCCGATTCCTCGACCTCACCTTCAAGCTTCCCGAGGAGCTGCGCCAGCACGAACCGGCGCTGCGCGAGCTGCTCACGGGCCAGCTCAAGCGCGGCAAGGTCGAGTTGCGGGTGGCCTTCGAGAACACCGCCAGCGCCGGCGTCGCCGATCCGTCGACCAAGCTGCTGCAGCGCCTGAACGGGGTCCAGGACAACATCAAGTCCTGGCTGCCGAGCGCCCGCGACCTCAGCGTGGCCGACGTGCTGCGGCTGGCGGCCGGCGATTCGGCGCCGCGCGGCGACCTGGGGCCGGACCTCACCGAACTGACCGAAAAGACCCTGAAGGCCCTGCTGGCGGCGCGCGAACGCGAAGGCGCCCGGCTGGCCAAGATGCTGCTGGACCACCTGGGCCAGCTGCGCAAGCTGGCGGCCCAGGCCCTGCCGCTGGTGCCGAAGCTGGTCGAGCAACAGCGCACCCGCTTCCTCGAACGCTGGCAGGAGGCGATGGGACTGGGCGCCGGCGCCACCGCGCCCGAGGCGGCGCAGGACCGGGCCCTTTCGGAAGCCACCGCGTTCGCGATCCGCATCGACGTCGCCGAAGAACTCACCCGGCTGGATTCGCACCTGGACGAGATCGAGCGGCTGGTGAAAAAGGGCGGCGAGATCGGCAAACGGCTCGATTTCCTGATCCAGGAGCTGCACCGCGAGGCCAACACCCTGGGCTCGAAGTCCGCCACGCTGGAGATGACCCGGATCGGGGTCGACATGAAGGTGCTGGTGGAGCAGATGCGGGAGCAGGTGCAGAACATCGAGTGAGGGCGGGCGTCACAAACGCCTCGCGTCCAACGTCTGAGACGCAATGACCGACCCCACCACCACCTTCAACCGCCTCCGCCCCCGCCTGCAGGGCATCGCCTACCGCATGCTCGGATCCGTGGCCGAGGCCGAGGACGTGGTGCAGGACGCCTGGCTGCGCTGGCATGAATCGGACCAGACCGGCATCGACAACGCCGAGGCCTGGCTGGTGACCATCACCACGCGGATCGCGATCGACCGGCTGCGCGCCGCCAAGGTGCAGCGCGAGCACTACGTCGGCTACTGGCTGCCCGAGCCGGTGCTGACCGATATGCCCTCGACGCCCGAGCAGACCAAGGAGCTGTCGGACGACGTCTCGGTCGCCTTCCTGTTCATGCTCGAACGGCTGGCGCCCGAGGCGCGCGCCGCCTTCCTGCTGCGCGAGGTGTTCGATGCCGACTACGACGAAGTGGCCAAGGCCGTCGGCAAGAGCGAGGCCGCCTGCCGCCAGATCGTGCACCGCGCCAAGGCGCAGCTGCGCGAGGAGCGGCCGCGCTTCGCGGTCTCGCGTGATGCCCACCACCAGCTGATGCGCGGCTTCGCCGAGGCGCTGTCGCGCGGCGACTTCGCGGCCATGAACGGCATGCTGGCCGAGAACGCCGAGCTGATCGGCGACGGCGGCGGCATCGTGCCCAGCTTCGGCAAGCCCCTGCTGGGCGGGCAGCGCATCGCGCAGCTCTTCTATGCCGCCCACCTGCGCTTCGGCAGCGGCGTGCGCGTGGAGCTGGCGATGATCAACGGCGAATGGGCGCTACTTCGCTTCATCGACGGGGTGCTCGAATCCGCTCAGTCGTACGAGACCGACGGCGAGCGCATCACGCGCATCCACGTGCAGCGCAACCCCGAGAAGCTGGCGCGGCTGGCGGCGGCTTTCCAGGGGCGTTGAGGCGGGGTCTGTCACAAACCGGCGAGCTGGCACGTCTTGTGGACATGGATGCAAAAGATCCGTCCATGCAGCGACTTCTCGCAAACGGATGCCTCAGCCGTTCTGGGGCCCTCAGGAAGTGACCATGACCCAACGCATCAACGCCATGCAGCAATCGCCCGAGCTGTTCAAGAAGTTCGTCGAATTCAGCATGCTCGAGAAGAGCAGCGCCATCGAGCAGAAGACCCTGGACCTGGTGCACATCCGCGCCTCGCAGATCAACGGCTGCGGCTTCTGCCTCGACATGCACGTGAAGGAAGCCAAATTGCACGGCGAGCGCGAACTGCGCCTCTACCATCTGCCGATCTGGCGCGAATCGACCCTGTTCAGCCCGCGCGAACGCGCCGCGCTGGCCTGGACCGAGATCCTGACCCGCCTGCCCGAGCACGGCGTGCCCGACGATGTCTACGACCGCGTGCGCACCCAGCTGTCGGAAAAAGAACTTTCCGACCTGAGCTTTTCCGTGATGGCGATCAACGCCTGGAACCGGCTCAATGTCGGCTTCAAGACCGCGCCCGGCTCGGCCGACAAGGCCTACGGCCTCGACAAGGCAGGACTTGAATGAACACCATGACGATCGTCGTCATCGGCGGCTCCGGCCTGATCGGAAGCAAGCTCGTCGCCAACCTTCGCCAGCGCGGCCATGAGGTGCTCGCGGCCTCGCCGGCCTCGGGCGTCAACACGATCACGGGCGAAGGCCTGGCCGAAGCGCTCGCCGGCGCGCAGGTGGTGGTCGACGTCGCGAACTCGCCTTCGTTCGAGGACAAGGAGGTGCTCGAATTCTTCGAGACCGCGGGCCGCAACCTGCTGGCCGCGGAGGCCGCGGCGGGCGTGAAGCACCATGTCGCGCTGTCGGTGGTCGGCACCGACCGGCTGGCCGAGAGCGGCTACTTCCGCGGCAAGATCGCGCAGGAGAAGCTGATCCGCGAGGGCTCGATCCCCTACACGATCGTCCATTCGACGCAGTTCTTCGAGTTCCTCGGCGGCATCGCGCAGTCGGGCTCCGACGGCCAGACCGTCAAGCTGTCGCCGGCCTTCGTGCAGCCGATCGCCTCCGACGACGTGGCGGCGGCGATGACCGAGTACACGCTGGGCGCACCGGTCAACGGCGTGGTCGAGATCGCCGGGCCGGAACGCGTGCGGATGCCCGAGCTGCTGCAGCGCTACCTCGCCGCGACGAAAGATCCGCGCCAGGTCGTGGCCGATCCGCAGGCGCGCTACTTCGGCGCCCGGCTCGAAGACGACACGCTGGTGCCGAGCGGCAAGAACCCGTGGCTGGGATCGATCGGCTTCGAAGCCTGGTTCGCCAAGTCCGCGGCTTCGAAGTAGCCGGCTCAGGGCCTGCTCAGGCCCAGCCCCCCGACCCGCTCGACCCGCTTGCGCACCGCGCCCTGCATCACCTCGGGTGCCGCCACCAGCGTGAACCAGTGGCGGGCCCGCGTGATGCCGGTGTAGACCAGCTCGCGCGTCAGCACCGGGCTGGGCCGCTCGGGCAGCAGCAGCGCGGCATGCGCGAACTCTGAGCCCTGCGACTTGTGGACCGTCATCGCGAACACGGTCTCGACCGCGCGCAGCCGGCTCGGCAGCACCCAGCGGATGCCGCCCTGGCCGTCGCCGGCCGCGAAGGCCACGCGCAAGGTCCAGCGCGGGCGCTGCTCGCCGGGCAACCAGGCCGGCATCGCCAAGGTGACGCCGACGTCGCCGTTCATCAGGCCCAGCCCGTAGTCGTTGCGGGTGACCAGCACCGGGCGGCCCGGGTACCAGCCGCCATGCTCGGCTTCGAGCAGGCCCTCGGCGCGCAGCAGGCCGGCGATGCGCTGGTTCAGCCCCGCGACGCCCTGCGGGCCGCTGCGCAAGGCGCACAGCAGCTGGAACTGGCCATAGGCCGCGAGCACCTCGCGCGCCCAGGCGTCGAAGTCGGCCTGCGGGGCATCGACGCCGGGCTTGCCCTGGCTCATCCGAGCCAGGTAGTGGCGGTAGCCGGCCGGCGGCGGCACGGCCTTGCCGCCCTCGACGCGCCCCATTCCCTGGCCCGCGAAGCCCTCGGGCGCGCCATCGACCACCAGCCGGCGCAGCGCCGCGTCGTCCAGGCTGCGCTGCTGCGACAGGTCGGCATGACCGCGATCGAAGACCCGCCGCACCGCTCCGGCGTCGCCCGCATTGACCGCCTCGGCCAGCTTGCCGATGCCGCTCGCGGCGCTGAAGCGATGGCTGATGCGCAGCTTGATCACCGCCTGGTCGAGCGGGCTGCCGGCGGCATCGCACAGCTCGGGCTCCAGCAGCTCGCCGGTGACGGCCTCGAGCCAGGTGGCGGTGTCGGCGCCGTAGTGGCCCGCGTCGGCGCGCTGGCAGAGGTCGCCCAGCACGGCGCCGGCCTCCACCGAAGCGAGCTGGTCCTTGTCGCCGAGCAGGATCAGCGGCGCATGCGGCGGCAGCGCGGCGAAGACGGCGGCCATCATCTCGAGGTCGAGCATCGAGGCTTCGTCGATCACCAGCAGGTCGAGCGCCAGCGGGTTGCGCGCGTCGTGGCGGAAGTGCCGCGTGTCGGGGCGGCTGCCGAGCAGCCGGTGCACGGTCGTGACCTCGGTCGGAATCGCCGCGCGCACCGCCGCCGGATCGGCCAGCCCTTCGAGCGGCAGGCGCGCGACCGCGCCGGCGATCGATTCGTTGAGCCGCGCCGCCGCCTTGCCCGTGGGCGCGGCCAGCCGGATGCGCAGCCGGCGGCCCTCTCCGCCGGCCAGCGCCAGGTGCTGCAGCACCGCCAGCAGCCGCACCACGGTGGTGGTCTTGCCGGTTCCCGGGCCGCCGGTGACGATGCCGAAGTGCTGGCGCGCGGCCAGCGCGCAGGCGATCTTCTGCCAGTCGGCCGCGGCGCCGTCGCGGTGCGGGAACAGCACGTCGAGTGCCGCTGTCAATGTGGCGCGCATCTCGGGCGCGGCCGCCGCGGTGGGTCGCGCCACGCGCTCGCCGATCGCGGCCCGCACCGACTGCTCGTACTGCCAATAGCGGCGCAGGTACAGCCGGCTGCCGATGCGCACCAGCGGCGTGGTGCCGGGGCCGTCGCCGACCAGCGCCGGATGCGTCAAGGCCCTGGTCCAGCGCGCCAGCGTCACGCCGGCCAGCAAGGCCGAGGGCGCGGTGATGGGCGCGGCATCCTCCGCCGCGCGCGCCGCGCCTTCGGGCGGCATCGACAGCGCCAGGCCCGCATCGGCCAGCGCCGCCTGCAGGTCGAGGCAGGCATGTCCGCGGCCGAGCTGGTGGCTGGCCAGCGCGGCGCCGAGGACCAGCAGCGGGTCGGCCTCGGGCGCCTTCTGCGCCAGGAAGGCGGCGAAGCTGCGGTCGAGCGCGCGCAGCCAGCCTTCGGCGACCCAGCGGTCGAGGTCGGCGAGCAAGGCCGCATGGCGCGCGGGCGGCGCGCCGAGGAAGACGTCGGTGGACACGGTCGGGGCTTTCATGACGGCTGCTCCGCCGCAGCGAGCGCCGCGCCGCTGAACAAGACATCGAGCGCGTCGATCAGCGCTTTTGGCGGCCGCTCGCAGTGCAGCCCCTGGCCCGGCGCCGCATGGCCGCGCAGGAACAGGTAGACCGCGCCGCCGACGTGGCGCTCGTAGTCATAGTCGGCGAGCCGCGAACGCAGCAGCCGGTGCAGCGCGAAGACGTAGAGCACGTACTGCAGCTCGTAGCGGTGCTGCAGCACGGCGTCGCGCAGCGCGGCGGGCGTGTAGTCGGCATCGCGCGGGCCCAGCCAGTTCGACTTGTAGTCGGCCACGTAATAACGGCCCTCGTGCTCGAACACCAGGTCGATGAAACCCTTGAGCATCCCGTTGAGCTGCTGCGGCAGCAGCGCTGGGCGCGGCGCACCATCCAGCGTGTGGCGGCAGACCAGGGCGTCGAGCGCGCGCAGGTCGACCTGCTGGACGCCGAACCAGAATTCCATCTCGATCTGGACCCGGCCCAGCGCCGCGGGCGCCACCGCGCCGCCTTCGGGCACCAGCGCGCCGAGGTCCAGCGGCGCAGCCAGCCAGCCCAGCAGCCAGGCGCGCAAGGTCTCGGTCCAGGTGCTCCAGCCGCTCAGGTTGCAGCGGCGGGCGACCAGGTCGGCCAGGTCGGCCTGTGCCGCGGCATCGGACTGCAGGCGGCCGAAGCCCTGGCGGCCTACCCATTCGAGCAGGCCATGCAGGAAGCTGCCCGGGCCGGCGCCGCGCGGGAAGTCGTGCAGGCTGCCGGTGCTGGGCGCCGGGGTGCCGAAATCGTCGTCGGGCGCGATGGCGTCGCCGCGGCTGTCGGCGTAGATGTCCTCGGCGGCGCTGGCCGGCGTCGGCGGCAGCGCCAGCCGGGTCGCGGGCTCGCCGAGGGCCAGCGCGGCCTCGTCGTCGAGCAGGTCGCCGGCCCGGCTCAGGGCCGAATAGCTGGCCACCCACCAGCGTTCGCGCGGACCGGATGGCAGGGCCGGCTCGGGCGCCAGCTGCAGTGCGTCGGCGACCGGGCTGTAGCGCGCATCGTCGGCCTCGGGGGCGGCGTCGACCGCGATGGCCGCGGACGTCTTCGCCCAGTCGCGCAGCGCATCGGCCAGCGCCGATGCCGCGAGCGGCGCCCCGCCGCCCAGCAGGTAGCCGAGCGCGCTGCGCTCGACGCCGGCCAGCGGCGCCACGCCGACCCAGGTGGCATGGCGGGCCCGTGTCAGCGCCACGTAGAGCTTGCGCAGGTCTTCGCCCAGGCGTTCGTGGTCGACCCTGGCCAGCGCGTCGGCGTCGGCCTGCAGCGCCACCACCAGGTGGCCCTGCGCGTCGTGCCACTTGAGCGGCAGGTCGTCGGCCTTGGCGGCGCGGAAGGCGGTGCCGAAGGGCAGGAAGACCAGCGGGTATTCGAGTCCCTTGGACTTGTGCACGGTGACCACCTTGACCAGGTCGGCGTCGCTTTCGAGACGCAGCTTGCGGGCCTCGTTCTCGCTCGCGCTGTCCTCGCGCTGCTCGGCCAGCCAGCGGATCAGCGCGTGCTCGCCGTCGAGCTGCGCGCTGGCCTGCTGCAGCAGTTCGGCCAGGTGCAGCAGGTCGGTCAGCATGCGCTCGTCGCCCGCCGCCAGCAGCCGCTGCGGCACGCCGAAGTCGTTCAGCAGGTGGCGCAGCATCGGCAGCACGCCCTGGCGCCGCCAGGTCTGCTGGTAGCGGCGGAACTGGAGCACCCGGGCTTCCCATTGCAGCTCGTCATGGTTGAGCCGGTCGAGTTCGGGCCAGCTGAGCGCCAGTGCCGCGCTGCCGAGCGCGGCGCGCAGCGGCCGGTCGTCGTCGGGCTCGGCGCAGGCGGCCAGCCAGCGCTGCAGTTCCGCGGCCACCGGACTCTGGAACACCGAGTCCTTGTCGGACAGGTAGACGCTGCGCACGCCGCGCGTGGCCAGTGCCTGGCGCACCGCGCTCGCTTCGCGGCCGCTGTTGACCAGCACCGCGATGTCGCCGGGCTGCGCCGGGCGCAGCGCCTCGCCTTCCTTGGTGAAGCCGGTGCGGCCCGCCAGGCCGCCGGCGAGCAGCCGCACGATCTCGGTGGCGCAGGCGGCGGCCAGCAGGCGCTGGGCCTCGCCGTTGCCGGGTGGGGGATCGCCATCGAGCGTCCAGCAGGTCAGCGCCGGGGCGGGCTGGCCGGCGACGGTCCAGCGCTCGCTGCGGCCCCGGGCCTGGACCGGGACGAAGGGCAGCGGATTCTCGCCATCGGCGCGAAACAGGAAGGCGCCCTGCCCCGTCTCGCGCGCCTCGGCCTGCAGGAAGACCTGGTTGACGGCTTCGACCATCGCCGCCGTCGAACGGAAGTTGGTGCCGAGCGTGGCGTGCCGGTCCAGGGTGTCGCGCCGCGCCGCCAGGTAGGTGTGGATGTCGGCGCCGCGGAAGGCGTAGATCGCCTGCTTGGGGTCGCCGATCAGCACCACGGCCGTGTCCTGCGCGTTGGCCGCGATGCCGTAGACGGCGTCGAAGATGCGGTACTGGAGCGGATCGGTGTCCTGGAACTCGTCGATCAGCGCGACCGGGAACTGGCGCCGTATCAGGGCCGCGAGACGCTCGCCGTTGGGGCCCTGCAGCGCGGCGTCGAGCCGGGTCAGCAGTTCGTCGAAGCCCATCTGCGCGCGCCGCGCCTGCTCGGCGGCGAGCCGGTCGCCCGACCAGCGGGCCGCATGGCGCAACAGGTCCTGGCGGCCGTCGGGCAAGGCCCTGACGGCGTCCTGCAGGCCGGCCAGCGCGTGCAGCGCCGGATGGCGCAGCAGCGCGGCGTCGCCGCTCCAGCCATCGCCCAGTCCGCCCGGCGTGAGGCGCTCCCACGCGGTCTTGGTCAACGACGGCAGCAGCGCATCGCCCTCGGCCCAGTCGCGCAGCTTCTGCATCCATTCCTTGCGCTTGGGCAGCTTGCATTGCCTGGCCGCGACCGCGGCCTCGAGCCCGGCCACCAAGCCGGCGGCCCACCCGTCGTCGCCGGCCCAGGGCGCCTTGAGCACCGACAGCTCGCGACCGGTGTGGGTGCGCGCGCGCTCCAGCGCCATGGCAGGCGGCAAGCCCTCGCCCAGCACCTCGCTCAGGCCGACTAGCTTTTCGACCGCCCCCAGCAGGGCGTCGGGCGTGGCCCACCAGCCATGCACCTGCTGGGCGTCGGCGGGCGCCAGCGGCGTGAAGAAGGTGCGCCAGTAGTCGCGCATGACCTCGGCCTGCAGCTCGCGCTGGTCGGTCTCGAGCGTCTGCGTGAACAGGCTGCCGCTGTCGAAGGCGTGCTCCCGCAGCATGCGGTTGCACCAGCCGTGGATGGTTGAGACCGCGGCCTCGTCCATCCACTCGGCGGCCAGCCGCAGGGTGCGGGCGCAGGCCAGCCATTGCGCTGGCGGATAGTCGGCGCGCAGGTCGTGCAGCAGGTCCTGGCCCGGTGGCTGCGGCGGCACCGTCGCGGGATCCGCGAGGAAGGCCTCGGCCGCCTCGGCCAGGCGGGCCCGGATGCGGTCGCGCAGCTCCTTGGTGGCGGCCTCGGTGAAGGTGACGACCAGGATCTCGGGCGGCGCGAGCGGCCGGGTGAAAGCGGCCTCGCCGCCATGTCCCAGCACCAGCCGCAGGTACAGCGCGGCGATCGTGAAGGTCTTGCCGGTGCCGGCGCTGGCCTCGATGAGGCGGCTGCCGCGCAGCGGAAAACGCAGGGGGTCCAGCAAGGAAGGCAAGGTCATTCGGCCTCCTTCGCCGGCGCCCGGCCGACCGCATCGCTCATCGGCTTGAGCAGCGCCAGCGCCCAGCGGGCGAACTCGCCGTCGGCCCACAAGGATTCAAAATCGCGGAACGCGCGGGCCAGATAGGCGTTGCCGTCGCACTCGCCGAACTTGCCGTAGGCCGGGTCGCTGTCTTCATAGCAGGCGCGCGCGGCTTCGCGCGGCGCGCCGGCGTCGATGTCGGCCTGCGTGCCGCCCTTGCCGAGCCAGGCCAGGGCGCTGCGCAGCGCCAGCGGCAACGGCCGGTCCAGGCCCTGCTGCCAGGCGCCGAGCAGCACTGACCACCAGGCGCGCGCCCGTGACCCGGACAGCGGATGCAGCGTCACGCTGCCAGCCTTGCTGACGATGCGGCTCGTGATCGATCCGCCCTCCAGGTGCGCCGCCACGTGCGCGATCCAGAACGGCACAAGCTTGTCGAGCCTGTAGCTTCGGTCCTTGACCAGGCTGCCGCTGTCCAGCAGCAGGCGGCATCGCTCGCCGGCCGCATTCCGGCGCAGGCCGCCGAGCCAGTCCGCGAGGCGTAGCGGCTCGGACAGGCCCTCGGGCAGGAAGTCCAGCGCGGCGTCGGGCAGGGGCTCGGGCCATTCGGCCAGCGCCTTCTCGTATTCGGCGAACATCTTTTCCATCGGCTCGGCCAGCCGCTCCTGCACCAGGGCGGCGAAGTGGCCGGCCGGCAGGTCGCCGCGGCGCGCCATGCGGGCGAGTTGCTTGCCCAGCGCCTCTTCGCGCGAGCCGCCGGCCTCGATGGCCGCCCGCTGCGCCTGGATCAGCTCGTTCTGCAGCTGCCAGTTTTCGAGGGCGTCGATGGCGAAGGGCTCCTCGTCCTCGCCGACCGGATCGTCGGCCTCGAAGTGGATGCCCAGCCGCTGGCGGAAGAAGCTCTTCACCGGGTCCTTCAGGAAGTCGGCCAGCAGGCGCAGCGTGAGCGGGCCGTCGAAGCGCCAAGGCGGCAGTGCGTCGGCATCGGCTTGCTCAGTCGCACGGGGCGCCAGGCCGGCGCGCCATTCACGCGCATGGCTGAACAGGCGCACATCGCCGCCGAGCGTGAAGTAGGCCGGATGGAAAGGCTGCAGGCGGTGCTCCACGGTCAGCGCATGCAGCAGCCGCCGGCCGGCGTCCGGCGCTGGCGCTTCCTCGTCGCCCGCGAGCCGCCAGCCGGCCGCCAGGTGGTCGCGCAGCTGCGCCACCAGCACCGAGGGCGGCCGCTCCGAATGGTCGAGGATGCTGCGGCCGACCCAGCTGATG
This sequence comes from Variovorax ginsengisoli, assembly GCF_030486595.1. Lineage (GTDB taxonomy): Bacteria > Pseudomonadota > Gammaproteobacteria > Burkholderiales > Burkholderiaceae_C > Variovorax > Variovorax ginsengisoli_B. The sequence continues at coordinate 236,738 of NZ_JAUJZH010000005.1, read as the reverse complement.
TGCAGTTGCTCGCGCGCCGACAGCAGCGCCTCGAGGAACAGGTAGCGGTCGTCCTCGCGCCGGGAGCGGTCCCCGGGCCGCCAGTCGTGGCCCATCAAATCGAAATCCATCGGCACGCGGCTGCGCGGATAGTCGCCGTCGTTCATGCCCAGCAGGGCCACCACGCGGAACGGGATCGCGCGCATCGGCATCAGGGTCGCGAAGGTCACGGCGCCGGCAAAGAAGGGCTGGTTGAGCGTCGGCTGGTCGATCTGCGCCAGCCAGTGCTCGCGGACCACCGACAGCGGAACCGGCTCGGCCATGGCCGCATTGGCGCAGGCGTCGAGCCATTGCTGCAGCGACATCTCGAGCCGCTTCAGCGTGAAGCCGTCGCTGTCCTCGTCGGCGGCGAAGAAGTCGGCCAGCAAGGCCCGCAGCCGGACGCCCCACTCGGCGGGCGCTGCCGGCGTGGCCAGCGTGCGCCAATGCGATTCGAGCGCGGCCAGCAGCTGCACCAGCGGGCCGAGCAGCGCGGCGTCGAGCCCGCCCACTTCGTCGAGCGGCTCGACCTCTTCCCAGGCCTCGCCGGTGCCCACCGCGTAGCCCAGCAGCATCCGCTGCAGGCCGAAGTCCCAGCTGTTCTGGGCCAGCGCCCCAGGCAGGTCGAGCTGGCGGCGCTGCTCGGCATGCAGCCCCCAGCGGATGTTGGCGGCCGAGATCCAGCGGTGCAGCAGCGGCAGCTGGTTCTCGTCGATGCCGAAACGGGCCCGCAGGGCCGGCACTTCGAGCCAGTCGAGCAGGTCGCTCACCGCGATGCGCGATTGCGGCAGGGCCAGCAGCTTCTCGAGCGCCCCCAGCAGCGGGTCGTGATGGCGCTGGCCCTGGTCGGCCAGCGTGTAGGGCAGGTGGCGCGGATCGTCGGCGCCGAGCAGGCCGAAGACGGCCTGGATGTGCGGCGCGTAGGCCGCGACGTCGGGCACCATCACGATCACGTCGCGCGGCCGCAGCGTGGCATCGGCGGCGAAGGCCGACAGCAGCTGGTCGTGCAGCACCTCGACCTCGCGCTGCGGGCCGTGCGTGACGTGGAAGCGGATCGACCGGTCGGCCCGCGCGTCGAGCGCCGGCCATCTGCCGCGGGTCTCGGCCAGCGGACGCAGGTCGCGGATGTCGTCCTGCAGCTGGCGCAGCAGCGTGTCCTGCGGGTTGGGGTCGAAGCAGTCGATGCGCTGGCCGATGGCGTCGAAGTGCTGTGCATAGGACTCCTGCGCATCGTGGGCGTCGAGCAGGCGGATGAAGTCGCGGCCCTGTTTGCCCCAGGCGGCCAGCAGCGGCTGCGCATGCAGGTGCAGGTTTTCTTCGGCGATCGCGCCCTCGCCGCCCGGACGCCGGCGCTGCCGCAGGCGCTCGGCGCGCAGCAGGTCCTTGTCGGCCACGATGTGCGACCAGTCGTGCTCGCAGGGGTTGTGCACGCACATCAGCACCTGCATCCAGCGCGCCAGCGCGCCCAGCACCTCGAGCGACTGCTGCGGCAGCGAAGAGACGCCGAACACCACCAGCCGGCGCGGCAGTCCGGCCGGCCGCTCGCCCTGCCAGCCCGCTGCAGCGGTCATGAAGCGCTGGTGCACGGCGGCCCGGCCGTGGGCGGCGCCGGCCGGGCCGACGTCGTCCAGCAGCGCCCGCCACAGGCGTGGCTGCCAGCGCAGTTCGTCAGCCACCGGCTGCTCGCCCGAACGGCTGGCGACGATCCGGTCGTGACCCTCGGCCCAGCCAGCCAGCCAGTCGGCGCGATAGACCTGGTACTGGTCGAACAGGTCGGCCAGGCGCTCGGCCAGCTGGTGGCGCTTGCGGAGGTCGGCGTCGTCGGCCAGGAAGCGGCGCAGCGGCGCGAACACCTCCTCTTCGAGCAGCGAGGGCAGCAGGCGCATCAACCGCCACACCAGCAGGGCCTTGTCGAAGGGCGAGGCCGCGGGCACGGCCTGCGTGCCGAGCACCGCCCGGTAGGCCTGCCAGATGAAGGTGGCCGGCAGTTCGGTCTGCAGCGCGGCGGCGATGCCGATGCCGCCCTGGGCCGGATCGCGCGCCAGCGACAGCCTGAGCCACTGCGCCACGCCGTTGCTCTGCACCAGCACCCACTCGTCCTCCAGCGGCGCCAGCGGATGCCGCGCCATCCAGGCGAGCATCAGGTCGCGCAGCGCTTCCGGATGGTTGCTGTGCACGGCCATGAAGCCGGGAGAGAGAGCGGTGTCGGTCATTGCGAGATGTCAGGCCAGCGGCCGGAGCGCCACGCCCATGTCCTGCCAATTCTGCGGGTGGCAGGTGAACAGCAGCACCTGGTGGCGCTGCGCGGCGTCGAAGAGCACGCGCTTCATCTGGGTCAGGCGCGGCGCGTCGCTGTGCACCAGCGCGTCGTCGAGGATCAGCAAGGTCGGCCGGCCAGCCTGCTGCAGCAGGTCGGCATAGGCGAAGCGGCTGATCAGGCCGAGTTGTTCGCGGGCGCCGAAACTCAGTTCTTGCACCTGGCCCGATTCGGTCGCGCCGTCGGCCTGCGAGCGCACCAGGATGCCCGGGGCGAGGCCGGCGTCGATCTGCACCGTGGCGCCCGGCAGCAGCAGCGGCAGGTAGTGCTGCAGCCGCTCCTGCAAGGGCGCCTGCAGGCGCGCCAGCGTAGCCTGGCGCTTGGCGTCGAGCTTGCTGCAGAGCAGGTCGAGCGCCTCGGCGCGGCGCTGCAGTTCGGCGTGGCGGCGCCGGGCCTGGCCGAGCCTGCCGGCCAGGGTGTCGCGCTGCTCTTCCAGGCCCTGGGCACCTGCCTGCTGCAGCGTGTTCTCGAGCAGCAGGATGTCCTCGCGGCGCTGCTGGTGGCCGCGCGTCATCTGTTCGATGCTGCGCTGCAGGCGGTCGATGTCCTGGGCCACGATGTCGGGCCGGGCCTCGCGCACCTGGGCGTTGGCTTCCTCGATCCGCGCAGCCAGCGCGGCGTGCTCGGCACCGGTGGCCAGCAGTTGCGCCTGCGCCTCGGACTGGCGCTGCGTGCGGGCCGGATCGGCCAGTGCCGCCTGGGCCGCGAGATGCTCGTGCTGGGCGGTGTCACGCAGGCTTTGCGCGGCGGCCTGGCGGCGCTGCGCCTGTGCCAATGCTGTGGCGCTGGCTTGTTCGGTGGCGGTCGCCGCGTCTTGCGCCGCTTCGGCCTGGTCGGCCGGCAGCACGGCTTCGGACGGCACTTCGGGCAGCCGCGCCAGCGCCTCCTGCGCGCCGCGGATGCGCGACTGCGCCTCTGCGTGCGCACCCCGCAAAGGCTCCAGCCCCTTGGGCGCGACGATGGCCAGCGCCTGCTCGGCCAGCCGCAGCTGGGCCTCCCGTTCGGCCGCTGCGCCGAGCCGCGCCTGCGCGTCGGCGAGGTCGGACACGCCCTGTGCCTGCAAGGCCGCGCGCAGTTCCTGCTGCGCCTCGGCGTGACTGCGGGCCAGCTGCGCCAGGTCGTCGCCGCCCGGCGTGATGACCAGCTCGCCGCCGCCGGGCAGTCGCAGCGTGGTGGGGGCGTCGAGCAGGCGTTCACCGCGGGCTTGCAGTTCCCCGCTTTCCGCATCCGTCTTCAAGCCGAGGACCACGCCCTCGGGCAGCGCGAACTGCAGCCGCGTGGCGACCGCCTGGCGCCGCAGCGAGGCGTCGCGTTCGGCACGGTCGAGCTCGATCAGGCGCTGCACCTGGGCCTTGGCGATCGTGGGTACCCCGGCCGCGCCATCGCGCAGCGCGGCCAGGCGCTGCTGCGCCTCCTCGGCGCGCCGCAGCGCGTCCTCGCTGCGGACCAGTTCGGCCTGGGCCTGCGCCACCTGCTGGCGCAGGTTGCGGCGCTGGTCCTCCTGGCGCGCAACGCGCGAGGCTTCGCGGGCCGCGTGGGCGCGCGAGCGGGCCGATTCGGCGTGCTCGCGCGCCGTGGCCACTGCGGCATCCGCCGCCTGCAGCTGTTCGGTGGCCTGGGCCAGCGCCTGCTCGCGCTGGGCGGCGTCGGACTGCTGCCGTGCCAGCCCTTCGAGCTCCTTGACGAGCAGCCCGCGCGTGCCTTCGAGCTGCAGCAGCCGGGTCCGGTCGTTCTGCACCCGGGCCTGGCTCTCCTCCAGGACCTGCTGGCGCCGCCGGGCGTCGCCCAACGCCTGGCGAAGCGTTTCCCAGGGCCGCGCTGCCTCGTCGGCCCGATGCTGGAGCCGCAGCGCCGCCAGCTCGTCGACCTGCTGGCGATAGCTGGCGATCTGGAAGTCGAGCGCCTCGGCCTGCGACTGCCAGGCGGCGATCGACTCGCCGGCCTCGAGGTAAGCCGCGCGCGGCTTGCCGGTGCTGGTCAGCAGCTCGTTGCGCTGGGCCCGGAACCGGTCCAGAAGCTCGTCGCCGCCGGTGGCCGCCAGCGCCCCCGCCGCGGCGCCGACCTGCCCCTGCAGCGCATCGTGCAAGTGGTCGCGCGCGGGGTCCACGCTGAGTTCCTGGCCAGTGCCCTGCTCCACCCAGAGCAAGCCCGGGATGCCCCAGTGCTCGGGCTTGCTGGCACCCTTGCTGGCGAAGGCGAAGCCGAAGCGCTGGGCCAGGTGGTCTTCGGCCTCGGTGCCGTCCAGCGTGCGCACGCCGATGCGCAGGGTGCAACGCTTCTTGCCGAGGAAGCTCTTGACCAGCTGGTGCGGCTGGCCGTCGAGCACGAAGTCCAGCTCGACCTGCGGTGCCGCCCCGCTGCCTTCGCCCCAGGGGCGCAGGTCGTCCACCACGGTGGAGCGGTGGCGCTCGAAGAAGGCGGCGCGGATGGCGCGCACCAGGGTGCTCTTGCCGGCCTCGTTGGGCGCGGTCAGGATGTTGAGCCCGGGCTCGAAGCCGCGCAGTTCCAGCGGCTTGCGGAAGCGCCGCAACTGCTCGACGCGCAGCCGGGTGATCTGGAGGTTCATGCGGCTGCCGCCTCGATCGGGACGATGGCCACCGCCGGCGCGCGCTGCACCAGCGCCGTGGTCAGCAGGGCCAGCGCCTCCTGGGCGATCCGCGCCTGCGGCTCGGCCCCGCCCTGGGCCTCGCGCAGCTCGGCGATCACCTCGCCCAGGTAGCCGTCGGCCTGCAGGCCGGCGATGTCCTCTTCGGTCGGCACCAGCTGCAGAGCCGACAGGTCGGCCTGCAGGTGGCGCGCCCGCGCCTCGGCGCTGCCGACCGCGGCCTGCAGCCGCTGCCGTCCCGCCAGGTCGATGCGCCCCTGGACCCGCAGATCGACCACATCCTGCGCGCCGAGCCCGGCCAGTTCTTCCAGCAGTGCGTCGAGATCGCTCGCGACATGCAGGTGGGTCGCCAGCAGATGCCAATGGAACTGGCCGACCGCCAGCGGCGTGACCTGCGGCTCGGCGCCCGGCGCGGCGATCTCCACCAGCAGCGCCTGCCCGGCGTCGTTCGCCTTGAAGCGGTCGGGCTCGGGCGTGCCGGCATACCAGGTGCGGGCGTCGATGCGCTTGCAACCGTGCCAGTCGCCCAGCGCCAGGTAGTCGAGCCTCGCGCTGGCCGCGCGGTCCGGCGCCAGCGGATTGGCCGAGTCGATGCCTTCGGCCAGGATGCCCTGCACGCTGCCGTGGCCCAGGCCGATGCGCAGCAGGCCGGGCGGCGTCTCGGCCGTGTCGAACCACGCCGTCAGGTCGTTGTAGGTGTGGCGCTGCGTCAGCGGCGCCGGCAGCACCGCGAAGCCCTGCGCCTCGAACAGCCGCAGCTCGGGCGCCAGCAGCAGATGGGCGTTGGGCGGCACCACGCCCAGCCGCTGGGCGCGGGTCCAGACGCTCTCTGCCAGGGCGGCGTCGTGGTTGCCGGGGATCATGAGCCACGGCCCGGCATAGCCCGCCAGCGCGTTGAACAGGCGGCGCACGGTGCGCTCCGACACGGTCTGAGCATCGAAGACGTCGCCGGCCACCAGCACGGCATCGACCTGGTGCCCGGTGGCCAGCAGCGCCAGCCGCTCGACCGCGGCGATGCGGGCTTCGGCGAGGATCGGCGCGTGCTCGGGGTCGAAGGTGGCGAACTGGCGGCCGATCTGCCAATCGGCGGTATGAAGGAAGCGAGTCATGGTGCGAAGTCCCTTTGCGCTATTACATCATCATTTTGATGACATCAAATCAGCTTTTTGATGTTTTATGGTGACGATCGGGTTACCATCCGGCCATGCCGCCGATTCCCCGCGCCCAGCTCGAACGCCTGTCGTACATCGACTTCCGGCTCTATTTCCTGGGTGAACTGCGGCGCTCCGACCTGGTCGCCCGCTTCGGCATGGGCCCGGCCGGGGCCACCCGCGACATCGCGCAGTACCGCGAGGCCGCCCCCGGCAACCTCGACTTCGACGGCACCCGCAAGCTTTACCTGCCGAGCGCCACGTTCAGGCCGCTGTTCGAGCACGCGCCCCAGCGCGTGTTGAGCGCCCTGTCGCAGGGCTTCGGCCAGGGCGCGGCCGAAGACCTGTCGCCGCTGCTGCGCTGCGAGATCCCGACCGCGCTCAGCCGGCCCCGCATGGACGTGCTGGCGCCCGTGACCCGCGCCATCCACTGCGGCAAGGCCGTGCGGCTGGTCTATCACTCGCTGTCCGGCCCGCCGGGCGAGCGCGAACTGGTCCCCTTCGCCCTGGTCGATTCAGGCGTGCGCTGGCACGTCCGTGCCTTCGACCGCAAGTCGGCCGAGTTCCGGGATTTCGTGCTGACCCGGATCGAGTCGCCGGAGGTGCTCGCCGACAGTGCGGTCGGCCCCCGGGAAAGCGCCGAGCACGATGTCCAGTGGAGCCGGATCGTCGAGCTCGAACTGCTGCCGCACCCCTCGCACGCCCGCCCCGACGTCATCCGCCGCGACTACGACATGCCCGACGGGGTGCTGCGCATCCGGGTGCGGGCCGCCAACGCCGGCTACATGCTGCGGCGCTGGAACGTCGACTGCTCGCCCGACCTCAGCCTGCGCGGCCCGGAGTACGCACTCGGCCTGCGCGACCCGCTGGTGCTCTACGGCGCGGCCAACGCGCTGCTGGCGCCGGGCTACCGGCCGCCGGCCCCGGCGAGCCCGGCTGATAAACTACCGGGTTCCCGCCAACGCGACGACACCGCCGCATCCAGCCGCTGACGCCCGCTTCGGCCGGCCTCGCGCCCGGGCCGGCTGGCATCGAACAAAGAATCCATGGACTACCCCGGCAACATCTTCGTGGTCGCAGCGCCCAGCGGCGCCGGCAAATCGAGCCTGGTCAAGGCGCTGATGGAGCTCGACTCGGCCGTCCAGCCCTCGGTCTCCCACACCACCCGCCCGCCGCGCGGCCAGGAGAAGCACGGCCGCGAATACTTCTTCGCCTCCCACCCCGAATTCGACGCCATGGTCGAGGCCGACGCCTTCGTCGAATGGGCCCATGTGCACGGCCAGCGCTACGGCACCTCCAAGAAGGCCATCGAGGAGCGCATCGCCCAGGGCGCCGACGTGATCCTCGAGATCGACTTCCAGGGCGCGCTGCAGATCCGCAAGACCTTCGCCAACGCGGTGATGATCTTCATCCTGCCGCCGAGTTGGGAAGAACTGCGCTCGCGACTCGAACGGCGCGGCGAAGACAGCGCCTCGATCATCGAATTGCGCCTCCAGAATGCCGCCGAAGAGATGGCGCGTGCATCGGAATTCGACTTCGTTATAATCAACGAGGTATTTGAGCGCGCACTTTTCGACCTGAAAGCGATCGTCCACGCTCAGCGGCTGCGCTACTCCGCACAGCGCCGCGCACGCGCCGACACCTTCGCCGCGCTGAACATCCCCTGAAACGACCCCAAAGTCCGCACCGAAAGATCCTCATGGCCCGCATCACCGTCGAAGATTGCCTCGTTCACATCCCGAACCGCTTCCAGCTCGTGCTGGCCGCCACCTACCGCGCGCGCATGCTGAGCCAGGGTCACGCGCCCAAGATCGAAAGCAAGAACAAGCCGGCCGTGACCGCGCTGCGCGAAATCGCTGAAGGCAAGATCGGCCTCGAGATGCTCAAGAAGGTCCCCGGCTGAGAAGTTGATGCTCACATGCAACAAGGAAGCACCGCACGCGGTGCTTTTTTTGTGGCTGAATGCGACGATCCGGCGGCCACGCTAAAGTGGTACCCATGAGCGCGGTCGTCAAGCCCCTGACCGGGGCATCCCCTGTCCTGCGGCCGAGTCCCGCGGCGCTGAATGCGGCCGCCGCCAGTTTCGCCGCCCTGACCGACCGCCTCGACTATCTCGGCGCCGAAGACATCGACCTGGTCCGCCGCGCCTACCGCTTCGCCGACGAGGCCCACCTGGGGCAGCTGCGCAACAGCGGCGAGCCCTACATCACCCACCCGATCGCCGTGGCGGCGCAATGCGCCGAATGGAAGCTGGACGCCCAGGCGCTGATGGCGGCCCTGCTGCACGATGCGATCGAAGACTGCGGCGTCACCAAGTCCGAGCTGATCGAGCGCTTCGGCGCCCCGGTGGCCGAGCTGGTCGACGGCCTGACCAAGCTGGACAAGCTGCGCTTCAATACCCGCGAGGAGAACCAGGCCGAGTCCTTCCGCAAGATGCTGCTCGCGATGGCGCGCGACGTCCGGGTGATCCTGGTCAAGCTGGCCGACCGCACCCACAACATGCGCACGCTGGACGATGCGCCGCGCGAGAAGTGGGCCCGCATCTCCCGCGAGACGCTCGAGATCTACGCCCCGATCGCCCACCGGCTGGGCCTGAACCAGACCTACCGCGAACTGCAGGACCTGTCGTTCCGCCACCTTCGGCCCTGGCGCTACTCGGTGCTGTCCAAGGCGGTGGCAAAGGCTCGCGGACGGCGCCGCGACCTGATCCAGAAGGTGCAGCAGGAAGTCGAGACCTCTTTCGCCGCCGCCGGCATGAGCGTGCGCATCGCCGGGCGCGAGAAGACGCTCTATTCCATCTACCGCAAGATGGATGAGAAGCACCTGAGCTTCGCCCAGGTGACCGACATCTACGGCTTCCGGCTGATCGTGCCGACCGTGATCGCCTGCTACACGGGCCTGGGCATCCTGCACCAGATGTACAAGCCGCTGCCGGGCAAGTTCAAGGACCACATCGCGATCGCCAAGCTCAACGGCTACCAGTCGCTGCACACCACGCTGGTGGGCCCTTCGGGCGTCAATGTCGAGTTCCAGCTGCGAACCGAGGCGATGCACGTGGTGGCCGAGTCGGGCGTGGCGGCGCATTGGCTCTACAAGGCGCAGGAGCCGGCCGCGGCCACCAGCGAACGGCTCGGCGCCAAGTGGCTCCAGTCGCTGCTCGACATCCAGGACGAGACCCGCGACGCCGCCGAATTCTGGGACCACGTCAAGGTCGATCTGTTCCCGGACGCGGTCTACGTCTTCACGCCCAAGAGCCAGATCATGGCGCTGCCGCGCGGCGCCACCGTGGTCGATTTCGCCTACGCGATCCACAGCAACATCGGCGACCACACCTCGGCCGCCCGCATCAACGGCGACCAGGTCCCGCTGCGCACCGAGCTCAAGAACGGCGACGTGGTCGAGATCATCACGGCGCCGGTGTCCACTCCCAATCCGGCCTGGCTCGGCTTCGTGCGAACCGGCCGCGCGCGCTCCAAGATCCGCCACTACCTGAAGACGCTGGCGCATGCCGAATCCGAGGGCCTGGGCGAGAAGCTGCTGGCGCAGGCGCTGCGCGCCGAAGGCCTCGGCAAGCTGCCCGACGACGACACCGAGCATCAGGCGCTGTGGGAGAAGCTGCTGCGCTTCACCGGCAACCGCACCCGCCCCGAACTGCTGACCGACATCGGCCTGGGCAAGCGCATCGCGAGCATCGTCGCCAAGCGGCTGATGGCGCTCCTGGCCGAGCGCGGCGAGAAGCCCGATGCCCTGATGCTGAGCCGCGAGCGCTTCACGGCGCACGAAGCGGTCTCGCAGGGGGCGGTCACGCTCGACGGCAGCGAGAACTCCTCGGTGCGTTTTGCGCTCTGTTGCCGGCCGATCCCGGGCGATGCGATCGTCGGCTACCTGGGCCACGGCGAGGGCCTGGTGGTCCACACCGAGGAATGCGGCGTCGGCCAGCGGCTGCGCTACAAGGACAGCGAGCGCTTCTTTGCGGTCGAGTGGGCCGACGAGCCGGTGCGCACCTTCGAGACCGGCGTCGTGGTCACGGTGCGCAACGACAAGGGCGTGCTGGCACGGGTGGCGGCGGCGCTGGCCGACGCCGAAGCCGACATCACGCACGTCGAGATGGCCGACGAGACGCCGCAGGATTCGACCGACCTGCGCTTCGTGATCGCGGTGCGCGACCGCAACCATCTCGATGCCGTGCTGCGCGCGGCGCGGCGCACCCCGTCGGTGCTCGCGGCGGCCCGCACGGTGCCCGCGCCCTGAGGCCGTCGGCTTCGAAGCCCAGCCGGACCAGCGCCTCCAACGGGTTGCACGCATGGCGCGACCAAGAAGCTCCCCGGCCCTGGCCTGGAGCGCCGCGGCCAAGTCCTTCCACTGGGGCGTCGCGGCGCTGATCCTGCTGCAGTTCGTGCTCGGCTGGCTGGCGGCCAGCTGGCGGCTGTCGCCCACCAAACTCGATCTCTTCGTCTGGCATAAATCGATCGGCATGCTGATCCTGGCGCTGGTCGTGCTGCGCCTGCTGAACCGCCTGGCGACCCGCGCCCCGGCGCTGCCGCCCGGCATGCCGGCCTGGGAACGCGCGGCCGCGCACGCCAGCCATGCGCTGCTCTACGTCCTGATGCTCGCCCTGCCGTTGAGCGGCTGGATCGTCAGTGCCGCCGCCGGCGTCCCGTTCCGCATTTTCTGGCGCCTCCCGCTGCCGGCCATCGTCGCGTCCGACGAGCACACCGCCGAGCTCGCCGCAGCGGTGCACTTCGCGCTCGGCATCGCCCTCGTCGCGCTGCTGGTGCTGCATATCGCCGCGGCGCTGCGCCACCACTTCGCGAAGCGCGACGACGTCCTGACCCGGATGCTTCCCGCCAGGACCCCTCGCACATGAACCCAAACGCAGGCTCGATCGTCCTGGCGCTGGCCTTCGCCGCGCTCCAGCCCGCCCGGGCGGCCGACTGGAAGATGGCGCCCGCCGGCAGCCGGCTCGAATTCGCCGCCCAGTTCGAGAAGACGCCGGCGCCTGGCATCTTCAAGGATTTCGACGTCCGCCTGGGGCTCGACGGCGACAGCCCGGCGGGCGGGCGCCTCGACGTCACGATCCGGGTCGCGAGCGCCGACATGGCGAGCGCGGACATCAACAAGGCGATCGCCGGCGCCGAGTGGTTCGATGTCGCCCGCTACCCCGTTGCCGAGTTCCACGCCACCGAGATCCGCCGGGCGCCGGCGGGCTCGCCAGCCGGGCGCTTCATCGCGCGCGGCACGCTGGCGCTCAAGGGCGTGACGCAGCCGCTCGAGGTGCCGCTCGCCTGGACCGCGGCGGCCGGCGGCGCGACGCTGGACGGCGAGTTCAGCGTCAAGCGCAGCCTGTTCGGAATCGGGACCGGCGAGTGGGCGGCGACCAGCGTCATCGGCGCCGACGTGAACGTGAAGTTCCACGTTCAATTGCGCGAGGCCCGCTGAAGTGGCCGCGCCGCGCACCGCGGGCATCGCATGGCTGGCCGCGGGGGCCGTCGCGGCCGTACTGGCGGTCGCCGCCTGCGCGCCGCTGGTGCGCGAAACCGCGCCGCCGGCCGCGGCCGCGAAGGGCGCCGTGCCCGAAGGCTTTCCCGCCGAGCACTACGCGCGGGGCGAGGCGGTCTATCGCATCGACAGCGCGCGGTCGCTGGTTGCCATCACCGTGCGGCGCGGCGGATCGCTGGGCCATCTCGGGCACGACCACATCGTCGCCAGCCGCGCCGTGCAGGGCTTTGTCGCGCCGCGCGAAGGCCTTGCCGACCTCTTCATCCCGCTGGCCGAGCTCACGGTCGACGAGCCGGCGCTGCGGGCCGAGGCGGGCATGGACACCCAGCCCAGCGAGTCCGACATCGCCGGCACCCGCTCCAACATGGTCGACAAGGTGCTCGAGGTGCAGCGCTTCCCCTTCGCGACCATCCGCGTCGACCGGCCCGTAGCGGACGGTCCGCTGGCCGTCGCGATCATGCTGCACGGCGTGCGCCGCAGCTTCACCGTGCCGGCCCCGGTCGCCCTGAGCCCCGGCGAGATCAGCGTCGCCGGCACGCTGGAATTCAACCAGTCCGATTTCGGCATCGCGCCCTTCTCGATCCTGGGCGGCGCCATCCAGGTGCAGGATCGGCTGAGCCTGCGCTTCAGCATCCAGGCGACCGCGCCGTCGCCATGAAACGGCGTACTGCCGCCTCCCTCCTCGCGCTGGGCTGCGCGCCGTGCACCTGGACGGCGGCCGAGGCGCAGCTGCGCATCGAGTCCGCCAGCCAGGGCGAAGGGGTCGTGGTCACCGCGTTCGCCGACATGCAGGTGGACCCGCGCACGGCATGGAGCGTGATCTCCGACTACGACAACCTGGCCGAATTCATCCCGGATATGCAGAGCTCGCGGGTGGTGCAGCGCGACGGCGACCGGCTGCTGGTCGACCAGGCCGGCCACTTCGGCTTCCTTTTCTTCCAGCAGGCGGTGGCCGTCCGGCTGGAGGTCGTCGAGTCGCCGCGGCAGCACATCGTCGCCCGCGCGGTGAGCGGCAATCTCCGGCAGATGGAGGGCCGCTACGCCCTGGAAGTGCTCGCCACCGGCGAGGTGCGGCTCTCCTATGCCGGCCTGCTGGAGCCCGAATTCCCGCTGCCGCCGGTGGTCGGGAAGGCGGTCATGCGCCGGGTGATGACGCGGCAGTTCAACGCCCTGGTGAAGGAGATCGTGCGCCGCGACGCCGCCGCGGGCGCGCTGCCGGTACCCCGTTGAAGGGCCGGCCTGTCCGATCTGTAACGGGCGGCAACCATCAACACTACAGCCGGGGTGGACGCCCTGTGACGGCCGCGCCCGAGACGCCCATAATCCGCCCTCGGCCAAGCCAGGGGCCGGTTCCGAATCCTGGCGCTCAATGGGGCGATCACGATGAGCTCATTGCAAATGTTCCTGCCGGCATCCGAGCCCGCACGCAGCGAGGCCCTGGCTCTGCTGCAGAAGTCGCACCGCCTGCCGAGGCACCTGGTCCGGGGCATCGTGCCCGGCGCGTCCGGCAAACGGGCCGCCCTCGCGACGGGGGCTGATCAGGTGCAACAGCAGGCTTTCGACACCCCGTCCGAAGCGCAGACCCAGACCGGCTGACGCTCGCCGGACCCCGACATGGGTTCGAACGCCGGTATCTTTTGTATCCATTGGCATCCTGACGCAGGCACCTCGCCCGGGTGCGCGGGTCGAGATTTAGGCTGTGATACAACCTTCGGCCCATGAGCAAGGCATTCACGAAGGAGAGCGACACCGACAGCGACGACGATGACGGTGGCGCCGCGCTGCCGCCGTTGCCCGCGGGCAGTAAAAACTACATGACGCCGGCCGGCTATGCGCGCCTGCGCACCGAACTGCTCGATCTCATGGACAACGAGCGGCCGAAGGTGGTCGAGGCCGTGCACTGGGCGGCCAAGAACGGCGACCGCTCGGAGAACGGCGACTATCTCTACGGCAAGAAGCGGTTGCGCGAGATCGATCGGCGGATCCGCTTCCTCACCAAACGGCTCGAAGTGGCCGAAGTCACCGATCCCTCGGTGCACCATGGCCGCGACCAGGTCTTCTTCGGGGCGACCGTGCGCTACGCCGACGAAAGCGGCGACGAGCGCGAGGTGACCATCCTGGGCATCGACGAAGCGAACAGCGCCGAGTCCCAGGTCAGCTGGATCTCGCCGATCGCACGGGCGCTGCTCAAGGCCAGGGAAGGCGACGTGGTCAAGCTCGCGACCCCTGGCGGCGTGCACGACGTCGAGGTGCTGGCGGTGCGCTATCCGGCGCCCGCGTCCGGCGCGGATTCGCGCTGAGTGCCGTGGTGCTGCTCGACTTCTGCGGCTGGTCGACCCTGCACCGACCGGATCAGGCGCTGCCGGGCGCCCCGGGCTCGGGGTCGTGGCAGGCGACGCAGAACTTGTTGCCGTCGGGATCGCGGAAGTAGGCGCCGTAGTAGTGCGGGTGGTACTCGGGCCTCAGGCCGGGCGGGCCTTCGCAACGGCCGCCCTGCGCGAGTGCGATCGCGTGGGCGCTGCGCACCATCGCCCGGTCGGCGGCGGCGAAGGCCACCATCTGGCCATTGCCGGGCGCATGCGGTCGGCCGTCGTGCGGCTTGCAGATCACGAAGAAGGGCCGCGTGCCACCCGCGGCATGCCAGCCGGCCCAGGGCCGTTCGCGCTCGCAGAAGCGCATCGCGACACCGAGGCTCTCCATGAGCGGCCGATAGAAGCCCAGGGCGCGTTCGAAATCGCTCACGCTCACGAAGACATGCGAGAACATCGCGGCTCCGGCAGAAGGTTGGCCCCGACGAGCCGCAGGCGACGCATCGACGCTCAGTTCTTCGGCGCCGGCGCCGGCACCGGCACTTCGGTGCGGCGGAGCTTGCCACCGCCCTGCACGCTGCCGCTGATCGTGGTGTTGCCAGTGCCGAGCACGCGCTTCTCGCAGGCCTCACGGGCACTGGCGGGCTGCCGCTGGCAGCGTGCGAGCGCATTCTGGTCGTACCCGCCAGGGCTGTTCAGCTGGCCTTGGCGCTTCGCTTCCTGGGCGGCCGCCTTCTCGCGATAGCAGGCGGTCCGGTCGACGCGGGGATCCTCGCAATTGGGCGCGTTGGACTGGGCCTGCGCGGACAGCGCGCCCAGCATCGCGCCGCCAGCCAGCAACGCACCCACCGTTGAACGAAGGACTGAGTTCATCGTGCCACTCCCGGTTGGAATAGGGGATGCGCAGTCTGCCGGCAACCGGCCGAGTTGCCAAGGCACACGAAGAGCGCAAGCATCGCCTACCAGAAGCGCCACCAGGGCCGTGCCGGCCGGACCTCCGGCTCGAGCGGCCCGTGGCCCGACGGCGTCGACCCGAGCCGCTTTCGCAATTCCGCCTCCAGGCGATGCGCCTCCTTCAAGGCATCGGGATCGCCAAGCTCCGCCCGCTTTCGCTGCACATACGCCGCTGCGGCGAGTTCTTCATCGCTCATCGACTCCATCCGCTGATTCTGGCCGCAGCACCTTGCCTGGCCCATAAGCCGTCCGGCCGGCCCGCGACGGCATATCGGCCAGTCGCGGGTTTTCCCTTATTCCTGGGGACAATGCTGGGGAAAACCGTGTCGACTTCGGTCGAGATCGTTGCCTGGCGTGGCCTGCGACACGGTGCTTCAAAAAGCAGCACATTCAGGGCTGGTTCCGGGTCCTGGCGGCGGTTGGCTTCGATGGCGTCGCGACGCTGGTGGCCAGCAGGGCCCAGGCGACGAGGCTGAAGAGCGTGCCGCCCCAGCCGGACCCGGTCCTGCAGTCGACGGCAAAGAACTGCGCCACCAGCGGAAAGCTGTCGACGATGATCATTCCCGTGTAGGCGGGGAGATGGAAGATGTAGACGGCCCAGGTGACGAAATCGCCGAGGGTGATGGCGCCATCGGCGTTGGCGTCGAGCGCCCGCTGGACGGCGTCGCCGGCCCGGGAGCCAACCCACCAGCGGCGGCAGTGCTCGCTGTCGTTGACGATGCGCATTCGGATGCTCTCCTCGAAATCATCATGGCTGTCGCGCACGACGTGCTGCGCAGTGTCGTCGCATGGCAGCCGGATGGCAAAGGGTCGAGGGGCGGCGGGGTCGATGACGACCCGCAAAAGAAAATGGCCTAGAGGAGATGAATCCTCTAGGCCATTCGAGAGAGTGGTGCGGCTGGCAGGAATTGAACCCACGACCCCTTGGTTCGTAGCCAAGTACTCTATCCAACTGAGCTACAGCCGCACAGCTTGCGATTATAGCATGCATTTCAGCTACCTTTCCAGCCAGAAGCCGGAATGAAGCTCAACGACATGCGGACGGCTCGTTCCGGGCTGTCACCGGGGAAGACCGAGTCTGCGAAGACTCTCGATCGCGCATGGAGTCTAACCCATGCGTCGCGAGGAGTCGGGTGGTAGGCCGTCCTGGGCTTGAACCAGGGACCAACGGATTATGAGTCCGCTGCTCTAACCAACTGAGCTAACGGCCCACGCGCCAGGGATTCTAGTGGGCCCGGCGCCCTTCCCTACTTGCGGTGGCTCAGCGCGTTGGTGACCAGCTTCGACGTGATGTCGACGATCTGGATCATTCGCTCGTACGGCATCCGGGTCGGGCCGATCACGCCCAGCGTGCCGACCACCTGGCCATCGACCTCGTAGTTCGCACTGACGATCGACAGGTCGTCGAAGGGCACGACCTGGCTTTCGCCGCCGATGAAGATGCGCACCCCCTCAGCCTGGCTCGAGACATCGAGCAGGCGCATCAGCTGGGTCTTCTGCTCGAACAGCTCGAAGGCGCGCCGCAGGTGGCCCATGTCGCTGGAGAAATCGGTGACCGCCAGCAGGTTGCGCTCGCCGGCGATGACGACTTCGTCCTGGGCCTCGGTCATGACTTCGGAGCTGACCTGCACCGCGGCCTGCATCAGCGCCGCGATCTCGCCGCGCAGCTGCTCGACCTCGGACTGCAGACGGTCGCGCACCTGCTCGATCGACAGCCCGGCGAAATGGGCGTTGATGTAGTTCGCGGCCTCGACCAGCTGCGACTGCGTGTAGTCGACCTCGGGGAAGATGACCCGGTTCTGGACGTCGCCGTCGGGCGCCACGATGATCACCAGCAGCCGGCGGTCCGACAGCCGCAGGAACTCGATCTGCCGGAACACCGAGGCCCGCCGCGGCGCCATCACGACGCCCACGAACTGCGACAGGTTCGACAGCAGGTGGGCCGCATTGGCGATCACCTTCTGCGGCTGGTCGGCGGCCAGGCTCGGCGCCGACGCGAACTGCTCGCGCTCGGCGGTCAGCATGGTGTCGACGAAGAGGCGGTAGCCGCGCGCGGTCGGGATCCGACCCGCCGACGTGTGGGGGCTTGCGATCAGCCCCAGCACCTCGAGGTCGGACATCACGTTGCGGATCGTCGCCGGCGAGAGATCCAGGCCCGGCGCACGGGAAAGCGTGCGCGAGCCGACCGGCTGCCCGTCGGCGATATAGCGCTCGACGAGAGTCTTCAACAGCAACTTGGCACGGTCGTCCAGCATCGAATGATTTTAATGTTGTAATTTGTGAATGAGCTCCCGCTTTCGGCATGTCGCACTGATCGGTAAATACCAGGCCTCCGGCGCCCGGGCGCAATGCGGCGCGCACGACGACGTGATGGAAGGCATCGGCGCCTTCCTCGAATCGCAGGGCTGCAAGGTGTTCGTCGAGAAGTCGCAGGCCGACCCGGTCGAAACCGGCCCCTACCCGGCGCTGACGGTCGAGGAGATCGGCCAGCACTGCGACCTGGGCCTGGTGGTCGGCGGCGACGGCACGATGCTGGGCATCGGCCGCCAGCTGGCGCCGCACGACGTGCCGCTGATCGGCATCAACCGCGGCCGCCTCGGCTTCATCACCGACATCTCGCTCGACAACTACCAGGCGACGCTGATCCCGATGCTGGCCGGCGAGTACGAGGAAGACCTGCGCACCCTGATGCAGGCCAAGGTGATCCGCGACGGCCAGTCGGTGTTCGACACCCTGGCCATGAACGACGTGGTTGTCAACCGGGGCGCCACCTCGGGCATGGTCGAGCTGCGGGTCACGGTCGGCCGCCACTTCGTGGCCAACCAGCGCGCCGACGGCATGATCATCTCGACGCCCACCGGCTCGACCGCCTATGCCCTGTCGGCCGGCGGGCCACTGCTGCATCCGGCGGTGCGCGGCTGGGTGCTGGTGCCGATCGCGCCGCACACGCTGTCGAACCGGCCGCTGCTGCTGCCCGACGCCGACGAGGTCACGATGGAGCTGGTGGGCGGTCGCGATGCGAGCGCCAATTTCGACATGCAGTCGCTGGCCACGCTGGCCATCGGCGACCAGGTGATGGTGCGCCGCTCCGACTACCGGGTGCGCTTCCTGCACCCCAAGGGCTGGAGCTATTTCGATACCTTGCGCAAGAAACTGCATTGGAACGAAGGGGGATCTTGAGATGGCGTTGAGGCGCATTGCGCTGCGGGACTTCGTGATCGTGCGGGCCCTCGAGCTCGATTTCTCGGCCGGCTTCACGGTGCTCACCGGCGAGACCGGTGCCGGCAAGTCGATCCTCATCGATGCGCTGCAGCTGGCGCTTGGCAACCGGGCCGATGCCGGCGCGGTGCGCGAGGGTGCCGATCGGCTCGACGTCAGCGCCGAGTTCGACGCCGACCCGGGCCTGGCCGGCTGGCTGGACGAAGGCGGATTCGAGGCCGGCGACGCCCTGCTGCTGCGCCGCACGGTCGACCTGCAGGGCCGCAGCCGCGGGTGGATCAACGGCAGCCCGGCAACGGCCACCCAGCTGCGGGAGCTCGGCGACCGGCTGCTCGACATCCATGGCCAGCACGCCTGGCAAAGCCTGACCCGCCCCGAGGCCGTGCGCGGCCTGCTGGATGCCTATGCCGGCGTCGACACCGGCGCGCTCGACAGCGCCTGGCAGGCCTGGCGGCAGGCGATCGGCGCGCTCGACACCGCCCGTTCGGCCCAGGATTCGCTGCAGCGCGAACGCGAGCGCCTCCAGTGGCAGGTCGCCGAGGTCGCCAAGCTGGCGCCGGGCGAGGACGAATGGGAAGAGCTGTCGGCCAGCCACACCCGGATCTCGAATGCCCAGGCCCTGATCGATGCCGCCGAAGGCGCCGCCAGCGCCCTTGAGGACGACGACAGCGGCGCCCTGGCGGCCCTGAGCCGCGCGGTCGCGCTGCTGCAGAACTGCGAGCACATCGAGCCCGAATTCAAGGCGCTGGGCGAGGTCCTGGCCTCGAGCGTGGCGCAGGCCTCGGATGCCGCGCATTCGCTGCACAGCTACCTGCGCCAGGCCGACACCGATCCCGAGCGGCTGGCCGAACTGGACGAGCGCATGGGCAGCTGGATGTCGCTGGCGCGCCGTTACCGGCGTCCGCCGGCCGAACTGCCGGCCCTGCTGGCGGGCTGGCAGGCCGAACTGAAGGCCCTCGATGCGCAAAGCGACCTCGACGCGCTCGAGCGCACCGAACAATCGGCGCGGCAGACCTATCTGAAAGAGGCCAAGGCACTGGCCAAGGCCCGCAAGCAGGCGGCGCCGAAGCTCTCGCAGGCGGTCACGCAGGCCATGCAGGATCTCGGCATGAAGGGCGGCCGCTTCGAGGTCGCGCTGCAGCCGCTGGCGCAACCCGGCCGCGCCGGTCTCGAGGAGATCGCGTTCCTGGTCAGCGGCCATGCCGGCAGCACGCCGCGCTCGATCGGCAAGGTGGCGTCCGGCGGCGAGCTGTCGCGCATCGCCCTGGCCATCGCGGTCACGACCAGCGAACTCGGTGCCGCCCAGACCCTGATCTTCGATGAGGTCGATGCCGGCGTCGGCGGTGCGGTCGCCGAGACCGTCGGCCGGCTCATGAAGCAGCTCGGCCGCGACCGCCAGGTCCTGGCCGTGACCCACCTGCCGCAGGTGGCGGCCTGCGCCGACCACCATCTCGTGGTGGCCAAGCGGCAGACCGCCGCCAAGGGACAGGACGCCGCACGCACCGAAAGCAGCGTCGCGGTGCTCGACGCCGAGGGCCGGGCCCAGGAAGTCGCACGGATGCTCGGCGGCGAACGCGTCTCGCGCACCTCGCTCGCCCATGCGCGCGAGATGCTGGGCCAGAAGACGGAGGCCGCGGCATCGTGAACCTCGAACTGGTCCTCATCACCGGGATGTCCGGTTCCGGCAAGTCCGTCGCGCTGCACGCGCTCGAGGACGCCGGCTACTACTGCGTCGACAACCTGCCGCCCGAGCTGCTGTCGCCTTTCATCGCGCTGCAGCAGCAGCAGCAGGCCACCAAGGTGGCGATCGCGATGGACGTGCGCAGCGGCGTCTCGCTGCCGCTGGTGCCGCAGCAGCTGGAGGCGCTGCGCCAGCAGGGCGTGTCGCTGCGCTCGCTGTTCCTCGACGCCACCACCGATGCGCTGGTGCGCCGCTATTCCGAAACGCGGCGCCGCCATCCGCTGTCGCGCCAGGAAGGCCGCACCGACATGCCCGAGCAGCAGCGCGTGCTGATGCAGGCGATCGAGCTCGAACGCGAGCTGCTCGCCGACCTGCGCGACGGCGCCGACGTGGTCGACACCAGCATCATCCGGCCGCCGCAGCTCCAGAGCTACGTCAAGGCGCTGATCTCGGCGCCCGACAGCGCGCTGACCCTGGTGTTCGAGTCCTTCGCCTTCAAGCGCGGCGTGCCGCTCGATGCCGATTACGTGTTCGACGTCCGAATGCTGCCCAATCCGCACTATGTGCCGGCCCTGCGCGCCCTGACCGGGCGCGACACGCCCGTGATCGAGTGGCTGCGCGAGCACGAGGACGTGGCGCGCATGTACGGCGACATCGAGCAGTTCCTGCAGCGCTGGCTGGATGCCCTGGCGCGCGACCATCGCAGCTACGTCACGGTGGCGATCGGCTGCACCGGCGGCCAGCACCGGTCGGTGTTCCTGGTCGAACAGCTGGCGCGCGGCTTCGGCGAGCGCTGGGCGGCGCTCAAGCGCCATCGCGAACTCGACGGAGCTTGAGCGTCCAGCCTCAGCCGCGCTCGCTGACCAGCAGCTTGCGCACCGGCGCCGGAAGTCCCAGGCCGCGCCATTCGGCGCCCGCGAACCACCCGCCGCTCTCCGCCAGCGGCCGCACGCCGCGGCTCTCGACGGCGACCGGATGCAGATGCAGGTCCTTGTGCGTCAGCACGTGCACGAAGGGCGGTTCGTCGCGGGCGCCGGCGCGGTCCCGGGCGCCCAGCGTCTCCAGCAGCGCCTCGCGGCTGTCGAACACCGGCAGGCTGTAGAGACCGGCCCAAATCCCGCGCGCGGGCCGCTTTTCCAGCCACACGCGCCCATCGACGTCGTGCGCCAGCAGCATCCAGAGCGACTGCGCGCTGCGCCGCAGCTTGCGGGTCTTGACCGGGTAGCGCTCGGGCGCACCCTGCTTGCGCGCCCCGCACAGGTCGCTCACCGGGCAGATCATGCAGTTCGGCTTGCGCGGCAGGCAGACGGTGGCGCCCAGGTCCATCAGCCCCTGGGTGTAGCGGGCGATGGCCTTTCGATCCTCGGCCGGCGGCAGCAGCCCGGTGGCCTCGTTCCACAGCAATCGCTCCTGGGCAGCCGACGACAGGTCGCCGTCGAATGCCAGCAGCCGCGTGAGCACCCGCTTGACATTGCCGTCCAGGATCGCGACCCGCTCGCCGAAGCAGAAGGCCGCGATGGCCGCCGCGGTGGAGCGGCCGATGCCGGGCAGGCTCTGCAACTCGGCTGCGGTGCGCGGGAATTCGCCGCCGAAACGCGCGACCACCTCCTGCGCGCAGCGGTGCATGTTCCGCGCGCGGCTGTAGTAGCCGAGCCCGCTCCAGAGCCCGAACACCTCGTCCTCGGTGCCCGCGGCGAGCGCTGCCACGTTCGGAAACCGCTCGAGAAAGCGCGCGAAGTAGCCGAGCACGGTGCTCACCTGGGTCTGCTGCAGCATCACCTCGGAGAGCCAGACGCGATAGGGGTCACTGGTGTTCTGCCACGGCAGTTCGCTGCGGCCGTGGCTGGCCTGCCAAGCGACGACCCGCCCGGCAAAGTCCACGACTCTTCCCTGCGGGTCTTCAGGCGACAAGTTCGGTCCGCGCCGCGGGGGCGTGCGGCGCTTCGTTGCTCGCGAGCAAGGTGGTGAGTTCGGCCAGCCGCCGATGCAGCTCGCCCAGGTTGGCTTCCTGGGCCGCCAGCTCGGCCAGGCGCTCGTCCAGATTGCCCGCCGCGCCCTGGATGCGCTCCACGGCCTCGATGCGCTTGGTGAAATTGCGGCGCCGTTCCTTGAGCTGGGCGTCGAGCTGGGCGCCGGCGCCCTTGCTCCAGCGCTCCACCTCGGTCATGGCCGCCTCGTTGACCACCCGCAGCCGGCTCGCCAGCGCGCGCACCAGCTTGTCGCAGAAGTCGGGCTGTGCCAGCTTGAGCATGTTGCCCACGCCGAGGTAGTGGATGTGGCTGCGCTCGATCTGGTCGAGCTGCTGCTCGAAGCCCGACAGGTCGGGCTCGGGCGGCGCCTGCAGCGTGAAGCCGTGTTCGGCGTTGAGCTGCCGGAAGGTGGCGTGCAGCATCGACTGGATCTCGGCGCTGGTCGCCTGCACTTCGCGCAGGTTGTTGCGCAGCGACTCGAAGGTCTCGCCATAGACCTTGCGCACGCTGAACTTGATGCCGCGGCGCTTCAGCGCGGCCGACAGGCGGCCCATGTCGGCCTTGAGCGCGGTGCTGCCGAGCACCGCATAGACCTCGCGCAGCAGCTTGCCCTGCACCGAGCGCAGCGCCAGGATGCGGGTGTTGCTGCCTTCGAACTCGGTCTGCTCCGCCTCGATGCGGCTGCGCATGTGGCGGATCACCGATCCGTTCTTGCCGCGCAGGCCCTGCAGCTCCAGCGCCTGCTCGGACAGGTCGCGCTGGCGCACGTTGAGGATGCGCGCCGCCTCGGTTCGGAGCGCGACGATGCCGGCGTCGACGGCAAGCCGCAGCATGACTTCGCGCTTGCCGAGCAGGCCTTCGCCGAGCACGGCCTCGAGCGCCGGCAGCCGGCTCGCCTGCAGCAGCGGCACATCGCGGCGGATCTTGGCCTGCAGCCCCTTCTGCGCCGACACCGGCAGCACCTGCGCCAGCGGCACGCCCAGCAGTTCGGCCGCGCCCTTTCGCTGGCGCTGGATCTGGGCATCGATCTGGGCCGGCGTGCTCAGGATGTCCCACATCGTGTCGATCTTGTTCAGCACCACGATGCGGGTTTCGCTCAGGTCGCCCTCGGTGACCAGGTGCTGGCGCCAGATGGCCAGGTCGGAGCGGGTCACGCCGGTGTCGGCACCGAGGATGAAGACCACCGCATGGGCCTGTGGAATCAGGCTCACCGTCAGTTCGGGCTCGGCGCCGATCGCGTTCAGTCCGGGCGTGTCGAGGATCACCAGGCCCTGCTCCAGCAGCGGGTGCGGCATGTTCAGCACCGCGTGGCGCCAGCGCGGGATCTCGACCCGGCCATCGGCATCGGGCACCGGGTTGTCGTCGGGGACGTCGTCGCTCCAGAAGCCGAGCGCGCGCGCCTCCTCGAGCGGCACCCAGCGCACCTCGGCGACCTTGCCCATCGCCTGCGACAGCAGTTCGGCGTTCTCGACGTCGATCGCGATCTCGGTCCAGCGCTCGGGTTCGTCGCGCCAATGGGCGAGCGAATGGGCCTCGAGCCGGGTTTCGATCGGCAGCAGGCGCAGGCTCGGCTGCAGCGCCGGGTCGTAGCCCAGCTCGGTCGGGCACATGGTCGTGCGGCCGGCGCTGGCCGGCATGATCCGGCGCCCGTAGCCAGCGAAGAAGATGGCGTTGATCAGCTCGGACTTGCCACGCGAGAACTCGGCCACGAAAGCCACCATGACCTTGCTGGTGCGCAACTGCGACTCCAGGTCGCGCAGCCGCTCGGCGACGCTCTGGTTCAGCAGGTCGTTTTCATTCAGCCAGCGGGACAACCACTTGAGGCGGTGCGCAAAGTTGCGCCGCCAAGCGCCGTGCTTGTCGAATTGCTGATTGAAGGAATCGGTCAAAGCAGGATTTGTAAGGGCGACTTACAAAATATAGCATCGCAGGCTGCGTACCGCCTCATTCGCCGTTGGGATTCAGTGCTTTTGGCACACTGGGCAGAAATACGTGGCCCGCTGGCCCTGGCGCATCATCCGCACCGGTGTCGCGCAGACCCGACACGGCTCGCCCTTGCGCCCGTAGACCGTGGCCTCGAGCTGGAAATATCCGCTCTGGCCGTCGACATTGGAGAAATCGCGCAGCGTGCTGCCGCCGCGTTCTACCGCCCGCGCCAGGATGTCGCGCACCGCCGCATGCAGGCGCAGCGCCCTCGGCCGGCTGATGCGCGCGGCCGACAAGGTCGGCCGGATGCCGGCCAGGAAGAGGGCTTCCGAGGCGTAGATGTTGCCCACGCCCACCACCACGTCGCCGGCCAGGAGCACTTGCTTGATCGGGGCCCGGCGGCGGCGCAGGCCGGCATGGAAGGCCTCGAAGTCGAAGCCGTCGCCCAGCGGCTCCATGCCGAGTCCGCCGAGCAGCTTGCGCGCCAGCGGCGAAGCCTCGTCCTCGACGTAGACCACGGCGCCGAAGCGGCGCGGGTCGTTGAGCCGCAAGGTGCCGCGGCTGGTGACGAGGTCGAAGTGATCGTGCGTGCCGGGCGCCGGCAAGGCGGTGTCGAAGCGCAGGCTGCCCGACATGCCCAGGTGCATCAGCAGCAGGCCGGCGTCGAGGTCGACCAGCAGGTACTTGCCGCGCCGGCGCACGCCGAGCACGCCGCGCCCGGCGAGGGCGCCCGGCTCGACCGCCAGTGCCCAGCGCAGCGGCTTGCCGACCCGCACGGACTCGATCCGGGCGCCCGCGATGCGATCCGCGAATCCGCGACGGGTGACTTCGACTTCGGGGAGTTCTGGCATGGGCGAGCAGGCTGACACGAAAAAACGCCGGCGTTGAGACCCCACGTCCCATGGCGCAAAAGCCTTGGATTATTATGGCTGCGATGACCTTCACGCTCCGCCGATCCCGCCTTGCGGCGGCCGCTTTCCTGGCCCTGATCGCGCTTGCGGCGCAAGGCCAGACCCCGCCCCCCGCCCCTCTCGTCGATCCGGCACAGGCTGCGGCAAAGCCGGAATCCGCCAAGTCCAGCGCCCCCGCCCAGCCCTCGGCGATGACCGCCGACCTGTTCTACGAAGTGCTGCTGGGCGAGCTCAGCGCCCGTTCCGACCCCGGCGCCGCCTACGGCCTGGTACTCGACGCCGCCCGCCGCGCCCGCGACGGCAAGCTGTTCCAGCGCGCGGTCGAGATCGCGCTGCAGTCGCGCTCCGGGGACTCGGCCCTCGAAGCCGCCCGGGCCTGGAAGGACAGCCTGCCTGATTCGCGCGAGGCGCGCCGCGTCGAGCTGCAGATCCTGATCGCGCTGAACCGCATCGCCGATACGGTCGAGCCGCTGCGGGCCGAGATCGCCGCCACGCCGCAGATCGAGCGTCCATTTCTGATGGCCGTGATCGCCCGCAACTATTCGCGGGCCACCGACAAGAAACTCGCCGCCTCGGTGGTCGAACAGGCGCTGGTCGACGAGCTGGCGAACCCCGCCACCGCGGGCGCCGCCTGGGCCACCGTCGGCCGGCTGCGGCTGGCCGCCGGCGACACCTCCGGCGCGCTCGATGCGGCCATCAAGGGCCAGCAGCTGGATCCGACCTCCGAAGGCCCGGCCATGCTGGCGCTCGAGATCATGGATCCGGGCCAGCCGCTGGCCGAGCCGATCGTCAAGCGCTACCTGGCCGGCCCCAAGGTCCTGCCCGAAATGCGCGTGGGCTATGCCCGCGCCCTGGTCGAGGGCCGCCGCTACGCCGAGGCCTCGAGCGAACTCGCCGCCCTCACCGCAGCCCGCCCCGAGCTGCCCGAACCCTGGCTGCTGCTCGGCAGCCTGCAGACCCAGGCGCGCCAGGACAAGGCGGCCGAAACCTCGCTCAACCGCTTCATCTCGCTCGCGCCCGACATTCGCGACCCGGAAGGGCGCGAGCGCGGCCTGACCCAGGCCTACCTGCTGATGGCGCAGCTGGCCGAGCGGCGCAAGGATTTCACCGCTGCCGACGGCTGGCTGGCCCGCATCGACAGCACCGACGACCTGGTCGGCGCCCAGGCGCGCCGCGCCGCGCTGCTGGCCCGCCAGGGCAAGCTGCCGCAGGCGCGCGAACTGGTGCGCAGCCTGCCCGAACGCACCGCCGACGAAAAGAAGCAGAAGTTCCTCACCGAAGTGCAGCTGCTGCGCGACGCCAAGCAATACCAGGCCGCTTTCGACATGCTGGCCCAGGCCAGCGCCGCGGCACCGACCGACGTCGACCTGATCTACGACCAGGCCATGGTGGCCGAGAAGCTCAACCGCCTCGACGAGATGGAGCGCCTGCTGCGCCGGGTGATCGAGCTCAAGCCGGACAACCAGAACGCCTACAACGCGCTCGGTTATTCGATGGCCGATCGCAAGGTACGGCTCGAAGAAGCGCGCACGCTGATCCAGAAGGCCGTGCAGCTGGCGCCCGATGACCCGTTCATCGCCGACAGCCTGGGCTGGGTCGAGTACCGGCTCGGCAACACGACCGAGGCGCTGCGCATCCTCGAAGATGCCTACAAGCGCCGGCCCGACCCCGAGATCGGCGCCCACCTGGGCGAGGTGCTGTGGGCCGCCGGCCAGCGCGATCGCGCGGTGAGCATCTGGAAGGAAGCGTCGCTCGCGGATGCGGACAACGAGACGCTGCAGGAAACGCTCAAGCGCCTGCACGTGAAGCTTTGAACCGGCGCGGGTTGCTGCTAGCCGGCGGCGCCGGCCTGCTGGTGCTGGCGGGCTGTGCGAGTCCGGGCGGCGCGCCCGGACCCGGCACCACCACCGAAGCCTGGAGCGGGCGCCTGTCGCTGCGCCTCGAAGGCGACGCCAGCCAGAGCTTCTCGGCGCTGTTCGAACTGCGCGGTGCGCCGCGGGCCGGCGACCTGATCCTCACGAGCCCGATCGGCAGCACCCTGGCCCAGCTCCACTGGGCACCGGGCGAGGCCGTGCTCAGGAACGGCAGCGAAACCCGCCGCTACGACTCGGTCGACGCGCTGATCGAGGCCGCCACCGGCGCCGCGATCCCGGTCGGCGCGCTGTTCGCCTGGCTGGCCGGCCGCGACGAGCAGGTGCCCGGCTGGCGGCCCGACCTGTCGCAAGTGGCCGCGGGCCGCCTGCAAGCCACGCGCGAATCACCGAGGCCCCGGGCCGACCTGCGGATCGTCTTCGAACGCGCATGAAGGCGCTCTACGACCTGCCGGCGCCGGCCAAGCTCAATCTCTTCCTGCACATCACGGGCCGGCGCGCCGACGGCTACCACCTGCTGCAGTCGGTCTTCATGCTGATCGACTGGTGCGACACGCTGCATGTCGAGCGGCGCGCCGATGGCGCGATCAGCCGCGAGGACCTGACCACGCCGCTGCCGGCCGACGACCTGGTCGTGCGCGCGGCCAGGGCCTTGCAAGCCGAGGCGCGAACGACGCTGGGGGCCCACATCGGGGTCGCCAAGCAGGTGCCGGCCCAGGCCGGCATGGGCGGCGGCTCCTCCGACGCAGCCACCTGCCTGCTGGCCCTCAATCGTCTCTGGGGGCTGAACCTGCCGCTCGCGACGCTCGGGCGCATCGGCCTCGCACTGGGCGCCGACGTTCCTTTCTTCCTGCGCGGACGCAACGCCTGGGTCGAGGGAATCGGCGAGATAATCACGCCCGTCGAACTCCCACCGGGCTGCTTCGCGGTCGTGAAACCGCCCGAGGGAATCGATACCCGAGAGATTTTTTCAGCAGAGGATCTGCAACGCGCAACTCCTACTGCTATAATCTCGGGCTTTGCTGCACATAGCGAATCGCGTCAGGGCCAGATCGAAAAAAGATGGGACTTTGGCAGAAACGACCTGCAGCCAGTTGCCCAGCGGCTTTGTCCCGCGGTCACCGAAGCCATCGAATGGCTCGGCCACCAAGGACTCGAAGCGCGGATGACCGGTTCGGGAAGTTCGGTGTTTGCAGCGATGCCGCATGACGCGGAACTCGCCGAGGCCCCCGAGGGCTGGCAGGTTCGCAAATGCAGCAACCTGGCCGTTCACCCCCTCGTGGGTTGGGCGGTCTGAGAAGATAATCAGGTCGCTCACGCGATCTGATGCGACATATATCGGTTGGCGACATTGGTCGTCGACCCGTGTAGGGGAGTCGCCAAGCTGGTTAAGGCACTGGATTTTGATTCCAGCATGCAAAGGTTCGAATCCTTTCTCCCCTGCCAAATTCACTCACGAGAATTTTGGCGGCTCTCCCGAAAGAGCCAATTCGCATTGCCGGGACGCACTCATGCAGGCTCAACACCCTGACTTCATGGTTTTCACCGGCAACGCCAATCCGGGCCTTGCCGCCGAGATCTCGCACAACCTGGGCACTTCGCTGGGTGCCGCGCGGGTCGGTCGCTTCTCCGACGGCGAAGTCACCGTCGAGATCAACCAGAACGTCCGCGCCCGCGACGTGTTCGTGGTCCAGTCGACCTGTGCCCCGACCAACGAAAACCTGATGGAACTGCTCATCATGGTCGACGCGCTCAAGCGCGCATCGGCCGAGCGCATCAGTGCCGTGATCCCCTACTTCGGCTACGCGCGCCAGGACCGCCGTCCGCGCTCCAGCCGGGTGCCGATCTCGGCCAAGGTGGTGGCCAACCTGCTCGAGACCGTGGGCGTGGCCCGGGTGCTCACCATGGACCTGCACGCCGACCAGATCCAGGGCTTCTTCGACATTCCGGTCGACAACATCTACGCCTCGCCGGTCCTGCTGGGCGACCTGCGCCAGAAGAACTACGAAGACCTGATCGTGGTCTCGCCCGACGTCGGCGGCGTGGTGCGTGCCCGGGCGCTGGCCAAGCAGCTCAATTGCGACCTCGCGATCATCGACAAGCGCCGCCCGCGCGCCAACGTGAGCGAAGTCATGCACGTGATCGGCGAGATCGACGGCCGCAACTGCGTGATCATGGACGACATGATCGACACCGCCGGCACGCTGGTGAAGGCGGCCGAAGTCCTGAAGGAACGCGGCGCCAAGAAGGTCTATGCGTATTGCACGCACCCGATCTTCTCGGGCCCCGCCATCGAGCGCATCGCCCAGGGCTCGGCGCTCGACGAAGTGGTCGTGACCAACACGATCCCGCTGTCCGACGCCGCCGTCGGCTGCACCAAGATCCGCCAACTGTCCGTGGCGCCGCTGATCGCCGAAACGATCCAGCGCATCGCCAAGGGCGAGTCGGTGATGAGTTTGTTCTCGGACCAGGAAAACCTGTTCTGAGCAAAGAGCCGGGCTTCCCGCAGCGGAAGCCCATTTTGAAAACCGGAGCCGCACTGGTCGCGGTCGGCTTCCACAGGAGTTATCCATGAAATTCGTCGCTTTTGAGCGCGCCAAGCAGGGCACGGGTGCGAGCCGCCGTCTCCGCATCACGGGCAAGACGCCCGGTATCGTCTACGGTGGCGAAGGCCAGCCGCAACTCATCGAGATCGATCACAACGCGCTGTGGCACGCCCTCAAGAAGGAAGCCTTCCACTCGTCGATCCTCGAGATGGAACTCGCCGGCGCCACCACCAAGGTGCTGCTGCGCGACGTGCAATACCACCCGTTCCGCCAGCTCGTGCAGCACGTCGACTTCCAGCGCGTCGATGCCCGCACCCGCATGACGGTCAAGGTGCCGCTGCACTTCAAGGGTGAAGAAGAGTCGACCGCCGTCAAGCTCGACCACAACCTCGTGAACCACGTGATGAACGAACTCGAAGTCAGCTGCCTGCCGGCCGACCTGCCCGAGTTCATCGAAGTCGACCTGTCGGGCCTGACCAAGAACGCCACCGTGCACGTCAACGACATCAAGCTGCCCAAGGGCGTGAAGTTCGTGAGCCACGGCAAGATCAACCCGGTCGTGGTCTCGGCCGTGCCGCCGCTGGTCGCCGAAGAGCCTGCAGCCGGCGCCGAAGGCGCTCCGGCCGAAGGTGCCGCCGCACCGGCCGCCAAGGCCGACGCCAAGGCACCCGCGAAGAAGAAGTAATCCCGCTTCGCGATCGCGCCTGAACGGCCCGCCCAGTGCGGGCCGTTTTCGTTGGCGCGCCAAGTCACAATCCGTCCTCATGATCAAGCTGTTTGTAGGCCTCGGAAATCCGGGCCCTGAATACGAGGCCACGCGCCACAACGCGGGCTTCTGGTGGATCGACGCACTGGCCCGCGACCTGAAGCTCACGCTGGCGCCCGAGCGCAGCTACCACGGGCTGGTGGCGCGCACCCAGGTCGGCGGCAAGCCGCTCTGGCTGCTCGAGCCGCAGACCTTCATGAACCTTTCGGGCAAGTCGACGGCCGCGCTGGCGCGCTTCTTCAAGATCGAGCCCAGCGAGATCCTGGTCGCGCACGACGAACTCGACGTGGTGCCGGGGCAGGCCAAGCTCAAGTTCGGCGGCAGCCACGCCGGCCACAACGGCCTGCGCGACATCCACGCGCAACTCGGCACCGGCGACTACTGGCGGCTGCGGATCGGCATCGGCCATCCGGGCGTCAAGTCCGAGGTCGTGAACTGGGTGCTCAAGAAGCCGCTGAAGGAACAACGCGAGGCGATCGAGGATGCAATTGTGCGCTCGCTGCATGCTTTTCCGGCCCTGGTGGCCGGCGAGATGGACAAGGCGACCCTGCTCATCCACACGAGCAAGCCGCCGCGCCCCAAACCACCGCGGCGCGAGCCCGGCGACGGGGGTGCACCCGCCGCGGGCTAGCGGAAGCAAGCGAGAAGAAGGAAAGGGAGACAACAAAAAATGAGTCTGTCACAAGCACGAATCGCCACCCGCGGCAGCCTGCTGCTGGCCGGCGCCTGCCTGCACTGGGCCGCCACGGCACAGGGCGCCAGCGGCATCTGGCGCTGCGGCAACAGCTACACCGATCAGCCCTGCGACACCGGCCGGGCCCTGCCGCTCGACGAGGCGCCGGGCGCGGCGCGAAAACGCGAAGCCGACCAGGCGACGCGCGAAGCCCGCGCCGAGGCCCAGCGCATGGAGCGCGATCGCCTGCGGCTCGAAGCCGCGCAGGGTCCCGGGCAGGCGATCCTGATCGACAACGCGCCACGCGCCCGGGCGGCCGCGCCGGAACCCCGTGATGTTTCGATGAAGAAGGGCAAGCCGCGTAAGGACCCGCAGTACCTGAGCCCGCGGGATCCCTCGGCAGCGCCCAAGAAAAAGCGCCCTGCGAAAGACTAGGGCGCCGGGACCGGCCCGGGCTGCGCCGCGGCCCTGGCCGCTTTCTCGGCTGCCAGCCGCTCGAACTTCTGCCACAGCGTCTCGCGCGTCTCGACATGCGCGGGATTGGTCGGGATGCACGCGACCGGGCACACCTGCACGCACTGCGGTTCGTCGAAGTGGCCCACGCATTCGGTGCACTTGTGCGGGTCGATCTCGTAGATCTCCTCGCCCATG
Organism: Variovorax ginsengisoli; assembly: GCF_030486595.1. Taxonomy (GTDB): domain Bacteria; phylum Pseudomonadota; class Gammaproteobacteria; order Burkholderiales; family Burkholderiaceae_C; genus Variovorax; species Variovorax ginsengisoli_B. The sequence goes on along the minus strand of NZ_JAUJZH010000005.1, from coordinate 205,671 downwards.
TAGATCGCGTCGTTGGGGCACTCCGGCTCGCAGACGTCGCAGTTGATGCATTCGTCGGTGATCATCAAGGCCATGGCCCGATTATCGATGCTCTCGGGCACGGACGTTGCGTGTCGGGTTATGCTGCGCCCCGCCCTATGAGTCTGTTCCTGTTCAAGCGTTTCCTGACCCTGATCGCCACCCTGATCGGCGCCTCGGTCATCGTTTTCCTGGTGCTCGAGATCCTGCCCGGCAATGCCGCCCAGATGCTCATGGGCCCGGACGCCTCACCCGAGGCGGTGGCCGCGCTGGCCGCCAAGCTGGGGCTCGACCAGCCGGCCTGGAGCCGCTACTGGCACTGGATCGGCGGCCTGCTCACCGGCCAGCTCGGCGACAGCTACGCCTACAGCTCGCCGGTCCTCGACCTGATCCTCGAGCGGCTCGCCCTGACCGTGCCGCTGGCGCTGCTGGCGATGGCCTTCACCACGGTGCTGGCGCTGGCGGTCGGCGTGACCGCGGCGGCCCGCCACAACAAGCTCGGCGACGTCGGGCTGATGGGCCTCACGCAGGTCGGCATCGCGATCCCGAATTTCTGGTTCGCGATCCTGCTGATCCTGGTGTTCTCGGTCCAGCTGCAGTGGTTTTCGGCGGGCGGCTTCGAGGGTTGGGGCGAGGGCATCCTGTCCGGGCTCAAGTCGCTGCTGCTGCCGGCCCTGTCGCTGGCCGTGGTGCAGGCCGCGATCCTGGCGCGCATCACGCGCTCGGCGGTGCTGGAGGTGATGCGCGAGGACTTCGTTCGCACCGCCCGCGCCAAGGGCGTGTCGCAGCGGGCGGTGCTCTGGGGCCACGTGCTTCGCAACGCCATGATCCCGGTGGTCACGGTCATGGGCATGCAGTTCTCCGAACTGCTGGCCGGCACCATCGTGGTCGAGAACGTGTTCTACCTGCCCGGCCTGGGCCGGCTGATCTTCCAGGCCATCAGCAACCGCGACCTGATCGTGGTGCGCAACTGCGTGATGCTGCTGGCCGCGATGGTGGTCATCGTCAATTTCGTGGTCGACGTGCTGTATGCCGTGATCGACCCGCGCATCAAGGCTTCCGACATATGAGCGCAGCGCCGGGCCGCCCCAAGCAAGCTCGCGCCCCCTCGGGGGGCAGCGAGGACACGAAGTGCCGAGCGCGGGGGCACGCATGAGCGCAGTACCCGCTGCGGTGCCCAGCGCGGCCGCCTTCAAGGTCCCCGGCTTCTGGCGCCGCGCGCTGCGGCACCGCAGCTTCACGATCGGCGCAGTGCTCAGCCTGCTGCTGGTGGCGGCGGCCGCCGTGTCGCTGGTGTGGACCCCCTGGTCGCCCTACGAGATGGACCTCGCGAGCAAGCTGCAGAAGCCGAGCTGGGCGCACTGGCTCGGCACCGACACCTTCGGCCGCGATGTCGCCTCGCTGCTGCTGGTGGGCGCCCGCGCCTCGATCCTGGTCGGCGTGATCGCCGTCGGCATCGGCCTCACGGTGGGCACCGCGCTCGGCCTGCTCGCTGCAGCTCGCCGCGGCTGGGTCGAGGAAGCGATCATGCGCCTGACCGACTTCACGATGGCCTTCCCGGCGATCCTGTCGGCGATCATGATGACCGCGGTGTTCGGCGCCGGCATCGTCAATGCGATCGTCGCCATCGGCATCTACAACATCCCGACCTTCGCGCGCATCACGCGGGCCTCGGCCAACGCGATCTGGTCGCGCGAGTACGTGGCGGCCGCCCGCGCCTGCGGCAAGGGCGCGTTCGCCATCACGATGCAGCACGTGCTGCCCAACATCTCGGCGGTGCTGATCGTGCAGATCACGATCCGCTTCGCGGTCGCGATCCTGGCCGAGGCGGCGCTGTCCTACCTCGGCCTGGGCACGCAGCCGCCGCAGCCTTCGTGGGGCCGCATGCTGAGCGAGGCCCAGACCATGATGTTCCAGGCCCCCCTGCTGGCCGTGTTCCCCGGCATGGCGATCGCGCTGGCGGTGCTGGGCCTCAACCTGCTGGGCGACGGCCTGCGGGACCTGCTCGATCCCCGCCTTGCGCGCGCCCGCTGAACCTCCCATGCCTCTTCTCGAAGTCAACGACCTTCATGTGCAGCTGCAGACGCAGCGCGGCCCGGCCGAGGCGGTGCGCGGCATCGGCTTCACGCTGGAGCGCGGCGAGACGATGGGCATCGTCGGCGAATCCGGCTGCGGCAAGTCGATCACGGTGCAATCGCTGATGGGCCTGCTGCCGGCCAGCGCCAAGGTCAGCGGCAGCATCCGCTTCGAGGGATGCGAACTGGTCGGCCTGCCCGAGCGCGAGATGTGCAAGCTGCGCGGCGATCGCATCGGCATGATCTTCCAGGAGCCGATGACCGCGCTGAACCCGGTCCACACGATCGCCCGCCAGGTCGGCGAGCCGCTGCGGCTGCACCGCGGCCTCTCGGCCGCCGAGGCGCGCAAGGAGGCGCTGGCGCTGCTCGAGCGCGTCGGCATCCCCGATGCGGCCTCGCGCCTCGACGCCTATCCGCATCAGTTCTCGGGCGGCCAGCGCCAGCGCATCGGCATTGCGATGGCGCTGGCCTGCGGGCCCGACCTGCTGATCGCCGACGAGCCGACCACCGCGCTCGACGTCACGATCCAGAAGCAGATCCTCGAGCTGATCCGCGGCCTGGTCGCGGAGCGCGGGATGGCGTTGATCCTGATCTCGCACGACCTCGGCGTGATCGCCGAGAGCGTCTCGAAGATGCTCGTGATGTACGGCGGCAGCGTGGTCGAGAGCGGGCCGACCGCCGCGGTCTTCGCCGAACGCGCGCATCCGTACACGCAAGGCCTGTTCGCGGCCCGCCCGGCGCTCGGCGCGCCGCGCGGCCTCAAGCTCGCGACCATCCGCGGCAGCGTGCCTGAACTGGTCGACCTGCCGCCGGGCTGTCCGTTCGCGGGACGCTGCCGCTACACGGTCGACGCCTGCGAGGCCACGCGCCCGCCGGCGGTCTCGCTGCCGCGCGACCACCGGGTGCGCTGCATACGGCTCGACGAGATCGCGGCCGTTGCGGGAGCCGCCGCATGACGCAGTTCGATCCGGACCCGAAGTCGGCCGCGCTGCTCGAAGTCACGGACCTGGTGCGCCACTACACGCTGCCGCGCGAGCGGCTGTTCGGCCCGGCGCCGATGGTGAAGGCGCTCAACGGCGTGAGCTTCAGCGTCCGGCCCGGCCAGAGCCTGGGCATCGTCGGCGAATCGGGCTCGGGCAAGTCGACCATCGCGCGGCTCGTGATGGCGCTCGACCGGCCGACTTCCGGTCACGTCAAGCTCCTCGGACGCGACCTGCACGCCTTGCCGAAAGACGCGCTGCGCGCCGCCCGCCGCGATGTCCAGATGGTGTTCCAGGACCCCTACGGCTCGCTCGATCCGCGCCAGACGGTCGCGCGGATCGTCGCCGAGCCGCTCGAAGCGCTGGCCGAGACCAGCCGGGCCGAGCAGCGCGAACGGGCCGGCGAATCGCTGGCCGCCGTCGGCCTGCGCAGCACCGACCTGCACAAGTACCCGCACGAGTTCTCGGGCGGCCAGCGCCAGCGGATCGCCATCGCGCGGGCGCTGATCACGCGGCCGAAGCTGATCGTGGCCGACGAGCCGGTGAGCGCGCTCGACGTCTCGGTGCAGGCCCAGGTGCTCAACCTGATGCAGGACCTGCAGCAGCAGTTCGGCATCAGCTACCTGCTGATCAGCCACGACCTGGCGGTGGTCAACCACCTGTGCGACGAGGTCTGCGTGCTGCATCGCGGCCTCGTGGTCGAGCGTGGCGCGCCGCGGCACCTCTTCGCGCACGCGCAGCATCCCTATACCCGGGCCCTGCTGGACGCCGTGCCGCGCGCCGAACCGCTTGCTTCGGCATGATCGCGCTTGAGCAAATGCTTGCCGCACGGGCGCCGCTTCGCGATGATGTAACACTGTATTTCCCATCCGCCTTTCCCTGGAGTCCTGAACCATGCTGAATCGCCGCACCCTCCTGACCACCGCCGCACTCGCCACCGTGCCGCTCGCGCTGCCGCAGGCCGCACTGGCGCAGGGCCGAAAGGACGCGATGGTGATCGGCATGGCGCTCGAACCGCCGGGCCTGGACCCGACCGCCGGCGCCGCCTCGGCGATCGGCGAGATCGTCCTCTACAACATCCTCGAGACACTGACCAAGATCAACTCCGACGGCAGCGTCACGCCGCTCTTGGCCGAGAGCTGGGAGGTCTCGCCCGACCTGCGCACCTACACCTTCAAGCTGCGCCGCGGCGTCAAGTTCCAGAATGGCGAGCCCTTCAATGCGCAGGCGGTCAAGTTCTCGTTCGACCGCGCCGGCGGCGAGAAGAGCACCAACAAGGACAAGCGCACCTTCGCCAACTTCAGCACCCAGGTGGTCGACGACCACACGGTGGTGATCATCAACAAGGAAATCGACCCCGACCTGCCCTTCGTGCTGGGCCAGGCGACCGCCGTCATCGTCGAGCCCAAGAGCGCCGACACCAACGCCACCAAGCCGGTCGGCACCGGCCCCTACAAGCTCGACAGCTGGAACAAGGGCAGTTCGCTGGTGCTCTCCAAATGGGACGGCTTCCGCAATCCGGGCGCCGCCAAGATCAACAAGGTCAGCTTCCGCTTCATTGCCGACCCGGCGGCCCAGGCCGCCTCGCTGCTGGCCGGCGACGTCGACGCTTTCCCGCGCATCGGCACGCGCGTCGTGCCGCAGTTCAAGAACAACCCGCAGTTCCAGGTCATCCTGAGCGGCTCGCGGGCCAAGACCATCCTGGCGATCAACAACAAGCGCAAGCCCCTGGACGATGTCCGCGTGCGGCGCGCGATCCTGATGGCGATCGACCGCAAGGCCTTGATCGAGGGCGCGGTCGACGGCTTCGGCGTGCCGATCGGCAGCCACTACGTGCCGGGCGCCGCGGGCTATGTCGACACCACCGGCGTGAACCCGTTCAACATCGAGAAGGCCAAGGCGCTGCTGGCCGAGGCCGGCGTGAAGACGCCGCTGGAACTCACGATGACCTTGCCGCCGCCGCCGTATGCGCGCCAGGGCGGCGAGATGATCGTGGCCCAGCTGGCCAAGATCGGCATCAACGTGAAGGTCCAGAACGTCGAATGGGCCCAGTGGCTCAGCGGCACCTACGGCGGCGGCCACGACTTCGACCTCAGCATCGTCTCGCACGTCGAGCCCTTCGACCTCGGCAACTATGCCAAGGCCGACTACTACTGGGGCTACCAGTCGAAGGACTTCAACGCGCTGTTCGACAAGATCAAGACCACCGGCAACGCGGCCGAGCGCAACAAGCTGCTGGGCGACGCCCAGCGCCTGCTGGCCAGCGATGCGGCCAACGGCTTCCTGTTCCAGCCCGTTTGGCCGACCGTGGCGAAGAAGAGCGTGCGGGGGCTGTGGAAGGACATGCCGATCTTCGTCAACGACCTGTCGGCGCTGTCCTGGTCGTGACGGGCGCGCTGCATGACCTGTCGGCGCGCGAACTGATCGCCGGCTACCGCGCCAAGCGCCTCTCTCCGGTCGAGGTGACGCAGTCGGTGCTGGACCACGTCGGGCGCTGGGAGCCGCGGCTGCAGGCCACCTGGCTGCTGCGCCCCGAGGCCGCGCTGGAACAGGCCCGCGCGGCCGAGGCGCGCTGGACCCGCGGCGAGCCGCTGGGCCCGCTCGACGGCGTCCCGACCACGATCAAGGAGAACATCGCGACCCGCGGCGACCCGATGCCGGCCGGCACCGCGGCCACCGACCTGCGGCCGGCGGCGGTCGACGCGCCGCCCGCGGCCCGGCTCAAGGAAGCCGGCGCGGTGATCCTGGCGAAGACCACCATGCCCGACTACGGCATGCTGTCCTCCGGCCTGTCGAGCTTCCATGTGCTGGCGCGCAATCCCTGGGACCTGTCGCGCACGCCGGGCGGATCGAGCGCCGGCGCCGGCGCCGCGGCGGCCGCGGGCTACGGCCCGCTGCACATCGGCACCGACATCGGCGGTTCGCTGCGCCTGCCGGCCGCCTGGTGCGGCATCTTCACGCTCAAGCCCAGCCTGGGCCGGATCCCGATCGACCCGCCCTACATGGGGCGCGCCGCCGGTCCCATGACGCGCACGGTGGCCGACGCGGCGCTGATGATGGCGCCGCTGTCGCTGGCCGACGCGCGCGACAGCATGAGCCTGCCGCCGGAGGCGATCGACTGGTCCGGCTTCGACGTCGGGGTCGAACACCTGCGCGGCCTGCGCATCGGCCTGCTGCTCGACGCCGGCTGCGGCCTGGCGGTGGAGCCCGAGATCCGCGCCGCGGTCGAGCATGCGGCACGGCTCTTCGAACGCGCGGGCGCGATCGTCGAGCCGATGCAGCCCTTCATGACGCAGACCATGCTCGACGGCATGGACCACCTGTGGCGCATGCGCTCGCGGGTCGACATGAACGCGCTGCGCCCCGACCAGCGCGCCAAGGTGCTGCCCTACATCCGGCAGTGGGCCGACAGTGCCGAGGGCTTCAGCGGCGAGCACGTGTTCAGGGCTTTCAGCCAGTTCCACGCGACCCGCGTCGCCGCGGTGGCGGCCTGCGCCGGCTACGACTATGTGATCTCGCCGACCGCACCCAACCTGCCGGCCGCGGCCGAGGCGCCGTCGCCCACCAACGATCCGCTGCGCCCGCTGGAGCACATCGGCTTCACGGTGCCGTTCAACATGTCGGAGCAGCCGGCGGCCTCGATCAACTGCGGCTACAGCAGCGGCGGACTGCCGATCGGATTGCAGATCGCCGGCAGGCGTTTCGACGACCTGGGAGTGCTGAAGGTCTCGCGCGCCTTCGAGCAGATCCGCGACCCGCAGCGGCCCTGGCCCGAACCGCCGCGCGACTGAGCGGCGCGACGCCATGCGCAGCACCGACAGCCTCGGCAATCCGGTCACGCTGGACGACGCGGCGAGCCTGCCGGCGGTCAATGCCTTCGTCGAGGGCTTCATCGCCTGCGAGGCCCGGGCGGTCGACACGCTGGCCGCCGCCCATGACCCGAGCCCGCTGGTGCAGGCCTACTGCGCCACCCTGCACCTGTTTGCCGAATCAAAGGATGCAGTGGCCAACGCGCGCCCCTTCCTCGAACGCGCCCAGGCCGGCGCGTCGCGCGCCACTCCGCGCGAGCAGCGCTACATCGACGCGGTCGCCGCCTGGGCCGCGGGCGACATCGCGCGCGCGATCGCGCTGCACCAGGAGCAGGCACTGGAGCATCCGCGCGACCTGGCCTCGCTCAAGCTCGGCCAGTACCACTGCTTCAACAGCGGCGACTGCCCCGGCATGCTGCGGCTCGCGCTGGCCGCGCTGCCGGCGGCCGGCGACGTCGCGTACCTGCACGGAATGGCCGCCTTCGGCTACGAGCAATGCCACCTGATGCGCGAGGCCGAGGCCAGCGCGCGCCGCGCAATCATGATGCGTCGCAAGGAGCCGTGGGCACACCACGCGCTCGGCCACGTGATGCTGACCGAGGGGCGCCTGGCCGAAGGGCTGGCCGTGATGCGCGCGCTCAGCGACACCTGGGTCGGGCTCAACTCCTTCATGGTCACGCACAACTGGTGGCACGTGGCGCTGTTCCTGATCGACCTCGGCCGTGACGCCGAGGCGCTCGAGGTCTACGACCGTGAGGTCTGGGGCGTGGTCAAGGACTACTCGCAGGACCAGATCGGCGCCGTCTCGTTGCTGGCGCGCTTCGAGCTCGCGGGCATTCCGGTCGAAGATCGCTGGCAGGACCTGGCCAGCCACCTCGCGCAGCGCCTCGACGACCACGTGCTGCCCTTCCTGGACCTGCAATACCTCTACGGCCTGGCACGTGCGGGCCGGGACGAGGCCGACCTGCTGCTGCGCAACATCGAATCCTTCGCACCGCATGCGCCGCCTTCGAGCCGCGATGCCTGGCAGCGGGTCTGCGTGCCGGCGGCGCACGGGCTGCGCGCCCACGCCCGCGGCGACTTCGCGGCGGCGATCGATGGCCTGGGGCTGGCCCTGCCGCGCCTGGTCGAGATCGGCGGCAGCCATGCCCAGCGCGACCTGTTCGAGCAGGTGTACCTCGATGCGCTGGTGCGCCTCGGCACCGAGGCTTCGCTGGCCGGCGCCCAAGGCATCCTGCAGCAGCAGGTCAACCGCCAGCCGGAGTCGCTGCGCTTGAGAAAGCAGGCCGCCGCGGTCTGCGCACGGCTGGGCCTGCCTGCGTTCGGCTGATCAGCCCGCCGCCACCTCGTGCGCGGCCATCTGCTCCAGCGCCTTGACCAATGCGGAATGGTCGAGCTGGTCCCAGCCATGGGCGGCGCAGGACTGCATCAGCTGCGCCGCCGAAGCGGTCTGGGGCAGTGACACGTCCATCTCCTTGGCACCGGCGAGCGCCAGGCTCAGGTCCTTCTGATGCAGCGCGATGCGGAAGCCCGGATTGAAGGTGCGCTTGATCATCCGCTCGCCGTGCACCTCGAGGATGCGGCTGGCCGCGAAGCCGCCCATCAGTGCCTGCCGCACCTTGGCCGGGTCGGCGCCGGCCTTGCTCGCGAACAGCAGCGCCTCGCCGACCGCCGCGATGTTGAGCGCCACGATGATCTGGTTCGCGACCTTGGTGGTCTGGCCGTCGCCGTTGCCGCCGACCAGCGTGATGTTCTTGCCCATGGCCTCGAACAGCGGCCGGGCGCGCTCGAACACGGCCTCGTCGCCGCCCACCATGATCGTCAGGCTGCCCGCCTTGGCGCCGACTTCGCCGCCCGACACCGGCGCGTCGAGGTAGTCGCAGCCGAGTTCATTGATCTTCTTGGCGAAGCGCTTGGTCTCCATCGGCGCGATCGAGCTCATGTCGATCACGGTCTTGCCCTTGGAGAGGCCCGAGGCCACGCCGTCCTCGCCGAACAGCACCTGCTCGACGTCGGGCGTGTCGGGCAGCATCAGGATCACGACCTCGGCCGCGCGCGCGACCTCGGCGTTGGTCTTGCAGACGGTGGCGCCCTGCAGGGCGTCGGGCACCTTGCTGCGCGTGCGCACGACCATCTCGTGGCCGGCCTTCATGAGGTTCTGCGCCATCGGCGCGCCCATGATGCCGAGGCCGATGAATCCGATCTTCATGTGATGTTCCCTTTCAGTAGGTGGAGGAGCCGGGCGCGGCCGGTGCGGCGCGCATCTTGGAAAGCACTTGCTGCGAGCCGGCGGCCATCAGGCGCGCATCCGAGCTCACGGTGACGAACTGGAAGCCCTTGGCGATGCGCGCCAGCGCGCCCTCGGGCGTGCCGTTGTGGATGCCGGCCACCAGGCCGTGCGCCTTGGCGCGCTCGAGGATGTGGTCGATCGCCTGCGCCGCCGGCGGATCGACGTCGTCGAACACCGGTCGGCAGCCGAGGGCCAGCGAGAGGTCCGAGGGACCGATGTAGACCGCGTCCAGCCCCTCGACCGACATGATGGCGTCGAGGTTCTCCAGCGCCTGTGCGGTCTCGATCATCGCGAAGGTGACGATGGTGTCGTTGGCATGCTGGGCGTAGTCGGCGCCGCCGTACAGCGAGGCCCGGATCGGCCCGAAGCTGCGCGTGCCGCGCGGCGCGTAGTGGGTGTAGGCGACCAGCCTGGCAGCCTCGTCGGGCGTGCTGATCATCGGGCAGATGACGCCGTAGGCGCCGGCATCGAGCGCCTTCATGAGTGCGCTCGGGTCCAGCCAGGGTACCCGCACCACCGGCACCGTGTCGGTGGTGGAGATCGCCTGCAGCATCGGGATCATCGACTGGTAGTCGACCACGCCGTGCTGCAGGTCGATGGTCAGCGAATCCCAGCCCTGGTGGGCCATGGTCTCGGCCGAGAAGCCGTTCGGGATCGCGAGCCAGCCGTTGACCGCGGCGCCTCCCGATTTCCATAGTGTTCGCAGGCGGTTCTCTCTCATAGGGACTCCTTGGGGGTCAGCGGTCGAAGGCCGGCCGCTTGGGATCGAATTTCCAGCCGGGAATGAGCGCCTGCATCGCCATCGCATCGTCGCGCGAGCCCAGGCCGTGCTGCTTGTACAACTGGTGCGCCTTCTCGACCTCGACCATGTCGAGCTCGACGCCCAGGCCCGGTTTCTTCGGCACCTGCACGTGGCCGCCGACGATCTGCAGCGGCTCTTTCGTGAGGCGCTGGCCGTCCTGCCAGATCCAGTGCGTATCGATGGCCGTAACACGGCCCGGCGCGGCCGCGCCGACCTGGGTGAACATCGCCAGCGAGACGTCGAAGTGGTTGTTCGAATGCGAGCCCCAGGTCAGGCCCCAGTCGCGGCAGGTCTGGGCCACGCGCACCGACCCGGCCATGGTCCAGAAATGCGGGTCGGCCAGCGGGATGTCGACCGACTGCAGCGCCAGCGCGTGGCTCATCTGGCGCCAGTCGGTGGCGATCATGTTGGTGGCGGTCGGCAGGCCGGTGGCGCGCCGGAACTCGGCCATCACCTCGCGGCCCGAGAAGCCTTCTTCGGCGCCGCAGGGGTCTTCGGCATAGGCGACCACGCCGCGCATCCGCTGGCCCAGGCGGATCGCATCCTTGAGCAGCCAGCCGCCGTTCGGGTCGAGCGTCACGCGCGCTTCGGGGAAGCGCTCGTGCAGCGCGACGATGGCATCGACTTCCTCGTCGCCGCGCAGCACGCCGCCCTTGAGCTTGAAGTCGTTGAAGCCGTACTTGTCGCGCGCCGCCTCGGCCAGTCGCACGATCGCCTCGGGCGTCATCGCCTTCTCGTGGCGCAGGCGGAACCAGTCGTTGTCGGCCTCGGGCTCGCGGGCGTAGGGCAGGTCGCTCTTGTCGCGGTCGCCGACATAGAAGAGGTAGCCCAGCATCTCGACCGCGTCGCGCTGCTGACCTTCGCCGAGCAGCGCCGCGACCGGCACGCCGAGGTGCTGGCCCAGCAGGTCGAGCAGCGCCGACTCGATCGCGGTCACGGCATGGATCGTGGTGCGCAGGTCGAAGGTCTGCAGGCCGCGGCCGCCGGCATCGCGGTCGGCGAACTGCTTTTGCACCTGCTGCATCACGCGCTGGGCGTTGCCGATCGACTGGCCAACCACCAGGTCGCGGGCGTCCTCGAGGGTCTGGCGGATCTTTTCGCCGCCAGGGACTTCACCAACGCCGGTGCGGCCGGCGTTGTCGCTGAGGATCAGCAGGTTGCGGGTGAAGAAGGGGCCGTGGGCGCCGCTCAGGTTGAGCAGCATGCTGTCGCGGCCAGCGACCGGGATGACGCGCAGGTCTGAGACAAGGGGGGTTGAATGCGGCATGGCGGATTTCAAAATGGTTCAGCAGGCTGGTTCGTTCAACATCCGAGGCCAGAAACACCGCGGAACCGGCTTCGTCGGGCCGCTGGTGTTGCCCCCGGTCGGGGGTGGGAGGGCTACACGCAGTGAGCCCGACCTGGGGCGAGCTCAATCGATAGTGATCTTGCCTGTCTCGATCACTTTCTTCCAGCGGGCGGACTCCTGCTGCTGGAACTTGGCGAACTGCTCGGGCGTGTTGGCGACCACCTCCAGGCCGATGGCGGTGAACTGCTGCTTCACGGCTGGGTCGTTCAGCGCCGCGGTCATCGCATCATGCGCCTTGCTGCGCAGCGCCGGCGGCAGGCCCTTGGGCGCGACGATCGCCTGCCACGAATACACCTCGAGGTTCTTGACACCGGCCTCGGCTGTGGTCGGCACGTCGGGCAGTACCGGCGAACGCTTGTCGCCGGTGACCGCGAGCGCCCGCAGCTTGCCGGCGTTGATGTTCTGCACCACCGCATTGACGTTCTGGAACGAGGCATCGACCTGGCCGCCGAGCAGGTCGGTGATCGCCGGCGCGCCGCCCTTGTAGGGGACATGGAGGCCCTGGGTGCCGGTCTGCTGCCAGAACAGTTCGGCCGTGAGATGGTCGCTGGAGCCGTTGCCCGACGACGCGAAGGTCATCTTGCCGGGATGCGCCTTCAGGTTGGCGATCACCTCGGCCACCGTCTTGAACGGCGACTTGGCGGGGACCACCAGCACGTTGGGCGCCTGCACCGCCACTGTGATGGGGTCGAAATCCTTCAGGGCGTCGTACTGCATGCCCTTGATCAGGTGCGGCGCGATCACCAGCGGGCCCAGGGAAGTCACGAGGAAGGTGGCGCCGTCGGGTGCGGCCCGCTTCACGAAGGTGGCGCCGATGGTGCCGGTGGCCCCGGCCTTGTTGTCGACCAGGAAGGACTGGCCCAGCTTCTCGCCGAGCCGGGGCGAGATGGCACGCGCCACCATGTCGGTCGATCCGCCGGCCGGGAACGGGACCACCAGCGTGACGGGTTTCTGGGGCCAGTCCTGGGCCTGGGCGCCGAGGGCCGCGAGGCCGAGCGCGAGGGTGCCGAGCAATCGTTTCATGTCTGTCTCCTGCGGATGAATGGAAATGGTAGCGCTACCTTCGGATGCCGAATGATAGCGCTACCTTTTCAAAACGACTGCTAGGGGTTTGTACTGATCAGGCGCTCTGGCGCTCGATGATCGAGAAGCCGATGTCCACCACCCGCGGGCCGCGCTGGCCGCCTTCGGCCCGCTCGACGATGAACTGCGCCGCCTGCCGGCCGATGGCTGTGCCGTCGATCCGCACCGTCGTCAGGGCCGGGTGGAGATCGGCGGCGAATTCGAGGTCGCCGAAGCCGACCACCGCCAGCTGCCCTGGCACCGCGATGCCGCGCGCCTGCGCCTGGGTCATGACGCCGAGCGCGAGCAGGTCCGAGCTGCAGAACACGGCGTCGATGCCCGGCGCGTCGCGCAGCACTTCGGCGAGCGCCGCGCGGCCGCTCTTGAGCGTGGTCGGGGCCGGCACCCGCACCACGGCCACCTCGGGCAGGCCGAGAGCCCGCGCGCTGTCCTGGAAGGCCTGCAGCCGGCGGAACGCGCGCTCGTCGTCGCCGGCGATCGCCGCCAGCCGGCGCCGGCCGCGGGCATGGAGGAACTCGGACACCGCGCGGCCGACTGCGGGATGCGAGAAGCCGACCAGCATGTCGAGCGGCGTCGGCGTCAGGTCCCAGGTCTCGACCACCGGGATGCCGGCCGCCAGCAGGCGCTTGCGGCCCTCGGTCGAATGCATGATGCCGGTCAGCACGATGCCGTCGGGACGGCGGCCGATGATGGCCTCGAGCAGCGCGTCCTCGCGCGAATCGACATAGCCGCTCTGGCCCAGCATCAACTGGTAGCCGCGCTCGGCCAGCGCCTGGGTCAGCGCCTGGACCGTCTGCAGGAACACCGGGCCGGCGATGGTCGGCACCACCGCCGCCACCAGCCGGCTGCGGGTGGACGCCAGCCCGCCGGCCAGCACGTTGCGCACGTAGCCGGTGCGCTCGACGGCCGCGGTGACCTTCTGCAGCACCTCGGCCGACACCTGCCGGGGACTGCTCAGCGCGCGCGAAGCCGTGATCGGCGCGACGCCGGCCAGCTTGGCGACATCGTGCAGCGTGACCGCGCCGCTGCCGCGGCGGGCCCGTCGAACCGGAGGTTCCTCATTGCTCATGGCCCGGATTCTAGGCCCGCGGTAGCGCTACCGATCCAGCCCCACCGCCCGGTGCCCGATCTCGAAATCGTTGCGGCCGCTGCGGTCGGTGCCGCGCAGCAGCCACAGCGGGCGGCGGGCGAAATCGACCGCCACGCCGCTCTTGCCGTCGACCGGCCGCAGATCACGCTGGAACACCGAGGTCGCGGGCATGTAGCGTAGGGCGACGCCGGTTCGGCGTTTCGCAGAGGTGTTGGCCTGGGCGCCGTGAATCATGTAGACGTCGTGCAGCGACATCTGGCCCGGCTGCAGTTCGAGGTCGACCGCGGAGGCCTCGTCGAAGCTTCCCGCCGACAGGCGCTGGTTGAGGGTCAGGTCGGTGCGATCTTCATGCAGGTGCTCGTGCAGCACCTGGCTGCGGTGCGAGCGGGGTATGACGCGCAGGCAGCCGTTCTCGACCGTCGAAGCTTCCAGCGCCACCCAGACCGTGCAGTTGGCCAACGGCCGGATCGGCCAGTAGTGGCCGTCCTGGTGCCAGGGGGTTTCGTAGCCTTCGGCGGCCGGCTTGCAGAACACGTGGCAGCCCCACAGGATCACGTCGTCGCCGATCACGCCCGACACCAGTTCGACGATCTCGGGGTCCATCGCCAGTTCGAGAAAGCGCCGGCTGCCGCGCACGCCCTCGCCGTTGTCGCCCTCGACATGTGCCGAGACCAGCTTCTCGGGACGCACGCCGGGGTTGTTGCGGATCAGTTCGTCGAGCGCCTCGCGCATCGTCGCGACCCGCGCCTCGGGCAGCCGGAACTGCGGGATCACCCAGCCTTCGGACTGGTACTGCGCGATCTCTCGTGCGGACAGTTGCGCCATGTGTGCACCTCGTGGAGGCGCCCATTATGGGCAGATCAGCCGCCGTAGCCAGGCGGCGGGACGAAGCCGCCGAAGGCGCGCTCCACGGCCTCGGCGAAGGCGATGGTCGTGCGGTCCTCCAGGTACGGGCCGATGATCTGCACGCCGACCGGCAGCCCCTCCTCGCTCAGGCCGATCGGCATCGCGGTCGCGGGCAGCCCGGTCAGCGTCGCCAGGCTCGACCAGGGCGACTGGTCCTTGTAGGCGATCTCGTGGTCGTCGATCCGCAGCCGCCGGGTCTCCATCTCGCCCGGATCGTGCGGGAAGGCCGGCGTCGGCGACACCGGGCACAGCACCACGTCCCACTGGGCGAACAAGGCGCGCCACCGGTGCGCCGTGGCGGCGCGCATGCGATCGGCGTGAATCCAGTCGCGATGGCTGATCCCCGCTTCGGCGCCCGGCATGTCCGCACCGAGCTGGGCCCACAAGAGCTGGCCCCAGAGCGACGCCACCCGGGCCAGGTCGGGCAGCAGCGGGCTGCCGCGCTCGACCCGGCAGCCGGCGCGCGCCAGGCCGTCGGCCAGACGCTGCAAGGCCGAACGGACCGCCGCGGAGGTCGGCACCAGCGGATGGGTGTCGAGCAACAGCACGCGGAAATCCGCCAGCGCGGCATGGCGCGACGGCGGCAGCGCCAGCCGGTACGCAATCGCCTGCGCATCGTCCGGGCCGGCGATGGCATCGAGCGCCAGCGCCAGGTCGGCGGCGCTGCGCGCCATCGGGCCGACCACCGCGAGGTCGACCCAGGGGTCGGCCGACAGGGCCGGCGTGCCCGGCGGCGCGCTGCCGCGCATCGGCACCAGTCCGTGCGTGGGCTTGTGCGCGAAGACGCCGCAGAAATGGGCCGGCACGCGCAGCGAGCCGACCAGGTCGGAGCCGAACTCGAGCGACACGTAGCCCGCCGCCAGCGCCGCCGCACCGCCGCCCGACGAGCCGCCGGGCGTGCGCGCCAGGTCCCAGGGATTGTTGGTGCGGCCGTAGACCGGATTGCTCGACTGCCAGTCCGCCAGCTGCATCGCCACGTTGGTCTTGCCGATGACGATGGCGCCGGCCGCCTTGAGCCGGCGCACCAGCACCGCGTCCTCGGCCGCGGGCGGCTGCCCGGTGCCGGGGATGCCCCAGGTGGTCGGCAGGCCCTCGACGTTGAAGGCCTCCTTGACCGTGACCGGTACGCCCAGCAGCGGGCGGCGATCGCCCCGCGCCAGCGCGGCATCGGCGGCCAGCGCGGCCACGCGGGCACGCTCGAAATCGCGCACTGCGACGGCGTTGAGCGCCGGGTCGAACTGTTCGATTCGCGCGATGGAATCCGCCAGCAGTGTGGCTGCGGAGGTCTTGCCGGAATGCAGGGCTTCGACGAGTTCGCGGGTGGTCGCGTAGGGCATGGGAGCGGGCTCCTCTAGTCAGTTGAGGACAGAGCAAAAACTGCTGCGCAGTTCTTGGTCTGTCCCGCAAAGTCTCAGGAATGCCGCCGCTGGTCGTACGTAGGCTGCTCCGGCAGGTCAGCCAGATGCCGCGTATCGGCCCAGTCGACGATCTCGATCTGGTCGGGCTTCGCGGCCTCGGCGATGCGGATTCGGTTGAAGCCGGCATTGGGAATGTCGCTCTGGCGCGGCCCGTTGAGTCCCAGCCCGCGCGCGGTGCGCCAGACCATGTCGAGCACGCCGCCGTGGGTGACCACCAAAAGCCGCTGCCCCGTGTTGGCGGTCGCGATGCGGCCCAGCGCCTCGATGATGCGGGCGTGGAACTGGCGCGGCGATTCGCCTTCGGGCATCGCATGGTCCTCGCTGAACTTCAGCCAGTCCTCCCAGGCACGCGGATGCCGGGCCTGGATCTCTTCGGCGCGCATCCCCTCGACGATGCCGAAGTTCTGCTCGCGCAGCGAGACGGTGGTGAGGATCTCGAGCCCGAGCTGCCGCGCGGCCGGCGCCGCGGTCTGCTGCGCCCGCATCAGGTCGCTGCTGATCAGCTGCTGCACCGGTTCGCCGGCCAGGCGCAGCCCGAGGCGGCGCGCCTGCTCGTGACCCATGTCGTTGAGGGGCACGTCGATGTGGCCCTGGAAACGCAGCTCGCGGTTCCAGTCGGTCTCGCCGTGGCGGATCAGGATGAGTTCGGTGGGAGTGGACATAGGCAGGGTCTATTCTCCCCGCAGCCGGTGTCAGGCACGCGACCGTTCGCGGCTTCACCGAGAATCCGGGCATGCCAAGCCTCGTGTTGCTCCCCGGACTCGCCTGCGACGAACGCCTCTGGGAGGCCCAGCGGCCGGCCCTGCCCCCGGCGCTCGATGTCCGCGTGAGCGACGCCCACATGCGCTGCGACCGCATCGAGACCATGGCCGCCGCCGTGCTGGCCGACCACCCGGGCTCGCTGATCCTCTGCGGAGCCTCGATGGGCGGCATGGTCGCGATGGAGGTCGCGCGGCAGGCGCCCGCGCGCATCGCCGGGCTGGCCCTGCTCGGCACCAACGCGCGCGCCGAAACGCCCGAGATGTTCGAACTGCGGCGTTCGGCGATCGAGCTGTTCGAGAACGGCGAGGCCCGCGACGTGATCGAGCTGAACGCCGGCTTCGCCTTCCACAGCTCGCGCGGCGGCGATGCCCCACTGCTGCGGCGCTACGTCGAACTGGTGCTCGATGCCGGCGCGGCGCAACTGGTGCGGCAGAACCGAGCCCTGATGGCGCGCCCGGACGCCCGCCCCCACCTGCCCTCGCTGCGCTGTCCGGTGCTGGTGATGTGCGGCGACGGCGATCGCCTGACGCCACCCGAGTGCTCGAGCGAGATCGCCGGCCTGGTGCCGCAGGCCGAGCTGGTCTGGGTCCCGCAATGCGGCCACATGCTCACGATGGAGCGGCCGGAGCTCGTCAACGCCACGCTGGGGCCCTGGCTGCAGCGCCTGCTGGTCGCGCCATAGGTCCGATGTTCGGGGTGGGCTCACGCCGACGATGGGCTCTGCTCCGCAAATGTCCCCCGCCCTTCGGGCTCCTCCTTTATCTCGCTGCGCAGAGCACGCCATCGGCGTGAGCCGTCAAGTCGGCGGTTCATCCTCGGCAGCACCGCACGGCACGCACCCCGGACTTTCGGAAACCGCGATCAGTGCAGTTGGCCGCCGGTCTCGCGGATGTCCTCGCCGACCGCGAGCGACGTGGCGATCGCGACGCGCAGCGCGGCGACCATGGTGGCCAGCGCCATGCTCGGCTGCCCCGGCAGTCGCGCCACCTGCTCGGGCAGGTACGGGACGTGGATGAAGCCAGCCCGCATGCCGGGCACCGGGCGGGTCGCGGCCCGGTGCATCAACCCGAAGAACAGGTGGTTGCAGACGAAGGTGCCGGCGCTGTTCGACACCGCGGCCGGGATGCCCGCGGCCCGCAGGTCGCGCACCATGGCCTTGATCGGCAAGGTCGAGAAGTAGGCCGCGGGCGCGCCCGCCACCACCGGTTGGTCGATCGGCTGGTGCCCGGCGTTGTCGCCGATGCGGCCGTCGTCGACATTGATCGCCACCCGTTCGGGCGTGAACTCGCTGCGGCCGCCGGCCTGGCCGACGGCGAGCACCAGCTGCGGCTGCAGTTCGTCGATCGCCGTGTCGAGCGCGCGCAGCGCGGCGCCGAAGACGCAGGGGATGCGGCGCGCATGCACCACGACAGCGCCCTGGCGCCAGCCGTCGAGCGCGCGCACGGCCTCCCAGGACGGATTGACCGTCTCCCGGTCGAAGGGCTCGAAGCCGGTCAGCAGGACGTTCACGTCGCCGCGACCGCGATGCCTTCGGCCGCCAGCCGCTCGCGGATGCGGCGCGCGAAGGCCAGCGCATGCGGGCCGTCGCCATGCAGGCAGACCGTCTGCGCATTCACCGCCACCAGGCTGCCGTCGATGGCGCGCACCTGCCGGTCGCGCACCAGCGACAGGGTCTGGGCCAGCGAGGCTTCTTCGTCGTCGATCAGGGCGCCCGGCTGGCTGCGCGGCACCAGGCTGCCGTCGGGCATGTAGCCGCGGTCTGCGAAGACCTCCTCGACCGGCCGCAGGCCGGCGCGCTCGGCCGCGCCGATCATGCCGCTTCCGGCCAGCCCGAAATAGCGCAGCGAGGGATCGAAGCGGCGCACCGCCTCGCAGATCGCCTCGGCCAGCGCCGGCTCCTTGACCGCCTGGTTGTAGAGCGCGCCGTGTGGCTTGACGTGGGCCAGCCGGCCGCCTTCGGCCTTGACGATCGCGGCCAGCGCGCCGATCTGATAGAGCACGCCGGCGACGATCTCCTCGGGCGGCAGGTGCATGGTGCTGCGGCCGAAGTTCTCGCGGTCCGGGAAGCTCGGGTGGGCGCCGATCGCGACGCCGTTGGCGATCGCCCAGCGCACGCACTGCTGCATGGTGCGGGCGTCGCCGGCGTGCCAGCCGCAGGCGATGTTGGCCGAGCTCACCAGCCCGAGCAGGGCCTCGTCGTTGTCGCATCCCTCGCCGAGGTCGGCGTTGAGGTCAATCTGCATCGCTTTCTCCTTGGGGAGGATTCTGCGCCGGTGCGATCCACCCCGCCGACGCCAGGCCTTGCGCCACCTGCGAGAGATAGCGCCGGCGCTCGTCCCAGGCCGCCAGCGCCTGTGCCGAATCGACCTGCTGCAGCCGCAGCCGGCCATTGAGCGGCGCCTGCGCCAGCTTCCAGAGGTCGGCGCGGATCACCACGCCGATGCGCGGATAGCCGCCGGTGGTCTGGGCATCGCCCATCAGGATGATCGGCTGGCCCGCAGGCGGCACCTGGATCGTGCCCGGGATCACGCCCGAAGACAGCATGTCGACGGCGCGCCGGCGCTTGAGCTCGAAGCCCTCGAGCCGGCTCCCCATGCGGTTGCTCTGCGGCGTGAGGCGCCAGGACCCGCCCCACAGCGCCTCGCGCGACGCGATCGTGAACTGCTCGAACTCGGGGCCGGGCATGACCCGCAGCACGGTCGCGCCGTCGCTGCCGCGGCCCGGGTCGGGGCTGCGCACGCCGAAGGGCCGCCGCGCCAGCTGCTGCGCGTCCAGTGCCGTCGTGCCGAGTGCCAGCTTGTCGCCCTTCTTGAGGGCCCGCCCGTGGTGGCCGCCGAAACCGGCCTTGAGGTCGGTGCTGCGCGAGCCGAGGATCACCGGGACATCGATCCCGCCGGCCACCGCCAGCCAGCTGCGCAGCCCGGCCTTCAGTGCCGACCGATTGGCCCCGGCCAGCTTGAGCACCTGCCCCGCGGCCACCGGCAGGCTCCAGCACGGCCACAGCGGCACGCCGTCGAGCGTGGCGCCGAAGTCGTCGCCGGCGAGCGCGATGCGGGACGGGACCTCGAAGCGAATCTCGCAGCCGCCCATCGTGAGTTCGAGGCCGGCGGCGCCGTCGGGGTTGCCGGCCAGCCGGTTGGCGAGGGTCAGGGCCAGCGTGTCCAGCGCGCCGCCCGGGCAGATGCCGAGCTGGCGGTGGCCCGGACGCCCGAGATCCTGCACCGAGGCCAGCATGCCCGGTCGCAGGACCGTGAGTCCGGAAGCGCCCGTCATCAGGCTTCCATGCTTTCGACCACGAAACGCACCTGGTCGCCCGGCCGCAGGAGGGTCGGCTCGGCCGCGCCCGGATCGAACATCTCCAGCGAGGTGCGGCCGATCAGCTGCCAGCCGCCCGGCGAGACCAGCGGGTAGATGCCGGTCTGCTCGCCGCCGATGCCCACCGAACGCGCCGGCACGGCCAGGCGCGGCTCCTTGCGCCGCGGCGTCGCCAGCTCCGGCGGCAGGCCGCCCATGAAGGCGAAGCCCGGCAGGAAGCCGAGTAGGTACACCACGTAGTGACCCGCGCTGTGCCGCTTCACGACCTCGGCCGGCGACAGGCCCGTGTGGCGGGCGACCTCGGCCAAGTCGGGGCCGGATTCGCCGCCATAGGCGACCGGGATCTCGACCTGCCGGCCCTGAATGCCGGCCGCGGCCAGTTGCGGCCAGGCCGACAGCACCTGCATCTCGAGTTCGACGACATCGATCTGCGCCGGATCGAACAGCAGGCTCAGGTTGTTCATGCCCGGCAGCACCTCCTGCACGCCGCGCCACTGCATCGCTTCCGCGGCCAGCGCCCAGATGCGCTGCTGCTGGACGAGCGTCGCCGGCGCCGGCAGCTCGCACAGCAAGGCGGCCTCGCCCAGCGAATGCAGCCGAAGCGGCTGGGGGGTCAAACGGCAACCTCCGTGCTTCGCACTGCGGTGCGAGCCCCCTTCGGAGCGGCCGGGCGGGGGCTCATTCGCGCACGAGGCCGCGGACCTTGGCGAGCAGGCTGTCCTGGACGTTGGGCGAGACGAACTTGTCGACCTCGCCGCCCAGCATCGCGATCTCGCGAACGAAGGTGCTGGAGATGAACTGGTACTTGTCGCTCGGCGTCAGGAACACAGTCTCGACCTCGGGCATGAGCGAACGGTTCATGCCGGCCAGCTGGAACTCGTAGTCGAAGTCGGTCACGGCGCGCAGGCCGCGCACCATCGCCTTGCCGCCGCGGGCGACCACGAAGTCGCGCAGCAGGCCCGAGAAGCTCTCGACCGTGACCTGGTCGCTGTAGGGCTTGACGGCGTCGCGCGCCATGTCGATGCGCTCCTGCAGCGTGAACAAGGCCTTCTTGTGGTGTCCCGCTGCCACCGCGACGATGACCCGCGAAAACAGCTGGGTCGCGCGCCGCACCACGTCCTCGTGACCGAGCGTCATGGGGTCGAAGGTGCCGGGATATACGGCGATCACGTTGCTGGACATGCTTCTTTCCTCCTGATTCGGCCGCCGTCGGCCAGGTTCGGCGGATTATGCAGCGGGGCTTGCCGCGGCCTGCAGAAGGTGGGCGTGCACGGCGCCGGCCTTCAGGTAGCGGAAGACCGAAAGGCCGAGCGCGGCGAGCTCGTCGTCGCTCCAGCGCCGGGCGGCCTCCAGGTAGACCACGCCCTCGGGCCGCAGAGCCCGCAGGGCCGCACGCAGGGCCGGCTCGTACAAGGCGGGGTTCTCGAACGGCGGGTCCAGGAACACCGCATGCAGGCTCCCGGCCGGCACCCGCTCGAGCGCCGTGACGCCGTTGCCGCGCTCGACGCGCACGGCGTCGGCGCCGAGCTTGGCCTTCAGGCCCTGGAGCTGGGCGACCAGTGCCGGGTCCTGTTCGCACAGCAGCACCGAGGCGGCGCCGCGCGAGGCGGCTTCGAGGCCGATCGCGCCGGTGCCGGCGAAGGCATCGACGCACTGCCAGCCGGGCAGCTCGCCGCCGCCGACGCCGGCCAGGCTGGCGAGCCAGTTGAAGAGGGTTTCGCGCACCCGGTCGGGAGTCGGGCGCAGGCCGGGCTTGTCGGCGACCGCGAGGCGGGTTCGCTTCCACTGGCCGCCGATGATGCGGACGAAATGCGGTGCCTTGGCGAGTTTGGCTGGCTTGGCCGGTGCCGCGGGGGCGGGTGTTCGGGACTTTGGTTTCACACCCGGGAGCTTAACGGCAGCCGCCTGCACCGGGCCTTCAAGGTTGCCCGCCCACCACCACCGTCACCATCTTCTCCGGCTGGAGCTTGCGCGCGAAGGCCGCCTTGACGTCGGCCACGGTGATCGCGTTCACGCGCGCGGTCCAGGTCTCGAGGTAGTCGAGCGGCAGGTCGTTCCAGGCGATGTTGGCGACGTTGCCGAGCAGCTTCCGGTTGCTGTCCAGCAGCAGCGGAAAGCCGCCGATCAGGTTGTCTTTCGCGGCCTTGAGCTCGGCCTCGGTCGGGCCGTCGGCGACGAACTTCGCCAGTACGTCCTTCGAGACCTTGACGGCTTCATCGGCCTGGTCGGGCCGGGTCTGGAAACCGATGCGGAAGGCGCCCGCATGCAGGCCCGGCGAGAAGCCGCTGTAGACGCTGTAGGCCAGCCCGCGTTTCTCGCGCACCTGCTCGGTCAGGCGCGAGACGAAGCCACCGCCGCCGAGCACGTAGTTGCCGAGCGTGAGCGCGAAGTGGTCGGGGTCGGCGCGCCGATAGCCGGGCTGGCCGATCAGCACGTGGGCCTGGGCCGAATCGAAAGGGATGCGATCGTCCTTGGGCGCCGCCAGCGGCTGCACTTCGGGCACCGCCGGCAGCGCGGCGCAAGCGCCCCCGGCGGGCAGCCGCGACAGCAGCGTGGCGGCGATGCCGTCGGCCTGCGCCCGCGTGACGGCGCCGACGATGCTGATCTTGGCGCGGCAGGGCACGATCAGCTGCGCATAGCGCGCACGCATCGCGGCGACGTCGATCTGAGCCAGCGTGGCCTCGGTGGTCTCCAGGCCGTAGGGATGGGTGCCGTAGACGCCCTGCGAAAAGGCCCGCTCGACCCGGGTGGCGGGCTTGGTGTTGGCTTCCCGGATCGAGGCCCCGATGCGCTCGCGCTCGCGCTTCCAGACGTCCTCGGGGAAGGCCGGCTCGCCGATCTCGCGCGCGGCCAGGCGCACCGCCTTGTCGAGCAGCACCGGATCGGACAGCGTGCGCAAGGTGAAGCTGGTGCGGTCGGAGCCGGCACCGGCGTCGAAATTGGCGCCGAGATCGGCCCAGGCTTCGCCCAAGGCGTTCTGGTCCAAGGCGGGGTCGCTGCCGTTCGCACGAATGCCTTTCTCGACCATCCCTGCGGTCATCGAGGCCAAGCCGGCCTGGGCCGGAGGGTCGCGCCGCCCACCGGCGTCGAAGTCGACCTGGACATCGACGATCGGCAGCGCGTTGGTGGCGGCCAGGTAGACCTTGGCACCGTTCGCGAGGCTCCAGTGCTGGATCGGAATGGCGGCCTGGGCGGCGGCGCCGATGAAAAGCGCGGCGCCGGCCAGCAGGCTGCGCAGCGCGAACTGTCGTGTGTCGAACATGGGGATGCAACCTCGTTTCAACGCAGATCGCCGGCAGGCGCTGCAAAACCGCGCGGGCGGCGGTTGGGTTCGGGCGGCAGCGGCCGCAGAACGGCGGCCGTCATCTGGTCGTCGCCGAAGTATTTCGCCGCCACCGCCTGCACCTGCTCGGCCGTGACCGCCTGCAGCTTCGCGATGATCCGCTCGCTGGCGTCCAGCGGCAGGCCCTGCACCCAGTTGCTGCCGAGCTCGCGGGCCTGGGCCATCACCGAGTCGAGCTTGTAGGTCTCGCTCGCCACCCACTGGGTCTTGACGCGGGCCAGTTCGGCCGCGCCGACGCCCTCGCGCGCCACCTTGGCGACCTCGGCGCGCAGCGCGGCCTCCACCGCCTCGGGCGTCTTGCCGGCGGCGGGCACGCCGTCGAGCCCGAATATCTGCGGCCCGCGGCCGATGAAGCCTGCATAGGCGCCGGCCGAATCGGCCACGCGGTCGGGCCCCTGCGTCAGGGCGCGGTCGAGCCGGGCACCGGGATAGCCGTCGAGCAGGGCCGCCAGCACCACCAGCGCATAGGCGTCGCTGTCGGCCGCGGCACCGAAAGCGTCGCCGGTCGAGATCTGCGGCGCGCGGAAGGCCAGCGACACATAGGCCTGCTCGGCCGGCGCCTTGAATTCGACCCGGCGCACGCCGCGCTGCGCCGGCTCGGAGCGCGGCTTGCGCTCCGGCACGGCACGGGTCGGGATCGAGCCGTAGTATTTCTCGGCCCAGGCCCGCACCTGGTCGACATCGACGTCGCCGGCCACCACGATCGCCGCATTGGACGGCACGTACCAGCGCTGGAAGAAGGCGCGGGCGTCGGCCGGCGTCATCGCTTCGAGGTCGCTCATCCAGCCGACCACCGGGCGGTGGTAGGGCGAGGCGGTGAAGATCGCCGCGTTCTGCTGTTCGCCGAGCAGCGCCCGCGGCTGGTCGTCGGTGCGCATCCGGCGCTCCTCCTTGACGACCTCGATCTCGCGCTTGAATTCGTCGTCGGGCCACTGGTTGCTGGCGAAGCGGTCGGATTCGAGCTTCATCACCTGCTCCAGCTGGCCGGCCGGAATCTGCTGGTAGTAGCCGGTGTAGTCGCGGGTGGTGAAGGCGTTCTCGCGCCCGCCGAGCGCAGCCACGCGGCGCGAGAACTCGCCCGGCTTGAGCTGCTTGCTGCCCTTGAACATCATGTGCTCGAGCACGTGGGCGACGCCCGAAGTGCCGTCGACCTCGTCGACCGACCCGACCCGGACCCAGAGCATCTGGACCGCGGTCGGCGCCCGGCGGTCGGGCTTGACGATCAGGGTCATGCCGTTGGAAAGCGTGAATTGCCGGGCCGGAACCGGCGCCGTGGGCGCGGCCGTCTCGGCGGTGGGCGAATGGGCGGACTGGGCCAGCGCAGGCAGGCTCGGCAGTGCCAACAGCACCGAAGCCAGCACCGCGACCGACGCAGCGCGGCGTGGCAAGGGGTGTTTCATAGAATGGCTCGGATTGTAAAAAGCGCCCAATGTTCAGTTTCTTCAAGAAAAAACCTGCGGTCGAGAGCCCGGCGCCGGCTCCGGAGCCGGCGGCCCCGCCGGCCGAATCGCCCGCGCCCGCCCCCAAATCGGTCTTTTCGCCCTCCAGCTGGTTCGGCGGCAAGGCGGCGCCTGTGGTGGAGCCGCCGCCGCCAGCCCCCGTGGCTGCGCCGACACCTCCTGCCCCCGTCGCGGTGCCGGCCCCGGTGCCCGCGCCTTCCGCGGCTCCGCCGGCCCTGCCCGCTGCGTTGCCGCCGGTGCCCGAATCGCCCCCGCCTCCACCACCTCCCCCTCACCCTCCCGCGCCAGCGGCCGAACCCGCGCGCAGCGGCTGGCTCGGCAAGCTCAAGAACGGTCTGCGCAAGACCGGCAACAGCATCGCCGCCACCTTCGTCAACGCCCAGATCGACGACGCACTCTACGAAGAACTCGAGGAAGCGCTGCTGATGGCCGACACCGGGGTCAAGGCCACCGAGCACCTGCTCGAAGACCTGCGCCGCCGCGTCAAGAGCACCATGGCGAGCGACGCGGCACAGGTCAAGCTGCTGCTGGCGGACGCCATCGCCGACCTGCTGCGCCCGCTGGAGAAATCGCTGGTCATCGGCGAGCACACGCCGACCGTGATCATGGTCGCCGGCGTCAACGGCGCCGGCAAGACCACCTCGATCGGCAAGCTCACCAAGCACCTGGCCAACGAGGGTGCCTCGGTGCTGCTGGCGGCGGCCGATACCTTCCGCGCCGCGGCGCGCGAGCAGTTGCTGGTCTGGGCCGACCGCAACACGGTCGAGATCGTCAGCCAGGAGGGCGGCGATCCGGCTGCCGTGAGCTTCGACGCGGTCAATGCCGGCAAGGCGCGCGGCAAGGACGTGGTGCTGGTCGACACCGCCGGCCGGCTGCCGACCCAGATCCACCTGATGGACGAGCTCAAGAAGATCAAGCGGGTGGTCAACCGGGCCGACCCGACGGCGCCGCACGAGGTGCTGCTGGTGATCGACGGCAACACCGGCCAGAACGCGCTGGCGCAGGTCAAGTCCTTCGACGAGGCGCTGGGCCTGACCGGGCTGGTCGTGACCAAGCTCGACGGTACGGCCAAGGGCGGCGTGCTGTGCGCGATCGCGCGCGAACGGCCGATCCCGGTCTATTTCATCGGCGTCGGCGAGAAGCTCGAGGACCTGGAAACCTTCGACGCGCGCGAGTTCGCTCAGGCCCTCCTCGGCTAATTTGTGCGCCGCGGGGCGCTCTGGCATCATGGCCGGAGCCCGCCAAGAGGCCCCGGAGACCCGCATGAACACCGCTTCCGCCCCCCTCGCCGGCGCCGACCGCAAGGTCGACCGCCTGCTCGCCCACTATGGCGAGAGCCACCGCAACCCGACCAACGAGGCGATCCACGTGGTCGCGATCCCAGCGATCATGGTCAGCATCGTCGGGCTGCTGTTCGCTCTCCATCCCTGGGTGGCCTATGCCTTCGTGGCGGCCAGCGCGGTCTATTACGTCGGGCTGCGGGCGCCGGTCTTCCTGGTGGCGATGCTCGCGGCCACGGCCGCCGCACTGGCGCTGGTCCACGCCATGGGGGACCTTGTGCTGCCGATTTCCGCCGCCATCTTCGTGGTGGCCTGGATCTTCCAGTTCATCGGCCACAAGATCGAAGGGCGGAAACCTTCCTTCTTCGAGGACATCCAATACCTTTGGGTCGGCCCTTTGTTCGTGCTGTCGCTGCTTTTCTCTCGCCTCGGCATTCGCTGGTAGGCGCTGGAAAAGGCTATCGGCCCCATAGAAAATAGGTGGGAACCCTTAGCTTAGCACTCCCTCTAACCGAGTGCTAATATGGCCATGAACGAAGGAGTTCCCCGAATGACAACACTGTCTGGAGCCTCTGCCAACCAGCTCGCCGTCGCCAATCCGTGGTCGATGGTCCCGCCGCTGGGTAACTTGGACGCCTACATCTCGGCAGCCAACCGCCTGCCGTTGCTCACGCTCGAAGAAGAGCAGGGCTTTGCGCGCAAACTGCGCGACAACAACGATCTCGAAGCTGCTGGTGCGCTTATCTTGTCGCATCTGCGCCTTGTTGTGTCTATCTCCCGCCAATATCTGGGCTACGGGCTGCCGCACGGCGACCTGATCCAGGAAGGCAATGTCGGCCTCATGAAGGCCGTGAAACGCTTCGATCCCGACCAGGGCGTCCGGCTGGTGAGCTACGCCATGCACTGGATCAAGGCCGAGATCCACGAGTACATCCTGAAGAACTGGCGCATGGTCAAGGTCGCGACGACCAAGGCCCAGCGCAAGCTGTTCTTCAACCTGCGCTCCATGAAGCAGGGTTTCAAGGCCGATTCGGCCGCCGCCGATGCGGGCACCCACCGCGAGACGCTGAGCCCTGACGAGGTGTCGCAGATGGCCACCCGGCTCAACGTGAAGCCCGAGGAAGTGCTCGAGATGGAAACCCGGCTCTCGGGCGGCGACGTGCTGCTCGACCCGAGCCCGTCCGACGACGGCGACGAAGGCTTCGGCCCGATCGCCTACCTGGCCGACGCCACGCAGGAGCCGACCGCGCAGATCGAATCGCGCCAGCGCGACCGCCTGTCGACCGACGGCATCTCGACCGCGCTCGAGGCGCTGGACGACCGCAGCCGCCGCATCGTCGAGGAGCGCTGGCTCAAGGTCAACGACGACGGTTCGGGCGGCATGACCCTGCACGACCTGGCCGCGGTCTATGGCGTGAGCGCCGAGCGCATCCGCCAGATCGAGGTCGCCGCGATGAAGAAGATGAAGAAGGCCCTGGCCGAATACGCCTGAGCGGCTCCGCCCCCGAAAAAAGCCCGGCCCGCGCCGGGCTTTTTCGTTGTCAGGCTGCTTCTTCGGGCGGCCGCTTGGCCAGCGTGCGCAATGCCCGGCGCGCGATGTAGCGGGTTTCGGCGGCATCGCTGTCGGCCAGCCAGCGCTCGCAGGTGGCTTCGACCCAGTCCGGCTGGGTCCGGCTGGCATCGTTGAGCCAGTTGGCGACCGAGTTCTGGACGTAGCGGCTGGGGTCGGCGCGCAGCGGCTCCAGCAGCGGCAGGGCCAGCCAGGGCTCGGCCTTGAGCCGCTCGATCTGGGGGCACCAGACCCCGCGCGGACGGGTCAGCTCGCTGGCGAAGCGGCGGATGTTCGGATCGGGATCGGCGGTCCAGGGCTGGAGCAGGGCCAGCGCCTGGTCGAGCGCGCGGATGGTCGCCTCGCGCACCCCCATCCAGGCCATCTCGCGGACGCCGAAATGCGGATCGGCGGCAAAGCGGCGCACCGCCGCCAGCTGCTCGGGCAGCGCGAGCCCCGACATCGGGAGCCACTGGGTCGCCCAGCAGCGCGCCACGTCGCTCGCATGGGTGGCCAGGCGGTGGGCCACGGCGTCGCGCTCGGGGTGGGCGCCGGCCAGGTCGTAGAACGCCCGCGCGATGTGGCCGTGGCGCTGCATCGGCTTGAACGCGGGCAGCATGGCGCAGGTGTCGGCCAGCCGTTCGCTGGCCGGGTCGAGCCCGATCTGCGCCGCCACGCTGCGCGCCAGCCGGGGCAGCTCCAGCGCCATGAATTCGTTGAGGTTGACGGTCTCGAGCAGGCCGTCGTTGAGCGCGTCCAGCACCTCGGGCGGGATCAACGCGATGCGGAAGGCGCCCTTGCGCTGCTTCAGGTGGTCGACCGACGCCACGGGTTCAGGACTTGAGCAGGGTCTTGAGGTCCGACACCATCGGGGCCACGCCGGCGCCGTAGCGCGCGTACAGCCGCAACCGGCCCTGCGGGTCGTAGACGAAGCTGGCCGCCGAGTGGTCCATCGAATAGCTGGTCGGCGTCTTGCCCTCGACCTTCTTGAAGTAGACCTTGAAGTCCTTGGCCACCGCGGCGAGCTGGTCGGGCGTCGGGATCAGCGCCACGAACGACGGGTCGAAGGCGCCCATGTAGGCCTTCATGACCTCGGGCGTGTCGCGCGCCGGGTCGACCGTGACGAACACCACCTGCAACTTGTCGCCATCGGCACCCAGCTGCTGCTTGACCTGCGCCATCTCGCTCATGGTGGTCGGGCAGACGTCGGGGCACTGCGCGTAGCCGAAGAACAGCACCACCGCCTTGCCCTTGAAATCGGCCAGGGTGCGGACCTTGCCGTCGGCATCGGTCAGCGAGAAGTCGCGGGCGTAGTCGGCGCCCGTGATGTCGACCGCATTGAAGCTGGGCTTGGCCTCGGTGCAGCCGGCGAGCTGGACGCCCGCGGCCGCGGCGACGCCGACCCAGGCCAGGGTCCGGAGTGCTTGGCGCTTGTTCATGGATTCGGTCATTGGAGGTAGTGGTCGACCAGCAGCGCCGCGAACAGCACGCTCAGGTGGATCAGTGAAAAGCGAAAGGTCTTGCGCGCCAGCGCGTCGGAATAGTTCCGCCACAGCGCGAAGGCATAGCCGGTGAAGCCGATGCTGACGCCGATCGCGACCACCAGATAGAGCCAGCCGCTCATGCCGTAGATGAAGGGCATCAGGCAGGCGGCGAAGAGGATGAATGTGTAGAGCAGCACCTGCAGCCGCGTGAACTCGTTGCCGTGCGTCACGGGCAGCATCGGCAGGCCGGCCTTGCGGTAGTCCTCGACCCGGTACAGGGCCAGGGCCCAGAAGTGCGGCGGCGTCCACAGGAAGATGATCAGGAACAGGATCAGCGCCTCGGGGCCGACGTCACCGGTCATCGCGGCCCAGCCCAGCACCGGCGGCATCGCGCCCGAGGCGCCGCCGATCACGATGTTCTGCGGCGTCAGCGGCTTCAGGATGACGGTGTAGACCACCGCGTAGCCGACGAAGGTGGCGAAGGTCAGCCACATGGTCAGCGGGTTCACGGTGAACCAAAGAAGCGCCGAGCCGGCGGCGCAGAGCCCGGCCGAGAAGATCAGCGCCTGCTTGTCGCTCAGTTGCCCGCGCGCCGTCGGCCGCCAGGCGGTGCGCTTCATCTTGGCGTCGATGCCCTTCTCGACCAGGCAGTTGAAGGCGGCCGCCGCGCCGGCGACCAGCCAGATCCCGAGGCAGGCGAGTGCGCCCTGCTGCAGATCGGCCAGCGACGGCACGCCGGGCACCGCGAGCACCATGCCGATCAGGGCGCAGAAGACGATCAGTTGCACCACCCGCGGCTTGGTCAGCGCATAGAACTGGCGCAGCACGCTGGCGGTGGTCGGGGCGGGGACAGACACGGGGGCGCTCATCGGGCCACCTCCATTTTGGGAACACGGGCGCCGGCGCCGGCCGCGCTGCGCGCGCCTTCGCGACGGCTTTCGCAGAGGGTCCAGGTCAGCACCACCGCGAGCGCGGCGGCGCCGCCGGTGTGGAGCAGGGCCGCCGCGAGCGGCCATCCGAGCAGCACGTTGCCGAGGCCGCTGGCGAGCTGCAGCAGGGCCAGGCCTGCCAGCCAGCGCGATTGGGCACGCAGCGGCCGGATGCGGCGCAGCCGCCAGGCCAGCAGCCCGATGGCGACGAACACGAGGTAGGCCATCAGGCGGTGCACGTAGTGGATGGCGGTGAGCGCCGCGAAATCGATCGGGCTGCCGGCGGCGGTCTCGCCCAGGTGGCGCCAGACCTGGAAGCCCTGGGCGAAGTCCATCGGCGGCCACCAGCTGTCCTGGCAGGTCGGGAACTGGGTGCAGGCCAGCACCGCATAGTTGGTGCTGACCCAGCCGCCCAGGGCGATCTGCAGCGCGAGCAAGGCGGTGGTGCCGACAAGAAGGCTGCGCAGCGGCGACGGCAGGGGCGTCGGCAGGCGCTGCGTCGCCGCCTGCTGGTAGCGCACGGCCTGGATGCACAGCAGCGCCAGCAGCACCACGGCGCCCATCAGGTGCAGCGTCACGATGGCCGGGAACAGCTTCCAGGTGACGGTCAGGGCACCGAAGGCGCCCTGCAGGCAGACCCAGGCCAGCGTGGCCGCGGGCCACCAGGCGCTGAGCGCACGCTCGCCGCGGTGGTCGGGCCGGCGTTGGCGGCGGCGCGCGACCCAGGTCGCGATCGCCAGCACCAGGATCAGGAAGCCGACCCCGGTGGCCAGGTAGCGGTGGACCATCTCGACCCAGGCCTTGCTGTGCGTCACCGGCCCGGTCGGCTGGGCGGCCTGCGCCATCGCGATGTCGTGCCGGGCACCGACCGGGCTGGCGTTGCCGTAGCAGCCGGGCCAGTCGGGGCAGCCCAGGCCCGAATCGCTCAGGCGGGTGAAGGCGCCGAACAGGGTCAGGTCGAAGGTCAGGAACAGGGTCAGGACGGTCAGCGCATGCAGCCGGCGCGCGGCAGCGGCGCCGGCGTTGCGGCGCCAGACCCAGACCAGCGGACCGAGGGCCAGCAGGACGCCGACCGCCAGCAGCCAGGCGATCGGCTTGAGGTCGTAGAGCGAGGTCGTGTCCATGGCGTTGATCAGCGGCCGGCTTCGTCCCACGAAGACGAGGCGCGCAGCAGCCGGTCGAGGTCGCGCTTGCCGCGGCTGGCGCCGGCGGCGTCCATGCGGGCCGGGAACCGCATCATCAGGTTGCCCAGCGGATCGACCACGAAGAGGTGCTCCGCCGGCGCATGGCCGGCGGCAGCCGGCAGCCACTTGGCGACCTCGGCCGCCGGCAGGCGC
The DNA here is from genome assembly GCF_030486595.1 of Variovorax ginsengisoli. Taxonomy (GTDB): domain Bacteria; phylum Pseudomonadota; class Gammaproteobacteria; order Burkholderiales; family Burkholderiaceae_C; genus Variovorax; species Variovorax ginsengisoli_B. Next base: position 174,393 of record NZ_JAUJZH010000005.1, on the reverse strand, counting down.
AGCACGGTGGCGCCGCGCAGGCCGTTGGCGAGCCGCTCGGGCAGCGGCTTGTCGTCGCTGACCAGCCAGACGCGGTCGAGCCGGTCCTTTTCGCGCCCGAGGCTCTCGCGCAGCTGACGCTGCAGGTACAGCTGTTGTTCGCAGAGCGCATCGCAGCCGGCATCGGCCACGGTCAGCAGCAGCCACTGGCCCTTGAGCGAGGGCAGGCGCTGGGTGGTGCCGTCCGGCAGCGTCGCCGCGATGTTCGGCAGCGGTCGCTGCGGGTCGATCAGCTCGCCGTAGACGCTGCGGCTTTCGGGGCGCACCACGTAGTAGGTGAAGTAGGAGGCGATCACCGGGGCCGCGCAGCACAGCAGCACGAAGATCATCTTCCAGCGGCCCTGGACCGTGCGCCGGCCCTCGGCGCCCGCCAGGGCCTGGCGCGGCGACGGCATCGAATGCACGGTCAGGCCGAGCGGCTCGTCAGCCGCGGCGGGCAAGGCGTGCACGGCGGAAGGGGGCGATGAGTTGGAACCAGACATAGAGGAATACCACGAGGGCCGCGAGGCCGAACCACTGGAATGCGTAGCCGTAGTGCTTTTCGACCCCCAGCGCGGGGGCCGGCCAGTCGCGCTGCAAGCCCTCGGAGGCCGGACCGGTCTGCTGCAGGGAAACGTCGGTCCGCAGGGGCAGGCCGGTTTCGGCGCGGAACGCTTCCAGGGCGAGATTCTGCCGGATGCGCGAAGACCCCACGGAATCGGGCGTGGCCGCGGCCGTCGGGGCGGCCGGGGCAGAAGCGGCGGGCGCGGGCGCCGCCGCGCCATCGCCCTTGCCCAGTTCCAGCAAATGGGCGGGCGGCGGCGCGATCCGGGCCGTCACCTCGACCAGGCCGCTCGGCGTCTCGATCGGCTCCAGCTTGGCGCGGTCGGTGAAATTGCGCTGGATCCAGCCGCGCTGGATCAGCACCGTCTGTTCGGTGCCTTCGAGCGCGAAGGGCGTCAGCACGTAGAAGCCCGGCACGCCATGCATCTGTCGGTTGTCGAGATAGACGGTGTGCGGGGCCAGCCAGAGCCCGCGCAGACGCACCGGCCGGTGCATCGCGGTGGTCGCGTCGGCGAGCGCCAGGAAGGCCTGTGGGTCGAGAGGCGGCAGGTTCTTCTGGGCCTCGATCTCGGCCTGCAGAGCCTCTTTCTGGGCCGCGCGAGACAACTGCCAGCGGCCGAGCGAAAGGGCGGCGGCGAGCACCAGCACGGCAACCGCGGTGACGAACCAGAAGCGGCCGGCACGGCCGGGACGAGAGGTCTGGAGCGGTTGCGCATTCACGGCAGGAGGCGGCGCTGGCGGCCGATAATGGGGGTCATGAAATATCTGGTCGCCCTCGCCTTCCTGGGCATCCTGGCGAGTCTCGCGGTGGCGCTGTTCTTCATGCTGAGGGACGGGCGCAACGGCCGCGCCAAGAGCGGCGGCATGGTGCGCGCGCTCACGGTTCGGATCGGGTTGTCGGTGCTTTTGTTCCTCTGCGTGCTCCTCGCGTGGAAACTCGGCTACATCCAGCCCGGGGGCCTCCCGATCGGCAAGTAGGTGGTGCTCGTTCCACGAGATCCATGAAAAAAGCGCCTTGCGGCGCTTTCTTGTCGTGCCGTTGCCGATGCTCAAAGCCAATAGACCAGGAAGTAGAGGCCGAGCCACACCACGTCGACGAAGTGCCAGTACCAGGCGGCGCCTTCGAAGCCGAAGTGCCGTTCGGGCGTGAAGTGGCCGCGGCGCAGTCGCAGGGTGATGAAGAACAGCATCAGCATGCCGATGAACACGTGCAGGCCGTGGAAGCCGGTCAGCATGAAGAACGTGGAGCCGTAGGCGCCGGAGCTGAGCTTGAGGTTCAGTTCGGTGTACAGGTGGTGGTATTCGTAGCCCTGGACGCACAGGAAGGTGAAGCCCAGCAGCACGGTCAGCCACATGAAGCGCACGCTCTGCGCGCGATGGCCGGCACGCAGCGCGTGGTGGGCGATGGTCAGCGTGACGCCGGAACTCAGCAGCAGCGCGGTGTTGATGGTCGGCAGCCAGAACGGGCCGACGGTCTGGAAGGGCTCGACGATGCCGGCGGGCGAACCGGTCACGCCAGCCGCCGTGGTCGGCCAGACGGCCTTGAAATCGGGCCACAGCAAGGCGTTGTCGAGGCTGCCGAGCGCCGGCAGCGCGTGGGTGCGGGCCCACCACAGCGCGGTGAAGAAGGCGCCGAAGAACATCACTTCGGAGAAGATGAACCAACTCATGCTCCAGCGGAACGAGAGGTCGACCTTGTGGCCATACAGGCCGCCTTCGCTTTCGCGGATCGAGGCGCTGAACCAGACGTAGAGCGTGCCGAGCCAGATGATCATGCCGGCCAGCAGCGACCACATGCCCCATTGGTGGCCGTTGATCCACTGGGCCGCGCCCAGGATGACGAAGAGCAGGCCGGTCGCGGCCATGACCGGGAAGGCCGATGGCCCGGGCACGAAGTAGTAAGGCGTGGTGCCGTGGGTGGTTGAGCTCATTTCAGGTCCTGGTTTTCTTCTCTAGCTTCGATTTCTGTGGGATCTTGATTCAGGAGGCGGCCACCCAGCGCACCAGCAGGATCAGCGCGGCCACGAACAGCGCCACGGCGACGAAGGCGACCGCGATGATGTGCAGGGGATTGAGCTTCGCGAGGTCGTCCTGGTAGCCGCTGTTCTTGCGGATGCCGAAGAACGACCAGCAGACGGCCCTCACGGTCTGCCACAGCGACGCCTTGCGAGACAACGGCGAGACGCTCACGAGCGCGGCTCCGTTGCAGGCACGGCCAGCGCGCCGTTGGCGGCCACCGGGGCCGGCGGGGTCTTGCCGCCGACCTCGAAGAAGGTGTACGACAGCGTGATCGTCTTGACGTCCTTGGAGATCTTCGGATCGATCACGAAGGCGACCGGCCACTCTTTCTTTTCGCCCGGGTCGAGCGTGTACTGGTTGAAGCAGAAGCACTCGAGCTTGTTGAAGTAGGGCGCGGCCTGCTGCGGCGCGTAGCTCGGGATCGCCTGCGCCGCCATCCGGCGGTTCTGGACGTTCTGGAACTCGTACATGACGGTGTTGAGCTGGCCCGGGTGCACTTCCATCGAACGCTGGGCCGGCTTGAAGTCCCAGAGCCCGCGCACGTTGGCGTCGAACTCGACCGTGATGGTGCGGCTCATGTCGACCTGGGTGTTGTCGGGCACGCGCACCTGGTTGCCGCCGCTGGCGCCGCCCGGCACCTGGAGCTCCGAGAGCGCCAGGATGTTGATGCCGGTCATTTCGCAGATCGCGCGGTACATCGGCACCAGTGCATAGCCGAAGCCGAACATGCCGGCAGCGACCACGGCCAGCTTGCCGACCATGCGGACGTTCTCGCGGCGGATGCGTTGACCGATGCCCATGCCGTGCCCTCGTCGCGGCCTAGCGGCCGATCCAGACCATGCGGACGATGAATCCGACGAAGAACAGCAGCGCGATGGAGGCCAGCGTCAGCCCCATGCGGCGGTTGTTCCTTTTCTGCTCGGGCGTCATGTCGCGGCGCGCTTCAGCCGATCACCTTGGTCGCGGTGGGGTCCAGCCGCGGCGGGGTCTCGAAGGTGTGGAACGGCGCCGGCGAGGGGACTTCCCACTCGAGGCCTTCGGCCGCTTCCCACGGCTTCTGCGGGGCCTTCTCGCCCTTGCCGAGCATGGTCGGCAGCACGATGAAGAAGAAGAAGTAAACCTGCGCCAGGCCGAAGGCGAAGGCGCCGACGCTGGCCACCGCATTGAAGTCGGCGAACTGCATCGGGTAGTCGGCATAGCGGCGCGGCATGCCCGCCAGGCCCAGGAAGTGCATCGGGAAGAACGTGATGTTGAACGAGATCAGCGACCACCAGAAGTGGACCTTGCCGCGGGTCTCGTTGTACATCACGCCGGTCCACTTGGGCGCCCAGTAGTAGTAGCCGGCGAACATCGCGTAGAGCGAGCCGGCCACCAGCACGTAGTGGAAGTGGGCGACGACGTAGTAGGTGTCTTGCAGCTGGGTGTCGATCGGGGCGACCGCCAGGATCAGGCCGGTGAAGCCGCCCATCGTGAACACGAAGATGAAGCCGACCGCGAACAGCATCGGCGTCTCGAAGGTCATCGAGCCCTGCCACATGGTGGCGACCCAGTTGAAGATCTTCACGGCCGTGGGCACGGCGATCAGCATGGTCGCGTACATGAAGAACAGCTGGCCGGTGAGCGGCATGCCGGTCGTGAACATGTGATGCGCCCAGACGATGAACGACAGGATCGCGATCGACGAGGTGGCGTACACCATGGAGGCGTAGCCGAAGAGCCTCTTGCGTGAGAAGGCCGGCACGATCTGGCTGATGATGCCGAAGGCCGGCAAGATCATGATGTAGACCTCGGGGTGGCCGAAGAACCAGAAGATGTGCTGGTACATCACCGGGTCGCCGCCGCCGGCGGGGTTGAAGAAGCTGGTGCCGAAGTGGCGGTCGGTCAGCGTCATCGTGATGGCACCGGCGAGCACCGGCATCACGGCAATCAGCAGGTAGGCGGTGATGAGCCAGGTCCAGCAGAACATCGGCATCTTCATCAGGGTCATGCCGGGGGCGCGCATGTTGAGGATGGTGACGATGATGTTGATCGAGCCCATGATCGACGAGGCGCCCATGATGTGCATCGCGAAGATGCCGGCGTCCATCGAGGGGCCCATCTGCAGGGTGAGCGGCGCGTAGAGCGTCCAGCCGGCTGCCGGTGCGCCGCCGGGCATGAAGAACGAACCGACCAGCATCAGCGCCGCCGGGATCAGCAGCCAGAAGCTGAAGTTGTTCATGCGCGCGAAGGCCATGTCGGATGCGCCGATCTGCAGCGGGATCATCCAGTTCGCGAAGCCCACGAAGGCCGGCATGATGGCGCCGAACACCATGATCAGGCCGTGCATGGTGGTGAACTGGTTGAACAGTTCGGGGTTGACCAGCTGCAGGCCGGGCTGGAACAGCTCGGCGCGGATCAGCAGCGCGAGCACGCCGCCGACCATCAGCATGGTGAACGAGAACAGCAGGTACAGCGTGCCGATGTCCTTGTGGTTGGTCGCGAACACCCAGCGGCGCCAGCCGGCCGGTGCGCCGTGGTGGTCGTCGTGGGCATGGTCGTCGTGACCTGGTGCGTGGCCGTGGGGGTCGAGGACTGCGCTCATCTTGGGTTTCCTTGCAAACTCTGCGTGGGCGCCGGCTTACTTGGCCTTGGCGCGCTCGGCCAGCACTTCGGAGGGCTGCACCAGCTGGCCGGTCTTGTTCGACCAGGCGTTCTTGGTGAAGCTCACCACGGCTGCGATGTCGGTGTCGCTCAGCTGCTTCCAGGCCGGCATGGCGCCGTTGTTCTGGCCGTTGAGCACCACGTGGAGCTGCTTCTGGTGGTCGGCGTCGAGGACGGTCGGGGAACCGTCGAGCGCCTTGATCGGGCCGGCGCCGCGGCCGTTGGCCTGGTGGCAGGCCGCGCAGTTGGCCGCATAGACCTTCTCGCCGCGGGCCAGCATGTCGGGCAGGGTCCAGACCTTGGTCGGGTCGTCCTGCTTGGCGGCGGCTTCCTTGCGCTTGGCATCGACCCAGGCGGTGTAGTCGGCCGCGGCCAGCACCTTCACGTGGATCGGCATGTAGGCGTGTTCCTTGCCGCAGAGCTCCTGGCACTGGCCGTAGTAGTCGCCGACCTTCTCGGCCCGGAACCAGGTGTCGCGCACGAAGCCGGGGATCGCATCCTGCTTGACGCCGAGCTGCGGCACCGCGAAGGCGTGGATCACGTCGTTGGCGGTGGTGATGATGCGGATCTTGGCGTTGACCGGCACCACCAGCGGGTTGTCGACCTTCAGCAGGTAGTCGTCGGGCATGTCGCCGCGGGCGCCGGCGTTGGACATCGCGCGCTGCGAGCTGTCGAGCGTCGAGATGAAGGACAGGCCCTCGCCCTCGCCCTTCAGGTAGTCGTAGCCCCACTTCCACTGGTAGCCGGTGGTCTTGATGGTGAGGTCGGAGTTGGTGGTGTCCTTCTGGGCCACCAGCACCCGGGTCGCCGGCAGCGCCATCAGGATCACGATCAGGAAGGGCACGATGGTCCAGATCACCTCGACCACCACCGATTCATGGAAGTTGGCGGCCTTGTGTCCGACCGACTTGCGGTGCTTCCAGATCGAATAGAACATGACCGCGAACACGGCCACGAAGATGACCGTGCACAGCACCATCATCACCGTGTGCAGGAAGTGCTGCTCCTGGGAGATCTTGGTCACGCCGATGGGGAGGTTCAACTGACGAACCGACGGACCGCCGGGCAGGTCGTTGACTGCGTGCGCCGCGCCGCTGAACGCCGCGCCGGCCGCCAGCAGCAGATTCGCCGGCCACATCTTGTTCCGCCAATTGCTCTTCATCGTGTTCACTTCTTCATTTTCCTGTTAACCCCACCGGTCCCCACGGTGCGTCATTGCGCGCGCCCCCTCAGGCGGCCCGCAATGCCATGCGAATCTCGCGCGCCAGCGCCGCGCGCAACTCCGGACGCACATAGCGCCCCACCCTGACCGAACGACCCTGACCCGAGACCTCGATCAGCGAACGATCGCTGTCCTGGGGCTCGACCCGCACCTGGTGCGGCAAGAATTCCGTGCGCTCGTAGTGCCCGCCGTTCTCGAGTTCGACCACCAGCCTGCCGCCCTGCAAGGCGATCTTCTCGCCATCGGTCGCGTGCCGCGCATAAAGCACGAACGCGAACCCGACCGCGGCGAGTTCGAGCCACGCGAACGGCAACACGAGCCGCGCGCCGTTCAGCCAGAAGACCGTCCCGATGCCGAGCGACACCACGCAGAGCGACGCGTAGAGCCAGCCGAGCTGGCTCGGCGTGACCGAGCAGTTGCGCTTCAGGAACCAGTGGATGCTCTGGCCAGAAACAGTGGCAAAACGAAACACGGAATTCGACACGGGCGAGTTCAGCAAATCGGTGCGTCGACGACTGTCAAAAATGAATCGGACAGGCCTCGATCACGGGACAATACCCGGGAGTTCACGCAGCGCCGAATTGTAGCGGGTCAACCGAGCGGGCCTCAGTTGCCTACACGACCTCGCTGCAGCATGGAACGCATTTCCCGCAAGGACACTGCACTTTCCGCAGACAGCGCGACACGGGGGGCCGGTTTGAAGGCATGCCCGTAGATGATCTCGAAGGTCAGCCCGATCCGCCCGCCGCCCTCCTCGGCCGGCGCCAGCTCGGGCAGGGCGGCGCCGAGCGCGCGGCGCCACTCCCTGCCGCGCAAGGCCGGAAAGCGGGCCGGGTGCAGGTTGCGCCCCAAGGTGCGCAGCTCGGCCAGGGCGGCGTCGGCGCTGGTCCAGGTCAGCACGATGCGCTCCATGTCCATCACCGGTTCGGCGAACCCGGCGCCGACCAGCATGTCGCCCCAGTCGTGCATGTCGGTGAACTCGTGGCTGGCCGGCGGCCAGCCGAGCTGCCGGTGCAGGGCCCGCAGTTCCATCAGCGTGTCGGGCCCGAAGCAGGAGAACATCAGGAAACCGTCGGTGGCGACCCCCCGGTGCCAATGCGCGATCAGCGCCTGCGGGTCGGCCGCCATGTGCAGCGCCATGTTGGCCCACAGCAGGTCGACGCCGTCCTCGGGCGGCGGATCGAAGCTGGGCCGGGCGCCCTGCCAGCGGCGCGCGGTCCACCACGGCGCGCTCAGCGACCGGGCGGTGGCGGCGGCCAGCACGGGATCCGGCTCGATCACGTAGGGCGTGGCATCCCGGTAGCGGCGCGCGACCAGGCCGTGGGCTTCCAGGCCGCCGCGCAGGGGCGACCAGTCGGCCCAGTGGCGCGGCTTGGCCGTGATCCATTGCAGCCGATCTTCCATCCGGCGGCCGATTTCCTCATGAAGCCAGGGGGATTGCGAAGCCGGCGCCAGCCGGCTCCAGCGACCGGCCGCCGTGGCATCGATGGTCGGCGGGCGCTGTGCGGAGTCGGTGGGCATGGGGCGCTGAGTATATTGACGGATGTTCAAGCCCTGGGCGGCACGGCCTTTCTCGGCCCTGGCGGCACGACTGCCGGGCCAGTGCGCGGTCTGCCGCGCCTGGCCCGCGGCGTCGATCTGCGAGGCCTGCGTGGCTCGTTTCGCGGCGCCGGTGGCACGCTGCCCGACCTGCGCGCTGCCGTTGGGCCCGGGCGACACCCGCTGCCGCGACTGCCAGCGGCAGCCGCCGCCGCTCGACGCCTGCCTGGCGGCCTGCGCCTATGCGTGGCCGTGGCCCGAATGCATCTCGGCCTTCAAATTCCATGGCGATGCCGGACGCGCGGCACCCTTGGCGACGCTGATGCGCAGCGCACCCTGGGTCGAGCCGGCGCTGGAACAGGCGGACACCGTGCTGCCGATGCCGCTGGCGCCGGCCCGCTTGCGCGAGCGCGGCTTCAACCAGGCGTACGAGCTGGCGCGGCGGCTGGCGCCGGACAAGTGCGATCCCCGGCTGCTGCTGCGCACCCGCGACACCGCGCCGCAGAGCGGCCTCGCGCGACAGGACCGGCTGCACAACCTGAGCGACGCCTTCGCGCTCGATCCGCGGCGCCCCGGGGCGGTGCACGGCCGGCGCCTGGTACTGGTCGACGACGTCATGACCAGCGGCGCCTCGCTGTACGCGGCGGCCGAGGTCCTGCGGGCCGCCGGCGCCGCCCGCATCACCGCGATCGTGCTGGCGCGGACCGACGCGCCGGACTGATTCGGGCGGCGACCGACAATCGCGCCATGTTCCATATCGTTCTCGTCGAACCCGAGATTCCGCCCAACACCGGCAACGTGATCCGGCTGGCGGCCAACACCGGCTGCACCCTGCACCTGGTCGAACCGCTGGGCTTCTCGATGGATGACCGCCTGCTGCGCCGCGCCGGACTGGACTACCACGAGCACGCGACCCTGCTGCGCCACGCCGATTGGCAAACCCTGCTCGACACCCAGCAACCGCCGCCGGACCGGATGTTCGCGCTCACCACGCGCGGCACGCAGCGCGTGCACGACGTGGCTTTCAGGCCCGGCGACTGGCTGGTGTTCGGATCGGAGACCCGCGGCCTGGCGCCCGACCTGCGCGAGCGCTTCGCCCCGCCGCAGCGGCTGCGGCTGCCGATGCGCGAGGGCCAGCGCAGCCTCAACCTGTCGAACGCGGTGGCGGTGACGGTGTTCGAAGCCTGGCGCCAGAACGGCTTCGGCTGAGCTACTTGTACCGCCGGACGACGGACTCGGCGACGCAGGCCGGTTTCGGCGAGCCTTCGAGCTCGATCGTGGTTTCCCAGGTCATCTGCAGCCCGTCGTTCGGAATCGGCTCGGAGGCCAGCAGCTTCATGCGGCCCCGCACCCGGCCGCCGACCGGCACCGGCGTCATGAAGCGGACCCGGTTCAGCCCGTAGTTGACCCCCATGCGCGACTCGGCGACGTCGAACGCGGCTTCATAGAGCCGCGGCAGCAGCGACAGGGTCAGGAAGCCGTGCGCGATCGGGCCACCGAAGGGGCCGGCCTTGGCGCGTTCGACGTCGACGTGGATCCACTGGTGGTCGCCGGTCGCCTCGGCGAACTGATTGACTTGCTCTTGGGTGATGGTGATCCAGTCGCTGACCGCGACTTCCTGGCCGACGCACGCGGCAAGGTCCTGGAGGGTCTGGAAGGTCTTTTTCATCGCGTCACTGTAGCGGCGCGCCGGCACCCCTCCTGTCCACGCCGGGACATCGGGGCTCGGGGTAAACACGGACTCAGGCGTCCAGCCAGTCGATGATCGGCTGCCATTGCTCCAGGTCGCGCTGCACCCGCCCCGGCGCGATGTCGAACAGGGTCAGCCCGCGGGCCGCCAGCTGGACATAGTTCTGGGTGTCGCGCAACTCGCCGAGCACCGGCACGCCGAGGCCGGACACGAACTCGCGCAGCCGGTCCGCGGCCAGCGTGCGGGCGTCGACCCGCATGCCCACCAGGGCAATCTGGGTCTTGCCCGCGTGGCGGTTGGCGAGCAGCTTGTCGAGGAAATCGCGCGTGGCGTAGATGTCGAAGATGCTCGGCTGCAAGGGCACCAGCACCTTGTCGGCCAGCGCCAGCGCCTCCTTGAAACGCGATCCGTGCAGCCCAGCGGGGGTGTCGATGACCGCATGGGTGGTGCCGCGGGGCGGCCGAACCACGCTGCCGTCCTCGGACGCCTCCCAGCTCAGGATCTGCCGCGCCTGCGACGGCCGCAGCCCGAGCCACAGCCGCGACGACTGCTGGCGGTCGATGTCGCCCAGCATCACGGCATGACCGCGGCTGGCCATGTAGCCCGCGATATGGGTGGCGAGGGTGGATTTTCCGACGCCGCCCTTGGGATTGGCGACCAGGACTACCGGCATGTTGGACTCCGACAGGCTGAACAAAGGCGCCATGGTAGCCGCGCGCGAAGCGCCCCGGAGTGCGCTAATGTTCGCGCCATGTCGACAAACACCAACAACAACAGTCCGGCGCGCATCTACGTGGTTGCCGCCCATCCGCATTGGCGCGAATCGCGCGTCAACCGCCGTCTGCTGGAAGCCGCTCGGGCCACGCCAGGCGTCGACGTCAACGATCTCTACGACACATACCCCGACTACGCCATCGACGTCAAGGTCGAGCAGGCCCGTCTGGCGCGCGCCGACCTGCTGGTGCTGCTGCATCCGATCCAGTGGTACTCGATGCCGGCGCTGCAGAAGCTCTGGATCGACGACGTGCTCGACTACGGCTGGGCCTACGGCACCGGCGGCCGGGCCCTGGAGGGCAAGGACTGCTGGCTGGTCGCGACCACCGGCGGCCCCGAGGGCAGCTACCACCCGCAAAGCTACAACCGCTATTTCTTCGACGCCTTCCTGCCGCCCTACGAGCAGACCGCGGCGCTGTGCGGCATGCGCTTCCTGCCGCCGCTGCTGTTCCACGGCGCCCGCAGCGCGCCCGCGGCCGAGGTCACGGCCCACGTCGAGGTCTTCAAGGAGCGGCTCCTGAGCTATCCGGACTGGCCGGAACTCGAGGGGCTCGACGTCTGCGTCAGCTGCCCGGTGCCCGAGATCGACCGACCGACGGCCCAGGAGGAAAGCTGAGCATGGAGCACGCACCCGCCTGGCTCATCAATACGCTGATCTACCTGGGCGCCGCGGTGCTCGTGGTGCCGTTGTCGAAGGCACTGGGGCTCGGCGCCATCATCGGCTACCTGGTGGCCGGCATCGCGATCGGGCCGTGGGGCCTGGGCCTGGTCACCAACGTCGAGGACATCCTGCATTTCGCCGAGTTCGGCGTCGTCCTGATGCTGTTCCTGGTCGGCCTCGAGCTCGAACCCAAGCGGCTGTGGAGCCTGCGGCGGCCGATCTTCGGCTGGGGCTCGGCCCAGGTGCTGGCCTGCGCCGCGGTGCTGTTCCTGGTCGGCTTCGCCGCGGGCGCCGACTGGCGCGTGTCGCTGGTGGCGGCGCTCGGGCTGGCGCTGTCGTCGACCGCGATCGCGCTGCAGGTGTTCGCCGAGCGCAACCTGCTGCTCGCGCCCAGCGGCCAGGCCGGCTTCTCGATCCTGCTGTTCCAGGACGTGGCGGCGATCCCGATCCTGGCGCTGCTGCCGTTGCTGGCGATCGGCTCGGCGGCCGGACCGGCCATGACCGGCTGGGAGCGCACCTTCGAGGGCTTGAAGATCGTCGGCGTGATCGCCGCCATCGTGGTCGGCGGCCGGCTCGCCTTGCGCCCCCTGCTGCGCTGGATCGCGCGCAGCAACACGCCCGAGATCTTCACCGCCACCTCGCTGCTGCTGGTGGTGGCGATCGCCGCGCTGATGCAGTTCGTCGGCCTGTCGATGGCGCTCGGCGCCTTCCTGGCCGGCGTGCTGCTGGCGGAGAGCGAGTACCGGCGCGAGTTGGAGACCGACATCGAGCCTTTCAAGGGCCTCTTGCTCGGCCTGTTCTTCATCGCGGTCGGCATGAGCATCGATTTCGGCGTGCTGCTGGAGCATCCCGCGCTGATGGCGCTGGTGGTGATCGCCTTCCTGGCGGTCAAGTTCGTCGTCATCTACGCACTGGCGAAGGCGATGGGGGTGCCCTACCAGCAGCGGCCGGTGTTCACGCTGCTGCTGGCGCAGGGCGGCGAATTCGCCTTCGTGGTGTTCCAGGCCGCCGGCCCCGACGTGCTGCCGCATGGCGTCGCCTCGTTCCTGATCGCCGCGGTGGCGCTCTCGATGCTGGTCTCGCCGCTGCTGCTGGTGGCGATCGACAAATGGGTGCTGCCGCGCTTCGGCGCCCACAAGCCGACGACGATGGAGGAGATTTCCGAGCAGCAGGACGCCAAGGTGGTGATCTGCGGCTTCGGGCGCTATGGCCAGATCATCGGCCGGCTGCTGACCGCGCAAAGCGTGCGCATCACGGTGCTCGACCACGACCCCGACACCATCGAGGCGCTGCGCGAATTCGGCATCAGCGTGTTCTACGGCGACGCCACCCGGCTCGACCTGCTGCGCACCGCGGGTGCCGGCACGGCCCAGGTGCTGGTGGTCGCGGTCGACGACATGGAGCAGTCGCTCAAGATCGTCGACCTGGCGCAAAAGCACTTCCCGCAGGCCAGGCTGGTGGTGCGGGCGCGCAACGTCACGCACTACTACCAGTTGCTCGACCGCAAGGTGGAGTTCGTCGAGCGCGAGCTCTTCGAGTCCTCGCTGCGCAGCGCCCGCTCGGTGCTCGAGGCCATCGGCTGGCCGGCCCACGAGGCGCGCGAGGACGCGATGCGCTTCCGGCGCCGCAACATCGAGCTGATGCTCGAGACCTACCCGCACTACAAGGGCGACCGCGCCCAGCTGATCGCGGTGGCCAAGAAGGGCCGCCAGCAGTTCCAGGAGCAGATGGCGCGGGAACGCGAGGAACGGCGCCAGCGCAGCGGCGCCCACTGGGACCGCGACAAGGTCGAGGAAGAGCGCCTGCCCTGAACCCGAGGCCTACTGGTCAAGCTTGAGCAGCCGCACCGCGTTGCCCTTGAGGATGCCCGGTATCACCTCGGGCTTGAAGCCGGCGTCCTCGAAGTCCTTGAGCCAGCGGTCGGGCGTGATCAGCGGATAGTCGCTGGCGAACAGCACCCGGTCCTTGAGCAGCGTGTTGGCGTACTGCACCAGCTGCTTCGGGAAATACTTCGGGCTCCAGCCCGAGAGGTCGATCCACACGTTCGGCTTGTGGGTCGCGACGCTGAGCGCCTCGTCCTGCCACGGGAAGCTCGGGTGCGCCATCACGATCTGCATGTCGGGGAAGTCGATCGCGACGTCGTCCAGGTGCATCGGGTTGCTGTACTCCAGCCTGAGGCCGCCACCGCAGCGCATGCCCGAACCGATGCCGCTGTGGCCGGTGTGGAAGACGGCCGGCAGCGCGTATTCGGCGATCACCTCGTAGATCGGCCAGGCCATCTTGTCGTAGGGGTGGTAGCCCTGCACCGTCGGGTGGAACTTGAAGCCCTTGACGCCGTGTTCCTCGATCAGCCGGCGGGCCTCGCGCGCGCCCATCTTGCCCTTGTGCGGGTCGATGCTGGCGAAGGCGATCATGATGTCGGAGTTCTTCTGCGCGGCCTCGGCGATCTCCTCGTTCGGGATCCGGCGGCGACCCATGTTCGACTCGGCATCGACCATGAACATCACCAGCCCGATCTTGCGCTCGCGGTAGTAGTCGATGCTTTCCTGGATGGTCGGGCGGCGGCCCGACTTGAAGTATTTGTCGGCGGCGCGGTCGTACTCTTCGCCATAGTTGTCGAAGGGGTTCCAGCAACTCACCTCGGCGTGCGTGTGAGTATCGATCGCGATCAGGTTCTGGTGGTCCATGGGGGTTGTCTCCGAACGGTTTGAAGCCTAGGGTAAATCCTTACGCCACACAGCGTCATGCGGCTTGAATTGATTATTTTTCATAACCATAATCGATCGTACTCCGGAATGCAATCATGACCTCCAACGACCTCCACCTCGACATCCAGGACGACATCGCCATCATCCGCCTCGCGCGGGGTGCCAAACGCAACGCGCTGTCCGACGGCCTGATCCTGGCACTGCGCGACGCTTTCGAAAAGCTGCCCTCCACCGTGCGTGCCGCGGTGATCGATGGCGAGGGTCCACATTTCTGCGCCGGCCTCGACCTGTCCGAGCTGAAGGAGCGCGACGCCGGCCAGGGCCTGCGGCATTCGCGCATGTGGCACGCGGCGCTCGAGCTGGTGCAGCATGGCCCGGTGCCGGTGGTGGCGGCGCTGCACGGCGCGGTGGTCGGCGGCGGGCTCGAACTGGCGAGTGCCTGCCACATCCGGGTGGCCGACAGCACCACCTTCTACGCGCTGCCCGAGGGCTCGCGCGGCATCTTCGTCGGCGGCGGCGGCTCGGTGCGCATTCCCAAGCTGATCGGCGCCGCCCGCATGACCGACATGATGATGACCGGCCGGGTCTACAACGCCGAGGAGGGCGAGCGCGCCGGCTTCGCCCAGTACCTGGTGCCCGAAGGCACGGCCTTCGACAAGGCGCTGGAGCTCGCGAAGCGCGTGGCGACCAACGCGCCGCTGACCAACTACGCGCTGATGCACGCGCTGCCGCGCATCGCCGAGCAGCCGGCCGACCACGGCTTCTTCACCGAAGCGCTGATGGCCGGCATCGCGCAGGCCGCGCCCGACGCCAAGGAGCGCGTGCGCGCCTTCCTGGACGGCAAGGCGGCCAAGGTCCAGAAAAGCTGAGACTCACCGAGGAATTCCCCATGCAAGCCCCCCGTCCGACGACCCAGACGCCACGCTATCGGCCCGTGACTTTCGGCGTGCGCCGCGTCAACGTGCGCGAGGGCGCGGCGGGCGTGCGCTACCTCGAGGCCGCCGAGCCGCTCGGCCCCTACGCCGAACGCATCACCGACCGCTTCATGCACTGGGCCGAGACCGAGCCCGACCGCAGCTTCATGGCGCGCCGCGAACAACTGCCCGACGGCAGCACCGGCGAATGGCAGCACCTGAGCTACGCCCGGGCGCTGCAGGACGCCCGCCGCATCGGCCAGGCGCTGCTGAACCGCGGCCTGGACGCCCAGCGGCCTGTCATGATCCTGAGCGAGAACAGCCTGGAGCATGCCCAGCTGGCGCTCGGCTGCATCTACGCCGGTGTTCCGTACTGCCCAGCCTCGCCCGCCTACTCGACCGTCAGCCAGGACTACGAGAAGCTGCGCCACATCGTCGACACGCTGACCCCGGGGCTGGTGTTCGCGAGCGACGGCGCGCGCTACGGCCGCGCCATCGCGGCGGCGGTCCCGGCCGATGTCGAGGTGGTGCTGCAGCGCGGCCACGGCGGTGCCGGCGATCCGGGCACGGCCGCCCCCGAGCTGGCCGGCCGCGCCCTCACCGCCTTCGACAGCCTGCTCGCCACGCCCGCCACGCACGCGGTCGACGCCGCCATGGCGGCCACCGGGCCGGACACGATCACGAAGTTCCTGTTCACCTCGGGCTCGACCAAGATGCCCAAGGCGGTGGTCAACACCCAGCGCATGTGGTGCGCCAACCAGGTGCAGATCGCGCAGTCCATGCCGGCCCTCGCGGAGGAGCCGCCGGTGCTGGTCGACTGGCTGCCCTGGAACCACACCTTCGGCAGCAACCACAACGTCGGCATCACGATCTACCACGGCGGCACGCTCTACATCGACGACGGCAAGCCGACGCCGGCGGGCATGGCGGAGACGCTGCGCAACCTGCGCGAGATCGCGCCGACCGTCTACTTCAACGTGCCGACCGGCTTCGAGGCCATCGCGCAGGCCATGCAGACCGATGCGCAGCTGCGCCGGACGCTGCTCTCGCGGGTGCGCATGTTCTTCTATTCCGGCGCCGCGCTGGCGCAGCCGATCTGGGACCTGCTGCACCAGATCCAGGAAGCCGAGATCGGCGAGCGCATCGTGATGGCGACCGGCCTCGGCATGACCGAGTCGGGCCCCTCGGCGATGTTCATCAACAGCCCGGACGTGCGCGCCGGCGACGTCGGCGTTCCGACGCCCGGCATGACGCTCAAGCTGATCGATGTCGACGGCAAGGTCGAGGTGCGCTACCGCGGCCCCAACGTCACGCCGGGCTACTGGCGCTCGCCGGAAGCCACGCGCGAGGCCTTCGACGAAGAAGGCTTCCTGTGCACCGGCGATGCCGTGCGCTGGATCGACGACGCCGACATCCACCGCGGCCTGCGCTTCGACGGCCGCATCGCCGAGGACTTCAAGCTCGCCACCGGCACCTTCGTGAGCGTCGGGCCGCTGCGCGCGAAGATCAACACCGCCGGCGCGCCCTACGTGCACGACGCGGTGCTGACCGGCATCAACCTGAAGGAGGTCGGCGCGCTGATCTTCCCGACCCCGGCGATCCGGACGCTGGCCGGCCTGGCGCCCGAGGCAACCCTGCAGCAGGTGGTCGAGAGCGCGCCGGTGCAAGCCTGGCTGCAGCAGCTGCTGGACACGCTGGCCGCCGCCAGCACCGGCAGCGCCAACCGCATCGCGCGCGCCCACATCGTTTCCGAGCCGCCCTCGATCGACAGGGGCGAAGTGACCGACAAGGGCTCGATCAACCAGCGCGCCGTGCTCAAGCACCGTGCGGCGCTGGCCGAGGCCCTGCATGACGGCACGCTGGCGTTCACGCTCAAGCCCACCTGATACTTTGCGGGACAGACCAAGAAACTGCGCAGCAGTTTTTGCTCTGTCCTCAACTGACTAAACAAAAGGAGACTCGCATGAACATCCAAGGACAAGCCGCACTCGTGACCGGCGGCGCATCCGGCCTCGGCGAAGCCACGGCGCGCGAGCTCGCGCGGCTCGGCGCCAAGGTCGCAGTGCTCGACGTCAATGCCAGCCTGGCGGAGAAGGTCGCCGCCGAGATCGGCGGCGTCGCCTGCGTCTGCGACATCACCGACACCGACAGCGTGAACGCCGCGCTCGACAAGGCCGAGGCCGCGCACGGTGCGGCCCGCATCCTCATGAACGTGGCCGGCATCGGCAGCGCCAAGCGGATCGTCGGCAAGGACGGCAGCGCCGCGCCGCTCGAGGACTTCGTGCGGGTGGTCAACATCAACCTGATCGGTGCCTACAACGTCAGCCGCCTCTATGCGGCGCGCTGCGCCAAGCTGGACCCGAACGAAGGTGGCGAGCGCGGCGTGATGCTGTTCACGGCCTCGGTCGCAGCCTTTGACGGCCAGGTCGGCCAGCAGGCCTACAGCGCCTCGAAGGGCGGGCTGGTGGGCATGACGCTGCCGATGGCACGCGACCTCGCGCAGCACGGCATCCGCGTCTGCACGATCGCGCCGGGCCTGTTCGCGACACCGCTGCTGAAGACCCTGCCGGAGCCGATCCAGCAATCGCTGGCCGCCTCGATCCCGTTCCCGCCACGCCTGGGCGACCCGGCGGAGTTCGCCGCGCTGGCCTGCCACATCGTCACCAACGGCCACCTCAATGGCGAGGTGATCCGGCTCGACGGCGCCCTGCGCATGGCGCCGCGCTGAGCCGGCCGCCACCCTGTTTCTTCGTTCGCCCCTCCAGGAGACATCATGAACATCAAGAAAAGCATCCTCGCAGCCGCGCTGGCCGCCGGCCTCTTCGGCGCCGCCCATGCCGACCTCACGGTCGGCGTCGTGCTGCCGCTGACCGGCCCGGCCTCGGGCCTGGGCATCCCGGTCAAGAACCAGATCGCGCTGTGGCCCAAGACCATCGCCGGCGAGAACCTCAAGGTCGTGGTGCTCGACGATGCCACCGACCCGACCACCGGCGTCAAGGACACGCAGCGGCTGGTGACCGAGGACAAGGTCGACGTCATCATCGGCTCGGCCGCGACGCCGGTCGCGATCCCGATGGCCGACGTGGCCGCGGAATCGGGCACCGTGCAGCTCGCCGCCTCGCCGGCCGGGCTGCCGCCGGGCAAGGACAAGTGGACCTTCCGGCTGCCGCAGTCCAACGACGTCATGGCCTACGCCGTGGTCCAGCACATGAAGTCGCAGAAGGTCAAGACCATCGGCTTCCTCGGCTACACCGACGCCTACGGCGAACTCTGGCTCAAGGCGCTGACCGCCGAGGCCGAGAAGAACGGCATGAAGGTCGTCGCCACCGAGCGCTTCGGCCGCGCCGACACCAGCGTCACCGCCCAGGTGCTGAAGCTGACCTCGGCCAACCCCGACGCGATCCTGATCGTTGCCTCGGGCAGCGGCGCCGGCATGCCGCAGAAGGCGGTGATGGAGCGCGGCTTCAAGGGCAAGGTCTACCAGACGCACGCCGCCGCCACGCAGGACCTGATGCGCACCGCCGGCAAGGATGCAGAAGGCACCTTCGTCGTCTCCGGCCCGGCCACCGTGGCCGAGCAGCTGCCCGACAGCCACCCGTCGAAGAAGGCCGCGGTCGACTTCGTGCAGCAGTACGAGAAGGCCTACGGCCCGGGCTCGCGCAACCAGTTCGCCGGCCACGGCGCCGATGCGCTGACGGTGCTCGAGAAGGCGGTGCCGATCGCCCTCAAGAAGGGCAAGCCCGGCACGCCGGAGTTCCGTGCGGCACTGCGCGACGCGATGGAGACCATGGGCCGCACGGTGCTCGCGCACGGTGTCTTGAACTGGACGCCCGACAACCACTGGGGCTACACCAACGAGACCGGCGTCATGCTGAAGGTCGTGGGCGGCCAGTTCAAGGTCGAAGCACCGTAGCTCGCCCCCAGGTTGCCCGCACTTCGTGTCGGGCGCCCACCCCCTACCGGGGGCAACACCAGCGGCCTGGCGAAGCCAGTTCCGCGGTGTTCCACGAAGAGAAAAGAACACGGAGAACGCGCGCCGCGAAGCCCTCATGGATATCTCAATCGCCAGCATCCTGACGCTGGACGGACTCACGAACGGGGCGATCTACGCGCTGCTGGGCATGGGTATCGTGCTCGTGTTCACGGTCACCCGCGTCATCTTCATTCCGCAGGGCGAGTTCGTCGCCTATGGCGCGCTAACGCTCGCCATCTTCCAGACCGGCAAGGTGCCCGGCACGGTCTGGCTGCTGCTGATCCTCGCCGCCGTCGCAGCGCTCATGGAACTGGTGAGCACCTGGCGCCACCGCGGCCGGGCCGCACCGGCCCTGGTGGCCGCCGCGCGCATGTTCGTGCTGCCGGCGGTGGTCTGTGCCGTGTCGGCGTGGGCGGCGCCGCGCAACCTGCCGCTGGCGGTCCAGGCCTTCCTCACGCTGTGCATCGTCACGGCGTTCGGGCCGCTGGTCTACCGCGTCGCCTACCAGTCGCTCGCCGGCGCCAGCTCGCTGGTGCTGCTGATCGTCTCGGTCGGCGTGCATTTCGCGATGACCGGGCTGGGCCTGCTGTTCTTCGGCGCCGAGGGCTTTCGCAACCCGTCGTTCTGGGACGACCGCTTTGCGGTCGGCCCGCTGAACGTCAACGGGCAGGCCGTGATCATCTTCCTCGCCTCGGCGGCGCTGATCGTGATGCTGTGGCTCTACTTCGAGCGCACCCTCTACGGCAAGGCCCTGCGGGCGACGGCCGTGAACCGGCTCGGTGCACGGCTGATGGGCATCTCCACGCAGGCGGCGGGCCAGCTCACCTTCGCGATGGCGGCGCTGATCGGCGCGCTGTCGGGCCTCCTGATCGGGCCCACCACCACGATCTTCTACGACTCCGGCTTCCTGATCGGCCTCAAGGGCTTCGTCGCCGGCGTGATCGGCGGCCTGGCGAGCTATCCGGGCGCGCTGCTCGGCGCGCTGGCGGTCGGCGTGATCGAGTCCTTCGGCTCGTTCTGGGCCAGCTCGTTCAAGGAGGTGATCGTGTTCACCATCATCCTGCCGGTGCTGTTGTGGCGCTCGCTGACCAGCGCCCACTCGGACGAGGAGCATTGACATGGAAGCCACCTTGAATCCTCCAGCGGCCAAGCCGCCCGCGAAGAGCCGCCTGCGCACCTGGGGCCCGCTGGCGCTGGTGGCGGTGCTCGTCGCCCTGCCGCTGCTGCCGCTGCCCAACTTCTGGATCATCCAGCTCAACTACATCGGCATCTACACGCTGCCGGTGCTGGGGCTGGTGCTGCTCACCGGCGTCGGCGGACTGACCTCCTTCGGCCAGGCGGCGTTCGTGGGCATCGGCGCCTACACCACCGCCTACCTGAGCGTGAACTTCGGCCTCTCGCCGTGGCTCACCCTGTTCGTCGGCCTGGCGCTGACCGGCCTCAGCGCCGCGATCATCGGCGGCATCACGCTGCGCATGTCGGGCCACTACCTGCCGCTCGCCACCATCGCCTGGGCGCTGGCGCTCTACTACCTGATGGGCAACCTCGAGGCGCTGGGCAAGTACGACGGCATCCTGGGCGTCAAGGGGCTCACGCTCTTCGGCCTCGAGGTCGGCCAGCAGCGGGTGTTCTATGCGGTGGTCTGGACTTTCTCGCTGCTCGCCTGCTTCGCGGTGATCCGGCTGCTCGATTCACGCAGCGGCCGGGCCATCCGGTCGCTGGCGGGCGGCTCGCAGATGGCCGAGGCGATGGGCGTGAACACGCTGCGCTTCAAGGTCGGGATCTTCGTGCTGGCGGCGCTGCTGGCGTCGCTCTCGGGCTGGCTGTTCGCGCATTTCCAGCGCACCGTGAACCCCTCGCCCTTCGGCCTCAAGATGGGCATCGAGTACCTCTTCATGGCGGTGCTCGGGGGCGCGGCCCACGTGTGGGGCGCGATCGCCGGCGCCGGCGTGGTCAAGCTGCTCGAAGACCAGCTGCAGGTGCTGCTGCCCAAGCTGATCGGCACCAGCGGCAGCTACGAGCTGATCGTCTTCGGCATCCTGATCGTGCTGGTGCTCAAGTACCTGCCCGACGGCCTGTGGGACTTCATCGACCGCCGGCTGCCGCGCCCGCAGCGCCCGGTCGACTGGCGCGATGCGCCCGACCTCCCGGCGCGCGCCAAGCCGGCCGCCGGCGAGGTGGTGCTCGACGTGCAGGCGATCCGCAAGACCTTCGGCGGGCTGGTGGCGGTCAACGACATCAGCTTCCAGACCCGGGCCGGCCAGGTGGTCGGCCTGATCGGGCCCAACGGCGCCGGCAAGTCGACCACCTTCAACCTGGTCACCGGCGTGCTGGGCCTGAGCGGCGGCGCCGTGCGCTTTCGCGGCGAGGCGATCGGCGGGCTGTCGTCGCGCGCCATCGCCGAGCGCGGCGTCTCGCGCACCTTCCAGCACGTGAAGATGGTGCCCGACATGACGGTGCTCGAGAACGTTGCGCTCGGCGCCCACCTGCGCGGCCGCAAGGGGGCGATCGCGGCCATGCTCCACACCGACCGCGCCGAGGAGCGCGAGCTGCTGCGCGAGGCCGAGCGCCAGCTGCAGCGCGTGGGCATGGGCGACTGGATGCACGAGCTGGCCGGCAACCTGGCGATGGGCCAGCAGCGGCTGCTGGAGATCGCGCGCGCCCTGTGCGCCGACCCGGCCCTGCTGCTGCTCGACGAGCCGGCCGCCGGCCTGCGCCACAAGGAAAAGCAGGCGCTCGCCGACGTGCTGCGCAGCCTGCGCGCCTCGGGCATGAGCATCCTGCTGGTCGAACACGACATGGACCTGGTGATGGACATCTGCGACCACATCGTGGTGATGGAATTCGGCACCCACCTGATGGAGGGCACGCCCGCCGAGGTGCAGCAAAGCCCGAAGGTGCGCGCCGCCTACCTGGGCACGGAACACTGACATGAGCGCTCCCCTCCTCCGAATCCACGACCTGCGCGCCGGCTACGGCCGTGCCGAAGTGCTGCACGGCATCGACCTGCAGGCGGGCGAAGGCAGCGTCGTGACCGTGATCGGCCCCAACGGCGCCGGCAAGTCGACCCTGCTCAATGCGCTGATGGGCGTGCTGCCCGCCAAGGGCGGCATCGAGTTCCGCGGCCAGCCGATCGGCGGCCTGTCGCTCGAGGAGCGCGTGATGCTCGGCATCGCGCTGGTGCCCGAGAAGCGCGAGCTGTTCGCCACCATGCCGGTCGAGGACAACCTGGTGCTCGGCGCGTTCCGGCAGGTGCGGCTGCGCAACCGCGATTGGCGCGACCAGATCGAGCAGGTCTACACGCTGTTCCCGCGCCTGAAGGAACGCCGGATGCAACTGGCCGGCACGCTGTCGGGCGGCGAGCGCCAGATGCTGGCGGTCGGCCGGGCGCTGATGTCGCGGCCCACGCTGCTGATGCTCGACGAGCCCAGCCTCGGCCTCGCGCCGCTGGTGGTGCAGGAGATCTTCCGCACCGTGAGCGCGCTGCGCGCCACCGGCGTGACGATCCTGCTGGTCGAGCAGAATGCGCGCGCCGCGCTCGAAGTCGCCGACCACGGCTACGTGCTCGAGATGGGCAGCGTCAGCGCCGAAGGCGAGGCCCGCCAGCTGGCCGGCGATTCGCGCGTGATCGATACCTACCTGGGCGCGGCCCGGGCCTGAGCGACCGGCCAGCAGGAGACACGATGAAGACCCCCACCCGCAGCCATCTCCAGCTCGGCGCCGTGGCGCTGGCCGGCGCTTCCCTGCTCGCCGCCTGTGCCGGTGTCGGCCGGACTGCGCCGACCGCGCCGCTGGCCGCGGCCCGGCCCGGCACGCTGCTGTCGTGCAGCGCGCTCGCGGCCAGCGCGGCGCCGCCCGGCACCTTGTACACCCAGGCCGTGGCGGTGCCGGCCGGCACGGTCGCGCTGGGCAACGCCAGCGTGCCGGTTCCGGCCCACTGCCTGGTCCAGGGCCGCATGAACGAGCGCATCGGCCCGGTCGACGGCAAGCGCTACGCGATCGGTTTCGAGATGCGGCTGCCGGTGGCCTGGAACGGCCGCTTCTTCTACCAGGCCAATGGCGGCCTCGACGGCGTGGTCGTGCCGGCGGTCGGCGGCATCGGCGGCGGTGCGCCGGTGACCAACGCCCTGCAGATGGGCTTCGCGGTGATCAGTTCGGACGCCGGCCATCCCGGTTCGCTCGGCCCCGCCTTCGGCCTCGATCCGCAGGCCCGGCTCGACTACGGCTACAACGCGGTCGCGCAGCTCACGCCGATGGCCAGGAACCTGATCGCCCAGGCCTACGGCCGCGGCCCCGACAGGTCCTATTTCGGCGGCTGCTCCAACGGCGGCAGGCACGCGATGGTGGCCGCCGCCCGCGCGTCCAGCCAGTACGACGGCATCCTCGCGGGCGACCCCGGCTACAACCTGCCGCGCGCCGCGGTGGCGCAGCTCTATGGCGCACAGCAGTACGCCAAGGTGGCGACCGCGGCCACGCCGGCAGGCCTGCCGGACCTTCAAAGCGCGTTCACGCCGGCCGAGCTGCAGCTGGTGTCCGACCGCGTGCTGGCCCGCTGCGATGCGCTCGACGGCCTGGCGGACGGCATCGTTTCCGACGTCAAGGCCTGCCAGGCGAACTTCGACCTGCAGCGCGACGTGCCGAGCTGCAGCGGCACGCGCGACGGCCAGTGCCTGACGGCGGCGCAGAAAGGCGCACTCGCCAACGTGTTCACGGGCGCCCGCGACAGCGCCGGCAAGCCGATCTACAGCAGCTTCCCTTTCGACGCCGGAATCGGCGGCAGCAACTGGCGCGAATGGAAGTTCTCGAGCTCCCAGACCCGTGACCCGGGCGCGGTGGGCTTCATCTTCACCTCGCCGCCGCTGGCCACGCGGCCGGGCGGCCTCGCCTTCGCGCTCGGCTTCGACATGGACCGCGATGCGCCGCTGATCGACGCCACCGACCCGGTCTATCGCGAATCGGCGATGGCCTTCATGTCGCCGCCCGACGCCTCGAAGCTGACGGCCCTGCGCGACCGCGGCGGCAAGCTGATCGTCTACCACGGCACCAGCGACCCCGTGTTCTCGTCCGACGACACCGCCGCCTGGTACGAGCGGCTGCAGTCGACCCATGGCGGCGACGCCGCGGCCTTCGCGCGCTACTTCCCGGTCCCGGGCATGAACCACTGCGCGGGCGGCCCCGCCACCGACCAGTTCGACATGCTGAGCGCGCTGGTCGACTGGGTCGAGCAAGGCCGGGCGCCCGAGTCGGTGGTGGCGAGCGCTCGCGGCCCCGGCACGGCGAGCGTCAACCCCGAAGTGCCGGCCAGCTGGTCGGCCCGGCGCACGCGTCCGCTGTGCCCCTACCCGCAAGTCGCTGCCTACACCGGCGGCGACACCGAATCCGCGGCCAGCTTCGCCTGCCGCGCGCCTTGAGATCCCCGCGATGACGACCTACAGCCCCCGCCCCGACGACGTCCGCTTCCTGCTGAACACCGTGCTCGGCGCCCCCGCGCGCCTGAGCGCCCTGGCACCGTTCGCGGAGGTCGACGAGGCGCTGCAGGCCCAGGTGCTCGACGAGGCCGGCAAGTTCGTGGCCGAAGTTATCGCGCCGCCGAACCGCGACGGCGACGAGATCGGCTGCCGCTTCGTGAATGGCGAGGTGCTCACGCCGCCGGGCTTCCGCGACGCTTACCGGGCCTTCGTCGACGGCGGCTGGCCCGCCCTGTCGGCGGCGCCCGAGGATGGCGGCCAGGGCCTGCCCGCGGTGCTCGAGGCGGTGCTGTACGAATGGCTCAGCGCCGCCAACCATGGGCTCACGATGGCGCCGGGTCTGCTGCACGGCGCCTACGAATGCATCCGGCACCATGGCAGCGACGAGCTCAAGCAACGCTATCTGTCGAAGATCGCCACCGGCGAATGGCTGGCCACCATGTGCCTCACCGAAGCCCACGCCGGCAGCGACCTGGGCCAGGTGCGCACCCGCGCCACGGCGCAGGCCGACGGCAGCTTCCGCGTCGCCGGCGGCAAGATCTTCATCTCGGGCGGCGAGCACGATCTGACGGACAACATCGTGCACCTGGTGCTGTGCCGCCTGCCCGACGCACCGGCCGGCCCCAAGGGCCTGTCGCTGGTGCTGGTGCCCAAGCGGCTGCCCGACGGCGCGCGCAATGCGGTGCACTGCGAGCGCATCGAAGAGAAGATGGGCCTGCACGGCAGCTCGACCTGCGTGATGCGCTTCGACGATGCCACCGGCTGGCTGATCGGCGAGCCGAACCGCGGGCTGGCGGCGATGTTCGTGATGATGAACGCGGCCCGGCTGCACGTCGCGCTGCAGGGCCTCGGCCTGCTCGACGCCGCCTGGCAGAAGGCCGACGCCTATGCCCACGAACGCCGCCAGATGCGCGCGCCCGGCCCGGCCCCTGCCAGCCGCGGCAGCGAGGCCGCCGACCTGGTGGCCGAGCATCCGGCGATCCGCCGCATCCTCGACACCCAGCGCGCCTGGATCGACGGTGCCCGGCTGATCGCCTACCGGACCGCGGTCCAGCTCGACATTGCACGCCACGACGCCGACCCCAAGGCCCGCGAGCGGGCGCAGCGCTGGTGCGCGCTGGTCACGCCGGTGCTCAAGGCGGCCTGCACGCAGCAGGCCTTCCATGGCGCCAGCGAATGCCTGCAGGTGTTCGGCGGCCATGGCTACGTGCGCGAATGGGGCATCGAGCAGGTGGTGCGCGATTCGCGCGTGACCATGATCTACGAGGGCACCAACGAGATCCAGGCGATCGACCTGCTGGTGCGCAAGGTGCTGGCCGACGGCGGCGCCGGGATGTCGGCCCTGCTGGTCGAGGTGCGCGACGAGCTCGAGGCCTCGCGCGACATCGACGCCGACGCGCAGCGGCGGCTGGCACAGCTGCGCTACCTCACGACCACGCTGGCGATGGCCGCGGCGGCCGACCCGGCGCTGCCCTACGAGGTGGCGGACGACTACCTGCGCGTGGTGATGATCGCGCTGCTGGCATGGGCCTGGGCCCGCATCGGCCGGGACGCGCCGCAGGACGCCCGCTGGGCGGCGCCCGAGGCGGCCTTCCGCCGCTGGGTGCTGCCCGAGTTCGAGATGCGGCTCGGCATCGTCAAGCGGGCCTGCGAGGCCGTCACAGCGCAGCGCGCGCCGGCCTGATCGGCAGGACGCGGGCGACCAAGCCGGTTACGCTTGCACCATGGCAGTTTCGCGCAAGAAAACCCCATCCGCCACGCACGGCCCAGCGGCGCGCCCCGACCGCCTCGACACCCGCGTGCTGGAGACCTTCGTCGGCTACAACGCACGCCGCGCCTGGCTGGTCGTGACCGAGGTGTTCGCAGAACGCATGGCGCCCTACGGACTCAAGCAGGCCGATTTCTCGGTGCTGTCGCTGCTGGCGCACAACCCGGGCGCGACCTCCCGCCAGCTGTGCTCGACGCTCGACATCCTGCCGCCCAACCTGGTGAGCCTGATCGCCTCGATGGACAGCCGCGGCCTGATCGAGCGCCGGCCGCATCCGCATGACGGCCGTGCGATCGGCCTGCACCTGACACCGGCCGGCGAACAGCTGGTGCGCGAGGCCGAACAGACCGTGATGCAGCTCGAGGCCGACACCAGCGCCCGCCTCACGCAGCGCGAGCGCGAGACGCTGATCAGGCTGCTGCAGAAGATCTATCACTGAACTTTGCGGGACCAGACCAAGAAACTGCGCAGCGGTTTTTGCTCTGTCCTCAACTGACTAGTTGCGGCAGATCACCAGAACTTCCACCAAGGCGTCGTGGCGCGCGAGGCCTCGGGCACCAGGATCTGCAGGCCCGAATCGCGGATCCGGCGGCGCTGCTCGGCTTCGAGGGCCCGAGCCATGCGATGCGCCAGCTGGTCGCCCTGCATCGCGCGCATGCGCCACTCGGTCGCGAGGCTCTGGAGCTCCTCGTCCTGCAGGGTGCCGGGTGCGGTCGACGGATCGGACATGCCGAAATTCTGCCCATCGCGCGCGGCGTCGGCAATCGTAGAGGTTTGCCTTACATCAAGCCAGGAAGCCATCCCAGCTGAGCTTGAGGCCCGTCAGCAGCATGCCGAGGTAGACGAAGCGGTAGAACCAGACCGGATCGATGCGGCGCGCGATGCGAATGCCCACCCACACGCCCAGCGGCGCGATCGGCAGCAGCACCACCGAGGTCGCCATGTTGCGCCAGTCGAGCAGGCCCAGCCAGGCATAAGGCACCCATTTGCTCAGGTTCACGACGAAGAAGAAGTAGGCCATCGTCGCCGTGTAGACCACCGGCGTGAGCCGCAGCGGAATCACGTAGGCGTTGACCGGAGGCCCGCCGGCATGGGCGATGAAGCTGGTGAAGCCGCTGATGGTGCTCAGCAGCGCGCCGCCCAGCTTCGAAGGCATGGGATCGTTCGGGCGCGGCGGGAACAGCAGGCGCTGGGCCAGGAACAGCAGCGTGAAGACGCCGACGATGCCCGCCACCGTGTGCGCCGGAAGCGCCTTGAAGAGCAAGGCCCCGATCACGGTTCCCAGCAGCCCGCACGGAATGAGGAAGCGCAGCAGCCGCGGATCGAAGTCGCGGCGGAAGGCCGCCAGGCCCAGCAGGTCCATCAGCAGCAGGACCGGCATGAGGATGGCGGCGGCCTGCGGCACGCTGACCACCAGCGCCATGAAGGGGACGGCGAGGGAGCCGAAGCCGGCGCCGAAGCCGCTCTTGCTGACGCCGAGCAGCAGCACGGCGGGAACGGCGACCGCATAGAACTGCGGGTCGGTGATGATCGGGAAATTCAAAACGAGGGGGAAGAGTCGGGTGCCTGGGCGCTACATTGTCCACGCACGCTTCCAACGCCCGCCATGAAGATCATCGACGCCGACCAGACCCGTCGCCACCTCGCCTTCGAAGGCCTGGTGCCGGCGCTGCGCGAGGCCTTCGCGCGCGAAGCGACGGTGCCGCCGCGCCACGTGCATTCGGTCGCCGCGGGCGACGACCGCGGCACCGTGCTGATCATGCCGGCCTGGAGCGAGGCCGGCTTCCTCGGCATCAAGACGATCAACATCTTTCCGGGCAACGGCGCGCGCGGCCTGCCGGGGCTGCACGCGACCTACGTGCTCTACGACGCCCACACGGGGGTGCCGCTGGCGCAGCTCGACGGCAACGAGATCACCGCCCACCGGACCGCGGCCGCCTCGGCGCTGGGCGCGGCCTTTCTCGCCCGCGAGGAGGCTTCGAGGCTGCTGGTGCTGGGCACCGGCCGGGTGGCGCGCCTGCTGCCGGCCGCCCACGCGAGCGTGCGGCCGATCCGCGAAGTCCGGCTGTGGAACCACCGCCCCGAAGGCGCGCAGGCCCTGGCCGCGGAATGGCGCCAAGCGGGCTGGGACGCGCAGCCGGTCGACGATCTCGCGACGGCCGTGGCGGCCGCCGACATCGTCAGTTGCGCGACGCTCGCGACCGCGCCGCTGGTGCGCGGGGAATGGCTGGCGCCGGGCAGCCACCTCGACCTGATCGGCAGCTTCACGCCGGCGATGAAAGAGGCCGATGCGGCCTGCTTCGCCGGCGCCCGCGTCTACATCGACACCGACGAGGCCCCGACCAAGGCCGGCGACCTGCTCGACGCCATCGCCGCCGGCGCGGTGTCGCTGGCGACGATCCAGGGCACGCTGGCGCAGCTGTGCCGGGGCGAGCGGCAGGGACGCCGCTCGGCCGCCGAGCGCACGGTCTTCAAGGCCGTCGGCAGCGCGCTGGAAGACCTCGCCGCCGCGACACTCGTCTGGCAGGCTTAGTCGAGGCTGGCGCCCGATTCCTTCACGACCTTGCCCCACTTGAGCGTCTCGCTCTCGATGAAGGCCGCGAACTGCTCCGGCTTCTCGCCATGGGGCTCGGCGCCCTGCTCGGCCAGCTTCTTCTTCACTTCCGGATCGGCCAGTGCCTTGAGGATGGACGCATTGAGCTTGGCGACAACCGGCGCCGGCGTGCCCGCCGGGGCCAGCAGGCCGAACCACGAGGTGGCTTCATAGCCGGGCACGCCGGCTTCGGCGATGGTCGGCACGTCGGGCAGCGCCGGCGAGCGCTTGGCCGTGGTCACGGCCAGGGCGCGCAACTTGCCGCCCTTCACGTGCGGAATGGCCGAAGGCATGTTGTCGAACATGATCGCGATCTGGCCGCCGAGCAGGTCCGACACCGCGGGCGCGCTGCCGCGGTACGGAACGTGCTGCATGTCGACACCGGCCATCTGCTTGAAGAGCTCGCCCGACAGGTGGATGGAGCTGCCGTTGCCCGACGAACCGAAGTTGATCTTGCCCGGGTTGGCCTTCGCGTAGGCGATCATTTCCTTCACGCTCTTGAAGGGCTGCGACGGATTGGCCACCAGCAGGTTCGGCACCATGGCCACGCGCGTGAGCGGCGCGAAGTCCTTGATCGGATCGAAAGGCATCTTCTTGTAGAGGCTCTGGTTGATCGCGTGCGTGCCCACGGTGCCCATGAACAGCGTGTAGCCGTCGGCCGGCGAGCGTGCCGCCGCCTGGCCGCCGATGTTGCCGCCGGCGCCGGCCCGGTTGTCCACCACGACTGGCTGGCCGAGATCGCGGCTCATGTACAGGCCGACCACGCGGGCCAGGATGTCGGTGGTGCCACCGGCCGAGAACGGCACGATGATCGTGATGGGCTTGCTGGGGAACGCGGCCTGGGCGTGGACGGCGAGAGGCGCCATCGCCAGGACGGCGGTGGCAGCCACGGCGGCCATGGCGAAGCTGCGGCGCGTGAGCGCGGCGTCGGAAGGGAAACGGGACATGGGAAACCTTGGAGAACTGGGAAAAGGAAGAATCGAGAGGGACGGCGTCCGGATCAGACCGGTGCGACGCCCAGCGTGGTGCCGCCGCACACGTACAGCACCTGGCCGGTGACGAATCCGTTGTCGGGCGACAGGAAGAACATCGTGGCGCGGGCCACGTCGTCCACGGTGCCGAGCCGCTTCACGACGATGCTGTCGATGATGCGGCGGGTCTGCGGTGCGCCTTCGGGGTTGCTCTGGCGGAACAGCTCGGTCGCGATCGGACCGGGCGCCACCGCATTGACCGTGATGCCGTCGCCGCCGAGTTCCATCGCCAGCGTGCGCGTGAGGCCGATCATGCCGGCCTTGGTGGCCGAGTAGACGATGCGCTCGGGCTTGCCCAGCGCCGCGCGCGACGACACGTTCACGATCCGGCCCCGGCCCGAGGCGCGCAGCGCGGGCAGCGCCGCCTGGATCAGGATCATGCTGGCCTTGAAGTGCAGGCCGACGACGTAGTCGAGGTCGGCCATCGAGGCCGTGTCGATCGTGCCGGGCCGCGTCGCGCCCGCGTTGTTGACCAGCGCCGTCACGGCATAGGCCGAGGTGATTTCGTGCGCGACCGCCTGCGTCTGCGCTTCCTGCGTCAGGTCGGCCTGGAAGGACACCAGACGCTCATGGCCCCAGTCGGGCTTCTTGTAGTCGAGATTGACGACGGTGCGTCCTTGGGCGAGCAGTGCCTCGCAGGTGGCCCGGCCAATGCCGGAGCTGCCGCCCGTGACCAGGGCGGCTTCTTGTTGACTCATCTTGCTTCCAGAACTTTCAATGCGGGCCGCGCGAGCGCGGCTCCGGGGGCGAACGCGCTCAGACGCGTTCGAGGATCAGCGCGATGCCCTGGCCGACGCCGATGCACATCGTGCACAGCGCATAGCGGCCGCCGCCCTTGTGCAGCTGGTTGATCGCGGTGGTGGCCAGCCGCGCACCGCTGGCGCCCAGCGGATGGCCCAGTGCGATCGCGCCGCCGTTGATGTTGACGCGCGCGTCGTCGTCCTTGAGCCCGAGCAGGCGCAGCACCGCCAGCCCCTGGGCGGCGAAGGCCTCGTTGAGTTCGATGACGTCGATCTGGTCGAGCTTCAGGCCGGTGAGCTGCAGCACCTTCTGGGTCGCCGGTGCTGGGCCGATGCCCATGATGCGCGGCGCCACGCCGGCGGTCGCCATGCCGACCACGCGGGCGCGCGGCGTCAGGCCGTGCTTCGCGGCGCTGGCTTCATCCGCCAGCAGCAGCGCCACCGCACCGTCGTTGACGCCGCTGGCATTGCCGGCGGTGACGGTGCCGTCGGGGCGCACCACGCCCTTGAGCTTGGCCAGCGCCTCGAGGCTGGTCTCGCGCGGATGCTCGTCCTTGTTGACGATGACCGGGTCGCCCTTCTTCTGCGCCACGCTGACCGGCACGATCTCGCTGTCGAAGAAGCCCGACTTCTGGGCCGCCACGGCGCGCTGCTGCGACGCCAGCGCCATCCGGTCTTGCGCCTCGCGCTCGATCTTGTAGTCGGTGGCGACGTTCTCGGCGGTCTCGGGCATCGAGTCGACGCCGTACTGCGCCTTCATGAGCTTGTTGACGAAGCGCCAGCCGATGGTGGTGTCGTAGACCGCGTTGTTGCGGCTGAAGGCGCTTTCCGCCTTGGGCATCACGAAAGGCGCGCGGCTCATGCTCTCGACGCCGCCGGCGATCATCAGGCCGGACTCGCCGGCCTTGATCGCGCGCGCCGCCGTCCCCACGGCATCGAGGCCCGAGCCGCACAGGCGGTTGATGGTGCCGCCGCCGACCTCGATCGGCAGGCCGGCCAGCAGCGCGGCCATGCGCGCGACGTTGCGGTTGTCCTCGCCGGCCTGGTTGGCGCAGCCGTAGAGCACGTCGCTGACCGCCTGCCAGTCGACGTTCTTGTTGCGTTCCATCAGGGCCTTGAGCGGCACCGCGCCGAGGTCGTCGGTGCGCACGCTCGAGAGGGCGCCGCCGTAGCGGCCGAAGGGGGTGCGAACGGCGTCGCAGATGAAGGCTTGCTGGCTCATGGTGATGTCTCCGCAGTGGGTTCAGATGGCGATCGGCAGGCCGACCAGTTCTTCGAGTTCCGCATGGCCGAGGCCGTCGACCTTGTCGATCAGCCGCAGGCCGGCGGGCGTGCATTCGAGCGTAGCAAGGTCGGAATAGACCCGTTTCACGCAGCCGAGGCCGGTCAGCGGATAGCTGCACTGGGCGACGACCTTGCTCTCGCCCTTCTTGGTGAGCAGGTCCATCATGACCCAGGTCTGGCGGGCGCCGATGGCCAGGTCCATGGCGCCGCCGACGGCCGGGATCGCGCCCTCCTCGCCGGTGCTCCAGTTGGCGAGGTCGCCGGTGGCCGAGACCTGGAAGGCGCCGAGCACGCAGATGTCGAGATGGCCGCCGCGCATCATCGCGAAGCTGTCGGCATGGTGGAAGAAGGCGCCGCCGGCGAGCAGCGTGACCGGCTGCTTGCCGGCGTTGATCAGGTCGAAGTCCTCTTTGCCGGCGGCCGGTGCCGGACCCATGCCGAGGATGCCGTTCTCGCTGTGCAGGATGACCTCGCGGCCGGCCGGCAGGTGGTTCGCGACCAGGGTCGGCTGGCCGATGCCGAGGTTGACGACGGCGCCGTCGAAGATGTCCTGGGCCACGCGGGCGGCCAGCTGGTCCTTGGTGCGGCGTTGGTAGCTCATGTTCAAGCGGCCTTCCTGAAACCGCCGGCCTCGGTGGCGACGCGGTCGATCTTGACGATCTGGTGGACGAAGATGCCCGGCGTGACGATGTGCTCCGGGTCCAGCGCGCCGAGTTCGACGATCTCGTGCACCGTCGCGATGGTGCGCGCCGCGGCCATCGCCATCACCGGGCCGAAGTTGCGCGCTGCCTTGCGGTAGACCAGGTTGCCCCAGCGGTCGCCCTGCTCGGCCTTGATCAGCGCCACGTCGCCGCGGATCGGGTATTCGAGCACATGGTTCTTGCCGTCGATCACGCGGGTCTCGCGGTCGCCGGCCAGCTGGGTGCCGAAGCCGGTCGGGCAGAAGAAGGCGCCGATGCCCGCGCCGGCGGCCCGGATGCGCTCGGCCAGGTTGCCCTGCGGCACCAATTCGAGCTCGACCTTGCCGGCGCGATAGAGGCCGTCGAACACCTGGCTGTCGGCCTGGCGCGGAAAGCTGCAGATGATCTTGCGCACCCGGCCCGCCTTCAGCAGCGCCGCCAGGCCGGTCTCGCCGTTGCCCGCGTTGTTGTTGACCACCGTGAGGTCGGTGGCGCCCTGCTCGATCAGGCCGTCGATCAGTTCGTTCGGAATGCCGGCGGTGCCGAAGCCGCCGATCAGCACCGTGGCGCCGTCCTGGATGCCGGCCATGGCGTCGGCGACCGAGCGTGCGATCTTGTCGATCATGGAATCTGTCCCCGGAGTGGAAGAAGAAGGACGAACCCGGCCACCGGAATGACTTCGATGGCCGTCAAATTTGTTCGCATGCCGAACATCTGTTCGTATAATGAATTCTAGAGAAATCCACCCCGCATGGCAACACATCAGCAATCCCCCTCCGTCCCGGCCCCCGGGGACAGCTACGTGCAGTCCTTTGCCCGCGGCCTGCAGGTGATCCGATCGTTCAGCGCCGGCGCGCCGCGGCAGACCCTGAGCGAGGTGGCGGCCGCCACCGGGCTGACCCGGGCCGGCGCGCGCCGCATCCTGCTGACCTTGCAGACGCTTGGCTATGTGACGAGCGACGGCAAGCTCTTCGCGCTGACGCCGCGAATCCTCGATCTCGGATTTGCCTACCTGTCGTCGATGCCGATCTGGAACCGCGCCGAGCCGGTGATGGAGGCGCTGGTGCAGCAGGTGCAGGAATCGTGTTCGGCGGCGGTGCTCGATGCCACCGACATCGTCTACGTGCTGCGGGTGCCGACCCACAAGATCATGCGCATCAGCCTGGGCGTCGGCTCGCGGCTGCCGGCCTTCTGCACCTCGATGGGACGGCTGCTGCTGGCCGACCTCGACGAAGACGAACGACGTGCGCGGCTCGAGGCCTCGCCGCGCGAAGCCTTCACCAAGCACACGGTGACCGATGTGGGCGCGCTGCTCGCCAAGGTGGCGCAGGCACGGCGGCAGGGCTGGTGCCTGGTGAACCAGGAGCTGGAGGAAGGACTGATCTCGATCGCCGCGCCGATCGTCGATCGCGCCGGCCGCACCGTGGCGGCGCTCAACATCAGCGGCCAGGCCAACCGGACCAGCGCCAAGGTGATGCAGGACAGCATGCTGCCGGCGCTGCTGGCCGCGGCGCGGGAAATCTCGCGCCTGCTCTGAAGCGAGGCCGCGCGGGGCTGCGCCTACTTGTGTCGGCGCCTGGCGCCGGGTGCCGAGGTCTGCGACGGGGCAGCCGCGCCGTCGACGCCCAGCCGGCCGCCGCCGCCCAGGCCCTGTCCCTGTACGGTCTGCGCCTTGTAGTCGCGCAGCGAGACGACCATCTGGTTGAAGGCGTCCATGAAGGCGGCCGCGATCACCTTGCCTTCGGCGGTCCGGGTGTAGCCACCGAGGCCGCCGGCACCGCTCATGCCGCCGAGGGCACCGAAGCCGCCGAAATCGGTCTTCGATGCGCTGCCTTCGGAGGCCGCGATCTGCACGCCCGAGCGGTTGTCGATCAAGGTCAGCAGGGTGGAGGCTTCCTTGGTCTTCAGGCTGCCGCCGATGGCGCCGATCAAGCCGGAGTAGCGACCGCCGACCAGGCCGCCGATCGCGGCGCCGGCGCCGCCGGCATCGTTGTTGTTGAAGATGACCTCGGGTGTCATGCCGTAGTCGGAGGCGACCATCTGGCCCTTGCCGAAATTGCTGCCGCCGCGCATCTCGCCGCCATCCATCAGCGCCCGCTCGCGGCCCATCGCGTTCATGCCGGCGGCGCTGCGCTCGACGACGATGAAGCAGTTCGACTGCTGCACCAGCAGGCGCAGCAGGTTGGCCGTGGGCGGCAGCTTGTACTGGTCGCGCAGGATGGTGTACCAACCGGCCGACTGGTTCTCGACCAGCGAGACCGTGCCCAACGGCGAGTCGCATCGCTCGAGCTGGCTGCTCGCGCCGCTGCTGCTGCCGCCCGCGGCGCTGCCGGTGGCCACGGTCTTGGCCGACTGGCTGCCCATCTGCATGTCGGTGGTCTGGCAGCCGGCCAGCGCGAAGAGGCGGCCATGACGGCGGCAGGCGGAAGTCGAGTGAGGATCATTGAACTGGAGGGAGACGAAATGCAGGGAAGGCTCAGGCCGAGGGCCAGCCTCTGAGGCGCTCGGCAGTCTATGAAGGCAGCCCCTGCAGGTCTGCGAGAAGCGTCCCGATCTTCTCCAGGACAAGTCCGATTCAGTCCTTCGCGTCCGGCTCGCTCTGCCGCCGCAGCTGCGCCCGCACATAGTCCACGTGCTGGCGCAGCGTGTAGACCCGGTCGGTGAAATCGAGCGGGAACTTGGTCTGGACGACCTCCTCCTCGATCCGGTCGAGCTGCGCCCGGGCCTCGCGGCGCTCCTCGTCGTCGAGCTTGCGCGAGGCCAGGTCCTGCT
This sequence comes from Variovorax ginsengisoli, assembly GCF_030486595.1. Lineage (GTDB taxonomy): Bacteria > Pseudomonadota > Gammaproteobacteria > Burkholderiales > Burkholderiaceae_C > Variovorax > Variovorax ginsengisoli_B. The sequence continues at coordinate 139,335 of NZ_JAUJZH010000005.1, read as the reverse complement.
CAAGGAACTTGAGTTCGCCATAGCGGCGGTACAGGCGGCTGCGGCGGCGCCAGCCGATCAGCTCCGGCAGCACGCGGACCAGCGGCACCAGGATCGCCGCCAGCGGCACCAGCAGCAGCAGCAGCCGCTGCGCATAGTTCGCGGCCCAGAACGGGAGGTAGTTCTGCAGGAACGGGCGGCCGTTCTTGAAGTAACGCTCGGCCTGGGTCGAGAGCGGGAAATCGGTGCCGGTCGGGCTCGGGAATTCGCCGGGCCGGCTGATGATGCTGGGTTGCCGGTGCACCTGGCGCGCCGCCTCGAGCAGCAGGTAGGCGAGCGCCGGATGCAGTTCGTCGCGCACCACCAGGTTGGCGGTGGTTGCGAGCAGCTGGATGTCCTGGGGCGGCAGGTCGCGCTTCGGGTCGACCGAACCGCGCTTCAAGGTCACGGGCTGGAAGAACGGAAAGCGCCGTGCAAGCCCCTGCACATGGTCCAGCGAAGCCAGCCGCACGCTGCTGTCGGCGAGCAGCCGCTGCACCGCGGGCGCCTCCGGCGCGGCGATCATGATGGCCGCGTCGACCTCGCCGCGGGTCAGCAGGTCGGCCGCCGCCATGCCGCCTTCGCTGACGAAGCGGGTGGCCGGCGCGCCGCCGTCCGTCACGCCGTAGACCGCCAGCAGCTCGGTCGCGACCTTGAAGTTGCCGCTGCCGGGAACGCCGACCGCGATGCGCTTGCCGGCCAGCGGCCCGAGGCCGCTGGACAGGTCGATGGCGGTGCTGAAGATCCAGACCGGCTCGAAGGCGACGGTGGCCAGCGATCTCAGCGGCGTCGCCTCGGGCGGCGCGTCGGGGTCCTGCGCCAGCAGGCCGGTGCCGCCCTGCACGAAGCCCACCGACACGGTTCCTTCGTTGAGCCGCTGCAGGTTCTCGACACCGCCGCTCGAGGGCCGCAGCTCGAGCCGGATGCCGTTGGCGCGCAGGATCTCCTGGTAGCGCTCGCCGAAGCGGTGGTAGGCGCCGTCGGGCACGCCGGTGGTCATCGCCAGCGAACGCGGCGGTGCCGGGCTGATGTCGCCCACGATCGCCCAGCCCAGCGCGGTCAGGACGGCGACGCCGAGGAGCCAGTACAGCAGGCGGCGGCCGGTGGGCAGGACGGGCAAGGTGGGGGGCTTCATGCCGGGGCGCTGGGGGTGAAGGTGCCCGATTCTGCCGCCTGCCCGTGCAAAACCGCACGGAATCGCGCCCGGAACCGCATCGCACCCCGGACAAACACGGACCTCCGGCGCCGACCCGGCCCTCACGATGCGCCCGGCCGAATCCACCACAGAACAAAGGACAGAGACATGAAAAGCGCCGTCTTCGCACTCGTCTTCGCACTCGCCTCCCTGGCGCTCGCCGCCCCCGCCGGCGCGCAGGCCACGCCGGGCACCACCGGGGCCATCCGCATCGGCGTGATCGGTCCGCTGAGCGGCCCCTCGGCCGATTTCGGCCTGCCGATGCTCAACGGCGTGAAGCTGGCGATCGACGAGATCAACTCCTTCGGCGGCTACCTGGGGCGGCCGCTCGAACTGGTGATCAAAGACGACCAGGCCAACCCGGAGCTCGGGCTCAAGCTTTCGCAGGAGCTGGTCCGGGAGAAGGTGATCGCCACTATCGGCTTCTGCAACACCGGCGTGGCGATGAAGTCGATCGACGTCTTCCAGGCCAGCCGGACGCCGCTGATCGTTCCGTGCACCACCGGCACGCCGGTGACGACCCGGTTCCCGCCGGCCGAAAGCTACATCTTCCGCAACGCGCCGCCCGACGCGATCCAGGCGCCCTTCATGGTCGACGAGATCGTGGCCCGCGGCTGGACCCGGGTGGCGGTCTTCGCCGACACCACCGGCTACGGCGAAGGCGGGCTGCAGGACGTGCGCCGTGCGCTGGCGAAGAAGGGGCTGGAGCCGGCCTATGTCGGGCGCTTCGACCTCGGCGTGACCGACGTGACCGAGCAGCTGAAGGAGGCGCGCAAGGCCGGTGCCGACGTGATCTTCATCTACACGATCGCGCCGCAGAACGCGGTGATCGCCAAGGGCCGCCACGCGCTGGGCTGGAAGGTGCCCCAGGTCGGCGCCTGGGCCTTGTCGTTCCCGCTCTTCATCGACGGCGCCAAGGAGGCCGCCGAAGGCTCGCTGATGGCACTGAGCTTCGTCGCCGAGCCGACCAACGAGCGGCGCGCCACCTTCCTCGCGCGCTATGCGCGCAAGTTCGAAGGGCCGCGCATCCCGGTGCCGATGGCCGCCGCGCAAGCCTACGACGCCACCTACCTGCTGGCCCACGCGGTGCTGAGCCTGCCCGGCGACCGGCTCGACGGGCCCGGCATCAAGGCGGCGCTCGAAGCGCCCAAGCGCCCCTACTACGGCGTCGTGACCACCTACGACAAGCCCTTCGGCAGCCAGGACAAGGAAGCGCTGAGCGCCAACATGCTGGTCGTCGGCACGGTGAAGAACGGGCAGGTCACTTTCGCCCATGCGGAGGACGCGACCCGCAACCGCATCGTGCAGCGCAAGCAGGCAGCCGGTGGGCTGTAGGCGTGGCTGCGCTAGGGCCGCGGCACGAACGGGCCGGCCAGCCAGCGGCGCAGGGCGCCCAGCGGGCGCCGCTCCGGCTGCGGCGGCCGCGGTGCCACGCCGCGCTCCAGGCGCAGCAGGCCACCGCCGGGTCCCTGGGCGCAGGTCTGGAAGCCCATCCGGTGCAGGAAGCCGATCAGCCCGGTGTGGGACGCCAGCACGTCGCCGTACAGCCGGCGCAGGCCGGCGTCGCGGGCCGCTTCGAGCAGGCAGTCGATCAGGTGGTCGGCCACGCCCTGGCGCTGCCAGGCATCGGCGACGGCGATCGCCAGTTCGGCGCTGCCCGGCGGCTCGCCGACCCAATAGCGGGCCTCGCCGATGAGCGCCTCGCCGTCGACCAGCGGCAAGGTGGCGACCAGGGCCACCTGGCGCACGCCGTCGACGCTGACCAGTTGCTGCAGCGCGGCCGGTTCGCAGTCGCCGATGCCGGCATGGAAGCGGCAACCGCGCGACCCCTCCGACAGCTGGCCGACAAAGGCGCCGAAGCGCTGGGCATCTTCGGTGCGCAGCGGCCGGATCCGTGCCGGCGCGCCGTTGCGCAAGGTCGCGCTGCGCGGATGACCGACCGCGCGCAGCGACGCGGCGATGGCGACGGCGGGAGAGGTGGGCACTTGGCGCATGGCGTTTCGGCGGGGCTGGTGAAAGGGAGTCCCGAGCTTCGCGCCGGCCAGCCCGCCCGTCCTTAAGGCGTCCTGAAGCGTGCTGAATGCGCACGCCTGCCCTTGCGCTCGCGCGGGAGATTCAGGACGCTTCAGGACGGCTTCAGGACGCCGCGCGCGCCAGCAGGCACAGTCGCACATCACCAGGAGCCCCGCCTTGAGCACCCCCCGCTACGTCTGCCTTTCCGACCTGCATCTCGGCGCCGGCTACAGCACCCTCACCTCGACCGACGCCGAAGGCCGTCCCGACCCGACCCGGCCCAGCCCCACGCTGACGGCCCTGGGCCAGGCGCTGCGGCAACTGCTGCCCGCGCTCGGCGACGGGCCGCCGCCGACGTTGGTCCTGCTCGGTGACGTGCTCGACATGGGCCTGTCGCCGATGGGCAGCGTCGCGGCCGCCTTTGACTGTTTCGTCCGGGCCGTGATGCTCGATGGCGACCGGCCGCTGTTCGCGCCGCGCGTGCTGTGCGTGCCGGGCAACCACGACCACCACCTGTGGCGCATCGCCCAGGACCAGCACTTCCAGGACAGCCTGCGCGAGGGCCGCATCGAGAGCGACCTGATCGCCCACACGGCGCTGTTCCAGGATCCCGATGCCAGCGGCATCCCGTCGCCGATGCTGACCGGCCTGATCCACCGCCATCCGGCGCTGAGCGAGACCCGGGTCGAGATCGCCTATCCCAACCTCGGCCTGATCGACGCCGGGCGTCGGCGCTGCGTGGTGCTGCACCACGGCCACTACGTCGACCCGATGTACCGCCTGGTCTCCGCGCTCGATGCCCAGGCGCCGGGTCTCCACGGCCGCGGCCCGGCCACGATGGCTCAGCTCGAAGCGCGCAACGGCGCCTGGGTCGATTTCCTCTGGTCGGACCTCGGCAGCGCCGGGCTCACCGGCACGGCGGCAACGACGCTGTACGAGGTCATGCGCGACGGCGGTGCCTCGCAGCGCTTCGCGCAACGCCTGTCGGCCCTGCTGGTGGCCCGGCTCGGCACGCGCTTCGGCCTCAGCGGCAGCATGCCGATGGTGCAGGGCATCACGCTCGACCAGCTGCTGCTCGGCCCGCTCGACGCGACGCTGGGCCGGGGCGCCGAGTCGCAGCGCGACAGCTACCTCGCCCTGATGACCGCCGCCGACGTCGCCGACCTGCGCTGGTTCCTGTCGGGCCCGGTCAAGCTGGAGCTCGAGCGCGCCGGCCTGGAACCGTCCGGCCTCGATCTCGCCTTCGTCTTCGGCCACACCCACAAGCCGTTCCAGGACGAACTGCCGGTGGCGGGTTTCGACCGGCCCGTGCGCGTCTTCAATACCGGCGGCTGGGTCATGGACCAGCCGACCATGACCTCGACCCAGGGGGCCGCGGCGGTGTTCATCGACGAGGCCCTGAACCTCGCCTCGCTGCGGCTCTTCAACGACCCGGTCAACGGCCGCATGGCCCCGGTGCAGGCGCAGGGCGTGGGCGGCTTCGGCGACCGCGACAACCCGATGCTGGCCGCCCTGGCCGCCGGGATCGAACGCACGGCGCCTGCCTGGCAGGCCTTCTCGCGCTCGGCGCAGACGGCCACCGAGGCGCACGCCGCCCGGCTGCTCGACAAGTTCTTCCACGTTCCCGGCCGCAACCCGGCGACCGCCCCATGATGAAGCGAATCGCCCGACCGCTGTCCGAGCTGGCCTCTCACTACACGGTGGTCGTGGTCGGCTCCGGCTACGGCGCCGGCGTCGCCGCCTCGCGACTGGCGCGCGCCGGCCAGTCGGTCTGCGTGCTCGAACGCGGCCGCGAAATACTGCCCGGCGACTACCCGGACGACATGGCCGGCGCCCGGGCCGACATGCAGGTCGACGGCGCCCGCGGCAAGCTCGGCGCCGCCGACGGCCTCTACAACCTGCACCTCAACGACGACATGCTCGCGATGGTCGGCTGCGGCCTCGGCGGCACTTCGCTGATCAACGCCAACGTCGCACTCGAGATCGACCCCCGGCTGTTCGAGGCCACGCCCTGGCCGGCGCCGTTCCGCAACGACCCGGCCCTGCTCGACCCCTACATCGCGCGTGCGCGGCGGATGCTCGACCCTTCACCCTACCCCGACGACTACCCGCCGCTGAACAAGCTGCAGGCGCTGGAGAAGTCGGCCCGGGCGATGAAGCGCCCGTTCGAGCGGCCGCCGATCGCGGTCAACTTCGCCGACCAGCTGAACCCCTTCGGCGTCCCGCAGCCGCGCTGCACCTTGTGCGGCGACTGCACCAGCGGCTGCAACGTCGGCGCCAAGAACACGACCTTGATGAACTACCTGCCGGATGCGGCGAACCACGGCGCCGAGATCTTCACCGGCGCCCGGGTCAGCCACGTCGAGCGCGATGGCGAGCGCTGGCGCGTGGTCTTCGACCCGGTGGCGCTGCGCGGCGAGCGCGCGCCGGCGGCGGACGCGCCGCGCAGCGTGACGGCCGACATCGTGATGCTCGGCGCCGGCGCGCTCGGCTCGACCGAGATCCTGCTGCGCTCCAGGGAACGCGGGCTGGCGCTGTCGGACCGGCTGGGCACGCGCTTCTCGGGCAACGGCGACGTGCTGGCGCTGGGCTACGACAACGACTGGCAGGCCAGCACCGGCGCCGCCGGCAACACGGTCCGCAGCCCGATCAACGGCGTCGGCACCGGCCGCAACAAGCTGGCCCCGGCCGACCTGCCCGGGCCCTGCATCACCGGCGTGATCGACCTGCGCGATGCGCCCGAGGTCGGCGACGGCCTGGTGATCGAGGAAGGAGTGATCCCCGGCGCCCTGGCGTCGATGCTGACGCCCGCCCTGTTCTTCGCCGACGCCATGACCGGCGGCGAATTCGCCTACGGCGCGGCCCAGGCCAAGTCGCGCCTGCAGGATGCGCAGGCGATGGGCGAGGCGGTGCAGCACCCCGGCGAGCTGGCGGCGGCGGCCTACGGCGGCGCAGTGGCGCGCACCCAGACCTACCTGGTGATGAGCGTGGACGATGCCGGCGGCCGCCTGCACCTGCAGGACGACCGGCTGCGCATCGACTGGCCGGGCGCCGGCACCCGCCCGGTGATCGCCAAGGACCACCAGTGGCTGCGGGCCGCCAACGAGGCGGTCCAGGGCCAGTTCATTCCGAACCCGCTGTGGAGCGAGCCGCTCGGCCACAAGCTGATCACCGTGCATCCGCTGGGCGGCTGCGGCATGGGCGACAGCGCGGCCGACGGCGTGGTCGACCACCAGGGCCGGGTGTTCGCGGGGCGCGACGGGCAGGCGGTGCACGAGGGGCTGCTGGTCTGCGACGGCGCGGTGCTGCCGGGCGCGGCGGGCGTCAATCCGCTGCTGACGATCAGCGCGCTGGCCGAGCGTGCCTGCCAGCTGCTGTGCGACCGGCGCGGCTGGACCCTGGACCTCGGGATGGCGCCGCGCGGACCGATGCCGGCGTCGACCGGCGCCGGGGCGCCGCCATCGGGCCTGCTGCGGCGAGCCATCGACAAGGTCGAGGCCGGCGCCGTCGAACTCGCCAAGGAGGCGATCGGCGCGCTCATCCGCAAGGACCCGGCGCTGCTGAGCCCGAGCTTCCAGTTCACCGAGACCATGCACGGCTGGATCAGTACCGACGCGGTGCTGCCGCGCACCGGCCCGCAGCAGCGGCTGGCGAGCGACTACGAGGTCGCCTGCGCCTGGGGCAAGGCCCGGGGCCAGGCGATGCGCTTCGACCTCACGATCCACACCGCCGACCTCCACCAGATGGTGTCGGACCCGACCCACCCGGCCACCATTTCCGGCAGCGTGACCTGTCCGGCGCTGTGGAGCGAGCCGATGCCGGTGGCCAGCGGCGTCTTCCACCTGCTGCCGGCCGATGCGCAGCGGGTCGAGACCTGGACCATGACCTACGAGATGGTGCTGCGGCGCGGCGACTCGCGGCTGCGCTTCAAGGGCCACAAGGTGCTGCACCAGCGGCCCGGCGCATCGCCCTGGACCGACACCACCACGCTGTTCGTGCGGGTCTACGACGGCGACGGCATGGCCGGACGGATGGTGGCCCAGGGCATCCTCACGCTCGACCTCGAGGACCTGCTGTGGCAGGCCTCGACGGTCGAGGTCAAGCCGCCGGCCAGCCTCCCCGGCGTGCTCGAAGCGCATGTACCGGCGGCCGAGCGCGCCATTGCCAGCGCCTACCTCGCCCGCTTCGGCGCCTTCTTCGGCATGACGCTGTTCCGGGCCTACGGCGGGCTGCTGGCCGACCTGCACAACTTCCCGGCGCTCGACCTGGCGCAGCTGCCGCGCCGCGCCCTTCGCGCGCCGGCGCCGGTGGCACACAGCGTCGAGGTCGGCGACGGCTTCAGGATCAGGCTCACGCGCTACGCCGGCGGCACGCTCGGGCCGGTGGTGCTGGCGCCGGGCTTCTCGGTCCGGGCCTCGTCGTTCGCGACCGACACGGTGGACCAGAACCTGGTCGAGGCGCTGTGCGCGCGCGGCTACGACGTCTGGTTGTTCGACTACCGGGCCAGCCCCGATTCCGGCAGCCCGATCGCGCCCTACACGATCGACGACATCGCGCGCACCGACTGGCCGGCCGCGGTGCGCTTCATCCTGCAGGCCACCGGCGCCGCCGACCTGCAGGCGATCGCCCACTGCGTCGGCTCGATGAGCCTGCTGATGGCGCTGCTGGACGGCATGACCGGCGTGCGCTCGCTGGTGTCCTCGCAGCTCACGCTGCACCCGGTCACGGGCTGGCTCAACGATGCCAAGGCCGACATCGGCCTGGCCCGCGTGCTCGAAAGCTACGCCCCGCTCGACGGCCGCTTCGACAGCGTGCCCGGCAGCACCGAGCTCGACCGCGAGATCGACACCCTGGCCTTCAAGGTGCCGGTGCCGGACGGCGAGCAGTGCAACAACCCGCTGTGCCATCGCGTGTTCTCGATCTTCGGTGCGTCTTATGCGCACGCGCAGCTCAACCACGCCACCCACACCGCGCTGGCGGAGATGTTCGGCAGCGTGGCGCTGCATCCCTTCGAGCACCTGAGCCTGATCATGCAGCGCGCCAAGGCGGTCGACAGCGCGGGCCGGGATGTGTATGTCACGCCGGCCAACGCGCCGCGGCTGGCGCTGCCGATCTGCTTCGTGGCCGGGGCCGACAACCAGTTGTTCTTCCCGGAGGGCAGCCTGCGGACCCAGGCCTGGCTGTCGCGGCTGAACGACCCGTCGCTCTACACCCGCCATGTGTTCGAAGGCTACGCCCACATGGACCTGTTCGTCGGCCGCAACGCCGCGCGCGACGTCTTCCCGACGCTGATCGCGCAGCTCGAAAGTGTCAGCCCGGCAGCGCGCTGAGGCCGGCCGAGGCCAGCCCGATCGCGGCGTCCTCGTCGAGGCCGGCGCCTTCGAGGCGCCACGCCGCCAGCTCGGACGGCGGGTGAACGACGCCGACCAGCGCCAGCGTGGCCTCGAGCATGCGGGTATCGGCCCGGCTGCGCACCTCGCCGCGGCGGGCCCTCGCCGCGTCGTCGCAGCCGATCAGCAGCGCGGCATCGCGCAGCCGTCCCTGGCGCGCCGCCAACAGCGCCAGCATGCCGGAGAAGTGCCGGATGCCCAGCGTGCGCCGGCACTGCGGCAGGCTCAGCATGACCTGGGCCTGCGCCTCGGCCAGCGAGCCCTGCACCGTGAGGGCATGGGCGTACCAGTTGTGGGCGAAGGCCAGCATCTGGGCATCGGTCAGCGGCGAGCGGCGCAGATGCTCGATCACGGCGCGGAACTGGTCGACCGCCTCGTCGATGTGGCCGATCTCCTGGTGCAGCGCCGCCAGGTTGTTGAGCACGTAGAACCGGGTGCGGGCATCGCCGCCGCTGCGCACCAGCGGCAGCGCCTGGGCGAAGGCGGCCAGCGCCTCCTCGGTGCGGCCCTGGTAGCGCCGGACCATGCCGCAGTTGTAGAGCCAGAGGCCGCGGAAGCCGTGCATCGCCGGCGCTTCGATCAGCGCGCGTCCCTGCGCCAGGTGGCGCTCGGCGCTCTCGAAGTCGGCGGTCACGGCCGACACGTAGGCGCTCATGCACAGGGCGATCACCAGCCGGCCGTGGGCCTGCTCCTGCTCGAAGATGGCGCGGGAGCGCTCGAGCAGCTTCTCCCGCTCCTGGGCGTTGACCCCGCCGTGCAGGCCGATCATGGCCAGCCCACCGCAGAAATCCGCCACCACGAAAGGGGCGGTGCGCGCATCGACCAGCGGTTCGGCCATGCGCATCCAGCGCACGCCCTCGCCGTAGCGACCGGCCTGGTACATGAGCACCGCGGCGGTGTTCACCAGCTCGAGCGCCAGCGCCGGGTCGCCGCGCTCGCCGCAAGCCCATTCGATCGCGCTGCGCAGGTTGTCGACCTCGGGGATGCAGGTCATCACCCACTGGTCCATGGTTTCGAAGCCCATGCACCCGGCGCGCTCCGGACGGTCGATCGCCGCCCGCATGCAGCGCGCATGCCAGGCCCGCAGGCGCTCCCATTCGCCGGCCGCCTCGAGCTGCTCCCGGGCATAGGCGCGGGCGCTCTCCAGCAGGCGGTAGCGTGGCGTGGCACCGGCCTCCAGCACCACCATCGACTTGTCGATCAGGTTGCCGAGCAGGTCGACCACGGCCCAGGCATCGATGCCGTCGTCGGCCGCCACCTGCTGCGCCAGCTCGAGCCCGAAGCCGCCGACGAAGACACCGAGCCGGCGGAACACCGTGCGCTCGAGCGGGCTCAGCAGCGCATGGCTCCAGTCGAGCGTGGCGCGCAGGGTGCGATGGCGCGACGGTGCGTCGCGGGCGCCGTTGTTGAGGATCCGCAGGCGCTGGCCCAGGTGCTGCCGCACCCCCGGCACGCCCAGCAGCGGCACCCGGGCGGCCGCGAGCTCCAGGGCCAGCGGCATGCCGTCGAGCGCGCGGCAGATGGCCACCACCGCCTCGAGGTTCGAGGCGTCGAGCCGGAAGCCCGGCTGCACCGCAGCGACCCGGGCGGCGAACAGCGCCACCGCGCCGTGCGCCGCGGCGTCGGCGACCTCGGCGTCGGCCGGCACGGCCAGCGTGCCGAGGCGCATCGAGCGCTCGGCCGACAGCCGCAGCGGCTCCTGGCTGGTGACCAGGATGTGCAGCTCGGGCAGCGCCGCCCCCAGCTGGCCGACCAGCGCCGCGACCGGCTCGATCAGGTGTTCGCAGTTGTCCAGCAGCAGCAGTTCGCGCCCGCGCAGGCGTTCGGCCAGCTCGCGCGCCGGGTCGGCGTGGCCGGGCAGGCCGATGCGCAACGCGCGCGCCGCCGCGCCCGGTACGGCGCCGGGGTCCGAGACATGGGCCAGCTCGACCATCCAGGCACCATCGCGGAAGCGGTGCGCCAGGTCGCGGGCCAGCGCCAGCGCCAGGCTGGTCTTGCCGATGCCGCCCGCGCCCAGCAGGCTGACCAGCCGATGCTCGCGCACCAGGCCGCGCAGCTGCGCCAGGTCCTGGTCGCGCCCCAGCAACGGCGGCAAGCCGACCGGCAGGTTGCCGAATTCGGAGGGCAGCGCCACGGACGGCGGCGCGACCGCGGCCCGGGCCGCCGTCCGGTCGGCGGCGGGCGCGTCGTCCAGCGCAGCGGCGAAGCGATAGCCGCGGCCCGGCACCGTCACGATGGCCTTGGCGCCAAGCAGCTTGCGCAGCGCGCTGACCTGCACCTGGAGATTGTTTTCCTCGACCACCAGGTTGGGCCAGACGAGGTCGAGCAACTCGTTCTTGGTCAGCATGCGCTCGCGGTGGGTGACCAGCGCCAGCAGCACGTCGAAAGCACGGGCGCCGAGCTGGACCGGCTCGCCGCCGACCCGCAGTTCGCGGCTGGCGGGATTCAGTTCGGCATGGTCGAAGCGATAGACCGACTCAGTGGCCTGCATCCGCCACCCCGGTCACCCCGCCTCCGGTGCCGCGCACCGTGCCCATCCCGATTCCGACTGCCATGTCCGCTCCTGTTCGAGGGCGCGCATGTCCCGCCCGCCAGGCTGGGTTTGTAACTGATTGCGCGATCCTGCACATCATTGTCCGGGCACCTGCGCCCGACGGCGCTGGCTCAAGCCGGCTTGAATGCGCTGTACTCGGAAAAAATGCCGAGTTCGACGTGTCGCTTGACGTCCTGGAAACCGGCGGCGCGCAGCGCGGCCAGCACCGATTCAGGCGCGATGCAGGCCTCGATCGTGTCCCAGTAGTAGCGCCACAGTTCGGCCGTGTCCTGCCCCCGCGCCACCACCTTGGCGATCAGCGGAACCACGCCGCGCATGTAGCCCTTGAGCACGGCCGTTCCGACCCGGCCCGAGGGCTTGGTGATCTCGAGCACCAGCAGCCGCCCGCCCGGGCGCAGCACCCGGAAGAACTCGGCGAAGGCCGCATTGACGTCGGCGATGTGGCGCAGCGCGTAGCCCATGCTGATGAAGTCGCTGCTGGCATCGGGCCGCGGCAGCGCCTCGGCCCGGCCGCGCACCAGCGTCACGCCCGGCAGCGCCACCTGGCCCATCATCCCGGGGCTCGGATCGACACCGACCAGCTGCCCCTGCGGGCCGATCAGCGCCAGCGCCTCGCGCGCCACCAGCCCGGTGCCGATGCCGACGTCGAGCACCTGCGCGCCCGCCGCGAGGCCGCCGCGCTGCAGTGCCGAGCGCCGGTACCAGGGGCCCGAGCCGAAGGCGAGCACCCGTTCGATGCGGTCGTAGTCGGGCGCGGTGTCGTCGAAGATCCGGCGCAGGAACTGCTCGTGCTCCGCCTCGTCGGCGTAGTAGGCCGGCAGCGGCGTGTGCGGCGCGAGCGCCTCGGGCGAAGGGTGCGGCGAGCCAGGACTTTGCATCGGTCCATTATGGCCATTCACCCGGCCACCGCCGCCGGCTCCAGCACGAAATCGAAATTCAGCGTGTGGAACGGCGTCGACAGCACGCTGCCGTCGGGCCCGGCGCCGGCCGGGTGCGAGGCGAAGTCGCCGATCAGGGAGCTGCGCACGCCGAACACGGCATCGCTGTCGAGGTAGCGGTCGCCGTCGCGGAACACGTGCGTGATCAGCGTCTCGTAGCCCGGCGCCTGTATCATGAAGTGGACATGCGCGGGGCGCCACGGATGGCGCTTGGTGGCCCGCAGCATCACGCCGACCGGGCCATCGGTGGGGATCGGATAGGCCACGGGCATCACGCCGCGGAACCACAGCCGGCCCTCGCCATCGGTGCGGAAGACGGCGCGGCCCTGCGGCCGGTCGAGGCCCGTCCGCTGGACGTCGTAGAAGCCTTCGGCGTCGGCCTCCCAGACATCGACCTCGGCATCGGCCACCGGCTCGCCGTCGCGCCCGCGCACCACGGCCCGCACGAACAGCGGCTCGCCGGCAGCGCCGCCCGAGATGTCACCGCCGAGCGGGAGCCGGGGCGCGCCCTGGACGTGGAAGGGGCCGAACACGGTGGCCTCGGTGGCCTGGGCGCTCTTGGCATGGTTCATGGCCACGGTCAGCATCGACAGGCCCAGCGTGTCGGACAGCAGGATGAACTCCTGCCGCTTGCCATCGCACTTCTGCCCGGTCGCGGTCAGGAACTCGATGCCGGCGGCCCACTCGGCCTCGGTGAGCTTCACCTCGCGGGCGAAGTCGTGCATGTGGCGCACCAGCGCCGACATGATCTCCTTCAGCCGGGGGTTCTCGCAGTCCGCCATGCGCTCGAGCACGGCGGCCGTGATGGTGTGTTCATTGATGTTTCGCATGGGGATGGAGCTCCAGGTCGGTGGGACGTCTGAGGGGCATCGAACGTTTCGGGACCGGCGCATCATGCACTGCCAGCCGCCGCTGGGTCGGGAACAGCGACCAGCCCCAGCGCTGCTGCGCATAGCCCCACAGGCCCTGCTTGAAGAAGATGGTGACGACGATCGCCAGCAGGCCCAGCCCGAGCAGGTACCAGGTGCCGTAGTCGCTCAGGAACTTGTTCAGCGCCCAGAAGATGAGGGCCCCGACCAGCGGCCCCTCGATCCGGCCGATGCCGCCGATCACCACCATGAAGATCGCGAAGGCGGTCCAGTTGACGCTGAAGGCGGCATCGGGGCTGATGCGCAGGTTGCCGACGAAATAGAGCGCCCCCGCCAGGCCGGCGCCGAAGGCCGCGACCACGTACACCGCGAGCTTCATGCGCGCCACCGGGATGCCCTGCGACTCGGCCGCGACCTCGTTGTCGCGGATCGCCAGCAGCGCCAGCCCGCGCTTGCTGCGCAGGAACAGGTAGACCAGCGCGATCGCCGCCACCACGCAGGCCAGCGCCATCCAGTAGGTGGTGCTCTCGCGGGTCGCCTTGTCGATGCCGCGCAGCGCGGTGAGCGAGGTTCCCGAGCCGCCGCCCACCGCCGACACGTTGGCGAAGCTGAGCCGGAACACTTCGGCGATCACCCAGGTGCCGATCGCGAAGTAGCCGCCCGAGAGACGGAACGCGACGAAGGACACCGGCACCGCGATCAGTCCCGCCGCCAGCGCGCCGAGCGGAATCGCGACGAACGGATTGAGACCCGCGAAGTTGCCCAGCATCAGCATCACGTAGCCGCCGAAGCCGAAGAAGGCCTGCTGCCCGATGCTCACCATGCCGCCGTAGCCCGCCAGCAGGTTCCACATCATCGCGAAGATGAAGTAGCAGGCGATCTCGACGAACTCGCGCATCCAGCTCGATTCGCCCCAGAACGGCAGGCTCGCGGCGAGCACCGCCAGCACGACGCCGACGACGCCCGCCGTGCGGCTCATCGCCGTGGCGCGCTCGACCGTGAAGGGAAGCGGAGGCGTCATGGCGAGTTCAATCCAGTTGCAGGTTGATGCGTTCGGCCACCTTGGCCCAGCGCTGGCTCTCGGTCTGCAGGCGCTGTGCCGCCTCCTTGGGGGTGTTCGCGAGCGGCTCCAGGTCGAGCGTCGCGAGGCGCTCTCGCACCTCGGGCGCGGCCAGCGCCTTCGCCACCTCGACTTGCAGACGGTCGACCACCGCCGGTGGCGTCGAGCGCGGCATCGCCATCATTTCGGCAAAGCTCGCCTCATAACCCTTGGCGCCGGCCTCGGCGGCGGTGGGCACCGAAGGCTGGCTCGCAAGCCGCTTCGAGCCCGACACGACGATCGGCACCAGCTTGCCGTCCTTGATCAGCGGACCGACCACCGGCGACGCGAGAAAGCCGCAGGGCACCGCGCCGCCAAGCACATCCTGCATTGCGGGGCTCGGCCCGCGATAAGCGACATGCTGCATGCTCGCGCCGGTCGTCGAAAGCAGCATCTCCATCGCCATGTGGCCGGGCACGCCGGGACCACCCGAGGCATAGCTCATCGGCGTCTTCTTCGCGGCGGCGAGCAGTTCGGGCAGCGTCTTCACGCCGACGGAGGGATGACACACCAGCTCCTGGCTGAAGCTCGCGAGCTGCGTCACCGGCGCGAAGTCCTCCATCGGCTTGAACGTCAGCTTCTTGTAGAGATGGGGGTTGATGGTGAGCATCGTGTCCGGCCCCACGAGCACGGTGTGCATATCGTTCGCGCGCAGCACTTCCTGCATGCCGATGTTGCCGCCGGCGCCGGGCTTGTTGTCGACCACCACGGGTTGGCCCAACGCCTTCTGCAGGCTCGGCTGGATCAGGCGCGAAATGATGTCGCCCGGCGCGCCGGCCGGAAAGGCGACCACGAGGCGCACCGGCTTGGTGGGCCACGCCGCATCGGCGGCCGCGGCGCCGAGCGGCAGCATCGCAGCGGCGGCAAGCGCGACGGTCAGGGGTCTGGCAATGAAACGCATGATGTCTCCGTTGTGGGTTGTCGTCGCAGCGCTCACCACGCGCCGATCAAGATGCCGGCCTCTCGCTCGCGCCTGTTCCAGGCCTCGATCGCAGCCGGCGCGATGGTGGGAAAACGATGGCGCGCGCGCAGCCAGGCGAAGAGACGCGCGAGCATCTGCTCGCGCACCGCCGCATGCGCCGGGTCGCGCCCGAGATCGACCAGTTCCTGCGGATCGGACTCCAGGTCGAACAGCATCGGCGGCAGGTCCTCGAAGTGCACGAACTTCCAGCGCGCATCGCGCAGCATCGTCATGTGGCAGCGGTCGACCGGCTGGCCGATGGGCAGGCGCACCGCGTCGCGGAAGGCGTAGCTGTTCTCGCAGACGACGAACTCCTTGCCCTTCGCACCGTCATGCGCATGCACCAGCGGCAGCAGCGATTCGCCTTCGAGCCACTGCGAGGGCCGCTCGATGCCCAGCGCTTGGAGCACCGTCGGCACGATGTCGATGCACTCCACCAGCGCATCGCTGACCGTGCCGCGCGTGGCATTGGCCTCCGCACGCGGATCGGCCACGATCAGCGGCACGCGCACGATCGGCTCGTGGAACAGCTCCTTCTCGCCGAGCCAGTGGTCGCCGAGGTAGTCGCCGTGGTCGCTGGTGAAGACGACCAGCGTCTCGCGGTCCAGGCACTGCGCGCGCATGAAGGCGAACAGGCGGCCCAGCTGGTCGTCGACCTGTTTCACCAGGCCCATGTAGGTCGGGATCACGGTGCGGCGCACCTCGTCGCGGCTGAAGCTCTCGCTCGCGGTGTCGCGACGGAAGCCTTCGAGGACCGGATGCGCGTTCTGCCGCTCGGCTTCGCTGCGCACGGCGGGCTGCACGTCGTCGGGCCCGAACATCTCGTGATACGGGGCAGGGACGACGTAGGGCCAGTGCGGCTTGATGTACGACAGGTGCAGCACCCACGGCGTATCGCCGGCCTCCTTCATGAAGTCGATCGCGCGGTCGGTCGTGTAGGGCGTCTCGCTGTGCGGCTCCTCGATCGCCGCGGGCTTGTCGGCCCAGCGCATCTGCCAGCCGCTGAGGATCTCGCCGTTCGGCCCCCGGCCCGAGTTCGCGAAGTCGTGCCACGGGTTGTCGGACTCATAGCCGCGCTCGCGCAGCCAGTCGCAGTAGGCGTTGCCGCTGACCTTGAAGCCCGGCGGCCAGATGCCGTCGTCGCGGGCATAG
This sequence comes from Variovorax ginsengisoli, assembly GCF_030486595.1. Taxonomy (GTDB): domain Bacteria; phylum Pseudomonadota; class Gammaproteobacteria; order Burkholderiales; family Burkholderiaceae_C; genus Variovorax; species Variovorax ginsengisoli_B. The sequence continues at coordinate 123,146 of NZ_JAUJZH010000005.1, read as the reverse complement.
GGCTCGAAGCCGCCTTCCATCGCGAGGCGTCCTTCGCCTTGCGAGACATCGATGCCGAGCCGCTTCGCGCCTTCGAGATCGGCTTCCACATGCGTCTTGCCGACCAGCGAGCACCGCACGCCATGCGGCCGAAGATGCTCGCCGAGCGTCTTCTGTCCGACCGAGAGCGGCACGAAGTTCCACATCGCGCCGTGCGTGCTGACATAGCGCCCGGTGTAGGTCGACATGCGCGACGCGCCGCAGACCGAGCCCTGCACATAGGCGCGATCGAATCGAACCCCGCGCGCCGCGAGCGCGTCGATGTTCGGCGTGTGCAGGCGCGGGTGGCCATAGCACGAGAGGTAGTCCGCGCGGAGCTGGTCGCACATGATGAACAGCACGTTGCGCAGCGGGCGGGAGGAAGAGGAGGAATTTCCGGTCATGTCCGTTCAGCCCACGGTCTTCGGGAAAAGCCCCTGCGGCCGCAACACCAGCACGCCCAGGAACACCAGATGTCCGACCCAGATGCCCCAGCCCGGATCGAGACGGAAGCCGATCTGCTGCGTGATGCCGAGGATCATCGCGCCCGCCAGCGTGCCCCAGAAGGAGCCCATGCCGCCGATGATCACGGCCTCGAACGCGAAAAGCAGCAGCAGTGGGCCGTCGGAAGGCGACACCGTCGTACGCATCCCTTGCAGCGCGCCGGCGATCGCGATGAGCACGAAGGCGATGGCGGTTGCGAGTGCGTAGACCTTCTTCGCGTTGAGACCCATGAGCTCCGCGATCTCGCGGTCGTCCGACACCGCGCGGAACGAACGCCCGAGTGCGGTGTTCGCGAACAGCCATTGCAGGCCGCCGGTCGCCACGATCGCGACCGCGAGCACGATCAGCGGCAGCACGCCGACCGACAGCGATTCGCCCAGGTGCAGGCCCTGCGTGTTGAGCCCTCCCGTCTCGATCGAGCGCGGGTCGGCGGAGAACAGTTCCAGCAGCAGGTTCTGGATCACGATCGACAGCCCGAAAGTCACGACCAGCGAGGGCAGCGGGTCCTTGCCCAGCGTGCCGTTGAGCACGTAGCGCTGCAGCACGTAGCCGAAGCCGAAGGCCACCGGCAGCACCGCGAGCGTGATGAGAAGCGGCGCGTCGCCGAAGAGCGCAGTGCCCGCGATCACCGCGAAGGCGCCGAGGATGATGAAGTCCCCCTGCGCGGTATTGGTCAGCCGCATCACGCCGAACATCAGCGACTGCCCGAGCGCGAACAGCGTGTAGAGGCCGCCGAGCAGCACGCCCTGGACGATGGTTTCAAGCACTTCGATGACTCCCGCTCACAGCCCGAAATAGGCCTGCGAAATCTGCTCGCGCGTGAGCGCATCCGAGCGTCCCTGCAGCGATACGCGTCCTTCCTGCAGGCAGTAGATGCGCTTCGACACGCGCTGCGCCATGGTCACGTCCTGCTCCACGATCACGACGGTCATGCCTTCGCGAACCAGCGTGGGCATCGCGGCGTAGATCTCATGGATCACGATCGGCGCGAGGCCGAGCGAGAGCTCGTCGCACAGGAGCACCTCGGGGTTGCTCATCAGCGCGCGGCCGAGCGCGACCATCTGCTGCTGGCCGCCCGAGAGCGCGGTGCCGGGGTTGTGGCGCTTCTCGGCCAGGATCGGGAACAGCTCGTAGACGCGCTGCATGTTCCACGGTCCCTTGCGCGCGGTGAGTCCGCCCATCTGCAGGTTCTCCTCCACGCTCAGGCTCGGGAACAGGCGGCGGCCTTCCGGCACCATCGCCAGCCCGCGCCGCACGATCTCGCCGGGCGGCAGGCTGCCGATCGCCTCGCCCTTGAAGCGGACCGCCTCGCGCGGCGCGCGCACCAACCCCGTGAGGCACTTGAGCAAGGTCGACTTGCCCGCGCCGTTCGCGCCGATGACCGCGACCACCTCGCCCTGCGAGAGAGAGAAGTCGACGCCGAAGAGCGCTTGCGCGTCGCCGTAGAACGCCGTGAGGCCCTGCGTGGCAAGAAGTGCCGTCATAGAGAAACCTCCGCGCTGCGCGCTGCGGTATTCGCCTTGGGAGCGGCCCGGCGGCTCATGCTTCCACTCCCATGTACACGCGCCGCACCTCGGGATCGTTCATCACCGCATGCGGCTCGCCTTCCGCGAGCTTCTGTCCGAAGTTGATGACGAAGAGCCGGTCGGCCAGCGAGAGCAAGGCATGCACCACATGCTCGATCCAGATCATGGTCACGCCGCGCGCCTTGATCTGCTTGAGCTCTTCCACGAGCTGCTTCGCCTCGGGCTCGGTGAGACCGCCCGCGATCTCGTCGAGCAGCAGCAGCTTCGGCCGCGTCGCCAGTGCGCGCGCGAGTTCGAGGCGCTTGCGATTCAGCAGCGTGAGCCCGCCAGCCGGCCTGTTCGCGTGCGGCATGAGGCCGGTCTGCGCGAGCACTTCGTGCGCGGTCCCCCACGCGTCCTGCTCACGCTCTTCGGCGCCGAAGCACGCGGCGGTCACGAGGTTCTCGAACACTGTCATGTTGCCGAAGGGCTGCGGGACCTGGTAGCTGCGGCCGATGCCCGCGTGGCAACGCTGGTGCGGCTTGAGCGCGGTCAGGTCGCGGCCTTCGTATTCCACGCGGCCGGCATCCACGCGCGCGTCGCCCGAGATCAGGTTGAACAGTGTGGTCTTGCCCGCGCCGTTCGGCCCGAGGATGCCCAGCGTCTCGCCTTCGGTCACCGCGAGCGAGATGTCGTCGGTGACCTTGAGCGCGCCGTAGGACTTGCTCACGGCATGGAGGGACAGCAGCGGCATGGTGCTCAGGTGGGCATGGCGCGCAGCGCTCCGCCCACGGGGATGTTGGGCGCAGCCTCGTTGCTCACGATGGTGAGTTCGTACTTGAACTTCTGGCCCTTGCCCCATTGGCCCAGCACCAGCGGCGTCTTGCTGACGTTCTTGAACGGACCCTGTCCGCCCCACTTCACCGGCCCGACGACGGTGTCGAGCGAGGTCGCGGCCACCGCGTCGCGCACATCCGCGGCCTTCGTCGACTTGGCACGCGAGAGCGAATTGGACGCCACCTCGAACAGCGCATGCGCGAAGCCGATGGGCTGCGTCCACTGTTTCTTCGTGCCGGCCTCGTAGGCCTCGGAAAGCGCCTTGGCGCTCTGCTTCGTCAGGCTCGACGTGAAAGGATGCGAGGGGCTCCACCACACCTCGGTCGACAAGCCATCGCCCAGATCGCCCAGCGCCTCGATCGCGCCCGGGAACAGCAGCGCCTTGCCCAGCGTGATGATCTTCGGCCGCAAGCCCTGCTGGCGCGCCTGCGTGAGGAAGGTCTTGGCATCGGGGGGGATCACCACGCCGGTGACGATCTCCACCCCAGCGTTCTTGAAGGCCGCGATCTGGGCGCTGAAGTCCTGCGTGCCGTTCTGGAAGCGGCCCGGATCGACCAGCGTGAAGCCCATCTGCGAGAGCGGCTTCGGAAAGCCGAGCTCCTTGTCGCCCCAGGCATTGCCGTCGCCGTCGTTGGGGAACAGGCCGCCGACCTTCTTGTTGGTCGGCACGGACTTCCAGCCGCTGGTGAAGTTGGCGATGACGTCTTCCAGGCCCCAGAACAGGTGGTAGGTCCAGTTGAAGCCCTTGGCCGGATCGCCCTTGCGGCCGAAGAACCAGGGCTGCCACGGCACCACGCTCGAGATGCAGGGCAGCTCGTTCAGCTCGCAGGCGTCGCTGACCGGGTTGGCCGTCTCGGGGGTGCCGGCGGTCAGCACCAGCGCCACCTTCTCTTTCAGGATCAGGTCGTTGGCGACCTCGCCGGCGCGGTTCGGATTCGACTGGCTGTCCTTCAGCACGATCTGCACCGCGTACTTCCTGCCGCCGACGGCGATGCCGTCCTTGAAGGCGGTCTTCATCTGGTCGATGACCCACTTGTCGGCCTCGCCGAAGGGCGCCAGCGGGCCGGTCTGCGGCGAGACGTAGCCGATCTTCAGCGTGTCGGCCGCGAACACCAGCGGCGTCGCACCGCCGGCGGCCAGGGCGGCCGCGGCCTGCGTGAACTGTCTGCGATTGAGGGTCATGGGAGTCTCCTTCTGTTGTTGTCTTCAGCGCACGAAATGGGGCGGAATCTCGGCATCGACGTTGATCCACACGCTCTTGACCTGCGTGTACTCGCGCATCGCATCGAAGCCCATCTCACGGCCGTAGCCGCTCTGGCCGACGCCGCCGAAGGGCGAGCCCGGATTCACGCGCTTGTAGCTGTTGACCCAGACCATGCCGGCGTGCAGGTCGCGCGCCACGCGATGGGCGCGCTGCAGGTCGCGGGTCCACAGGCCGCTGCCGAGGCCGTAGTCGGTGCCGTTGGCGATCTCCATCGCCTCCTCGTCGCTCTTGAAGGTCAGCACGGTGACGAAGGGGCCGAAGACTTCTTCCTGCGCCACGCGGTCGCGGTACGAGCTCGCACGCACGATGGTCGGCTCGACATAGCAGCCGCGTTGCAGTTCGCCGCCCGGCGCCTTGCCGCCGGCGAGCACTTTGCCGCCCTCGCCCTTTGCCACTTCCACGTAGTTCAACACGCGCTCCTGGTGTTGCGCGCTGGTGAGCGGACCCATCTCCGTCGCATCGTCCAGCGGATTGCCGAGGCGGATCGACTTGGCGAGCGGCAGGAACTTGTCGAGAAATTCGTCGGCGATCTTCTCGTGCAGCATCAGCCGCGAGCCCGCGATGCAGGCCTGCCCCTGGTTGTGGAAGATGGCCCATGCGCTGCCGTTGACCGCGGCGGGCAGGAAGGCGTCCTCGAACACGATGTTCGGCCCCTTGCCGCCGAGCTCGAGCTGCACCTTCTTGAGGTTGCCCGCGCTTGCCGCCACCACGTGCTTGCCGGTCGCGGTGCTGCCGGTGAAGGCGACCTTCGCGATCTCGGGATGCTCGGCGATGTATTGCCCCACCACGTGGCCCAGCCCCGGCACCATGTTGACCACGCCATCGGGCATACCGGCCTCGGCCATCAGCTCGACGATCTTGAGCGAGCTCAGCGGCGTGATCTCGGCCGGCTTCATCACGATGCAGTTGCCGGCCGCCAGCGCCGGCGCCATCTTCCAGCTGGTGAACATCAGCGGGAAATTCCACGGCACGATCTGGCCGACGACGCCGACCGGCTCGCGCAGCGTGTAGTTGAGGAAGCCGGCCTCGACCGGAATCGTCTCGCCCTGGAACTTGTCGGCCATGCCGCCGAAATAGCGGAAGCAGGCGGCGGTGCGCGGCACGTCGAGCTTGCGCGAATCGCGGATCGGATGGCCGGTGTCGAGCGATTCCAGGCGCGCGAGCTCTTCGCCGTGGGCCTCGATCAGGTCGGCCAGCCGGAGCAGGATGCGCCCGCGGTCGGCCGCCGCCATGCGGCTCCAGGCCGGGAAGGCGCGCTTCGCGGCGGCCACGGCGCGGTCGACGTCGGCCTTGCCGGCCAGCGAGACCTCGGCGATGGTCGAGTTGTCGTGCGGATTCAAGGTCGCCAGCGTCTCGCCCGACTCGGCATCGACGAAGCGGCCGTCGATGAAGAGCTGGTGGCGGATCGGCGTCTTCAGGCCGGCGGCCTGCTGGATGTCTGCGAGGGTCATGGAGTGATTCACTTGGTGAGCCAGGGGTAGCGGGCGGTGTCCTTGCCCGCGTAGTCGGGGTCGAGGTAGATGAAGCAGCGCTGGATCAGCCAGTCGCGGATCTCGAAGACGTCGCACCAACGGCCCGCGCCCCATTCGGGCACGCCGGCGCGCCACGGGCCATCCGCGTGCTCGCCGAAGCTGGTGCCTTCGCAGGCGAACAGGTCGCTGCCCGAGAAGATCCAGTTGAAGCCCGCGTAGTCGTGGCGGATCGACTTGCCGCGGCTGCCGACGTCGCCGAACAGCTGGCCGATCTGCGCCTTGCCGGTCGCCAGTCCCCACTTGGGGAAGTACACCTGGGCGTCGTCGGCGAACAGGTCGAGGATCGAGCCGCCGCTGGAGGTGACGCCGCCGTTGTCGTAGGCCTTGAGGTATTCGAGGGCCACCGACTTGCGTTGCTCGTCGGTCATGGTTTGACGGGTGAGTGCCATGGTGAGTCTCCTTCTTCGCTGCTGACGTGAGGGCGCACCGGCGCAGCCGGTCGGGGCTGCCGGAATCAGGTCGCTTCGCTGCGAGCGCCGCCCGGTCTCCGCGCGGCCTCGGTATCCGTCCTAGAACTGGACCGGGATTTCCGGGCTCTCGCCCTTCTGGATCTCGTAGACCAGGCTCGGCGAGCCGTTCTCCCAGACCAGCAGCATCGAGCGCTTCGGGCTGAAGCCCTGGTGGCGGCAGTAGGCAGGCATGGCTGCCATGTCGCCGGCCTTCATGATCACGCGGGCCATCGGCCGGCCGGTGTTCTTGTCGCCGCAGTCCCAGTGGATCTCGTCGGTCATCTGGAAGAACCATTCGACCCGGTCGTTGCCGTGGATGATCGGCAGGATGTGCTCCTCGGTGGTCGGGCACATGTAGCTGTGCTTGACGACCGAGGTGAAGCTCGGATTCCAGGTGACCTGCGAGCGGCTCAGGAAGCCGAAGAGATTGAAGGCGTGGACTTCGTTCTCGAAGCCTGGCTCCGGATGCAGTTCGGGCTGACCCTGCGGCACGTCGGCGAAGGCGCGGTTGACCGGCGCGCCGCGCTCGTCGCTGCGCAGGTCGAGGTCGCCCTTGAGACCGACGCAGCGCGTGGCCAGTTCGCGCGCCCGGGTGATCTTGGCCGTGTTGTTGCCGTTCTTGCGGCCATAGGGCGAGCCGGTTTCCTGCGGCGCGGAGAACGGGTCGAAGCTCTCGTTGGTCCAGTCGTCGAGCATGGCCTCGAAGGTGGCGCGAATCTGGGCAGTCGGGAAGTTCTCCAGCAGGTCGATGCCGGCGTCCTTCATGGTGCCGTTGAAGCTGCCGGCGTAGAGGTCGACCGACTGGTAGTGGTTGACCGTGCCGACCACGTCGTCGAAATTGACCCAGCCGTAGAAGAAGCCCCAGGCGACGTCGCGCATCAGGGCGCGCAGGTAGTTGCCGATGTCCATCGTGTGGCTCATCGGCCGGCCGTCGCGGGTCTTCCAGGTGATGTGGGCGAAGTACTCGTCGCGGCGAAAGCCGAAGCTGCCGAGCGAGAAATCCTTGTAGCCGAGCGTGGCGTCGGGTTGCGACGCGATGACCTTGGCGAGTTCTGCGGGTGCGTTCATGGCGGTGCTCCTCGTGGCTCAGTGCGTCTGGCAGATGTCTGCCCACTTCTCGACCGAGAGATCGCCCTTGCAGGTCTGCAGCACGATCACGCCGGGCTCGCCGGCGCTGCGGAACTGGTAGGCGGTGTTCTTCGGCAGCAGGCCCTGGTGGCCGCGCGAGAGCTTCATCCAGCCCATCTTCGGGCCCTTCGGTTCGCCCTTGACGAGCACGGCGCCGTTCTTCTCCGCGTCGGCCACGACCTGGCTCGGATCGAGCTTGACCAGGTGGATCTCGACCTCGCCGTCCATCACCAGCGCGAACTCGTCGTGGGCGCTGGTGTACCAGGGCGAGCTGCCTTCGGCGCGCAGCGTCTCCAGCACGTAGATCTGGTTCTGGCCGAACACCACCTTTTCATAAGGCTTGCTCTTGCTCGCGATGTCGAAGCAGTTCGAGAACGCGTAGTGGCGGACGTCGTCGGCGATCGGCTCGACGTGGCCCTTCTGGTAGTTCTTCAGCGACCCGAAGCGGGTCTGGTAGGCAGCGGTCATGGGTTGTCTCCTCAGGTGCCGGAAGGTGCAGCGGTGGACTGCGGTGTCTGCACTTTAGGAAACGGAAGGCGACTCCGGTAGGCCTCAAATCCGGTCCGCATTGTTCGGCGAATCCGGTCAATCCGCAGGGTTTACCCGGGCCCAGCGGCCACGGCATCAGGGCCTGCCCGACAGGACGATCGCCGCCAGCGACACCGAGACCAGCATGCCGCAAACCGAGCCGATGAACCACTTCACGGTGGTCCTGTAGGTCGCTTCGTCGTCATCCTCGACCAGCAGCGCACGGTAGAGCGTGTAGATCTCGGCCGCGATCGGGATCAGCAGCGCCACCAGCGCCACCACGGAGCGCGCCGTCCAGTCGCCCGGCGCCTCGAAGGCCCAGTAGCGCACGAAGGAAAGCGAGAAGCCGATGATCACCGTGATCGCGGTGATGATGCCTTCGCGATAGCCCGCCGGCAGCGGCGTGCGGGCACGCGGTTCGGGCCGGGGCGTGGCGAAGGGTTCGGGCGGTGTCGGGGTGTCGTTCATGGGCTGGACCTTTCAGGGGTCCGCGATCAACGTGGCCGGCAGCAGGCCGCGGTCGATCATGGCCGCGTCCCACGGCGGCACCCGCGTGAAGGCGGCGGTGAGGTGCTCGATGAAGAGCCTGAGCTTGAACGCATTGCGCGAGGTTCCGGCGTAGACCGCGTTCAGCGAGAACGACGACAGCTGGTGCTCGGCCAGCACCACCTGGAGGTCGCCGCGCAGGATCGCATCGCCGGCCACCAGCGTCGGCAGGCAGACGATGCCGGCGTGCTCCATCGCGTACTCGCGCAGCAGGTGGACGCTGTTGGTCAGGAGCGCGGCGCTCATGTAGAGCGTGACCTGCTCGCCCGCGTGGTGGAAGGTCCAGCGGTCGCGCGTCGGGTAGCCCGAATAGAGGCCCAGCGTGTGCTTGTGCAGGTCGCGCGGGTCTTCCGGCGTGCCGTGGCTGCGCAGGTACTCGGGCGTGGCGCAGAAAACGCGGCGAACCGGGAACAGCGGGCGCGACACCAGCTCGGTGGATGCCGCCGGGAAGATCTGCAGCGCGCAATCGACGCCGGCCTTGACCGGGTCGACCACCGCGTCGCTGACGATCAGCTCCAGATGGATGTCAGGGAAGCTGACCTGGAAAGCTCGCAGCAGGGTCGCGAAATGGCCCAGCACGAAGCCGGTCAGCGCATGGATGCGCAGGGTCCCGGTCGGCCCGGCCCGGGCGTCGCGCATCTGGTCCATGATGTCGTTGGCTCGCCCGACCAGCTCGGTGCAGTCGCGCAGGAAGGCCTGGCCGACGTCGCTCAGCCGCACCACCCGCGTGCTGCGGTGGAACAGCGGCGCGCCGACATGGTCTTCCAGCTGCTTCACGCGGCTGGTCACGACCGACTTCGCCACCCGCATCTGGCGCGCGGCCTCGGCGAAGCTCTGGGTCTGGGCGACGCGAACGAAGGTCTCGATGTTTTCCAGGCGGTCCATGGCTTCGCAATGTAGCGGTCCGGGGCCGTGCCGGCGAGGCGGTGCTAATCTTGGCGGATGTTCAATCCCTCCCAAGAGGAAGTGCGCCGCTTCTTTTGCGGCGTCTTCGCCAAGAGCCGCCGCGGCGAGCCGATGGAAGCGCTCGAGATCATCGCCAGCCGCTGGATCGACGAGCACCCCGAATACCATGCCGACCTGGCCGATGCCGATGCCGCGGTGGCCCGCGTCTACGACGGCCAGGACGGGCGCGAGAACCCCTTCCTCCACCTGTCGATGCACCTGTCCGTCAGCGAGCAGTGCTCGATCGACCAGCCGCGCGGCATCCGCCAGGCGGTCGAGCTGCTGGCGGCGCGGCGCGACTCGCTGCTGGACGCGCACCACGAGGCGATGGAATGCCTGGGCCAGATGATGTGGGAGAGCCAGCGCGCCGGCCGCCCGCCTGACGGCGAGGCCTACGTGGCCTGCGTCCAGCGCCGCGCCACCCGGGACTGAAAGCGGCCGCCACCATGCAAAAAGCCCGCGCGAAGCGGGCTTTTTCGTGAGCGTGGGCTCTCAGGCCGGCGCCGGGCCGCCCCAAGGCGGCCTGCGGCCCCCTCGGGGGGCAGCGATCCACACGAAGTGGGGGAGCGTGGGGGCCTTCAATCAGCGTGGTGGAAACGCGACTCCGGCACCGTCTTGAGTTCGCCCGGCAGCGAGCTGATGTAGGCGGCCAGTTCCTTGATTTCGGTGTTGGAATACTTCTTGGCCTGCCCGCCCATCACGCCGTTGGCGCGGCCCAGGTGGGCGTTCTGGACCTTGTACGACTTCAGGGCGACGTAGAGGTAGTCGGCGTACTGGCCCGCCAGCTTGGGCACGGTGCCGTCGTTGGGGGTGTTGAAATTGGCGCCGTGGCACTTGGTGCAGGCGTTGTCCTTGTCGCGCGAGATCAGCGCGTGGACGGTGTCGCTGGGGGCCTTGGCGGTGGCCGGGGGCGCATCGCCTTCCTTCAGGCCGAGCTGGCTGTAGTAGGCGGCCAGATCGGCGATGTCCTGCTCGCTCAGCGAGTCGGCGATGGCGCGCATGGTGGGGTGCTTGCGCTCGCCGCCCTTGTACTGCGTGAGCGCCGAGACGATGTAGGTGGCGCTCTGCCCCGCGATCATCGGCACCTTGTGGATCTCGGGGAAGCTGGCCTGGTAGCCGATGATGCCGTGGCAGCCCACGCACATGGCGGTCTTCTTGGCACCGGCCTCAGCGTTCCCCGTGATCTTTTGGGCCTGGGCCGAGACCGTCACGCAGGCGACAGCAAGGGCAAACATCGTGGTCAACAGCTTGTTCATTTTGCGCGCACAATCTCGTGGAGAAACTTGTTTCAAATCAACATTTGATTATATGGGGGCTCTTCGCGAGCCCTGCGGACGAAGAATCGATGTTGTGTTCTTTCAACCACCCTCCGCTTCAAGCCCATCCATGAAATTCAAGGGTTCAGACAACTACGTTGCCACTCAGGATCTGATGCTCGCGGTCAACGCGGCCATCACGCTCAAGCGCCCGCTGCTGGTCAAGGGCGAGCCCGGCACCGGCAAGACCATGCTGGCCGAGGAAGTGGCCCAGGCGCTCGACCTGCCGCTGCTCCAGTGGCACATCAAGTCGACCACCAAGGCGCAGCAGGGCCTCTACGAATACGACGCCGTGAGCCGGCTGCGCGATTCGCAGCTGGGCGACGAACGCGTCAAGGACATCCACAACTACATCGTCAAGGGTGTGCTCTGGCAGGCCTTCACGGCCGAACAGCCGGTTGCGCTCCTGATCGACGAGATCGACAAGGCCGACATCGAATTCCCGAACGACCTGCTGCGCGAAATCGACCGCATGGAGTTCTACTGCTACGAGACGCGCGAGCTGGTCCGTGCCAAGCACCGGCCGGTGGTGTTCATCACCTCCAACAACGAGAAGGAACTGCCCGACGCCTTCCTGCGCCGCTGCTTCTTCCACTACATCAAGTTCCCCGACGCCGAGACCATGAAGAGCATCGTCGCGGTGCACTTCCCGGGCCTCAAGCAGGAACTGCTCACGGCCGCGATGAAGACCTTCTACGACGTGCGCAACCTGCCCGGCCTCAAGAAGAAGCCGTCGACCTCCGAGCTGCTCGACTGGCTCAAGCTGCTGGTGGCCGAAGACATCCCGCTGGAGGCGCTGCAGAGCAAGGACGACAAGGTCGCGGTGCCGCCGCTGGTCGGCGCGCTGCTCAAGAACGAGCAGGACGTGACCTTGTTCGAGAAGCTCGTGTTCATGCAGCGCAACAACCGATGAGCGCAGCGCCCGGTGGACCCGGCAAGCACCCGACAAGGCAGTTGATGCTGCTCGGCGTGGCGCAGGCGGTGCTGTTCGTCGCCGGCGCACTGCTGGGCCGCTGGGTCGGGCTCCTGCTCGGGCTGGACGCTTTCGGCCCCGGCGGCTACACCAACAACGCGATCTTCGGCATCTTGCTGATCGGCCTCGGCGGCGGCGGGGGCGCCCAGCTCGCTCGGGCCTGGTACATCCGCAAATACGGCAATCCCAGGAGTTGAGGATGGCATTCGTCGAGCCTGTCACGCTCAAGTCGCGCGGCATCGCGCTGGTGCCGCTGTCGCTGCACCATGAGAACGGCCTGCGCGCCGCCGCCGCCGACGGCGAGCTCTGGAACATCCGCGTCACCTCGGTGCCCGAGCCCGAGAACACCCGCAGCTATATCGAGGCGGCCCTGAAGATGCGCGAGGACGGCAACCGCTTCGCCTTCGCCGTCACCGACGAAGCCAGCGGCACCGTGCTCGGCACGACCAGCTTCCACGACATCCTGCCCGCCGTGAAACGGGTCGAGATCGGCTACACCTGGTATGCCCGGCGCTGCCAGCGCACCCACGTGAACACCACCTGCAAACTGCTGATGATGTCGCACGCCTTCGATGCCCTGGGCTGCCACGTGGTGGGCTGGCGCACCGACAACTTCAACCACGCGTCGCAGCAGGCGATCGAGCGGCTGGGCGCCCGCAAGGACGGCGTGATCCGCGGCCATGCGCTGCGCCGCGACGGCACCATCCGCGACACCGTGATGTACAGCCTGCGCTCGGGCGAATGGCCCGAGGTCAAGGCCCAGCTGCTCTACCTGCTGGACAAGCCGCGCCCCCCCGCACCCTCTTCCTCCAAGGAGTGATTCGCGATGCTGATCGACTTCTTCTACACCTTGCGCTCGGCCAAGCTGCCGGTGTCGGTCAAGGAATACCTGACCCTGCTCGAGGCGCTGCAGGCCGACGTGGTCGGCCCCAACTCCGACGGCGCCTACGGCCTCGACGACTTCTACTACCTGTCGCGCACCGCGCTGGTCAAGGACGAGAAGCACTACGACAAGTTCGACCGCGCCTTCGCCGCCTACTTCAAGGGCGTCGAGATGCTGGCCGACTTCACCAAGGAAGTGCCGCTCGACTGGCTGCGCAAGACGCTCGAGCGCGAGTTCACGGCCGAGGAAAAGGCCAAGATCGAGAAGATGGGCTGGGACGAGCTCATGGAGACGCTGAAGAAGCGCTTCGAAGAGCAGAAGGACCGCCACGAAGGCGGCAACAAGTGGATCGGCACTGGCGGCACCTCGCCTTTCGGCCACGGCGGCTACAACCCGCAGGGCGTGCGGATCGGCGGCGCCGGCAAGAACAAGAGCGCGGTCAAGGTCTGGGACCAGCGCGCCTACAAGGACTACGACGACAGCCAGGAACTGGGCACCCGCAACATCAAGATCGCGCTGCGCCGGTTGCGCAAGTTCGCGCGCGAGGGCCACGAGGAAGAGCTGGATCTCGACGACACCATCCACTCGACCGCGGCCAATGCCGGCTACCTCGACATCAAGATGCGGCCCGAGCGCCACAACAACGTCAAGGTGCTGCTGCTGATGGACGTGGGCGGCACGATGGACGAGCACATCCAGCGCGTCGAGGAGCTGTTCTCGGCCGTCAAGACCGAGTTCAAGCACCTCGAGTTCTATTACTTCCACAACTGCGTCTACGACTTCATGTGGAAGAACAACCGGCGCCGCTTCTCCGAGAAGTTCGCGACCTGGGATATCATCCGCAAGTACAACAAGGACTACAAGCTGATCTTCGTCGGCGACGCCACGATGAGCCCGTACGAGATCCTGCAGCCGGGCGGCAGCGTCGAATACAACAACGAGGAGGCCGGCGCCGAGTGGATGCAGCGCCTCACGCACGCGTTCCCGAAGTTCGCCTGGATCAACCCCGAGCCGCAGGGTGTCTGGCAGTACCGCCAGAGCATCGCGGTGATCCAGCAGCTGGTGTCGCACCGGATGTACCCGCTGACCTTGCGCGGCCTCGAAGACGCGATGCGGATGCTCTCGAAGTAGCCCGCCCGCCGGTGCACCCCGCCGCCGGGGGGCCTCTGCGCATGCTGTCAAAATCCCCGCATGCTTAGGGTGGTCCGTCTTCATGCGCCGGCGTGGTGGCCGGCGTTTTTATTTGCAGCCGCTCTTCTACTGTCGGGTTGCAGCCTGTTGCCCCAGAAGGACGCAGCAGAATCGGACGCGACCCCGGGGGCCGTGGCGAGCGCAGGCGGCACTGCCGGCACGGCATTCACGGTCGATGTCCAGGCCGAGCCGGCCACGGTGCGCGAGTTCCTCGAACGCCACCTCGAGATCCAGCGCTTTCGCGAGCTCGACGACCTCGGGGCGGTCGAGATCTCGCGGCTGATGGTGGCGGCCGAGGCCAATGCGCGCGAACTGCTCAACACCCTGGGCTACTTCACGCCCACCCTGACGCTGGAGCTGCGCGAGACGCCCGGCGGCAAGGCGCCGCGGGAGGTCAGGATCACGGTCGAGCCCGGCCCGCTGACGCGTGTGAGCAGCGTGCAGATCGACTTCAGCGGGCCGATCGCCGAGAACCCCGCCGCCGAGGCGCAGCGCGACGCCATCCGCACCGGCTGGGCGCTGCGCGCCGGCCAGCCTTTCAACCAGCAGGCCTGGGACGCCGCCAAGACCGGGGCGCTGCGCACCCTCACGGCCCGGCGCTATCCGACCGGCAGCATCCTCGCCAGCAAGGCCGAGATCGACGCCGACCGCAGCGAAGCCAGGCTCGGCGCGACCTATGAATCCGGCCCGGCGTACCGCTTCGGGCCGCTGGTCGTGAACGGCAGCCAGCGCTATCCGGTCGACAGCGTGCGCCGGCTGGCGCGGGTGCCGACCGGCGCCGAATACGACCAGCAGCTGCTGCTCGATGCCCAGCAGCGGCTGGCCAGCAGCGGCTACTTCAACTCGGTGTTCCTGACGCTGGACACCACGACCGATCCGCATGCCGCCCCGGTGGTCGCCCAGCTGACCGAGGCGCCGCTGCAGCGCGTGGTGCTCGGCGTCGGCTTCACCACCGACAGCGGCGCCCGGCTGTCGATCGACCATTCGCACAACGACATGCCGCTGCTCGGCTGGCGCGCGGTGTCCAAGCTCACCATCGACCGCGACCTGCAATCGCTGGGCACCGAATGGACCGCGATCCCCGACGACAGCGGCTGGCGCTCCTTTGCATCGGGCCAGTTGAAGAGCGAAGTCTCGGGCAGCTTCACTGTCGACAGCGGTCGCCTGCGCGGCGGCCGCAGCCAGGGCGGCGACCACATCGACCGCAGCATCTTCCTGCAGTACGACTATGCGGTGAATCGAGGCTTCAACCCGCCGCCATCGGCCTCGGCCCTGTCCCTCAACTGGGGCTGGACCGGCCGCTACTTCGACAACGCGGCGGCGCCGACCCGCGGCCAGGGGGTCGCGCTCGAACTGGCCGGCGGCTACACGCTGTCGGGCGAGCAGCTGCCCTTCACCCGGACCTACGTGCGCTGGATCGGCTTCGTCCCGGCCGGCACCGTGAGCAACGACGACGACACGCAGCGGCGCAACGCCCGCATCCAGCTGCGCGCCGAGGCCGGCGTGGTGAGCGCGGCGGACCGGGCCCAGATACCGTCGACCTTGAACTTCCTCACCGGCGGCGACACCACGGTGCGGGGCTACGGCTACCGCTCGATCGGCGCGGTCAAGCCCGACGGCCAAGTCATCGCCGGGCGCTACCTCGGCGTGGCGAGCATCGAATGGCAGCGCCCCTTCGTCTACCAGGGCCAGCTGACCGCCTGGGACAGCACGGTCTTCATCGATGTCGGCGCGGTGGCCGACCGGCCGGCCGACATGAGCGCCAAGGTCGGGGTCGGCGTCGGCGCGCGCTGGGCCAGCCCGATCGGCCCGGTCCAGATGGACCTGGCCTACGGCATCGCCGTCCATGCGTTCCGCTTTCACCTCCGACTCGGATTCACTTTCTAGATGAGCGCCGACCACGCCACCGCCGCCGCAACCGCTGCGCCGCCGCCGCCGCCGCCGCCGCGCTCGCGCGGGCGACGTGCGCTGCGCGCATTCGCGTGGGGCCTGACCGGCCTGGTGGCGCTGGTGCTGCTGCTGGGCGCGGGCGCCTGGTGGTGGCTGGGGTCCGACCAGTCGCTGGCCTTCGCGCTGGCGCGCACGGCGCGCTACCTCCCGGCCGGTCAGACCCTGGAGAGCCGCGACGTGAGCGGGTCGCTGCGCGCCGGTGGCCGCATCGGCTGGCTGCGCTGGGAGAGCGAGAGCCTGGCGGTCGAGGTCCGGGATGCCCGCATCGGCTGGCAGCTGGCACCCCTGCTGCGGCGCCGGGTGCAGCTCGGCGAAGTCCACGCTGCGCAGCTGCTGATCGAGCGCCGCGCGCCGGCCGAAAGCAAGCCGGTCGAGCCGCTCGAGCAGCTGGTGCTGCCGGTGGAGATCGAGCTGCCCTTCACCATCGACGACCTGCGCTGGGCCGGGCCGCCGGCGCTGCAGGCGACCGGGCTGGCAGGCAGCTACCGCTATCGTGACGACCACCATCAGCTCGAGATCACCGCGGTCGACATCGCCGACGGCCACTACGGCGCCCAGCTGCGCCTGCAGGGGCCGGCGCCGATGGCGCTCGACGCCACGCTGAACGGCCGGGTGCGCGCGCTGCTGGCGCAGGACCGCAGCCTCGACGTGCGGGCCGAGGCGACCATCCAGGGCCAGCTCGCCGGCCCCGATGCACGCCTCGCGGTGACGGCCGATCTCCATCCGGTCGACGCCAGCGCCGACCAGCCCATGCAGGCGCAGCTGCAGGCCACCCTGGCACCCTGGCAGCCGCAGCCCGTGATCGACGCCAAGGCCGCGCTGCAGAACATCGACCTGGCCACCCTCTGGCCCGAAGCGCCCGCCACCCTGCTGAGCGGCGAGATCGAGGCCGGTCCCGACGCGACGGCCGCGCCCGGCGAGTCACTTTGGCAGGCCAGCGCGCAGGTTCGCAATGCGCTGCCGGGCCCCTGGGACGAGGCCAAGCTGCCGGTCGAGCAGCTGGACGCCCGGGCCCGTTTCGACGGCAGCACCTGGACGCTGCCGCAGCTCAGCGTGCGCGCCGGCGGCGGCCGCATCGACGCCGAGGGCAGCTGGGGCCCCGCGCCGGCGCCCTGGCAAGTCGACGCCACCGTGCGCGGCGTCAGTCCCGGCGCACTCCATACCCGGCTCGATGGTGCGCCGGTCAACGGCCGCATCCAGGCCGGCCAGACCGGCGATGCCTTGCAGTTCGACGTCGCGCTGCAGGCCGAGGGCGGCGCCGGCGGGACGGGCGAGCTGCAGGGCCTGCGGCTCGAACGGGCGCTCGCCAAGGGCCAGTGGCAGGACCAGGTGCTCGACCTGCGAAGCCTGCGCGTCGAGGCCCGGGGCGCCAGCATCGAAGGCCGGCTGCAGCTGCGGGTCGACGATCAAGCGGCGAGCGGCCGGCTGAACCTGGCCGTTCCCGGCGCCACGGCGCTGGTCGACGGCCGGATCGCGCCGAACACGGGCGGCGGCGACGTCCAGGCCCGGATCGACGACGCGGCGGCGCTGCAGGGCTGGATCGAAGGGCTGCCCGAACTCGGCCGCCTCTTCGGCGGCACCGCGCTCCAGGGCAGCGCCCGGCTGGACGCCAGCTGGAGGGGCGGCTGGCAGGCGGTCCAGCGCCGGCTGCAGGCCGTAAACGAACCCGCGCCGCGCGGCACCGCCGAACCCACGCTGCAGGCCACGCTGGCCATTCCAAGGCTCGAGGTCAAGCTGCCGCCCTCCGAGGCGGCGGCGCCGAGTCCGATCGTGCTCAACGGCGTGCGTGCCGAGCTGGCCGGCAGCCTCGCCCAGGCGACGCTGGCCCTGAAGGGCGAAGCCGTGACGGGCACCCGAAAGATCACGCTCGACACCCGGGCCAGCGCCGGCATCGAGCGCCGGGACCAGTGGGGTGCGGCGCTCGCCAGCCTGCGCGTGCAGGCATTCGACAGCGCGCGGCCGGATGTCGCCCCCTGGATGCTGGAACTCGGCAGCCCCGTCAGCGTGAAGGTGCGGACGGCTTCCGGCGCCAACCCGCGGCTCGACCTCGAAGCCTCCGCCGCGGCCGCGACCCTCAAGGGACCGGCGCCGGGCACGGTCAGGATCGACTGGCAGCCGCTGCGCTTCAGCCGCACCGGCACCGAGGTGGGGCGGGCCTTCCGGCTGCAGTCCAAGGGCCGGCTGCAGGGCCTGCCGATGGCCTGGGCCGAGCTGCTCGGCAACGGCGAGACGCTGGCCCAGGTCGGCTTCAGCGGCGACCTGCTGTTCAACGGCGACTGGGACATCGACGCCGGCGACACGCTGCGCGCCAAGGCCCGCCTGATTCGCGAAAGCGGCGACCTGCGGGTGCAGGCCGGGGAGGCCGCGCTGGTCACGCGCATCCGCAGCCATGGCACGGGCACCGCCAGCGAACGCACCATGGATGCCGCAGGCCCCGGCGCCAGCACGCCGGCCGGACTGAAGCGCGCCGAGTTCGTCCTCGACGCCGAAGGCGACACGGTGCGCGCCAACCTGGCCTGGGACAGCGAGCGGGCGGGCGAGATCCGGGTCGAGGCCAGCACCCGGGTGCAGCAGCGCCAGGGCGGCTGGCACTGGGCCGACGACGCCCCGCTGGCCGGCCGCGTCACGGCGCGGATGCCGAACCTGGGCGTCTGGTCGATGCTGGCGCCGCCGGGCTGGCGGATGGCCGGCACGCTCGACGCCGATGCCACGCTGGCCGGCAACCGCAGCGAGCCGCGCTGGAACGGCACCCTGGCCGCCGACAAGCTGGCGATGCGGGCGCTGGTCGAAGGGCTGGACCTGCGCGACGGCCGGCTCCGCGCCACCTTGGCGGGCAACCGGGTCGAGATCACCGAATTCACGCTCAAGGGCGGGGCCGGCGCGCAGACGCGCATCCCGGGCCAGAGCGGCAACCTCAGCACCGCGGCCAGCGAGGCCGCGCGCGACGGCGGCACCCTGTCGGCGCGCGGTGAACTGGGCTGGGGCGCGGCACCGGTGGCCGGCGCCGGCAGCGGCATCCGGATGTCGATCCAGGCCGATCTGCGGGCGCTGCGCGTGCTGGTCCGCGCCGATCGACAGCTCACGCTGTCGGGCAGCCTGCAGGCCCGGCTCGCAAGCGGCCAGTTCACGGTGCGGGGCGACATCAAGACCGACCGCGCGGTCATCATCCTGCCCGACGAGACCGCGCCCAGCCTGGGCAGCGACGTCGTGGTCCGCTCGGCGGCGATCGATCGCGAAGCCGCCGAGGAGGCGAAGCGCCGGGCCGCCGAAAACCAGAGCGAAGTCGCCCGGGCGGAGACCGCCAAGCCACCGGACATCGCGGTGAGCTTCGACCTCGGCGCCGACTTCGCGGTCCAGGGCCGCGGCATCACGACCCGGCTGGCCGGCAAGCTGGACATCCGCAGCACCGCCCTGAACGCACCGCCGCGCATCACCGGCGAGGTCCGGACCGTCGCCGGCCAGTACCGCGCCTACGGGCAGGCGCTCAACATCGAGACCGGGATCGCGCGCTTCAACGGCCCCTTCGACAACCCGCAGCTCGACATCCTGGCGATCCGTCCCAACATCTCGCAGCGCGCCGGCGTCGCCATCACCGGCACCGCGCTGTCGCCGCGCGTGCGGTTGTACTCGGAGCCGCAGTTGTCGGACCAGGAAACCCTCAGCTGGCTGGTGCTGGGCCGGGCGTCGGCCACCAGCGGCGGCGAATCGGTGCTGCTGCAGCAGGCCGCGCTGGCGCTGCTGGGAGGCCTTGGCGGCAGCGGCGGCGGTGGGTTGGCAAGCCGCTTCGGGCTCGACGAGATCGGCTTCAAGGGTCCGGGCAGCGGCGGCGACGTCCGCGACTCGACAGTCACCGTCGGCAAGCGCATCGCGCGGGACTTCTACGTCACCTACGAGCGCGGCCTGGGCGGCACGCTGGGCACGCTGTTCATCTTCTACGACCTGACCCGCCGGCTGACCTTGCGGGCACAGGCGGGGCAGCAAAGCGCCGTCGACCTGATCTTCACGGTGCAGTTCGACTAGCCGAACTGTTAAAGTTCGGGCGCGCTCGTCCTCGTAGTTCAATGGATAGAACGGGGTCCTCCTAAGACTCAGATACAGGTTCGATTCCTGTCGAGGGCACCAGCCAGTCACCGATTCGCAGTCACCGTTCCAGCATGCAGGACCTGATCAACCAAGCGACCGTGGTGGCCTACAGGTTCGCCGGCTATGCGCTGCTGAACTGGGCGGACGATGCCGCCATCCTGGCATTCATGTTCTGTTGACGCGCCGCCGGCCGGGCTGCGCCGTTCCCCAATTCAAGGCCATCTGTGCACACTCTCAAGCCATCGGACGCCGCGGTCGTCATTGGCCGCTTCCAGCCCTTCCACTGCGGCCATCTGTCGCTGGTCGAGCGGGCACTCGAAGCCGCGCCGGGCGTGGTCGTGGTGATCGGCTCGGCGTTCCAGGCCCGCTCGCCCAAGCATCCCTTCACCTGGCTGGAACGCGCCGAGATGATCCGCCTCGCGCTCCCCGAAGCGCAACGCCTGCGGCTGCACTGCGTGCCGGTGCGCGATCGTTTCGACGAGATCCGCTGGCTGGCGGACGTGCACCATGCGGTCGCGGATGCGCTGGGGAGCACCGAAGCGGCCCCGGCGCCCAGACTGACGCTGGTCGGCCACGCCCGCGATGCCACCCGCGACTACCTCGACGCGTTCCCGGCATGGACGCTGCTGCGGGCGGACGAAGTGCCGGTGCGCCGTACCAGCCGCATGCGCGACGCGCTGTTCGCCTCGCCGGACGAGGCACTGGCCACGCTCGCAGGCGAACTACCGCCTCGCACCATCGACTTCCTGCGTGCCTGGACCCACGGGCCGCATTTCGAGGCCCTGGCGCAGGAAGCGGCGCTGTTGAGAGCGTACGAGTCGTCCTGGGCCTCGGCGCCCTACCCTCCGGTCCTCGTGACGGTCGACTGCGTCGTCCGGTGCGCCGGCCACGTGCTCCTGATCCGCCGTGGGCAGGCGCCCGGCAAGGGCCTGCTCGCGATGCCCGGCGGTTTCCTCGAACAGCGCGAGACCACGAGGCAGGCGGCCCTGCGGGAGCTCGAGGAAGAGACCCATCTGGCGCTGCCTCCGGCGACCCTGCGCGCCTGCCTGAGGGCCACCGACGTGTTCGACCGCCCGGACCGCAGCGCACGCGGCCGCACCATCACCCATGGTCACTTCTTCGACCTCGGAGAGCGTGAGCTGCCGGGGCTGCGGGCCGACGACGACGCCGCCGCCGCGCACTGGACGCCGATCGGAGCGCTGGCCGCGCTGGAAGACCAGTTCCTGGACGACCACTTCCAGATGCTCGACCACTACCTGGACCTGTTGCCTGCCCTGTAGGCAAGCACCCACGCACGCCAATTGCTTTTTCCGGCACCCGATGCGCAGGCGCCGACCTAAGGTGCAAGCACTGACACCAACTGGAGACCCTCATGAAAAGCATCGTCCTCTGGCTCTGCGGCGTGCCGCTTGTCGTGATCATCGGATTGAAGGTTTTCGGGGTTCTCTGAACGACGATTCCTCCTCCCGGCGCCCTCGGCGCCGTTGCGCAGCACCCCTCGGGGTGCTGCTTTTTTTGGGCGGTGCGCCCTGGTCTATCTGAGTTCGCGGCGCAACGACTGGACGTCGGCATGCAGGGACTTCGCCCACCCCCGGCGATCGCGCCCCGTCGATGGCTGGGGCTCGCCGAAATGCACGATCGCCAAGAGCGGCGGGGCCTTCAGCGTGTTCCACAGCGAAGCCAGCAGGTTGTCGTCGTCCACATAGCGTGGCGCATCGCTGTTCTGGCCACTGGCCGCATCGGCGAAGCGCAGCGCCGCCGGCTGCACCGGCGCCCCCGACGAGATGGCCGCCTGCAACAGGTTGGCATGGAAGGGCAGCAGGCCGTGGCCGTCGCTTGTCGTGCCTTCGGGGAAGACCGCAATGATGTCGCCCGCGCGCAGCGCCTCGGTCATGTGGTGCACCACCCGCACCGCGTCGCGCCGGCGCTCGCGTTCGATGTAGAGCGTGCCGGCACCGGTCGACAGCGTGCCAATCACCGGCCAGTGCCGGACGCTGGCCTTGGAGACGAAGCGAACGTGCCGCGCGGCATGGATCGCCACGATGTCGAGCCACGACAGGTGGTTGCACACCACCAGCACCGGCCCGTGCGCGGGCGGCGTGCCGTGCACCGTGAGCCGGATGCCCATGATGTTGAGCAGGCGCTCGGCCCATTGCTGGACGCACTGGGCACGCTCGGCCGGCGACAGGCGCTCGAACCGGAAGCGGATCGTCCACCACCCTGAAAGCATGTGCGCGATCGCACGCAGCAGCCTCCAGCTGGCGGAGAGCGACTGCATCAGCCGTGCACCACCCGGCCGCCGACGAGCGTGAAGCGAGCCCGTCCGCGCATGGCGTAGTCGCCGAAGGGCGTGTGCTTGCCCTGACTCTTCAGCGCTTCGGGGGTGACCTGCCACTCGTGCACCGGGTCGACCACGCAGAGGTCCGCGGCACCGCCTGCGGCCAGGCTGCCGACGCCCGGAGCAGCCAGCAGCCGCGCCGGTGCCGCCGTGACGACCTCGATCGCGCGCATCAGTCCGGCGCCGCTCTGCTCGCCCCACTTGAGCGCCAGCGGCAGCAGCAGCTCGAGGCCGGTGGCCCCGGCCTCGCTCTCGGCGAACGGCAGCGTCTTGGCATCGGCCTCGACCGGCGTGTGGTCGGACACCAGCGCGTCGATGGTGCCGTCGGCCAGCCCGGCCGACAGCGCATCACGGTCGCGTTGCTGGCGCAGCGGCGGGTTGAGGCGGGCGCGGCTGTCGAAGAAGCCGATGTCGGTGTCGGCCAGGTGCAGCGAATTGATGCTGACGTCGCAAGTGAGCGGCAGGCCCTCGGCCTTGGCTGCTCGCACCTGCGCCACCCCGGCCGCACTCGACAACCGGCACAGGTGGACCCGCGCGCCGGTGCTTCGCATCAGCTCGACGATGGTGAAGATCGCGATGGTCTCGGCCGCCACCGGCACGCCCGCCAGGCCGAGCCGGGTCGCCAGCGGCCCGCTGGCGGCGACGCCGCGGCCGAGGTCGCGCTCTTGCGGGCGCAGCCAGACGGTGTAGCCGAAGGTGCTGGCGTACAGCAGCGCGCGCTGCAGCACCTGCGTGTTGCCGAGCGGCACCTCGGCCTGGCCGAAGCCGATGCAGCCGGCCTCGGTCAGCTCGGCCATCTCGGTCAGCACCTCGCCGGACAGCCCGCGGGTCAGCGCGCCGAGCGGGAACAGGCGCGCGCGCTGCATCTTCTCGGCCCGGAACTTGAGCATCTCGACCAGGCCGGGCTCGTCGAGCACCGGGTCGGTGTCGGGCGGGCAGACCAGGCTGGTGACGCCGCCGGCCACGGCCGCGCCCATCTCGCTCTCGAGCATGCCCTCGTGCTCGTAGCCCGGCTCGCGCAAGCGCGCCGCCAGGTCGACCAGGCCGGGCATCACGAGGCAGCCCTGCGCATCGAGCGTGCGCTCGGCCCGGAACTCGGGCGAGACCTCGCCGATGGACTGCACCCGGCCGTCGGCGATCGCGATGTCGGCCTGGCGGTCGAGGCCGGAGGCCGGGTCCAGCACCCGGCCGTTGATGATCAGGATGTTGCTCATGCTTCGTTACCCGCGACGATGCTCATGACGGCCATGCGGACCGCGATACCGAAAGTGACCTGCGGCAGGATCACGCTCTGCCGGCCGTCGACCACCGCCGAGTCGATCTCGACGCCGCGGTTGATCGGCCCCGGATGCATCACGATCGCATCCGGCTTGGCGAGCTGCAGCTTCTCGGGCGTGAGGCCGAAGGTCTTGAAGAACTCCTGCGACGACGGCAGCAGTGCGCCGCTCATGCGCTCGTTCTGCAAGCGCAGCATGATGATCACGTCGCAGTCCTTGATGCCCTCTTCGAGCGTGTGGCAGACGCGTACGCCCATCTGCGCCATGTCGCTCGGCACCAGCGTCTTGGGGCCGACCACGCGCACCTCGGCGCAGCCCAGCGTGGTGAGCCCGTGGATGTCGGAGCGCGCCACACGCGAATGCAGCACGTCGCCGACGATCGCCACCGTGAGGTTAGAAAAGTCCTTCTTGTATTGCCGGATCGTGTACATGTCGAGCAGGCCCTGCGTCGGGTGCGCATGCCGGCCGTCGCCCGCGTTCACCACGTGCACGTGCGGCGCGACGTGCTGCGCGATCAGGTAGGGTGCGCCCGACTCGCTGTGACGCACCACGAACAGGTCGGCCGCCATCGCGCTCAGGTTGGCGATGGTGTCGAGCAGCGACTCGCCCTTGGTGGCCGACGAGCGCGCGATGTCGAGGTTGATGACGTCGGCCGACAGCCGCTTGGCCGCGATCTCGAAGGTGGTGCGGGTGCGGGTCGAGTTCTCGAAGAACAGGTTGAACACGCTCTTGCCGCGCAACAGCGGCACCTTTTTGACCTCGCGGTCGCTGACGCTCGTGAAGTTGGCCGCGGTGTCGAGGATGTGGGTGACGATGTCCTTCGGCAGGCCCTCGATCGACAGCAGGTGGATCAGTTCGCCGTTCTTGTTGAGCTGGGGGTTTCGCTTGTAGAGCATCAGGTGTTTTCCTCCACTTTGAAGCTGAAGGCGCCGGTGTCGCCGCGGGCCAGGGCCAGCAGCTGGGTGGCGGGCAGTTCGAGCTTCTGGGCCGCGAAGTCGGCCGCCACCGGCAGCTGGCGGCCGCCGCGGTCGATCATCACCGCCAGCCGCACGCAGGCCGGACGGCCGAAATCGAACAGCTCGTTGAGCACGGCGCGGATGGTGCGGCCGGTGTAGAGCACGTCGTCGAGCAGCAGCACGTCGGCGCCATTGACGTCGAAAGGCAGCGTGGTCTGCGCGCTGGCGGCCAGGCCGCGGCGGGCGAAATCGTCGCGGTGCATGGCCGAGGAGATGATGCCGGGCGCGCCGGCCAGGCCCAGGTCCTTTTGCAGCCGCTCGACCAGCCAGGCGCCGCCCGAGGTGATGCCGACCAGGCGGGTGTCGGGTCGCAGCAGGGATTTCACGCCGCGCAGCAGCTCGATATAGAGCGCCTCGGCGTCGGGGATTGCGTTCACGGGAGACTCCTCAGGAACTGTTCAAGGATGATGCAGGCCGAGGCGGCATCGGCGTCGCGCGCGCCGCCAGCCAGCGCCTCGGTGGTGCTGTAGCGCTCGTCGACCTCGTACACCGGCAGGCGAAAGCGGCCGCGCAGCTGGCGGGCGAAGCGCTGCGCGGCCCGGGTGTTGTCGTGCGGCGCGCCGTCGGGGTGGTAGGGCACGCCGACCACCAGCGCATCGGGCTGCCACTCGCGGATCCGGGCCTCGACCTGGGCGAAGCGGGCGTCGCCCTCGGCCTTGATGGTGGCCTGCGGCGTGGCGCTGCGCAGCAGCCGGTTGCCGCTGGCGACGCCGGTGCGCTTCTGGCCGTAGTCGAAGGCCAGGAAACTTTGGAAATGGGCGGGAACGGGCGGGGAAGGCATGTTGCGGTCGGGCATCGCCGGATCGCTCATGCATGCCCCGCATCGGGCGACAAGGTCCAGGCCTCCAGGCCCAGCAGCGACAGGGCCTTGTCGTAGCGCTGCTCGACCGGGGTGTCGAAGATCACGGCCGGGTCGGCGCCGACCGTGAGCCAGCTGTTCTCGGCCAGTTCGGATTCGAGCTGGCCCTCGCCCCAGGCCGCGTAGCCGAGCGACACCAGCACCCTGCGCGGGCCGGCGCCAGTGGCCATGGCCTCCAGCACGTCCTTGGAGGTGGTCATCTCGAGGCCGCCGGGGATCGTCATGGTCGACGCGTAGACCGATTCGTTGGGCTTGTCGGCATCGGAGAAGACCGGCTCGTGCAGCACGAAACCACGCTCGGTCTGCACCGGCCCGCCCTGGAACACCGGCGCGTTGCCGAGTTCGGGACGCGACAGGTGGAGCTCGATCTTCTCGAACAGCACGCCCAGGTTGATGTCGCTGGGCTTGTTGATCACCAGCCCGAGCGCGCCGCGCTCGCTGTGCTCGCACAGGTAGACCACGCTGCGATTGAAGGCCTTGTCTTCCAGACCCGGCATCGCGATCAGAAAATGATGCGTGAGGTTCATCGGTGCAGAATCAAGGGCCATGCCGCCCATTTTACTGGCCGTCGACAAGATCTATCCCAAGGGCCTCATGTGGTTTCGCCGCGACCTGCGTGTGGACGACAACGCGGCCCTCTACCAGGCGCTGCGGGCATGCCGCCAGGTGGTGTGCGTGTTCGTGTTCGACCGCGCCATTCTCGACCCCTTGCCGCGCATCGACCGGCGGGTGGAATTCATCCGGGAGTCGCTGGTGGAGCTCGACGCCGAATTGCGCGCCCTCGGCGGCGGGCTGGTGGTGCGGCATGCCGTCGCCGAGGATGAGATCGCCTTGCTTGCGCGCCAACTCGACGTCCAGGCGGTGTTCGCGAACCGCGATGACGAGCCCGCGGCCCTGGCCCGCGACGCCCGGGTGCTCGGGGCGCTGGCCAATGCCGGCGTGGCCTTCCACAGCTACAAGGACCAGACCATCTTCGAGCGCGACGAGGTGCTGACGCAGACCGGCCAGCCCTACAGCGTGTTCACGCCTTACAAGCGCGCCTGGCTGGCCAAGGTCGACGCCTTCCACCTGAAGCCCTACCCGGTGCGCCGCCACGCCGATGCGCTGGCGCCGCCGCCCGACCCGCTGCGGGCGCCGGTGCCGGCGCTGGCCGACATCGGCTTCGAGAAGAGCAACCTGTCCGAGCTCGACATCCCGACCGGCAGCCAGGGCGGCGCCGCCCTGTTCGACGACTTCTTCCAGCGCATCGACCGCTACGACGCCGCCCGCGACTATCCGTCGGTGCGCGGCCCGAGCTACCTGGGGGTCCACCTGCGCTTCGGCACCGTGTCGATCCGCCAGCTGGCGGGCGTGGCGCACCAGCTGTCACTGCAAGGGGACGCCGGCGCGGCGACCTGGCTCAGCGAGCTGATCTGGCGCGATTTCTATTTCCAGATCCTGGCCCACCACCCACACGTGGCCGAAGGCGGCGAGTCACGCAGCTTCAAGCCCGAATACGACCGCATCCAGTGGCACCACGGCAAGCATGCCGACCAGCTGTTCGACGCCTGGTGCCAGGGCAAGACCGGTTATCCGCTGGTCGACGCCGCCATGGCGCAGATCAACCAGACCGGCTACATGCACAACCGCCTGCGGATGGTGGTGGCGAGCTTTCTCTGCAAGGACCTGGGGCTGGACTGGCGCCGCGGCGAGCGCTACTTCGCCCTGCATCTCAACGACTTCGAGCTGGCTTCGAACAACGGCGGCTGGCAGTGGGCGAGCTCCAGCGGCTGCGACGCGCAGCCCTACTTCCGGATCTTCAACCCGACCACGCAGAGCGAGCGCTTCGACCCCGAAGGCAAGTTCATCCGGCGCTACCTCCCGCAGCTGGCGAAGCTGTCGAATGCGGCGATCCACGCGCCCTGGACCGCCAGCCCGGTGGAGCTCGTGGCCGCCGGCGTCGAGCTCGGGCGGAACTACCCGAAGCCGGTGGTCGACCATGCCGAGGCCCGCGAGCGGACGCTGCAGCGCTATGCGGTGGTCAAGGCGCAGGCGCCGCGCCAGAAGCGCTGACGCCCTCCTCGGCCGACAAGATCAGGCCGCCAGCACGGCCGGCAGGTCGACCCCGGTATAGCTCCGCACCAGCCGCAGCAGTTCGTCTTCCGAGTACGGCTTGCCCAGGTAGTGGTTGACGCCCAGCGCCCGTGCATGGTCGTGGTGCTTCTCGGCGATGCGCGAGGTGATCATGATGATCGGCAGGTCGGCCAGCGACTGGTCGGCACGGATGTTGCGCGCCAGATCGAAGCCGTCCATGCGCGGCATCTCGATGTCGGACAGCACGACCGCCGGGCGCTCCTGCTGCAGCCGCTCGAGCGCCTGCAGGCCATCGGCCGCCAGCGCCACGCGGTAGCCTTCGCGCTGCAGCAGGCGCTGGGTGACGCGTCGCACCGTGATCGAGTCGTCCACCACCAGCACCAGCGGCACCTGCGGCACCACCGCCGCCTGCACGGCCACCGGCTCGGCACCTCGCAGCGCCGGCTGGCGGCGGGCGGCGGCCTGGAATTCGCGCGCCTGCTCGCCATGCACCGCGGCCAGTGCCACCGGGTTGTAGATCAGCGCGACCGCACCCGAGGCCAGGACCGAGATCGCCGCCATGCCGGGCAGCCGCGACAGCTGAGGCCCGAGGTTCTTGACCACCACTTCCTGGTTGCCCAGCACTTCGTCCACGTGCAGTGCGACACGCTGCGCCGCGCTGCGCACGACCACGATCGTGTTGGCCTTGGCCGGCGCACGCTCGCTGCGCGCCGAGGACTGCAACAGCGCGCCGGCCCAGTAGAACGGCACCTGCTCGCCGCCGAAGGGGTAGCGCTGCTCGATGTAGGCGGATTCGAGGTCCGAGGCGCTCGCGCGCAACACCAGTTCGACCAGGTTGGACGGCACGCCGATCGAGGTGCCGCCGGCGCGCAGCATGACCACGTGCGTCACGGCGGTGGTCAGCGGCAGCACCAGCTTGAAGACGGTGCCCTGGCCCGGTTGGCTGTGGGTCTCGATGCGGCCGCCGAGGGCGGCGACTTCGGCCCGCACGACGTCCATGCCGATCCCGCGGCCAGCCAGCTCGGAAACCTGATCCGCGGTCGAGAAGCCCGGCTGGAAGATCAGTTCGGCCGCTTCGGCGGGACTGAGCGACTGGCCTTGGGCCACCAGGCCGAGCGCCTGCGCGCGTTCGACGATGCGTGCATGGTTCAGGCCGGCGCCGTCGTCGCGGAAGCTCACCGAGACGTCGTTGCCTTCGTGGTGCAGCTCGATCGCGATCAGGCCGCTGGCCTCCTTGCCGGCCCGCTCGCGCGTGGCGGCGTCCTCGATGCCATGCGCCACGCAGTTGCGCAGCAGATGCTCGAAGGCAGGCGTCATGCGGTCCAGCACGCCGCGGTCCATTTCGATCGAGCCGCCGGTGATGTCCAGCCGCACCTGCTTGCCGGTGTCCTTGGAAGCCTGGCGCACCACGCGGTAGAGCCGCTCGGAGATGCCTTCGAACTCCACCATGCGGGTGCGCAGCAGGCCGCGCTGCAGTTCGCGCGTCTGGCGCGCCTGGGCGCTGAGGTCATCCTCGGTCGCCTGCACGGTCTTCTGCAGCGTGCGCTGCACGGTCGCCACGTCGTTGACCGACTCGGCCATCATCCGGGTCAGTTCCTGCACCCGGGTGAAGCGGTCGAACTCGAGCGGATCGAAGCCCTGCTGCGAATCCTTGGCCTGCGCCAGTCGCGACTGCATCTGGCTTTCGGCCTGGACCTCGATGTCGCGCAGCTGCTGGCGCAGGCGGTCGAGGTTGCCGGTCAGGTCGCTGAGCGAGCTGCGCAGCTGGCCGATCTCGGCTTCGAGCCGCGAGCGGGTGATGATGACTTCGCCGGCCTGCGCCACCAGCCGGTCGAGCAGGTGGGTGCGGATGCGCACCGCCTGGCTCGACACGCCGCGCAGCGGCGTCAGGGCCGACGGCGAAGGCAGCGCCACCGCGGCGCGGTCGGCCGCGGGTGCGGCCACGGCAGCCGGCGCTTCGGCCACGGCCACGGCCGCGAGCGGCGGCGGCTCGACCGGCTGAGGCGAGGCCGGCGCGGCCACCGCGCGCTGCACCAGTTCGGTCTGGATCGCATCGTCGGCGGCACGCAGCCCGTCGAAGGTGGCCTGCAAGGCGTCGAAGCGCACCAGCAGTTTCTCGATCGAGTCGCGGTCGACGCCCGCGGAACCGAGCATCTCGATCTCGGATTCCATGCGGTGCGCACGCTCGCCCAGGCGCATCGCGCCCGCGAGCCGGGCACTGCCCTTGAGCGTGTGCAGGGTGCGCAGCGTCGACGAACGCGGCGCCGTGTCCTCGGGGCGCTGCGCCCAGTCGCGCAGGGCGGCGCCGAGCTGCGGCAGCAGTTCGGCCGCTTCTTCCTCGAAGATCGGGAACAGGTCGACGTCGACCGCGTCGGCCAGGTCGATGGCGTCCTCTGAATCGTCGAGCGCCACGTCGGCCATGGCGTCGCGCACCAGGTGCGGATAGACCGGACGGGTGTCGAGCGGCTCGGCCGGCAGCACCGAAGCCGCCACTTCGCGCAGCGCGCGCAGCGTGCCTTCGACCGGATCCTTGAGGACGCCGGCGGCGAACTGGTGCAGCAGGCGGCGCAGCTCTTCGGCAGCGCCGACCAGCACCGCGCCCTGCTGGGGCGTGCCGCGGCCCTGCATCTGCAGATGCTGCAAGGCCGCCTCGAGCAGGCGCGCCATGCCCGACAGGCTCTGGAAGCCGACTGTTGCCGAGCTGCCGGCCAGCGAATGCGCGAGGCCGATCGTCGAGTCGGCGACCCGCTGGTGCGACTCGAGCGCCCATTCGCCGACTTCGGTGGCCAGTTGCCGCGACCACTCGTCGGCTTCGTTGAGATAGACGTTGTAGAGCGCGATGCCGATACGCAGCGGCCCGATGACCTTGACCTGCTCCTCGGCGCTAGGCAGGGCCGGGCGCTCGGGTTCGATCTCGATCGGCGGCGCGGCCGCGGGCGCTTCGACCTCGGCCGCCGCGGCTTGGACGACGGGCTCGGGCTCGGGCTCCGGTTGCGGTTCGGGCTCGACTTCCGTCTCGGCGGCTTGCGCCACCGGCGCCAGTGACAGCGGTTCGATCACGGGCTCGACCTCGAGCACCGGCTCGGGTTCCGGCTCCGGCATCGGTTCCGGTTCGGCCTCGGGCTCGGGCGCCGTTTCGACGGCCTGCGGCGGCTCGGCCGGCGCTTCGGGCTCCAACCTCAATTCGAAGGACAGCGCCGGTTCTGCTTCGGACTCGACCGGGGCCGGGCGTGCCACGGGCTCGAGCGAAGTATGGACGGTCTCCAGGAAATCAACGTCCTCCAGCGTGCCCAGGTCGAGCGGCGCCTCGGGCGCCGGCGTACCGTCGAAATCCAGAAAGTCGGTCGAGGCGAAATCGTCCGGGACCCGCGGCGCATCCTCTTCACGGGAGGCCTCCTGCAGGCCCGACCAGACGGTGGGCACTTCGGCGTCCGGCGCAGGCTCGACGGGCGCCGCCGCGACCGGCTGCTCGACCGCGGGCAGGTCGAGCTCGATCGGCCCGAGTTCGAGATCGGGAAGCTCTGGAAGCTCGAGCAGCGGCAGCGGTGCCTCGGGCACGACTGCGGGCGGCGCCGCCTCGGTCAGCGAATCGGCCGCGATGTGGCGCGCGGCGGCCACCAGCGCGTCGGCATCGGCCACGCGCGGCGTGGGCGCCAGCGGCTCGCCGGAGCGCAGGGCCTCGGCCATGCTGCGGAACGGCGCCGATTGCCAGCCGTGCGGCTGGTTGGCGGCGATGGCCTCGACCCACTTGGCGAAATCGGTCAGTGCGCTGCGCGTGCCGGCAATCAGTTCCGGCGTCGCCGGGCGCTGGTCGGCCAGCCAGGTGTTGAGTACCTGCTCGAACGACCAGGCGGCCTCGCCGAAGTCCATCAGCCCGACCATCCGCGAGCTGCCCTTGAGGGTGTGGAAGGCGCGGCGCAGCACGGTCAGCTCGCCATCGTCGTCCGGGCGCGACGAAAGCGCGGACACCGCGGCCAGGCCGTTGTGCAGCACTTCGCGCGCCTCGTCGAGGAAGATGTTCTGGAGGTCGTCTTCCTCGAGCTCCGTGACTTCGGTGTCGGGCATCAGCCCGTCGAGCGGTGCCGGTCCGGTGATCTTCGCGGTCCAGCTGGCGGTCGCGCGGCTGAACTCCTCGATCGGCGACGGCGCCGGCTTGCTGCGCCCGCCCGGGGCGGCGAGCGCCGCCAGCTTGGCCGCGATCTGCGCGTCGACTTCCTCGACGCTCAGTACGGTGTCGGTCACGGCGACCGGCCCGGAGGCCGATGCGAAGGACGGCGCCGGCGCCGCGGCCTCCGGCGCGCCGGCTTCGGCGGCTTGCCGGCCCATCAGGGGCTTGAGCTCGCCGAGTTCGGCATCGAACACGAACAGGCGCTTGGCCAGTGCCGGCTGGTAGCTCAGCATGTCGATCAGGAAGCCCAGCGCGCCCAGGTTGTTGCCGAGCGAATCGAAAGCGCGGATCTCGTCGGCGGGCGACTCCTCGGCCATCAGCTGGTCGACGTTCTCGCGCATGCGCTGCACGGTCTGCGCGGCCTGGTCGAGGCCGAGCACCGAAAACACGCCGCGCATCTGCAGCAGCTGGTTCGGCACGGTGCGCAGCAGGCTTTTTTCGGTCGGCCGGCGGAAGAACTGGTCGAGCGACTTCTCGAGCTCGCTCAGGTGGCTGCGCAGTTCCCCGACCACGGTGCCCATGGTCTGGCGGTCGCTGACGCGGCGGTAGAGCTCCTCCATCCAGGGCTCGAGCGGCTCCGAACGGCCGCCGTCGCGCGCTCGCTCGATGCGGCCCGCGAGCTGGACGGTGCGCGCCGTAAGCTGGCGATCGTGCGGATCCAGGTCTTCGAAGGCGGCCTCGAGGTAGAGCACCGAGGTCGCGACTTCCATCGCCAGCTCGGTCGCCGGCGGCTGGCCCGAACGCAGCGAAGCCTCGACCGCATTGTTGAGCGCCTGCACCATCGGCGCGCTCGGCGGATGCAGCTTCTGCAGCGATTCACCCAGCTGCACGAAGGTGTCGGCCACCTGCCGCGTGCGGCTCACGTCTCCGCCCGAGAGCGCCGACCACATTTCCTTGGCCGACTCGATGCGCTTGCGCGCCTGCGCCAGCACCAGCGGGTCGAAGCGGCCGAACTGTTCGATCGTGTAGTCGACGGTCTGCTCGTTGGCCACGCCCCAGGCGATGCGCACTGCGCGCAAGGTGGCGGCTTCGTCGCGCGGACCGGGCACGGCCTGGGCGCAGAAGAACAGCAGGTCCTGGCCCAGCCGGTCGGAGACCGTGTTGTCGCCGCGCGCCAGCGTGGCGTACTGCAGCAGCACGCGCGAGGCCGCCCGCTTCACGTGGGCATCGGCCGGGATCAGCGCCAGCGCCAGGGCCTCGAAGAAACCGGCCGCCAGGGTCCAGAAGCTTGCGACCCGCGGCACCGAGGCGCCGCGTCCGAGACCGAGGCACAGCGCCTGCAGCCGGCGGGCGGCGTGATCGTCGCCGCTCTTGACGACCTTGAGCACTTCGCGGTCGAGCTTGGAGCGCACCGCCGGGTCATAGACCAGCGCGGTTTGCGTGGGCGCCGGCTTGATCTCGACCCAGCGCCAGGTCATGCTCCAGAGGTCGGCCGGGTGGACCCGCTCGTTGCCGACCAGTTCGAGCACCTCGCGGTACTGCGGGAACAGCGCCACCGACGAGACCACCTTGCCGGCGATCATCGCGTTGAGGAAATCGGCGACCGCGAAGCCGGCGCGGTCGATCTTCTGGACCGCGGCCTCGTTGCAGCGCAAAGGCTCGCTGGCAAAGCTCTGGACCGCGAACTCCATCGCCCCCAGCACCAGGGCCGGCGCCGTATGGCCCACCATCTGGAGCGCGCCGACCGCCTGGTGCAGTTGCAGGCGCGCCTGACGCAGCGGCGCGGTGTCGAGCTCGGAACCCGGCAACGCCGTGGCCGCCTCGCGGGCGAAGCGGCGCAGCGTTTTGCCTACCCCGTCGAGCGTCTTCTGGATTTCTCCCAATACCCAGGCCAGCGGCCCAAGATCCTCGGTGGCCGGCGCGTTGCCGGCTGTGTGGGCGGTGGCGGGGCTTTGGATCGACACGTTGGGCGCTCGGCGTTCAGGCAATCTTGAAACGAGACACGGACTGGCGCAACTCTTCGGCCATGTGCGAGAGCTCGCGCACTTGCTGCGCGGTGGTCCGCGTGCCTTCGCCGGTCTGTTCCGTCACGGCGAAGATGTGCTGGATGTTGGCCGCCACCACGTTGGCCGAATCGGCTTCGCGGGAGGCCGACTGCGAAATCTGCTCGATCAGGTCGGCAAGGCGGCGCGACACGCGGTCGATCTCGGACAGCGCGGTGCCGGCATTGTCGGACAGCTTCGCGCCTTCGACCACGCCCTGGGTCGAGCGCTCCATGGCGCCGACCGCGTCCTGGGTGTCGGTCTGGATCGCCTTCACCAGCGCCGAGATCTGGCGCGTGGCGTCGGCGGAGCGTTCGGCCAGCCGCTGCACTTCTTCCGCCACCACCGAGAAGCCGCGACCGGCTTCACCGGCCGACGCGGCCTGGATGGCGGCGTTGAGCGCCAGCACGTTGGTCTGTTCGGTAATGTCCGAGATCAGCTCGGTGATTTCGCCGATCTCCTGCGAGGATTCGCCGAGGCGCTTGATCCGCTTGGAGGTTTCCTGGATCTGGTCGCGGATCGAGTTCATGCCGCCGATCGCGTTCTGCACCGCCTGCAGGCCCGACGAAGCGGCTTGCAGCGATTGCCGCGCCACCGTTGCCGATTCCTGTGCCTGCGAGGACACGCCGTTGATCCGCTCGGCCATGGTCAGCACCGACTGGCCGGTTTCGCGGATCTCGCGCAGCTGTTCGGTCGAGGCCGCCAGCAGCTCGGTCGAGGTGCTTTCCACCTGCGAGGTGGTCTGCGCCACGCGGGTCGCCGTGTTCTGCACGTTGCCCACCAGCAGGCGGAGTTCTTCCACCGTGTAGTTCACCGAGTCGGCGATCGCGCCGGTGATGTCCTCGGTCACGGTGGCTTCCTGCGTCAGGTCGCCTTCGGCCACCGTCTGCAGTTCGTTCATCAGCCGCAGAATGGCGGCCTGGTTGGCGGCGTTGACGCGGCTCGCGTCCTCGCTCACGCGCTCGGCCTCGACCCGGTCGCGTTCCGCCGCGGCGGCACGTTCGCGGCCTTCGCGCACCTGCACGAAACCGATCGCGCCGGCCAGTGCCAGGGCGGCCAGCGACAGCACGAACAGCATCACGACCGTGCCCGCGCCCAGGCCGGTGCGGGCCGAGAGCTTGTCCTGCAGGTCGCCGAGCGAGGTGCGCAGCGGTTCGCTGTCGGTCAGGATCGCGGCCTGCGCTTCGCGCGCGGCGACCAGGCCCTGCAGGTTGCCCAGGATGGCGCCGGCCTGCGTGCGGGTCGTTTCGTAGGTCTTCAGGATCGCTTCGAGCTGCTGGCGGGTCTGCGCGTCGCGGGTGCCCGGCAGGCGCTGCTGCGGGCTGCCGTCGAGCAGGCCGCGGGTGATTTCCTGGAAGCTGTTCAGGTCCTTGCCGAGCAGGAACACGGCGTCGGGGCTCACGCCTTCGACCGTCAGGAACTCGTTGGCCGACTTGCCGATGCGCTGGGTCAGCATCACGAGCTGGCCGGCGGCCGAGATCTCCGGGATCGTCGCGTTCTGCTGCATCTTGAGCGACGCCACGGTCTCGGCCATCTCGAGCAGGTCCGACGACTGGCGGTTGATGTCGCGCAGCGCGGTGCCGACCTGCGTCAGGATCTTCTGCTGCGCCAGCACGGCCTTGGCGCTCTTGTCGGCGCGCTCGACCAGCGGGTTGATCTTGCCGAGCTCGGTGTCGTACTGGCTGCCCACGCGCTCCAGCTTGAGCGCGTCGTCGCCGTTCGTCAGGCCCTGCACGCGTCGCGTCAGGTCGTCGGCGCTGTCGCGCACTTCGGTGAAGGCGCCGACGTTGCCGACCAGCGCCTGCGACACCGACTTGGCGAGCCGCTGCGACTGCATCAGCGACTGGCCGGTGGCGGCCACCTGCTGGGCCAGCCGTTCGGCGCGCAGGATGGCGGAGCCGGCCACAAGCAGCAGCAGCAGCACCACGCCGGCCAGGGCCAGCGCCAGGATCCGCTGCTGGCGCGCCGGGCTGGCGCGCTGCGAGCGCCTGGAGCGCGCGGCCGGCGGCCGCTCGGCACCGGTGCTCTCGACCGGCGCCGCCACCTCTTCGCTCTGCACCACCGTGTCCTCCAGCTGCATCGGCTCGGGCTCGGGCGCCGCGTCGCGTCGCACGTGCTCGACCCTGTCCTCGGCCGTCTGCACGGTTTCGATGCTGTCCAGCGACAGGGTGGCGGCGCTGTCGCCGCCCACCGCCACCGGGTTGCCGCCCTGCGGCATGAATTTCTTGAACTTGTCGGCGATCGAGCTCACGGTCGGTCCTTCAGGTTGTAAACGTGCACGGCTGGCCGCTCAGGCGCCAATGCTCAGGAACTGGGGTTGCTGGGACAGCGCCTGCAGGTTGATCTCCTGCCAGCGGCCTCCGGCGGCGTCTGTGTACGAATGTCCGAGCCAGGGCGGGGACTCTTCCTGCGGTGCCTCGGAGGCCACGAAGGCGTCCACGCCGCGCAGGCCGACCAGGCGGTCGATCAGCAGGGCGCAGTTGACTTCCAGCAGCTCGTTGAGCGCCACCAGCCGGGACTGCGCGCGGGTCGTCTCGTTCAGCACCGGTGGTGCGGCGGCGCCGGTGGCGAAGGTCGACAGCTGCACGACCCCGAACAGGCCGCCGCGCAGATTGGCCACGCCGAGAAACCAGGGCGCGGTGTAGGGCACGGACTGCGGCGCCACCCAGGGAAAGATCTCGCCGGCATGCCCGAGCGGGAACAGGTACTTCGCTTCACCGGCCTCGACGGCCAGCCACGAGGCGGAAACGTCCGAGGTGCGCGCGGCCTGCAGGCGGCTGGCGAGCCGGGACTGGAAAGCACGGAGAGCGTCGCGGTTGGCCATGGGCGGGTTGGATGGACGAGGGTTTCGATCGATCAGGCCAAGGCGCTGATCTTGGCCATGAGCTCGGTGGCATTCACCGGCTTGACGATGTAGTCGCGGGCGCCCTGGCGCATGCCCCAGACGCGGTCGGTTTCCTGGTTCTTGCTGGTGCAGAGAATGATCGGCACCGCAGCGTACTGCGGATTGCGGGCGATGGCACGGGTGAGCTGGAAGCCGTTCTGGCCCGGCATCACGACGTCCATCAGGATCAGGTCGGGCTGTTCTTCCTCGAGCCGACGCATCGCGTCGTCCGCGTTCTCGGCCGTCTTGACCGAGAAGCCGTTCTTCTGGAGCAGGTCGGTGAGGAACAAGAGTTCCGTCTTCGAGTCGTCGACCACGAGCACTTTGCGAATCGCCATTACGGGGTTTCCTGAACGAGACCGAACTGCTGCACGGCATGCAGCAGCTGGTCCTTGGTGAATGGTTTGGTGAGGTAGTCCTGCGAGCCGACCATGCGGCCGCGCGCCTTGTCGAAGACGCCGTCCTTGGAGGACAGCATGACGACCGGGACGTTGGAGAAAGTCGCGTTGCGCTTGATGATGGCGCAGGTCTGATAGCCGTCGAGGCGCGGCATCAGGATGTCGCAGAAAATCAGGTGGGGCTTGTGGTCGTTGACCTTCGAGAGGGCGTCGAAGCCGTCCTCGGCGAGCAGCACTTCATGGCCGCCCTGCTTCAGGAAGATCTCGGCGCTGCGCCGAATGGTGTTGCTGTCGTCGATGACGAGCACCTTGTAGCCGGATCCATTCGCGCTCATTCGCACCGCTCCTGTATGACACCTTGCAGACCGCTGCGCCCCCTCTCAGGATCGCAGGAAGCGCGGCCCTATGCCATGCTTCAGATCTCAACCATCTCGAAATCTTCCTTGCGTGCCCCGCATTCCGGGCAGGTCCAGTTCATCGGAACATCCGCCCATGCCGTGCCGGCCGCAATACCATCCTCTGGCACGCCGACCGCCTCGTCATAGATCCACCCACAAATCAGGCACATCCAGGTTTTCGTATTCATCGCAGCTTAAGGTCCCTGTTCATCAAATGCAACGATCGTATCCAAACGTATCAACAATTCGCGTGACAAGCGTCTCAGTTATGCCACCATCTGTTGAGCCCTGATTTGAGTATGAAAACTTATCTACTACCACCAGAGCACGACCGCAAAGTGAGCGATCTTACCGACCCCTCGGACGACACCGAAACCGACGACGCCGATTCGAACCCACCCTGCGTGCTGGTGTTCAATGCCAGCGACCCGAGCGGGGCCGGCGGCCTGGGCGGCGACGCCCTGGCCATGGCCTCGGTCGGCGCCCACATGCTGGCGGTGGTGACGGGTGCCTACGCGCGCGACACGGCCGAGATCTTCGACCACTTCGCCTTCGAGGAAGAGGCGGTGGCCGAGCAGGCGCGCTCGATCCTCGAGGATGTCGAGGTGCAGCTGATCAAGGTCGGCTTCGTCGGATCGCCCGAAAACCTCAGCACCGTGGCCGAGACCGCGACCGACTACCCCGAGGTGCCGGTGGTCGCCTACATGCCGAATCTCTCATGGTGGGAAGACGCCCAGATCGAGGCCTACCTCGATGCCTTCCGCGACCTGGTGCTGCCGCAGACCACGGTGCTGGTCGGCAACCACAGCACGCTGTGGCGCTGGCTGCTGCCCGACTGGAGCGGCGAGCGGCCGCCGACGGCACGCGACATCGCGATGGCGGCCGGGGAATTCGGCGTGCCCTACACACTGGTCACGGGGCTGATGCTGCCGGACCAGTTCATCGACAACGTGCTGGCCTCGCCGCAAGCGGTGCTCGCGAGCGAGAAGTACGAGCGGCTGGACGCCGTGTTCGCCGGCGCCGGCGACACCTTGTCGGCCGCGCTGGCGGCGCTGCTCGCCAGCGGCACCGACCTGGTCGCGGCCACCGCCGAGGCGCTCAGCTACATGGACCGCTGCCTCGACGCCGGTTTCCGCCCCGGCATGGGGCACGTGCTTCCCGACCGCCTGTTCTGGGCCCAGCCCGAGGAGGACGAGGACGAGGACAATGACGACCTCGCGTCCCCCACGGACTTCGCCCTTCCCCCGCACGACACCCGACACTGATGCCTGCCACCACCGACCAGAACGAGATCCTCTTCGAGCGCGCCCGCGCCGTCATCCCCGGAGGCGTCAATTCGCCGGTGCGGGCCTTCAAGGCGGTGGGCGGCACGCCCCGCTTCGTGAAGCGCGCCCAGGGCGCCTACTTCTGGGACGCCGACGACAAGCGCTACATCGACTACATCGGCTCCTGGGGCCCGATGATCCTCGGCCATGGGCATCCGGCCGTGGTCGAGGCAGTGCAGCGCGCCGTCATCGAAGGTTTCTCGTTCGGCGCCCCGACCGAGCGCGAGATCGAGCTGGCCGAAGCCATCCTGGCGCTGGTGCCGTCGATGGAGATGGTGCGCCTCGTGAGCTCGGGCACCGAAGCCGCGATGAGCGCGCTGCGCCTGGCCCGTGGCGCCACCGGCCGCAAATACATCATCAAGTTCGAAGGCTGCTACCACGGCCATGCCGACGCCCTGCTGGTCAAGGCCGGCTCCGGCCTCGCGACCTTCGGCAACCCGACCTCGGCCGGCGTGCCGCCCGAGGTGGTGCAGCACACGCTGGTGCTCGAGTACAACAACCTGGCCCAGCTCGAGGAAGCCTTCGCGCTGCACGGCCACGAGATCGCCTGCCTGATGATCGAGGCGATCGCCGGCAACATGAATTTCGTCCGCACCAGCGCGGCCTTCGCCAAGCGCTGCCGCGAACTGTGCACGCAGTACGGTGCACTGCTGGTGTTCGACGAAGTGATGACCGGGTTCCGCGTCGGCCTGCGCGGCGCCCAGGGCGTGCTCGGCGTCACGCCCGACCTCACGGTGCTGGGCAAGGTGATCGGCGGCGGCATGCCGCTGGCGGCCTTCGGCGGACCGCGCGCGATCATGGAACAGCTGGCGCCGATGGGGCCCGTGTACCAGGCCGGCACGCTGTCGGGCAACCCGGTGGCGACCGCCTGCGGACTGGCCACCCTCAAGGAGATCGCCAAGCCGGGCTTCTACGAAGCGCTGTCGACCAAGACCCGGTCGCTGGTCGATGGCCTGAAGGCCGCCGCAGCCGCCGAGCGCGTGCCCTTCAGCGCCGACAGCGAAGGCGGCATGTTCGGTTTCTTCCTGCTCGACGCGCTGCCGCAGAACTACACGGCGGTGATGAAGAGCGACGGCACGAAATTCAACACGCTGTTCCACGGCCTGCTGGAGCGCGGCGTCTACATCGCTCCGGCGCTCTACGAGGCCGGCTTCGTGAGCGCCGCGCACAGCGACGACGACATCGCCGCCAGCATCGAGGCGGCGCGCCAGATCTTCAAGACGCTGTAGGCGCCGTGAAGCTGCCATCGCTCCTGGCAGGCGCGTGCCTGCTGCTGCCCGGCCTTGCGCTGGCCCAGGCCGACATCAGCCAGGTCTGGATCAACCCGGGCTTCTATTCGCTGCATTTCGATCGCAACAAGGGGTTGGAAGACGCCAACCCGGGGATCGGCATCGAGTGGCCGATCGACAAGACCTTCTCGGCCACCGCTGGCCGGTTCCGCAACAGCGACCGCGACTACTCGAACTACATCGGCTTGTACGTGATGCCCTTCGAGTTCCACGGCGTGAAGCTGGGCGCCGTGGTGGGCGGCTTCGACGGCTACCAGATGACCAACAACGGCGGCTGGTTCCCGGCGCTGATCCCGACCGCGGCGATCGAGGGCAAGCACTGGGGATTGAACATCGCGATCATCCCCAGCATCAAGGACAAGCTCTACGGCGCCATCAGCTTCCAGCTGAAGTACCGCTTCTCCGACGGCAGCGATTAATGCCGGAAGTGGCGCACGCCCGATAGCACCATGACCACGCCGC
This sequence comes from Variovorax ginsengisoli, assembly GCF_030486595.1. GTDB lineage: Bacteria > Pseudomonadota > Gammaproteobacteria > Burkholderiales > Burkholderiaceae_C > Variovorax > Variovorax ginsengisoli_B. Next base: position 83,025 of record NZ_JAUJZH010000005.1, on the reverse strand, counting down.
GCTCGTCGGCGGCGTCGATCACTTCCTGGTCGCGCATCGAGCCGCCGGGCTGGATCACCGAGGTCGCACCGGCGTCCACCACTACGTCGAGCCCGTCGCGGAACGGGAAGAAGGCATCGCTCGCGACCGCGGTGCCGGCCAGCGACAGGTTCGCGTGCTGGGCCTTGATGCTGGCGATGCGCGCCGAATCGAGACGGCTCATCTGGCCGGCGCCGACGCCCATCGTCATGCCGTCGGCACAGAACACGATCGCGTTGCTCTTGACGAACTTGGCGACTTTCCAGGCGAACAGCAGGTCCTGCAGCTGCTGCGGGGTCGGCTGCTTCTTGCTCACGACCTTGAGCTCGCCGATCGACAGCTCGCGATTGTCGGCGGTCTGCATCAGCAGGCCAGAACCGATGCGCTTGACGTCGACCGCGTTGCGGCCGTTGTCCCAGTCGCTCTTGCCTCCCGGCGGCAGCGCGATCTCGAGGATGCGCACGTTGACCTTGCTCTTGAAGACTTCCAGCGCCTCGGCCGAGTAGCCCGGCGCCATCAGCACTTCGACGAACTGCTTGCTGACCGCTTCGGCCGCGGCCCGGTCCATCGGCCGGTTGAAGGCGATGATGCCGCCGAAGGCCGAGGTCGGATCGGTCTTGAAGGCCTTGCTGTAGGACTCGAGGGCATCCGTGCCGGTGGCGACGCCGCAGGGGTTGGCGTGCTTGACGATCACGCAGGCCGGCGTGTCGAAGCTCTTCACGCATTCCCATGCCGCGTCGGCATCGGCGATGTTGTTGTAGCTGAGTTCCTTGCCCTGCAGTTGCTTCGCCGTCACCAGCGAACCGGGCGCCGGGTACAGGTCGCGATAGAAAGCGGCCTGCTGGTGCGGGTTCTCGCCATAGCGCAGGTCTTGCAGCTTGACGAAGCGGCCGTTGCTCTGGGCCGGGAACAGCGCGTGGGCGCCGTCTTGCTGGATGCTGGAGAGGTAGTCGCTGATTGCGCCGTCGTACTGGCTGATGCGGTTGAAGGCAGCCACCGAGAAGGCGAACTTGGTCTTGTCGCTGAGCTTGCCGTCGGCCTTGAGTTCGGCCAGCGCCAGCGGGTACTGGGAGGCATCGGTCAGCACGCCGACATCCTTCCAGTTCTTGGCCGCGCTGCGCACCATCGCCGGACCGCCGATGTCGATGTTTTCGATCGCGTCCTCGAGCGTGCAGCCGGGCTTGGCGACCGTGGCCTCGAAGGGGTAGAGGTTGACCACCAGCAGGTCGATGGTGGCGATGCCGTGTTCCTTCAAGGCAGCCATGTGCGCCGGCACATCGCGCCGCGCCAGCAGGCCGCCGTGCACCTTCGGGTGCAGCGTCTTGACCCGGCCGTCGAGCATCTCGGGAAAGCCGGTGTGGTCGGCCACTTCGGTGACCGGCAGACCGGCGTCGGCCAGCAGCTTGGCGGTGCCGCCGGTGGACAGCAGATGGATGCCGAACGCATGCAGCGCCTGGGCGAATTCGAGGATGCCGGTCTTGTCGGATACGGAGATCAGTGCGTTCATCGGGAATTACTTCAAGAGTTTGTGTTCGACCAGCTTCTTGCGCAGCGTGTTTCGGTTGAGGCCGAGCCATTGCGCGGCCTTGGATTGGTTGCCCTCGGCGCGCGTCATGACGACGTCGAGCAGGGGTTTCTCGACCACCCGCACCAGCATCTCGTACATGCCGTCGGGTTCGGTGCCGCGGAGGTCGCGGAAATAGCTGTCCAGACTGCTGCGTACGCAGTCTTCGATGTGTTTCTTGCTCATGGCCTTCTCTTCTTCTCCTCTTGTTCTGCTTTTCTTACGCCAATGCGTCGGCCGCCTGTTCGTCCAGCTGATCGAGTTCGCCCTCGGCTGCGGCAGGAATGCGGTCCATCTGCCCCGCGAGCGTGTCGAAGAACCCGGCCACGGCGCGCCATTGCGCATCGCAATCCTCGATCGCGTTCATCGCAGTGCGGAACGCCTCGCCGCCGGGAAGCGCGCGCACATACCAGCCGATGTGCTTGCGCGCCGTTCGCACGCCGCTGTAGTCGCCGTAGAGGGCGTAGTGCTCCTTCAGGTGGTCCAGCATCAGTCGACGCACTTCGGCCACCAGCGGCGGGGCCCGATGCGTACCTGTATCGAGGAAGTGGGCGATCTCGCGGAAGATCCACGGCCGGCCCTGCGCAGCACGGCCGATCATGATGGCGTCCGCGCCGGTCAGCGCCAGAACGTCGCGCGCTTTCTCTGGTGAAGTGATGTCGCCGTTGGCGACAACCGGAATGCGCACCGCGGCCTTGACCGCCGCGATGGTGTCGTATTCGGCCAGGCCCTTGTAGCCCTGCTCGCGCGTGCGGCCGTGCACGGTCAGCATCTGGACGCCGGCCTGCTCGAAGCGGCGCGCCAGTGTCACGGCGTTGCGACTGTCGTCGCTCCAGCCGGTGCGCATCTTGAGCGTGACCGGCACGCCGTGCGGCAGCGCGGCACGGACCACCGCCTCGGCGATCTCGAGCGCCAGCGGCTCATCGCGCATCAACGCCGAGCCGGCCCACTTGTTGCAGACCTTCTTGGCCGGGCATCCCATGTTGATGTCGATGATCTGCGCACCGCGGTCGATGTTGTATTGCGCGGCCTCGAACATCATGTCGGCATCGGTGCCGGCGATCTGCACCGAGATGGGGCCGGGTTCGCCGTCGTGGTTGGCGCGGCGCGAGGTCTTCAGCGTGCCCCAGAGTTCCTTGCGCGAGGTGACCATCTCGCTGACCGCGTAGCCGGCGCCGAGCTCGCGGCACAGCATGCGGAACGGCCGGTCCGTGACGCCCGCCATGGGGGCGACGAACAGGCTGTTTTCCAGCGCGATATGGCCGATCTGCAGGGTCATGGAGGAGGTTGGCGCGCGCTGGGCTGCTGAAAAATGAGGCACGATTGTAGCGGCGCGGCGCTGCTTCGGCTGAAACGATTTGCACCCTCGCCGCGCAGGCGGGGCCCCTGAGATGAGGGTTCTCGCCTACGCCCGGGCCGGCCCGCGCCTTTCTATACTGCGCGCACACCTATGCAAGCATGGCTCGACTCCCTCCTGGCGCTCCTGGCGCTTCCTCAGTACGGGCTCAGTACGGTGTTCATCGCCGCCTTCGTGTCGGCGACGCTGCTGCCGGTGGGATCGGAGCCGGTGCTGTTCGGCCTGCTCAAGCTCAACCCGGACATGTTCTGGGAGGCCATCGCGGTCGCCACAATCGGCAACACCTTGGGCGGCGTCGTCGACTGGTGGATGGGCTACGGCGCCCACAAGGTCGCGGACAAGTATTCGCATTCGAAGCACCACCTGCGGGTGCTGGGCTGGCTGGAGCGGCTCGGCCCCAAGGCCTGCCTGCTGGCTTGGCTGCCGATCGTCGGCGATCCGCTGTGCGCGGTCGCCGGCTGGCTCAAGCTGTCGTTCTGGCCCTGCGTGTTCTATATGGCGGTCGGCAAGTTCGCACGCTACCTCACGATGACCGTGGCGCTGCTCTACATCTGGCCGAACAATTGAGTCGGCGTCAGCTCAACAGGCCGTAGGGGCCGCCGCGCTCCAGCGCCCGCTGGTAGGCCGGGCGCGCATGGATGCGTTCGAGCCAGGCCATCAGCTTCGGCCGCGAGGCATCGAGGCCGCCGCGGGCCCGCGCGGCCTCGACCGGAAAGCTCATCTGGATGTCGGCGCCGGTGAAGGCGTCGCCGGCGAACCACTCGCTCTTGCCGAGTTCGCCCTCCATGAAGTCGAGGTGGGTCTTGAGGCTCGGCAGGATGAAGGCCGCGCGGGCCTTGTCGGCGATGCCCTTGGCGATCGGCCTGGCGAAGAACGGCATCTTCGCCTTCTCGACCCGGTCGAACATCAGCTTGAGCAGCAGCGGCGGCATGGCCGAGCCTTCGGCGTAGTGCAGCCAGTAGCGGTAGCGCAGGGCCTCCGGCGTGCCGGCCACGGGCGACAGCCGGCCATCGCCATAGTGCTCGACCAGGGTCTCGATGATGGCGCCCGACTCGGCCAGCGTCATGCCCTCGTCGGTGGTGACCACCGGCGACTTGCCCAGCGGATGAACTTTCTTGAGCTCGGGCGGCGCGAGCATGGTCTTGGCGTCGCGCTGGTAGCGCACCACCTCGTATGGAAGCTCGAGTTCCTCGAGCAGCCAGAGCACGCGCTGCGAGCGCGAATTGTTGAGGTGGTGGACCGTGATCATGCAGGCGCTCAGGAGCTGAACAGGAAGTTCATCACGTCGCCATCCTTGACGACGTAGTCCTTGCCTTCGGCGCGCATCTTGCCCGCGTCCTTGGCACCTTGCTCGCCCTTGAAGGCGATGAAGTCGTTGAAGGCGATGGTCTGGGCGCGGATGTAGCCCTTCTCGAAATCGGTGTGGATCACGCCGGCCGCCTGCGGGCCGGTGTCGCCGATGTGGATGGTCCAGGCGCGCACTTCCTTGACGCCGGCCGTGAAGTAGGTCTGCAGGCCCAGCAGCGTGTAGGCGGCGCGGATCAGGCGGTTCAGGCCGGGCTCCTCCTGGCCGATCTCGGCCAGGAACATCTTGCGGTCCTCGTCGTCCATGTCGGCCAGGTCGGCTTCGATCTTGGCGCAGATCGCCACCACCGGCGCGTTCTGCGCCGCCGCGTATTCGCGCAGGCGGTCCAGGAAGGGGTTGTTCTCGAAGCCGTCCTCGGACACGTTGCCGACGAACATCGCCGGCTTGGCGGTGATCAGCGAGAACTGCTTGACCAGCGGCTTGTCTTCCTTGCTGAACTCGATCGAGCGCACCGGCTTGTTCTCGTTCAGCGCCGCCTGGCACTTCTCGAGCAGCGCCACCAGCTTGATGGCTTCCTTGTCGCCCGAGCGGGCGGTCTTGGTGTGGCGGTGCAGCGCCTTCTCGACTGTCGACAAGTCGGCCAGGCAGAGCTCGGTCTGGATCACCTCGATGTCGGAGATCGGGTCGACCTTGCCGGCCACGTGGATCACGTTGTCGTCCTCGAAGCAGCGCACCACGTTGACGATGGCGTCGGTCTCGCGGATGTGGGCCAGGAACTGGTTGCCAAGGCCTTCGCCCTGGCTGGCACCGGCGACCAGGCCCGCGATGTCGACGAACTCGACGATCGCCGGCACCACGCGCTCGGGCTGGACGATGTCGCTCAACTGGGCCAGCCGCGGATCGGGCACTTCGACCACGCCCACATTGGGCTCGATGGTGCAGAAGGGGTAGTTCTCGGCCGCGATGCCTGCCTTGGTCAAGGCATTGAAGAGGGTGGACTTGCCGACGTTGGGCAGGCCGACGATGCCGCACTGGAGGCTCATGGCGGGTGCTTTCAGAATTCTGGGGGTAACCGGGTATTTTAGGCGCCCGGCATGGGGCAGGTGCCGGGCGCTACTCGAAGCGCAGGTTGCCGCCGACCGGCTGGCCGACCCGCAGGGCATGCTCCAGCCCCACCAGCACGATCGCATTCATGCCGAAAGTGATCGCGCCATCGACCCGCGGGTCCGAGCGGTAGGTTCGCAGCATGTCGCCCACTTCGGGGCTGCGGACGGCGGTCTGGGGATCGATGTCGGGGATCGGGCACCGCGCGCAGGGCTTGACCGGCCGCATCAGCACCTCGCCCTCGGCAGTCGCGATGTGCAGGGTCTCGACGCGGTCCTCGTCGTGTGCTTCGACGCCCGCCAGCACGATGTTGGGCCGGAACCGCTCGATACCGACCGCCGGATGGCCGGCGGCCGCCAGCTTCGCGTTCAGCTCCGCCAGTGAGCCCTCGCTTGCGACAAGCAACGGGAAGCCGTCCGCGAACTGGTTCAGGGCCTCGACGCCCTCCGTCCATTTCAGGCTCGACAGGCGCCGCTGCTCGGGATCGAAGCGCACCATGCGCAGCTTCTGCGGCCGCCCGGGTTCCGACAGGAAGTCACTGAACCACTGGGCCGCGATGTCGCCCATGTCGTAGGCCGCCACCTCGTCCTTCCAGACCTTGACGCGGACCGGCTGCTCGACCCGGTCGAAGGCGATGTGCAGCGCCAGCATGCCGGGGGCGCGCAGCACCATCTCGGAGTGCTTGAGCTGCGGGCGGACCAGCGCCATGCGCGGCAGTTCGCGCTGGCTGACGAATTCGCCCTGGGCGTCCACCACCATCCAGGCGCGGTCGAATTCCAGCCCGGTCTCGATCAGCAGGGCTTCGTCCAGCTCGACCCCGGCGCAGGACTTGACCGGGTAGACGAACAGGCGGGCGATGGTGGCTTGGAGATCGAAATCGGCAGCATTCACGACAACGGGTCCTTTTTCAAGAACCGCGATTGTCCACCGACCCCGACGTCGGCAAAGGCTCCTCCTACAATCTGCCGATGGCTCTTCCCCCCGAAGTTTGCATTCGCGGCGCCGGCATCGTCGGCCGGACGCTGGCGCTGCTGCTGGCCCGCGAACGCGTCCGCGTGGCGCTGGTCGTGCCCGCCGCGCCGCCGGCCGGCCAGGATGTTCGCGCCTATGCGCTGAACAGTGCCTCGAAGACCCTGCTCGAATCGCTGCGCGCCTGGCCCGCCGCGGCCCATGCCACCCCGGTGCGCGAAATGCAGGTGCACGGCGACGAAGGCGGACGGGTGCAATTCTCCGCCGCCCGCCAGAAGGTCGATGCGCTGGCCTGGATCGTCGACGTGCCCGCGCTCGAGCAGCAGCTGAGCGACGCGGTGCGCTTCCAGCCCCGCGTCGAGGTCGTCGCCGCGCCGGTGGCCGCCCCCCTGACCGTGGTCTGCGAAGGCCGCATCAGCGCCACCCGCGAAGCGCTCGGCGTGGGCTACGAGGTCACGCGCTATCCCCAGCATGCGATCGCCGCCCGGCTCGAAGCCGAGCAGGCGCACGACGGCATCGCGCGCCAGTGGTTCAACGACAAGGGCGAGGTGCTGGCGCTGCTGCCGCTCGGTGACACCGACCGCTCGCTGGCGCTGGTCTGGTCGGTCGACCAGTTCCACGCCCCGACCTTGCTGGCGCAACCGGCCGATGTCTTCACCGCCGCCCTGCGCGAAGCCAGCCACGACGCGCTCGGCGCGTTCCGGCTCACCAGCGAGCGCACCGCCTGGCCGCTGCAGCGGGCCATCGCCGATCGCTGGACCGGCGCCTTCGGCGACGGCGGCGCCTGGGCACTGGCCGGCGACGCCGCCCACACGGTGCATCCGCTGGCCGGCCAGGGACTGAACCTGGGGCTGGGCGATGCCGCCGCGCTGGCCGAGGTGATCCGCTCCCGCGACTACTGGCGCAGCGTGGGCGACGCCCGGCTGCTGCGCCGCTACGAGCGCGCACGCCGCACCGACGTGCTGTCGATGAGCCTCGCCACCGACGGCCTGCAGCAACTCTTCGCCCACAGCGCCGACCCCCTGCCGGCGCTGCGCAACTGGGGCATGCGCGGTTTCGACCGCACACGGCTCGTCAAGAACTGGATCGCCCGCCAGGCCATGGGCCTGCAGTGATCCCCGGAACATCACCATGAAGCACCCTGTCCGCCCCCTGTTCGCCGCCCTGGCGGCCCTGATGTTCGGCATGGCGCTGAACGCCACCGCCGGCGAGGCCGAGATCCGAAAGAATCTCGCTGCGCGGATCCCGCAGTTCGCCAAGATCGACGAGGTCACGAAGGCGCCGATCCCCGGCCTCTACGAGGTGCGGGTCAACGGCTTCGAGATCTTCTACACCGACGAACAGGGCAACTACCTGCTGCAGGGCAACCTGATCGACGTCAAGGAACGCAAGAACCTCACCGAAGAACGCGTCGAGAAGCTCAGCCAGGTGGCCTTCGACAAGCTGCCCGGCAAGGACGCCATCAAGATCGTGCGCGGCAACGGCAAGCGCCGGCTGGCGGTGTTCGCCGACCCGAACTGCGGCTACTGCAAGCAGTTCGAGCGCGACCTCACCAAGGTCGACAACGTCACGATCCAGCTCTTCCTCTATCCGGTGCTCGGACCCGACTCGGTGGTCAAGTCGCGCAACATCTGGTGCGCCAAGGACAAGGCCAAGTCGTGGGACGACTGGATGCAGCGCGGCGTCGCGCCGGCGGCTGCCGAATGCGACACCACTGCCCTCACGCGCAACCGCGAGTTCGGCCAGAAATACAACATCACCGGCACGCCGACCTTGATCTTCAGCGACGGCACGCGCGCACCGGGCGCGATCCCCGCCGCGCAGGTCGAGAAGCAACTCGCTGCGCTCAATTGATGGCCACGCCGGCCGTCCACTGCCGCGTCGAGTGCGCGGATCGCAAGGCGCATCTGTTCGCCATCACGCTCACCGTCGCCGAGCCGGCCGCGCTGCAGCGCCTGGCGCTCGCGGCCTGGATTCCCGGCAGCTACCTGCTGCGCGAGTTCTCGAAGAACCTGCAGCAGCTGCGCGCCCAGCAGGGGCGCCGCAAGCTGGTCGTGCGCCAGCTCGACAAGGCCGGCTGGGAAGTCGACTGCACGCCGGGCAAGCCGCTGGTGCTGCGCTACGAGGTCTGCGCCTACGACAACTCGGTGCGCACCGCCTGGCTGGACGCCGACCGCGGCTTCTTCAACGCCACCAGCGTCTGCCTGCAGGTCGAAGACCAGGTCGACGCGCCGCATGCGCTCGAGGTGGTGGCGCCGCCCGCCGCCGCCGACGGCGCGCGCTGGTCCTGCGCCACCGCCTTGCGGCCGACCCGCGTCGACCGCCAGGGCTTCGGCAGCTACCTGGCCGCGAACTTCGACGAACTGGCCGACAGCCCGGTCGAGATGGGCCCCTTCTGGAGCGCCGAATTCGAGGCCTGCGGCGTGCCGCACCGCTTCGTGGTCGCCGGCGCCCCGGCCTCCTTCGACGGCGAGCGGCTGATCGCCGACACGCAGGCGATCTGCGAGACGCAGATGCGCTTCTGGCATGGCGACAGGGTCGGCAAGCGCGGCGGCCCGAAGCCGCCGCACGACCGCTACGTGTTCATGCTCAACGCCGTCGACGACGGCTACGGCGGTCTCGAGCACCGCCATTCGACGGTGCTGATCTGCACCCGGCGCGACCTGCCGCAGCTCGGTGTCCGCAAGCAGCCCGAGGGCTATACCACCTTGCTCGGCCTGGTCAGCCACGAGTACTTCCACACCTGGAACGTGAAGCGCCTGCGGCCGGTGGAGTTCGCCCGCTACGACTACGGCCGCGAGAACTACACCGAGCTGCTGTGGCTGTTCGAGGGTTTCACCAGCTACTACGACGACCTGCTGCTGCGCCGTGCTGGGCGCATCGACGACGCCACCTATTTGCGCCTCGTCAACAAGACGGTCAACCAGGTCCTGCAGACGCCGGGCCGGCTGGTGCAGTCGGTGGCCCAGGCCAGCTTCGACGCCTGGATCAAGTACTACCGCCAGGACGAGCAGACGCCCAACACCACGGTGAGCTACTACACCAAGGGCGCCCTGGTCGCCATGTGCTTCGACCTCACGCTGCGCGCCGAAGGCAAGGGCACGCTCGACGACGTGATGCGGCTGCTGTGGAAGCAGACCGACGGCGGCCCGATCGCCGAGTCCGACGTCGCCGCCGCGCTGGAGACCGTCGGCGGCCGGTCGTACGCGGCCGAACTCGCGCGCTGGGTCCACACCACCGACGAGCTGCCCCTGGCCGACCTGCTGCGCGCCCACGGCGTGGCCGCGCTCGACGACCCGGCGCAGCGGGCGCAGGAGCTCGGCCTGCGCGTCACCGAGACCGGCGGCAGCATCCAGGTCAAGGTGGTGCTGCGCGGCGGCGCCGCCGAACAGGCCGGCTTCTCGGCCAACGACGAATGGATCGGCATCGAGCTGCCGGCGGCCAAGGGCCGGCCGGCGCAGGGCTGGCGCCTGGCGCGGCTCGACGACCTCGCGCTCTACCTCGGGCCGCTGCGCAAGGCGACGGCCCTGGTCGCCCGCGATCGCCGCCTGCTGCGCCTGCCGCTCACGCTGCCCGCCGGCGTCACGACCTGGCGCCTGTTCGCGCAGGATCCGGCCCGGATGGCCGCCTGGCTGCATCCGCAGTAACCGCCGGGCCGCCTCAGATTGTTCGTTTCAAGGAGACACCCATGAGCTACGAGAACATCGAAGTGCGCGTCGAGGCCGAGAAGGTCGGCATCGTCACGCTGAACCGCCCGAAGGCGTTGAACGCCCTCAACGACGCGCTGATGACCGAGCTGGGGCAGGCGCTGAAGGCCTTCGACGCCGACCCGGCCATCGGCTGCATCATCCTGACCGGCAGCGAGCGCGCCTTTGCCGCCGGCGCCGACATCGCGGCGATGGCCAAGTACAGCTTCCAGGATGTCTACAAGGGCGAGTACATCACGCGGAACTGGGAGACCATCCGCCAGATCCGCAAGCCGGTGATCGCCGCGGTGAGCGGCTTCGCGCTCGGCGGCGGCTGCGAGCTGGCGATGATGTGCGACTTCATCATCGCGGCCGACAACGCGAAGTTCGGCCAGCCCGAGATCAAGATCGGCGTCATTCCCGGGGCCGGCGGCACCCAGCGGCTGCCGCGCGCGGTCGGCAAGTCCAAGGCCATGGACATGGCGCTGACGGCCCGCATGATGGACGCCACCGAGGCCGAGCGTGCCGGACTGGTGAGCCGCATCGTGCCGTACGAGAAGCTGGCCGAGGAGGCCCTCGGCGCGGCCCTGACGATCGCGAGCTTCTCGCAGATCGCGGTGATGGCGGCCAAGGAATCGGTCAACCGGGCCTTCGAGGGCGGGCTGTCCGACGGCGTGATGTTCGAACGCCGGCTGTTCCACGCGCTGTTCGCGACCGCCGACCAGAAGGAAGGCATGGACGCCTTCCTGACCAAGCGCACGCCCGACTTCAAGAACGAGTAGGCGTCAGGGATTGCGCGGCGGCTCCGGTGCGGCGGCCGCTTCGGGTGCCTTCACTGCCTCCTGCAGCGCCTGGCGCAGCGCCGCCAGCGCTTGCGGCGATGGCGCCCCCGTGGCTGGCGGCGCCCGGCCTTCGCGCCAGCGCACCTGGGCGCCGGAAATCTCGAACACGGCCAGCGAGTCCGGGCCGCGCTCCAGCGTGACCCGCCATTCGGGCGTGCCGCCGAGCGGCCGGGGTCCGACGGCTGACAGCGCGGCAGATCCCAGCAGCGCGTTGAGTTCGCGCGCCTCGGGCCGCGACAGGCTGCGGCTCTCGCCGCCGCGCCGGCTGATCGTGATGCGGCTCCAGGTCGCCAGCGCGTCGAAAGTCGGGGGGTCGGTCTCGTCGGTGCGGACGGTGGGCGGCGTCTTGCGGGCCGGATTGGGCGGCAGCGCGGCGGCGACGCCCGGGGCGACCTGCCCCGGCGCACGCTCGTCGATCGAGGGAAGCGTTGCAGGGCCGCGCGGCGGTGGCGGGATGGCGACTGGGGGCGCGACCCGGGCCGGCGGCAGCGTTCGCAGCGGCGCTGTTGCTGGCGGTGGTGGTGGTGGCGCTGGCGCTGGCGGCGGTGGCATAGGGATCGGCTCCAGCGACGGCAACAGCGAGGCGACCGGCCCGTCTGCAGGTGCAGATGCTGGCGCAGGCGGCTTCGGTGGCGCAGGCCGGGGTACATCTTTCGCGATCTCGGCATCGAGCTTTGGACCGGGCGGCTGGCGCTGCCAGAGCACGCCCGCGACGAGCGCCGCCAGGGCGATGGCGAAGACCGCGCCCCATCGTTTGCCGCGCCGACCGCGCCCTGTCGATTGCCACCACGGGCGGGCGGCACGCTCCAGTTCGGCGGCGTCGGTGGCCGGGTCGGTCGCGCCGACGGCATCGTGAGCGTCGCGCAGGATCGCCTTGCGCAGCCGCCAGTCGGGCGCCGCGTTCTGGTCAGGCGCGTGAAGCAGCGCCTTGCGCAGGCGGTCGTCGCGCAGGTCGTCGGGCGCGTCGTTGGCGGCACTCATGCGTGGGACACCCATACGGAAAGATAGCGCTCCATGCAGCCGCGCAATTTCTTCAAGGCGCGGCCCTGGTGGCCGCGAACGGTCTCGGCGCCGATGTCGAGGGTGGCCGCCATCGCCTCCAGCGTGAAGCCCTCCTCCTGGTGCAGCAGGAAGGCGGCGCGCTGGTCGTCCGGCAGTTCGTCGAGGCAGGCGAGCAGACGCCGCCCGGCCGCCTGCCAGAAGGCCAGTTCCTCCGGCGACGGCTGCGCGCCATCGTTGGCGGCGGCGGCGCCGTCGCGCAGCAGGCCGCGGCTGAAGAGCTGCGCCGCCTCCAGGCCATCGCCGTCCTCGTCATGGGCATAGAACGCGACCTCGCGGCCGCTGACCCGCAGCCGCTCGTTCGCCATGCGATAGGCGATCGTGAAGGCCCAGATACGCCAACTCGACTGCTTGGGCGAAAAACTGTCCCGCGCCGACACGATCCGCGACCAGGTCTCCTCGAACACCTCCCCCACCTCGGCCGCCAGCCGCAGGCCCAGCAGGCGGCGCACGAAGCGGAACAAGGCGCTCTCATGGCGCTCGTAGAGGGCGTCGAAGGCGTGGACGTTGCCGCCGGCGTAGGCCAGCATCAACTGGTCGTCGCTGAGGGCGTCGAAGGGGTCGGGGATCGCGGCGGCGGGCGAAGGCATCGGCGGATTTTGACCTGATGCGCTGCGGCCTGCGAAATCGCCGCCGCTCATAAAACTTTGGAGGGCTGGATCGACACGCCGCAGAAAACGCTATAATCCTGGGCTCGGCTCTTTAGCTCAGTCGGTTAGAGCGATGGAATCATAATCCACAGGTCCGCGGTTCGAGTCCGTGAAGAGCCACCACTCCCAGGAAAGCCTGCTATCCCACCGATAGCAGGCTTTCTTCTTTCAGCGCCTCGGCCCGCGCCAGGATGCCCTCCAGGATCCCCGGCAGTTCGAACATCGCCCGGTTGCGCACCTTGCGCGTCGCCTCCTGGTAGCGGCCCAACTGCCCGGTCAGCGCCTCGACCGCTTGGTCGACCTTGGCGAAGCTGCTGCACACCAGCCCGACCCCCTGCTCGCGCACCCACTGGGCGTTGTAGCGTTCCTGCGGCAGCGTCCAGCGGTTGCGCACCACGATCACCGGCAATTGCATCTGCACCGCCTCACTCAGGCAGCCCGGGCCCGGCTTGCCGATGAAGAAATCGGCCAGGCGCATGTAGTGCGCGATGTCGGGCGTGAATTCCAGCACCAGGCGAGGCGCCCGCGCCGGCAGCGCGCGCAGGGCCCGCGCCAGCGCCGCGTTGTGGCCGCAGGCGAGGATGAGCGGGGTCTCGGGCAGGCGTTTCGCGATCCCGAGCATCGCCTTCGAGCCCTGGCCGCCGAACAGCACCATGCCGGTCGGCCGGTCGGCGTCGAGGCCGAGTCGCACCCGCTCGACCGCCCGGTCGACCCGGGGCGGCTCGTGGAACGCCGCGCGCATCAGCATGCCCGAGCTGGCATGGATCCGCGCGTCCGCATAGCCCGCCGCGCGGGCCTGCTGCACCGCCTTGGCCGAGCCGCACACCAGGTGCTGGTCCAGCCCCTGCTCGATCCAGAAATGCGGCGGATGGTCGGCCAGGTCGGTCAGCACGGTCACGTAGGGAACGCCCGGCAAGGTCGAGCCCAGCGACTCGCACAGCGCGCGATTGAAGTTCGGGATCAGCGACACGACCATGTCGGGCTCGGTCGCCAGCCAGTGCTGCTGCAGCTGCCGCAGCAGCGGCGCGTGGCCCCAGCGGATCATGCCCTGCAGCAGCTTGAGTTCCTGCGCCAGGCCGAGCGTCCAGCCGCGCGCGAGCCGCTTGTTGTAGACGTCCTCGGGGTCCATGCCGGTCAGCTTGCGGAAGCTGTCCTTCGGGTCCAGCACCTCGCGCAGGTTGACCCGCCGCACGGTCCATGGCAGAGCGGCACGCGCGATCGCGGCTTCCAGTGCCAGCGCCGAAGCGCGATGGCCGCCGCCGGCATTGAAGTAGACGAGGTCGACGGTTCGCGCGCCGGACATCGCCGTCATGCGGGGACCGCCGCCGCGCGCCGCGAAGCCGCCGCCCCGAGGCCCGTCCGCGTCGGCAACTGGCCGGCCCAGTGCAGGATCTCGAGCGACCCGTCGGCATGCTCGGCCAGCGCCGTCAGGCTCTCGACCCAGTCGCCGTCATTGGCATAGAGGATGCCGTCGATGTCGCGAAGTTCCGCGTGGTGGATGTGGCCGCAGACCACGCCCTGCACGCCGCGCCGGCGGGCCTCCCGCGCCACCGCGCTCTCGAAGTCGCCGACGTAGCTGACCGCGCGCTTGACCTTCAGCTTCAGGTACTTCGACAAGGACCAGTAGGGCAGCCCCATGCGCGCGCGCAGCGAGTTGAGGTGCCGGTTCAGCTTCAGCGTGAACTCGTAGAGCGAATCGCCGACATGGGCCAGCCACTTGGCGCACTGGATCACGCCGTCGAACAGGTCGCCATGCATGACCCACAGCTTGCGGCCGTCGGCGGTCTCGTGGATCCACTCCTCCGCGACGTCGATGCCGCCGAAGTTGTGCTGCAGGTACTTGCGCGCGAACTCGTCGTGGTTGCCCGGGATGAAGATCACGCGCGTGCCCTTGCGGGCCTTGCGCAGCAGCTTCTGGATCACGTCGTTGTGCGCCTGCGGCCAGTACCAGTGGCGCCGCAGCTGCCAGCCGTCGATGATGTCGCCGACCAGGAACAGCGTCTCGCACTCCGTGTGCTTCAGGAAGTCGAGCAGCGCCCGCGCCTGGCAGCCCGGGGTGCCCAGGTGCAGGTCGGAGATCCAGAGGGTCCGGTAGGTCTGTGGCGGCCGCGTGACTTCTTCGTCATCGGTGGTGCCACCGGCCGGGCCGGTCGTGTCGCGCCATGCGCGAAGGAAAGCGTCGTCGCGTTGCATGGACGGACACGATCGCAGCCGCCCGTGACGCGCCGGAGGCACCGCGGTGACGCCCGCATGACAGGGGAACCCTGGGGTTGTGACAGTCGGGTTGCACCCGAGAATCCCGCTCATGCGACCCGGCCAGATCATCGTTCTCGCGACACCGTTCTTCTTCCTGCTCATCGGCATCGAATTCTTCGTCGGCCGGATGCGCGCGCGGCGCGGCAGCGGCCAGGACACCTACCGCCTGCCCGACACGCTCAACAGCATCGGCCTCGGCATGCTGAGCCAGATCAGCGCCGCCCTCACCGGGCTGCTGCGCATCGGCATCTACACCGCCGTCTGGTCGGCCTTCGCGCTGTTCCCCGACACCGACTTCTGGACCCGCTGGTACGGCTGGCTGCTGGCTCTGGTCTTCTACGACTTCTGCTACTACTGGCTGCACCGCTTCGGCCACGAGAGCGCCGTGCTGTGGGCGGCGCACGTGGTCCATCACCAGAGCCAGCACTACAACCTGTCGACGGCCTTGCGCCAGACCTCCAGCGGCGCGCTGTTCGGCTGGATCTTCTACCTGCCGATGGCGATCGCCGGCGTGCCGCCGCTGGTGTTCGGGGTGGTCGCGCTGGTCGACCTGCTCTACCAGTTCTGGGTCCACACCGAGCAGGTCGGCAAGCTGGGCTGGTTCGACCGCTGGTTCTGCTCGCCGTCGAACCACCGCGTGCACCACGCAGTCAACGACCGCTACGTCGACCGCAACTACGGCGGCGTGCTGATCGTCTGGGACCGCCTCTTCGGCAGCTTCCAGGAAGAAGGCGAGCGCTGCGTATACGGCACCCGCAGCCCGCTGCGCAGCTGGGACCCGCTGTGGGCCAACGCCGAGGTCTATGCATCGCTGGCGCGCGACAGCTGGCGCACCCGGCACTGGAGCGACAAGCTGCGGCTGTGGTTCAAGCCGCCCGGCTGGCGGCCGGCCGACCTGGCGGCGAACGATCCGAAACCGCCCTTCGACATCGCCGGCGTGCAGCGCTACGAGCCGCAGGCCTCGCGCGGCGTGCAGGTCTTCGCGGCGCTGCAGTTCATCGCGCTGCTGGGCGGCGCCACCGCCTTCCTGTGGTTCTCGGACACGCTCGCCTTCACCACCTCGCTGGTCTGGCTCGCTGCGCTGACCGCCGGGCTCTGGGCCACGGGCGCCGTGCTGCAGGGCCGGCTGCCGGTGATCGGCGTGCTGTTCGTCGATGCCGCCGCGCTGGCGGCCGCGAGCGGCGCGCTCGGCATCGCCGGCCTGCATGTCGTCGCCAAGCCGCTGGCGCTCGCGATCCTGATCGTCTTCGCCGGCCTGCGTGCGCGCAGCGACGCCATGCCGGGGCGCTTCGCCCTGCTGCTGCTCGCGGGGCTGGCGGCCTCGCTGGCCGGGGACGTCCTGCTGATGTGGCCGACGTTGTTCATCCCCGGCCTGGTCGCCTTCCTGCTGGCGCATCTGGCCTACATCGCGCTGTTCGCTGAAGGCGTGGGGCTCTTTCCGCGCCGTCGGGCGCTGGCCGCCACGCTGGCGGTGGGCGTCTCGATGTACGCCTTCCTGTGGTGGGGCGGGCTGCCGGCCGGCCTGCGGATCCCGGTCGGCCTGTACGTGGTGGTGATCGCCTGCATGGCGGCGCAGGCGCTCGGTCGCGCGGCCGTGCTCGGCGATGCGGGGGCGCGGCAGGTGGCGCTGGGCGCCTGCCTGTTCATGTTGAGCGACGCGCTGCTGGCCACCAACCGCTTCGTGCAGCCGCTGCCGGTGGCTTCATTGTGGGTGCTGGCCAGCTACTACGCGGCGCAATGGCTGATCGCGGCGAAGGTGCGCGCGCGCTGAAGCGGCGCCCGCTCAGCTGCCGAACATGTCCCCATCGCGCTGCGGCGGCGCCACGCCCAGGTGCCGGTACGCCGCCAGCGTCGCGATCCGCCCGCGCGGCGTGCGCTGCAGGTAGCCCTGCTGGATGAGGTACGGCTCAATCACGTCCTCGATCGTGCCCGACTCCTCGCCGATGCTGGCCGCGATGTTGTCGAGGCCGACCGGTCCGCCATCGAAGCGATGGATCACGGCTTCGAGCAGCTTGCGGTCCATCAGGTCGAAGCCCTGCGGGTCGACGTCGAGCATCGCCAGCGCCTTGTGCGCGACGTCGATGGTGATGCGACCGTCGCTCTTCACCTGCGCATAGTCGCGCACGCGGCGCAGCAGCCGGTTGGCGATGCGCGGCGTGCCGCGCGAGCGCTTCGCGATCTCGAGGCCGCCTTCATCGTCCATCGGCACGCCGAGCAGGCCGGCACTGCGCCGCACGATGCGCGCGAGTTCTTCCGCCGTATAGAACTCCAGCCGCGCCACGATGCCGAAGCGGTCGCGCAGCGGATTGGTCAGCATGCCGGCGCGCGTGGTGGCGCCGACCAGCGTGAAGGGCTGCAGGTCGAGCTTGATGCTGCGCGCCGCCGGGCCCTCGCCGATCATGATGTCGATCTGGTAGTCCTCCAGCGCCGGGTAGAGGATTTCCTCGACCACCGGCGACAGCCGGTGGATCTCGTCGATGAAGAGCACGTCGTTGCGCTCGAGGTTGGTCAGCAGGGCGGCCAGGTCCTTGGGCTTCTCGAGCACCGGGCCCGAGGTCTGGCGCAGGTTGACCCCGAGCTCGGCCGCGATGATGTGCGACAGCGTGGTCTTGCCGAGCCCCGGCGGGCCGAACAGCAGCACGTGGTCGAGCGCCTCGGCCCGATGGCGCGCCGCACCGATGAAGATCTCCAGCTGCTCGCGCACCTTGGCCTGGCCGACGTACTCGTCGAGCAGCTTGGGCCGCAGCGCGCGCTCGATGGCTTCCTCGTTGGGCGAAGCGGGTGCGGCCGAGACCACGCGTTGCGGGGCCGGGGCGAAGTCGTCGGTCTGGATGGTCATGGAGCGGATCGGAAGAGGACGCAGTTTAGAGCTTGTTCGGGGCCCCGCTGCGGCAGAATGCGCCAGCGAAAGGAGGCCGATTCGCCCATGAACGACAACGACCGCGCGCTCTGTGCCGCCACCGCGGGCCTGCTGCGCGCCAGCGGCGTGATCGCGGTCTGGGGCCTGGCGCTGGCCTTGATCGCCGGCCTGGTGCTGGCCCTGACCGGCCGCTCGCTGCCGGCAGCGTCCTGGGCCACCTTCGCGTTGATCGCGCTGGCCGGCCTGCCGGAGCGCTACCTGGCGCTGCGGCTGCGCGTCGACACCGCCCTGTTCGAGGGCCTGGCCCAGGGCACGATCGCCTCGCTCCCGGTGCTGGACCACACGCTCGAGCAACTGGGCCTGCGGCGCGGCAGCGAGGCCGCGCGGGCACTGGCCGACCGGGTCCTGGGCACGCGGCTGGCCATGCAGCGCCACGGCATCGTGGTGGTGCTGCAGACCGTGGTGTTCGCGCTCGCCCTGGCGCTGCAGGACAGCCGCTGAACCCGGCCGCTACTTCGCCAGCGCCCGCAGCGCCAGCTTGATGCCCTCGCCCACCGCCACGTCCTTCGGCAGTGCCTTGAGCGAGGCGGCCGCTTCCTTGTCGCTGTAGCCCAGCGCCACCAATGCCTGCAGGATGTCGGCCTGCGCGTCGGTCGCGGCATGGGCGGGCAGCGCGATGTCGGCGCCCAGCTTGCCCTTGAGCTCGAGCAGCAGCCGCTCGGCGGTCTTCTTGCCGATGCCGGGAATCTTCACCAGCCGGCCGGCCTCCTGCAGCGTGATCGCCTGCGACAGCTCACCCACGCTCATGCCGCTCAACACGCCCAGGGCGGTGCGCGGCCCGACGCCGGAGATCTTGATCAGCAGCCGGAAGGCGGCCCGTTCCTCGGCGGTGCCGAAGCCGTAGAGGATCTGGGCGTCTTCCCGCACCACGAAGTGCGTCAGCAGCGAAACCCGCTCGCCGGCACCCGGGAGGTTGTAGAAGGTGCTCATCGGCACATCGACCTCGTAGCCGACGCCGTTGCAGTCCACCACCACCTGCGGCGGATTGCGTTCGGCCAGGATGCCGGTGAGTTTGCCTATCATGGGTGCCCTTTTCGCTTTTGAAATGAAACTCGCGTGATTCTGCGACACACCTTCGCCCCGCCCAACAACACGCGCCTGGGCCACCTCTGCGGCCCGCTCGACGCGCACTTGCGGCGCATCGAGGAAGCACTCGACGTCAAGATCGCGCACCGCCACGAGCAGTTCAAGATCGACGGCTCCAAGGTCAACGCCCATCGCGCCATGGAAGTGCTGCAGGCGCTCTACGAGATCGCCCAGCGCGTGATCGACCCGGCGGTGGTGCAGCTCACGCTGGCCAGCGACAGTTCGATGGACGACGAGGACGCCCCGGTGCTCGCCACGCGGCGGCCCGACCTGCGCGCCCGCACCCCGACCCAGGCGCTCTACCTCGAGAACATCGCCAGCCACGACATCACGCTGGGCATCGGCCCCGCGGGCACCGGCAAGACCTACCTGGCGGTGGCCTGCGCGGTCGACGCGCTCGAGCGCAGCGCGGTGCAGCGCATCGTGCTGACGCGGCCCGCGGTCGAGGCCGGCGAGCGGCTCGGCTTCCTGCCCGGCGACCTGACGCAGAAGGTCGACCCCTACCTGCGGCCGCTGTACGACGCCCTCTACGACCTGATGGGCTTCGACCGCGTGCAGAAAGCCTTCGAACGCAATGCGCTCGAAATCGCACCACTGGCCTTCATGCGCGGGCGCACGCTCAACAACGCCTTCGTGATCCTCGACGAGGCGCAGAACACCACGGTCGAGCAGATGAAGATGTTCCTGACCCGGATCGGCTTCGGCGCCAAGGCGGTGGTCACCGGCGACGTCAGCCAGATCGACCTGCCCAAGACCCAGCCCAGCGGGCTGATCGACGCCGAGCGCGTCCTCAAGCGCGTCAACGGGATCGCCATCACGCGCTTCACGAGCGCGGACGTGGTGCGCCATCCGCTGGTGGCGCGGATCGTCGATGCCTACGACAACGCGCGCAAGCGCACCGCGGCGCACTGACATGGCACTCCCGGACCTGTCGCTGTCGCTCCAGTTCGCCCGCTTCAAGGGCGTCGAGCGCCATCGCGCCGCCCTGCCGCGGCACAGCGTCGCCCGCTGGATCCGGCACGCACTCGATGCCGACGGCGAGATCACGGTGCGGCTCGTCGATGCCGACGAAGGCCAGCAGCTCAACCGCGAGTTCCGCGGCAAGGACTACGCCACCAACGTGCTCACCTTCGACTACGCGCAATCCCCGGTTGTGATGGCCGACCTGGTGCTGTGCGCGCCGGTCGTGGCACGCGAGGCGAAGGAGCAGCGCAAGACGCTGGCCGCGCACTACGCCCACCTGCTGGTGCACGGCACCCTGCATGCGCAGGGCTGGGACCACGAGACCGGCGAGGCCGATGCCGAGGAGATGGAGGCGCGCGAGATCGAGATCCTCGCGGGCCTGGGGATACGGAATCCTTACTGAGACCTTGCGGGACCGCCTGAGACTTTGCGGGACAGACCAACAAACTGCGCAGCAGTTTTTGCTCTGTCCTCAACTGATCAGATCCGCATCTCCAACGGAATCGTCACCGGCCCATCGTTCACCAGCCGCACCTGCATGTCGGCGCCAAATTCCCCCGTCGCCACCACCGGATGCGCATCGCGCGCCCGGCCCACGAAGTACTCGTACAGCCGCCGCCCTTCATCGGGCGCCGCCGCCTGCGTGAAGCTCGGCCGGTTGCCGCCGCTGACGTCGGCCGCCAGCGTGAACTGGCTCACCACCAGCAAGCCGCCGCCGACGTCCTGAACGCTGCGGTTCATCTTGCCGGCGTCGTCCGCGAAGATGCGCAGCTTCAGGATCTTCGCCAGCAGCCGGTCGGCCACCGCATCGGTGTCGCCGCGCTCGGCGCACAGCAGCACCAGCAACCCCGCATCGATCGCGCCCAGGGTGCGCCCGGCGATGTCGACCCGCGCGCTGCCGACGCGTTGCAGCAGCGCCTTCACAGCGTCTCGGCCCTCGGCGTGGCGCGCGCCTCCATGCCCAGCGGCAGCAGCTGGATGGTTACGCGCAGGCCCGGCAGCGCGTCCATCAGCGCCTGCTCCAGGCCATCGCGCAGTCCGGCGGCGCGCTCCAGCGACCAGGCACCCGGCACGTGCATGTGGAGGTCGGCGAAGCGCCGCTGGCCGGCCCGGCGGGTGACGATGTCGTCGAAGCGCAGCTGCGCTCCCTCCGGCACGCCGGTCGCGAAACGTTCGAGCGTGGCTTGCAGCAAGGCCAGCGACTCGGGCTCGATCGCCTCGTCCATCAGGCCCTGCGACGAGCGCCAGACCAGCGACAGGCCTTCGCGCACGATGTTCAGCGCCACGCCGATGGCCAGCACCGGGTCGAGCCAGAGCCAGCCGGTCAGGTGGACCGCCACGATGCCGACCACCACTGCCGCCGAAGTCCAGACGTCGGTGACCAGGTGGCGCGCGTCGGATTCGAGCGCGATCGAGCGATGCACGCGCGCGGCCTTGAACATCACGAAGGCCAGCCACCCATTGAAGGCCGAGCTGATGATCGACAGCCCCAGCCCCCAGCCGAGCTGCTCGAGCGGCTGCGGCGAGAGCAGCCGCAGCACCGCCACCCAGATGATGGCGATCGCCGCGCCGATGATCAGGATCCCTTCGAATCCCGACGAGAAGTACTCGGCCTTGTGGTGGCCATACGGATGCTCGTCGTCCGCCGGGCGGGACGCGACCGTGACCATCGCCAGCGCGAAGGTGGCGCTCGCCAGGTTCACGAACGATTCCATGGCGTCCGAGATCAGCCCCATGGAGTTGGTGATGTAGCCGGCCGCGCCCTTCAGCACGATCGTGACCAGGGCGACCACGATCGAGACGCGCAGCAACTGTGCGGGAGTCAGCGAAGCGAATTTCAAGGGATGAAAGGTAACAACAATGCAAAGTGCGGACAAAGGCGCAATGACCGGGCGGGCCGCGCTGGTGGATTATCGGGGTCGGTCCGCCCCTCGCGTACCATCGACTGCAACGCCCAGAATCGTTGCGGAGGTCCAGTGAACAAGAATTCGAACCAGGTCCTGCGGGGCCTCGTCCTCGCCCTGGCCGGCGTCGGCGCCCCGATCATCCATGTCGGCAACGCCCTCGCGGCCGAGACGTCCAAGCCCTCGGCAGCCGAGGAACGCGCCGGCATCGTCAAGTCGGTCCGCGGCGATGTCCAGCTGCTCAGCGGCAGCGCCAAGGCACGGGCCGCGTTGGCCGGCGACGCCATGGCGCCGATCGACCGCCTGCAGACCGGCGCCGACTCCGGCGCCAGCGTGGTGCTGCGCGACGGCACCACCCTGGTCGTCGGCCCGTCCTCCAGGCTGGACCTCAAGCAGTTCCATTTCGACTCGACCACCCAGGACGGCGGCATGGTGGTCTCGCTGCTGCGCGGCACGCTGCGCATGGTCACCGGCCTGATCGGCAAGACCCATCCCGATGCCGTGCGCGTCGAGACGCAAAGCGCGGTCATCGGCATTCGCGGCACCGACTTCATCGTCGAGACGGATTCGCAGCCGTGACGCCTCGCTCCCACTGCCTGCTTGTCACGCTCCTGGCATCCGCCCTGCTCGCCGCCTGCTCCACGCCGCCGACCACCCGTGTCGTGCTGCTGCCCCAGGCCGACGGCAAACCGTCCGCGGTGGTGGTCAGCACCGAGGACGGCGAGGAAACGCTGTCGCAGCCCTACGAGCGGGCGACGGCCAAGCTGGGCGCCCACGGGGCGCCGAACGTCGACAAGGCCGACCCCGAGCGCGTCAAGCAACAGAACAAGACGCTGTTCGAGCTGATGCCGCCGCCCGCACAAAGCTTCACCGTCTACTTCGAAGTCGGCGGCACCGTGCTCACGGCCGCCTCGCAAGTCACCATGAACGAGGCCCTGGCGGCGGCCCTGGCGCGCAGCGGCGGCGAGATCGTGGTCACGGGCCACACCGACACGGTCGGCACGCAGGCACGCAACGACAACTTGTCGCTGACCCGCGCGCTGGAAATCCGGCAACTCTTCATCGCCCGGGACTTCCCGCCGGTCCGGATCGAGGCCGTGGGCCGCGGCGAGCGCGACCTGCCGGTTCGCACGGCCGACGAGGTCGCCGAGCCGCGCAACCGCCGCGTGACCATTGAAGTGCGATAGCCCGCAACGGGCCGGGCGGCTCAGCTCAGGGTGACCTTGGCGAACTTGCGCTTGCCCACCTGGACGACGTAGGTGCCCGCGGGCAGCTTCAGTGCCTTGTCGCTGACCACGGCTGAGTCGACGCGGACCCCGCCGCCGTCGATCAGGCGGTTGCCTTCGGAGGTCGAGGGCGCCAGGCCGGCCTGCTTGAGCAACTGGGCGATGCCCAGCGGGGCGCCGCCCAGCGCGACTTCCGGGATCTCGTCGGGCACGCCGCCCTTGCTGCGGTTGATGAAGTCCTGCTCGGCCGCCTCGGCCGCCGCGGCGCTGTGGAAGCGCGCGGTGATCTCCTTGGCCAGCGCGACCTTGGCGTCCTTCGGGTTGCGCCCGGCCTCGACCTCGGCCTTGAGGGCCGCGATCTCGGCCAGCGACCTGAAGCTCAGCAGGGTGTACCAGCGCCACATCAAGGTGTCGGAGATCGACAGCACCTTGGCGAACATGGTGTTCGGCGCCTCGCTGATGCCGATGTAGTTGTTCTTGCTCTTCGACATCTTCTCGACGCCGTCGAGCCCCTCCAGCAGCGGCATAGTAAGTATGCACTGCGGCTCCTGGCCGTATTCCTGCTGGAGATGCCGGCCGACGAGCAGGTTGAACTTCTGGTCGGTGCCGCCCAGCTCGAGGTCCGACTTGAGCGCCACCGAATCGTAGCCCTGCATCAGCGGATAGAGGAACTCGTGCACCGAGATCGATTGCCCGGCCTTGAAGCGCTTGCTGAAGTCGTCGCGCTCCATCATCCGTGCCACCGTGTACTTGGCGGCGAGCTGGATCATCCCGCGGGCGCCCAGCGGATCGCTCCACTCGGAGTTGTAACGGATCTCGGTCTTGGACGGGTCGAGTACGAGACTTGCCTGTTTGTAGTAGGTTTGCGCGTTGGCCTCGATCTGCTCGCGGGTCAGAGGCGGCCGGGTGCTGTTGCGCCCCGACGGATCGCCGATGGTGGTGGTGAAGTCGCCGATCAGGAAAATCACCGTATGGCCCAGGTCCTGCAGCTGGCGCATCTTGTTGAGCACCACGGTGTGGCCGATGTGGATGTCCGGCGCGGTCGGGTCGAGGCCCAGCTTGATCCGCAGCGGCGCCCCGGTCGCCTCGGAGCGCTGAAGCTTGCGCACCCACTCGTCCTGGGGGAGCAGCTCGTCAGTCCCACGGAGTGAAATTTCGAGGGCCTGTCCTACAACTTCGGACAGACTTGTGGATGTAACAAAACCGGGGTTCATGGGGCTCTTTGGCTGTTTTCTCTATGGCCGAAGCTATACTCAGCCCGACTTTTCCAAGCGCCGGATTCTAAGCGGCGCTGTGAACGCACCGTCCTGCCGCCCGTCCGACACGGCCCTCGCAGTACGGATTTGCTGAACCTGAGCTGGAATTCGAAGTTTGATCAACGGCATTCTTGCCGCCGAGGAGCTGATTGCTTCGCGCGTGGCTCACACATTCCGGACGTACCCCAAGCAGATCACGGCTGCGATCGCCGCGTTGCTGCTGTCCGCTGGTGGCGGTGCCTTCGCTGTCGCCTCGCTCGGCCCCGACGCGGCCGAGATCCCCGTCAAGCAGGTGTTCGAGGCCGTTGCGCCGTCCACCTCCTTCGCCGACCAGATCGAGGCGCTCGACGCCCACAGCTTCACGCTGTTCCGCACCGAAATCACGCGCTCGAGCGACACCGCCGAGGCCCTGCTGCAGCGCCTCGGCCTCTCCGACCCTGCGGCCGCCGCCTTCGTGCGCGGCAACGCCGACGCCCGGGCCGCGCTGTTGAGCCGTCCAGGCCGCACCGTGACCGCCGAGGCGACCCAGGAAAACGCCCTGAAGAAGCTCAGCGCCCGCTGGATTCCCGATGGCGACGGCGGCTTCAAGCGCCTGGTGGTCGAAAAGACCCCGACCGGCTTCCGTGCCCGCACCGAGACCGACGCCCTGACGCCCGGGACCCGGCTGGCCAGCGGCGTCGTGCGGACCTCGCTGTTCGCCGCCACCGACGACGCCCGCATCCCCGATCCGGTCGCCAGCCAGCTGGCCGACATCTTCTCGGGCGATGTCGATTTCCGCTCGCTGCGCAAGGGCGACCGCTTCGCCGTGGTCTACGAGACGCTCGACGCCGATGGCCAGACCCTGCGTACCGGCCGCGTGCTGTCGGCCGAGTTCGAGAGCAACGGCAAGCTCTACCAGGCGCTGTGGTACCAGGAGCCCGGCCAGAAAGGCGGCTACTACCGCCCCAGCGGCGACAGCCTGCGGCGCGCCTACCTGAGCTCGCCGGTCGAGTTCTCGCGCGTGACCAGCGGCTTCGCGATGCGCCTGCACCCGATCCTCAACAGCTGGCGCCAGCACCACGGCATCGACTTCGCCGCCCCCACCGGCACCCCGGTGCGCGCGGTCGGCGACGGCACGGTCGAGTTCGCCGGCACCCAGAACGGCTACGGCAACATCGTCATCCTGAAGCACCACAACAACCAGGAAACCGCCTACGCCCACCTCAGCCGGGTCGATGTCAAGGTCGGCCAGAGCGTCAGCCAGAGCCAGACGCTCGGCGCCGTCGGCTCCACCGGCTGGGCCACCGGCCCGCACCTGCATTTCGAGTTCCGGGTCAATGGCGAGTACCACGACCCGGCCACCATCGCCCAGCAGGACGGCGGCGCGCCCATCACGGCGGCCAACCGCCCCGCCTTCGAGCGGCTGGCGCTCGCCACGCGCACCGAGCTGTCGGCGGCCTTCTCGGTCGTCCAGGCCAGCGCCGACTGACGGCCGGCCGCGCGGCCTCATCCTCCGCCTGACCGCCCCATGGCTGAATTCTTCATCGGCCTGATGTCGGGCACTTCGCTGGACGGCGTCGACGGCGTCCTGGCGGATCTCTCGGACGGCGGCATCGCCGTCCAGGGCTACGCGACGGCGCCCTTCCCGGTGGGGCTGCGCACCGAGCTGATGGCGCTCAACACCCCCGGCAACAACGAACTGCACCGCGCCGCCCTGGCCGGCAACGGCCTGGCCCGGGTCTACGCGCAGGTGGCGCAGCAGTTGCTCGAAGACGCCGGCCTGGCGCCCGACGACATTGCCGCCATCGGCGCCCACGGCCAGACCGTCCGCCACCGCCCGGGCGAGTTCGACGAGGTCGGCTACACGCTGCAGATCAACAACCCATCGCTGCTGGCAGAGCTCACCGGCATCCGCGTGGTGGCCGACTTCCGCAGCCGAGACCTGGCGGCGGGCGGCCAGGGGGCGCCCCTGGTGCCGGGCTTCCACCGGGCCCTGTTCGCCCGCCCCGACGAGGCGGTGGCGGTTCTGAACATCGGCGGCATCTCCAACCTGAGCCTGTTGCCGGCCGGCGAAGGCACCGTGCTGGGCTTCGATTGCGGCCCGGGCAACGCGTTGATCGACCACTGGTGCCAGACCCACATCGGCCAGCCCTTCGACGCCGGCGGCCAGTGGGCCGCCAGCGGCCGGGTGCTGCCGGAGCTGCTGGCCCGGCTGCTCGCCGAACCCTATTTCGCCAAGCAGCCGCCGAAGAGCACCGGGCGCGACCTGTTCCATCCGAACTGGCTGGCCTCGCACCTCGGCACCTCCGAGGCGACGCCGGCCGACGTGCAGGCGACCCTGACCGAGCTCACCGCGAGCACCTGCGCGGCGCATCTGCAGCGCCATGGCGCCGACAGCCGGACCCTGATCGTCTGCGGCGGCGGCGCCCTGAACCAGCACCTGCTGGCCCGGCTGCGCGCCTTGTTGCCCGCGGTCGAGGTGGTGTCGTCCGCCGAGCGCGGCTTGCCGCCGCAGCAGGTCGAGGCCGCGGCCTTCGCCTGGCTGGCGCGCGCCACCCTGAACGGTGAAGCCGGCAACCTCGCCAGCGTCACCGGCGCCCGCGGCCCGCGGTCGCTGGGCGGCATCTACCCCGCCTGATCAGCCCTGGCCCGAGACCTCGGGCTGGGCCGGCTGCACCGCCCGGGCTTCGGGCGGCAAATGCCAGAAGATCAGGGCCGAAGCCAGCGTGACCAGCCCCATGCTCGCGAAGGTGGCCTCGAAGGCATGCAGGGTGGCCAGCGGGGTGGCGCTGCCGAACACCTCGGTGTAGCCGCCCAGCACCGCGCTGGCGGCCGCCACGCCCATGCTCATGGCCAGCATCTGGACCATCGACAGCAGCGTGTTGCCGCTGCTGGCCATGCTGCCGTCCAGGTCCTTGAGCGTGATCGTGTTCATGGCCGTGAACTGCAGCGAATTGACGGCGCCGAACACGAGCAGCTGCACGATCTGCAGCGCCGCCGGCTGGTCGGGCGTGGCCAGCCCGAAACTGGCCATCGTCAGGCCCACCAGCGCCGTGTTGACCACCAGCACGCGGCGATAGCCGTAACGCAGGATCAGCGGCGTGGCGAAGCGCTTCATCGCCATGCCGGCGAGCGCGATCGGCAGCATCATGAGCCCGGCCTTCAGCGGCGAATAGTTCATCGACACCTGCAGCAGCAGCGGCACCAGGAAGGGCATGCAGCCGCTGCCCAGGCGCGAGAACAGGTTGCCCAGCAGCCCGATGCTCAGGGTCGGGATGCCGAACAGCGCCGGCTCGAACAGCGGGTCGGGCCGCCGCTGCGCGTGCAGCCAGTAGGCCGTGATGCTGGCGAAGCCGAAGATCATCAGCACCACCACGCCGACGCCGTGCAGCCCGAGGCCCGACACGCCGTCGATCGCCAGCGAGACCGTCACCATGCCGAAGGCCAGCATCGCATAGCCCACGCCGTCGAAGCGCCGCTGCAGCGCGGCCCTCAGGTCGGGCATGAAGTAGAGCGTGGCCACGCAGCCGGCCAGGCCCACCGGCACGTTGATGAGAAAGATCCAGTGCCAGGAGGCGTACTGCACCAGCCAGCCGCCCAGGGTCGGCCCCAAGAGCGGGCCGATGAGGCCCGGGATGGCGACAAAGCTCATCGCCGCCAGGAACTCGGCCCGCGGCACCGAGCGCAGCAGCGCCAGCCGGCCGACCGGCAGCAGCAGCGCCCCGCCCATTCCCTGCACCACCCGCGCCGCGACCAGCTGGCCGATGCCGCGCGACAGCGCGCACAGCACCGAGCCGATCACGAACAGCACGATGGCCGAGAAGAAGACCCGCCGGGTGCCGAAGCGGTCGGCGATCCAGCCCGAGGCGGGGATCAGCATCGCCATCGTGAGCGCATAGGCCACCACCACCGACTGCATCCGCAGCGGGCTCTCGCCGAGGCTGGCGGCCATCGCCGGCAGTGCGGTGTTGATGATGGTGGCATCCAGCGTCTGCATGAAGAAGCCGACGGCCACCAGCCACAGCAGGCTCTTGCGCGGGGATTCGGGGGAAGTCATCGATCAGGGAAATGGGCAGGCAGCAAAAAGCCGCCCGAAGGCGGCTTTTTCACGGGCGGCGATGCGCCGGCACGTCAGGCCGAGAAGCTCGAGCCGCAGCCGCAGGTGCTGGTGGCGTTCGGGTTCTTGATCACGAACTGGGCGCCCTGCAGGTCTTCCTTGTAGTCGATCTCGGCGCCGACCAGGTACTGGTAGCTCATGGCGTCGATCAGCAGCGAGACACCGTTCTTGGTCATGGTGGTGTCGTCTTCGTTGGTGATCTCGTCGAAAGTGAAGCCGTACTGGAAGCCGGAGCAGCCGCCGCCCTGCACGAACACGCGCAGCTTGAGGTCGGGATTGCCTTCTTCGGCGATCAGGTCGGCGACCTTGGCGGCCGCGCTGTCGGTGAAGACGATCGGCTCGGGCATCATGGCCGGGGTCTGGATGGTTTCTGCAACGGCGCTCATTGTGAGGGGACTCCTGTGGGGCCGAACTTTGCGGCCGATCAACCAATGCTACTTCAACCAACAAAAAACCGCCCGAAGGCGGTTTCTTGACATTGCGAGCGGTAAGCCCAAACGCCTTAGCGCTTGGAGAACTGCTTGCGGCGGCGTGCGGAATGCAGGCCGACCTTCTTGCGCTCGACTTCACGCGCATCGCGCGTCACGAAACCAGCCTGGCTCAGCACCGGCTTCAGCGTCGCGTCGTAGTCGATCAGCGCGCGGGTGATGCCGTGGCGCGCCGCGCCGGCCTGACCCGATTCGCCGCCGCCGGCGACGTTGATCATGATGTCGAAGGTTTCGACGTTGTTCGTCAGGAACAGCGGCTGCTTCGCGATCATGATGGAGGTTTCCCGGCCGAAATAAGCCTGGATGTCCTTGCCATTGACCGTGATCTTGCCGGTGCCCTTCTTGATGAACACACGGGCGACGCTCGATTTGCGACGGCCGGTGCCATTGTTCCATTCACCAATCATTCTCAAGGCTCCTTACAGTTCCAGCACTTTGGGCTGTTGGGCGGTATGCGGGTGCTCTGCGCCACCGTACACCTTGAGTTTCTTGATCATCGCGTAGCCGAGCGGGCCCTTGGGCAGCATGCCCTTGACGGCCTTTTCCAGGGCGCGGCCCGGGTGCTTGGCTTGCATGTCGCGGAAGTTCGTCGCCGTGATACCGCCCGGGTAGCCCGAGTGACGGTAGTACACCTTGTCGATCGGCTTGGCGCCGGTCACGCGGAGTTGCGATGCGTTGATGATGACGATGAAGTCACCGGTGTCGACGTGAGGCGTGTAAATGGCCTTGTGTTTGCCGCGCAAACGGAGAGCAACTTCGCTGGCTACTCGTCCGAGGACCTTGTCGGTCGCGTCAATCACAAACCACTCGTGCGTCACGTCAGCGGGCTTGGCGCTGAACGTTTTGGTCATGAGTTTTCTCTTTTGAAGAGGGTTTGGCGGGCCCTTTTCCACGGTCGGCGTTCCTCTTGCGGGAATCTCTTAGGTGGTGGTGGTTGTCCTCCGCCGCGGGGCCACAAAAGCGCTGCGAAGCCCTCCATTATATGAAGAATCGGGCCTGGCGGGCAAATCCTGCCCTAGGGCGCTGGCGCTGGCCCTAGCGGAGCACCCGCACCAGTTCGAGGGATTCGTTCGAACTGCTCGAGTTGCCGCGCCGGTGCTCGGCCTCGAAACGCACCACCCGGCCCAGGTCGCGCGCATACCAGGCCGAGGCCCTGAACGGCGTGCCGACCGGCGAGGCGCCGGTGCCGTAGGAGGCGTAGATCCAGCCCGCGTAGTCGATCTGGACCACGTTCAGGTCCACGCCGTCGATGCGCATCGTCCGTTCGGAAACCACCGTGGCATCGAGTTCATGGCGCCATTTCTCGCCCGTGACCGCCACGTAGTCCAGGTGCCAGCGCATCCCGGGCTTGAGTTCCCTGCGCCCCCAGCCGCCGGGCGGCGACGAGACGTCGTAGCTGCCGCCGGCCGGCGAGGCGACCGAGACCACCCGGCCGTCGGTCTTCTCGACCCGCCCGCCCATGTTGAAGATCACCTCGTCGCCCGCGACCCGATCCACCCGGTAGACCACGGTCGACCGGTTGCCGGTCAGGCGGTCGACGCGCTGGAATTCGAGCCCGTCGCCGGGCCGCAGGGGCGCCGTGAGGGTGTTCGCCGGCGCGGCGCCGGCCGCGGCGGTTCGGACGTCCCCCCGCGGCCGCTGGGCGAGCGCGGCCTGGGCGCGGGCTGGAATCTCGGGCACGAAATCGGCGGGCACGGCGAAACCGGGTGCGCCAGGATCGCGGCCGGCGGCGCTGGTGATGCCCAGCAGGCGGCCTTCGGCGTCGAACAGGCCGCCGCCGCTAGCTCCCGCGGCGAGCACCGCGGCCAGCTGCAGCTGCCGGTCGTCGCCGTCCTCGCCGCGCAGGCCGGTGAGCATGGTCTCGCCCAGCGTGTTCTCGACGCCGCGCGGACTGCCGACCAGGTAGGCCTTCTGGCCCACCCGCGCCGCCCCGGCCGGCGCCAGCGGCACCGGCGCGGCATTGAAATTGGCGACCCTGATCTGGCACAGGTCGCGTTCGACGTCCGGGTGTTCGAGCGTTGCGCCGTAGGTCACGTTGTCCTGCCTGATCACGAAGCTGGCGGCCTTCGCGAGCACATGGCAGGCGGTCACCAGGCGGCCCGGCGCGATCACCACGGCGCTGCCGGTGCGCAGCGGACGCTCCTGCGCGTCGAGGGTGCGGACGGTCCAGACCGCAGGCGACACCCGCGCGAACAGCACGTCGGGCTCGAGCGCGAAGGCGCCCGAGGCGACCAAGGCGGCGGCCAGGAAGGCCGCCGTGCGGCCGATGCTTGCGGGGGTCATGGCGCGGCTCACTTCCGGGCCGGCAGCAAGGCGCCGAGATCGTCGAGCGAAACGCGTGAGACCGGCTTCGGCGCCGCCGCGGGCGTCGGATCGGGCGGCGGCGCGACTGCCGCGACCACGGGGGCCGGCGGGGGTGCCGTGGGGGCCGGCGCCACGACTTCGGCCACCGCGACCTTCGGCGGCGCGGCAGCAACAGGCACCGATGCAGCCATCCGCGTGACGCCCAGCGCCACGCCGGCGACCGGCTGGTCGCCCTGCTGCACGCTGCGGTCGTAGCTTCGCTCCTCGCCGAACACGAGTTGCATCCAGCTCGGATAGTTGTAGCCGGCGCCGCTGCCGACATCGATCGCGGCGCCGATCACGCCGCCGACCACGATGTTGCCGACCATCCCGGCGTTGACGCGCGACACCGCCTGACCGGTCGCCGGCGGCAGCCCGGCCTGGGTGCATTCGACCTTCAGGTTGGCGCCGGAACGCCGCACCAGCACGCTCTGGCCGGACAGCGTGAGTGCATCGCCCTTGTCGTTCGACAGCCGGCACTCGGCGCCCTCGATGGCCTTGCCGTCGGACGTCAGGGTCTCGACCTTGAGCGACTGGGTGGTACCGTGCGTGACCGACGCACAGCCGGTCAAAATAGAGAGGACGCCAGCGCATGCGCACAGGCCCCAGAATCGCCATCCAGCTCCTCGCATCCTCGATCCTTGTAATTTAATGTTACGGCGCGAGAGTCTAGCGTCGTCCCGTTCATCTTCCAGGCACTATTCCTCATGTTCAGTTACCGCCACGCCTTCCATGCCGGCAACCACGCCGACGTGCTCAAGCACACGGTGCTGATTGCCACGCTCGAACACCTGCTCGAGAAAGACACCGCCCTCACGGTGGTCGACACCCACGCCGGCGCCGGCCTCTACCGGCTCGACGGCGACTACGCCGGCACCAGCGGCGAGGCCGCCGACGGCGTGCTGCGGCTGGTCGGCGGCGGCGCCAAGCCGGCGCCCCCGAAGGGCGCCAAGGCCGTACCCGACGCCCAGCTGGCCGACGCCCTCGCCCGCTACCTCGAGGTGGTGGGCGACTTCAATCCCAAGGGCGGCGCCAAGATCTACCCGGGATCGCCGTTCATCGTCCATCACCTGCTGCGCGAGCACGACAAGCTCAAGCTGTTCGAGCTGCACCCGACCGATGCCCGGACGCTCGACGCCAACATCGCCCAGCTCGAGGCCGGCCGCCAGATCACCGTGCTGCGCGACGACGGCTTCGGCAGCGCCACCAAGTTCCTGCCGCCGCCCTCGCGGCGGGCACTGGTGCTCTGCGACCCCAGCTACGAGATCAAGAGCGACTACGCCCGGGTGCTCGACTTCGTGGGCGAGGCGCTCAAGCGCTTTGCCACCGGCACTTATGCCGTCTGGTATCCGATCATTCCGCGGCCGGAAGCGCACGACCTGCCGCGCCGGCTCAAGACGATGGCCACCAAGGCCGGCAAGTCCTGGCTGCATGCCACGCTGACCGTCAAGTCGAGCAAGATCACGACCGATGCGACCGGCGCCACGCACCGGCCGGGCCTGCCCGCCAGCGGCATGTTCCTGATCAATCCGCCCTACACGCTGAAGCCGCTGCTGGCGGCGGCCCTGCCGCAGATGGCCGAGCGGCTGGCGCAGGACCGCAACGCCACCTTCTCGCTCGACAGCGGCGGCTAGCGGCGGCTTGCGTCAGCGCCGCTTGCGAAGCGGCAGGAGCTTCCGCGCCGGCTTCGGCGCCGGCTCCGGCGCCGCCTGGGCCGGCGTCTCGACCGCGCCGACTTCCTTGCCGCCGCAGCGGTCGGTGTCCTTGTCGGCGATCGACAGCGCCACCGTCTTGATGCCCATGCCGAGCATCCCGATTTCTTCCGCCGCGGCCCGGCTGAGGTCGATGATGCGGCCCGAGGCGTAGGGGCCGCGGTCGTTGACGCGCACCAGCACCTCGCGCCCGTTGACCAGGCTGCGGACGCAGACGCGGGTGTTGAACGGCAGCGTCCGGTGCGCCGCCGTGAAGGCTGTCATGTCGAAGCGCTCGCCGCTGGCGGTCTTGCGCTGGTGGAACTGGATGCCGTACCAGGACGCGCCGCCGCGCTCGAAGATCTCGCGCCCGCCCTCGTCGCCCGGGATGCCGTCGTCGGGCCCGAGCTCGCCCGCGCCCGACACCGCCAGGTCGTAGCGCACCGACGGCACCGCGGAGCGCGGCGGAGCGCCGGGCGGCAAGGCCGGCTGCCGGGCCAGCGGCCGCAGCCGGATCGTTGCACCGCCGGCCTCATCGCCCGGCGCGGTGGGCTGCAGGGAACAGGCCGCAAGCCCGGCCGCGAGCAACGCCATCGACAGCGTCGCAACGCGGCGGCTCAAACTCATTCGGCCCAACCCAGCCGCTGCAGCACGCCGAGCGTGGCCACCGACTGGTTCATCGTGTAGAAATGCAGCGCCGGCGCGCCGCCGGCGCACAGCCGCTCGCACAGGGCCGCGACGACGTCGAGGCCGAAGGCCTTGATCGACGCCGTGTCGTCGCCGAAGCCCTGCAGCCGCAGCCGGATCCAGCGCGGGATCTCGGCGCCGCAGGCGTCCGAGAAGCGCATCAGCTGGGTCGAGCTGGTGATCGGCATGATGCCCGGCACGATCGGCGTGTCGAGCCCCAGGGCACGCGCGTCGTCGACGAAGCGCCAGTAGGCCTCGGGGCTGAAGAAGTACTGCGTGATGGCCGAGTCGGCGCCCGCGCGCACCTTGGCCGCGAAGGCCTGCAGGTCGGCTTCGGGCGAACGGGCCTGCGGATGCACCTCGGGATAGCAGGCCACCTCGATGTGGAAATCGCGGCCGGTCTCCGCGCGGATGAAGGCCACCAGGTCGCTCGCATAGAGGAACTCGCCGCCCACGCCATAGCCGCTCGGCAGGTCGCCGCGCAGCGCGACCAGGCGCTTGACGCCCATCGCCTTGAGTTCGCCCAACTGCTCGCGCACCGTCGCCTTGGTCGCGCCGATGCAGGAGAAGTGGCAGGCCGCGGCCACGCCTTCGGCGAGGATCTCGCGCACCGCGCCGAAGGTGCCGTCGTGGGTCGAGCCACCGGCGCCGTAGGTCACGGAGCAGAACTCGGGCGACTGCGCGTAGAGCTGCTGGCGCACCGCGCGCAGCTTGACCGCGCCCTCGGGCGTCTTGGTCGGAAAAAACTCAAAGCTCAGCGGAAGGCGCACGGCCGGCTCCTGGTTGGCCGTCCGCAGGAACAGCATGGATGAAGAATTCGCGGTTGCCGTCGCCGCCCTCGATCGGGCTGTCGAGCCAGCGCACGACGCGCAGCCCGAGCGCCGCGCAGCTGTCGCGCAGGCGTTGCTCGACCAGCGCGTAGAGCGCCGGGTCGCGCACGATGCCGCCCTTGCCGACCTGGCCCGGCTGCAGCTCGAACTGCGGCTTGACCAGCATCAGCAGGTCGCCGCCGGGCGCCAGCAGCGGCACCAGCGCGGGCAGCACCAGCGTCTGCGAGATGAAGGACAGGTCGCCGACGATCAGGCCGAAGCTGTCGCCGACCGGCGCCTCGTCGTCCTCGTCGTCCTCGGATTCGGCGGCCCAGGCCTCGGCCGTCAGGGTGCGCGCATTGACGCCCTCGACCGCGGTCACGCGCGCATCTTCGCGGATGCGGGCATGCAGCTGACCATGGCCGACGTCGACGCCGACCACATGCGCAGCACCGCGCTGCAGCAGGCAGTCGGTGAAGCCGCCGGTCGACTGGCCGACGTCGAGACAACGCCGGCCCGTCGGGTCGATGCCGGTGGCGGCCAGCGCGCCCTCCAGCTTGAGGCCGCCGCGCGACACGTAGCGGGCCTCGGCGGCGTCGAGCAGTTCGAGCTCGGCCGCTTCGGGGATTTCGTCGCGGTTCTTGCCCACGACGCGCCAGTCGGCGCCATCACGCCAGCGCAAGCCGCCGGCGATCAGGCGAACCGCCTGCGAACGCGAAGCGGCCAGGCCGCGTTCGACGAGCAACTGATCGGCACGCAAGGCGTGAGCCTCAGGCCGGCGCCGGGCCGCCCCAAGGCGGCCTGCGGCCCCCTCGGGGGGCAGCGACACCCAAAGTGAGGAGCGTGGGGGCCATATTCAGTAACGGTAGGTGTCCGGCTTGTACGGACCGTTCTTGTCGACGCCGATGTAGGCGGCTTGCGTGTCCGTCAGCGTGGTCAGCATGGCACCGACCTTCTTCAGGTGCAGGCGCGCGACCTTCTCGTCGAGGTGCTTGGGCAGCACGTAGACCTTGCCGGCCTGGTAGGCGTCGGGCTTGGTGAAGAGCTCGATCTGGGCGATGGTCTGGTTGGCGAACGAGGACGACATCACGAAGCTCGGATGGCCCGTGCCGCAGCCCAGGTTCACGAGGCGGCCCTTGGCCAGCAGGATGATCTTCTTGCCGTCGGGGAATGTGATGTGGTCGACCTGCGGCTTGATCTCTTCCCACTCGTACTTCTCGATCGAGGCGACGTCGATCTCGTTGTCGAAGTGGCCGATGTTGCAGACGATCGCCTGGTCCTTCATGGCGGCCATGTGCTCGTGGCGGATCACGTCGCGGTTGCCGGTGGTGGTGACGAAGATGTCGGCCTTGTCGGCGGCGTATTCCATCGTGACGACCTTGTAGCCTTCCATCGCTGCCTGCAGGGCGTTGATCGGGTCGATCTCGGTCACCCACACCTGGGCGCTCAGCGCCCGCAGGGCCTGGGCCGAGCCCTTGCCGACGTCGCCGTAGCCGGCCACGCAGGCGACCTTGCCGGCGATCATCACGTCGGTGGCGCGCTTGATGCCGTCGACCAGCGATTCGCGGCAGCCGTAGAGGTTGTCGAACTTGCTCTTGGTGACCGAGTCATTGACGTTGATGGCGCGGAACTGCAGCGTGCCCTTGGCCGACATCTCGTTCAGGCGGTGCACGCCGGTGGTGGTTTCTTCGGTCACGCCGATGATCTGGGCCGACTTGCGGGTGTACCAGGTGGGGTCGACCGCCAGCTTGGCCTTGATCGCGGCGAACAGGATGCGTTCTTCTTCGCTGGTCGGGTTGGCCAGCACGCCGAGATCCTTCTCGGCCTTCTGGCCCAGGTGCATCAGCATGGTGGCGTCGCCGCCGTCGTCGAGGATCATGTTCGGGCCTTCGTCCTTCGAGCCCTTGGGGCCGAATTCGAAGATGGCGTGGGTGTAGTCCCAATAGTCGGTCAGCGACTCGCCCTTGATCGCGAACACCGGCGTGCCGGCGGCGGCGATGGCGGCGGCGGCGTGGTCCTGGGTCGAGAAGATGTTGCACGAGGCCCAGCGCACGGTGGCGCCGAGGGCCTGCAGGGTCTCGATCAGCACGGCGGTCTGGATCGTCATGTGCAGCGAACCGGTGATGCGCGCGCCCTTGAGCGCCTGGCCCTTGGCGAATTCCTCGCGGATCGCCATCAGGCCGGGCATCTCGGTTTCGGCGATGCGGATTTCCTTGCGGCCCCAGGCGGCCAGGGACAGGTCGGCGATCGCCTGGTCGGCGGTCGAGACGGGGGTGGTTTTGAGAACAGCGCTCATGTGGGCTCCAAAGCGGGTTTGACAGTGGCCACTGCATTCGGGGAACGGACTCACCGCGAGAACAGCGGGTGAGCGTGGTTGCGATGATGGTCCGAGCCTCACGCCTGACGGCGCTGCAACGCTCCTCGGAACGGCGCATTTTAACGCCAGCCGCCGGACCGCCGCCAGCAAGGCGCGCCGGATCGGCCTAGACTGCGTTTCCCCTCCACTGCCGCACCGAATTCCGCCATGTCCAAAGCCAAGGTCCTCGCCCTGTCACTTGCAGCCGCCGCAGCGGCCGTTCTGTCCGCCTCGGCCTGGGCCCAGGGGGGCGCGGCCCAGCCCCCGGTGCGCGTGCGCGGCGTGATCGCCCATGTCGACGCCACCTCGCTGACCGTCAAGGACCGCAGCGGCGAAGTCGTCACGATGGTGCGTCCGCCCGACCTGCGGGTCGTCGAGGTACTGCCGGTCACGCTGGGCGCGATCAAGCCCAACAGTTTCGTCGGCGCCGGCTCGCTGCCCCAGCCCGACGGCACCCAGCGCGCGGTCGAGGTGCTGGTCTTTCCGGAGGCCATGCGCGGCACCGGCGAGGGTTTCCGGCCCTGGGACTACATGCCCAACGGCACGATGACCAACGCCACCGTCTCGGCCCTCGCCGCCGCACCGTCCTCGGTACCGGGCGGCCGCAAGCTGGTGCTGCGCTACAAGGACGGCGAGAAGACCGTGATCGTGCCCCGCGGCACGCCCATCGTCACCTTCAAGCCGGCCCAGGACGACCAGCAGGCGCTGGTGGTGCAGGGCGCGAAAGTCGTCGTCACGGCGCAGCTGAAGGACGGCAAGCCCACCGCCTCCAGCATGCTGGTGGGCCGCAACGGCTTCACGCCGCCGATGTGAACGGTAAAATTGCGGGCTTTGCCTTCAGCAGACCGCGCCCGTGAGCGCGCACCGCGTTCACTATGACCTTCGCCTCCGAAACCAAACGCCGCCGCACCTTCGCGATCATTTCCCACCCGGACGCCGGCAAGACCACGCTGACCGAGAAGCTGCTGCTGTTCTCGGGCGCGATCCAGATCGCCGGCTCGGTCAAGGCCCGCAAGGCCTCGCGCCATGCGACGTCCGACTGGATGGAGATCGAGAAGCAGCGCGGCATCTCGGTGGCCTCGTCGGTGATGCAGATGGTCTATCGCGACCACGTCATCAACCTGCTCGACACGCCCGGCCACAAGGACTTCTCCGAAGACACCTACCGCGTGCTGACCGCGGTCGACTCGGCACTGATGGTGATCGACGCCGCCAACGGCGTCGAAGCCCAGACCCGCCGGCTGATCGAGGTCTGCCGCCAGCGCGACACGCCGATCATCACCTTCGTCAACAAGATGGACCGCGAGGTGCGCGAGCCGCTCGAACTGCTCGACGAGATCGAGCGCGAGCTCGGCATGCCCTGCGTGCCGATGACCTGGCCGGTGGGCCAGGGCAAGACCTTCGGCGGCATC
The DNA here is from genome assembly GCF_030486595.1 of Variovorax ginsengisoli. Taxonomy (GTDB): domain Bacteria; phylum Pseudomonadota; class Gammaproteobacteria; order Burkholderiales; family Burkholderiaceae_C; genus Variovorax; species Variovorax ginsengisoli_B. Next base: position 44,977 of record NZ_JAUJZH010000005.1, on the reverse strand, counting down.
ATCAACCTGCGCACGCAGGCGATGACGGTGTTCGAGTCGGGCCAGGAAAAGCTGCCGCAGGACTTCGAGACCATTCCCCTGACCGACCGCGAGGCGCTCCACAAGCGCTTCGGCCGCGAGTTCGACCACGCGATGGAAAGCATGGAGCTCGCCACCGGCGCCTCGCCGAGCTGGGACCGCGAGGCCTTCCTGGCCGGCAAGCAGACGCCGGTGTTCTTCGGCTCGGGCGTCAACAACTTCGGCGTCATGGAAGTGCTCGATGCGCTGGTCGACCTGGCGCCGCAGCCGCAGTCGCGCACCAGCACCACGATGGTCAACCGCCAGCCGGTGGTGAAGGAGATCCAGCCCGAGGACAAGGATTTCGCTGGCGTGGTCTTCAAGGTGCAGGCCAACATGGACGCCAACCACCGCGACCGCATCGCCTTCGTGCGCATGGCCTCCGGCCGCTACACGCCGGGCATGAAGCTGCGCGTGCAGCGCACCGCCAAGGAACTGCGCCCGACCAGCGTCGTGACCTTCATGAGCCAGCGCCGCGAAGCGGTCGAGGAAGCCTACGCCGGCGACATCGTCGGCTTCACGACCCATGGCGGCGTGCAGCTGGGCGACACCATCACGGACGGCGCCTCGCTGCAGTTCACCGGCCTGCCCTTCTTCGCGCCCGAGCTCTTCATGACCGTGATCCTGAAGAACCCGCTGCGGACCAAGCAGCTGCAGCAGGGCCTGGCGCAGCTCGGCGAGGAAGGCGCGATCCAGGTGTTCCGGCCCGAAATCGGCGGCCCGATGCTGCTCGGCGCGGTCGGGCAGCTGCAGTTCGAAGTGGTGCAGCACCGCCTGAAGACCGAATACGACGCCGACATCCGGCTCGAGGGCTGCCAGTACACCGGCGCGCGCTGGATCACGGCCGACACGCCGGCCGAATTGCGCGCCTTCGTCGATGCCTACCCGCAGCGCATGGCGCTCGACGCGGCCAACACGCTGGCCTACCTGTGCACCTCGCCCTACGACGTCCGGCTGGCACAGGAGCGCTTCCCGAAGATCCACTTCCACCCGCTGCGCGAGCACGCCGGCCTGGCGCTGCAGACCGCCTCCTGATGATTCCCCTTGGCGAGTGGCCGCTGGCGGCGCGGCGGGCGCTGGTCGGCGTCTTCACCGACATCGACGACACGCTGACCACCGAGGGCGCGATCAGCGCCGATGCGCTGGCGGCGCTGGCCGACCTGCGCACGGCCGGCTTGCACAGGGTGGCGATCACCGGCCGCCCGGTGGGCTGGAGCGAGCCCTTCGCGAACGTCTGGCCGGTGGACGCGATCGTGGCCGAGAACGGCGCCGTCGCCCTGCTGCCGCTGCCCGGCGGCGGCCTCGAGAAGCGCTACCAGCAGGACGCGCCCACGCGCGAACGCAACTTCGCCCGCATGCAGTCCGTGCTCGGCCGCATCGAGCGCGAGATCCCGGGTGCCCGGCGCGCCGCCGACTCGGCCGGCCGCGAATGCGACATCGCGATCGACCACAGCGAGTTCACGCAGCTCGGCGATGCGCAGATCGCCGCCGTGGTGGCACTGATGCAGAGCGAGGGCATGCACGCGACCGTCAGCAGCATCCACGTCAACGGCTGGTACGGCAGCCACAACAAGCTCGAAGGCGCGCGCTGGATTGTGCGCGAGCTGTGGGGCCGCCGGCTCGACGACGAGATGCCGCGCTGGGCCTACGTCGGCGATTCGACCAACGATGCGCTGATGTTCCAGCACTTCGACAACAGCATCGGCGTCGCGAACGTTCGCCGCTTCGAGGCCGCGCTGTCGCACCTGCCGCGCTATGTCGCCAGCCGGGAGCGCGGCGCCGGCTTCGCCGAAGCGGCGGCGGCGGTGCTCAGGGCACGTTGAAGGCGACCGGCCTGGCCCGCGCGACCACGTTGCCGGCCGCGGTGTTGCTCATCAGTTCGAGCCGCGCGTTGTAGCTGCCCTTGGGCGGATTGAGCCACAGCTCGGTCTGCCCGCCCTCCAGCTCGATGATCTCGGCCTTCTGCCCTGGGCGTTCGAGCACCAGCCGGAAGTGCCCGGTGTCGGGCACCTTGGGGGCGGCATTCGAGACATTCAGGCCGCTGGCATGGAACTGCACCCGCAGCGGCAATTGCACCGTGCTGCGGTCGGCCGGGCTCAGCAACTCGACGCGCGGCGTCCCCAGCAGGCTGGCCGGCGTGACGCCCTTGTTCTGCTTGCTGACCGTGAACTTGAGCGGCTTGCTGTAGACGAAATACGGGATGTGCCCCTGGTCGGCCAGCACCAGCCGCATCGTGTAGGTGCCCGGCGGCAGGTCGACCACGGTCTCCATCTGGCCCTTGCCGAAGTGGATGTAGTGCTCGGTGAAGGGCAGCGGCTTGGTGAAATCGAGCGGCAGCGGCTGATCGATCAGCAGGTGGTGATGGCCGGCCGAGCCCGCGGTCTTGCCGGCCGGCACGATGCCCCGCATGGAGAGGCCGAAGCGGGCGACGAACGGCGCCTCCGTGGTCGCGCCGTCCTTCAGGTTGGTGAAGTAGGCCTCGGGCGACCAGTTCGGCGGCGGCACCACCCAGGGGTGGACCACGACGTCCGTGCCGTCGGCTGCCGGCGCCGCGGCTGAGGGCGGCGCATCAGCGGCCTGGGCGGCGGCGCCACCCGCCCCCAGCATCAGCGCGGCCACCGCCGCAGCCTCGATCGCCCGCCTCCCCCGACGCTCTGGATGCCGCATATCTACTCCTTAAGTACTGATCTGATTGTGTATCAATGAGTACCAAACAGTGAACGCGCATGACCGGCGGAAGCGTGAAAAAGGTCTTCAGTAGTGCGGCGGCAACTCGTCGCGCAGGTTGCGGGCGCCGCCGGTGCCGGGCTCGGGGCTTTGCTGCCGCAGCAGTGCCACCTGCCGCAGCAGGCTGTCGATCTGTTCCTGCTGCCGGTAGATCGTCAGGTTCAACTGGTCCAGCAGGTCTTCGGTGAAGCTCGCCTTGATCTCGAGTTCGGTCAGGCGGCGGTGCGCGTCTTGCGAGGTGTCCATGCCGCTATTGGACAGGAAGCCGGCGCGGCGCCGGTCCAGAATGCGGAAATGGACCCGACGATTCGAACGCTCGGCCTCGCCGAGATGCCGCTCGTGATCGAGATGGCAGCCCGCGAAGGCTGGAACCCCGGCCTGCACGATGGCGCCTGCTTTCACGCCGCCGACCCCGGCGGCTTCCTGGTCGCCGAGCATCGCGGGGAAGCAATCGGCTGCATCAGCGCGGTCTCGTACGCGGGCCGCTTCGGCTTCATCGGCCTCTACATCGTCGCGCCGGCCTAGCGCGGCAAGGGTGTCGGGCTCAGGCTCTGGCGTGCCGGCATGGCGCGGCTGGCCGGCCATGTGGTGGGACTGGATGGCGTTCCGGCCCAGCAGGACAACTATCGCCGCAGCGGTTTTGCGCTGGCCTGGAAGAACGCCCGCTTTGCCGGCGTTGCCCGAGGGGGCGGCAGTGTGCCGCCGCAGATCGTCCCCCTGGCCACTGTCGACCCCCGCTTGCTGGCGGCCGACGATCGCCGCGTGTTCCCGGCACCGCGCGACGCCTTTCTGCGCGCCTGGGTCGGCCTGCCCGATGCGACCGGCCTGGCCTGGCTCGAGGACGGGCGGCTCGCCGGCTGGGGGCTGGTCCGCCGCTGTCGCGAAGGCCACAAGATCGCGCCGCTGCTGGCCGACGACCCGCAGGTGGCACGCGCGCTGTTCGCCGCATTGAGTGCGGCGGTGCCGGCCGGTGACGTGGTCTACCTCGACGTCCCGCTGCCGAACGCCGACGCGGTGGCGATGGCGCGGGCCGAAGGGATGCGCAGCGTCTTCGAGACCGCCCGCATGTACGCCGGCGCCGCACCGCCCTGCGAGCTGCAGCGGGTCCATGGGCTCACGAGCTTCGAGCTCGGATAGCCCCGCTCACTGCGGCTTGGCCAGCCCCAGCTTCTCGATCAGCGCCTTCTCGCGGGTGAAGGTGGTCTGCGCGAACTTCGTGTAGTCGGCCGAGCTCATGTAGATCGGCAGCATGTCGTAGCGTCCGAGCGCGGCCAGGTAGCTGGGCTCTTCCATGGCCTGCTTGAAGGCGTCGTGCAGCTTCTTCACGACCTCGGGCGGCGTGCCCTTGGGCGCCCCGATGCCGAAGGGCGAGTTCTGCACGATGTCGAGTCCGAGTTCCTTCAAGGTCGGCGCGTCCGGGAACTTGGCCAGCCGCTTCTCGCCCCAGGTATTGAGCACGCGCAGCTTGCCCGACTCGACCAGTGGCGCGAAGCCGGTCGAATCGGCGATCGCCATCAGGTGGTTGCCGAGCACCGCCTGCGCCAGGTCGGCGCTGCCTTTGTAGGGCACGTGCTGCAGCTGGATGCCGAGCTGCTGGGCGATGAGTTCGGTCGTCAGGTGCGGACTGGTGAGATTGCCGGTCGAGCCGTAGGTGAGCTTGCCTGGATTGGCCTTGGCGTAGGCGACGAAATCATTCCAGGTCTTGAACGGGCTGTCGCCCGGCACCGCGATGCCGAAGGCGTAGCCGGTGACGTTGATGACGTAGCTGATGTCCTTGACCGGGTCCCAGTTGATCTTGGTCGTGTAGGGCAGGCGGAACACGCCGAGCGGAATCTGGCCGATGGTGTAGCCGTCGGGCGGCGCGGTCTGCAGCGCCTGCGCCGGCAGCGTCCCGCCGGCACCCGGCTTGTTGTCGACCACGATCGGCTGGCCGAGGATCTTGGACGCGTTGTCGGCCAGCTGCCGCATCGTGATGTCGGTCGGGCCGCCGGCCGGGAAGGCGATCACCAGCTTGATTGGCCGGGTCGGGAAGGTCTGCGCGTGGACCGCAGTGGCGGCGACGCCGAGCAGCGCGGCGCACAGGAGGGAACGACGAAACATGGGGCAACTCCGCAACGGATTCGAAAGGCAGCATTGGGCCGCAGGGCCATTCAGGGGGCAAGCGGGTATGTCCCCGGGTGGCGTCGCCACCGCGTCAGCCGGATTGCTGCATGAAGCCTTCGAGCACGTTGACCGCGTTGGCGCCGACCTCGGCCACGGCATAGCCGCCCTCGAAGACGAACACGGTCGGCAGGCCGGCCCGGGAGAGGTCTTCGCCGACGCGCAGGTAATCGGCTGTGGCGAGCGTGAAGCCGGCGATCGGATCGCCCGCGAAGGTGTCGAGCCCGAGCGAGACCACCAGTGCGCCCGGCTTGAATGCGGCGATGCCGCGCAGCGCCGTCGCCAGCGCCTCGCGCCACTGCGCGAAGCCGCTGCCGCGCGCCAGCGGCAGGTTGTGGTTGAAGCCCAGGCCCTCGCCGGCACCGCGCTCGTCGGCGTAGCCGAGGTAGTACGGATACTCGGTGTGCGGATCGCCGTGCAGGCTGGTGAACTGGACGTCGGCGCGTTCGTAGAAGATCGCTTGCGTGCCGTTGCCGTGGTGGTAGTCGATGTCGAGCACCGCGACGCGCTCCACGCCGGCATCGCGCAGCGACTGCGCCGCGATGGCGGCGTTGTTGAGGAAGCAGTAGCCGCCGAAGAAGTCCACGCCCGCATGATGACCGGGCGGGCGCGTGAGCGCGAAGGCCGCACGATCGCCCTGCAGCACGCGCGCCGCGGCGGTCAACGCGCAGCAGGCGCCGGCGCGGGCCGCGGTCCAGGTGCCCGATGTCAGCGGCGTGCCGGCGTCGTACGAGAACAAGCCCATGCGCGCGGGGAAGCTCGCCGGCAGCACGTCCGAGCGGAAGGTGCGGATCGGCCAATAGGAAGGCAGCGCATCGCGCGTGGCGTTGGCCGGGTCCAGGGCGACCCATTCATCCCATGCGCCAGACAGGAAATCGAGGTAGCGCTGCGCATGCACGCGTGCGATCGCTGCGTCATCGAATGCAGAGGGTTCTTCGATGGGGCCGAGCCTGCGCTGCTGCAATTCCTGCAGGACGTAGTCGGCACGGGCCGGGACCTCGAAGCATGGCACGAGTTCGCCGCGGAACATCTCGAGCTTGCCGTGATGCAGCGCGTGGCGGTCGTTGTAGATCGTGAGCATGCGGTAGGGTAACGCTGAAGTTTCGGGACGGCGATGGCGGGCGGTATGCCCTGGACCGCTGAGACGTCGGGGTTGCATCGGCGTGGGAGAAGTTTGGATTGTTCGCACACCCCTGCGCCCGGCATGCGGTGCGGGACGGGCGATCCCCTCTGCGCCGCTGAGGAGCGCAGCTTCAGGCGGAAAAAGGGCCGCGCGTGTTTGAGCGCAGCGAGTTTGCGCGGACCCCGCCTGAAGCGAGCACCGCAAGGAAGCCCGAAGGGCCGGCGCAGTGGGGTCGCTCGGCCCGCACCGCATGCCGGGCGCCCCCTCCAAAGCCAACGAAAAAACAGCCGTCAAGCTTCCCTGCGGACCTTCACAGAAGACCCCGCCGCTTCCTGCACCGGCAGCGTCAGCACCACATGCTGTTCCCGAGAACGCGCCAGCACGGGCCCCAGCGCCACGCCCGTATGCGTGCCCAGCTCCACCACCTCTTCCGGCGGCGCCGCAGCCACGACGCGCCCGCCCCCGTTGCCGCCTTCCGGCCCGAGGTCGATCAGCCAGTCGGCCTCGGCGATGACATCAAGGTCATGCTCGATCACCACCACGCTGTGGCCGCCGTTGACCAGCCGGTGCAGCACGTGGATCAGCTTCTCGACGTCGGCCATGTGCAGGCCCACCGTCGGCTCGTCGAGCACGTAGAGCGTGTGCGGCGCCTTGTTGCCGCGCCGCGTGACGTCGTCGCGCACCTTGCTGAGTTCGGTCACCAGCTTGATGCGCTGCGCCTCGCCGCCCGACAGCGTCGGCGACGGCTGGCCCAGCGTCAGGTAGCCGAGTCCGACGTCCTTCAGCAGCTGCAGCGGATGGCTGATGTTGGGCATCGAAGCGAAGAACTCGACCGCCTCGTCGACCTCCATCTGCAGCACATCGCCGATGCTCTTGCCGCGCCAGCTGACCGCCAGCGTCTCGGGATTGAAGCGCGCGCCGTGGCAGACCTCGCAGGCCACCTTGACGTCGGGCAGGAAGCTCATCTCGATGGTCCGCACGCCGGCACCGTCGCAGCCCGGGCAGCGGCCTTCGCCGGTGTTGAAGCTGAAGCGTGCGGGGCCGTAGCCGCGCGCCTTGGCTTCCAGCGTGTCGGCGAAGAGCTTGCGGATCGTGTCCCAGAAACCGATGTAGGTCGCCGGGCAGCTGCGCGGCGTCTTGCCGATCGGCGTCTGGTCGACCTCGAGCACACGGTCGATGGTCTCGTAGCCCTCGACCGCGCTGCAACCCACCCACTTCGGATGCTTGCCCGCGGCATCTGCATCGCGGCCGGCCTTGGTCATGCGCTGCACCACCACCGCGTACACGTTGGCCAGCAGGACGTCGCGCGCCAGGGTCGACTTGCCCGAGCCGCTGACGCCGGTGACGGCCACCAGGCGATGCAGCGGCAGCGAGACCGCGACATCCTTCAGGTTGTGCAAGTCGGCGCCGCTCACGCTGAGCCAGCCCGGGGCACCCGGCTCGGGCGAAGGCACGCCGCGCCGGGGCTGCAACGGATGCCTGATCGCGTCGCGCAGGTAGCGACCGGTCTGCGAATCGCCGGCGCCCTCGATGTCGGCCACGCTGCCTTCGGCCACCAGCCGGCCGCCGCGCTTGCCCGCGCTGGGCCCGATGTCGATGATGTGGTCGGCGCGGCGGATCGTGTCCTCGTCGTGCTCGACCACCACCAGCGTGTTGCCCTTGTCGCCGAGCTTGTGCAGCGCGTCGAGCAGGATCTGATTGTCGCGCGCATGCAGGCCGATGGTCGGCTCGTCGAGCACGTAGCAGACGCCCTGCAGGTTGCTGCCGAGCTGCGCCGCGAGCCGGATCCGCTGCGCCTCGCCGCCGCTCAAGGTCGGCGCGCCGCGATCGAGCGTGAGGTAGCCCAGCCCGACCTCCTCGAGGAACTCGAGCCGGCTCTTGATCTCGGGCACCAGGTCGCGCGCGATCTCGGCCTGGCGGCCGCTCAACACCACGTTCTCGAACCAGACGCGGATGTCGGTCACGCTCATGCGCGCGAGCTCGGTGATGCCGATGCCGCCGCCCTCGCCGAACAGCACGGCGCGCGCGGTCGCATTGAGCCGCGTGCCTTCGCAGGTCGGGCAGGCCACGTCGCCCACGTCCTCCGCCTCGGGCTCGGCGAAGGTCTGCTCGCGGCCCTTCTGGTCGTCGGCCATCACCGAGTCGTCATAGACCTTGCGCTGCTCCTTCGTGAGCTTGACGCCGGTGCCGACGCAGTCGGGGCACCAGCCGTGCTTGCTGTTGTAGGAGAACAGCCGCGGATCGAGCTCCGCATAGCTGGTGCTGCACACCGGGCAGGCGCGCAAGGTCGAGAACACATGGGCGTGGCCGATGCCGAGCGTTGGTGCGCCGGCCATCATCGCGGCGCGCAGGCCCGTGAGGTTGCTCAGCACGTGGACCACGCCCTTGCCGTGCTCGAGCGCCTTGGTCAGCGCCTGGCGCAGCTCGGTCTCCTGCGCCGGCAGCACGTCCAGGCTGGCCACCGGCAGCTCGATGCTGTGCTCCTTGAAGCGATCGATGCGCGGGAAGCCCGTGGTCGGCAGGAATTCGCCATCGACCCGAAGATGGGTGAAGCCGCGCGGCCGCGCCCAGTCGGCCAGCTCGGTGTAGACGCCCTTGCGGTTGCTCACCAGCGGCGCCAGCAGGCCGATGTGCTGGCCCTTGAAGTTCTTCAGCAGCTGCGCCGCGATGCTGTCGGGCGTCTGCGGCTGCACCGCGGCGCCGTCGTGGATGCAGTGCTGGATGCCGAGCTTGACGTAGAGCAGGCGCAGGAAGTGCCAGACCTCGGTGGTGGTGCCCACCGTGCTCTTGCGGCCGCCGCGCGACAGGCGCTGCTCGATCGCGACCGTGGGCGGAATGCCGTAGACCGCATCGACCTCGGGCCGGCCCGCGGGCTGCACGATGCTGCGCGCATAGGCGTTGAGCGATTCGAGGTAGCGCCGTTGCCCCTCGTTGAACAGGATGTCGAAGGCCAGCGTCGACTTGCCGGATCCGCTGACGCCCGTGACCACGCTGAACTTGCCGCGCGGGATGTCGACCGACAGGTTCTTGAGGTTGTGCTCGCGCGCATTGACGATCTGGATCGCGTCGCGCCCCTGCGCCGGCTGCACCCGCGCCGCATAGCTTCGCGCCGCGCGCTCGGCCACCTTGTAGGCGCCCGGCCCGACCGCGAGTTCGTAGTCGGCCAGCGCCGCGCCGGTCAGCGAGACCGGGTTCTCGCGCACTTGCTCGGGCGTGCCGACCGCCACCACCTGACCACCGCCCTCGCCGCCTTCGGGCCCGAGGTCGATGATCCAGTCGCTGGCCCGGATGACGTCGAGGTTGTGCTCGATCACGACCAGCGAATGGCCGGCGTCGAGCAGCTTGCGCAACGCGCGCATCAGGCGCGCGATGTCGTCGAAGTGCAGTCCGGTGGTCGGCTCGTCGAACAGGAACAAGGTGCCCTTGCGCGCCAGCGGCTGCTTGCTGGCGCTGCCGCTCTTGGCCGCCTCGGCCAGGAAGCCCGCGAGCTTGAGGCGCTGCGCCTCGCCGCCCGAGAGCGTGGGCACCGGCTGGCCCAGCTTCACGTAGTCGAGGCCGACGTCGACGATCGGCTGCAGCACGCGCAGCACCTCTCGGTCGGAAGCAAAGGCCGCAGCGGCCTCGGCCACCGTGAGGTCGAGCACGTCGGCGACGTTGAGGTTGCGGCCGGCCCGCTCGATCGTCACCTCGAGGATCTCGGGCCGGTAGCGCTTGCCGTCGCAGTCCGGGCAGCGCAGGTAGACGTCCGACAGGAACTGCATCTCGACATGCTCGAAGCCCGAGCCGCCGCAGGTCGGGCAGCGGCCGTCGCCGCTGTTGAAGCTGAACTTCGAGGCCGTGTAGCCGCGCTGGCGCGACAGCGCCGCGGTGGCGAATATCTCGCGGATCGCGTCCCAGGCGCCGACATAGCTCGCCGGATTGGAGCGCGCCGTCTTGCCGATCGGCGACTGGTCGACGAAGACCACGTCGCTCAGGTGATCGGCGCCCAGCATGCGGTCGTGCGCGCCCGGGCTTTCGGTCGCCTTGCCGAAGTGCCGCATCAGGGCCGGCGCCAGCACGTCCTGCACCAAGGTCGACTTGCCCGAGCCGCTGACGCCGGTGATGCAGACCAGCCGCGACAGCGGCAGCTCGACCGTGATGTCCTGCAGGTTGTGCTCGCGCACGCCTTCGAGGATGAGCCGCGGCGTGTTGTCGCTGACCATGCGGCGGAAGCCCATGCCGATCTGCTTGCGCCCGCCCAGGTACTGGCCGGTCAGCGTCTCGGCATCGCGCAGCGCATCGGTGCTGCCGTCGAACACGATCTGGCCGCCTCGGATGCCCGGGCCCGGCCCCATGTCGATCACCCGGTCGGCCGCCAGCATCACGGCCGGGTCGTGCTCGACCACCACCAGCGTGTTTCCGGCGTCGCGCAGCCGCAGCATGGCCTCGGTGATGCGGTTCATGTCGCGCGGATGCAGGCCGATGCTGGGCTCGTCGAGCACGAACAGCGTGTTGACCAGCGAGGTGCCGAGCGCGGTCGTGAGGTTGATGCGCTGCACCTCGCCGCCCGACAGCGTGCGGCTCTGGCGATCGAGCGTCAGGTAGCCGATGCCGACGTCGTGCAGGTAGCGCAGGCGGGTCGTGATCTCCTCGAACAGCAGCTTGAGCGCCTGGATGTCGCCCTCGCTCGCGGTGCTGCTGTTGCCGTGGCTCTCGATGCGGTCGAAGAGGCGGCGCAGGCGCTCGATCGGCAGCAGCATCAGGTCGTGCAGGCACAGGCCCGGCAGTGCCTCGAGCTGCTCGCGCGACCATTTCGCGCCGACCGGCATGAAACGCCTGGACGGCGCCAGCACGGCGTCGGCGTCTTCCTTGCTGCCGATGCGCCACAGCAGGCTCTCGAGTTCGAGCCGCGCGCCGGCACAGGTGGGGCACGGCGTGTAGCTGCGGTACTTCGACAAGAGCACGCGGATGTGCATCTTGTAGGCCTTGCTCTCGAGGTAGGCGAAGAAACGGCGCACGCCATACCACTGCTGGTTCCACTTGCCCTTCCAGTTCGGCGAGCCCTCGATCACCCAGTGGCGCTGCTCGGCCGTGAGCTTGTTCCAGGGCGTGTCGCGCGGAATGCCGGCGTCTTCGGCGTGGCGCATGAGGTCGTCCTGCGCCTCCTTCCAGGCCGGCGTCTGGATGGTCTTGATGGCGCCGGCGCGCAAAGTGAGCTTGTCGTTCGGAATCACCAGCCCGAGGTCGACGCCGATCACGCGGCCGAAGCCGCGGCAGGTCTCGCAGGCGCCCACCGCCGAGTTGAACGAGAACATCGAGGGGATCGGATCGGTGTAGCGGATGTCGCTCTCCGGGCAGTGCAGGCCGGTGGAGAACTTCCAGATATCGGGCTCGACGCCCTCCTCGGCCGCCACCGCATACACGGTCAAGCGCCCGCTGCCGCGCTTCAGTGCGACCTCGATCGCCTCGACCACGCGCGCCCGCTCGGCGTTGGCCATGCGGAAGCGGTCGGCCACGACGTCGAGCACCTTGCGCGGGCCGGTCGGGGTCGCGACCTCGCGCTCGGCCTGCACCCGCGTGAAGCCGCTGGCCGACAGCCATTGCGTCACCTCGTCGGCCGAGGTGCTGGCCGGCAGCTCGACCGGGAAGGTCAGGACGACCCGCGGATCGCCCGCCGCAGCGGCGCGCGACTGCAGTTCGGCGTAGATCGAATCGGGCGAGTCGTGCCGCACCGGCAGGGCGGTCTCGCGGTCGAACAGCTGCGCCGCGCGGGCGAACAGCAGCTTCAGGTGGTCGTTGAGCTCGGTCATGGTGCCGACGGTCGAGCGCGAGGAACGCACCGGATTGGTCTGGTCGATCGCGATCGCGGGCGGCACGCCCTCCACCTTGTCGACCGCCGGCTTGTCCATCCGGTCGAGGAACTGGCGCGCGTAGGCCGAGAAGGTCTCGACATAGCGCCGCTGGCCTTCGGCATAGAGGGTGTCGAACACCAGGCTCGACTTGCCCGAGCCGCTCGGCCCGGTGACCACCGTCATCTCGCCGGTGCGGATGTCGAGGTCGAGGTTCTGGAGGTTGTGCTGACGTGCACCGCGAATCCGGATGGAGCCCTGTGTCATGAATGCCTTGCGGGGTGGGGCAGACATTCTAGGAAGCTGCCGCGGCCCGCGCCGGCGTGGGCGTATGGTTGCGCGCTATGCGGGGGCTTCCTCGCCGGACCGTGCACGAAATAATTACACACGGACACATATGACCTTCCTCGTCGACGAAGAAATCACCTTCCGCAAGCTCGAGATCCTGCTTGCCTTCATGGAAACCGGGAACCTCGCGCGCACCGCCGAGCGGCTCGACATCAGCACGGTCAGCGTGCACCGGGCCTTGCATTCGTTGGAAACCGGCACCCGCTGCGCGCTGTTCCGGCTCGAGGGCCGCAACCTGCTGCCCACGGACGCCGCCAAGACGCTGGCCGACGTCGCCCGGGACGTGGTGCGCACGCTGTCGGAAGGCATCCGGGCGACGCGCGAGGTGGCGGGCTATTCGGCCGACCGGATCCGCATCGGGTCGCTCTATTCCCTGACCAGCCGGACCGTGCCCAAGGTCATCATGGGGATGAAGCAGCGCCTGCCCGAACTCCACACCGAGCTGGTGCTCGGCTCGAACGCCGATCTGCTGCAGAAGCTGCGCGACGGCGGCGTCGACGCGGTGCTGATGGCGATCCCCGGCGAGGCGCCCGACGTCGAATCGGAGCCGCTGTTCGAGGACGACATTTTCTTCGCCGCGCCGGTCGACTCCCGCTACGCCGGCATGAAGGAGGTCGACCTCGGCGCCTGCGCCGACGAGCATTTCGTCAGCCTGTCCGAAGGCTTCGTGACCTACAGCGGCTTCATGGAATCGTTCCGCATCGCCTCGTTCGCACCCCGCGTGGTGATGCAGACGGGCGACATCTTCTCGCTGATGAACCTGGTGGGCGGCGGCGTGGGCTACACCTTGCTGCCCGGACGGGTGCGCGGCGCGCTGCCGCACAACGTCCGGCTGGTTCCGCTGCAGGCGAAGTACCTGGTGCGCCAGACCATCGCGGTGAACTTCCTGCGCACGCGCGAACGCGACCCCAATCTGCTGGCCCTGCTGGCGCTTTGCCGCAGCTCCAAGGCCGATCTCTCCTGAAACTGCCGCCCCGGGTTTACCCGCGACCGTTTCACGCGGCGTAAGCGTCGCCGTCCTCCGTTAATTGATCGGGACGGGGGCCGCCGGTACCGTTCGTCTCCACAGCGCCGCGATTCCGGACGGCGAATCCAAGGAGACAAGCGGATGATCATTTTCGGTACCGCCCTGCTGGCCGTGTGCCACCTGCTGGGCATCTTTCTCGGGGACCTGCTGGGCCAGGCGCTCGGCGTCAAGACCAATGTCGGCGGCGTCGGCATCGCCATGCTGCTGCTGATCTTCGCCCGCATCTACATGCAGCGGCGCAACATGCTGCCGAAGCTGACGGAACTCGGCGTCGAGTACTGGGGCGCGCTCTACATCCCGGTCGTCGTCGCCATGGCGGCGCAGCAGGACATGGTTTCTGCGCTGCGCGGCGGCCCGGTCGCGCTGCTGTCGGCCATCGCCGCGGTGGCGGTCTGTGCCTGCGTGATCGCCGTGATCAATCGGACCGAGCGGCCGCAGGCGCAGACCGACGGCGCACCGATCCTGCACGACAACCCCCTCCTGACCGAAGCGGAGTGACACCATGATCGAAATCCTCGAAAAAGCCGCGATCCAGAACGGCCTCGTGACCGCCTTCGCGGTGGTCGGCCTGATCATCCTGCTGTCGGGCCAGATCTCGCGCCGGCTGACCTTCGGCCGCGTGCACGGCTCGGCCATCGCGATCGTGATCGGGCTGGCGCTGGCCTACTGGGGCGGCACCCAGACCGGCGGCCACAAGGGGCTGGCCGACATGACGCTGTTCGGCGGCATCGGACTGATGGGCGGCGCGATGCTGCGCGATTTCGCCATCGTCGCGACCGCGTTCGAGGTGCAGGCCACCGAGGCGCGCAAGGCCGGGCTGATCGGCGTGGTGTCGCTGCTGCTCGGCACGGTGCTGCCCTTCATCGTCGGCGCCGCCATCGCCTGGAGCTTCGGCTACTCGGACGCGGTGAGCATGACCACCATCGGCGCCGGCGCCGTGACCTACATCGTCGGCCCGGTGACGGGTGCGGCCATCGGCGCCAGCCCGGACGTGATGGCGCTGAGCATCGCCACCGGACTGGTCAAGGCCATCCTCGTGATGGTGGGCACGCCGATCGCGGCGCGCTTCCTGGGCCTGAAGACGCCGCGCTCGGCGATGGTGTTCGGCGGCCTGGCCGGCACGGTGAGCGGCGTGTCGGCGGGACTGGCCGCCACCGACCGCAAGCTGGTGCCGTACGGCGCGCTGGTCGCCACTTTCCATACCGGCCTCGGCTGCCTGCTCGGCCCGTCGCTGCTGTTTTTCGCCACCAAGGCACTGGTGGGTTGAGGGCACACCATGGAACGCACGAACTGGAACACCAAGGCCGACAACCGCGCCGCGCGCCTCGCGCGGGCGGCCGGCGCACTGGGCACGCAACTCAGCGGCAAACGGGTCGCCACCGAAGCGATCGGCAGGCTGCTCGAAGCCGTGCTGGAGCCGGGCGACCGGGTCTGCCTCGAAGGCAACAACCAGAAGCAGGCCGACTTCCTGGCCAAGGCGCTGGTGCAGGTCGATCCGGCGCGGGTGCACGGCCTGCACATGGTGCAGTCGGTGCTGGCGCTGCCGGAACATCTCGACGTGTTCGAGAACGGCGTCGCGGCGCGGCTGGACTTCAGCTTCTCGGGACCGCAGGGCGCGCGGCTGGCCAAGCTGGTGTCGGCGGGGCGCATCGAGATCGGCGCCATCCACACCTACCTCGAACTCTTCGCGCGCTACTTCGTCGACCTCACGCCCCAGGTGGCGCTGGTCGCGGCGCACGCGGCCGATGCCGAGGGCAACCTCTACACCGGTCCCAACACCGAGGACACGCCGGTGATCGTCGAGGCCACGGCGTTCTCGGGCGGCATCGTGATCGCGCAGGTGAACGAACTGGTGGACGGCAAGACCACCACGCTGCCGCGCGTCGACATACCCGCCGGCTGGGTGAACTTCGTC
Source organism: Variovorax ginsengisoli (assembly GCF_030486595.1). GTDB lineage: Bacteria > Pseudomonadota > Gammaproteobacteria > Burkholderiales > Burkholderiaceae_C > Variovorax > Variovorax ginsengisoli_B. The sequence goes on along the minus strand of NZ_JAUJZH010000005.1, from coordinate 29,792 downwards.
GTCAAGGCGCCGCGGCCGAACTTCATCGAGCCGCTGTTCACGCGCGATCCGGCGCAGATCAGCGAGATCCAGGTGCTGATGGCGATGATGGCGATCAAGGGCATCTACGCCGAGTACGGCGTGCAGCGCCTCAACCACGGCATCGGCTTCGACACCGCGGCGATCGAGCTGCTGCTGCCGACCTACGGCGAATCGCTGGGGCTCAAGGGCAAGATCGGCAGGCACTGGGCATTGAACCCGCATCCGGCGCTGATTCCCGCGATCGAAGCCGGCTGGGTGCAATCGGTGCACTCCTTCGGTTCGGAGCTGGGCATGGAGGACTACATCCGCGCCCGCTCCGATGTGTTCTTCACCGGGCCCGACGGCAGCCTGCGCAGCAACCGCGCCCTGTGCCAGGCCGCGGGCCACTATGCCTGCGACCTGTTCATCGGCTCGACCCTGCAGATCGACCTCGACGGCAACAGCTCGACCGCCACGCTGGGCCGCATCGCGGGCTTCGGCGGCGCGCCCAACATGGGCGCCGACGCGCGAGGCCGGCGTCACGCGAGCCCGGCGTGGCTCAAGGCCGGGCGCGAAGCGCGCGCCGGACGCAGCGGCGCCGCCGGGACACCGCGCGGGCAGAAGCTGGTGGTGCAGATGGTCGAGACTTTCCGCGAGCACATGCAGCCGGCCTTCGTCGACCGGCTCGATGCCTGGACCTTGCAGGAGCAGGCCGGCATGGACCTGCCGCCGATCATGATCTACGGCGACGACGTCACGCACATCCTGACCGAGGAAGGCATCGCCAACCTGCTGCTGTGCCGCACCGACGCGGAACGCGAGCAGGCGATTCGCGGCGTGGCCGGCTACACGGCGGTCGGCCTCGCGCGCGACCGGCGCGCGGTCGAGAACCTGCGCGACCGCGGCGTGATCCGCCGGCCGGAAGACCTCGGCATCGATCCGCGGCAAGCCACCCGCAACCTGCTGGCCGCGCGCAGCATGCGCGACCTGGTGCGGGCCTCGGGCGGCCTCTACCAGCCGCCCAAGCGATTCAGAAACTGGTGACCAGGAGAACGACCATGACCATTCCCGCGGGGCTCGAAGCCCTCGATTTCTCCTTCACCGGCACCCGACCCGCCGGCGCCTTCGCGCCGGTGCTCGTCGGCGTCGTCGGCTCCGGCAACCTGGAGGTGCTGCTCGAAGCGGCCGGCGGCGACGTCTGCACCGTCCGCATCGAGACCTCGGCACGCGGCTTCGGCCCGATCTGGGAAGCCGTGCTCGGCGACTTCCACGATCGGCATCCGCTGGCCGGCGTGCGCATCGCCATCAACGACATGGGCGCGACACCAGCGGTCGTCAGCCTGCGGCTGGACCAGGCCGTGGCCGAACTGCCGGCGGCGGCGCAAGGAGCACGGCCATGATCAGCTACGCCGAATGCTCGGCGCGCGAACGGATCGCGCAACTGCTGGACACGGGCAGCTTCCACGAATGGCTGCCGCCGGCCGAGCGCCTGACCAGCCCGCATCTGGCGCAGCTGGGCGTGCCGTCGTCCTTCGACGACGGCGTCGCGATCGGCCGGGCGACGCTGGGCGGGCTGGAGGTCTTCGTCGCCGCCCAGGAAGGCGCCTTCATGGGCGGCGGTGTCGGCGAGGTGCACGGCGCCAAGCTGGTCGGCCTGCTGCGCCGCGCGCTGCGCGACCGCCCGGCGGCGGTACTGCTGCTGGCGGAGTCCGGCGGCGTGCGGCTGCACGAGGCCAATGCCGGCCTGATCGCGGTGTCGGAGGTCATGCGCGCCGTGCTCGACGTCCGCGCGGCCGGCGTGCCGGTGGTGGTGCTGATCGGCGGCGCGAACGGCTGCTTCGGCGGCATGGGCATCGTCGCGCGCTGCGCGGACCACATCGTGATGAGCGATGTCGGGCGGCTCGCCATGTCCGGGCCGGAAGTCATCGAGGCCTCGCACGGGGTGGAGGAATTCGACTCGCGCGACCGCGCCCTGGTGTGGCGCACCACGGGCGGCAAGCACCGCTGGCTGACCGGCGATTGCGACGCGCTCGTGGAAGACGACGTGACCGCTTTCCGCGACGCGGCCATCGATGCGATCGGCGCCTCGAAGCCGGTGTCGCTCGCCACGCTCGAGGCCGAGCACGCCCTGCTCGCCGCGCGCCTGCGCGACCCGCTGGCGGAGGACGGCGGCGACGACGCCATTGCGCTTTGGGCCCACCTGGGCATTGCGGGCGCCGACCGCGTGCCCGACCTGGACGTGGCCGCGGTGCGCGCACTGCGGCCTGCATGAGGAGCGAATCGATGGACTGGAACCTTCTCGCCACCGGGCTCTTCGGCGCCGGACATGGCATCGTCGCCGACGGCGACTTCCTGCAAGGCACGGCGCACTTCGATGGCCAGCCGATCACGGTGATCGGCACCACGAACCACGCGCCGATCGGCGTCAGGCTGGCGCTGGCCCAGGCGCGGGTGGTGCTCGACACCCTCGCGCAGCACCCGGAGCGGCCGATCCTGCTGCTGGTCGACACCCAGGGCCAGCAGCTGCGGCGGCGCGACGAACTGCTCGGGATCAACCGCGCGATGGCCCACCTCGGCGCCAGCATCGATCTCGCCCGCCGACGCGGCCATCGCGTGATCGGCCTGGTGTACGACCAGGCGCTCTCGGGCGGCTTCATCACCTCGGGCCTGATCGCGGATGCCTGCCATGCGCTGCCCGACGCCGAGATCCGCGTCATGCGCATCCCCGCGATGGCGCGCGTGACCAAGCTGCCCGAGGACATGCTGACCGCGCTGTCGCAATCGAACCCGGTGTTCGCGCCCGGGGTATCGAACTACGTCGCGATGGGCGGCGTGCGCTCGCTGTGGCGGGGCGATCTCGCGGCGGCCCTGCGCGAGGCGCTGGCGCATTCGCCCCGCGACGACCTGCGCGCGATCGACGGCGCCGAGCGCGGCGGCCGCAAGCTCGCCGCGGCGGTCGCGCAGCGCGTGCTGGATGCGGCCTGAGGACGCGCCATGATGCCGCTGCGACGCCATAGACTGGCTTGCCTGACGGACGCGGGCTGGGCCGTCGTCCGCGCGCGGGCCTGGGACACCCAGGCGCAGGCCTGCATCGACCACTGGGCCGCGCACCGGCTGCCGCTGGTCGTGACCCGGCAGCCGCCGCACGCCGACCCGGCGCAGGCCCCGATCGCGCTGGGCCTCCCGACGCCGCTGCAATGGGACCGGCGGCGCCTGGCCATCCAGGCGCCGCGCAGCGCGCTCGCCTGGTTCGACGAGTTCCCGCGCGCCACCGATGTGCTGGGCCTGCTGCCGCGCGGACCCCGCGCCGCGATGCGCGCGCTCGGCCAGTCGCTCGCGGCCTGCCGCGCGCCGGGGCGCGTCTACGGCGGCTACGGCTGGCAGCTGCTGACCGGCCTCGCCTACCTGCGCGAGAGCTCCGACATCGACCTGTGGATCTCCGTCGACGATGCCGAGCATGCGGACGCGGTCGTTCGCCATCTCGAATGCTTCGCGCCCCGCCAGCCGCGGCTGGATGGCGAGCTGGTGTTCGAGGACGGCACGGCCGTGGCCTGGCGCGAATGGAGCGCCTGGCGCGCAGGCCGGGCCCGTCGCCTGCTCGTGAAGAGGCTGCATGGCGCGGCGATGGCGGATGCGTCGTTCCTGCGCCGCCATGCGCCGATCCTGGAGATGGAGGCATGAGCCCCCGCCCGGCCGCTCCGAAGGGGGCTCGCACCGCAGCGCGAAGCACGGAGGTTTCCCAATGAACGCCGCCCGTCTGCCGGCTCGACGCGCGGTGCGCCTGAGCGCGGCCGACATCGGACGCGCCGCCACGCTGGCGCTGCACGACGAGCTCGCGCTGGCGCCCAAGCCAGGCCTGGTGTCCTTCGTCGACAGCGGCAGCCACTCGGACATGGATGCCCACACCTTCATGCGCAGCCTGTTCGCATTGCGCCACTACTTCGTGCAGATCTGCGCCCTCGGCGAGGCCCATGCGCCGTTCGAAGCGCTGGAGCGTTGCGGCATCGCCGCCGAAGCACGGATGCTGGCGGCCACCGGCGGCATCAACACCCACCGCGGCGCCATCTTCACGCTCGGCCTGCTGTGCGCCGCGGCGGGCGCCCTGCTCCGCGACGGCGCGCCGCTCGACCCGCAGGCGCTTCGCCAGGCATTGCGCCGCCATTGGGGCGATGCACTGGCCGCGCGCACCCGGCGCGTCTCGGCCTTGCCCGGCGGCATGGCCGCGCGCCGGCATGGCCTGCGCAGCGCATCCGAAGAAGCGGCACTGGCCTTCCCGGTGCTGTTCGAAACGGCCGTGCCTGCCCTCGCCTCCGCGCTGCGGCGCGGCCTGAGCGCGCAGCGGGCCCGCATCGACGCCCTGTTCGCCACCATGGCCACGCTCGACGACAGCAACCTCGCGCACCGCGGTGGCATGGCCGGACTGCGCCACGCGCAACAGGCGGCGCGCGGCTATCTCGCGCAAGGCGGCGCAGCCAGCGACCACGGCTTCGCCGCCGCCCGGGCCTTGCACCGCGACTTCGTCGCCCGCCGCCTGTCGCCCGGCGGCGCGGCCGACACGCTGGCCGCCGCCTGCTGGATGCGGCGCGTCTGCGAAGACATCCGACCGCCTGCGCCATGAGCTTCGCGCTGATCTTTTCGGGCCAGGGCATGCAGCATCCCGCGATGCTTTCCTGGCTGGCCGACGACGAACTGCTGTCGGGCGTGGCGCGGGTGCTGGGCGCGGACTGGCGCCAGCACCTGCAGGACCGCGATTGGGCCAGCCGCAACGCGCATGCGCAGCTGCTCCTGACCGGGCTCGGGCTGGCCGCGTGGACACAGCTCGCGCCCCGGCTGCCGGAACCCGCGGTCGTCGCCGGCTACAGCGTCGGTGAAGTCGCGGCCTTCGCGGCGGCCGGCGTCTGCGCGCCGGGCGATGCGATCGAACTGGTGCAGCTTCGTGCCGCTCTGATGGACCGTGATGCCGAGCGATGTCCCGCCGGGCTGCTCGCGGTCAGCGGCCTCGCGGACGAGGCGATGGCCCGGCTCTGCAACGATTTCGGGCTGCTGATCGCCATCCGAAACGACCCTGTCAGCGTGGTGATCGGCGGCCCCAGGTCATCGCTCGCGCCGGCCGCCGATGCGGCATTGCGCCAGGGCGGCCACGTCACGGCGCTCCCGGTCGGCGTCGCCTCGCACACGCCGTGGATGGCCGAAGCCGCGCGGGCCTTCGAAGCGCGGCTGGCGACGCAGCCCTTCGCACCGCCGCGAATCCCGCTGCTCAGCAATGTCGCGGGCCGCGTGCGCGACGCTGCCCAGGCCCGGTCCGCCCTGGCCCGCCAGCTCGACCACACGGTGCGTTGGGACGAGTGCATGGAGGGCATCGCGGCGCGGCGGGTGCGCTGCGTGCTCGAGGTCGGCCCGGGCCAGGCCCTGGCGCGGATGTGGAACCAGCGGCACCCAGGCATCCCGGCGCGCTCCGCGGACGAGTTCCGCAGCGCCGGCGGCATCGTCGACTGGATCGGGCGGCACGCCGACTGATCGCTACTTCGATTCGCCGGCCGCGGCCGGCGCTGGCGCATGGGTCGCGTCGCCGCCGTGCTTCTCGCCCGACATGTCGACACTGCCGCCCGCCTTGGTGAGCACGTACAGCACGATGGCCGCGAAGACGGCGAAGCCGACGATGATCTTCCACATGATTGAGTCTCCTGAAACCTTGCTCTGTCTCAACTGATCAAGCCAAGAAAAAGGCCTCGCGCCGAGCCGGCGCGAAGCCTTTTTGTCGAACCGAGGGCCGAGGCCCTCGTGCCGTCGGGACGCTCAGTCGTTGGCGTAGATGTCGACGTCCTTGGTCTCGCGGATGAAGATCGTGCCGATCACCAGCGTCACCGCGGCGATCACGATCGGATACCAGAGACCGTTGTACATGTTGCCGGTGCTGGCCACGATCGCGAAGGCGGTGGTCGGCAGCAGGCCGCCGAACCAGCCGTTGCCGATGTGATAGGGCAGGCTCATCGAGGTGTAGCGGATGCGGGTCGGGAACATCTCGACCAGCATGGCGGCGATCGGGCCGTAGACCATCGTCACCAGCAGAACCAGCCAGAACAGCAGCACCACGGTCATGACCTTGTTGATCTGGGCCGGGTCGGCCTTGGTCGGATAGCCCGCCGTCTTGAGCTGCTCGGCGACCGCCTTCTTGAAGGCCGCGATCTCCTTGGCCGAGGCCTCGTCGAACTTGTGGTTGACCACGTTGCCCACCGGCGCCGTGATCGCCACCTCGCCGATCTTGACCACCGCCGGCGAACCGGCCGGGCCGTCGGCGCGCTCGTAGCTTACCGAGTTCTGCACCAGGTAGCGCTTGGCGATGTCGCAGGAGCTGCTGAAGTCGATCTCGCGCGCCACCGGATTGCCCTGGAACGAGCAGGAGCGAGGATCGGCCGTCACGACCACGCCGGCCGTCGCCTGGGCGCGGGCCAGTGCGGGGTTGGCGTTCTCGGTCAGCATCTTGAAGACCGGGAAGTAGGTCACCACGGCCAGCAGGCAGCCGGCCATGATGATCGGCTTGCGGCCGATCTTGTCGGACAGGGTGCCGAAGACGACGAAGAAGGGCGTGCCGATCAGCAGGGCGGCGGCGATCATCAGGTTGGCCGTCGTGGCATCGACCTTGAGCTGCTGCGTCAGGAAGAAGAGCGCATAGAACTGCCCCGAATACCAGACCACGGCCTGGCCGGCGGTCAGGCCGATCAGCGCCAGGATCACGATCTTGAGGTTCTTCCACTGGCCGAAGGATTCGGACAACGGCGCCTTCGAGGTCTTGCCCTCGGCCTTCATCTTCTGGAAGGCCGGCGACTCCGACAGCGACAGCCGGATCCACACCGAGATGCCGAGCAGCAGGATCGAGACCAGGAACGGAACCCGCCAGGCCCATTCGGCGAAGGCGGCCTCGCCCACGCCTTCACGCACGCCCAGGATCACCAGCAGGCTCAGGAACAGGCCGAGCGTGGCGGTGGTCTGGATCCATGATGTGTAGGCGCCGCGCTTGCCGTGCGGCGAGTGCTCGGCCACGTAGGTGGCGGCACCGCCGTACTCGCCGCCGAGCGCCAGGCCCTGCAGCATCCGCAGCGCGATCAGGATCACCGGCGCCGCGACGCCGATGGTCGCGTAGCTGGGCAGCAGGCCGACGATGAAAGTCGACAGGCCCATGATCAGGATCGTGACCAGGAAGGTGTACTTGCGGCCGATCATGTCGCCGAGGCGGCCGAACACGATGGCGCCGAACGGGCGCACCAGGAAACCGGCCGCGAAGGCCAGCAGCGCGAAGATGAAGGCGGCGCCGGCATCGAGGCCGCTGAAGAACTGGCGCGCGATCACGGGCGCGAGCGACCCGTAGAGGTAGAAGTCGTACCACTCGAACACGGTCCCCAGCGACGAGGCGAAGATGACCTTCTTCTCCTCCTGGGTCATGGGCCGGGGCGCGTGCGACGCTCCCCGTGAATCTAGGGTGGCTGACATGTCGTCTCCTGTAGAAATTTCCGCCCACGGCGTGGGACGTAACGCATTCTTGGAGGGGCGACTGACCCGAGGCTGTCGCGAAACTGAACGTCGGCTGACGGTTTAAGGTGCAACCCGCGCCAGGCGTTTCAGATCATGGAAAAACTACGATTTGCTGCGCAGCAGCAGGGAAGGACGCTGGTCGGCGGCGTCCCAGTCGGGGCCGTCGAACCAGGGCTCGCCGTGCAGGTAGGCGCGCAGCATCGCAAGGCCGTCGAAGCCCCAGAACAGCCGGTCGTCGACCTCGAAGGCCGGCACCCCGAAGACGCCGCGTGCGATCGCCGCGTCGGTGTTGGCCTTGAGCTGGGCCTTGACCGCTTCGCCGCCGGCGTCGCGCTGCGGCCGCAACGTGGCCGCCAGCGCCGCCAGGCGCGCCGGGTCGCCGGGCTCGCCGCCGCTGCGCCAGACTTCGCGAAACAGGGTCTCGGCCACGTAGCGGCTGATGTCGCCGCCGGCGCTGGTCGCCAGCGCCAGCCGCAGATGCGGCAAGGGGTTGTAGGGGTGGGTGGCGGGCATCCGGATCGGGATGCCGTGGGCATGGCCGAGCCACAGCACATGGCGGTAGGTCCAGCTGCGCTTGGCCGGGATCTCGGCCGGGCCGAGCTGGCCATGGTGCTTGAGCAGTGCCCCGAGCAGCACCGGCCGATACGCCACGCTGTAGCTCAGGCCTTCGAGCGCCTGCGGCAGGTGCTCGAAGGCCAGGTAGGCATAGGGCGAGATGAAATCGAGGTGGCAGGTGAGGTGCTTCATGGCGTGTCTCCGGCGGCGACGCCGAAGCCGGCTTCGGCACGCAGTTCGATCGCGCGCCAGACGCTGCGCTTGCCGGCGTCGTCCATCCGGCTCCAGGCCGCGATCTCGGCGATGGTGCGCAGGCAGCCCTCGCAGAAGCCCGTGGCCGGCACCATCCGGCAGATCGAGATGCAGGGCGACGGCAGGTCGCTGGCCATCGCGCGCGCGGCCGCGGCGCGCGCCGGCAGGGTCGACAACGAAGCGACATTCACACCACGTCCGCGACCGGTGCGCCGGTCAGGCCCTCGAGTTCGCGCGGATGCAGCCGAACCACCGCATGCGGATGGCCGGCCGCGGCCCAGATCTCCTCGAAGCGGAACAGCTCGCGGTCGATCAGCATCACCGGCGCCACGGCATGCGCGAACGGCGAGACACCGCCGATCGAGAAACCGGTCTTCGACTTGACGAACTCGGCATCGGCGCGGCCCAGCTTGCCGACCAGCGCCTCGACCTTCTTCTCGTCGACCCGCTTGTCGCCCGAGGTCACGACCAGCACCGCGGCGTCGTCCGACTTGCGGCGAAAGACGATGCTCTTGGCGATCTGCGCCACCTCGATGCCCAGGGCATCGGCTGCCTGCTGCGCGGTGCGCGCGGCGTCGTCGAGCATCTGCGGCGCGTGGGCGTGGCCCTTGTCCTGAAGGAGACGGGCGACGCGCTGCACGCCCTCTGGCAATGAAGTGAGCTCGGCACCACACATGTCAGTTGGCCCGCTTGGTGCGGATCGCCTTTGAGGCGCGCGAATTCGGCTCGCGCCCGAGCGCCTCGCTGATGTAGACGCCGGCGTCGATCAGGCGGTCGAGGTCGATGCCGGTCTCGATGCCCATGCCGTGCAGCATGTAGACCACGTCCTCGGTCGCGACGTTGCCGGTCGCGCCCTTGGCATAGGGGCAGCCGCCGAGCCCGGCGGACGAGGTGTCGTACTGCCAGACGCCCATCTCGAGGCTGGCCAGCGTGTTGCCCAGGGCCTGGCCGTAGGTGTCGTGGTAGTGGCCCGAGATGTCGTCGACGCCGTAGTGCTTGAGCGTGGCCTCGATGGCGCGCTGCACCTTCAGCGGCGTGCCGACGCCGATGGTGTCGGCCACGCCCACGTGCTGCACGCCGATCTCCTTCATGAGGCCGGCCAGCATGTCGACGCGCGAGGGCGCGATCTCGCCTTCGTAGGGACAGCCCACGGTGCAGGACATCGCGCCGCGCACGTAGATGCCGTGCTCGCGCGCCGCCGCCACCACGGGCCGGAAGCGCTCGATGCTCTCGGCGATCGAGCAGTTGATGTTGCGCTGGCTGAAGGCCTCGCTGGCGGCGCCGAAGACCACGATCTCGTCGGGCCATTCTTCGCGCGGCGCGGCGATCGCGGCCTCGAAGCCCTTCATGTTCGGCGTCAGCACCGAATAGCGCACGCCCGGCTTGCGACGGATGCCGTGCATCACCTCGGCGTTGTCGGCCATTTGCGGCACCCATTTGGGCGAGACGAAGCTGGTGACCTCGATCTCCTTGAGGCCGGCGTCCTGCAGCCGGTGCACGAGGCCGATCTTGATCTCGGCCGACACCGGCTGCTTCTCGTTCTGGAGGCCGTCGCGCGGGCCGACGTCAACGATCTTGACTTTGGGAGGGAGGTTCATGGGGCGCTCATGGTCGGATGAAGGGTCGGACGTCATTTTCTCCGCATCCGGAGCGCCCCGCGTGCCCAGTCTTGGAAGCGGGTTTCTACGAACCGACCCGCGGAAATCTGCGCCATAGTTCAGTTCCATTTCAGACAACTCAGTTCCATTTCATGGAACCACCAAATGACCATCCTGCAATCGGCCTCGAACGTGTTGCGCCTCATGGCCGGGAAAGGCCGTCCCCTGACCGTCAGCGAGGTCGCGGACGGCTTGGCGCTTCCCAAGAGCTCCACCTCCAGGCTTCTCAAGCAGATGCTCGAATGCGACCTGCTCGAGCGCGACCGCGTGACGCTGTCGTACGGCCCCGCGCTTCTGATGCTCGAACTGGGACGGTTGGTCCAGGCGTCGACGCCGATCCTGCAGCGCATGGAGCAGGAGCTCGAGGCGTTGGTCCAGGCCACGGGCCACACCGGCTACATCTCGGTGCTCGATGAAACGAAGCACAGCGTGGTGGTGCTTCGCGTCTTTCATGGACGGCACGCCTTGCGGGTGGTAACCGATCCGGGGCAGCGCGGGATCGCGTCCCGCACTTCGACCGGCCACGCGCTGCTGGCACGGCTCGACGATTCGGTGATCGACGCAGCCTTCGGCGGCGAGCCGGCAGCCGACGACGGGCCAGGCGCCCCCAGCCTGGCTCAACTCAAGCGACGGCTGCAGCGGGTGCGCCGGCGAGGCTGGGCCAGCGCCCTCAACGAATCGCTGCCCGACGTCGGCTCGGTCAGCTGCGCCGTCGGCAGTCCGGCCAGCGGCGAAACCTGGGCCTTCTGCCTGAGCTTCCCCGCCGCGCTGGCGGAACAGCAAGGCTTTCTCGAAGGCCTGGCAGAGCCCCTGGTTCAGAGCGCCCGCGCGCTGGGCCAGGCCGCGGGCGACCCGGCCTGGCAGGCCGCGGCGCCCGCGGTTTCACCGTCGGTCGACTGAAGGAGCGTCATGCAAAATCCCCCGTCTGCAGCATCTTCCTGAACACCAGATACGCATCGTCACCGCTTTCGTACGCGCGGAGGGTGCTGTCGTCATTCACCCACGCGAGGACGATCACCTTCGTCCTCGCGTGATACCTGAAGAGCAGCCGGTACTGCTGAAAGAACTTGGCTCGGAACCAATGCTTGTATGAGTCGCCCAGAGTGACCCCCTGGCGGTACTCCGGCCGCGACGGGTCCTGGGGAATCACTTCGAACGCCAGCTTGGCGATGGCGGCCAGCCGTTTGGTCGCGTTCTTCTTGCGATAACCGTCGGCGTCCTTGCGCCGCAGATCATCGACCTGGCTGAGCAAAGCCTCGAGTTGGTTCAGGAACAGCGGGTGCGCGAACAGCGTCCAGCCGTTGACGACCAGCGGAGCGACGGACTTCATTCATCGTCCGTCGGCAGCGGTGCGTCGAGGTCGACTTCGACATCGGCCACAAGCGCCTGAATGCGCTGGACCAGGGAGGCATCCATGGCGGCCACCCGCTCTGGATGTGCGGCGATGTCGCGCGCCAGAAAGCCAAGGAACTGCCCGAGCACCGGGTCGCTTTCATCGGCGGCAGCGCGCTTCAGCACCACTTCGCCGTCCGCACGGATGATGTAGTGGATCTTGTCGCGCTTGCCCAGGCGCAGCGCGCGCCTGACCGTCTCGGGGATCGTGGTCTGGTAGCGGTCGGTGAGGGTCGATTCGACTTCGAGCGTGGCGGCCATGTCGGCTCCGGAGGAGACTGCAAAGGCGAATGGTAATGCAATTGCATTGCCTTCGCAATCCGAGACCTCAATACCCCCGCCCTGCGTCCACCACCCCTGCCACCGCCTCCCCCCGCTCCATCGCCCGGATCTTCCCCGCGATCTGCCTGATCGAGATGTCGCGCTCGGTCCGCGCCGAGCCGTGCGGCGTCACCGTGATCTTGGGGTGCGACCAGAACGGATGCCTGGCCGGCAGCGGCTCGACGTTGAAGACGTCGAGCATGGCGCCCGCGAGCTGGCCGCTGTCGAGCAGCGGGATCAAGTCGTCGTCGACCAGATGGGCGCCCCGCGCGACGTTGATCAGGTAGCCGCCGGGGCGGCCGCCGTTCAACTTCGACAGCGTTTCGCGGTTCAGGATGCCGCGCGTCTCGCGGGTCAGCGGCAGCAGGTTCACGAGCACGCGGCTGGCGCCGAGGAAGTCGTCGAAGCGGGACTCGCCGGCGAAGCAGCCAACCCCATGGATCTGCTTCGGCGAGCGGCTCCAGCCGTTGACCGGAAATTCGAACTGCGCGACGGCCTTGGCCACGCGCTCGCCGAGCACGCCGAGCCCCATCACGCCGACCGCGAAATCCTGGCGTTCGCGTGGCTTGCGATAGCTCCAGCGGCCGGCTCGCGCCTCGGCCTCGTAGGCATCGAACTCGCGGAAATGCCGGATCAGCGCATGGCAGACGTACTCGGCCATCTGCACCGACATTCCGGCATCGTCGAGCCGAACGACCTGGGTCTGCGGCGCCACCTTGAGCTTGAGCAGCGCATCGACACCGGCGCCGATGTTGAATAGCCCGCGCAAGCCCGGTTGCTCGTCGAGGAATTGCTGCGGCGGCGCCCAGACCACGGCATGGTCGGCGGGTGCGGCGCCGGGGGTCCAGTTCTCCACCACGGCTTCGGGCAGGGCAGCGCGCAGGCCTTCGATCCAGGGATCGGGACGGTTGTCGGTCAGGCAGACGGTGATTCGAATAGGGGATGTCATCCCCGAAGCTTAAACAGTGATGCGCAAAAGCTCTGCGCCCTCGGCAACCTGATCGCCAGGCCCATAGAGAAGCTCCTCGACCGTGCCATCCGCCGGCGCCGCGATCGTGTGCTCCATCTTCATCGCCTCCATCACGGCCAGCGGCTGGCCGCGGCTGACCTTGTCGCCGGCCTTGACCGCGAAGGACACCACCTTGCCGGGCATCGGCGCAGTCAGCCGGCCGCCTTCGGCATGGGTCTCGCCCGCATGCGCGAGGCGGTCGATGGCGAGGATCCGGGTCGCACCCTCGGCGCCGAAGACATAGGCCGTGTCTTCGTCCTGGTAGACATCGAGCGTGTGGCGCTGGCCATTGAACTGCAGCTCGAGCTCGCCCGAGGGAAAGCTGCCGATCACCAGCGGGCCGGCCACGTCGCCGACCTGCAGCCACAGCGCGCCATCGTGCAGGTAGCGCAGCGTGGCGCTCTGCGGCTCGCCGCGGAACTCGAATTCGAAGGGCCGCGTCGCCACGCCATGCGACTGCCAGCCATCGCGCCGGCTGAACGGATCGCCATTGGCGCTCGCCGCTTCGGCCAGCAGCGTGCGCGCGATCGATGCCGCGGCCGCCAGCGGCAGGCCCAGCGGCTCCTGGTCGAACAGCACCGCGCGCTCGCGCTCGATCAGCGCGGTGTCGAGCCGGGCATTGGCGAACGAATCGGTGCGCAGGATGCCGCGCAGGAACTGCACGTTGGTCGACACGCCGACGATGTGCGTCTGCGCCAGCGCGAGGTCCAGCCGCGCCAGCGCCTCTTCGCGGGTCGCACCATGCACGATCAGCTTGGCGATCATCGAATCGTAGAAGGGCGAGATCACGCCGCCTTCGCGCACGCCGTCGTCGATGCGCACGCGGCTGCGCTGGAAGGCCGTGGCCTGTGGCTTGCGGTACACCCGCAAGGTGCCGGTGGCGGGCAGGAAGTTGTTGTCGGGGTTCTCGGCGCAGATGCGCGCCTCGATCGCATGGCCGTGGATCTGCAGCTGCTCCTGCTTCAACGGCAAGGCCTCGCCCGAGGCCACGCGCAGCTGCCATTCGACGAGATCGAGCCCGGTAATCGCCTCGGTCACCGGATGCTCCACCTGCAGCCGGGTGTTCATCTCCATAAAGAAGAAGTTCATCTCGGCATCGCCGCGCTGCTCGACGATGAATTCCACCGTGCCGGCGCCCACGTAGTTCACGGCCCGCGCCGCCGCCACCGCCGCCTCGCCCATCTGCCTGCGCATCGCCTCGGTCATGCCGGGCGCTGGCGCTTCCTCGAGCACCTTCTGGTGGCGGCGCTGCACCGAGCAGTCGCGCTCGAACAGGTAGACGTAGTTGCCCTGCATGTCGCCGAAGACCTGGATCTCGATGTGGCGCGGCCGCTGCACGTACTTCTCGATCAGCACCGCGTCGTCGCCGAAGCTGTTGATCGCCTCGCGTTGGCACGAGGCCAGAGCGCCAGCAAAGTCGCCGGCCTTCTCGACCACCCGCATGCCCTTGCCGCCGCCGCCCGCGCTGGCCTTGATCAGCACCGGGTAGCCGATGCGGTCGGACTCGCGCTGCAGCAGCGCCGGGTCCTGGTCGCTGCCGTGGTAGCCCGGCACCAGCGGCACACGGGCCTTCTCCATGAGCTGCTTCGACTCCGCCTTGAGGCCCATGGCCTTGATCGCCGACGGCGGCGGGCCGATGAAGACCAGGCCGGCATCGGCGCAGGCCTGCGCGAATTCCTCGTTCTCGCTCAGGAAGCCGTAGCCCGGGTGCACCGCCTCGGCACCCGTGGCCTTGGCGGCTTCGAGGATCTTCTCCCAGCGCAGGTAGCTGTCCTTGGGCGCGCTGCCGCCCAGGTACACCGACTCGTCGCAGGCCCGCACGTGGTTGGCGTGGGCGTCGGCGTCGGAGTACACCGCCACCGTCCGGATGGCCATGCGGCGCGCCGTCGAAGCCACTCGGCAGGCGATCTCGCCACGGTTGGCGATCAGGATCTTCTTAAACATTCGATGAGTCTCCAGGAGGATTTTTCTTGAGCTGGAAGGCGGGCACCACGCCGGGATCGGACCGGCCGCTGAAGATCCGCGCCACACGGCCGAACAAGGACTTGAGGAAGCGCCAGCTCTTGCGGATCAGCCAGACGCTGAGCACCAGCACGGCGATGAACAGCAGCCCGAACACCAGCGGATGCGCCACCGCCAGCCACAGGCCGACCGGCACCGCGGTGTCCTCGACCAGCGAGGCGCCCACGTTGGTGAAGGGCTCGGGCGAGGTGTTGATCGCGGCCCGCGTGGTGGCCTTGGCCGCATGCGCGGTGGCCGCAAAGCCGCCGCCGAGCAGGGCCGCCACCAGCGCCATCGCCGCGTGGTCGGCGCCGAACACGCCCGCCGCCAGCGCGGCGCCGGCCGGGATCCGGATCGCGGTATGGACCATGTCCCAGATCGAATCGAGGCCCGGGATCTTGTCGGCGAAGAACTCGACGAAGACCATGAAGCCGCTGGCCGCCAGCACCACCGGGTGCGCCAGCAGCTGCAGGCCGCTCGGCAACGGAATCCAGCCCAGATAGCCGGCGAGCCCGGTCAGCAGCACCACCAGGTACAGGCGCACGCCGCTGGCCCACCCCAGCGCTGCGGCCAGCGCGAGCAGTTGCGGCATGTCGAGCGAGTTCATGGATTCAACCAGGAAGGCTTGCGCTTCTGCAGGAACGACTGCACGCCCTCGCGCCCCTCGTCGCTGGCGCGGATGTCGGCGATGCCTTCGACCGTCTTCGCGATCAGCGCATCGTCGATCTCCCGGCCGGCGACATCGGCGATCAGCGTCTTGCAGGCCCGCACCGCGGCCGGGCTGGCACCGGTCAGCGCCTTCACTAGCTCGGCCACCTTGGCATCGAGCGCGTCGGCCGCCACCACCTCGTGCACCAGGCCGATGCGATGCGCCTCGGCCGCCGCGAAACGCTCGGCCGTGAGGAACCAGCGCTGCGCCGCCCGCGTGCCCATCGCGCGCAGCACGTAGGGGCTGATGGTCGCCGGCACCAGGCCGATCTTGACCTCGCTCAGGCAGTACCAGGCGCTGTCGACGCTGACCGCGATGTCGCAGGCGGCGACCAGGCCCATGCCGCCGGCATAGACGTCGCCCTGCACGCGCGCGATGGTGGGCTTGGGACAGTCGGCGATGGTTCGCAGCATCTCGGCCAGCTTGCCGGCGTCGGCGATGTTCTCGTCGCGCGTGTAGTCGGCCATGCGCCGCATCCAGTTGAGGTTGGCGCCGGCGCAGAAGGCCGGGCCGTTGGCGCCGAGCACGATGGCCCTGACCTGCGGCGCGGCGCCGGCCTCGGTGAAGGCCTGCGTCAGCTCGGCGATCACGATGTCGTCGAAGGCATTGCGCGCCTCGGGCTGGTCGAGCCAGATGCGCGCGACCGCGCCGTCGATCGACAGCTTCAGCTTGGTGAAAGACGTGCTCATGAGGATTTCGCTTCCTGTTGCAGCAGATAGACCCAGTCGAGCTCGGGGCCGGGCCGGGCCATGGCGGTCAGCGCGGCGCTGAGCTGGCCGCGATGGTGGGTTGCGTGGTTGAAGACATGGCCGAGCGCCGGTGCGAACGGAATGCGCACCGCGTCGCCGTTGTTGCGGGTGTAGGCGAGCTCGCCGTCGAAGCGCTCGGGCGCCTGCTCCGCCAGCCAGGGGCTCCATCGCTGCACGGCCTGACCCAGCGCCTGGCAGGCCTCGCCGCGGTCCGCATGCAGCTCGGTGTCCAGCGGCAGGCGCAGCGACCGGCCTTCGGCGAAACGAGCGAACCAGATGTCGTCGGTCACCAGAAGATGGTTGACCGTGCGGTGCACCGAGCGAAAGTAGAGGCCGCATTCGCGGTGCCAGTCCGCCTCGGACAGGCCCGCCAGGTTCGACCCGACCAGCCGCTCGGTCGCCCACACGTGGTAGCGCGCGAGGCTGGCGAAGTAGTTCGCGAGCGTCATGGCGCTCACATGCGGAAGATGCCGAACTTCGGCTCGGGGATCGGCGCATTGCGCGACGCCGCCAGGCCCAGCGCCAGCACGCGCCGCGTGTCGGCCGGGTCGATGATGCCGTCGTCCCAGAGGCGCGCGGTCGCGTAGTAGGGATGGCCCTGCACCTCGTACTGCTGGCGGATCGGCGACTTGAAGGCTTCTTCTTCGTCGGCGCTCCACTGCCCGCCCTTGGCCTCGATGCCGTCGCGTTTGACCGTGGCCAGCACGCTCGCGGCCTGCTCGCCGCCCATCACGCTGATGCGCGCGTTGGGCCACATCCAGAGGAAGCGCGGCGAATAGGCGCGGCCGCACATGCCGTAGTTGCCGGCGCCGAAGCTGCCGCCGATGATGATCGTGAACTTGGGCACATTGGCGGTGGCCACGGCCGTCACCATCTTGGCGCCGTGGCGCGCGATGCCCTCGTTCTCGTACTTGCGCCCGACCATGAAGCCCGTGATGTTCTGCAGGAACACCAGCGGCGTCTTGCGCTGGCAGCACAGTTCGATGAAGTGGGCGCCTTTCTGCGCCGACTCGCTGAAGAGAATGCCGTTGTTGGCGACGATGCCCACCGGCATGCCCTCGATCTCTGCGAAGCCGCAGACCAGCGTGCTGCCGAAGCGCGACTTGAATTCGTGGAACTCGCTGCCGTCGACGATGCGGGCGATGATCTCGCGCACGTCGAAGGGCTTGCGGGTGTCGGTGGGGATGACGCCGTAGAGCTCATCGACCGGGAAGGCCGGTGCGCGGATCGCAGCCGCCGGGGCCGCCTCGGCAGCCGCCTTGCGAGCATTCAGGTTGGCCACTGCCGAGCGCGCCAGCGCCAGCGCATGCAGGTCGTTCTGCGCCAGATGGTCGGCCACGCCCGACAGCCGCGTGTGGACGTCGCCGCCGCCCAAGTCCTCGGCAGTGACGACCTCACCCGTGGCCGCCTTCACGAGCGGCGGGCCGCCCAGAAAGATGGTGCCCTGGTTCTTGACGATGATGCTCTCGTCGCTCATCGCCGGCACGTAGGCGCCGCCGGCGGTGCAGGAGCCCATCACGACCGCGATCTGCGCGATGCCCTGCGCGCTCATCTGCGCCTGGTTGTAGAAGATGCGGCCGAAGTGGTCGCGGTCGGGAAAGACCTCGTCCTGGTTCGGCAGGTTGGCGCCGCCGGAGTCGACCAGGTAGATGCAGGGCAGCCGGTTCTGCTCGGCGATCTCCTGCGCCCGCAGGTGCTTCTTGACCGTGACCGGGTAGTAGGTGCCGCCCTTCACTGTCGCGTCGTTGCAGACGATCATGCAGTCGACGCCGCTGACCCGGCCGATGCCGGCGATCAGGCCCGCGCCGGGCGCTGCGCCGTGGTACATCGCATGCGCGGCGAGCGGCGCCACTTCGAGAAAGGGCGTGCCCGGGTCCAGCAGCTGGGCCACGCGGTCGCGCGGCAGCAGCTTGCCGCGCGCCGTGTGCTTGCTGCGCGCGGCCTCGCCGCCGCCGGCCTCGACCTTGGCGAACTGCACGTGCAGGTCGTCGACCAGCGCGCGCATCGCGGTCGCGTTGGCCTGGAATTCCGCCGAGCGGGCATTGAGTTGGGTCTCGAGCTTCATGCAGTCTTGTCCTCGTCCAGCCCGAGCTGGTGCTTCATTGCTTCGCGAATCTTGAACTTCTGGATCTTGCCCGTGACCGTCATCGGAAACTCGGTCACGAACTCGATGTAGCGCGGCACCTTGTAGTGCGCGATCTGCCCCTTGCAGAAATCGCGCACCTCGTCGGCCGTCACGCTCTGGCCCGGCTTGGCGATGATCCAGGCGCAGAGCTCTTCGCCGTACTTCTTGTCGGGCAGTCCGACCACCTGCACGTCCTGGACCTTCGGATGGCGATACAGGAACTCCTCGATCTCGCGCGGGTAGATGTTCTCGCCGCCGCGGATCACCAGGTCCTTGATGCGCCCGACGATGTTGACGTAGCCCTCAACGTCCATGGTGGCGAGGTCGCCGGTGTGCATCCAGCCCTCGGCGTCGATCGCCTCGCGGGTCTTCTCCGGGTCTTCCCAGTAGCCGTGCATGACCGAGTAGCCGCGGGTGCAGAACTCGCCCGAGCTGCCGCGCGGCACGATGGCGCCGTCGACCGGATCGACGATCTTGATCTCGAGGTGCGGTTGCACCGTGCCGACGGTCGACACCCGCTTCTCGAGCGGCGTGTCGGTCGAGCTCTGGCAGCTCACCGGGCTGGTCTCGGTCATGCCGTAGGCGATCGTGATCTCGCGCAGGTGCATCTGCTCGACCACCCGCTTCATGACCTCGGTCGGGCATGGCGAGCCGGCCATGATGCCGGTGCGCAGGGTGCTGAAGTCGAACTCCTTGAAGCGCGGATGGTCGAGCTCGGCGATGAACATGGTCGGCACGCCGTGCAGCCCGGTGCACTTCTCGTCCTGCACCGTCTGCATCACGGTGAGCGGATCGAAGCCGTCGTTCGGATAGACGATGGTCGCGCCGTGCGTCAGGCAGGCCAGGTTGCCCAGCACCATGCCGAAGCAGTGGTAGAGCGGCACCGGGATGCACAGCCGGTCGACCGGCGTCAGCTTCATGCACTCGCCGATGAAGAAGCCGTTGTTGAGGATGTTGCGATGGGTCAGCGTGGCGCCCTTGGGGAAGCCGGTGGTGCCGCTGGTGAACTGGATGTTGATCGGATCGGTGGCCTTGAGCGTCTTTGCGATGACGCCGACCTGCGGATCGTCTGCCGTGCCGCTGTCGTGCAGCGCCGAGAAGCGCAGCAAGCCCGGGAGCTCCCCTTCGTCGCCCGCCGCATCGATCCAGGCCACGGTGCGCAAGTGCGGCAGGCGAGCCGAATGCAATGCGCCGGGTGCCGCGCCAGCCAGCTCGGGCGCCAGCTCGCGCAGCATGCCGACGTAGTCGCTGGTCTTGAAGCGCTTCATCGTGACCAGCGCCTTGCACGCCACCTTGTTGAGCGCGTACTCGAGCTCCGAAGTGCGGTAGGCCGGATTGATGTTGACCAGCACGATGCCGACCTTGGCCGTGGCCAGCTGCATCAGCACCCAGGGCGCGTTGTTGTGCGACCAGATGCCGACCCGGTCGCCCGGCGCCAGCCCCAGGCCCAGCAGGGCGCTGGCGAGGCGGTCGACTTCGCGCTGGAGTTCGCGGTAGCTGTAGCGCTTGCCCTCGTGCACGCTGACCAGCGCTTCGTGGTCGCCCTGCCGGGCCGCCATGTCGTCGAAGAAGTCGCCGAGGGTCTGTTCGATCAGCGGTGTGTCGGTGGCGCCCTGCGCCATGCTCAGCGTCGGGTTCATCGCGCCTCCGTCAGGCAGTCTCGGCGAACAGTTCGCGGCCGATCAGCATGCGCCGGATCTCGCTGGTGCCGGCGCCGATCTCGTACAGCTTGGCGTCGCGCCAGAGCCGCTCGACCGGGAAGTCCTTGGTGTAGCCCACGCCGCCCAGCGCCTGGATCGCCTCGCCGGCCATCCAGGTCGCCTTCTCGGCCGAGTACAGGATGGCGCCGGCCGCGTCCTTGCGGAAGGTGCGCGCGTGGTCGCTGCGGTCGCAGGCCTTGCCGACCGCGTACACGTAGGCGCGCGTGGCCTGCCAGGTCGAGTACATGTCGGCCAGCTTGCCCTGCATCAGCTGGAATTCGCCGATGCTCTGGCCGAACTGCTGGCGCTCGTGCACGAAGGGCAGAACCGCATCCATGCAGGCCGCCATGATGCCCAGCGGGCCGCCCGAGAGCACCGCGCGCTCGAAGTCGAGGCCGCTCATCAGCACCTTGGCGCCCATCCCCTCGCCGCCCAGCACGTTTTCCTCGGGCACCTCGCAGTTGTCGAAGTAGAGCGGGAAGGTATTGGAGCCGCGCATGCCGAGCTTGTCGAGCTTGGTGCCGGCCGAGAAGCCCTTGAAGCCCTTCTCGACGATGAAGGCGGTCATGCCGCGGGCGCCCATCTCGGGCTCGGTCTTGGCGTAGATCACCAGCGTGTCGGCGTCGCCGCCGTTGGTGATCCACATCTTGCCGCCGTTGAGTACGTAGCGGTCGCCCTTCTTCTCGGCCCGCAGCTTCATGCTGACGACGTCGGAGCCGGCATTCGGCTCGCTCATCGCCAGCGCGCCCACGTGCTCGCCGCTGACCAGCTTGGGCAGGTACTTCTTCTTCTGCGCCTCGCTGCCGTTGCGGTGGATCTGGTTCACGCACAGGTTGGAATGCGCACCGTACGAGAGCCCGACCGAGGCCGAGGCCCGCGAGACTTCTTCCATCGCCACGATGTGCGCCAGGTAGCCAAGCTCGGTGCCGCCGTATTCCTCCTTCACGGTCATGCCGTGCAGGCCGAGGTCGCCGAGCTTCTTCCAGAGGTCGGCGGGGAACAGGTTCTCGCGGTCGATGTCGGCGGCGCGCGGCGTGATCTCGTGGGCGGCAAAGTCCTGGATCGCGTCACGCAGCGAATCGATGGTGTCGCCCAGGTCGAAGTTCAGGCCGGGATCGTGCATGGGTTTGTCTCCTTGGTCGGTCAGGCCCGCGCCGGAACTTTCCGAGGCGGAAGTTCGCAGCTTACGCCGTGTGTCGGCGCATTTGGCGCCACAATGGTTGCAAATCACGCCAGCTGGACCCCACGGCGACATGTCCTCATCCCCGCTCCAAAGCACCCGCCGCGCAGCCACGCCGATGGCCTTCGTGCGAGCGATCGTTAGTGGCTACGAACGCTATGGCGTCGACCCTTCCGAGGCCCTGGCACAGGCACAGATCACGCCGCGCGAACTGGCCGATCCCCAGGCGCGCGTGACCGCGGTGCAATTCGAGGTCCTGTCGGGCTTCGCGATGCAGGAGCTCGATGACGAGGCGCTGGGCTGGTTCCGGCGCAAGCTGCCGTGGGGCAGCTACGGCATGCTGTGCCGGGCCTCCCTGGGCGCGCCCGATCTGGGGGTGGCGATCAAGCGCTGGTGCCGCCACCTGCGGCTCCTGACCGACGACATCACGCTCGCGCTGTCGCAGGCCGACGGCCTGGCGACCGTCTCGATCACCGAACACCGGCCGCTGGGCGATTTCCGAGAGTTCTGCCTGGTGTCCAACCTGCGCTTCCTCCACGGCTATGCCTGCTGGGCGATCGATTCGCGGGTGTCCCTCAGTGCCACCGCCTTTCCGTTCGAGGCACCGCCCCACCGGGAGGCCTATCCGCTGATGTTCGGCGGCAGCCTGCGCTTTGGCGCCGAACACGCCAGCTACAGCTTCGACCCGCGCTACCTCGCGCTGCCGCTGCGGCGCGACGAGGCGGCGCTGCGCACCATGCTGCGCCGCGCCCTGCCGCTCACGGTGCTGCAGTACCGGCGCGACCGCCTGCTGGGCCAGCGGGTGCGCGAACTGCTGCGCACCCGCGCCGCGGAGGCCACGACCGCCGAGGCCCTGGCGGCCCTGTTGAACCTGTCGACCCGCACCCTGCACCGCCAGCTGATGGATGAAGGCGTGTCGCTGCAGGCCCTCAAGGACGAGATCCGCCATCGAACGGCGGCCGACCAGCTGCGCCGGACCGACCGGCCGATCAAGCAGATCGCGCTGGCGGTCGGATTCCGCAATGAGAAAAGTTTCTCGCGCGCATTCAGGGCCTGGTCAGGCGCCACGCCGGGCGAAGTGAGGCGCAACGGCCTGCCGCCGGCCAGCGGCACGGCGAATCCGTGAAATAGTGCGCTGGCGGGCACCCAATCAGTCCCTGTCCGACGCAACGGGCACGGGCCTCGGCCTACGATCGCCGCATGCAGCAGACTCTTGACACCGACAGCTCCGCCTTCGCCGACCTCATGGACTTCATCGCGACCTCGGGCCGCACCCGCAACGCCGGTTTCGTGACCGAGAACGCCGAGCAGTTGGTGTCGCACATGTGGGCGGACCGGGCCCGGGCGATGGTGGCATCGCTCACCACGATGGCCACGGCGACGCTGCCGCGCGGTAACGCCTGAGTCTCAGTCGGGCGCCGCGCCCAGCGACCGCTTCAAGGCCTGGAAGTCGGGCGAGCGCTGCAGCACGCTGCGCCCCGCCGCGATCAGCCGCGTCACCTCTTCATCGCTGATCGAGAACGCGGTCGGCACCTGCAGCAGGCGCTGACGCAGCTCGCCATCGGCGGCATCGCGCAGGTTGACCTGCACCACATGGATCTCGGCGTCGGGCGCGAACGCATCCGAGCCGTCGGCGCTGCGCGACTTGAGGTCCTCCCGCCATTGGCGCGCGGTGTCGAGCAAGAACTCCTGGGTCTCGAGCGTGGCGCGCGCGCCGGCACCGAACAGCAGCGTGTCGGCCACCGCGCGGACACCCGGCACCCGGTCGCTCTGGTCGATGTTGTTGGCCGGATCACGGGCCGAGTTGACGCTGATCACGATCAGCTTGCGCACGCTGCCGCGCGGGATGCCGACCTCCTCGAAGCTCTCGCGCAGGCCGCCACCGACCAGGGCGCGGTCGAGCAGCCGGCGCACCGCCAGGTTGTCGGCCACGCCGCCGTCGACCAGGTGGATGAAAGGGCGGCTCTGCGCATCGAGGTAGCTGTTGGCCTGCATGCGGAACATGCGGGCCCGGTAGTTGCCGCCGCCGCGCGCGGCGAGCCGCGGCACGATGCCGCGATCACGGCACTCCTGCGAATAATTCTTGAGCGTCAGCGGGCTCAGCAGGATCGGCACCGCCGACGAGGCCGCGACCGCGAACGACAGCGGCACGCTCTGCAGGTCCGAGCAGATCAGCTCGAACTGGTCGGCCGTGAATTCGAAGGACGTGCCCAGCGACATGTCGGTGGCCGCGATCACCAACTGCGGATGGCGCGCGTTGCGCTCGATGTCGGCGTAGGTCTTGCCCTCGTAGATCTCGTCGAGCCGGCGCGCCAGCAGGTGGCTGCGGCCATACCAGGGCGATGTCAGGTCATACAGGCTGCCCGGCCGCAGGGCCTGCAGGATCAGGCTGTTCTGGAAGTTCTGGCGCAGGAAGTCGCGCTCGAAGTCGGGCAGCTTGTCGGCACCGAAAGCCGCGTAGTAGGCCGCAAGGATGCTGCCGCCCGAAACCCCGCTGATCACGTCGGTGGCGTCGAGCAGGTCGGAGTGGCGGCCGTTCAGGTCGAACCTGGTGCGGCGCAGTTCCTCCAGCACGCCATAGCCGAAAGCGGCGGCACGCGCGCCGCCGCCGGAGAGCGTCACGGCGACCAGGATCGTCGGGTCGCGGCCCGACGCCGGCGCCATCAGGCTGGAAGTCGGCGGCGCCCGCTCGACCAGCGGCTCGTTGAGCCATGGCCGGATCGACGAACAGCCCGCCAGGCAGCCGGCGATCAGGAGACCACAGAGCGCGCGCAGGCCGGGCATGCGGTGGGTATCAGGCGAAGGCGGGGCGCCAGTCGGCCAGCAGTCCCGGCAGCTGCGCCATGTCGGTGAAGATCTGTGCCACGCCGACGGCCCGAAGCGCTTCGGGCCCGCTGTGGCCGAGATCGCTCGGGCTGTAGCCGAACACGGTGGCGCCGGCCGCGACGCCGGCCATGGCCCCGGTGACCGTGTCCTCGACCACCGCGCAGCGCGCCGGGTCGACGCCGAGCGCCGCGGCCGCCGCCAGGTAGACGTCCGGCGCGGGCTTGGAGCGCGGGGTTTCGTGGCCGCTGAAGATCCTGCCGGCGAAGCAGTCCAGGATGCCGATCTTCTCGAGCTGCAGCTCGACCTTGTGACGATCGGCGCCCGAGGCGCAGGCGATGCGGCCGTCCAGCGCCGCGTGCAGCGCGCGCACCGCCAGGGCGGCGTTGGGAATCGCGAGCAGGTCACGTTCCAGCGCCTCGTTGCGGCGGCCGCGGAAGCCGTGCAGCCACTCGGGCGTGATCGCGAAGCCGGTCCTGGCCTCGATCAGCGCGGCTTCGTCCTTGACCGCCTTACCGGTGAAGATCCGCATCGATTCCTCGGTGCTGATCGCCCAGCCGAGCTCGCCGAGCATCTCGGCGAGCACGCGGTTGGTGATGGGTTCGGAGTCGACCAGGACGCCGTCGCAGTCGAACAGGACGGCGTCGAAGGGAGGTGCTTTCATGGGAGCGATCGTAACAACGTCGCCCCCCGGAAGCATGACGACTCAGGCTGGTCGGATCGGAATGTAGATCTCGCCGCCGGCGGCCTTGAACTCGGCCGACTTGCCGGCCATGCCGTCCTCGACCGCGTCGGTCGCCTCGATGCCGCGCTGGGCGGCGTACTCGCGCACCTCCTGGGTGATCTTCATCGAGCAGAACTTGGGCCCGCACATCGAGCAGAAATGCGCCACCTTGCTGCTGTCCTTGGGCAGGGTCTCGTCGTGGAACTCGCGCGCGGTGTCAGGGTCGAGGCCAAGGTTGAACTGGTCCTGCCAGCGGAACTCGAAGCGCGCCTTCGACAGCGCGTCGTCGCGCGAGCGCGCGCCCGGATGGCCCTTGGCCACGTCGGCCGCGTGCGCCGCGATCTTGTACGCGATGATCCCCTGCTTGACGTCGTCGCGGTCCGGCAGGCCCAGGTGCTCCTTGGGCGTGACGTAGCACAGCATCGCGGTGCCGGCCCAGCCGATCATCGCAGCGCCGATCGCGCTGGCGATGTGGTCGTAGCCCGGCGCGATGTCGATGGTCAGCGGGCCCAGGGTGTAGAACGGCGCCTCGTGGCAGTGCTTCAGCTGCTCGTCCATGTTGGCCTGGATCAGGTGCATCGGCACGTGGCCAGGCCCCTCGATCATGGTCTGGACGTCGTGCTTCCAGGCGATCTGCGTCAACTCGCCGAGGGTGCGCAGTTCGGCGAACTGGGCCTCGTCGTTGGCATCCGAGGCGCAGCCCGGGCGCAGGCCGTCGCCGAGCGAGAAGCTCACGTCGTAGGCCTTCATGATGTCGCAGATGTCCTCGAAGTGCGTGTAGAGGAAGCTCTCCTTGTGGTGCGAGATGCACCACTTGGCCATGATCGAGCCGCCGCGCGAGACGATGCCGGTGCGCCGATCCGCCGTGAGATGGATGAAAGGCAGCCGCAGCCCGGCGTGGATGGTGAAGTAGTCGACGCCCTGCTCGGCCTGCTCGATCAGCGTGTCGCGGTAGATCTCCCAGCTCAGGTCCTCGGCCACGCCGCCGACTTTCTCCAGCGCCTGGTAGATCGGCACCGTGCCGATCGGCACCGGGCTGTTGCGCACGATCCAGTCGCGCGTGGTGTGGATGTTGCGGCCGGTCGACAGGTCCATCACGTTGTCGGCGCCCCAGCGGATCGCCCACACCAGTTTCTCGACCTCTTCCTCGATGCTGGAGGTCACGGCGGAGTTGCCGATGTTGGCGTTGATCTTGACCTTGAAGTTGCGCCCGATCGCCATCGGCTCGACTTCCGGGTGATTGATGTTGGCCGGGATGATGGCGCGGCCGCGCGCCACTTCGTCGCGCACGAACTCGGGCGTGATGATCTTCGGGATGCGGGCGCCCATCGGGTTGCCGGCCAGCCGCCTCTCGCGCGCCTCGTCGGCCATGTACTCGGCCATCCACTCGCGCCGGCCGTTCTCGCGCAGCGCGACATACTCCATCTCGGGCGTCACGATGCCGCGCCGGGCGTAGTGCATCTGCGTGACGTTGGCACCGGCCTTGGCGCGGCGCGGCGTGCGCTGCAGCGCGGCGGCGCCGGCGCGCAGTTCGGCGATGCGCTGGGCATCGCGGTCGGCATGGGTCGCGCCGTCGTCCAGCGCGAGATGCAGGCGGCCCTCGTAGCTCTCGGTGTCGTTGCGTTCGGAGATCCACGCATCGCGCACCCCAGGCAGACCGCGGCGGACGTCGATGTCTGCGGCCGGGTCGGTGTAAGGGCCCGAGGTGTCGTAGAGCGAGACCTGCTCGCCATTGGTCAGCGCCACTTCGCGCACCGGCACGCGCAGGTCGGGCCGGCTGCCGGCGATGGCGCCCTTGGTCGAGGCCGGGAAAGGCTCGCGCGTGAGCGTGAGCAGGGAAGCGAACTTGTCGATGGCATTCATGCGGGGCACTCCAGTTCTTGAAAACAAAGGGTGCTCCGCGATGCCTCTGAACGGCATCGCTCCGGGAAAGGGAGTGGGGGTGCCGGGGAGTCGCAGCTCTTCTTACGCTGGTATGAACCAGATCAAGTTCGCGGGTTCGGCCGCTTGGCCATCTCAGTACGCATCTGCGTGCACCCCGGAGCGGGGCCGATTCTAGGCGCCTTGCGGCCCCGCGATCAAGCGGAGTGCGCCGCCGCCAGCGGCGGAACCGTCCGCATCGGCTCGGCGGCATGCAGCGCCACCCAGGCGTCGAGCCCGCCCGCCAGCACGCGCACCCGCGGCAGGCCGGCGCCCATCAGCACGCGCGCCGCCGCGATCGCCGTGGCGTCGTCGGGGCAATCGCAGAAGACGACCACTTCGCGGCCATCGGCGAAGGTCGAGAGCCGCTTCGGCAGTTGCTTCAGCCCGATGCCGATCGCGCCCGGGATCGCCCGGGCGTCGAGCGCGCGGGCCTCGTCCGACCGGACGTCGATCACGGTCGGGCCGGCGCCCGCCGCCAGGGCCTCGCGCAAGGCTTCGACCTGGATGTGGACGATGTCGTCGACCTGCTGCGCCAGCCGGCGTTGCCGCCAGCGCCAACCGATGAAGGCCGCCAGCGCCAGCACGCCGATCGCCAGCGCGCCCAGGCCGATGTTGGAGATCACCGCCAGCACGTCCTGGATCGCGGCATGGAAGATCCGGCCCACGAACAGGCAAAGCAGGGTCCAGATCAGCGCGGCCAAGGTTTCGTAGGCCAGGAAACGCAGGTTCGACATGCCGAGGGCGCCGGCCATCGGCGGCGCCACAACCGAGACGCCAGGCACGAATTTGGCCGCGATCAACGACCATCCGCCCCAGCGCCCGAGGATCGATTCGCTGCGCCTGACGCAGGAGTCGGGCGACAGCGAGATCCGGCACAGCAGCCGCATCACGCGGTAGCCCCAGCGGCGCCCGGCCAGGAACCAGACGCCGTCGCCGAGGATGTTGCCGAGCACCGCCGCCAGCACCACCGCGACCACGGACAGCTGCCCGCCGACCGTCAACCCGCCCGCCACGACCAGGAACGGCACGGCCGGTACCGGCGCCCCGAGGCGCGTCGCGAGCGTGGCGGCGAAGACCAGGGCGGCGCCCTGGCTGGCGAGGAGCGAGACGAAGTCGTTCATGGTTGTAGTGACGTGGAGGCCGGGGCCAGGTGAGCCGCTATTGGCCCTGAGCCGGCCGTTCGACCGACGCTGGCGCGGGCGAGGCGGCCGCTGCGGCCGCCGGCGGGGGCGGATTGCCGCGGAGGTCGAGGTCCGAGAAGTAGGCGATGCCGTGGCCGTGGGTGTTGTCGGCGTCGGCCGAGACCGCCACCGCCGTCACGTCGGGCCGGATGTCGCCGGCCTCTTCGCCGAAGGCACGGCGGTAGTCCGACAGCAGGTTGCGGCGCTCGGACGTCCAGCTGCCCGGCTTGGCCGCGGCGCCGGATTCGAGCACCACCATGCGGATGCGCTTGGTGAAGGCGTTGTCGAACGCGTTGCCCTTGGCTTCCTTGTTGTCCCAGACGTAGCACAGGGTCTCGGTCGGCACCGCCTCGCCGGTGGCGCGGCGCGCCAGCGACAGACGGGTGCGCTCGCCGACGGACAGCCGGTCGGCCGGGAAATCGAAGAACACGCAGACCTTGGCCGCGCCATCGTCGCCGGAGCGCGTGCGCAGGTCGGCGCCCTCGACGAAAGACTCCACCCGCCAGCGCCAGGCCAGCGTGGCCTGCTCGTTGAGCTCCACTCGGGCGGGATGCACCAAGTTCCCGTAGGAGTTGTCGGCATCGACCTTGAGCACGCGCTGGCCGTCGAGCTGGTCGACCTCGAAGCGGGTCGGCGACTTGTTGGGCAAGGTGGTGAAATGCCACGGCGCGGGCGGCTGGGCTCCGGTCGCGCCCGAGAAAGGCGTGAGCAGGTTCTTGTCCTGCGCGCGCGCGTCCGGCGCGGCCAAGAGCAGCGCGGCCACGGCCGGCAGCGCCATCGCGGCGCACAGCCGCCCCCAATCCAGCGTGCGGTTCGTCCAGCTGCCCATGGTGCACCTCTTGGCCTGCGGCCGGTTGAGCGGATCGTCGCTGCGCCTTCGGCGCAACAATCACAGGGTACGGAGTGTGAGGCAGGAGCGGCGCAATATAAATAGCCCGGAAGGAATCGCTCTGTCGCCACAAGGGACACAATCCGTCGGGATTGCTACGAAATCAATAGCATCGATTCGAGTCCGCGCGCGGGCCAACGGACCTTTCCGACCAAATCTGTCAGTGAAGGTCGCCGTCGACGTAATACCAGCGATGGAGCCCCTCGTCATCCTCCTGGCGCACGAAGCGGCTGCGCTCGTGCAGCCGGCTCGCCACGCCGGCGCCGTTGCGCTGGCGGGCGACGAACTCGACCTCCGCGTGGTCGGCATCCAGCACCGAGCGCGAGCGGACGTCCAGGCCCAGCCATTTCACGGCCGGCTCGAAGTCGATGCTCGCCGGTCGGGTCGAGGCGTGCCAGGTGGCCAGCAGGTAGTCGGCGCGTTCGCGCACGAAGGCGGTGTAGCGCGAGCGCATTAGCGATTCGGCGTCCGGTGCCGGCGTGTGCGCAAAATCGTCCACATAGCGGCCGCAGCACTGCGCGTAGGCCAGGGGCAGCTCCCGCCGGTCACGGCGCCCGCAGGGGCAGGGGACACGGGCGGGGCTGGAGGGGGAAGCGGACATGAAAAGGGCGTGGGCGGCGGAAAGTTCCAGGGCGTATTGTGCAGAGCCCATCTGATTAGTTGAGAACAGAGCAACAGTTGCTGCGAAATTTCTTGGTCTGTCCCGCAAGGTCTCAGGCCAAGGCCCGCTGGATCAGCAGCTTCTGGATGTCCGATGTGCCTTCGTAGATCTGGCACACGCGCACGTCCCGGTAGATGCGCTCGAGCGGAAAATCGTTGACGTAGCCATAGCCGCCCAGCGTCTGGATCGCGGCGCTGCAGACCCGCTCGGCCATCTCGCTGGCGAACAGCTTGGCCATCGCCGCCTCCTTGAGGCAGGGCCGGCCAGCGTCGCGCAAGGCGGCCGCATGCCAGATCAGCTGCCGGGCCGCCTCGAGCTGGGTGGCGCATTCGGCGAGCCGGAAGCCCACCGCCTGCTGGTCGAAGATGCTGCCGCCGAAGGCCTGGCGCTCCTTGGCATAGGCGAGCGCC
>NZ_JAUJZH010000049.1 GCF_030486595.1 Variovorax ginsengisoli | reverse complement strand
GGCGGATCAGGGCCGCGCGTGTTTGAGTGGAGCGCAGCGGAGCGAGTTTGCGCGGACCCCGCCTGTCGCGAGCAGCGCAGGGAAGCCCGAAGGGCCGGTGACGTCGGCCGGTCCAGGGCATACCGCCTGCCATCGCCGCCCACAAGCCCACAACCAAACATCGTCGAAAGCCAGGAAATGAAGATAGAAGCCCAGCCCTTCACCTACGAATTCGACCTCGCCAAAACCGCCCTGGTCCTGATCGACATGCAGAGGGACTTCATCGAACCCGGCGGTTTCGGCGAAACCCTGGGCAATGACGTGTCGCTGCTCGAAGCCATCGTCCCCGCGACAAAAACAACCCTCGAAGCCTGGCGAGCCGCGGGCGGCCTGGTCGTCCACACCCGGGAGGCCCACAAACCCGACCTCTCCGACTGCCCGCCCGCCAAGCGCAACCGCGGCAACCCCACATTGCGCATCGGCGACGCCGGCCCCATGGGCCGCATCCTTGTCATGGGCGAACCCGGCAACCAGATCATCGAAGCCTTGGCGCCGGTCGAAGGCGAGATCGTGGTCGACAAGCCCGGCAAGGGCGCCTTCTATGCGACCGGCCTGCACGAGACGCTCAAGCGGCGCGGCATCACCCACCTGCTGTTCGGCGGCGTCACGACAGAGGTCTGCGTGCAGACCAGCATGCGCGAGGCCAACGACCGCGGCTACGACTGCCTGCTGCTGGAGGACTGCACCGAAAGCTACTTTCCGGCCTTCAAGGCGGCTGCCGTCGAGATGATCCGCGCCCAGGGCGGCATCGTCGGCTGGACCGCGCCCAGCGCCGCCTTGCTGGCCGCGCTCGGCACCCACTAACATGGCCTACGTGTCGACCGTTCGAATTCCTCCCGAGCCCTCAGCCCCCGATCCCGTGTTCCGCACCCGGGCCGACGAGGTCTATGCGCAGCTCAAGCGCGACGTTGCCGAATTCAGCCTGGTCCCCGGCGACCGCTTCACCGAAAACGAGATCAGCGAGCGTCTCGGCGTCTCGCGCACGCCGGTGCGCCAGGCGCTCTTCCGGCTGCAGCAGGAGGGCTTCGTCGAAGTGCTGTTCCGCAGCGGCTGGCGCGTGCTGCCCTTCGACTTCGACCAGTTCGAGCAGCTCTACGACCTGCGCATGGTGCTCGAGACCACCGCCGTGCACCGCCTCTGCGAGAGCGACCACCGCGTCGATCGCAGCCTGCTCGACACGCTGGCCGGAATCTGGCTCGTGCCGGCGGCGCAGCGCAGCGCCGACACCGTGCAGGTGGCGCAGTGGGACGAGGCCTTCCATTGCTCGCTGGTCGCTGCCGCCGGCAACGGCGAGATGGCCCGCGTGCACCGCGACGTGACCGACCGCATCCGCATCATCCGCCGGCTCGACTTCACCAAGCAGCCGCGCATCGACGCCACCTACGACGAGCACGCCAAGATCCTGAAGGCGATCCGCGCCAACCGCGGCGACCAGGCCGCGATGCTGCTGCGCGCCCACATCGAGACCAGCCAGGCCGAGGTGCGCAAGATCACGCTGCACCAGGTGCATATGGCGCGCCATGCCGGGCGCACCCCGATACGCGGAGGCTGAGCGCCGTCTACAGCGTGAAGTCGTAATCCACCGTGATCGGCGCGTGGTCGCTGAACTTGATCGTCTTGAAGATCTGCTCCTGGCGCGCCAGCGCCGCCAGCTTCGGCGTCGCCAGGTGGTAGTCGAGCCGCCACCCCACGTTGTTCGCGTAGGCCTGGCCGCGGTTGCTCCACCAGGTGTAGGCGTCGCCCGTGGTCTCGGGCTTGAGCATCCGGTAGACGTCGATCAGCCCCGCGCCATCGGCGCCGGCGTCGAGCAGCTTCGTCATCCAGGCCCGCTCCTCCGGCAGGAAGCCGCTGTTCTTCTGGTTGCCGCGCCAGTTCTTGAGGTCGATCTCCTTGTGGGCGATGTTGATGTCGCCGCAGAGGATGAACTCGCGCTCGCGCTTGAGCGCGTTCAGGTGCGGGAAGAAGCCCTTCAGGAAGCGGAATTTCGCTGCCTGCCGCTCTTCGCCCGAGGACCCGCTCGGGAAGTAGCAGCTGATGATCGACAGCTTCCGCTTCGGGGTGTCGAAGCGCAGTTCGAGGTAGCGGCCCTCGGCGTCGAACTCGGCGTCGCCCCAGCCCACCACCACGTCGCTGGGCGCATGCTTCGAGTAGATCGCCGTGCCCGCGTAGCCTTTCTTCTCTGCGAAGTGGAAGTGCCCCTTGAGCCCCGCCATCTCCTCGAAGCGGCCCTCGATATCGCTCGCCTGGACCCGGATCTCCTGCATGCAAATACAATCCGGCCCCAGTCCGCCGACCCAATCGGCGACGCCCTTGGTGGCAGCCGATCGCAGGCCGTTGAGGTTGAGGCTGGTCAGTTTGAACACGAGGAATTCCTATGGCTGAGAAGATTGAAGAGGGCGGCGCACTGGCGCAGGCTTTCGTGCAGTTCGCGCTGGAGTCGGGGGTGCTGCGCTTCGGCCAGTTCAAGACCAAGGCCGGCCGCATCAGCCCCTATTTTTTCAATGCGGGCCTGTTCGACGATGGCGCCAAGCTCGCCCGGCTGGCGGAATTCTATGCAGACCGGCTGATCGCCAGCGGGCTCGAGTTCGACATGATCTTCGGCCCGGCCTACAAGGGCATTCCGCTGGGCGCCACGGTGGCGGCCGAACTGGCGCGCCGCGGCCGCAACGTGCCCTTCGCCTACAACCGCAAGGAAGCCAAGGACCACGGCGAGGGCGGGACCCTGGTCGGCGCCCCGCTCCAGGGCCGGGTGCTGATCGTCGACGACGTGATGTCGGCCGGCACCGCGGTGCGCGAGTCGATCGCGGCCATCCGTGCCGCCGGCGCGACCCCGCACGCGGTCGCGATCGCGCTCGACCGCCAGGAGAAGGCGACCGAGAACGGCGCCGACGTGGACCACAGCGCCGTGCAATATGTACGCAATCAGCTCGGCCTTGCAGTTATTTCCATCGCAACGCTTGACGACTTGTTACAGTATCTGTCAGGCCGCGCGGACGACGAACTGGGCGCCCACCGCCAGCACGTGCTGGCGTACCGGGCGCGTTACGGCGCGGGCTGATTCAACCCGTGTGAAGGACTGATGTTGGCGAGCACCCAAGCACTGAAGGCATTCCTGGTCCTTTCGCTGGCCGCAGCCGGCATGGCGCACGCGCAACAGGGGTCCGGCGCGCGCGGGGCGCCCAATGCCGCGGGCATCTACAGCTGCACCGACGCCAAGGGCCGGACGATCACCGCCGACCGTCCGATTCCCGACTGCCTCGACCGCGAGCAGCGCGAACTCAATCCGAGCGGCACCACGCGCCGCGTGGTCGAGCCCTCCTACACGGCGCGCGAGCAGGCCGAGCGCGAGGACCGCGAACGGGCGGCGCAGCTGCAGGCGGCCCGGCTGGTCGAGGAGCGGCGGCGCGAGCGCGCCCTGCTGGTGCGCTACCCCAACCCCGCGGCCCACGACCGGGAGCGCGCCGAGGCGCTGGTGCAGATCGACGTCGTGATCCAGGCCGCCCGCAAGCGGCTGGCCGAACTGGGCGAGGATCGCAAGCGGGTCGACGACGAACTCGAGTTCTACAAGAAGGACCCGGCCAAGGCGCCTGACGCGCTGCGGCGCCGGACCGAGGACATCGCCCGCAGCGTGGCGGTCCAGAACCGCTTCATCGGCGAGCAGGAAGACGAGAAGAAGCGCGTCAACGCGCGCTTCGACGAGGAGCACGCCAAGTTGGCGCCGCTCTGGGCCGCGAACACGGCTGCGGCCCAGAAGTCGAAGTGAGTCGCCCCCTGGCTAGCCCAGTTTCGACTTCAGCAGCGCATTGACCTGCGCCGGGTTGGCCTTGCCCTGGCTGGCCTTCATGACCTGGCCGACCAGCGCGTTGAAGGCCTTGTCCTTGCCGGCGCGGTATTCGGCGATGTTCTTCTCGTTGGTCGCGAGCACCTGGTCGATGATCTTTTCCAGCGCGCCCGAATCGCTCATCTGCTTCAGGCCCTTGGCCTCGATGATTGCGTCGACCTCCAGGCCCTCGCCGGTCCAGAGGGCGTCGAACACCTGCCGCGCCGCATTGTTGGAGATCGTGCCGTCGCCGATGCGCGCGACCAGCCCGGCCAGTTGCCGCGCCGTCACCGGGGCCTCGGTGATCGCGATGTCCTGCTGGTTCAGGCGCCGCGCGATCTCGCCGGTGATCCAGTTGCTCGCCAGCTTGGCGTTGGCACCGGCGGCCACCGCACCCTGGAAGTAGGCGGCCAGGGCCGGGCTCTGAGTGAGCTGGGCGGCGTCGTAGTCCGACAGCCCATGCTCGCGCACGTAGCGCTCGGCCATCGCGCGCGGCAGCTCGGGCATTTCGGCGCGCACGCGCTCGATCCAGTCGGCGGCGATCGCCAGCGGCGGCAGGTCGGGGTCGGGGAAGTAGCGGTAGTCGGCGGCGTCTTCCTTGGTGCGCATCGCGCGGGTCTCGCCCGTGTCGGGGTCGAACAGCACCGTGGCCTGCTGGACCGTGCGGCCGTCCTCGATCTCCTCGATCTGCCAGCGGATCTCGTAGTCGATCGCCTGCTGCATGAACTTGAAGCTGTTCAGGTTCTTGATCTCGCGCCGGGTGCCGAGCTTGTCGCCGGGCCTGCGCACCGACACGTTGGCGTCGCAGCGAAAGCTGCCTTCCTGCATGTTGCCGTCGCAGATGCCGATCCAGGTGACGATCTTGTGCAGCTCGCGCGCATAGGCCACGGCCTCGGCGGTGGAGCGCATGTCGGGCTCGGTCACGATCTCGAGCAGCGGCGTGCCGGCGCGGTTCAGGTCGATGCCCGACTGGCCGACGAAGTCCTCGTGCAGCGACTTGCCGGCGTCTTCTTCGAGGTGCGCGCGCACCAGGCGCACGGTCTTCGGCTCGTCGCCGACGAAGAAACTCACCGAGCCGCCCTGCACCACGGGGATCTCGAACTGGCTGATCTGGTAGCCCTTGGGCAGGTCGGGGTAGAAGTAGTTCTTGCGCGCGAACACGCTGCGCGGCGCGATCGTCGAGCCGAGCGCGAGGCCGAGCTTGATGGCGCGTTCGACCGCGCCCTTGTTCATCACCGGCAGGGTACCTGGCAGCGCCAGGTCGACCGCGCAGGCCTGGGTGTTGGGCTCGGCGCCGAAGGCGGTCGAGGCACGGCTGAAGATCTTGGAGGCGGTCGAGAGCTGGGCGTGGGTCTCGAAGCCGATCACGACTTCGTAGCCCTGGACCAGGGGGCCGGTCGGCCGCCCGGCCTGCAATTGTTCGGTGGTGCTTTGTTGCTGCTGCGTCATGTCAGTAGCCTCCCGGGGTGCGGAGGTGCCAGTCGGTGGCCTGCTGGAAGGCGTGTGCCGCGTTCAGCAGCTTCGCCTCGGCGAAGTAGTTGCCGATCAGCTGGAGGCCGACCGGCAGGCCGCCGTCGAAGCCGGCCGGCACGCTCATGCCGGGCAGGCCGGCGAGCGAGCCGGGCAGGGTGAAGATGTCGGCCAGGTAGTCGGCCACCGGATCGTCGCCGTGCTCGCCGAGCTTCCAGGCCACGCTGGGCGCGGCCGGGCCGGCAATGACGTCGCACTGCGCGAAGGCCTGCTGGAAGTCGTCGGCGATCATGCGGCGCACCTTCTGCGCCTGCAGGTAGTAGGCGTCGTAGTAGCCGTGCGAGAGCACGTAGGTGCCGATCATGATGCGGCGCTTGACCTCGTCGCCGAAGCCCTCTTCGCGGGTCTGGGCGTACATGTCGGCCAGGTCGCGGTAGTTCTTGGCCCGGTGGCCGAACTTGACGCCGTCGAAGCGGCTCAGGTTGCTCGAGGCCTCGGCCGCCGCGATGATGTAGTACACGGGGATCGACAGTTCGGTGCGCGGCAGCGTGATCTCGACGCGGCGGGCACCGAGCTTCTCGTATTCGGCCAGCGCGGCATCGACCGCGGCGCGCACGCCCGGCGCCACGCCTTCGCCGAAGAACTCCTTCGGCACGCCGATGCGCAGGCCGTCGAGCGAGCCCGCGAGCTGGCGCGAGAAGTCTTCCGCCGGGCGGGCCAGCGAGGTCGAGTCGCGCTCGGGGTCCGGCCCGCACATGGCCGACAGCAGCAGGGCGCAGTCCTCGGCCGAACGGGCCATCGGGCCGGCCTGGTCGAGGCTGGACGCGAACGCGACCATGCCGTAGCGCGAGGCCCGGCCGTAGGTCGGCTTGATGCCGGTGACGCCGCAGAACGAGGCCGGCTGGCGGATCGAGCCGCCGGTGTCGGTGCCGGTGGCGCCCGGTGCCAGCCTTGCGGCCACGGCCACGGCGCTGCCGCCCGAGGAGCCGCCGGGAATGCGGCCGGTGTCCCAGGGGTTGCGCACCGGCACCGCGTGGTCGAAACCGATGGCCGGCACGGCGACGTTCTCGTTGGCCGAGCCCATCGCGAACTCGTCGCAGCTGAGCTTGCCCAGCGTCACGGCACCGGCCTCGCCCAGCTTGCGCACCACGGTGGCGTCGAAGGGCGAGCGGTAGCCGGCCAGGATGCGCGAGCCGGCGGTGGTCGGCAGGTCGGCGGTGACGAAGATGTCCTTGTGGGCGATCGGCACGCCTTCGAGGGGCGCGGCCGAGCCGGCGGCGATGCGGTCGTCGGCGGCGCGGGCCTGGGACAGCGTGAGCTGTTCGTCGATCGCCACGAAGGCGCCCAGATCCTGGTGGGCTCGGATGCGTGACAGGTGGTGGTGAGCGGCCTCGACCGCCGAGACCTTGCGCTCGCGCAGGGCCGCGGCCAGCCCGGCCACGCCCATCTGGTGGATTTCGGCGCTCATTCGATCACCTTCGGGACCAGGAACAGCCCGTTTTCGACCGCCGGCGCGCTGCGCTGGTTGGCTTCGCGGTTGTTCGGCTCGGTCACCACATCTTCGGCCAGGCGAAGCGTGATGTCCTCGATCGCGGCGACCGGGTGGGCCAGGGGCTCGACGCCGGTGGTGTCGACCGCGCGCATGCGCTCGACCAGGTCGAAGAAGCCGTTGATCTGGCCGCGCATCCGCTCGCTTTCGTCGGGGGCCAGTTGGAGCCGCGCCAGCGAGGCGATGCGGGCGATATCTGTGGAGGTGAGGGACATCGAAAATTGGCGTTTCCGGACCGGATCGAGGTACTTTCGCACCCCGCAAAAAGGCTCGGAAACGCGGAGCTGTCAGGGGATTCGGTTATTATCCCGCCTTTGCCGCAACCCCCGCGAACGCGCCGGCTTTTGCCGCAAAAACCTTTCAAACCACCCGTCACACGACCAAAAATAAGGCGACGGCCTGCCGACGCGCATGCCGTGCCCCAGAGGATTCCACAATGTTTGGAGCTTTCCGTCGGTATTTTTCTACCGACCTGGCGATCGACCTCGGCACCGCCAACACCCTGATCTTCGCTCGCAACAAGGGCATCGTGCTCGACGAACCCTCGGTCGTCGCGATCCGCCACGAAGGCGGCCCGCACGGCAAGAAGGTGATCCAGGCCGTGGGTCGCGAGGCCAAGGCCATGCTCGGCAAGGTGCCCGGCAACATCGAAGCCATCCGGCCGATGAAGGACGGCGTGATCGCCGATTTCGTCATCACCGAGCAGATGATCAAGCAGTTCATCAAGATGGTGCACCCGCGCTCGCTGCTCACGCCGAGCCCGCGGATCATCATCTGCGTGCCCTGCGGCTCGACCCAGGTCGAGCGCCGCGCCATCAAGGACGCGGCCGAAGCCGCCGGCGCCACCTCGGTCTATCTCATCGAAGAACCGATGGCCGCCGCGATCGGCGCCGGCCTGCCGGTCTCCGAGGCCAGCGGCTCGATGGTGGTCGACATCGGCGGCGGCACCACCGAAGTCGGCGTGATCTCGCTCGGCGGCATGGTCTACAAGGGCAGCGTGCGGGTCGGCGGCGACCGCTTCGACGAGGCCATCATCAACTACATCCGCCGCAACTACGGCATGCTGATCGGCGAGCCGACGGCCGAAGTCATCAAGAAGAACATCGGTTCGGCCTTCCCGGGCTCCGAAGTCAAGGAGATGGAAGTCAAGGGCCGCAACCTGAGCGAAGGCGTGCCGCGCAGCTTCACGATCAGCAGCAACGAAGTGCTCGAAGCCCTGACCGATCCGCTCAACAACATCGTGTCCGCGGTCAAGAACGCGCTCGAGCAGACGCCGCCCGAACTGGGCGCCGACATCGCCGAGCGCGGCATGATGCTGACCGGCGGCGGTGCGCTGCTGCGCGACCTCGACCGCCTGCTGGCCGAGGAAACCGGCCTGCCGGTGCTGGTGGCCGAAGACCCGCTGACCTGCGTGGTGCGCGGCTGCGGCATCGCCCTCGAGCGGATGGACCGACTGGGAAGCATCTTCACCAGCGAGTGAAGGCCCGGCGGAGCCGGATCCGCCACCACACCTTTCCACCCCTACAAACAGCGCAGCTCTCGTGGCATAACGCGTCATGCCGCTCGGCACTCTGGACCGCACCGCCCCGCCCCTCTTCAACCAGGGGCCTTCGGCGCTGAGCAAACTGATCTTCTTCAGCGCGCTGGCGCTGTTCCTGATGGTGGCCGACGCCCGCTTTCACCTTGTGCAGCCGATCCGGCTGGCGATCGGCACGGTGCTGTACCCGGTGCAGTGGCTGGCGCTCAAGCCGGTGCAACTGGTGGTCGGCGGAGGACGCTACCTCGAAGACCTGCAGACCGCGCAGGGCAACGAGGCCGAGGCCCGCAAGGCGCTCGCGCTGCAGTCCGAGCGCGCCAGCCAGGCCGACACGCTGGCCCAGGAAAACGCCCGGCTGCGCTCGCTGCTCGAGCTGCGCCAGATGACGCAGACGCCGGGCCGGGCGGCCGAGGTGCTGTATGACGCCGCCGACCCCTACACCCGCAAGCTGGTGATCGACCAGGGCCTCATGAACGGCATCGCGGCCGGCTCGCCGGTGATCGACGAGCACGGCGTGCTGGGCCAGGTGACGCAGGTGCAGCCCTTCTCCAGCGAGATCACGCTGGTGATCGACCGCGATCTCGCGATCCCGGTCCAGAACGTGCGCACCGGTGCGCGCAGCGTCGCCTTCGGCGATGCCAGCGCCCACGGCGGCGGCCTCGAACTGCGCTTCATGCAGGCCAATTCGGATGTCCAGGAAGGCGACGTGCTGACCACCAGCGGCGTCGACGGGGTCTACCCGCCGGGCCTGCCGGTGGCCCGGATCGACCGCATCGAGCGCCGCGCCGATTCGGCCTTCGCCCGCATCCATTGCGAGCCATTGGCCAAGGTCACGGCGGCGCGCTACGTGCTGGTGCTGGCGCCCACGGGGGCCCAGTCGGTGCCGAAGCCCACGCCGGCCAACACGCCCTCGGCGGTCGCCGCCAAGAAGAAGGCCGACAAGGCCGACGCCAAGGCCGATGCCAAGGCGGACGCCAAGGCCGCCAAGAAGGCCGACAAGAAGGAAGCGGGTCCGCGATGATCATGCGCCCCGGCCAGCAGCAGCTCTTGCTGCCCGTCAGCCCGCTGTTCATGTGGACCAGCCTGATCGTCGCGCTGCTGGTCAACATGGTGCCGATCGGCCGCGCCGCCTGGACACCCGACCTGCTGGCGCTGGTGATCGTCTTCTGGAGCGTGCACCAGCCGTCGCGCATCGGCATCGGCGCGGCCTTCATGTTCGGCCTGCTGATGGACGTGCACCAGGCCGCCATGCTCGGGCAGCATGCGCTGTCCTACACCACGCTGGGCTTCCTGGCGACCATGATCCACCGGCGCCTGCTGTGGTTCCCGCTGGTCTCGCAGGCCCTGCAGGTGCTGCCGCTGTTCGCGCTGTCGCACCTGATCGAGCTCGCGATCCGGATGATCGGCGGCGGCGCCTTCCCCGGCTGGTCGCTGCTGGTGGCACCGGCGCTGGAGGCGGCCCTGTGGCCGCTGGTCAGCCTGGTTCTTTTGGCGCCGCAGCGCCGGACGCCGGAACCTGACGCCAACAGACCACTCTGACAGCCTGCCCGCCGCCGTTCCGCAGCCCATTGCCTGCGGCCGATCGGCGGCCTAAGCTCCAGTTCCCAAATGACCGAGATCCGCAACGTTGCCGCCGACCTCTCCCGCTTCCGGCGGCGGGTGTTCGTGATCGGCGCGGTCGTGCTGGTCTGCTTCGGGCTGCTCTGCGCGCGGCTGGGCTACCTCCAGGTGGTGCGCCACGAGGACCTCGCCGAGCAGGCCGAAAGCAACCGCACCGCGATCGTCCCGGTGGTGCCGAATCGCGGCCTCATCCTCGACCGCAACGGCATCACGCTGGCATCCAACTATTCGGCCTACACGCTCGAGATCACGCCGTCCAAGGCCGGCAACCTCGAGGACACGATCGACGCCCTGACCGAGGTGCTCGAGATCTCGCCGCGCGACCGGCGGCGCTTCAAGCGGCTGCGCGAAGACTCGCGCAGCTTCGACTCGGTTCCGATCCGCACCCGCCTGAGCGACGAGGAGGTGGCCCGCTTCGCCGCCCAGCGCTACCGCTTCCCCGGTGTCGAAATCAAGGCCCGGCTGTTCCGCAACTACCCCCATGGCGAACTCGCGAGCCACGTGCTCGGCTACATCGGCCGCATCAACCAGGCCGAGAAGACGGCCATGGAAGACTGGGAAGACGAGGACCTCGCCAACTACAAGGGCACCGAGTACATCGGCAAGCTCGGCATCGAGCAGAGCTACGAGAAGACGCTGCACGGCCAGACCGGCGTCGAGCAGATGGAAACCTCGGCCGGCGGCCGCGCGGTGCGCCGGCTGGCCGCCCATCCGGCGACGCCCGGCAACACGGTCATGCTGTCGCTCGACATCAAGCTGCAGAAGCTGGTCGAGGACATGTACGGCGAGCGCCGCGGCGCGCTGGTCGCCTTCGATCCCAAGACCGGCGAGATCCTGGCCTTCGTGAGCAAGCCGACCTTCGATCCCAACCTGTTCGTCGAGGGCATCGACGTCGAGAGCTGGAAGGAACTCAGCGAATCGCTCGACAAGCCGCTGCTCAACCGGGCGCTGCGCGGCACCTACCCGCCGGGCTCGACCTACAAGCCCTTCATGGCGCTGGCGGCGCTGCAGACCGGCAAGCGCGGCCCCAGCGTGCTGGTCAACGACCCCGGCTACTTCAATTTCGGCGGCCACCGCTTCGGCAGCCCCGAGGGCAACATCGGCAATGTCGACATGCGCCGCTCGATCCAGCTGTCGAGCAACATCTACTACTACTCGCTGGCCAACGAGATGGGCGTCGACCTGATCCACGACGCGATGAAGCCGCTGGGCTTCGGCCAGATCACCGGCATCGACATCGGCGGCGAGGTGCGCGGCGTGCTGCCGAGCACCGAGTGGAAGCGCAATGCCTACCGCCGGCCCGAGCAGCGCAAGTGGTATGCGGGCGAGACCATTTCGCTCGGCATCGGCCAAGGCTACAACGCGTTCACGATGCTGCAGCTGGCGCAGGCCACGGCGATCGTGGCCGACGGCGGCATCAAGCACAAGCCGCACCTGGTGCTCGGCATCCGCGACACCGTCACGGGCGAGGTCAAGCCGGTCGAGCAGCCGCCGGCCATCAACCTCGGCTACCGGCCGGCCGACATCGCCGTGGTCCGGGAGGGCCTGACCGCGGTCGTCACCGGCGGCACCGCGCGCGGCGTGTTCGCCGGCGCCGCCTACCAGGCGGCCGGCAAGACCGGCACCGCCCAGGCCGTGACGCAGGCGCAGAACACCAAGTACAACGCCAAGGCGCTCGAAGAGCACCAGCGCGACCACGCCTTGTTCATGGCCTTCGCGCCGGTCAACGACCCGAAGATCGCGGTCGCCCTGATCGTCGAGAACGCCGGCTGGGGCGCCGGCGCCGCGGCCCCGATCGCGCGCCGGGTGTTCGACTACTGGCTCATGAACCAGTACCCGAGCGAGGCCGACATGGCGGCGATCCAGGTCGGCAAGGCGACGGCGCCGATCGGCAAGCCGAGGGTCGCGAGCGAAGTCGCCTGGCCGCCCGCCGGCAGCGCCACCCAGGCCGCGGCCGCACCCTGAACCGTCAGCGCAGGAAGGCGTCGTAGGCCGTTTTCAGGATCAGCGCGGCGACGACGCCGATGAAGACCTTGCGCACGAAGGTGGCGCCATGCTTGATGGCGACCCGGGCCCCGACCACGCTGCCGGCCACGTTGGCCACCGCCATCGTCAGCCCCAGCTGCCACAGCACGTGGCCCTTGAGCCCGAGCAGCAGCAGCGCCCCCAGGTTGGTCATGACGTTGAGCAGCTTGGCCGAGCCGGCCGCGTTGAGGAAGTCGTAGCCCAGCCAGCGAACGAACAGGAAGACGAAGAAGCTGCCGGTGCCGGGCCCGAAGAAACCGTCGTAGACGCCGAGCAGGGCGCCGATGGTGGCGGTGGCGAGCAGTTCGGCGCGGCCGCTGAAGCGCGGCGAATGGTGCACGCCCATGTCCTTGCGCGCCAGCGTGTAGACCAGCAGCGCGACCAGGATCAGCGGCAGCAGCTTGCGCAGGAACTCGCCCGGCACCACCGTCACCGCCCAGGCCCCGGCCAGCGAGCCCGCGAAGGCCAGCACCCCGGCCGGCAGCAGGTTGCGCCAACGCAGGCCGACCCGGCGGTGGAACTGCGCGGCGGCCGCGGCCGTGCCCCAGACCGAGGCGCTCTTGTTGGTGCCCAGCAGCGTGGCAGGGGCGGTGCCCGGCAGCACGCTGAACAGCGCCGGCACCAGGATGAGGCCGCCGCCGCCGACGATGGAATCGATGAAACCCGCGAACAGCGAGGCGAGGGTCAGCACCAGAGTTTCCATGCGGGCGGGATTGTCTCATTCCGGGTTGCTATTCATTTGATAGCGCGCCCTCGGCGCCCCCGCTTGACGATCGCCCAAAGAAAAGGCGCCGACCAGCGGCGCCTTGTCAAAAAAACGGCATCTCGTGCGGATGCCTTGTGTGATCTTTTTCTGGTTCTCCGAAAGATTGTCTCCTCGGTCCCCCGCGCTGCGGGCTGGCCCGTTTGCGAGTACCGATACTTTAATTCGGCGCACCTTGGCAGTGCATCGGGGATTACCCGCCAACAGAAACTAATTGATACACCGCCAAGTCACACCGCGGCTTCGCGGACCCAGCCGGCGGCCTTCTCGGCCATCATCAATGTCGGGCTGTTGGTGTTGCCGCTGGTGATGGTCGGCATGGCGCCGGCGTCGACCACCCGCAGCCCCTGGATGCCGCGCACCCGCAGGCGCGAATCCAGCACCGCCATCGGGTCGCCGTCGGCGCCCATCCGGGTGGTGCCCACCGGATGGAAGATGGTGGTCGCGATGTCGCCGGCCAGCCGCGCCAGCTCCTCGTCGCTCTGGTATTGCACCCCCGGCTTCCATTCCTCGGGCGCGTATCTGGCGAGCGCGGGCTGGGCCGCGATGCGGCGCGTGACGCGCAGCGAATCGGCCGCCACCTTGCGGTCCTCGTCGGTGCTCAGGTAGTTGGGCGCGATCGCCGGTGCGTCGCTGAACTTGCCGCTCTTGATGCGCACCGTGCCGCGGCTGGTCGGGTTCAGGTTGCAGACGCTGGCGGTGAAGGCCGGGAAGCTGTGCAGCGGCTCGCCGAAGGCATCGAGCGACAGCGGCTGCACGTGGTACTCGAGGTTCGGCCATTCGTGCTCGGGGGAACTGCGCGTGAAGGCACCAAGCTGCGACGGCGCCATGCTCATCGGGCCGCTGCGCTTGAACAGGTATTCCATGCCGATCTTCGCCTTGCCATAGAGCGAGGAGGCCAGCACGTTGAGGGTCGGCGCGTCCTTGATCTTGTAGACCGCGCGGATCTGCAGGTGGTCCTGCAGGTTGGCGCCGACGCCCGGCAAGTCGGCGACCACCTCGATGCCATGCTGGCGCAGCAGGTCGGCCGGGCCGATGCCCGAGAGCTGCAGCAGCTGCGGCGAGCCGATGCTGCCGGCGCACAGCAGCACTTCGCGCGTGGCGTGCGCCGTGACCATCTCGTGGCCGTCCCAGACCTGCACGCCGGTGCAGCGCCGGCTGCCGTCGGCCTGGGTCTCGACGATCAGCTTCGTCACGTGGGCATTGACCCACATCTCGAAGTTGGGCCGGCCGTAGCAGGTCGGGCGCAGGAAGGCCTTGGCCGTGTTCCAGCGCCAGCCGTCCTTCTGGTTGACCTGGAAGTAGCCCACGCCCTCGTTGCTGCCGCGGTTGAAGTCGCTGCTGTGCGGGATGCCGGCCTCCTGCGCGGCCTGCGCGAAGGCGTCGAGGATGTCCCAGCGCAGGCGCTGCTTCTCGACCCGCCATTCGCCGCCGGCGCCATGCATCTCGTCGGCGCCGAGGTAGTAGTCCTCGTGTTGCCTGAAGGCCGGCAGCACGTTGTTCCAGCGCCAGGTGTCGTCGCCGGTGAGCGCGGCCCAGTTCTCGTAGTCGCGCGACTGGCCGCGCATGTAGATCATGCCGTTGATGCTCGAGCAGCCGCCCAGCGTCTTGCCGCGCGGGTAGCGCAAGGTGCGGCCGTTCAGTCCGGCATCGGGCTCGGTGCTGTAGAGCCAGTCGGTGCGCGGATTGCCGATGCAGTA
Organism: Variovorax ginsengisoli; assembly: GCF_030486595.1. GTDB lineage: Bacteria > Pseudomonadota > Gammaproteobacteria > Burkholderiales > Burkholderiaceae_C > Variovorax > Variovorax ginsengisoli_B. Next base: position 21,848 of record NZ_JAUJZH010000049.1, on the reverse strand, counting down.
GAGGTAGCCCACCGGGATGTGGATCCAGTGGTAGTCGTCCTTGCGGCCGGCCTCGATCAGCAGGGTGCGCTGCTGCTTGCTGCGGGTCAGGCGGTTGCACATCAGCGCGCCGGCGGTGCCGCCGCCGATCACGATGTAGTCGAAGGTCGTATCGCTCATTCGGGTCTTGCTTGTCTCTTGTCGTTATGGGGATGCGGCCACCGCCCGCGGCGGTGCGCGGCCTACTTCGCGGTCGGCATCACGAACTCGGCCCCCTTTCCGATGCTCTCCGGCCAGCGCTGCATGATCGACTTCTGCTTGGTGTAGAAGCGCACGCCTTCCTCGCCGTAGGCGTGCATGTCGCCGAACAGGCTCTTCTTCCAGCCGCCGAAGCCGTGCCAGGCCATCGGCACCGGGATCGGCACGTTGATGCCCACCATGCCGACCTGGATGCGCCGGCTGAACTCGCGCGCCACGTTGCCGTCGCGCGTGAAGCAGGACACGCCGTTGCCGAACTCGTGGGCGTTGATCAGGTCGACCGCCTCCTTGAGGTCGTGCACCCGCACGCAGGAGAGCACCGGGCCGAAGATCTCTTCCTTGTAGATCCGCATCTCGGGCGTGACGTGGTCGAACAGCGTGCCGCCCATCCAGAAGCCCTCGCCGCAGCCTTCGCCGGCGACGCTGGCGTCGAAGCCGCGGCCGTCCACCACCAGCTTGGCGCCTTCCTTCTCACCCTGGGCGATGTAGCCCGTGATGCGCTCGTGCGCCGCGCGGGTGACGATCGGGCCCATCTCGGCGTCGAGGTTCGTACCGTTGAGCACCTTGAGCGTCTTCGCGCGCTCGGTCAGCAGCGGCATCACGCGATCGGCCACGTCGCCCACCAGCATCGCCACCGAGATCGCCATGCAGCGCTCGCCGGCCGAGCCGTAGCCCGAGCCGATGAGGGCGTCGACCGTCTGCTCGATGTCGGCGTCGGGCATCACGACCATGTGGTTCTTGGCGCCGCCCAGGGCCTGCACGCGCTTGCCGTGGCGGGCGCCCGTCTCGTAGATGTGGTTGGCGATCGGGGTCGAGCCGACGAAGCTGACGGCCTTGACGTCGGGGTGCTCCAGCAGCGCGTCGACCGCCTCCTTGTCGCCTTGCACGACGTTGAAGACGCCGTCGGGCAGCCCGGCCTCCTTGAGCAGCTCGGCCATGCGCAGCGAGGGGCTCGGGTCGATCGGGCTGGGCTTCAACACGAAGGTGTTGCCGGCCGCGATGGCCACCGGGAACATCCACATCGGCACCATCACCGGGAAGTTGAAGGGCGTGATGCCGGCCACCACGCCGAGCGGCTGGCGCAGGGTCCAGTTGTCGATGCCGGTCGAGACCTGGTCGGTGAAGTCGCCCTTGAGCAGCTGCGGGATGCCGCAGGCGAACTCGACGATGTCGATGCCGCGGGTCACCTCGCCCTGGGCGTCGGTGAAGACCTTGCCGTGCTCGGCCGTGATCAGGTGGGCCAGCTCGTCCTTGTGCTTGTTGAGCAGCTCGAGGAACTTGAACATCACGCGGGCGCGGCGGATCGGCGGCGTGTCGGCCCAGGCCGGGAAGGCGGCCTGGGCGGCGGCCACCGCGGCATCGACGTCGGCGCGGTTGGCCAGCGCGACGCTGCCGGTGGCGGCGCCGGTCGCGGGGTTGAAGACATCCTGGGTGCGCGAGGATCGGGGGGCCGCTATGCGGCCGCCGACGAAATGGTGGATCGGGGTCTTGCTCATCTGCATGGCGTTCTCCTGCCGGCGCCGCCGGCGAGTGGGGGAAGAAAAATCGGAATCGGCGGCCATCCGGCCCAGCCGCCGATTGTGGCAAAGCGCCGGGGGTTGCGCGAAACGCCTACGCGCGGGGGCGGAAATCCGGAGCTTGGGCGCAAACGCACCCGGTTACGATGCTGCGTTCTTCCGTTCGCTCTACGCCTGCCGCCGCCCTCATGCCGACCGATTCGCCGATGCCCGCCGAAGCGCAAGAAGCGCAGGGCACGCAGCCGCGCGTCGACGAACGCGAGCAGGCGGGCGGGCGCTGGGCCGTCGCCAGCGGCCGCTGGACCGTGCTGGCGATGTCGTCGATGCCGGCCTGGACCACGCTGTCGGACAGTCTCAAGGGCGTGCCGGCGCAGCAGGGCCGGCCCTGGGACCTGCGGCCGATCGAGCAGCTCGACCACATCGGCGCCCAGCTGCTGTGGAACCACTGGGGCCAGGCCTGGCCGGCGCGGCTCGAAATGGATTCGCAGCACAAGGCGGTGCTGGACCAGGTTGCGCTCTACACCTGCAGCCCGCCGGTCGAACCCACGGTGACCTTCGCCGAGCGCTTCAGGCACTTCGCCCACAACGGGACACGCATGATGTTCGTGGCGCGCGATTTCCTCGGCCTCATCGGCCAGCTGGTGCTCGACGTCGGCAAGCTGCTGCGGGCGCCGCTGCGCGGCCCGTGGCGCGACTTCTCGGGCCAGATCTACCAGTTCGGCACCACGGCGCTGCCGATCACCGCGCTGGTCGGCCTGCTGATCGGCGTGGTGCTGGCCTACCTGACATCGCAGCAATTGCGCCAGTACGGCGCCGAGACCTTCATCGTCAACATCCTCGGCCTGTCGCTGATCCGCGAACTCGGTCCCGTGCTGGCGGCGGTGCTGATCGCCGGCCGCTCCGGCTCGGCCATCACGGCGCAGATCGGCGTCATGCGGGTTACCGAGGAACTCGACGCGATGCGCGTGATGGGCATCCCGCACGGTTTCCGGCTGGTGATGCCGCGGGTGCTGGCGCTGGCCATCACGATGCCGCTGATCAGCATGTGGACCTCGATGGCGGCGCTGTTCGGCGGCATGATCGCGGCCGACCTGTCGCTCGACATCTCGCCGGCCTACTTCCTGTCGGCGCTGCCGCGCGCGGTGCCGATGTCCAACCTGTACCTCGCGCTGTCCAAGTCGGCGGTGTTCGGCATCCTGATCGCGCTGATCGGCTGCTATTTCGGCATGAAGGTGAAACCCAACACCGAGAGCCTGGGCCGCGGCACCACCTCCTCGGTGGTGACCTCGATCACGGTGGTGATCCTGGTCGATGCGCTGTTCGCGGTGCTGTTCAAGGGCGTGGGGTTGCGCTGATGAGCGCCGCGCCGGGCCGCCCCAATCAAGCTCGCGCCCCCTCGGGGGGCAGCGAGGACACGAAGTGCCGAGCGTGGGGGCTCCAATGACCTTCATCATCCCGCCTGACGCCGAGCGCGTGGTCGAGATCCGCAAGCTCTGGACCGTGTTCAGGTCGCCCGACGGCGACCAGGTCGTACACCGCGACCTCGACCTGACGATCGTGCGCGGCGAGGTGCTGTCGCTGGTCGGCGGGTCCGGCACCGGCAAGACGGTGCTGCTGCGCCAGATCCTCGGGCTGGAGCATCCGACCAAGGGCGAGGTCACCGTGCTCGGCCATGCGCCCGCGCGGCTCAGCGCGATGGGCGCCGCCAATGTCGGCATGCTGTTCCAGCACGGCGCGCTGTTCTCGGCCTTCAGCGTGCTCGACAACATCGCCTTCCCTCTGCGCGAACTCAAGCTGCTGCCCGACGACCTGATCCGCGACGCCGCGCTGGTCAAGCTGCAGATGGTCGGGCTGAGTCCGCAGCAGGCCACCAAGAGCCCGTCCGACCTGTCGGGCGGCATGATCAAGCGGGTGGCGCTGGCGCGCGCGCTGATCATGGACCCGCCCTTGCTGCTGCTCGACGAGCCGACCGCCGGGCTCGACCCCGAGAGCGCCGACGGCTTCTGCGACCTGTTGCGCGGGCTGCACCGCGAGCTTGGCCTCACGGTGGTGATGATCACGCACGACCTCGACACCCTGTTCGACCTCAGCAGCCGGATCGCGGTGCTGGCCGACCAGAAGGTGATCGTCTCCGGGACCACCCGCGACGTGATCGCCTATCCGCATCCGTTCATCCACGAGTACTTCCTCGGTGGCCGCGGCCAGCGCGCCATGGAAGCACTGCACGAAGGGGCGGCCAGCCGGCCGGTCCCGCTGTCTGAAAGGTAGCCGCCATGGAAAACAAGTCACATGCCATCGCCGCCGGGGCCTTCGTGCTCGGCCTGGTCGCCGTGCTCGTCGCGCTGGTGGTCTGGCTCACGCGCGACGACACGGTGCGCAACGTGTATGAACTGTCCACCCGCGACGCGGTGAGTGGCCTGCAGCCGCAGGCGATGGTGCGCTACCGCGGCATCGCGGTCGGCCGGGTCAGCTCGATCGACTTCGACCCCAAGGTCAAGGGCAACGTGCGGGTGCGCATCTCGGTCGACGAGCGGGTGCCGCTCACCACCTCGACCTTCGCGACGCTGAGCTACCAGGGCGTCACCGGGCTGGCCTTCATCGCGCTCGACGACAAGGGCGAATCGCAGGTCTCGCTGCAGCCCGACAACGCCAATCCGCCGCGCATCCCGCTCAAGCCCTCGCTGCTGGCCCAGTTGCAGGACCGTGGCGAGGTCATCCTCGGCCGCGTCGAGGAGGTCACCAAGAAGGTCAACCTGCTGCTCGGCGACGACAACCAGCACCGGATCGCCGACGCGCTCGAGAACATCGCCGCCGCCGCGACCAGCGCCAACCAGCTCACGAAGTCGCTCGACAACACGGTCAAGACCGGGCTCAACCCGGCGCTCAAGGCGCTGCCGCCGCTGGTCGACCGTACCCGCGACACCATGGTCGCGGTCAAGGGCGCGGCCACCGACATCTCGCGGGTCGCCAACAGCTTCAACGCGACCGCGACCCGCCTGAATGCCAAGGACGGCCCGATCGAGCGCCTCGGCGACGGCACCAAGTCGCTGGCGCTGGCCGTCGATTCGTTCAACAACGCGACCCTGCCGCGCGTGAACCGGGTCGCCGACGACACCTCGCGCGCGGTGCGCCGGCTCGGCCGCGCCGCCGACGGCATCAGCGACAACCCGCAATCGCTGCTGTTCGGCAACGGTGGCGTGGTCGCCGGCCCGGGCGAGCCCGGCTTTTCGGCGCCGGCGGCGTCCGCCAGTCCGTGAAGGCCCCTTCCATGACGTCCATGACCCTGAAGAATTCCCTGGCCGGCCTCGTGGCGGCGATCTGCCTGGCCGGCTGCGGCGCGCTGCCCGACAAGCCCGCGCGCGCCGCCCTCTACGACTTCGGACCCGGCCTGGCGGCGCCGGCCGCGCCGCCGGCGAGCGCCGCCGGCTCGGCGCCGCGCGCCCTGCCGATGATCGCGCTGGCCGAGGTCGATGCCAATTCGCGGCTCGACGGCACCCAGCTGCTGTACCGCCTGGGCTACGCCGACTCGAACGAACTGCGACCCTACGGCCAGTCGCGCTGGAGCCAGCCGCCGGCGCAACTGCTGCGCCAGCGGCTGCGGGAAGGGCTGTCGGCCGGCCATACGGTGCTCGGCCCCGAGGAGAGCGCCACCATCGCCCGCACCGAAGGCCGCTTGCCCGATTCCCTGCGCGTGACGCTCGAGGAATTCAGCCAGTACTTCGAATCGCCCGAGCGCAGCGTCGGGCTGGTCCGCGTTAGCGCCACCCTGACCCGCAGCCAGCCCGGCGGCGACCGGGTGCTGGCCCAGCGCAGCTTCACCGCCCGCAAGCCGGCCCCGACCGCCGACGGTCCCGGCGGCGTCAAGGCGCTGGCCGCGGCCAGCGATGCGGTGGTGGCCGAGCTGGTGGCCTGGGTCGACCAGGCCCGCTGAAACCCGAGCCGCCGGCGGCCGCATGCGCATCGGCGTGATCTCCGACACCCACGGGCTGCTGCGGCCCGAGGCGCTGGCCTTCCTGCAGGGCAGCGACCGGATCGTGCACGGCGGCGACATCGGCGATCCGCGCATCCTCGACGCCCTGGCGGCGATCGCACCGTTGACCGTTGTGCGCGGCAACAACGACGGCGCCGCCTGGGCCGATGGCGTGCCGGAGACGGCGCTGCTGGAAGCGGGCGGCCTGCGGCTGTTCGCGATCCATGATCTGGCGCTGTTGCGCATCGATCCCGTGGCCGACGGCATCCAGGTCGTGGTCTCCGGCCATTCGCACCGCCCGCTGGCCGAGCAGCGCGGCCCGGTGCTCTACCTCAATCCGGGCAGCGCCGGTCCGCGCCGCTTCAAGCTGCCGATCTCGGTCGCCGAACTGCGCATCGAGGGCGACGCGATCACGCCGCGGCTGGTCGCGCTGTAGCGCTTCAGGCCGCGCGGTGCAGCACCGGGAAGAGGGTGCCTAGTCCGTCGGCCATCACCTCGACCGCCAGCGCCGCGAGGATCAGGCCCATCAGCCGTGTCATCACGTTGATGCCGGTCTTGCCGAGCACCCGCGCGATCGGCTCGGCCAGCGAGAAGGTGACGCCGGTCGCGAGGCCGATCACCACGCCGTAGCCGACCAGGATCGCCAGCTCCCAGACATGCTGCGTGCGGTCGGCGAAGATGACCACCGTCGACATCGTTGCCGGGCCGGTCAAGAGCGGGATGGTGAGCGGCACGACCGCGATCGAGGCGCCGAGCGAGGCCTTGACCTCGGTGGCGCGGATCTCGTCCTTGTTGGTCTTGGACTCCGCCGGCTCGGCGTTCAGCATCGACAGCGAGCTGATCAGGAGCAGCATGCCGCCGCCGACCTGGAAGCTCGCGATCGAGATGCCGAAGAACGACAGCAGCTGCAGCCCCAGCAACGCGCTGACCGCGATCACGACGAAGGCGCTGAAGGCCGACACCCAGGCGGTGCGCTTGCGCTGGAGGTCGGTGCAGCCCTGGGTGTAGTGGATGAAGAAAGGCACGATCGCCAGCGGGTTCACGATGGCCAGCAGCGTGATCAGCGGCTTGATCATGTCCATCGCGGGCGTGGCCATCAGCGACCACCCGTGACGTCGAGAGCGGTGCCCGTGACATAGCTGGCCTCGGGCGACAGCAGCCAGACGATGGCGTTCGCCACCTCGTCGGCGCTGCCGGTGCGCTTCATCGGCACGGTGGCGGCGAGCTGGAAGGCGCGGTCGGGCAGGCCGCCCGAGGCGTGGATCTCGGTGTCGATCAGGCCCGGGCGCACCGCGTTGACCCGGATGCCCTCGCCGGCCACCTCCTTGGCCAGCCCGACCGTGAAACTCTCGATCGCCCCCTTGCTGGCGGCGTAGTCCACGTACTGCCCCGGCGAGCCGAGCCGCGCGGCCGCGCTCGAGAGGTTGACGATCACGCCGCCGCTGCCGCCGTGCTGGGTGCTCATGCGCCGCACCGCCTCACGGGCGCAGACGAAGCTGCCGATCACGTTGATGCGCAGCATGCGCTCGAGCCGCGCCACGCTCATCTGGTCGACCCGGGCCTGCATGTCGACCACGCCGGCGTTATTGACCAGCGCCGTCAGGCGGCCCAGCTTGGCGTCGACCTTCTCGAACATGGCGATCACCTGGGCCTCGTCGCCGACGTCGGCCTGGACCGTGATCGCGGTGCCGCCGGCGGCGCGAATGCTGCGCACCACCTCGTCCGCGGCCAGCGAGTTGCTGGCATAGTTGACCGCCACGGCCCAGCCGCGGCGCGCGGCCTGCAGCGCGGTCGCCGCGCCGATGCCCCGGCTGGCGCCGGTGATCAGGAGTACCTGGTCCAAAACCCACCTCCTGCACGGAAGCCGTGCGTCAGTTAAAACCGTCTGCGTCGGATTACATCATCGAGGAGACGCTCTTGAGCCGCACCATCGACTACTACTTCACGCCGCACAGCCCCTGGACCTACCTCGGGCATGCGCGCTTCGCCGCCATCGCCAAGGCCGCCGGCGCCGCCGTGCGCGTCCGGCCGATCGACTTCGGCTCCGTGTTCCCGGTCTCGGGCGGCCTGCCGCTCGGCAAGCGGGCGCCGCAGCGGCAGGCCTACCGGCTGGTCGACCTGGCGCGCTGCTCGAAGCACCTCGACATCGAGCTCAACCCCAAGCCCAAGTTCTTCCCGGTGGCCAGCGACGACGCCGCCCGCCTCATCATCGCCACCGATCTCCACGACGGGACCGAGCGGGCCATGTCGCTGTGCGGCGCGGTGTTCGCCGCGGTCTGGGTCCAGGAGCGCAACATCGCCGACCCGAAAGTGCTGGAGGCGCTGGCGGCAGAATGCGGGCTCGACGCCCGCCGGGTCGACCAGGCGCAGAGCCAGGCGGTGCAGGAGCGCTACGAGGAATACACCCAGGAAGCCATTGACTGCAAGGTCTTCGGCGCCCCCAGCTACGTCATCGACGGCGAGATCTTCTGGGGCCAGGACCGGCTCGATTTCGTCGAACGCGCATTGAAACAACAACCAACCTCTCAAGGAGCATGACCATGGGTCAATTCATCGATCTCACCGCCAAAGACGGCTTCACCTTTCCCGCCTACGTCGCCGAGCCGGCGGGCAAGCCCAAGGGCGCGGTGGTGGTCGTCCAGGAGATCTTCGGCGTCAATTCGCACATCCGCTCGGTGGCTGACGGCTACGCGGCCGAGGGCTACCTGGCGGTCGCGCCGGCCACCTTCCACCGCGTGAAGCAGGGCGTCGAGCTGGGCTACACCGAGGACGACATGAAGAACGGCTTCGGCCTCAAGACCGCGGTCGAGGCGCTGCCGGCACCGGGCGTGCTGCAGGACCTGCAGGCGGCGGTCGACTATGCGTCGAAGGCCGGCAAGGTCGGCATCGTCGGCTACTGCTGGGGCGGGCTGCTGACCTGGCGCGCGGCGGCCGAGGTGTCGGGTCTGTCGGCGGCGGCCCCCTACTACGGCGGCGGCATGACCAGCCCCGAGGAAACGGCGCGCAAGCCCAAGGTGCCGGTGCTGGCCCACTTCGGCAACAACGACCACTGGATTCCGCTCGACACCATCGACGCCTTCAAGAAGGCGCATCCGGAGGTCGAGGTGCATGTCTACGAATGCGGCCACGGCTTCAACTGCGACCAGCGCGGGTCCTACGATGCGGCGGCCGCCAAGCTCGCCAGGGAGCGCACGCTGGCCTTCTTCGCCAAGCACCTCGGCTGAGCGGCGCGCGGGCCGTGGCCGGCAGGCGCCTTCGCTTCGCACCGCTCGCCCTGGCGGCGGCGCTGCTGGCACCTTTCGCAGGGGCGGCCGACTACGCCGGCCCGCTGTTCGACACCCACTTGCACTACAACCAGGAAGCCTGGGACGGCCACGCCGGGCCCTATCCGCCGGCCGAAGCGCTGGCCCGGATGCAGCGCAACGGCGTCAAGGCGATCGTCGCCAACTCACGTCCCAACGCCGGCACCCAGACGCTCGCGGCCGCCCGCGAGACGCGCGCCGCCGGCGTGACGGTGGTGCCCTTCGTGCGGCTCTACCGCAACCGCGACGACTACGACAACTGGTTCCGCGACGACAGCATCTACGAGATGGTGCAGGCCGAGCTGGCCCGCGGCACGGCGAGCGGACCCTACCGTGGGCTGGGCGAATTCCATCTCTACGACAGCGCCAACGCCAACGGGCCGGTGGCCCGCAAGCTGATCGCGCTGGCCGAGCAGCGGCAGTTGGCGGTGCTGGCGCACGTCGACGACGTGGCGATCGACCTGCTGATGGCCAACGCGCCGTCCCGGGGCCGGTCGCTGCGCCTGATCTGGGCCCACACCGGCATCGGCGGACCGCCGGTCGCGCGGGTCCAGGCGCTGCTCGAGCGCTATCCGCTGCTGATGGGCGAGCTGTCGTACCGGCCGGGCCTCACCTGCGACGGCGGCACGCTGTGCCCCGAATGGCGGGCGCTGATCCTGAAGTACCCGGAGCGCTTCCTGGTCGGTTCCGACACCTGGGTCAACCAGCGCTGGAGCGCCTACGACGAGATCATGCGCGGGTACCGCACCTGGCTCGGCGACCTGCCGCCCGAGGTCGCGCAACGCATCGCCTGGGGCAACGCGGCGGGACTGTTCGGAATCAAGTGACCGGCTCGGGGTCGCGCACCCGGGCCTCGAGGAAATCCAGCAGCGCCCGCAGCGCGGCGCTGTTGTGGCGGCGCTGCGAATAGGCCGCGTAAAGCCAGAGATCGCGCGGCATGAAATCCTTCAGCACCGGCACCAGCGCGCCACGCTCGATGTGCGACTGCGCCATCATGACCGGCACGCAGATGGCGCCGAGCCCGGCCAGTGCGACGCCGATCAGAGGCGCGGCGTCGTTGGCGTCCATCCGGCTGGTCACCGGCACGCTGTAGGGCTGGCCGTCGACCTCGAACGGCAGCTGCGGCCCGCCGGCGGCCAGCGAGTAGGTCAGGACATCGTGCCGGCGCATGTCGTCGGGCTTCTTCGGCATGCCGCGGCGGGCCCAGTAGCCCGGTGTGGCACACAGCGCCAGGTCCATCAGGCGCAGCCGGCGGACGATCACGTTCTCGTCGCGAATGCGGCCCAGCCGCAAGGCGATGTCGACGCCTTCCTCCACCAGGTCGATCACCCGGTTGCTCAGGTGCAGGCTCACGTGCACGTCGGGGTAGGTGACCATGAACTCGCCGATCAGTCCCGAAAAGCTGCTGCTGCCCAGCCCGTGCGGCGCCGTCACCCGCAGCCGGCCGCGCGGGTGGCCAGCGTGGCCCTGCAGCTCGGACTCGGTGCGCTCGATCATTTCGAGCAGGGGCTTGCTGCGCTCCAGCAGCAGGTGGCCGGCATCGGTCAGGCTGACCGAGCGCGTCGAGCGATTCAGCAGCCGGACACCGAAGCGGGTTTCCAGCTGCGCCACGTACTTGCTGGCGTTGGCCTTGGACATCCCGAGCGACGTGGCGGCGCGCGAGAAGCTGCCGCGCAAGGCGACCTCACGAAAGGTTTTGAGCAGTTCGAGACCGTCCATGGCACTCCATTGTTTCGATTTGATGAACACCTTGATTCGATTTCATAGGGTTTATACCTATCAATCCGAGGCAAACTCTATCCCACTGAGCCAAGGCTCCTCTCACTCCATGAAAGACATCGAAATGAAGACCTCGAAGATCATCGCCGCCGCCGCCCTGTCGATCCTGGCCGCCGCCGCTGCCCAGGCCGAAACCTACCAAGGCGTGCAAGCCCCGGTGTCGGCCAACAGCCGTGCCGAGGTGAATGCCCAGGCCGTGGTCGCCGCCCGCAGCGAAAACCCGTACGCCGACGGCGTGTCCTCGCGCGTCGCCCCGGCGCTGACCGCATCGGCCGACCGCGCCGTGATCCGCTCGCAAGCCGTCGCTACCGCGCACGAGCCGAACCAGAACCTGGACCGCAAGGCCTTCGTGAACAGCGTGGTGCCGTCGCAATACAACATCACCCGCCCGGTGACGCAGCAAGCCGGCCTCTGATCCGATTCTTGTCTTGCCAAGGGCCGGCCGCGCGAAAGTGCGGGCCGGCTTTTTCCTTGGATCTCGCGGGAAGCGTCATTGTTTCGATTAAGGAAACTCGGTGTCTCTTTTCCTGGTGTTTTCCCCTAGGGATTCGCCTGGACACTAGCCCGCACAGGCCAGCGACAGCGAGCCTGGTTTGAAGACAAATCCGACGAACTCCAAGGAACTTGAAATGAAGACCTCCCACATCCTCGCCGCTGCCGCCCTGTCCTTCCTCGCCGCCGCAGGCGCCCACGCCGAAGCCTACCAAGGCGTCCACACCGGCGCTTCGGCCAAGAGCCGCGACGAAGTCAGCGCCGAAGCCGCCCGCACCGCGGCCGCTCCGAACCAGAACGTGGTGCGCGGCTCGCGCGGCGCCGAAGCGTTCAACTCGGTCGCCAGCACGGAAGCCGTTCGCGCCCAGGCCGTTGCCACCGCCAATGCACCCGACCAGAACGTGAGCGCCGGCTCGCGCGTCAACAGCCGTGTGATCTCGACCATGAACAAGACGGCCGAGCCGCGCGTTCAAGCGGGGAAGTAAGTACTCCCCCAGGTTGGCTCACTGCGTGTAGCCGCCCACCCCCTCGCCGGGGGCAACACCAGCGGCCCGGCGAAGCCGGTTCCGCGGTGTTTCACCAACTAAGCCCGGGCTTCGCCGGGCTTTTTTGTTTCGGCGGCAGCTCTTTTTTTATCGGGTTCTTGCCAGGTAGCGCTTGCGCCAGAAGATCAGGACGAGCGCGATTGCGATGGCGCCCATCGAGCCCATCGCGATCCAGAAGCCGTCGGCCTTGTGCACCAGGGGGATGAACTCGAAGTTCATGCCGAAGATGCCGGCGATCAGGTTGAGCGGCAGGAAGACGGCGGTCAGCACGGTCAGGACCCGCATGATGTCGTTGGCGCGATGGCCCTGGACGCTGAAATGCATCTGGACCGCGGTCTCGGCGTTCTGCTCCAGGCGCCGCACGTGGTGGACCACGCGCTCGATGTGCTCGAGCACGTCGCGGCTGCGCACCATGATCAGCTCGCGTTCGCGCTGCTCGCCGGCGCCGGCGGGCGCCGGCAGGGTCTCGAGCGAGTCGATCCAGTCCTGTATGGCCGCCCGCTGGTCCTCGCAGATCTCGTCCAGGTGGTAGAGCGACTGGCGTGAATCCATCAGCGCGCTCCAGTTGGTGAAGCGGCTGTGCGGGTCGATCAGTTCGGCCTGCCAGTGGTCGAGCTGGCGGGTCAGTTCGCGTCGCAGGTCGAGGTAGGCGTCGACGATCTGGTTGATCACCCGCAGCATCAGGTCGGCCGGCCCCGAAGGGAGGCGCGCCGAGACGGCGCGGACATCGAGCGCCGGGACCGCGCCGCGGCCGTCCGGTACCGCCGCGGCCAGCAGCTTGGCGGCGAAGGTGTCGCGCACGGAGCCGTCCTCGGGGTGCACCGACAGCAGCACCCGGTCGAACACCGCGAAGCCCACCGGCCGCGTGTCGACCCGGCGCAGCACCGGCGGACCGCCCCGCGGGGAGGGGTCGGCCTGGGGTGCCGGCTCCTTGCCGTTGGCGGCCGCCAGCCGGCGGAACACGAGCAAGTCGTACTGCGAGGTGTAGTCGAAGCGCGAGGGCAGCTGGTCGTTCAGCAGGTCACTCACGTGCAGGTCGAGCAGCAGGGTGCCGCACAGCGACTGCAGCACCTCCTGCACCTGCGGCAGCGAGGCCTGGAACTCCTCGCGCGTCAGCGACAGCCACAGGTAGCCCCGCTCGCAGGCGCCGGGCGCGGCCATCGGGGCCAGGGCGTCGTGCTCGGTGACCTGGGTGCCGTCGATCTTGAAGATGCGCATGAAAGCGGCCGGTCTCAGGACTGCTTGAGCAGCCTGGCAGCGTCCAGCGCGAAATAAGTGAGGACGCCGTCGGCGCCGGCGCGCTTGAAGGCCAGCAGGCTTTCGAGCATCACCGCGTCATGGTCCAGCCAGCCATTCTGCGCCGCCGCCTTCAGCATCGCGTACTCGCCGCTGACCTGGTAGGCGAAGGTCGGCACGCGAAACTCGTCCTTCACCCGGCGCACGATGTCCAGGTAGGGCATGCCGGGCTTCACCATCACCATGTCAGCGCCTTCGGCGATGTCGATCGCGACCTCGCGCAGCGCTTCGTCGCTGTTGCCAGGGTCCATCTGGTAGACCTTCTTGTTGCTCTTGCCGAGGTTGGCGGCCGAGCCGACGGCGTCGCGGAACGGGCCGTAGAAGGCGCTCGCGAACTTGGCGCTGTAGGCCATGATCCGCGTGTGGACGTCGCCGCGCGCCTCGAGCGCGGTTCGGATCGCGCCGATCCGGCCGTCCATCATGTCGCTCGGCGCCACGATGTCGACGCCGGCGCGCGATTGCGCGAGCGCCTGCTTGACCAGCACTTCGACGGTCGGGTCGTTGAGGATGTAGCCGCTGTCGTCGAGCAGCCCGTCCTGGCCGTGGCTGGTGTAGGGGTCCAGCGCCACGTCGGTCATCACGCCCAGTTCCGGAAAGCGCGACTTGAGCGCGGCGACGACGCGCGGGATCAGGCCATCGGGATTGAAGGCCTCGTCGCCGGCCGGTGTCTTGAGCCGGGCGTCGATCACCGGGAACAGGGCCATGACCGGAATCCCGAGTGCCACGCACTGCTCGGCGACCGGCAGCAGCAGGTCGAGGCTCAGGCGCTCGACGCCCGGCATCGAGGCGACCGGATCGCGCCGCTTCTTACCCTCCTGGACGAAGACCGGATAGATCAGGTCATGGGAAGAGAGCGAATGCTCACGCACCAGGTTGCGCGTGAAGTCGTCCCGGCGGAGTCGGCGGGGGCGACCAGCGGGGAAAGGGGCAAGGAGGGTCATGGCGAAAATTGTGCCCCAAGAGCGTGCCGCTGCCGGATGAGGGCGCGTTGGAGGGGGCTGCTGTCTGTTTCTGTTTATAACCAGTCAAGAACGAGTCTGTTTGTACTAAGGATTTCAGCCATAAGTTCAAAAAAATGGCAAACCTTGCTTGATAGGTTGTTTTGCCTTTGTTAAATTCTGTCTTGGGCGGCTTGCTGCCCCCCGCTTTTCCTCCCTGAGCGGGTGCCTTGATGTGTGACAGCAAAAGGGCTTCCCAAGCCCGACGTTTTGACGTCGGGCTTTTTTTTGCGCGTCCGCCAGCGGACGGCCGCGACCGCGCGGCGAAACGCGACCACCTAAACTGCCGCCATGCTCTGGGTCAAATCGCTGCACATCGTCTTCATCGCCAGCTGGTTCGCCGGGCTGTTCTACCTGCCGCGCATCTTCGTCAACCTGGCGCTGGTGGCGCCCGAATCGGTCGCCGAGCGCAGCCGCCTGCTGCTGATGGCGCGCAAGCTGTTTCGCTTCACCACCTTGCTGGCGCTGCCCGCGCTCGCCTTCGGCCTCTGGCTCTGGCTTGGCTACGGCATCGGGCGCGGACCGGGCAACGGATGGATGCATGCCAAGCTGGCCCTGGTGGTCTTGGTGCTCGGCTACCACCACGGTTGCGGCGTGCTGCTGCGCCGCTTCGTCGCCGGCACCGATCGTCGTAGCCACCGCTTCTACCGCTGGTTCAACGAACTGCCGGTGCTGCTGCTGCTGGCGATCGTGATCCTGGTGGTCGTCAAGCCGTTCTGAGTGCGGTGGCCACGCAGCACAAGTCCGTCGCCTTGCCCCTGGCGCTGGCCTATGCCGCGCTGATCGTCTACGCCAGCCTCTACCCGTTCGCCGACTGGCGCGACCAGGGCATCGCGCCCTGGGCCTACCTGGCGGCGCCGTGGCCCAAGTACTGGACCGCCTTCGACTTCGGCATCAACGTCGTCGGCTACATGCCGCTGGGTTTCCTGGCCGCCATCGCGGTGATCCGCAACCGGCCGGGCACCGGCGCCGTCGGCGCGGTGCTGCGAGCCACCGCGGTCGGGGCGGTGATCTCGTTCGCCATGGAGACGCTGCAGAGCTACCTGCCGGCGCGCATTCCGTCCAACGTCGACCTCGGGCTCAACATAGCTGGCGTCCTGGCCGGCGCGGTGACGGCGGCGGCGCTCGAGCGGCTCGGCGCAGTGGCGCACTGGCAGCGGACCCGATCGAACTGGTTCTTCGAGGATTCGCGCGGCGGCCTGGTGCTGCTGGCCCTGTGGCCGGTCGCGCTGCTCTTTCCGGCCGCGGTCAGCTTCGGCCTGGGCCAGGTGTTCGAGCGGCTCGAAGCCGCCATCGCCGACTGGCTGGTCGACACGCCCTTCATCGACTGGATGCCGGTGCGCCAGTTCGAGCTCGAGCCGCTGGTGCCGGGGGTCGAACTGCTGTGCGTGATGCTGGGTGCGCTGGTGCCCTGCCTGCTCGGCTTCCTGATCACGCGCTCGGTCGCCCGGCGGGCGATCCTGCTGCCCTCGATCCTGCTGGCCGGGGTGGCGGCCTCGGCGCTCTCGGCGGCCCTCAGCTACGGCCCCCCGCACGCCTGGGCCTGGCTGAGCCTGCCGGTCCAGGTCGGGATCGCGGCGGCGCTGATCGTCGGCGTGCTGCTGCTCGGCGCGCCGCGGCGGCTTTGCGCGGCCCTGCTGCTGATCGCGCTGGTAGTGCACCTGAGCCTGCTGAACCAGGCGCCCGAGAGCGCCTATTTCGCCCAGACGCTGGCGACCTGGGAGCAGGGGCGGTTCATCCGCTTCCACGGGTTGGCGCAGTGGCTGGGATGGCTCTGGCCGTTTGCAACCCTCGCTTACGTGCTGGCCGTGCTCTCGCGCCGCGCGCCGGGGGCGCCGGCTCCATAGAATCGGGCGATGTCGAGTTCCAGCACGCCCCCGCCGACGGGTTATTACGGCCGCCACATCTTCTTCTGCCTGAACGAACGCAAGGGCGACGAGGACTCCTGCTCCAAGCACCAGGCGCAGGCCGGATTCGACCGCTGCAAATCGCGCGTCAGGGAGGCCGGCCTGGCCGGGCCGGGCAAGGTCCGGGTCAACAAGGCCGGCTGCCTGGACCGCTGCGCGGGCGGCCCGGTCGCGGTGGTCTATCCGGAGGCGGTCTGGTACACCTTCGTCGATGCCGACGACATCGACGAGATCGTCGAGTCGCACCTGAAGAACGGCGAAGTGGTCGAACGGCTGCTGCTCGCGCCCGACGTCGGGCGCTGAGGGGCGGTCGGCCATGAATTCGCAGACCGAGAAGCTCCGGATCCAGGGCGCCGCCGGCGCCATCGAGGTGCTGCGCGACCGTGCGGCCGACGCTGTGCCGGCGCTGGGCGTCGCGGTGATCGCCCATCCGCATCCGCTGTTCGGCGGCACCATGGACAACAAGGTCGTGCAGACCCTGGCGCGCGCCTTCGTCAGCTGCGGCTGGACCGCGGTCCGCTTCAATTTCCGCGGCGTCGGTGCCAGCGAGGGCGTGCACGACGAAGGCCGCGGCGAATGTGACGACATGCGCGAGGTGGTCGCGCAGCTGGCACCCGAGGGGCCGCTGTCGATCGCCGGCTTTTCGTTCGGCGCCTTCGTCGCCAGCTGCGCCATCGACAAGCTCTGGGCGGCGCGCGACATCCGCCAGGTGGTGCTGGTCGGAACGGCGGCCTCCCGCTTCTCGGTGGCGAGTTTGCCGCAGGCCGCCCACGAGCGCGCGCTGGTGGTGCACGGCGAGCAGGACGACACGGTGCCACTGGCCGCCGTCATGGACTGGGCGCGGCCGCAGTCACTTCCTGTCACAGTAGTTCCCGGGGGCGGCCATTTCTTTCACGGACAATTGCCGCTGCTCAAGAATCTCGTCGTCCGCCACCTGCGCGCGGGCTAGTCTTTTCCCCCATGAACCGTTTCGTTGAAGCGCTGCGCGCCTTCGCAGTGGCTGCCGCCGCATTTTCGTGTCTTGCCGCCGGGGCCCAGGTGCCGACGCCGCCCGAGGTGGCGGCCCGCAGCTTCCTGTTGCTGGATGTCACGGCCAACCAGACCTTGGCCCAGAAGGACATCGACGCCGCCGTCGAGCCGGCCTCGTTGACCAAGCTGATGACGGCCTATCTGGTCTTCGACGCGCTGCGCGCCCAAAAGATCACTTTGACGCAGACCCTGCCGGTCAGTGCGCGGGCCTGGAAGATGCCCGGCGCACGGATGTTCATCGACCCGAAGATGCAGGTCCCGGTCGAGGACCTGCTCAAGGGCGTGATCGTGCAGTCGGGCAACGACGCCACGGTGGCGCTGGCCGAAGGCGTGGGCGGCACGGTCGAGCACTTCGTCGAACTCATGAACGAGCAGGCCAAGGCCCTCGGCATGAAGAACACGACCTACAAGAACCCCGAAGGCCTGACCGAGCCGGGCCACACCACCACCGCGCGCGACCTGGGCATCCTGGCGACCCGCCTGATGCGCGACTTCCCCGAGTACCTGCACTACTACGCGATCAAGAAGTACCGCTTGCCGGGCACGCCCTCGACCAACGAGACCAATCGCAACCTGCTGCTGTTCCGCGATCCGACGGTCGATGGCCTCAAGACCGGCCATACGCCGGCGGCGGGCTACGGCATGGTCGCGACCGCCAAGCGTGACTTCCCGAACCTGACGGGCGGCCGCCGCCTGCTGTCGATCGTGCTGGGCACGGCCAGCGAGAACGCCCGCGCCAACGAGTCGCAGAAGCTGCTGAACTGGGGCTACACCGCCTTCGACGCCGTCCGCCTGTTCGAAGCCAATCAGGCCGTGGCGACGCCCGCCGTCTGGAAGGGCAATCAGAACACTGTCAAGCTGGGCCGCCCCGACGCCATCGTGGTCGCCGTGCCGGCCGGCGCGGCAGCCAAGATCAAGACCCAGGTGGTGCGCCCCGATCCGCTGGTCGCGCCCTTCACCAAGTTCCAGCCGGTCGGCTCCCTGAAGGTCACGCTCGGCGACGAGCCGGTGGCCGAAGTGCCGCTGTTGGCGCTGGATGCGGTCCAGCAAGCCGGTGTCCTGGGGCGTGCCTGGGACGCCGTCCGCCTCTGGATCAAGTAGTGCCGGGCCGGGCTACACAAAGTTAGCCCAACCTGGCAACGGGTGTTGTATACTCGTGGGCTTTTCGGAATTTCCGAAGGGATTCACGTTTTCGACCAGTTCTTGGTCGTTTCCCCGTCCGGCCGGTTCACGCCTAGGGCCTGCGGGGGCAGTTTTGGGACTTATTCATTCATGCCAACCATCAATCAACTGGTGCGTCAGGGTCGGACGGTCGAAAAGATCAATTCGAAGAGCCCTGCCATGCAGAACTCGCCGCAGCGTCGCGGTGTCTGCACCCGGGTCTACACCACGACCCCGAAAAAGCCGAATTCGGCGCTGCGCAAGGTCGCCAAGGTGCGCCTGACGAACGGCTTCGAAGTCATTTCCTACATCGGCGGCGAAGGCCACAACCTGCAGGAACACAGCGTCGTGCTGGTTCGCGGCGGTCGTGTCAAGGACTTGCCCGGTGTTCGCTACCACATCGTGCGCGGTTCGCTCGACTTGCAAGGCGTGAAAGACCGCAAGCAGTCGCGTTCCAAGTACGGCGCGAAGCGTCCCAAGAAGGCCTAAGCCCTTCTGTATTTCATTCAGCGGTGTTCGGGTGCCCTGGCCGGCGCATCGAACGAAGTGACCCGATATTGGGTCGAGTAAGTGAGAGTTCTTGTTGGCTCTCGCGGTGCCTGCAAAGGCGCCAACTGAAGCAAAGAGGTTAGTAACATGCCACGTCGTCGCGAAGTCCCCAAACGTGAAATCCTGCCGGATCCCAAGTACGGCAATGTCGAGCTGTCGAAGTTCATGAACGTGATCATGGAAGGCGGCAAGAAGGCGATCGCCGAGCGCATCATCTACGGTGCGCTCGACCAGATCGAGAAGAAGAACCCGGGCAAGGACCCGCTGGAAGCTTTCACCATCGCCATCAACAACGTGAAGCCGATGGTCGAAGTGAAGTCGCGCCGCGTCGGCGGTGCGAACTACCAGGTGCCGGTCGAAGTGCGCCCGGTCCGTCGTCTGGCGCTGTCGATGCGCTGGATCAAGGAAGCCGCCCGCAAGCGCGGCGAAAAGTCGATGGCCCTGCGTCTGGCCAACGAACTCATGGAAGCCACGGAAGGCCGTGGCGGCGCCATGAAGAAGCGCGATGAAGTGCATCGCATGGCCGAAGCCAACAAGGCCTTCAGCCACTTCCGCTTCTAAGAGCTCGTCCCCCCAAATCAGACAGGCTGGAAGCCCGACCCACCGAGAGCGGTGGGCGGGCTTTCATCCGTTAACGGAGTAAATTTCATGGCACGCAAGACCCCCATCGAGCGCTACCGCAACATCGGTATCTCGGCGCACATCGACGCCGGCAAAACGACCACCACCGAACGCATCCTGTTCTACACCGGCGTGACCCACAAGCTGGGCGAGGTGCATGACGGCGCCGCGACCACCGACTGGATGGAGCAGGAACAAGAGCGCGGCATCACGATCACCTCGGCGGCCGTGACCTGCTTCTGGAAGGGCATGGACCACTCGATGCCCGAGCACCGCATCAACATCATCGACACCCCGGGCCACGTGGACTTCACGATTGAAGTCGAGCGCTCGATGCGCGTGCTCGACGGCGCCGTGATGGTGTACGACTCGGTCGGCGGCGTGCAGCCCCAGTCCGAAACCGTCTGGCGCCAGGCCAACAAGTACCAGGTGCCCCGCCTCGCGTTCGTCAACAAGATGGACCGCGTCGGCGCCAACTTCTTCCGCGTGCGCCAGATGATGGTCGACCGCCTGAAGGCCAATCCCGTGCCGATCGTGATCCCGATCGGTGCCGAAGACAAGTTCCAGGGCGTGGTCGACCTCCGCAAGATGAAGGCCATCTACTGGGATGAAGCCTCGCAAGGCATGAAGTTCGACTACCGTGAAATCCCGGCCGAACTGCTCGAGTCCGCCAAGGAATGGCGCGAGAAGATGGTCGAGAGCGCCGCCGAAGCGTCGGAAGAGCTCATGAACAAGTACCTCGAAGAGGGCGACCTCTCCGAAGCCGAGATCACGCTCGGCCTGCGCACCCGCACCATCGCCGGCGAGATCCAGCCGATGATGTGCGGCAGCGCGTTCAAGAACAAGGGCGTGCAGCGCATGCTCGACGCCGTGATCGAGCTGATGCCCTCGCCGATGGACATCCCGCCGGTCGAAGGCACCGACGACGACGAAAAGGAAACCAGCCGCAAGCCGACCGACGAGGAAAAGTTCTCGGCGCTGGCATTCAAGCTCATGACCGACCCCTACGTCGGCCAGCTGACCTTCGTGCGCGTCTACTCGGGCGTTCTGAGCAAGGGCGACACCGTCTACAACCCGGTCAAGGGCAAGAAGGAACGCATCGGCCGTATCGTGCAGATGCACGCCAACGAGCGTCTTGAAATCGACGAAATCCGCGCCGGCGACATCGCCGCCTGCGTGGGCCTGAAGGACGTCACGACCGGCGAAACGCTGTGCGACCCTGACGCGATCATCACGCTCGAGCGCATGGAATTCCCCGAGCCCGTGATCTCGCAGGCCGTCGAGCCGAAGACCAAGGCCGACCAGGAAAAAATGGGCATCGCGCTGCAGCGGCTGGCCTCGGAAGATCCGTCGTTCCGCGTTCGTTCCGACGAAGAATCCGGCCAGACCATCATCTCCGGCATGGGCGAGCTTCACCTCGAAATCATCGTCGACCGCATGAAGCGCGAGTTCGGTGTCGAAGCCAACGTCGGCAAGCCGCAGGTGGCCTATCGCGAAACCATCCGCAAGACGGTCGAAGATGCCGAAGGCAAGTTCGTTCGCCAGTCGGGCGGCAAGGGCCAGTACGGCCACGTGGTGCTCAAGCTCGAGCCGAACGAAGCCGGCAAGGGTTTCGAGTTCGTCGACGCGATCAAGGGCGGCGTGGTGCCGCGCGAGTACATCCCGGCGGTCGAGAAGGGCGTGATCGAAGCGCTGACCCAAGGCGTGCTGGCCGGCTACCCGGTCGTCGACGTCAAGGTCACCCTGCACTTCGGCTCGTACCACGACGTGGACTCGAACGAAATGGCCTTCAAGATGGCCGCGATCTTCGGTTTCAAGGAAGGCGCCCGCAAGGCTTCGCCGGTGATCCTGGAGCCGATGATGGCCGTGGAAGTCGAAACGCCCGAAGACTACGCCGGCAACGTGATGGGCGACCTCTCGTCGCGTCGCGGCATGGTGCAGGGCATGGACGACATGATCGGCGGCGGCAAGCTCATCAAGGCTGAAGTCCCGCTGTCGGAAATGTTCGGCTACTCGACCACGCTGCGTTCGGCCACGCAAGGCCGCGCCACGTACACGATGGAATTCAAGCACTACTCCGAAGCACCGCGCAACGTGGCCGAAGCCATCGTGGCGTCGCGCTCGAAGTAATTCATCAGGGGCTTGCGCCCCGCCGTCTGCGACCTTGTGCCTTCCGCTGCCCGTGGCGGACGAACCAGCAACAGGGTGCAGACGTTAAACCCCACACGGGCCTGCTCTTTCAAGGATAGAAAATGGCAAAAGGAAAATTCACCCGCACGAAGCCGCACGTCAACGTGGGCACGATCGGTCACGTGGACCATGGCAAGACGACGCTGACGGCGGCGATCGCCACCGTGCTGTCGGCCAAGTTCGGCGGCGAAGCGAAGGCCTACGACCAGATCGACGCGGCTCCTGAAGAAAAGGCGCGCGGCATCACGATCAACA
>NZ_JAUJZH010000048.1 GCF_030486595.1 Variovorax ginsengisoli | reverse complement strand
AAGCGCTCGACAGTCGGCTTATCACCCACGATCAATGTCTTCATCCACGACTCCTTGAAGTTCGTGGGACAACATCATATCTAATCTATTGAACGCAAATTGGTATGAGCGCATGTGTCCAGCTGTCGTGCTTCAAGCTCCTGGTAGACCGAAGCATCCTTTGTGCTCTCGATCAGGACCCAATGAAAGACGCCCGGATCCGGTTCGTCCACGGTGGCGATCGAGCGGAGATGGTCAGTCATCGGCTGGGGCTTCCTCGAGGTAGGTGAATGGTTCCGGCATCCTACTTGTGAGGCCGCCGAGTGCGTGTCAGCGCTTAGCGACAGCGCCACCCGTCGATGACCGCCTACACCAACGTGGGCGAACTACTACTCTTCCTGGGAGGCACCGTGGCGACGCTTTTGTTTTGCACAAGGAGATCGCGGAATGACCGAAGGCAAACATCAGCCCGCCGTGCCGTCGCCGGCCCATGAAGCAAGGCTCGGAGACCCTGGGGCATCCTCGGGTCGCAACATAGAGCAAAGCCGCGCCAACGGGCAGGACCCTCCCGAGGAGGGCAGCCGTATGGGGCGCGAGGCGAACAAAAAGTCCGGCTTCCCGGGCACCCCGGACATTGGCACCGATGCGGCCCAAACCGAGGAAGCCGCGGGGGACGACAGCGCCAGGCAGTGATTGACCCGGCCTGAGCGGGCGCAGAGCCTACTTCTGAAGCTTGCCCAGGTGCTGGCGCACCGCGTCGGCACTGACGCCGACTGCGGCCACGGCTTCGCGTAACTTGGCTTCGGACACGCCGAGGGCCTGCGTCCAGTAGCGGACCTCATGGTCCTCGTTGACATTGATTCGGGCACGGTAATGCGCACCGCGGTTGGTAGGTAGTGTCGTCTGGCATGGAGTCTCCTTCTGGCTGAGCCGACGTAGGTTCCCTAAAGTTCTGGCCATTTTTGCCTAAACCTAGGCCACTTTTTTCCCTCGCACGCAAGGTTCCGCGCCACGCTTTCCCTTCTGGCCGCTGCACTTGCGATCGAGATCGTGCGCGGGCTCGCGATCGGCGGGGGGTTCCTCGTCCTCAAGGCGTCGGAGCTCGACAGACACGCAGCGTGTATCGTCGGTAGTTGAGCCTCAGGCGGGAACTGATTTCTTGAAACCAAGACGCCAGGACAGCTCTCTAGCTGCCGCCCGCAGCGCTGTGGCTACAGGTCCGTTCCAGTCGGGATCCAGCAAATCAGCTCGGTTCATCACCGTTAGTGCCAACACCATTTCGCCCTTGGCGTTCACGATCGGAGCGCTCAATGCATTCACCGTCGCCTGGTGGCGCTCCGAAGGCGTGGCGCCGATTGTCCGGGCCAAGCCTCGTGACCGCGCCTCTGCGAGTTGGCCCATCAAGACCCCGATCTTCGGCCCGCTCATACCAGCATTAGCCGCGAGTTCACGGGCCAGTTCCGGCTGGATTGTGTCGGCGTCGTAGAACGCGGCAAAGGCCAGCCCGGTCGCCGCTTGAGTGAGGCTCACCACGACGCCAGTCTGCAATTGCCGGCTGACCGGACGACCTGAGGGTTCCCAGCGCACGATAGTCGGGCCACGGTTGCCCCAGGCCCCCAAGCACGCGGTGTGCCGACCGACCTGCTCACAGATTTCCGGCATCGCCGCGCTGGCCAAGCGCACCGCCTCGATCGTCGCCGGGAAGCCACAAGCGTCCTCCGATGCGATGGCACCGCCGAGTTCTTGCGCGAAGGTGACCATGTAGCAGCCTTCGCCAAAGGCCAAGGCCTTGCGTGGCGCACGACGGATCTTTTCCACACGGCCAAGATACACGACGTGATCGCCGCCAGGCCATGCCGCAACCTTGACACATTCCAGATGGGCTGCACTTCCCTCGATGATTGGCATGCCACCGATACCCTCGGAGGTGGCGATTCCGGCGAACTTGTCTTCGGCCGCTTTTGCGAACTGGTCGGACACGTGCGCCTGGTCATGCGCCATGATGTTCACCACGAAGCGCTCCCCGTCACGGAATGCCGGATAGCTCCTCGAGTTCAGCGACTGGCTCCAAAGGATCAAGGGCGGGTCAAGCGAGACCGAACTGAAGGAGTTAGCAGTAATGCCATGGCGCCTACCAGTGGCATCGACGGTGGTCACCACCGTCACGCCGGTAGTGAACGCGCCGAGTGTCGTGCGAAGGTCGCGGCTGTCGAAGTTGTTCATGAGATGCTCATGGCGCGATGGGTTTCGACCAGCAAAACGGTGCGGAGGAAAGCGAGCGAATGGGTCATGGCGTGTGTCCATCCCGTCACCGGTGATCGGAACTCCCGGGGTTTCAAAGCGCGAAAAGTACGGCCCCGCCAACGCCCGCGACCATCCCTGTACCGTTTGGCCACCGTTGACATCGCCCTATTCGCGGGTCACATCTGAGCGCCGATCATCCAAGGAACGGTTTCGTCGTTGCCCACGCCTAGCTGCTCGCTCTTCGACTTTTCGCCGGACGCGACGGCCAGCATCTTCTCGAAGATTTCCCTTCCCTTTTGCTCGAGCGTGGCGTCGCCGTCCATGATGTCGCCGCAGTTGACGTCCATGTCGTCGCGCATGCGCGCATACATCGTTGAATTGGTGGCGAGCTTGATGGAGGGCGCAGGCTTCGAACCAAAGCAGGAACCGCGGCCGGTCGTGAAAGCAACCAGGTTCGCCCCACTGGCGATCTGGCCAGTAGCGCCCATCGGGTCGTAGCCGGGGGCGTCCATGAACACCAGCCCGCGGGCGGTGATCGGTTCCGCGTACCGATAGACCCCCATCAGGGCCGACGAGCCACTCTTTGCAACGGCGCCCAACGACTTCTCGAGAATGGTCGTCAGTCCGCCCGCCTTGTTGCCGGGCGTCGGGTTGTTGTCGATGCTGCCCTTCTCTCGGTCGGCGTAACTTTCCCACCACTTGATCAGGTCGACGATGCCTTGTCCGACCTCGGGCGAGGCCGCGCGTCGCGTGAGCAGGTGCTCTGCGCCATAGATCTCCGGGGTCTCGCTCAGGATCGCCGTGCCACCCTGCGCGACCAAAAGATCGACCGCAACGCCGAGAGCCGGATTCGCCGTGATGCCGGAGTAGCCGTCGGACCCACCGCACTGCAACGCGACCGTCAGGTGCGCGGCGGACACTGGCACCCTGGTGTATTGGTTGGCCGCGGGAAGCATCTTTTCTATGGCTGCAATCGCCGCGTCCGCGGTCTTGCGTGTGCCGCCCAAGTCCTGTATCACCAACGGGACGGTCGTGCGCCCGGGTTCAATCCCTTGCGCCAGGAACATGGCCCCCATCTGATTGGCCTCGCAGCCCAACCCGATGACCACGACGCCCGCGAAATTCGCGTGCTTCACATAGCCGCCCAGCGTTCGGCGCAACTGATTCACACCGTCGCCGTTGTGGTCGATGCAGCAACCGAAGCTGTGCGTGACGGGGACCACGCCGTCAACGTTGGGATAGGCATCGAGCATGCCTGCCTTGGAAAAATGCTCGACGACGAGCTTGGTGACGGAAGCCGAGCAATTGACAGTGCTCACCACGCCAATGTAGTTGCGCGTCGCGACCCGGCCGTCCGGCCGCCGAAAGCCGAGGAACGTTGCCGGCTCCGCGGCGGCTTCGGGCTTCCGCGCGTCGGCCCCGAAGGCATGGTCGCGTTCGAACGCGCCCATGGTCAGGTTGTGCGTGTGCACGTGTTCGCCCCGTCGAATCGGTTGGGTAGCAAAGCCGATGATCTGACCGTACCGCCGGACCGGTTCGGACTGCTCGATATCAGCTATCGCGACCTTGTGTGCCGCCGGTATGTCGGCACCGACGACCACGCCTTCGTACTCCGACAGGACACTGCCGCGCGAGAGCGCGTTGCGGGCGATCGCCACGTTGTCCTTCGGATCGAGCCTGAGAGCCAGGGATTCACCAGTGTTCATGAAAGAATCCCTCACTCGAGCTTGACGCCGGCTTCCTTGATCACGGAAGCCCACTTGGTCGTCTCGGACTTCAACGTGCTGCGGAATTCCTCGGGCGAGCTGGGCGTCAGTTCGAGTCCCTGATCGCCGAGCTGTTTCTTCACCTCCGTGCGCGCCAGCACCTTGCGCAGCGACGCGTTGATGCTATCGACCACGTCTTTGGGCATGTCACGCGGCCCGACGATCCCGAACCAGGCGTTGGTCTCGAAGCCCGGGAGACCGGATTCGGAGACCGTGGGTACGTCGGGCATCGCGGGCGAACGCGTGGCGCTGGTGACTGCCAAGGCGCGGACCCGGCCCGCCTTCACATGCGGCACAGCGGTGGCCATCTGGTCGAACAACAGCTCGATCTGACCGCCCATCACGTCGGTCATGGCCATTGCATTGCCCTTATAGGGCACGTGCTTGATGTCCACCCTGGCCGTGCTCTTGAACAATTCGCAGGCCAGGTGCTGCGAGGTGCCAGTGCCGGCCGAGCCGCAGTTCAGGGAGCCGGGCTTGGCTTTCGCCAGCGCCACCAGTTCGCCCATGTTCTTCGCCGGAAAGCTGTTGCTGCTGACGATCATCAGCGGCGACGAGGCGAGCATGGAGATCGGCGTGAAGTCTTCGATCGGGTCGAACGGCACCTTGGCGAACAGGCTCGAGTTGGTGACGTGCGTGATGGGGACCACCATCAGCGTGTAGCCGTCCGCCGGTTGCCGGGCGACGTACTGCGATCCGATGATGCCGCTCGCGCCCGCCCGGTTCTCGACGACGACAGTCTGCTTCCAGGCTTCGCCGAGCTTCACGGCCAGCACGCGAGAGAGCAAGTCGGCTGTGCCGCCGGGTGGGAATGCAACGACGATGGTGACCGGTTTGGTCGGATAGGCCGGTTCTGCAAGCGCCGGTGGGCTGGCGCCCATCCACAGGGTGGCTGCCGCGGCGGCGAGGAATGAAAGAATCTTCATGAAGACAATCCTTTGCTTGTGGGTTGTTTGGCCAAGGGTCAGGCGGCCTCTGGCACGAGCTTTTCGGCAGCCGAGCCCACGTCGATGCCTTGCTGCCCCAGGGCGCTTTGCAACTGGCGCACGTCGAGCGCGCCGGGCGTGACGCCCTGCTCGGCTGCCAGCGCTGCGCCGACACCGGCGATCTGCCCGGTCACCAGGCAGCAGTACTGACCACGGGTCCACATGTCCGCTTCGTGCGTGACGGACAGCACACGGCCACTCACGGTCATGCCGTCGACCTTGTTCGGCGTGAACACGCGCCACGGGATCTCGAACCACGTCAGGTCTGTGGTCACAGTGCGGTAGACGGCGTCATTCGGCGCGCCCTCGCCCCCCTCGGCCTTGTGCCAGTCGCGCCCTGCTGCCATGTGTCGCCAGACGCGGATCACGCTGTCGTCGAATGTGCGTTGCGCAACCAGGTCCTCCTGCGGCAGCACATAGGGGCCGCGCACTCGGCGCGTTTCGCGCACGCCGACCGTCGGCGAGGAGTCGATGACATAGGCATTCTCGAAGCCGGGGATGTATTTGCGGATGACGGTCTTCAGCTGGCGGTTTTGCAGCCGGGCCTGGGTGTCGGCGCGTGAGATGTCCCAGGCGTTGGTGCCGTCGACGCCGTAGACGCGCGAGTTGTTCACGGTGACGATGCCGTGTGCAACGTCGATGCCCTCGAACCGGAGGTAGTGGATCTCTTCCGGGAGTTCGCCAGCCGCGCGGGCCTTGTCGGCGATATGGAAGAAGCCAGACAGCCGAACGAGCCCCTTTTCAGGTTGGATGATGTGAAAGTTGGGGTCGGCCGTGAAGTACTCTTTCGGTTGGCTGCGGCAGTACTCGATCACTTTGCCCAGGTCGACACCCCCGAGCCTGAACAGCACACTCATCGGGCGCATCTTGTTGTCCGACTCACGCCCCTTGACGTACTCGGCGCCGGCTGCGGCGGCGACGTCGGCATCACCCGTGGCGTCGACAACGGTTTTCGCCAGAATCGCCTGGCGACCGGACTTGTTCTGGATGATCACGCCCTTGATGCGCGAGCCTTCCATGATCGCGTCCTCGATCCAGGTGTAGTTCAGCACTTCGACGTTGGCCTGCTGCAGCAGATCGACAGCCGCCTGCTTGAATCCCTCGGGGTCGAACGGGAAGGTCGGGCCCGTGATGTTGCCTTCCCCGCGCTCGGCCAGCGTGAGCGCGATTTCGCGGGCCACGCCGGTCATGCGTGACACCGGCACATTCCAGGTGTTCATGAGGACCGCCGTGGCGGCCCCGCCCAGGAAGGCATTTTTCTCGATCACCATGGTTTTGGCGCCAGCGCGGGCAGCGCCGAGCGCCGCACCGATGCCGGAGACGCCGCCGCCGCACACCAGCACATCGACCTCGCGGACGATGGGTGTGTTGCGCGGCGGCTCGACGAGGAAGTGCTCTTGGCTGTTGATGGAAGTGGCTTGCATGGGTCGGTTGCTCCTGGGTTGGGCCGCTCAGCCGATGGCTGCAGGTCGGCTGTGGTATGAAAAAAGGGTCGCCTCGTAGGAAAGCCGCACGTGTTCGCGGGCGCGCGCTTCGGCGTCCGCAGCGTTGCGCGCCTTCACGGCCTCGAGGATGGCGCGGTGTTCCTGGGTCGCTGCGTCGCGCCGTTGCGCGTCGGCGCGCAGGACCGAGCGGCGTGAGTGGACGATCTGCCCATTGAGTGAATCGAGGATGTTGGCCAGGCGCTGGTTGCGGGCGGCGGCAACCAGGAGGTTGTGAAAGTCCGTTCCGATCTGCACCCACAGATGCCAGTCCTGCTCGTTCTCGTAGCGCACGCACAAGGCCTCGAGCTCGACGAGTTCCGCGTCGGTTGCGCGCTGCGCCGCACAGCGCGCGGCGGTGCCTTCCAGGGACTCGCGCAGGTCGAACAGATCGCGCAGGTCATCCAATGAGCGGTGGGGAACGATGTAGCCGCGCGCCGGCACGGCCTGCACGAAGCCGTCGCGCGCCAGCACTTTCAGCGCCTCGCGCACCGGGGTGCGGCTCATGCCCATCCGGGATGCCAGGTGCACCTCGAACAGCGGTGCCCCAGGGGCGATTTCGCCCTGAAGGATCGCCTCGCGCACCTTCTGGTAGGCATGAGTCGCCAGATCCTCTGTCTTGAGATTCAGCATATGTGGACTCGGTGTGGACTCTGTGTATACACGGTGTACGCATCATAAGCCCGGGATGCGGCGGCACGCCAGTGTTTTTAAGTAGGTGAATACCCCTAGCGACGCTGGGTTGAGCAGGATCGCTGGAACGGCAGGCAGACGACAAGCCGTCGCAGGCGGCCCCGCTGCGATCGAAACTCAGCGATCGACGAACAACCGACGGCTTGATTTCCAAGCGGCATCGTGATTCCGATTGCCAGAACAACGCGATCCAGGAAGCGGAGCCCCGCAAGTGCGCAGACCACTGGCGAGGCTCAAATCGCCAGCCCCGAGGAGAGGCCAATGGCTGAAAGGAAATGTCTCTACGAAACTCTACCTAAACAGGCCTCAGACGCATGCAGCACGCACGCTGCGCCCATACAACTGCAACCTCGCTGGGTCGACGTGCCCGGCTCGGTGACGGCCAGTTGTTTCTCCGGGCTCGCCAGCGCTTCGTAAATTCGCACCTGTCCGTCGGCCGCATAGCTCTATGTGGGCCGAGGCGAGTAGGAATTTGCCGAGGCCCGCTGCAAGAGGGTGTGCGGTTGTACCGGCTGCGCTATCGATTGCTTCGGACGAAGGTGGCCAGATTGGCCTTCTGCACGGCCAGCAGATCCTGCAGATCCGGTGCAGTCTGAGCGCGACGGTAAAGGTTCACCGAGAACCCCATGTCGCGAACGATTGTGGCGCCGATGACGCCGACCTGCGCACCGGTGGTTTTGTCGTTCAGAGTAGCCCGCGATGCAATCGCCATGTATGCGGCGGCATCATCACTTGCGATGACCCCGAAATTCTGTCCGGTCTCCACGATTGGATCGAAGCGATTCAATTTTTGTTTAGCGGCTGCGAAACCAGAGTCGAGGATTCTTCTTTCGGCCCCCACCACGAAGGCGATGTACTCTGCTCGAGCGATGCCTCCCATGGGCCTACCATTCTCGATCGGCAGAAGGATTTGACCGAACCGGTGTAACTCAGTCCGACCTCCGGCTTTCACCTCCGCCACCTCGTCGCACGCAGCAAAAAGCGACAGCATCAGATTCGTGCCGTCGTCGATCACTTTGGAGTAAATGCGCCGAAGTCTCTCCTCAGGAGGCGAGGCGCCGAGTTCGCAGTAGCCCGCGGGAACGACGAGTTCCACCACTTGGCCGCCCACCGTTACTGGTCTAGCCGCGGCGATACCGGCCAACGCGACACAGAGAAGCCCGGCGGCCGCGGTCAAATAGGTTCGGATTTGGGTCATAGCACCTTGCTTCAATTTCTGTGAGGAGACCGCTTCAAAAGCCGAATTGAAGCACACGAGTTCCATCGTCGGACGACGCTTCCCGCAGCCCAAGATGCCGGACGACGACCCAGAGTCGTCCTCTGCACATAAAGTGGCACCATGGCGAACCTGCGCTCCCTCAAGCCCTACAAAGCGAAGCGCAACTTCACCGTCACGCCCGAGCCGGCCGAGGGCGGCGATGCGAACCCCGCCGGCCTGCAGTTCGTGATCCAGAAGCACTGGGCGTCCCGCCTGCACTACGACTTCCGGCTCGAGCTGGACGGCGTGATGCTGAGCTGGGCAGTTCCCAAAGGCCCGAGCTTCGACACGGCCCACAAACGCATGGCGGTGCAGACCGAAGACCACCCCATCTCATACAACCAGTTCGAGGGGACCATTCCCCCGAAGCAGTACGGCGCAGGGAAGGTTGTGATCTGGGACAAAGGCATCTGGGTGCCTGTCGGCGACCCGCGCAAAAGTCTCGAAAAGGGCGACCTGAAATTTGATCTCCATGGCCACAAACTGCGCGGGCGGTGGGTCCTCGTGAAGATCAAGAGCCGCGAGGAAAAGCAAAACGCTTGGCTGCTCATCAAGGAGCGCGACGAGTTCGTGCGGCCGGCCAGCGAGTTCAGCGTGGTCGACGAGATGCCCGACAGCGTGGCCGGCCTGCCGATGCCCGCCGGCGCCGCGGCTCCCGCCGAGTCCGCCGAGTCCACCGGCAGCCTGGCCGGCGCGAAGAGGAGTGCCCTCCCCGCCAAGATCGCGCCCGAGCTCGCCACGCTGGTCGACGGGCCACCCAGCACCGGTGACGACTGGGTGCTGGAGATCAAGTTCGATGGGTACCGGATGCTGGCGCGGGTGGACGACTCCGGCGTGCGGCTCTTCACGCGCAACGGGCACGACTGGACGAAGAAGCTGCCCCACTTGGCGCGCGACTTGGCCGCGATGAAGTTGCCGCCGTGCTGGCTCGACGGCGAGATCGTGATCCTGAACGGCCAGGCGCTACCCGATTTCGGGGCTCTGCAGAACGCCTTCGACAACGCGCGCACGAAGGACATCACGTTCCATCTCTTCGACCTGATGCACCTCGACGGCCTCGATCTGCGCCAGGTGCCGCTCGTCGAGCGCCGGGCGCAGCTGCAGCGGCTCCTTGAGGGCGCGCCTGACTCGATCCGTTTCAGCGAGGCCTTCGCTGGCGCGCCGCGCGACGTCGTCGCCTCCGCTTGCCAGCTCGGCCTGGAGGGGATCATCGGCAAGCGCAAGGACAGTCCCTGCACGTCGAGCCGGAGCCCGGACTGGATCAAGCTCAAGTGCAGGCAGCGCCAGGAGTTCGTCGTGGCCGGTTGGACGCACGTTCGGGGAACGAAGTCCGGCATCGGCGCCCTCCTCTTGGCGGCGCACGACGCTGCGGGCAACCTGGTCTATGCGGGCAGCGTCGGTTCGGGCGTCAGCGGCAAGGTCGTGCCGACTCTCCAAGAGAAGCTCGCGCCCCTGGCGGCCAAGACCAGCCCGCTCCATGGCGCCACGGATGCGAGCGCCCGCGGCGCGCAGTGGGTGCGCCCCGAGCTGGTGGTCGAGGTGAGCTTTCAGGAGTGGACGAAGAGCGGCCACGTCCGGCATCCGGTGTTCCACGGCATCCGCACGGACAAGCCCGCGAAGGCGGTCGTGCGCGAGGTGCCGCTGCACCTGCGGCCGGCCGCAGGCGGCGAGGTTCAGCGTACCCTCCCGGCCAAGCTCCGGGTTTCGAATCCGGAGCGGGTGATTGATTCGTCAACTGGCGTCACCAAAATCGAGCTGGTGCGGTTCTATGGCCTGGTCGGGCCCTTGATCCTCGAACACCTGAAAAACCGCCCTGTGTCGCTCGTACGTGCGCCGGAGGGCGTCAGCGGCGAGCTGTTCTTCCAGAAGCACCTGGACAAGGGCGAGATCGTCGGCGTTCGCCAGCTCGACCCGGCCCTGAACCCAGGCCACGCCCAACTTCTTGAGGTCGCCACCGCTCAAGGCCTGCTGTCGGCCGCCCAGCAGATCCAGCAGGCCGCCGAGATCGTGCGCGTATTCCTGGAGCAGTTGGAGCTCGCCTCGTTTGTGAAGACCAGCGGCGGCAAGGGCCTGCACGTCGTGGTGCCGCTCAAGCGCCTCTACGACTGGGACACCGTGAAGGACTTCTCCCAGGCGATCGTCGTACACCTGGCGCGCACGCTCCCCCAGCTCTTCGTGGCCAAGAGCGGGCCGAAGAACCGCGTGGGCAGGATCTTCATCGACTACCTGCGCAACGGTTTCGGCGCCACGACGGCTTCGGCCTGGTCAGCGCGCGCTCGGCCGGGGCTGGGCGTGTCGGTGCCGATCGCGTGGGACGAACTTGCGAAAGTCACAAGCGGGGCGCACTGGAACGTGCGGAACATCCATACGCGGCTGGACAAGGGGAATGATCCCTGGATCGCTTACGGCGATTCGGCTCGACCCCTGGGGCGAGCGATGGGAATCCTGCAGGGATAGCTACCAGCTCACGCGCGAGCCGGTATCTGTGAGGCAGGTACGCGCCAGTATGTTTCCCGCGGCATCGGTGATCTGACCGTTTACCGCACCGGTGAAACTGTTTTCATCCGCGGACAAGGTGCGCGTTCCCTTTGACTTCTGCAAGCCGAGAACCGACCCATCGGGGTTGAAGCGATAGAACACCAACGTAATGGTGTAGGTCCGATGGGATTCGCGTATCCAGGTTCCCATTGAAGCGCTCGTCAAGGCGGGCGGCGCATTGCTTGTTCATCTGACCGCTGTCTTCGAACTCGGATCTCCTCGACGATGGCGGTGAAGGTCACGTTTCGAAGAGGCAAAGCAGCCATTCTGGGCAGCCTTGCAGACGTTCGTACCCGTAGTTGCCGATCAGCCGAAGTCCGATCAGCGGCTGCAAATATTGAGTGGTCAAGCCGATACCTGCAGAACGACCGCGGCACAAACCTCTGTCATCCATCCAGCTGACCATCACCGTGCCCGGCGGCGGCCCGTATCTGGACATAGCCCGGCATTGCCCGACGCATCACAACAAACCCAGCAGCCGCCCCAGACTCGAATCCTCTTTCTCGCCCCTCACCAACACGTTGCGCTCCAGCTCGCGCAAATGCCCGACCATCAAGCGCACGGCTTCGTCCGCATCCTTGCGTTCGATGCACTCGACGATGCGCTCATGTTCTTCGTGCTCGCACGAGGCCTTGCCCGGCGGCTCGTGCAGCGCGACGATCAACGAGCTGCGCGACACCAGTTCGACCAGATAGCGCTCGAGGATGGCGTTGCGGGCCAGCCCGGCAAGGCGCAGGTGGAACGAGCTCGCCAGCCGCGCCCATGCCGGCTGCTCCACCCGGTGCATCGCGCTGTGCTCCTGCTTGAGGTGGCGCCGCAGTTCGGCCAGATCGCGAGTCGTGGCGTTTTCGGTCGCGGTGCGGACGATGACGGCCTCCAGCCCGCGCCGGGCTTCGAAGATCTGGCGCGTTTCCTCCGCCGAGGGCATGGCGATGATGGCCCCGCGGTTGGGCCTGAGTTGAACGATGTAATCGTGCGCGAGCTTCTGCAAAACCTTGCGCACCACCGACCGGTTGACGTGGAACAGATCGCACAGCAAGTTCTCCGGCAGCTTGGTCCCCGGCGCGAGCCGCTGGTTCATTACACCATCGAAAATCGTCCGGTAGATCCGCGATTCGATATGTTCGCCGGCCTCCGGCGACGACAAGGCGCCGCTGGGGCGCGGGACCTCGCCGTGGTGGCTGGCTGGAGCAGCGGGAGCTTTGTTGACGCGCGCGGTACTTGTTCGGGGCATGTTGTCCGTCAGCTTGCCACAGCCGGGGCGACCAGGTCCATGTGGGCGCAGATCCCCCCGGGTGTGGTGAACCAGATTTCGCCGCGGTCGCGCATCCCGGCAAGGTGCTCGAGCGCGCGTCGCAGGTGGCGAAGCCGGTACGGCTGGCCGACGATATACGGATGCAGCGCGAGGCCCATCACCAATGGCTGGCGGCGCGATTGCTCCAGCATCTCGTCGGCGTTGTCTATGATGATCTGCGCGAAATCCTTGGCGTCCATCTGCCTGGCGACGATCATGGGAATGTCGTTGAGCTCTTGCGGATAGGGAATCGACCAGAGCGCATGTCCGCCGCGGGTGGCCATCCTGACGGGTTGGTCGTCGTGGCACCAGTTGAGCGTGTAGCGATAGCCGGTCTCGGCCAGCAGGTCGGGCGTGTGGTGACTTTCGGAGATCCAGGGCGAGAGCCAGCCGGAGGGCGCGCAGCCGCTCTCTTTCAGGATTCGCGCGCGGCAGTCCGCCAGCAGGGCCGCCTCGGAGGCCTCGTCCATGTCGCCCTGCCGTTCGGAGTTGCTGTGACCGTGCCCGACCAGTTCGTCGCCGCGTGCAACCGACGCCGCCACCAGTTCGGGGCAGTGATCGTAGATGGCGGTATTGAGCAGCGTCGATGAAGGAAGCCCGAGGCTTTCAAAGAGTTCAAAGCATCGCCAAGCGCCGACGCGATTGCCGTATTCGCGCCACGAGTGATTGAGGACGTCGGGATGCGCGCTGACCGGACCGATGCTTGCGCCAAGGCCCTCCCCGAATGCGAAGTGTTCGAGATTGAAGCCAAGGTAGACCGCGACCCGCGCGCTGTTCGGCCACTCGTAGCGTTCACGGCGCGTGATGGGTTGGTAGTCGAAGCGGCGATGCACGGGCAGCGGGCCGAAGTAGCGGGCGTTCATTGTCAAAATTTTCAGTTGGGAGGGTGCAGCCAGGTGCGGGAGCTGTAGGAGCCATGTTATTGTCAACAATCCCGAGCCGATATGGTTGACGCAACAGTTTAACAAGTGTTGACATGGCATGGAGTTTGCGTGTCCCGGAGACCACCACCGTCCCCGGAGCCGAAATGTCCCGATTGATCCGCCGTCCCGCCCATTCCTGTGCATGGGCCCTGGCCTTCACAACACTTTCCAGTGCGGCAAGTGCCGCGGAGCCGATCAAGATCGGCCTCGTCGCGATCCTCTCCGGTCCCTCAGCCTTGTCCGGCGAGGCGATCACGCGCGGGTTGCAGACGGCCATCGACGAAGTCAATGCAAAGGGCGGCCTGCTGGGCGGGCGCAAGCTCGAACTAGTGCGCCGCGACGACGAGTCCAACCCGACCAAGGGCGTCACGGCCGCGCGCGAGCTGATCTACAAGGAGAAGGTTGCGGTGCTCTTCGGCGGCGCCGACACGCCGGTCGCAATGGCGATCGTGCCGCTCGCCAACAAGGAGGCGGTGCCGTTCATGGTGCCCTGGGCGGCAGGCACGCCGATCACCCACAACGGCGCGGCCACGAACTACGTCTTCCGGGTCTCCGCGGTCGATGAAGTGGTCGACAAGGCTCTGGTGCAATACGCCCAGAAGACCTTCAAGTCGACCAAGCCAGGGCTGATGCTCGTCAACAATCCGTGGGGCGAGTCGAACGAGAAAGGCCTGAAGGCCACGCTCGCCGAAAAGGGCGCCAGCGCCGCCGGCGCGGAAAAATTCGAGGACGCTGACCTCGACATGGTCCCGCAACTCACGAGGCTAAAGAACGCGGGCGCCGACTCGATCATCATGGCCGCGCCCACCAGCTCGGGCGCGCAGATCGTGAAGTCGCTGGATCGCATGGGCTGGAAGGTGCCCGTCGTCTCGCATTGGGGCATTGCAGGCGGTCGCTTCACCGAGCTCGCCGGCCCGAACGCGAAGGACGTGCACTTCGTGCAGACCTACAGTTTCTTCGGCAAGCAATCGCCGGTCGGCGAACGTGTGACGAAGGCGATCATGGCCAAGTACCCCGGCGTCAAGGGACCGGCGGACATCACGCCGGCATCGGGCGTCGCCAACGCCTACGACGCGATGCAGCTCACGGCGCTGGCGATCGCGCAGGCCGGATCGACCAACGGCGACGCCATCCGCCAGGGCTTCCACAAGATCCCCAGCTACGAAGGCCTCATCAAGAACTACACCCAGCCTTTCGGCGGCAACAGCCAGGACGCATTGAGCGCTGACGATTACGTCTGGGCCCACTTCGTCGACAACCGCGTATTGCCCGTGGGCATGGACAACTGATGATGACGCTGATCTCCGCGTTGCTCAGCGGAATCGGGCTCGGCAGCATGTACGGCCTGATGGCGCTCGGGTTCTACGTGACGCATGCCGTTTCGGGCACGGTTAATTTCGCGCAGGGCAGCGCGATGATGCTCGGCGCGGTGTTCGCCTTCGGCTTCGCGCAGACACTGGGCCTGCCCATGCTGGTGGCGGTGCCGTTGGCGCTTGCGCTGTGCGCGGCCTACGGCCTGGCGGTCGAGTTCCTCGCGGTGCGACCGTTCGTGAGTCGCAATTCGAACGGATGGCTAATTGCCACCGTGGCGCTCGGCATCATCGTCGACAACGTGGTCCTCTTCACTTTCGGCAAGGAGCCGCGCAGCCTGCCTTCGCCGTTGGCGATGACGCCGCTGTCGCTTGGCGGCGTCGGGCTCGGCATCTATCCGCTGCAGGTCCTGATCCCGATCGTCGGCATTGCGCTGGCCGCTGTGCTCGATGCGCTTTCGCGGCGCACCCGCTGGGGCGTCGCGATGCTGGCGGTGGTCCAGAACCGCGACGCCGCGCGGCTGGTCGGCATTCCGATCCGGCGCGCCGCGGGGCTTGCCTATGCGCTGTCGGCCGTATTGGCGGGCGTGGCGGGCGTCATGATCGCGCCCCTGCTCAACGTCTCGGCGACCATGGGCACGGTCTTCGGGCTCAAGGCCTTCGCGGTGGCGATTCTCGGAGGCATCGGCAACCCCTGGGGGATGGTGTTCGCGGGACTGATCTTCGGCATCGTCGAGTCCTTCATCACTTCCACGCTGGGTTCGAGCTACACACAGATCGTCAGCTTCTCGCTCGTGATCGTGGTGCTCGCGATTCGCCCTGACGGACTCTTCGGCCGCGCCGAGGTGAGAAAAGTATGAGCGCATCCCCGAAAGCAATTCTCGGCCTCGGGTCCGCCGGGCAGATCGCCGCCGTCGCACTGCTGCTGGGTGCGGGGCTGGTCGCGGTCAACATCGTCAATTCCTACTATGTGTTCGTGCTGGCCAACGTGGCGCTGTTCGCCATCGTCGGCATCGGCCTCAACGTGCTGCAGGGGCTCACGGGGCAGGTCTCTTTCGGGCATGTCGGTTTCTATGCCATCGGCGCCTACACGGTGGGCATCCTCACTTCGAAGGCCGGCTGGAGTTTCTGGGAGGCGTGGCCCGTGGCTGCGGCGCTGGCCGGTGTCATGGGGGTCGTGCTCGCACTGCCGGCGCTGCGCGTCAAGGGGCCTTACCTGGCAATGATCACGGTTGCCTTCGGCTTCATCATCGAGCACGGCGTGATCGAGTTGCGGGGTCTCACCGGCGGGCACAACGGCATCATGAACATCCCGGCGCCCACGCTGCCCGGAGGCGCCGGCACTGAACAGAGCATGGCGACGATCGCCCTGCTGACCGTCGGCGTTTCGCTGGTGCTGTTCGCATGGCTGTCGCGCGGCACGTGGGGTGCCGCGATGCGCGCTGTCAGGGACAGCGAGACGGCCGCCGAATCGGTGGGCATCAATCCGCTGGTGGTGAAGACCGTCGCTTTTTCCATCTCAGCCGTTGCGGCCGGGCTCGCGGGTGGTCTGTTCGCACCGCTGTCGGGGTTTGTCGCACCGAGCGCCTTCGGCTTCGGGCAGTCGATCCTGTTCGTGCTGGTGGTGATCCTGGGCGGCGCGGGCGCTGTCGGCGGGCCGCTGCTCGGTGCACTGATCGTGGCGCTGCTGCCCGAGCTGCTGTCGAGCATGGAAGAGTATCGCCTGCTGTTCTTCGGGGTGCTGCTTCTGCTGGCCTTGTGGGTCGCTCCGGCCGGCGCGCTGGGACTTTGGGCCACGCTGAAGCAGCGGCTGTCGGGCGGCCCGGCCAGCGGATCATCGAGCGCGCAGGCGGATGGCGGCGCCGGACTCCCATGGGCGCCGCGCGAGCGGCGACCGCTGGCGGCGCAGCGCCTGTCGATGCAGTTCGGGGGCGTTCGCGCGGTGAGCGACCTGAGTTTCGATGCGGCCGCGGGGCGGATCACCAGCCTGATCGGCCCGAACGGTGCGGGCAAGACCACGGCCTTGAACATGCTAAGCGGGTACTACGTGCCCACCGGCGGCTCGTTCACGCTGGGCGGCGAGCGCCTGGCCGCCCTGCCCTCGCATGCGATTTCGCGCCGCGGCGTGGCGCGTACCTACCAGACCTCCCAGCTCTTCGGCAGCCTCGATGTGGAAAGCAACGTCGCGCTCGGGTTGGCGCGGGGACGCCTGGGCCCGCTGTTCGGCGCGGCAGGCTATCGCGCGCCGGCGTTGCGAGCGCGGGCGCGCGGCCTGTTGGCGTTCTGCGGGTATCGGGGCGACGGCGCCAAGCTCGCGGGCGATCTTGCGCACGTCGACAAGCGCCTGGTCGAGATCGCGAGAGCGCTGGCCACCGACCCCGAAATGCTGTTGCTCGATGAGCCCGGTGCGGGACTGTCGCGTGAGGACAAGGACAACCTAGCCAGCCTGCTGCAGCGAATCGCAGCGGCGGGCATCGGTGTCCTGGTGGTGGAACACGACATGACGCTGGTGATGAGCATCTCGAACCAGATCGTCGTGCTCGACGCCGGACTGTACCTGGCCGCCGGCACACCGGCCGCCGTGCAGGCCGATCCGCGCGTCAAGCAGGCCTACCTGGGCGAATCATTGGACACGACAGCCGGCGCTTCGCGCGGCAATGCCAGGGCGAAAGCAGACCCGCCGCGCGAAATGCTCGGCGTGGGCGCGCTCGTGGCGAGCTACGGTGCCGAGCCGGTCTTGCACGGCGTCGATCTCCAGGTACAAAAGGGCGAAGTGGTCGCACTGCTCGGCGCCAACGGCGCCGGCAAGTCGACCTTGATGCGCGCACTCTCGGGGCTTCATCGCCCGGTGCAGGGAGGCATCCACCTGGAGGGCACCGAACTCTCGCAACTCGCGGCCGAACTGGTCGTGCGCCGGGGCCTGGTGCTGGTGCCGGAGGGGCGGCAGGTGTTTCCCGAACTCAGTGTCCGCGAGAACATCCGCCTGGGCGCGTTCACGCAACCCGATGAGCGCGAGCCGCGCGTCGAGGAGATGTTCCACCGGTTCCCGCGCCTGCGCGAACGCCAGCACCAGCGTGCCGGCCTGCTGTCGGGCGGCGAGCAGCAGATGCTGGCCATTGCGCGCGGGCTGATGTCGCGGCCGCGAATACTCCTGCTGGACGAGCCTTCCCTGGGCCTGGCGCCAAAGCTCATCGCCGAGCTCTTCGCGGCGCTGGATGCGCTGCGCGAGGAAGGCATGACCGTGCTGCTGGTCGACCAGATGGCCAGCCTCGCATTGGCGTTGGCCGACCGGGCCTACGTGATCGAGGGCGGCCGGATCGTTGCGCAGGGCACCGCGGCCGAAATTGCGCAGGACGACGCGCTGGCCCGGACCTATCTCGGCGTACAGGACGAGCCCGTGCCGCCTGTCATCGCGAAGGCGGCCTAGTTACGCATCCACCCCTCTCAGCTCATTCCATTTCATTCAACCGCACACCCAGGCACCCCCGATGATCGAACGAAATCTCGCTCCCAACCTCAACATCATTCGGCCCGACGCGCCCGAAGAAATACCCGTGTTCGACCTCGGACCCTACCTGCTGGGCGAGGCCGGCGCGATGGAGAAGCTCGGCACCGAACTGCGCTACGCGCTGGAGAATGTCGGCTTCTATTTCATCGTCAACCACGGCTTGGACCAGGCCTTGATCGATCGCACCTTCGCCGCGGCCAGGCGATTCCACGACCTGCCGCTGGAAGAGAAGCTGGCGCTCAAGCTCAACGAGCACATTCGCGGCTACCAGCCGATGAAGGGCGCGGTCACGCGTCACTCGGCCGTCAATGCGAACAACCTGCCGAACGTCAACGAGGCGATTTTCTTCGGCCCGGAGTTGGTCGACGACCACCCTGACGTGCTGGCCGGCAAGCCATTCCGTGGCCACAACCAGTGGCCGTCCGACCTGGCCGGTTTCCGCGAGGACGTGCTGGCCTACACCGCTGCCGCGCAGGCCGTCGGCGTCTCGCTGTTGCCGCTGTACGCCCATGCGCTCGAACTCGAAGTGGATTTCTTCCTGCGCGGGTTCAAGGAGCCATCGTTCACCTTCCGCATGTCGCACTATCCGCAGACCGAAGTGCTGCAGGACAACGAATTCGGTCTTGCTCCGCACAGCGACACCAGCTTCATGACACTGCTTCCGGAGAACGAAGTGCCGGGGCTGTCGATCCGCCTGCCCAACGGCCGCTGGATCGATGCGCCCGTGCTAAAGGGCAGCATCCTCGTCAATGGCGGCGACATGCTGCGCCGCTACACCAACGACCGCTTCCTCGCCACGCCCCACAAGGTCGTCAACCGCTCGGGCGTCGAACGCTATGCCATCCCGTTCTTCATGGATTGCAGCTACGACTTCGTGATGGAGTGCCTGCCGACCTGCCAAAGTCCAAGCAACCCGCCTCGCTACGAAGCCTTTTCCTACGCCGATTACCGCGCCTTCTATCGCGCGTCGAACTTCGGACCGACCCTGGCCGCGACGACCGCCTGAGCGGTTGGCCTTCAGGGGTGCCTGCAGAAGTCACCGTCTTTTCCACTTCGATCAATGCAAGTCATGGAAGGAAACGTCATGCTCACCGATACCCTGGCCCCGACCCCCAATCCGATCCGGCACGACGCGCCGGAGGAGATCCCCGTGCTCGACCTCGGACCCTACCTGCGGGGCGACCCCGGCGCGCTGCATGCGCTCGGCAAGCAGTTGGGGCATGCGCTGGAGAACGTCGGCTTCTATTTCATCGTCAACCACGGCATTGAACAGGCGCTGATCGACCGGACCTTCGCAGCCGCCAGGCGTTTCCATGCACAGCCGGTCGACGAGAAGCTGAAGATCAAGCTCGACAGCAACTTGCGCGGATACGAGCCGCTCAAGGGCTCGACGACGCGGCACTCGGCGTTCGAGGCCAACAACCGGCCGAATCTCAACGAGGCATTCTTCATCGGCCGTGACCTTGCACCGGATCACCCCGACGTGCTGGCGGGTCGTCCTTTCCGCGGCCTCAACCAGTGGCCCGACGACTTGCCGGGATTCCGCGAAGACGTGCTGGCCGATTGCCGCGCCGCCGAGAAGCTCGGCTTGGCATTGGTGCCGGTGTACGCCGTCGCGCTCGGCGTGGAGCCCGGGTTCCTGATGCGCGGATTCGAAGACCCGATGTTCACCTTCCGCATGTCGCACTATCCGCAGACCGGCGCGCTGGAGGACAACGAGTTCAGCCTCGCGCCGCATGCCGACATGAGCTTCATGACCTTGCTGCCGGACAACGAAGTGCCCGGACTGTCCATCCGCTTGCCGAACGGGCGCTGGATCGATGCCCCGGCCATGGCCGGCAGCTTCCTGGTGAATGGCGGCGACCTGTTGCGCCGCTATACCAATGACCGCTTCCTGGCGACGCCGCACAAGGTCTTGAACCGCTCGGGCGTCGAACGCTACGCCATCCCGTTCTTCATGGATTGCAGCTACGACTTCGTCATGGAGTGCCTGCCGACATGCCGCGGCGAACACAACCCGGCACGCTACGAACCGATCAGCTATGCCGAGTTTCGCAAGTTCTACCGGCGCTCGCACTATGGGAATGTCTAATGGCCTGTCCCGGTGATACCCGGCGCAACCTGACGTCCGGCATTGGCCAAACGTCACGCATCGGCTACATCGCCGCGATCTTCGCTGGATGCTTGACGTCAAAAAAGAGCGAGCTCGAATTGAAAAATCACGCGTCGCATGAGCCTTGTCTGGAGGAGGCCTTCCGTAAATAGCTTGGCGGCCTCAACTCTGAAGTGCAACACCTCATCGCATAAGGTGTGCACATGAATGAACGAACAAGGTACCAGCAGCTTCAACCCGAGGACCGAATGACGCTGGCAAGCATGCTTCAGCAGGGTTCGAGCATGCGGGCCATGGCCCGCATGCTCGGGCGCTCGGCGTCCACCATCAGCCGGGAGTTCGAGCGCAACACGCTGGCCGAATTGCCCTACGCTTCGCACTCGGCGCAGGCCTGCAGCCAGGGGCGGCGTCAAGCGGCACGGCCGACGCGCAAGCTCGACATGCAAGGAGTGGGCTGGCGCGTGGTGCTGACCCTGCTGGACTGGCGCTGGTCGCCCCAGCAGATCGCGGGTACCCTGAAGCGTGTGTTCCCCAACGAGCCCGAGCGCCACGTGTCCCACGAAACCATCTACAACGCCATCTACGCGCATTGGAAGCCTGCACGATGATGTCGCTGCGAAAGAGCCTTCGTCGCGGCAGTGTCTGGATCGACCACTCACTGAGCCATCGGGAGCGCGACCAGATGCTGATCCCTCCGGCCCATTGGGAATCGCAACGTGAGCAGCACATCGACCTCCTGGGGATGCCCAAGTCCCCCCGGGAGTTCCTGGAGCCGTTGTTGGCCAACCTGGTTGCGGGCAGTGCCGCGGTTCGCGATGGGCTGGACCGGGGCAAGGTCGAAATCAGCGCCGACGGCATGCTGCGCCTGCCCGCCATCGACGCCCTCCCCGAGAAGAGCGAACCTGTGCGTACGCGCGAGACCGTCTACAAGCTCATCGGGAACGTTCAGTTCCCCGATCTGCTGATGCAACTGGATGCTGCGACCAACTTCAGCGATGCCTTGCTGGGGCACCGGGCGCAGACTGCGGATGAGCTCGTCGGGTTGTATGGCGCTTTGCTGGCGCACGGCACCGACATCGACGCCAAAGGGGTCGCCTCGATGATCCCGGGTCTGGAGCCAAGCCAGATCTCCGTGGCGATGCGGGCCCTGGAAGGCAGTGGCCGGCTTCGGCGCGCCAACGAACGTGTCGCGCAGTTCCAAAGCCAGATCCCGATCGCTGCCCTCTGGGGTGATGGCGACAAGGTGTCGGCCGACATGATGTCGCTCGACGCGTCACGCCACCTCTGGAACGCCCGGGTCGATCCGCGCCGGCGCACCTACGCCTCAGGCCTGTACACCCACGTGCGTGATCGATGGGGCATCGTCTATGACCAGCCCATCGTACTCAACGAACGTCAGGCAGGTGCCGCTATCGAGGGTGTCGAGACACACAACCGCAGCGATGACCTCATGCAGCTATCGCTGGTGGCGGTAGATACCCATGGGTATACGAATCCGGCGATGGCCATCGCCAAGCTGCTGGGCTTTGACCTGTGTCCGCGGCCGCGTGATTTGGCGGAGCGAAAGCTGCACCTGCCTCGCGTCTTCAGAATCCCGGAAGGACTCGAAGCAGTCTCCGTGAGGAGCGTCTCGCTCGGCGCCATCGAGCGTGGCTGGGACGAGCTCCTTCGCCTGGCGGCGTCCATTCGATCCGGGCGCGTGTCAGCCACGCTGGCCCTGCAGCGCTTCGGATCGGCTGCGCAAGGAGACCCCCCTGCATCGAGCAGCTGAACATCTGGG
This sequence comes from Variovorax ginsengisoli, assembly GCF_030486595.1. Classification (GTDB taxonomy): domain Bacteria; phylum Pseudomonadota; class Gammaproteobacteria; order Burkholderiales; family Burkholderiaceae_C; genus Variovorax; species Variovorax ginsengisoli_B. Next base: position 15,202 of record NZ_JAUJZH010000048.1, on the reverse strand, counting down.
ACGGCTGCTGCGCACCGTCTTCCTCTGCGACTACATCGCCATCGAGGACTTCCGGCGCGAGATTCACACGCTACTGAACCGGGGCGAATCGGTGCATCAGCTCCAGCGCGCGGTGTACAGCGGCAAGGTTGCGCCGGAGCGCGGCCGGCGGCGCGACGAGATGCTGGCGATTTCGGGCTCGCATGCACTGCTGACGAACATCGTGCTGGCCTGGAACACGAGCCGGATGCACGAGGTCGTTGAGAGGCTGAAGCGTCAGGGAACCCGAATCGAGGACGACTGGTTGCGCCGCATCGGACCAGCGCACTTCTCGCACATCAACTTTCGCGGCACGATGAAGTTCAACGTCGAGAAGTACGCCGACACGCTTGTTCAGCGGCGACCCAATACGAGGCATGCACCATCGTCACGCTGACGGCGCAAGCGCGCGAAGGCGACCGGGCGTTTGATGGTGAGCTGCTGTACGTCGGCTATCGCTGGCAATTCCGATTTCGGGTGGGCTGGGCTGACTAACAGCCGTGAGCTGCCTCGCTGGAGGCGCAGTTCCAAGCTCGAAATGAAACTCTTTCAATTCATTGAGCTTTTCCCGAAATTCCGTATTCAGGTGACAACGGCCGCGAAGCCGCCACCGCACGGCACTGAAACAGGATCTCAGGTTGCCCGCGATCTGATGTCTTACTAGACTCGAGACCTCCTTCACCGCATCGTGAAGTGTAGGAAGGATGTTCCAGCAACGTAGTAACCGCGTTCCATCTGGCCACCAACTCGCGGCGTCAGTCAAATCGCCCGAGAGCAAGCCAAGGCCTACTGAACTGAACGAGACCGACTGCACGGCCAGCTACGAGCAGCTGCTGGCTCGCGGCGTGGTGCTTACGAAGCCACCAACGGACCGCTACGGTAGTGTGGTGTTGGCTTGCGCGAATCCGCGAGCAAAGGCTGGAGATGATCGCGGCTGCCTCCAAATAGATCATCGATAGGGCGGGCCCTTGAGCTCGACGACGTTGCCCTCAGGGTCGCGTAGGTAGATCGATGGCCCCTCGCCCTCCGCCCCGAAACGCGACTCAACGGGGCCCGCATCGATGCCCAGCGCCGACAAATGGCCGCGGATCGCCTGTTCGTCGAAGGGCTCGACGCGGAAGCAGAAGTGGTCGAGATTGCGGCCCTCTTCGCCCGCCGGCGCACCGCCCGCGCGCCCCAGAGCGCCATCGATCGGAACGAGATCGAGCATAGAGCGTCCGGCCCGCAGCTGCGTCAAGCCGATGTCGTCGCGCTTCCGCTCGACCTGGCAGCCGAGGCCGTCGCAATAGAAACGCAGCATGCCCGGCAGGTCGGTGACGCGCAGGACGAGGTGGTCGATGTCGCGGATCTGGATCATGGAGGTCCCCTGAGCGGACGGATGTTTGGCCTCGGAGCAATCCTAGCGCGTGCTGCAGCAGCTTCGAGATCGACCCACAACGCAGTCCGTAACCAGCGACGCCAACAGCTTGCGGTAGCCGTAGCAGCGGGGCCTAGCTCGAAGATATCGGTGATGCTGCGACGTACAGCGAAGTACTTGTCAGCCACCTCCGCAGCCGACTCGCCTCGTCAGCATGCTTGTCTTCGAAGGAGCGCACGCTGCACCCACACATCCAGCGTACGGGTAAACCCCTATTTGCATACGAATGCAAGCTCCGGCCGGTGGCAAGGGCGACATCATCTGGATCCGTTGCTCGCCATGGACCACCTTGGGCCATGGAATGCCGCTGGCCTGCACCCAACTGCGGTCCCACGCCACAGTGGTCGCCTGCGTCGGTTGCCCCGTTTTTGAGGTCCTTGCTCCTTCAATTGCATCCAGTGCATTGATTCTGCATCAACTATGCATTGGACTCAATCGGTCCTCACCGGAACAATTGCGTCCACAGAGCCCCGGCGTTCATCCACAGGACCCGGCCAGCGAATTTGCAGCCAAGGAGACAACCTGGTGAACTCCATCCAGAACATCGTGCAGGCCGCCGCATGCTCGTTACCGCCCTCGTATCAGGACGCGACGACGACCCAACGGCATTGGCAGGCCAGCTACGGCAGCACGCCGAACGAAATCAATCCCGACGCCTATCGCTCGGTGGTGGACATGATGGACCAGGCCATGAAGCGCTTTGCCGACCGGCCGGCGATGCGCTGCGCGGGCCAGACGCTGAGCTACGCCGACCTCGATCGGCTCTCGCGTGACTTCGCAGCCTACCTGCAGAGCAAGCTCGGCGTGAAGAAGGGCGACCGCGTCGCCGTGATGACGCCCAACCTGCTGGCCTTCCCGATCGCTTTCCTCGGCATCATCCGTGCCGGTGCCGCGCAGGCCAACGTCAATCCCTTGTACACGCCGCGCGAACTCGAGCACCAGCTCAACGATGCCGGTGTCGAGACCCTTGTGGTCTTCAGCGGCGTCACCGCCACCGTGGCCGAGGTCGTGGCCAGGACCCGGCTCAAGACCATCCTCACCGTCGGTCTGGGCGACGGCAGCGGCGTCGCCTTGCCGAGCCCGCCGGTGGACGGGCGCCTGACGGGCGCCGTCGCCTTCACCGATGCGCTGGCCGAAGGCGCCGGGCTGCCCTTCACACCGGTCGATGTCGATGGCGACGACCTGCTGTTCCTGCAGTACACCGGCGGTACGACCGGCCTGTCCAAGGGGGCGGCGCTGTCGCACCGCAACCTGGTGGCCAACACCGAGCAATTCAAGGCCTTCATGCCCTCCGTCCTGCGCCCGGGGGAGGAGGTCGTCGTCACGGCGATTCCCCTGTATCACATCTTCGCGCTGATGGTGAACTTCATCAGCTACTTCTCGGTCGGCGCCGACAACTGGCTGGTGCCCAATCCCCGTGACTTCGACAGCTTCCTCGACACGCTCAAGAAAGCGCGTCCTAGCATTTTCATCGGCGTCAACACGCTCTACGCCGGGCTTGTCGCGCACCCCCGAGGCAAGGAAGTCGACTGGTCCAACCTGCGCCTGGCCGCCGGCGGCGGCGCGGCCGTGATCGGTGCGGTGTCCGACAAGTGGAGAGCGCTCACCGGAACCTTCATCCGCGAAGGCTATGGCCTGTCGGAAACCTCTCCGATCCTGACCTTCAACCCGGCCGCAGTGAACGAATTCACCGGCACCACCGGGTTGCCGATGCCCTCGACCGACATCAAGCTGCTGGATGACAACGGGTGCGAAGTCGGCATCGGCGAAGCGGGCGAGATCTGCGCCAGGGGCCCGCAGGTGATGAGCGGTTACTGGCAGCAGCCCGAGGCCAACGCGGCCGCATTCACCGCCGACGGCTACTTCCGCACCGGCGACATCGGCATCTTCGATGCGCGAGGGTTCCTGAAGATCGTCGACCGGAAGAAGGACATGGTCATCGTCTCCGGGTTCAACGTCTACCCCAACGAGATCGAAGCCGTGGCCACCGGTTGCCCCGGTGTCGCCGAATGCGCATGCGTGGGCGTGCCGGACGAGAAGACGGGCGAGGCGGTCAAGCTGTTCGTGGTCAGGGCGGCGAACGCCGCACTGGGCGAGACCGAGCTGCTCGCCCATTGCCGCGAGCAGCTCACCGCCTACAAGGTGCCCAGGATCGTGCGTTTCGTCGAGGCCTTGCCCAAGTCCACGGTCGGCAAGATCTTGCGCCGCGAACTTCGCGACGTGGCATGAAGCACCCCGCCGCAAACACGGCGATGGGCGAGAACACCTATGGCTGGCCGTTCTTCCGATCGGATCGGCAAGGAGCTCGGCAGGTCCGAACTGGGTGATCGTGGGACGGGGCGGCATCGACGCCTTCGCGCACGCGGCAGCGCGAGAAGCTACCGCTAGCTGGTCATGCTGGGCTGGTCCAGCCTTCCCTGACTGCGGCGCATCCGGCACGCGACGCTGGTGATGGCGGACAACGACGACCCGCTGGGCTGCTGATCAATGCGTGCTGCACGCGTGGCTGCTGCCCGACGCGCGCCTGCATGGGGTCGACGACGGCCATCTCTTCCTCTTGACCCGCGCACGGGAAACCGCACGGGTCGTTGCGAGTTCCTGGTAACACCGAACTCACCCAACCTACCTGGAGACAAGTATGAAACATTCGCACCGCCTGATGAGCGGCATCTTGCTGGCAGCCTGCGCTGCCGGCGCCCAGGCCCAGGCCCAGGCCCAGGCCCAGGCCCACGCGCCGAAGGACGCCACCGAAGCCACGCGCGCGGCCAACCGCGCGCTACTGGCCACACTGCCGATGGCCGACAAGCAGTCGTTCGACGACGCCAGGCGCGGCCTTGTCGAAAGCCTGAGCAGTGACCAGGTGATCATGGGCGCCCAGGGCCGGCCCGCCTGGTCACTCAAGGGCTACGAATTCCTGTCGAAGGAGCAGGCGCCGGACACGGTGAACCCTGGCCTGTGGCGACATGCACGCGTCAACATGGGCGCCGGCCTGTACCAGGTCACGGACGGCATCTACCAGCTGCGTGGTTTCGACCTGTCGAACATGACGGTCATCGAAGGCAAGACTGGACTGATCCTGGTCGACCCGCTGATCACCACAGAAACGGCGAAGGCGGCGCTGGAGCTTTACTACAAGCACCGTCCGCGCAAGCCGGTGAGGGCGGTGATCTATTCGCACAGCCACGTCGACCACTTCGGCGGAGTTCGCGGCGTCCTGAGCGAGGAGGAGGTGGCCTCCGGCAAGGTCAAGATCATCGCGCCCGTCGGTTTCATGGAAGAGGCCGTGGGCGAGAACGTCATCGCCGGCAACGCCATGTCGCGCCGGGGCATCTATCAGTTCGGCCCGTTGCTGCCGCGGGGCGAAAAAGGCCAGGTCGATGCGGGGCTGGGCAAGTCGGTCTCCTTCGGCACGGTCAGCCTGATCCCACCCACGATGCTGATCGAGAAGACGGTCGAGGCGCACAGCATCGACGGCGTCGACATCATCTTCGAACTCACCCCGGGGGCCGAAGCGCCGTCCGAGATGATCATGTACTACCCGCAGTCGAAGGTGCTGAACATGACGGAAATCGCCTCGCAGACCATGCACAACCTGCTGCCCATGCGCGGCGCGCTGGCGCGCGACCCGTTGATCTGGTCCAAGCACCTGGGCGGTGCACTGCAGCGCTACGGCGCCAAGAGCGACGTGATGATTGCACAGCACAACTGGCCGGTGTGGGGCACCGAGCGCGTGCAGGACTTCCTGAAGAAGCAGCGCGACACCTACAAGTACGTGCATGACCAGACGGTGCGACTGATGAACCATGGCCATGTCGGCTCCGAGATCGCCGATGTGCTGAAGATGCCCGCCAGCCTGAACCAAGACTGGTCCACGCACGCCTTCTATGGAGACCTGAAGCACAACGTCAAGGCCGTCTACCAACGCTATCTGGGCTACTACGACGGCAATCCGGCCAATCTCTATGCGTTGCCGCCGGTGACCGCTGCGCAGAAGACCATCGAGTATATGGGTGGCGCGCCGGCGGTGCTGCAGCGCGCCAAGGCAGACTTTGCCAAGGGCGAGTTCCGCTGGGTTGCCCAGATGACTTCGCAGTTGGTGTTTGCGGACTCGGCCAACCAGGAGGCCCGAGGCCTGGCCGCCGACGCCTACGAGCAATTGGGCTACCAGGCCGAATCCTCCACGGCTCGCAACGCCCTTCTGCAGGGTGCGTGGGAGCTGCGCAACGGCCTGCCCAAGATGCCAGCCGTGAATACGCAGGCGCCGGACGTGATCCGCGCCCTGACCCTTGACATGTACTTCGACTACCTGGGCGTGCGGCTGAACGGGGAGAAGGCCGCGGGGAAGACGACGGTTCTGAACTGGCAGTTCACCGACACGAAGCAGAACTACGTGCTCAACCTCGAGAACAGCGCGCTGACGTTTGTCGCCGGTGCCCAGTCCGCCAACGCCGATGCGACGTTGACCCTGACGCGTGCGACGTTGGACGAGATCTCGCTGCAGAAGACGACGTTCCCGGCAGCCCTGCAAGCGGGCCAAATCGTGGTGACGGGCAAGCGCGAGAAGGTCGGCGAGTTGCTGGGGATGCTCGACACCTTCCCGAGCACATTTCCGTTGATCGAGCCGCGCCCGACGCACTGAGGCCCCGATGAACACGACCTTCGACTACATCGTCATCGGTGCCGGCTCGGCCGGCAGCGTGATCGCCTCGCGCCTGAGCGAGGACCGCGACGTCCGCGTTTGCCTGCTGGAGGCCGGCGGTCCCGACAAGAGCATCCTGGTCCACATGCCGGCCGCGGTGGTGGCGATGGTGCCGACCTCCATCAACAACTGGGCGTTCAAGACGGTGCCGCAACCGGGGCTGAACGGCCGGCGCGGCTACCAGCCACGCGGTAAGACTTTGGGCGGGTCGAGCTCGATCAATGCCATGCTCTACGTGCGGGGGCATCGCTGGGACTACGACCACTGGGCGTCGCTCGGCAACCCCGGCTGGTCCTACGACGAGGTGCTGCCGTACTTCAGGAAAGCCGAGCACAACGAGACCCATCGCGACGCGTTTCACGGCCAGGGCGGGCCGCTGAACGTTGCCGAGATCCAGCAGCCCAGCGCGATGAGCCGCCTGTTCGTCGATGCTGCGCGCGAATGCGGACTGCCCATCACGCCCGACTACAACGGGGCCGATCAGTACGGCGCCTTCATGTACCAGGTGACGCAGAAGAACGGCGAGCGCTGCAGCGCGGCCAAGGCCTACCTGACACCCAATCTTCGCCGGCCCAACCTCAGCGTCATCACCCGCGCCCTGTCGCAGCGCCTGCTGTTCGAAGGGCGGCGCGTGGTCGGCGTGCAAGCCCGGATCGACGGACGCGAGCTGCGCTTCGAGGCACGGCGAGAAGTGATCGTGAGCGCCGGCGCCTTCGGCTCGCCGCAGATCCTGCAGTTGTCGGGCATCGGCCCGGCGGCGCATCTGCAATCCAAAGGCATCGCCCCGGTAGTCGACCTGGCCGGTGTCGGCGAGAACCTGCAGGACCACATCGACTACGTCTACACCTACCGCACGGGCAGCGACACCGAGACCTTGGGCGCTTCGATGACCGGTGGCATGCGCATACTCAAGGGGATTTCGCAATGGAAGAGGGAGCGCCGGGGCATCATGACGAGTTCGATCGCCGAGGCCGGCGCCTTCCTGCGCAGCCGACCGGATGTGGACGTGCCGGACTTGCAGCTGGTGTTCGTGCAGGCCATCGTCGATGACCATGCGCGCAGGCTGCGCCTGGGCCATGGTTTCAGCTGTCACACCACGCTGCTGCGGCCCAGGAGCCGCGGCACCGTCCGGCTGAATTCCCCCGATCCGGCGGCCGCGCCCCGCATCGATCCGCGATTCTTCAGCGATCCGGCCGACATCGCGCTGCTCATCGAGGGGGCTCACCAGCAGCGGCGCATTCTCGATGCCTCCCCGTTCGCGCCGGTGCGCGGCAAGGGGCTCTACCCGCTCGACCAGCGCGACGCGCGCGCCGTCGAGCAAGACATCCGTGATCGCGCCGATACGCAATATCATCCCGTGGGCACCTGCAAGATGGGCCACGATTCGATGGCTGTGGTCGACGCGCGGTTGCGGGTGCACGGCGTGCGGGGCCTGCGCGTGGCCGACGCGTCCATCATGCCGACGCTGGTCGGCGGCAATACCAACGCGCCCAGCATCATGATTGGCGAGAAGGCGGCCGACATGATTCGCGCCGACAAACTGGATCATTGACCATGAGTGCTGTCCTGACCCCCATCTCCCTCCACGCCGATGCGGCGGAGATCGAGCGCATGCATCGCCTGTTCGACATGCAGCGCAATGCTTTCGCGGCTGCCCCATACCCCGATCTCGCGGCGCGCAAGGCCAAGCTGCGCCGGCTGATCGATGCGCTGCGCCGCTATCAGAACGAAATCGTCGCTGCGGTGAACGATGACTTCGGCGTCCGCGCCGGTGCCGAAACCAAGCTGGTCGAGGTCATGGGCCCGATCCTGGAGGCACGGCATGCCTTGTCGCACATGCGCAGCTGGATGAAGCCACGCCGGCGCAGCACCGAGATGCTGTTCCTCACCAACAGCGCCTGGGTCGAATACCAGCCCAAGGGCGTGGTGGGCATCATCGGCACCTGGAATTTCCCGCTGTACCTGACCATCGGCCCGCTGATTGCGGCGCTGGCTGCAGGCAACCGGGCGATGGTCAAGGTCTCGGAGTTCACGCCACGGACCACCGCGCTGTTGCGAACGATGCTGAGCGGGTGCTTTGCCGAAGACGAGGTGGCGGTATTCGGCGGCGCGGTCGAAGCCGCGCAGGCTTTCAATGCGCTGCCCTTCAATCACCTGGTCTTCACGGGATCGCCACGGGTGGGCCGTGAGGTCATGCGTGCGGCGGCCGACAACCTGACGCCGGTGACGCTCGAGCTCGGAGGGAAGTCGCCGGCCATCGTCGGCCCGGATGCCGACTTGCGGGACGCGGCGCTGCGCATCGCGCACGGCAAGGCTTTCAATGCCGGCCAGATCTGCGTCGCACCCGACTACGCGCTGGTGCCGCGCGGCAGCTCGAACGAGTTCGCCGCCGCGGTGCGCGAGGCGTTCGGCAAGCTGTACCCGAGCGTCGGCGGCAACCCCGAGTACACCAGCATCGTCACCGAGCGTCACGCGGCGCGGCTGCGCCAGTTGCTCGACGATGCCCGGGCCAAGGGAGCGACCCTGCTGTCGTGCGGCGACGTCGCGCGCACCGGCCGCCAGATGGCGTTGACTGTCGTGACCGGTGTGAACGACCGCATGCAGCTGATGCAGGAGGAGATCTTCGGGCCGATCCTGCCGGTGCTCGAATACGACCGCCTGGACGATGCCATGGCGCTGGTGCGGCGTGGCGATCGGCCGTTGTCACTCTACGCGTTTGGCCTGAGCCCCGCCGAGCAGCGTCGTGTTTTACGGGAGACCCATGCCGGCGGCGTGACGCTCAACGACTGGGGCTGGCATGTCTTCCAGCACGACCTGCCGTTCGGCGGCATTGGCAACTCGGGCATGGGCACCTACCACGGGGAAGAGGGTTTCCGCGAACTCTCGCATGCCAAGTCCGTGTTCAAGCGGCAACGATGGTTTCCGATCGGCCTGTTCTACCCGCCGTACGGCAACTTGGTGCAGCGGCTTTCGATGCGCCTTTATCTTGGCAAGAGCGCCTGAGGACGAAAAACGCAGGAACCGACCATATACCGAACCCACCTACCTGCCGATGCAGGAGGTGCTGAGATATCTGAGGGCCAACGGTTACAGGACCCATATCGTCGCCGGCGGCAGCCAGGATTTCGTGCGAGCATCTTCGGACGCCACCTACGGCGTCCCGCCGGGCCAGGTGCTGGGTAGCGCATGCAGTACCACCTATGGCTACGGCAAGGACGGCAAACCATTTCTTGACCGAGCTGCCAAAACTGCTCCTCAATGACAACAACGCGGGCAAGCCTGAAGGCATTCACTTGATGATAGGCCGGCGCCGCTTCGCGTCATTTCGGCAATTCGACAGGCGACCGGCAAATGTTGGAATACGCAACGGCAGGCGACGGCTGGCGGCTCGGGATGCTACTGCTGCATGACGACGCCGCGCGCGATCCTGGTCAGGAGTGCGTTGCCCAAATCCAAGCCTTCAGCGTACCGAACACGTCTCGATGGTTCGGTGTCGTAGCCTGAAAGTCCCGGGCGCACCGTCCACGCGTGCTTGGACCATCTCCAGAACGTCCTCGTGCTCCCAACGACCAATGCGCCGCATTGGAGAGCCGGCGTGCGCTGGGACTTGAGATGGCAGTCCCGACACTCGAACGGCCAGTACTCGTGGAAGGTCCTGCCTCTCTCGACAGCAGTGAACCGGTATGGCGATCTGCCCGGCAGCGCTCCGGTGTACGTCGCGTCGTTCGTCGTAGATTGTTGGCGCCAGCCGAAAACTGACCCTGCCTCCGACGTTTGACTCGTTGCCGAGTGGCATCTTGAGCACGCTGCTGACGGACCGCCGCTCGTAGGCCAGCGCGTAGCTTTCAACCAGGCTCAACAATCGCTTGGCCCTGCCGTTATGCCGGGCCAGAACCCGGATGGCGGCTACTGGCCGAACTCCACAGATGACATTGGACATGGCCGCACGCGGGACGAACTCTCCACCACCACCTCCGGCTAGTGCGCGTTAGGCGCCTATCGTCAAGGCCTCAGGCTTTCGGGCCGCTGACGGCTGCACGGTGACGAGCTAACCGGCGTCCGATCGCATGCGTCGCACCGCGGCGCGCAGCTCGCGGACGCTGACCGGCCGCTCCAGAAAATCCGTCGCCTCCAGCCGCGCGATGTCCACGGCGGTGCGAAACGCGGAGTGCGGTCCCACGACGATCACGGGCAGTGCCAAGCCGCGTTGCCTCAAGGCGCGCACGAGCCTCAGCGTCGCGGCCTCGTCGACGTCGGCCGACGCGAGCAAGCACTGGCCCTGACCGCTGGGTGGCCGGTCGAGAAAGGCCTCGCTGTCGTCCACGAACTCAATATTGGCGATCCGTCCAAGCGCCGATTCGATCCATGCGCGCTCATCCCGCGTGAAACCGAGGACGTGGACGGTGGTGGACATAGCTTCGGCGTCTCCCGAGGCATGAAGGGTGCCGGTTCCAGGACGGCCCCGAGCCAATGACCGATGCTGCCGCCATCCGGGCGGCGCGACCATCCCGGCGAGCACGCAGGGCCACGTACGTAAGCGCAGGCCGATTTCCGGCCTGGCGCGTCGATAACATCGGCGCGACCTGCGCGACCTGCGCGATCGCCGGCCTCGATCGAACTGGCGAATCGTCCGCCTGCCTGTCCCCTCTGGACGGTCAATCCCGGCGGCCACCCAAATGCACGTACGTGGACGGACATGCAGCAACGGCGGCGAATTCGCGATCCAATAGCCCCGTAGTTCGCCACCGGAAAGAGCGCCTTATCACACCAAGGAGGTGAGACATGAATCACGGACTCGCCCTTGCGATCGCCATGTCGTTGGCCCTGACCGGCGGTCTGCGGCCCGCGCCCGCTCAGGCGGGGCCTGCGGAACTGGCCCTGGCGACCAAGTTCGCCTGCATGTCCTGTCATTCCCAGACCCAAAAGCTGGTGGGTCCCTCCTTCGATGCGATCGCTGCCAAATACGGGGGCGACAACCCCAAAGCGGTGGATGCCTTGGTCACGGTCATTCAAAAAGGCAGCTCGGGCGTCTGGGGGCCGGTGCCGATGCCTGCGAATCCGCAGGTTTCCGAGGCGGACGCCCGCACCCTCGCCACGTGGATCCTCAGCCAGAAGTGAGAGATTCCGACCGCCGACCGATCGATCGCCACAGCCGCCGCGCGGACAATTCTTAATATCGCAGCCCCGCTAGATCCACGCCAGACAGGGCCTCGGCGATTTCGCGTGCCCTGGCAGCATCGCCGGCCTCGAACGCCGACAGCATCGCGCCGAGGCGTTCGCCGACGTCGTTGACGACCGCCAGATCGTGTCGCAACGAGGGCCGGATTTCGGACCACAGTCTCGCGATTTCCGCAAAGTGGATCTCGGGCGCATCGCTCCATGGCGGGAACTCAGAGGGCGCGCAACGGGCCGCCACCCGCAGGTAGGCGGCCAGGTCTTCCAACGCTTCCAAGAGCCTCACGGATGCCATCGACAAAAGAGATTGCGTCCGGGATGCGACCGCAACAAGGCCATTTGTTCCATCTTCCACGCGAAGCATGCATCGCGATATTGCACCTTAGTGCAATGCGTGTTGCAGCAAGGTGCAATACGAATAGCCCCGCGCGGCAGTTCGGTCGTGCGGAGGTGCGCCGCCTCCTCCATTCGGGTCGGTCCCCTTCGTGCGGCCCCCTGGACATCAGATTGACAGCGCGCGTCGCATGTGGCGATCATGCGGAAGGCGCAGCGCTGGCACCGCCCGTCGACACCAAGAAGCAAGAGCAAGAAGCGGGCAAGGTTGACCCAACGCCGAGGAGCGCCTCGCACTGACCGTTCATCGAAACGGCGGCAAGGACGGAGGATCACGATGAAACACATCACATGGAAGAAGCTGCCGCTCGCACGCGTTGTGCGTCGCCCAGGCCGGATCCCGCGTCTCTCTTCGCAAGAAGGTGGTCGGGTCGCACCGCGACACCTCGGGCCGCGCGATTTCGCAGCGGTTGACGCATGACGACCCGGCTGGCTCCACCCGGACCTCGCCCGCCACCTTTCGACCTGGACGACCTGCTGCGTTTCGAACGCCTGCTGTCGAAACTGTCCACTACATTCGGTTCGATACCGATGAAAGAACTCGACCGAGCCATCGACGATGGCCTGGTTCGAATCGTGGAGGCGCTGAACATCGATCGATCCGCGCTGATCCGGATCCGCACGCAGACCGGCTGCGCCCAGGTCACGCATGCCCATGCCGTCGAGGGTGTCGCGCCAGTACAACGGTTGCTGGTGGCCCGCGATGCGAACCCGTGGGCGCTTTCGATGGCGATCGCGAACCGACTGGTCGCGTTTTCGCGCCTCGACGATCTGCCGCCAGAGGCCAGCGTCGACAAGGCGAGCTGGCGGCGCGTAGGCCTGAAGTCCCACGTCATGGTGCCGATCATGGTGGCCGGGCATCTGCACGGCACGCTCAATTTCGGCTCCATCCGGGTCGAGCGCGAATGGACCGACGAGCTGCTGGGCCGGATGCGGCTGCTGGCGGAGATTTTCGGCAGTGCCTTGGCGCGCCAACGTGCCGAGGAAGAAGTGGAACGGGCGATCGGCTTCGAGCGGCTGGCCAGCAGCATCCTGGCTTCCCTGGTGCTGACGCGGCCCGACGAACAGGGCCAGGTCATCTGCCACGCTCTGCGTACGATCGGTGAATTCGTCGGCGCCGACCAAGTGGCGCTGTGGCGGGATACCAGTCGCGACGGGCGCTACGAACCGATCCAACGCTGGTCCGCGGAGGGCCTATCGGTCCAACCGGACCCTCCCGCGTACAACCTGCCCTGGCTGGCACGCCGCATGGCGGACCGCGACGTGGTCCGGCTGTCCACACTCGATGAGCTTCTATCCGCGGCCCATGTTGACGTCAACACCTTGCGCGCGCTGGGGATCCGCTCGTTGTTCATGGTGCCGGTCGAGGGTGAACAGGCGAGCGCCCTCCTCATGACGACGGTCGCACGCCATCACACCTGGGCCGACGCCTTGCTGCCGGGTGTCCGGCTGCTGGCCGACGTGCTCGGCAGCCTCCATGCACGCGAGTCTGCCGAGCGCCGCCGGCTCGCTGCGGAAGTCGAGGCGTCCCACTGGCGAGAGCGCCTGGCGCATCTGGTGCGGGTCCATACGGCTGGAGAGATGTCGGTCGCACTGGCCCACGAGATCACACAGCCGCTCGGCGCGATCGAGAACTACGCGATCGCCGCGCGACGCCGCGCGAGCGAGGCGTCGCCCGACATGCCCAAGGTCGCAGAATTGCTCGACAAGGTGATCGGCCAGTCCACGCGCGCCGGCGACGTGGTGACTCGCATGCGCAGCATGGCGAAGCGCCACGAACTCGACCCGAAGCCCATCCGCATCGAGCGGGCGGTGCGCGAATGCGTCGGCATGGTCAAGATGGACTGCGACCTGCGTGACATCCGCATTGAGCTTCCGCCTGCGAGCCCAGGGCCCACGGTGGTCGTCGATGAGATCCATGTGCAGCAGGTGCTGCTGAACCTGATGCGCAATGCGATGGAGGCAATCGAGCTCGCCCCTCTGGGCGGTGCGCGAGAGATCGCGGTCGCGGTCGCGATCCGGGCCGGCGAACGCGACGAGGTACGGGTGGACGTTGCCGACCGCGGCGTCGGGATCACCGAGGGCGACTTGGAGCGGATCTTCGAGTCCTTCTACTCAACCAAGTCGAGCGGTCTCGGCGTGGGCTTGGCGATTTGCCGCAAGCTGATCGAGGCCCATGGCGGCAAGCTTTGGGCCTCGCACAATCCCGGCGGGGGCGCCATCTTCAGCTTCACGCTCCCGCAGCTTCCATAGACTCACTCCAATGACCGTACCCACAATATTCATCATTGACGACGACGAGGCCTATCGCGACTCGGTGCGCGAACTGGTGAGCTCGATTGGCCTTGCGACGGAGGTCCACAGCTCGGCGCTGGCCTTCATCGAAAGCTTCGATCCGGCACGGCCGGGCTGCCTGGTGCTCGATGTGCGCATGGCTGTCATGAGCGGACTCGCACTGCAGCAGCGCCTGGCCGCCATCGGCGCGCGCATCCCGATCGTTTTCATCAGCGGTCATGGCGACATCGCGATGGCGGTCAAGGCGGTGAAGGACGGAGCCGTCGACTTCGTGCAGAAGCCCTACCGCGAGCAACAACTGCTCGATGCCATCGACGAGGCCCTGCGGCGCGATGCCGCCATCCGGGAGGCACCAGAGACTGAGACGCACCAGGGCCTGGCCAAGCGGATCGCCGGCCTGACCGATCGCGAGCGCGAAGTGTTGTCGCTGGCACTCAAGGGCTTGCCGAGCAAGATCATCGCCAAGGAACTCACGATCAGCCATCGCACCGTCGAGCAGCATCGCAGCCGTCTGCTCGAGAAGCTCGATGTCGGCTCAATCACCGAGCTGCTGCGAATGAATATCGAGCTTCCGCCCGAATAGGCGCTCGCGAGAGCGCCCACTTAAAAGCTGAAGTCGATCGCTTTCGGGCCGCCACCGACCGCCACGCCCTGCGATTTGGCCTTGCCCATGGCCTGGGCCTCCACGGTATAGCTTCCGTCGGGCAGCTTGATCAGGCAGATCGGCCCGGTCGAGGGAACCGTCAGCACGCTGACGCCCTTGGCATCCTTGATCGCGAGGTTGACCGAAGCCATGTACTCACCGCTGGCGGTGGCGAACAGCAAGGACAGGGGATAGTCCTTCCGGGCGGCGAGCATCGCCTTGGAAGAAGCCTCCCCGATGCCGCCGCAGCTGAAGGTTGCAGAGCCTTGCGTCTGCGGCGCTGGAATGGCGGGCAGGTTCTGGGCCGGCAGGGGCGTCGCCATGGCGGAGAGCACAACAGCGGCGGTACCGAGGACCGAAGACATGAGGCGCATATGAATCTCCTTCGCGGCAGCATCGCGACAGGCCAATTTTGGAAAGAGCACCCGCCCCGCGCCATCCCTGCGGCCACCTAGTGGGCCGTAACGATTGAATCGGGAGTAATTCGCCTTGTTGGGTCGAAGTACTTCCACTTCACGGACTTGGGTTGCTCGTTGTACTTGCGGATGTAGCGCATGAGCTT
>NZ_JAUJZH010000047.1 GCF_030486595.1 Variovorax ginsengisoli | reverse complement strand
AAACGCCCGGTGGGCAGACCTCACGGCGCGACGTTGACCGGAATCGCGACCGCATCGTGTCGTGATGTCTTGAGATCCGACGACGTCATTCATTGATCAGCATCTCCCTAGGCCGGCATTACGTGTGCGGCCATGAAACGCTCGACGCGCCGCGCCGTTTCGGCCGGCTTCGTCAGCACGAACAGATGGCCGCAATCGACCGTCTGCAGCGTCGCGCGAGACACGCGGGACGCAATGATCCTTCCATTGACCAACGGCACGATGGGGTCGTCGGCGCCCATCAGCACCAGCGTCGGCAGCTTGACGCGGTGCAGCCGGTGCCAGCTGGTCCATCCCCACACGGCGAGTAACTGGTACAGATAGCCGCGATGGCTGGGGCCGCGCATTGCGGCCGCGTGCAGCTGCAGCAGGTCGCGGTCTTGCCGCAGCACGCCTCCGTAGAGCCGTCCACCGATCTGCATCAGATAGCCCGGGTCGAGGTAGCGCCGTGGACTGAGAAGTTTCAGCAGCACAGCCGGTTGGCCGGGCACCATCATGAAGCCTGCCGTCGTGGCCGCGAGCGTCAGCGTCCTGCAGCGCTTCGAGTGCCGCAGCGCGAACTCCTGCGCCGCCGCGCCACCCCACGAGACGCCAAACACATCGACAGAACTCAGCCCGAGATGGTCCAGCAGTGCCGCCGCGAGATCGGCCACCGTGCGCAGCCGGTACGGCAACAGGGGTGCAGGCGACGCGCCGACGCCCGGGACGTCGAAGGCGATGACGCGCGTGTTCTCAAACGCGTCGGCAAATTCGGCGGCAGTCTCGACGCTGGCGCCAATGCCGTTGAACAACAACAGGACGCGCGCAGCCCCAAGTGAGCCGCCCTCGCCGTAGCGGATGACCTGACCGTCCAGAGTGACGCAGTGGGTGCGCTCAGGCGTGACAGCGTTGTCTTTGGCCACGCGGTCAGCCCTCATGCATCACGTAGGTGCCGGGCGCGTCGCACAGCGCCGGATAGCGCTTCGACCCAGGCTGGCGCGCAGCGCGCCTCTCGGCATCCGATCGCCCCGCCAGCCACGCTGCCAAGTGCGGCCACCAAGTGCCTTCACGGGCCGTCCCGCCCTGTTCGAAGGCCTCCGGTGTGTCATGCGAGCCGCCATTCGTGACGAACGACGACTTCTTGTTGCCCTGCGGATTGACGATCGACTGCACGTGGCCGCTCGAACTGAGCACGAACTCGCTCTTGCCGCCGAGCATTGCGCGCGTGCGGTAACAGCCCTGCCAGGGCGTGATGTGGTCGGTGCTGCCGCCCACGATGTAGGCATCACAGGTCACATCGCGAAGGTCTAGCTTCTGCCCGGCGATCGTCAGGGAACCGGGCTGCGCGAGCGCGTTGGATTTGAGCAGCGCCAGGAAATCGGCATGCAGGCGCGCCGGCAGGCCCGTGGTGTCCGAGTTCCAGTAGAGCACGTCGAAAGCCGGAGCCTTCTCGCCGAGCAGGTAGTTGTTGACCCAGTAGTTGAAGATCAGCTCGTTAGGCCGCAGCCACGCGAACACCTTGGCCAAGTCCTTGCCCTTGAGCACGCCGCGCGCACCGCTCAGGGTGCGCGCAATGTCCAGCGTCTCCAGGTTCACGAATAGGCCCATTGAGCTGTCGGAGATGGTGTCGATGTCCAGGACCGACACCAGCAGCGTCAGGCTGCGCGCCCAGTTGCTGCCTTTGGTGGCCAGGTAGGCCAGTAGTGCAGCCGAAGTGATGCCGCCCGAGCATGCGCCGAGCAAGTGCACCTGTGGCGCGCGCGCGATGTCGCGCGTCACGCGCATCGCATCCTCGAGCGCAAGCACGTAGGACTGCAGCCCCCAGTTGGCCTGCTCGGCGGTCGGGTTGCGCCAACTGACCATGAAGACCTGGAAACCCTGCTGCACAAGGAACTCGACCAGACTGCGTCCGGGTGCGAGATCCCAGACGTAGTACTTGTTGATCTGCGGCGGCACGATGAAGAGTGGTGTGCCGTGCACATTTGGCGTCTGCGGCCGGTACTGGATGAGTTCGAGCTGTTCGCTGCGGAACACGACATCGCCGGGTGTTGTCGCCAGGTTCTCGCCAACCTTGAACTTCGAGACATCCACCGACGCCGGCAGCCCGCCGTTGTGGCGCCAATCCTCGAGCAGCTGCGCCGCTCCGCGCATCAAGCTGGCGCCCCCGGTATCGAGCGTACGCCTGAGCGCGGCTGGATTGCCAAGCAGCGTGTTAGTCGGCGCCAGCGTATCTGCCACCATGCCAAGCACCATCCTCGCCCGCGCCTCGTCGGATGCGGAAAGGCCGAGCTCGCCGACCAGGCGTTGCGTCTCGCGGCAGAGCGCGAGATGCCCCTGCATCAGTTGCCTGTAAGACCCATTGTCGCGCCAAGCTGGATCGTCGAAGCGGCGGTCGCGCGCCGCAGGTTCGACCGAAGAGCGGGCGAACGCCACCTGCGCCAGTTCGCTGGCAGCGCGGCCGACGGCGCCGATGGTCTTGGCGGGCTGCATGATCGCCGCAGTGGCCATCGCCCGCAGCGATTCGCTCAGTCGCACAGGCGTACGCTCGAGTCCGACGTTGACCAACGGCGCTTGGGCGTCCGTTGTCTTGGAGGAGAAGGCGATGTTGTTCATGCCATCACCATGCCCATCGACTCGGCCACCAGCACCGGCCGCTCAGGTGCGCCCTGGACGAAGGCGGTATTGCTGCAACGGACGAGTATGCGGCCCGGGCCCTTCGACTCGACTTCGACCAGCGCGACTTGCACGACAACGCGCGAGCCCGCCGGCACTGGTGCCAGGAATCGAACCTTGTCGAAGCCGTAGTTCAGCACGTTGGCGGCGTCACGGGGGTATACGCCGAGCTCGAACTGGGCGGTGGGGATGAGTGACAGCAGCAGCATTCCATGTGCGATCGTGCCGCCGAATGGTGCTTGCGCTCGAGCGCGCTCCACATCGACGTGGATCCACTGGTCGTCGCCCGTGCATTGGGCGAAGTGGTCGATACGTTGCTGGTTGAGCAGCGCAGGGGTCGAACAGCCGAAGTCATGACCGAGATGGTCATGCAAGGTGTCGACACGATGATTGGAAGGAATGGTCATCCGAGGCTCCGGGTGGATGAGGTTGAGAGAGGTGTCAGCGGGCAGTTGCGCCAAGGTCGACTTCGACGCGGCCCTCGTGCACGCGGACCGGGTAGATGCGCATGGCGAAGCCGCCGCCGCGGGCGTAGCCGGTAACGAGGTCGAAGCGCAAGCCGTGAGCCGGACATCTGATCGTGGCGCCTTCGAGCTCCCCGCTCGCGAGCGATGCGCCGGCATGCGGGCAGCTGTCGGCGATTGCGTACACGGCGCCCTGGATACGGAACAGGGCAATCTCGTGCCCGCCGTGGCGTGCGAAGCAGCGGCCTCCAGCGGCCAGGTCCTGGTCCCCAAGCACATCGGTCCACCGTGGGCAACCGTCAGCGGAGGGCGATGGGTCGGGGGCGCTGGGATGATCTGAAATCAGCATGTTGGTGTCCTCGTTGCGCGATTGCGCGCCACGTCCCGCTCATAGCTGCGCGAGGCCAGAACGAAGAGAACAGCCGATGCCAGCGCCAGCACGGGCGTCAGCGTCAGCGCAATCTTCAGGCCGAAGAGATCGGAGAGCACCCCGACGATGATCGGGCCCGGTGCCAGGCCGAGCAGGTTGTTGGCCAGGGTCGCCGTCGCCGTGACCGTCGCACGCACGCCAGGATGGGTGACATCGCAGGCAAGGGCGACGGAGCAGCCGCCCTGCGCGGCCGCGAACAAGGCGCCCAGGAAGATCAGGCCCAGACTCAGTGGACCGGTCGGGAGCGCAAACGCGGCGATAAGGACCACAGCCGTGAGCACCGAATAGAGCGCCGGCACAAGGGCCCGAAGCCGCGGTTGATGGGCGCTCAACCGGTCCGCCATGCCACCGCCGAAGATCATGCCGAGGCCTGACACCAGCACTGCGACGCCAGTCATCAGGGCCGCCTTCTTCACGTCCATCCCATGGAAGCGAACGAAGTAGGTCGGCAGCCAAGCAATCAGCATCGCGGGCATCGCCATCTGCAGGCCGCTCGCGAGGTAGGCGAAGTTGCCGGAGCGGGCAGCGAACACTTCGCGAGCGATGCGTGCGACATGGAGTTGGCCGGGGGCCGCGTGACCCTGGCCCTCGGGCGTCAGTGGGACTGTCTTGTAATCGCGTACGACGAAGGGGTAGATCAGGGCGAGCAGCAGGCCCGGCGCACCCACGGCGAAGAAGGCTGTGCGCCACCCTGATTGGGCGACGACAGCGCCCCCGAGGACCACGCCGAGCACCGAACCGAACAAGCCCGCGGACAGGAAGGCGCCCATCACTGCGGCACGCTGCCTGGCGGGAAACACATGCGCCAGCAGAGCGGCCCCTGCGGCCCCGTACGCCGCCTCGCCAAGACCCACGAAGGCCCGCGCCCAGAGCAACTGACCGTAGCTTTGCGCCAGGCCACAGGCGATGGTCGCCAGGCACCACACGAAAGCCATCAGCGTGATGCTCTTGACGCGACCCCAGCGATCGGCGGCTAGTGAAATCGGCACTACCAATAGGCCGACCACCAGCGAGACCACGCTCACGAGCATGCCTAGCTGCGAGTCCAGCAGACCCCACTCGGCCCTGAGGGCCGGCATCACTGCGCCGATGACCTGCCGCGACAGGTAGTCGGACAACATCAGGCCGAAAGTGAGCGCGAAGACCGACCACGCATAGATGCGCGATCCACCGGCGAGGTCTCTCGATGGCGCAGGGGCTGCGCCCGCCGACAGGGAAGGATTCATGGCGTTTGTCTCTTGTCTCTTTTTGGTGTGCAGCTTCCGGCTGCAGTTCTCTTTCGCCGCGCAGAGCGCGCGCGCAGATGGGGGTCGCAGGCCCACTAGTGCTTATCGATGCGCCCGGCGCGGCGGTAGCCGGCGTGCGCCGATCGGATAGGCGCGCCGCGGTCGGCTGCGCGTCACCATCGGACGGCAGCCGGCGCGCGGCTTCAGGCCGCGACGCGCAACGGCACGCCGCGCTGACCATGCGCGCGGTTCGGCGGCAGGCCCAGTTTCGCCAGCGTTTCGTCAGTGTTGCGGTAGGTCTCGCCGAGCTTGTAGATGCGTCGTGCCTCGTCGCCGCTGGCGACATCGCGGTTCAGCTCGCGCGCGACTCGCACCATCATCTCGATCTGCTGCACGGAGGTCATGCGTTCCCCGCGCGGGCCGAACAACGTGTCCTCGATGCCAACGCGCACATGCATGCCGAGTGCGATGGCCATCGTGTTCATAGGATAGATATGACGGTTCAGGGTCTCGAGCGTGAGCACCGCGCCGTCGGGCGTGCGGCGCACGAACTCCATCATGTCTGCCGGATTCAACCCGGCGAAGCCGCCGCCAATCGCCACGTAGTTGAGGATCAGCGGCCCGGTGTACGCGCCGCGGCGAATGAGTCGCTCCACCGTCTCGAGCTGGGTCACGTTGCCGAGCATGAAATGCGGCTGGATTCCGCTGGCCGTGAGGCGCTTCAGGTGCTCGACATGCCACGACGGATTCGATGGCACGATCATGTCGGTGTAGGCTGCCTGCACGGCCGGGTTGCTGAGCGAGGTGCCAGCGACGTCGGCCTCGGTCATCAGCTCCATCACATTCATCTGGCTGGTGTTGATCGCGATCGTCACCTGGTCGGGGCGCGGGTTCAGATCGGCGAGCATGTGGCGCGTGTCGTCCGTCATCCACTTGGCGGCCTGGCCGTCATCCTCGGGGGCGAAGGAGATGGAGCCGCCGACCTGCAGGATCATCTTGGGCACGGCTTCCCGCAGGCGCGCCAGCATCTCGTTGAACTTGGACAGGCGCTTGCTGCCCTTGCCGTCTTCTTCACGCACGTGCACGTGCAGCACGGTGGCGCCGGCGTTCCAACAGTCAACTGCCTTTTGGATCTGATCGTCCATCGTGATGGCGATGTCGTCGGAATCGCCTGCGGCCCATTGGGGCCCATAGGGCGCGACTTGGATGACCAGGGGTTGCTGGTTTTCGGGGAGCAGGGAGTCGTCGAGGAATTGCATGATCTGTGTCCTTGAGGTTAGGAAAAATGGAGTGGCTGGAGGGGCGGCTCAGCGCGCCGAAGCTGACGCCAGTTCGTCGAGCAGGATGGGGGCACCGATGCTCATGGAATGGATGCCGAGCACACTCACGCACTGCAGCACGGCGGTAATCTCTTCCTTGGTGGCGCCGAGTTCCAGCGCCTTGCGGATGTGGCGGCGCACGCCCGGCCCATACATGTGGGTGCACGAGGCGTCGACGGCGATGGCAAGGAATTCGACTGTCTTCGCGTCCAGGACGCCCGACAGCATCGGCGCCATGGCCATCGACATGAATTTCTCGGTCCATGCAGAGTCGAGTTCGGCAAAGGGTTCCCAGTTGGGATTCCAGTTGCCGGTGCTGCGCAAGCGGTCGCAGACCGGCGTCGATGATGAAGATTGGGCGATGTCGTGATCCATGGTCGTGTCTCCTGAAAGTGGTCCTGCTGTTGGCTTGCCAGTTGCGGCTGGTTGGTGGAGTGATTGTTCCGACCTGGGGATTTGCCGATTGACCAGCGGTGCCACGCGTTTAACCTACGAGGACACCGAGGGCAAACCCCATGTCGAATCTCATTCGCAGCGCCAGCCTGACCAACTACCCCGAAGTAGCGCGGGCCGCGGGACTCGACCCGGTCGCCCTGCTGGCGGAGGTGGGACTAAGTCCAGCCTGCCTCCATGATCCTGACCTGCGGATTCCCAGTGATGCGGTTCGGGCCCTGTTCGAGGCATCGGCGATCGCCAGCGGGCTGGACAATTTCGGCCTGCGCATGGCCGAGACGCGGCAGCTATCGAACCTTGGCGCCGTGGCGTTGATGGCGCGCGAGGAACCCACGGTTCGGCGCTTCGTGCGGGCGATGACGCGCTATAGCCACGTGCTGAACGAGTCGCTATTTCTGAAGCTCGAGGAGAGCAACGGCATTGCTGTGCTTCGCGAAGAGTTTCTCGTTCGCCATCACGGATCTTCGCGGCAAGCGACGGAACTTCTGGTCGGCGTGACGTTTCGCAGCTTGAAGTTCTTCCTCGGGCCAACTTGGAACCCACTGCGGGTCTGCTTCGTGCACGCACCACCGCGCGATCCGAGTGTGCACCACCGCATCTTCGGCTACGCCGTCGAGTTCGGACAGGATTTCAACGGGCTTGTCTGCACCACGCGTGACATGGACGCACCGAATCCGATGGCCGACCCAGTGATGGCGCGCTATGCGCGGTTGACTCTGGAAGCCGCTGCCGACTCGGGTCCCGTGAGCACGGTCGACAGCGTGCGCCACATCTTGCTCGTGCTGCTTCCTTCGGGCCAGGGCTCGATCGAGCAAGTGGCTCAGCACCTCGGCGTCCACAAGCGCACCGTTCATCGGCTTTTGTTGCGCGAGGGCACGACTTTTTCCGACGTGGTGAACACCATCCGGCGCGAGCTGGCCGCGCAGTACGTCGATGACGGAACGCGGCCGCTGTCGCAAGTTGCCGAACTCCTGGGGTTCTCGGCGCTGAGCGCCTTCTCGCGCTGGTACAAGCAACAGTTTGGCGAGGTCGCGGGGCAGCGTCGGCGCGTGGCCCGCGGTACCGAACGACTGGCTCGTGGTCCATAGGCTCGAGGTGCGTAGAGCAGTATTTGAGCCCTGGCTTGTAGCGCTCGCTCAAAGGGATCGTCCCGTCACCTTATGGGGCAGTGTCAGCTTTCGGGTCCGCCAGATTTGCCCTATCAAAGTCTCTTCTGGGCCCGAAGCCGTCCTCCGGCCTGTTTGATTCGAGGCCTGAAAGCTGCCGTCGGCGACGAGACTACGTTGAGTGCAGATCGGGCCAGGCGCTTCCCGGTGTCATCTGGAGTTCTCCGGTGCGACTCATCACAGTCCAGGACTGCTTTGCATGATCCCGCCGTCCACGAAAATCGTGGTGGCCGTCAGGTAGCTCGCACCGTCGCTCGCGAGGAACGCCACGACGCTCGCGATTTCCTCCGAACGAGCCATGCGGCCCAACGGAATGGCCGAGTTCAGTTTCTTCAGCAATACCGGATCGTTCATGGTCGACAGGTTGATCGGCGTGGCCACGGCGCCAGGGCCGACGCCGACGACGAGGATGTTGTGCGGCGCCAGCTCGACGCCCGCCGTGCGCGTGAGCATGCGAATGCCGCCCTTCGAAAGGCAGTAGGCCGCGTTGCCCGGCATCGGCCAGTCCTCGTGCACGGAACTGACGTTGATGATGCGCCCGCCGCCCCCCTGCTTGATCATCTGCTGCGCGGCGAACTGGGTGCCGAAGAACGCGCTCTTGAGATTGATGGCGAGCACCTTGTCGTAATCCGCCTCGCTCGTGTCGAGCACGGAGGTGCGAGTCTCGACCCCTGCGTTGTTGACCATGACGTCGACCCGGCGGAACCTCTTGACGGCAGTGGCGATCAGCCTTTGCAGGTCGGCTACCTTGCTCACGTCGGCTTGCACGCCGATCGCCTGGTCTCCCAAGGCAAGGACCTGCCTCTCCGTCGCTTCCGTTGCTTCGGGATGCACGACATAGTCGATGACAACGTTGGCGCCTTGCCTGGCGAGCTCCAGCACGATGGCGAGACCGATGCCGCTGTTCCCGCCGGTGACGATGGCGACTTTGTCCTTCAGGTTCATGGTTGATCTCCTCGATGAGTGACGGTTGAAGTCCGGGTCGGACTTTGAATCGGCGCGCGCGCTGCTTCCGTGACCAGTCGCGCAGGGCGGCGGGCGATGAGCGCGGCAAGCACGACCAGCGCCAGCGCGACGCCGGTGGTCGCTCCATAGATCGTGCCCAAGCTCAATCCCAACCGTGACTCCAGAGGGCCGACGCCAAAGGCCGCGATACCGTAGCCGATCTGGTAGGACGCGATCAATCCACCGGCCATCGATGCTGCGATGGCCTTGAGTTCCGCCTGACCGAAGCTGATGGCCAGCGGCAGCAACGCCGAACAACCGAAGCCCGCGAGCGCAAAGGCCGGGATGCCGAAGAGCGGCTGGCTCGGCTGCAGGAAGGCAAGGACGACGAAGCCAGCGGCCACGAGCAACGGCAGGACCTGGAAGACGGCGCGCTCGGGCAACCATTTCCCGACGAGGGCAAAGAGGACGCGCCCTGCCGTCACCATGCCCCAGAACACGGTGAGGGCGAGCGAGGACTGCGTCGCACTTGCGCCCAGTTCCTTCGTCATGTAGAGCGAAGCCCAGTTGCCGTTCATCGTTTCGCAGACACCGTACAAGAGCGCGAATCCGGCGAACACCCAGAACCGAAAAGGAAGCTTCGTCCGCCCGCCCATGACGGCGGCGCCGTCCGCCTGCGCATCCGGACCGAGCGGCAAGCGCGCACTGAACAGGAGCAACCCCAGGGTCAGCGCGCCAGCCAGCACCGGAAGTCCCCACCAGAAGCCCAGACCGACGAACACCGCGACAAGAATTGGCGCCAGCGCAGTGCCTGACCCCAGCAGGGCGTTCAGCGCCAACACGGCCTTGTCCACTTTCTGAGGAAAGAAGGCGGCGGCGAAGGTGTTGAGCGTCGGCACCGTGAAACCGAAACCGACGCCGAGGCAGCCGGTGGCGACGAGCAGGACCACGTAGGCAAGCGCGTGCTCGCTCATCGCGAACCGGCTCAGAACGAGCAGCGCCATCGACGCCAGATTCGCAACGAGTCCGATCAAGAAGATGCGCTTGGCGCCGAGGCGTCGTGCCAAGCCGGCGCCCAGCAGGGAGGATACGATGGCTGTCACCGCCTGGGGCACGAACATTCCGCCGTATTCCGTTCTCGACAAACCGTAGCCCGTGGCGCTGGTGAGAACGACGCCCGCCGCCGGAAACGTGACCAACGCCACGCCCTGAATCAAGCCGGCACCGTACACGGCCGCGACTTCTTTGCGCCGTGCGAGCGGGTAATTTGTCATTGGATGCGGTGCAGCAGATGCTCGCCGACGCGCAAGGCGTTCGCGATGGCGGTCAGCGACGGATTCACCGCCCCGATGCTTGGGAAAAAGCTCGTGTCCACGACGTACAGGTTGTCGAGCTCGTGCGCCTTGCAGTTGACGTCGAGGACGGAAGTTGCCGGGTCGATGCCAAACCGGCAGGTGCCGGACTGGTGAGCGACGCCGGCGATCGGAATGTGCTTTCCCATGTAGAGGTTGTTCGGGATGAGGTGAGGATGCATGTCCATGTGCTCGAGCATCGACTGCAATTTCCTTTGCAGGCGATTGATCGGCTCCACGTTCGTAAACTGGTAGTGGAGTTGGATCTCACCGCCAGAATTCACGGAGACGCGATTCTGCGGAAGCGGCAAGTCTTCGCTCGTGAGCCAGAAATCCACCGCGTGTCGGGCCATCTGATCCAACGTGAAGCCGGGCGCGAACCGTGGCGCATCTTCCTTGAACATCGGTCCCTGGGACTTGCCGAGCATCTGGATATTGCCGAGCGGAAATTCGTAGTCCGTCGCACCGAAATAGAAATCGTTGATCGTGAGCGTCTTCTGGAACTCGGTCGGGTTCTCGTGCCGGGAAAGGGCGACCAGCGCGACCGCGTTGTGAAACATGAAGTGGCGACCCACCATGTCCGAACCGTTCGCCAGCCCGCGCGGATGTTTTTGATTCGCCGACATGAGCAACAGCCGTGCGGAATTGGCCGCCCCGCAGGACACGACGATGAGGCTTCCGGTGTACTCCTCGCGCTGCCCATCGCAATGCACGATCACCTTGGTGACCGTGCGTCCGCTGGCGTCCGTTTCGAGGCGCTGGACATGCGCGTCTCTCCTCAGCGTCACGTTCGGGTACTGCAACGCGGGCCGCACGGCGATGACTTCAGCGTCCGCCTTGGCGTGGACGAGGCAGGGGTAGCCGTCGCAGGAATTGCAGCGTATGCACTGGCTATGCGGACGGTCCGCCTCGTCCAGCAGGATGCCGGTCGGCGCGTACGCCGGCCGATAACCCGCACGCTTCAGGCCATCGGCGATCTCCTGCACACGCGGCTCGTGGCTCACGGGGGGAAATGCGTAGGGTGCGCTGGCCGGCGGATCGGTGGGATCATCGCCCCGCTGACCATGGACGTGGTAGAGCGCTTCTGCCTGCGTGTAGTAAGGTTCGAATTCGTCGTACCGAATCGGCCAGTCGGGCGTCGAGCCGTCGGCAGTGCTGTGCGCCGTGAAATCCCTCTCACGCAAGCGAAACATCGCAGCGCCGAACATCTTGGTCGCGCCGCCGACGAAGTAGTGGACGCCCGGCTGGAACGGCTTGCCGTCCGAGTCGTACCACGTGTCCTTCGACACGTAGCGGTTCTTCACGAAGACCTCGGTCGGATCCCAGTTCTGCTTTTCGCGCGGCAGATAGTCGCCGCGTTCGAGGATGAGAATTCGCTTGCCGGAAGGGGCCAGCTTGAGGGCGAGCGTGCCGCCGCCGGCCCCGCTGCCGATGATGATGAAATCGTAGTGATCATCGCTGCGCATTAGGTTCCCCCGTGGGTAAAGCCTTGACTGCAGGAGTGGGCACCTCTTCCGCGGCCGATACTGTCGGAAATCGTTACGTTGGTAACTGGGCAATGTCAACGCAGCACAGGCGAGGCCAGTCGCCTCCAAAATCGGGCCTAGCTCCAGCTCGCTGCTCACCCGGCCAGACGGACCCAGCAACGCCACCGCGGTTTCAAGCCTGAATCCGCCTCGGCGCCGACTGCCCCACGGGAGGTCGAATGGCTCTTCGAATCGAGGACTACGGACTCATCGGCGATATGCACACTGCAGCATTGGTCGGGATCGATGGGTCGATCGACTGGTTGTGCCTGCCGCGCTTCGACTCTCCCGCATGTTTCGCGAACCTGCTCGGCACCGAGGAAAACGGTCGATGGCGCATCGCTCCGACCGTAGACGCCCTCGCCACGACGCGACGGTATCGGCCTTCGACGCTCGTTCTCGAAACCGAGTTCGAGACGGCCGTCGTACCGATCACGTCGCAGGACCGTTGTCTCGAAGCCGACTTCTCGGTGAACGAGGGCGAGCGCGTTTGCTTTGTTCTCTCAGGGTACCTCTCCTGGGAAGAGGCGCCGCCACCCATCAATGCTCTCGATGCCGTGGCCGAGACTGAGGCGTGGTGGCGCGCCTGGTCGGGTCGGTCGACGTACAAAGGTGCGTGGAAGGACGAGGTCGAACGCTCCCTCATCACGCTCAAGGCGCTCACCTACGCACCCACTGGCGGGCTGGTGGCTGCGCCCACCACGTCCCTGCCCGAGTTCCTTGGCGGCGTGCGCAACTGGGACTACCGGTACTGTTGGATACGAGACGCAGCGCTCGCGCTGGACGCGCTCATGTCTGCAGGCTATGTCGAGGAAGCGACGCAATGGCGCGACTGGGTGATCCGCGCCGTTGCGGGCGACCCCGATGACCTGCAGATCATGTACGGGATCGCAGGAGAGCGCCGCCTCGACGAGTACGAACTCGGCTGGCTGGCGGGCTACGAGGGGTCCGCCCCCGTGCGGGTCGGAAACGCTGCCTCGGGGCAACTGCAGCTTGACGTCTATGGCGAGTTGGCCGATGCGATCTACCGCGCGCGTCGGCTCGGCATGACTGCTGTCGCCGCAGCGCTGGATCCCACCCAAAGCTTCGTTCTGTGGCTTGAGCGCCATTGGCGCGAACCCGACGATGGCATTTGGGAGGTTCGGGGGCCCCGACGTCAGTTCGTTCACTCGAAGGTGATGGCCTGGGTCGCCGCCGATCGCGTCGTGAAGATGTTGCAAGAGTCGGGCTACAAGGGCGCGATGGACGAATTGCTACGGATGCGGGACGACATCCACGAGGAGGTGTGCCGCAATGGCTTCGACGCCGAGAGGAACACGTTCACCCAGTACTACGGATCCACGCAGCTCGATGCGGCGTTGCTGCTGATCCCCCAGGTCGGATTCCTGCCGGCGACCGATCCGCGCGTGGCCGGCACGGTCGAGGCGATCCAACGCGAGCTCGTGCACGACGGGTTCGTGATGCGGTACATCCCGGACAAGGACGCGGCCGACGGATTGCCCCCGGGCGAAGGCGCGTTCCTCGCCTGCAGCTTCTGGCTCGTCAACGACTTGGCCATGCTCGGCAGACTCGAGGAGGCCCAGGCGCTTTTCGACCGGCTGCTCTCGCTCCGAAACGATCTCGGACTCTTCGCCGAGGAATACGACCAGGCGCACCAGCGACTGATCGGCAACTTCCCCCAGGCGTTCACTCACCTGACGTTCATCGCCAGCGCCGTGGCTCTCTCGGAAGCTGCTGATTTGCGGCGGTCCACCGCACGGAATCGATGAGCTCGGTCAACGCGGTTTCGCCACCCTCGGGCGCGCAATACGAGATCCGTCACGGCTCGCAGCGCGCCATCGTGACCGAAGTGGGCGCGACGCTGCGCCACTACTCGGTGGAAGACGCGGACATCATCGATGGATTCGGAGTGGAGGAGTGGTCGCCCAGCGGCCGCGGTCAGGTGCTGGCTCCCTGGCCGAACCGCCTCGACCGCGGGCAGTACCGGTTCGAAGGTCGAACCGGCCAAGCGGCGCTCGACGAGCCCGAGTTGCAGAATGCGATCCATGGGCTGGTGCGATGGCTCCCATGGCGGAGTGCATCGAAGTCAGCCGGTGAAGTTGCGTTGACCTGCGCGCTCCACCCACAGCCGGGGTATCCGTGGCGGCTCGACCTGGAAGTCCGGTATCGGCTCGACGTGACAGGCCTGACGGTCTCCTTTCTGGCGCGGAATGCCTCGAGCGTCCCCGCGCCCTTCGGGATCGGCTTCCATCCCTACCTGACGGCGGGCGCCGCCATCGATGACGCGGTCCTGCGGGTCCCGGCGAACCGATGCCTGGTGATGGACGACCGCGGGCTTCCGGTCGGAGACGAGCCGGTCGCCGGATCGGACCGGGATTTCACCGAGCCGCGGTCGGTCGGCTCGATGCGGCTGGATACTGGCTACACGGACCTCGTGCGAGGGGCCGACGGCCTCGCGCGTGCATCCGTGGCGAGCCCCGACAAAGGCCGGCGTGTCAGCCTCTGGGCCGATTCGTTGTTCCGATACCTCATGGTGTACACGGGCGACACCATCGAGAATGTGGCGCGTCGACGACGCGCCATTGCGATCGAGCCAATGACGTGCCCGCCGAATGCTCTTCGCTCAGGGATCGGCCTATTGAAGTTGGAGCCCGGGCAACACGTCGAGGGCCGGTGGGGGGTGGTGCCGGATTGGGCCGCAATTGGCACGTTGACACCTTAGTATTGGGCGCCACGCGGCAGGAGGTCGGCGAGGCAAGGGGCCGCCCGATAGCAAACCCCGGTGACCTAACTCTTCTTGGAGGTCTTCGCAAAGAACTGCGTCGGCTGGTGCTGAACGGACTCACTGGCGCACTTCGGGCAACGCAGGCGAACAGTCTCATGCTCAGCGACGTGTTCGATGTGCTCGAAAACCTCGCCGCACTTTGCGCAACGATATTGGTACGTAGGCATGGCACTTCTCCACCCATGAGCGGGGGTTGGGCAAGCTATATGCGGGCAGCGCCCGCTCCTGGCGCCTCATCCTACGACGATGGCGCTTCCGTGGACACACTTTTTCGGGACGTGGTGGAGGTCCCAACAGGCATGCGCCAGGTCCGCTCCTCGGCCGTCAGCGGAGGCGTTTCCGATGACCCGACCGAACCGGTGTATCGTCCTCTCCCGCCCACGCTGCCCCGCCCCGCGATGAACGCCGCCACCCTCGCCGTCTTTGCCCTGGTCGCCCTGGTGGCCATCGCCACTCCCGGCCCGACCGTGTTGCTGGCCCTCGCCAACGGCTCGCGCCACGGCGTGCGCCGGTCCCTGTCCGGCATGTTCGGTGCCGTGGTCTCGGACTTCGTGCTGGTGGGCGCGGTGGCGCTCGGCCTGGGCGCCCTGCTCGCCGCTTCCGAGTTCTGGTTTTCGGTCGTCAAGTGGGTCGGTGCCGCCTACCTCGCCTGGCTCGGCCTTCGGCTGCTGCGCTCCAAGGGCGGCCTGGACCTGTCGCAACTCGAAGAGCGCCGGGGCCAGGTGAGCACTCGGCGGATCTTCGCGCGCTCCTTCCTGGTCGCCGTGACCAATCCCAAGGGCTACCTGTTCTGCTCCGCGCTGCTGCCGCAGTTCATCGATGCATCGGCCCCGCAATGGCCCCAGTACGCCGCCATCGCCCTGGTTTTCGCCGGCCTCGACTTCCTCGTGATGCTGGGCTATGCGATGGTCGGCGCACGCGCCGTGCGGCTGCTGCGCCAGCGCGCGGTGCTCTGGCTGGACCGTTCCTGCGGCGCGGCGCTGCTGGCGCTGGCCGGATCGCTGGCCTTCTATCGGCGCGCCAGTTCCTGAGGACCGCGGCTCAATGCCGCAGGATCGAAGGGATGTCGGAGTGGTCCAGCAGTTCTTCCAGCGCGGTCACGGCGCGCTGGAATTCGTCTTCGTCGACCCCCCGCGCCTGCAGCCAGCCGTGCACGAAACCGCGGAACGCCGCCTTGAAGCTGTCGTCGGCCATCCCGTGCGCGGCGAGCAGGGCAATCCCGATCACCTGGAACGTGGCCAGGCCGCGGGTGGCCTCGCTGTAGTTCTCCTCGAAACTCCGGGCCAGTCGTTCGCTGGCGGCGCCGTTCGAATTCATGGTGGGTGTGCCCCTGGTTGGCGGGTGCCATCTCGGCCGGCAAAATCTTGCGCCATCGGGACGGGTTTGTGAACTGTCTGTTCGGGTAAGCGCCTCTGCCCTTTGGTGAGGGATTCCACCAAGGCATGGCCCGGTCCGCCGCGGCGCATACTGGGGGCAGACCCGCGCCGATCCCACCAGGCCGCGGGCGGCAGCCAGGAGACACGCCTTGCAGCGAACCGACATTGCCAACCCGGCCTATTTCCACAAGGTCGTCGATTGCCAGTACGCCTGTCCGGCGCACACCCCCGTCCCCGAATACATCCGCTTGATCGCGCAACGCCGCTACGGCGATGCCTACATGATCAACTGGGTTTCCAACGTGTTCCCGGGCATCCTCGGACGGACCTGCGACCGGCCGTGCGAACCCGCCTGCCGGCGGGCTCGGGTCGAGGAGAGCAACGCCCAGGCGCCCGAGCCGGTGGCCATCTGCCGGCTCAAGCGGGTGGCGGCCGACATGAAGGAGGACGTCCGCTCGCGGATGCCGACGGTGGCGCCCCGCAACGGCAAGCGCATCGCCTGCGTCGGCGCCGGGCCAGCCTCGCTCACCGTCGCCCGCGACCTCGCGCCGCTGGGCTACGAAGTCACGGTGTTCGACGGCGAGGCCAAGGCCGGAGGCTTCATCCGGACGCAGATTCCGCGCTTCCGGCTGCCGGAATCGGTCATCGACGAAGAGACCGGCTACATCCTCGACCTCGGCGTCGAGTTTCGTTCCGGCGAGCGCATCGAGTCGATGAAGGCGCTGATGGCGCAGGGCTGGGACGCGATCTTCGTCGGCTGCGGTGCGCCGCGCGGGCGCGACCTGCAGGTGCCCGGCCGCCAGGAAGCGGCCGCCAGCATCCACATCGGCATCGACTGGCTCAATTCGGTTTCATTCGGCCACGTGACTCACATCGGCCGGCGCGTGATCGTGCTCGGCGGCGGCAACACCGCGATGGACTGCTGCCGCTCGGCCCGCCGCCTCGGCGGCACCGACGTCAAGGTCATCGTGCGCAGCGGCTTCGACGAAATGAAGGCCTCGCCCTGGGAAAAGGAAGACGCCCAGCACGAGGGCATCCCGATCCTCAACTTCCACGTGCCCAAGGCCTTCGTCCACGAAGGCGGCAAGCTGCTGGGCATGCGCTTCGAGATCGTCCGGGCGGAGTACGACGACCAGGGCCGCCGCACGCTGGTGCCCACCGGCGAGCCCGAGGCCTTCATCGAATGCGACGAGGTGCTGGTGGCGGTGGGCCAGGAAAACGCCTTCCCCTGGATCGAGCGCGACTGCGGCCTCGCCTTCGACAAGTGGGGCCTGCCCCGGCTCGACGAGAACACCTTCCAGTCGTCGGTGCCGAACGTTTTCTTCGGCGGCGATGCGGCCTTCGGCCCCAAGAACATCATCACCGCCGTGGCCCATGGCCACGAGGCGGCGGTGTCGATCGACCGGCTGCTGCACGGCGAGGCGGTGTATGTCCGACCGGCGCCGATGACCAACCTGGTGTCGCAGAAGATGGGCATCCACGAGTGGAGCTACGACAACGACACCTCCAACGACCTGCGCTACAAGGTGCCCTGGGCCAAGGCCGAGGCCGCGCTGGCCAGCATCCGGGTCGAGGTCGAGCTGGGCTTCGATTCCGCCACCGCCTTCAAGGAGGCCGAGCGCTGCCTCAACTGCGATGTGCAGACCGTGTTCACCGAGTCCGCCTGCATCGAATGCGATGCCTGCGTCGACATCTGCCCGATGGACTGCATCAGCTTCACGGTCAACGGCGAGGAGAGCGAGCTCCGGCCCCGGCTCAAGGCGCCCGCGCTCAATCTCGCGCAGGACCTGTACGTGTCCGGCGGGCTCAAGACCGGCCGGGTGATGGTCAAGGACGAAGACGTCTGCCTGCACTGCGGCCTGTGCGCCGAGCGCTGCCCCACGGGGGCCTGGGACATGCAGAAGTTCCTGCTCAAGATGACGCCGGCCGGCCCGCAGGCACGCGCCGCACGGGAGGTTGTGGCATGAGCCGTATCGAAGCGGTCAACGATTTCGTCATCAAGTTCGCCAACGTCAACGGCTCCGGCTCGGCCTCGGCCAACGAACTGTTCGCCAAGGCCATCCTGCGCATGGGCGTGCCGGTGAGTCCGCGCAACATCTTCCCGAGCAACATCCAGGGCCTGCCGACCTGGTACGAGGTGCGCGTCACCGAGAAAGGCCACCTGGGGCGGCGCGGCGGCACCGACATGATGGTGGCGATGAACCCGCAGACCTGGGACGCCGACGTCGCCGAGCTCGAGCCCGGCGGCTACCTGTTCTACGACAGCACGCGGCCGCTGCCGCCGTCGAAGTTCCGCGACGACATCCGGGTCATCGGCATGCCGCTGACCGAGATCTGCAACGCGGTCTACCACGACCCGCGGCAGCGCCAGCTGTTCAAGAACATCGTCTACGTGGGCGCGCTGGCGATCCTGCTGGGGATCGAGCCCGAAGTGGTCGAGAAGCTGTTCGGCGAGCAGTACAAGGGCAAGGAGAAGCTGCTGGCCTCCAACGTGCAGGCGCTGCACCTGGGCTGCGACTTCGCGCGCGAGAACCTGCGCGAGCCGGTGGGCCTGCAGGTGCGGCGGGCCGACCGGGTGGGCAACCGGATCTTCGTCGACGGCAACAGCGCCGCGGCACTGGGCTGCGTGTATGGCGGCGCCACGGTGGCGGCCTGGTACCCGATCACGCCGTCGTCTTCGGTGGCGGAAGCCTTCCAGAAGTACTGCGCCAAGTTCCGGGTCGACCCGGCGACCGGGCAGAACCGCTTCGCGATCGTGCAGGCCGAGGACGAGATCGCCTCCATCGGCATGGTGGTCGGCGCCGGCTGGAACGGCGCACGCGCCTTCACCGCGACCTCGGGGCCGGGCGTCTCGCTGATGACCGAGTTCATCGGCCTGGCTTACTTCGCGGAGATTCCCGTCACCCTGATCAACGTGCAGCGCGGCGGGCCCTCCACCGGCATGCCCACGCGCACACAGCAGGCCGACATCCTCTCGTGCGCCTACGCCTCGCACGGCGACACCAAGCACGTGCTGCTGTTCCCCGAAGACCCGCACGAGTGCTTCGAGCACGCGGCGGCGGCCCTCGACCTGGCCGACCGGCTGCAGACGCCCGTGTTCGTCATGACCGACCTCGACATCGGCATGAACCAGCGCCTGTGCGCGCCCTTCGCTTGGGACGACAGCCGCGACTACGACCGCGGCAAGGTCATGACCGCCGAGGAACTCGAGGCCGGCCGCGACTTCGGCCGCTACAAGGACGTCGACGGCGATGGCATCCCCTGGCGCACCTTGCCCGGCACGCACCCGAGCAAGGGCAGCTTCTTCACCCGCGGCACGACCCGCGATGCCTATGCCCGCTATTCGGAGCGCGGCCCCGACTACGTCTACAACGTGGAGCGGCTGCTGAAGAAGTTCGCGACCGCCGCCGCCCTGGTGCCGCAGCCGGTGCTGCGGCCGGCGGCCCGCCCGACCGAGTTCGGCGTGATCTATTTCGGCTCGACCAGCCCGGCCATGGAAGAGGCGCTGGAGGCGCTCACCGAACGCGGCATCCACCTCGACGCCCTGCGGCTGCGCGCCTTTCCGTTCCCGGAAAGCGTGGTGCAGTTCCTGGCCCGGCACACGCGGGTGTTCGTGGTCGAGCAGAACCGCGACGCCCAGATGCGCAGCCTGCTGGTCAACGAACTCGAGATCGATCCGGCGCGCCTGGTCAAGGTGCTGCACTTCGACGGCACGCCGATCACGGCGCGCTTCATCGTCGAAGCCATCGGCGCCCATGTCGGGGCGCCCGCGCCCCGCGCCACCGACACCCAGGAAACTGCATGACCTACCTCGCCAAGCCCCGGCTGCATCATCCGACGCTGGCCACCAACAAGGTCGGCTACACCCGGCGCGACTATGAAGGCAAGATCTCGACCCTGTGCGCCGGCTGCGGCCACGACTCGATCTCCGCCGCCATCATCGAGGCCTGCTGGGAGCTCGACATCGAGCCGCACAAGGTCGCCAAGCTTTCGGGCATCGGCTGCAGCTCCAAGACGCCGGACTATTTCCTGGGCGCCTCGCACGGCTTCAACACAGTGCACGGCCGCATGCCCAGCGTGCTGACCGGCGCCAACCTGGCCAACCGCGACCTGCTGTACCTGGGCGTCTCCGGCGACGGCGACTCGGCCTCCATCGGCCTGGGCCAGTTCGCCCACGCCATGCGCCGCGGCGTGCGCATGGCCTACATCGTCGAGAACAACGGAGTCTACGGCCTCACCAAGGGCCAGTTCTCCGCCACCGCCGACCAGGGCTCCAAGAGCAAGAAGGGGGTGGTCAACACCGACAGCCCGGTCGACCTGGTCGCCATGGCGCTGCAGCTCGGCGCCAGCTACGTGGGACGCGGCTTTTCGGGTAACAAGGCGCAACTGGTACCGCTGATCAAGGGGGCGATCAGCCATGGTGGCGCGGCCTTCATCGACGTCATCAGCCCCTGTGTCGCCTTCAACAACCACCCGGGCAGCACCAAGAGCTACGACTACGTGCGCGAGCACAACGAGGCGGTCAGCCGCATCGACTTCATCAGCGCCAGGGACGAGATCACGGTCGACATGGCACCGGGCGAAGCGCTCGACGTGCGCCAGCACGACGGCACCCTGCTGCGGCTGCGCAGCCTGCATGCCGGCTACGACCCCGGCGACCGCTATGCCGCCATGGCCCACATGCAGCGCCACCAGGAGATGGGCGAGGTCGTGACCGGGCTGCTCTACGTCGACCCGCTGGCCACCGACCTGCATACGGCGCTCAACACCAGCGACCACCCGCTCAACGCGCTCGGGTCTGGCCAGCTCTGTCCCGGGGCGAAGGCCCTCGACCGGCTCAACGACTCCTTGCGCTGAGCCGGGACGACAGGCACCATAGCGCTTCCTTCGGAGGGCGGACCATGGCCGAACGCACTGTTTTCCAGTCCATCTCGCGCAAGCACGTGACCAGCCTGGGCCCGCAGGCCAGCGTGCGGGACGCCGCCTGCATCATGACCCGCGCCAATTGCGGCAGCGTGCTCGTCATGGAGCCGCCCGACAAGCTGCTGGGCATCCTGACCGAGCGCGACCTGATGACGCGCGTGCTGGCCAAGGGGCTCGACCCCGAGCACACCACGGCGCGCGAAGTCATGACGCCCAACCCGATCTGCGTGCCGCCCGAGACGCTGGTGTCCGACGCCGTCGTGCTGATGCTGGAGCGCGGCTTTCGCCACCTGCCGCTGGTGTCTGGCACCAAGATCCTCGGCGTCTTTTCGGTGCGCGACGCACTGCCGAGGGAGATCGGCACCGCGCTCAGCCAGGCGGAGTTCAACGAGCAGGTGAACGACGTGCTGGGCTGAGGACAGCGCCGGCGGCTTGCCCGGTTCCGTGACATTTTCGGGGTTCGGGCGCCCGCAACGCGCGATCTTGCGTCCGGCAACCCGCCGATCGGCGGCGGCGGCGTCGACAATCGCGGGATCGCTCCGCCAGAAACCCGCCGGCCATGCCGTCCCGCTCCGCAGTCCTCCGCCTCCTGACAGGTTTGGCCGTCATCGCTGCCATCCTGCTGCTGACCCTGGTCGCCTGGTGGTCCACGCTGCCCCTTCGCGACGCGGTCATCGAGCGCGCGCACCGGGAGACGCAGCTCGAGGCGCTGAGCCTCTCCGAGCAGCTCTCCGCCGTCGCCCGCAGCGCCATTTCCAGCCTGAACGCCATCACCGAGTCGATCCAGGAGCGCGGCGGCCCGCGCCAGCTGCCCGCCGCGGCGCTGCGCGCCGAGCTCCAGCGGGAGGCCGGCGACGAAGTCGGCACGCAGGCGATGTTCGTGGTCGATGCCGACGGCAAGGTGGTGGCGAGCGCCGGGTTTCCGGAAACCCACGAAGGCCGCTCGCTGCTCGACCGCCCCACCATCGCCTATCACTTCCAGCATCCGACGGAGCTCCGTGTCCGCGTCGGCCGGGCCCACTACTCCGAATTGACCCGCGGCTGGATCCTGCCCGTTTCCCGCATCATCGCGTCGCCCGAGGGAAAGATGCTCGGCGTCGTGTCGGTGGCGATCAACCTCTCGCACATGCGCGAGCTCTACGAGCAGATGGAAAACCTGCGAGAGGCGAGCCTCTCGATCATCGGGCGCAGCGGAGAGATCATCTTCCGCTATCCCTTCGTCGAGCGCGCCGTCGGCTTCAAGCTGCCCGGCGGGCGTTCGTTCTCCGAAGGCACGGGCACCTACGAAGCGGCGAGCCCGATCGACGGCATCACGCGGATCCTCAGCTACCGGCAGCTCGACGACCTCGATGCGGTGATGCTGGTGGGCTTTCCGCGCGACCAGGTGCTGGCGGCCTGGCGCGACGTCGCGCGCGAGCGGATGGTCTGGACCGCCTCCAGCCTGAGCCTGCTCGCGCTGCTCTGCGGCGGGGGGTGGCTGGCATGGAACCGGCAACGCCGGCAGCTGCGCATGATCCGGATGGACCACGCGACCAGGGAGAATGAGCTGCGCGAGGAAGCACAGACCATCGAGCGTTTTTCCGTGGCGCTCTCGCAGAGCGTGAGCGAGCCGCTCAGCCATCTGCGGGGCCTGCTGCAGACCGGCGTCGACGGCGCCGCCACGGATGCGCCGACCGACGCCCGGCGGGATGTCCTCGCGTCGACGATCAGGATGGAGGGGCTCGCCAAGGACCTGCGCGCGCTCGCACTGGCGCGGGACAAGCCGATCAAACGCGAGGACCTCGACCTCTCGTCGCTGGCCCATGCCGTGGCTCGGGCGCAGCAAGCCGCGGATCCGGGGCGCACGGTCGATTTCCGCATCCAGGCGCAGATGTACGCGACGGCGGATGCCGAATTGCTGAAGGTGGTGCTGGCCAGCCTCGTCGGCAACGCCCGGAAATTCACGCGGGACTGTCCGCACCCCATGGTCACGGTCGGGGCCCACACGGGGCTGAACGAAACCACCTTCTGCGTGCGCGACAACGGGCCGGGCTTCGACCCGGCGGACGCGCGCAGCCTGTTCAAGCCCTTCCATCGGCTTTCGAATGCCGCGTCGTTCGAAGGACACGGCATCGGGCTCACGACCGCGAGGCGCATCGTCGAGCGCCACGGCGGGCGCATCTGGGCCGAGGGTCGAAAGGGCCACGGTGCCGCCTTCTTCTTCACGCTCCAGCCGGCGCTGGCGATCAGTACCAGCAGCTACCAGGCCGCCCGCAGGGAACTCCAGAATCTCGGCTGAGCCCCGGGGGCATCCGCTCGGGCCGCCATCGCGGTTCTCCCACCCCCCTGGAGACCTTCGCTTCATCCGGAGAGGGGCGCGCGCGCCCTGCATTCAGGGTTTCTACCGGCGCTAATTTTTAGATCGCCCGTCTCTAAAAACGGTGCTTTGCGAGTTCGCCTGCAGCTTCTAAATTCCGGTCACGCCATACGGCAGACGACCCGAATCCACAAACCAGGAACTCCGTCATGAATCACTCTTGCGATCCCGCAC
This sequence comes from Variovorax ginsengisoli, assembly GCF_030486595.1. Lineage (GTDB taxonomy): Bacteria > Pseudomonadota > Gammaproteobacteria > Burkholderiales > Burkholderiaceae_C > Variovorax > Variovorax ginsengisoli_B. The sequence continues at coordinate 17,850 of NZ_JAUJZH010000047.1, read as the reverse complement.
GCCGCCGCCTGCTCAAGACCTCGCTTGCCGCCGGTGCCTTCGCCGCCGGGGGTTTTCTCTCGATCGACGCGCTGGCCCAAGGCAAGACGCGCATCAACATGCAGCTCGGCTGGATCCCCAGCGTCAACCAGGTCGGCGAGGTGGTGGCCAAGCGCCTGGGCTTCTACGAGCAGGAAGGCATCGAGTTCGCGATTCAGCCCGGCGGTCCCAACATCGACGGCGTGGCGATCGTCGCCTCCGGCCGCTACGAAGTCGGCCAGGTGTCGTCGAGCCCCTCGGTGATGCTGGCCGTTTCGCAGGGCCTGCCGATCAAGTGCTTCGCGGTCGGCGCGCAAAAACACCCCTTCACCTTCTTCTCGCTCGCGAAGAACCCGGTGCGCAAGCCCGCCGACCTGGTGGGCAAGAAGGTGGGCATTCCGTCCACCGCCGGCATCCTGCTGCGTGCGCTGCTCGCCAAGAACAAGATCGCGGAGAAGGACGTGACCGTGGTCACCGTCGGCTCGGACATGGCGCCGCTCCTGACCGGGCAGGTCGACGTGGTCACCGGCTGGCTCACCAGCACCACCGCGCTCAAGGCGCTGGGTCCGGATCGGATCGATCTCACGCTGTGGGACGGGGGCGTGCAACTCTACGCACTGCCATACTACGCCACCACCAAGACCATCGAGACCCAGCCCAAGGTGCTGGAGGCCTTCGTGCGGGCCACCTCGCGCGGCTGGCAGCATGCCAAGGCCAACCGCGACCAGGCGGTGGACCTGCTGGTGAAGGAATACCCCAACCTCAAGCGCGAGGACGAGCGCGCGGCCATCGACGTGATGCTCGAATACGCACTGGGCGGCGCCGCGCAGACCCAGGGATGGGGCACGATGGACCCGGCGGTCTGGCAGTCGCAGATCACGACCTACGCCGAGCTGGGCCAGTTCACAGCCCGCACGCCCAAGGTCGACGACGTCATCTGGCTCGGCGCGCTCAAGAGCACGGTCGAAGCCCGCGTGAAGGCCTGAGCCATGGCTGCCGTGTTCAATGACGCCCCCGCGATCTCGTGCCGCGATGTCGGCATGCGCTTCTTCACCGAGCGGCGCGACGTCACCGCGATCAAGTCGCTCGACCTCGAAGTGGCGCAGGGCGAATTCCTGACGCTGCTCGGGCCCTCGGGCTGCGGCAAGTCCACGCTGCTGCGCGTGGTGGCCGACCTGCTGGCGCCGAGCCGCGGCAGCATCAGCGTGCTCGGCGCCACGCCCGAGCAGGCGCGCCAGCGCCGCGACATCGGCTTCGTGTTCCAGGACGCGGCGCTGCTGCCCTGGCGCACCGCGCTGCAGAACGTGCAGTTGCCGCTGCAGGTGGGCGGCGGCGCCGGTCGCAAGGGCCGCCGGTCGCCGCAGGAACTGCTCGAACTCGTCGGCCTGAAGGACCGCGCCAACGCCTGGCCGCACGAGATGTCCGGCGGCCAGCGGCAGCGCGTGTCCATCGCACGGGCGCTGGCGAGCGATCCGAAGATCCTGCTCATGGACGAGCCCTTCGGTGCGCTCGACGAGATCACGCGCGACCGTCTCAACGAGGAGATCCGCTGCGTCTGGAAGGAGACCGGCGTGACCATCCTCTTCGTCACCCACAGCATCCACGAGGCGGCCTTCCTCGGCCAGCGCGTGCTGATGCTGGCCGCCAATCCCGGGCGGGTGCGGGAGATCGTGCTGGTCAACCTGCCGGAAGACCGCACCCTGGACATCCGCGAGACCCCCGAATTCGTGCAGCTGACCGGCCACCTGCGCCGCGTGCTGGAAACCTGCTGAAGGCCGCCGACATGACCACCAGTTCCCTCGAAACCCCCGTGACGGTGCGCGCTTCCGTGGCCGCCGATCCCGAACACGCCGCCTGGGCCGCCGCGCGGCGCCGCAAGCTCTGGCGACGCCGCATCCTGCCCGCATTGGGCATCGGCGGGCTCGTCGCCCTGTGGTGGGCGGTGATCGCGATCTTCGACGTCAAGCCCTTCATCGCGCCCTCGCCCTGGGCGGTGCTCGAGACGCTCTACGCCAAGCGCGCGGTGCTGCTCGACAACCTGATCCCCACCGCGCTGGAAGCGGCCGGCGGCTTCCTGCTGGGCAACCTCGCGGCCATCGCCATCGCCACGATCTTCGTGCACAACAAGACGCTGCAGGACATCTTCTTCCCGGTGGTGCTGATGTTCAACGCCATCCCGCTGGTCGCGAAGGCCCCGGTGCTGGTGCTGATCATGGGCAACGGCATGGAGCCCAAGATCACGATCGCTGCGCTGGTGTGCTTCTTCCCGACGCTGGTCAACATGGTGCGCGGGCTGGAGTCGGTGAACCCGCAGGCCATGGAGCTGATGCGCGTGCTGTCCGCCAGCAAGACCGAGATCTTCTTCCGGCTGCGGCTGCTCAATTCGCTGCCGTACCTGTTCTCGGCCCTGCGCATCGCGGCCTCGATGAGCGTGATCGGTGCGGTGGTGGGCGAGTGGGTCGGTGCCACCGTGGGCATCGGCGCCATGATCCTGCAGGCCACCTTCAACTTCGACTCGCCGCTGCTCTACGCCGCGATCGTGATGAGCGCGACCTTGTCGGGTCTCTTCTTCCTGCTCGTGACCGTGGCCGAGCGTCTCGTCATCCGCTGGCAGCCCGAAGGCAGCCACTGAACCCCCAGGAGCACGGCGCGCCGCGCGCCGCTCCGTTCCCCCATCAATCAAGGAGATAGTGATGAGCCGTATTGGCGATTGGATGCATGAGAGCGCGCACGATGTTCGTGTCGCAGCCGAATCGGACGTGGTGGTGGTCGGCGGCGGCCCCGCCGGCCAGGCGGCAGCCCTGGCGGCGGCGCGCAACGGCGCCAGCGTGACCCTGCTGGAGCGCTACAACCACCTCGGCGGCCTCGCTTCCGGCGGCATGGTGCTGGTGCTGGACGACATGTGGGACAGCCATCTGCAGGAGATCTCGGTGCGCGGCATCTGCCTGGAGATGATCGAGCGCATGGCCGAGCGCGGCCTGGCCGAATACCCGAAGCAGAAAGACTGGGGGAGCCTCCCCGAGTCGGTCCGCCGCTGGAAGCGCTGGGGCACCTTCGACTTCCACAGCAAGGAGAAGCCGCATCCGATCTGCTTCGCGGCCGCCTTCGACCCGGACGCCTTCAAGCGCGCCTCGCTCGAGATGGTGCTGCAGGCCAATGTGAACCTGCGCCTGCATTCCTGGTTCTCCCGCACGCTGGTGGAGGACGGCCAGGTCAAGGGCGTCATCTGCGAAAGCAAGAGCGGGCGCGAGGCGATCCTGGGCAAGGTGGTGATCGACGCCACCGGCGACCTCGACGTGGCCGCCTCGGCCGGCGCGCCGCACGTCAGCGGCGCCTACATCGTGACCACAGTGTTCCGCCTCGGCGGCGTCGACACCGAGGAAGCCGAGCGCTTCGAGCACGAGGAGCCGGCCGCCTTCCAGGCGATCGACCGCGAGGTCAAGCACCTGCTGGGCGGTGCCTGGGACAGCTGGTGGCTCAAGACGCCGCTGCCGGGCGTGGTGTGGTGCAACTGCCCGCACATGGCGGGGCTGGACGGCCTCAAGGTGGCCGACCTGACGCGCGCCGAGGTGCAGGGCCGCGCCACCATCCACAAGGTGATCGAGTTCATCCGCGCGAAGCTGCCGGGCTTTGCCGACTGCTACCTGATCGACCTCGCGCCGCAGACCGGCGTGCGCCAGACCCGCCTGCTCGAAGGCGAGTACGTGATGAGCAAGGACGACGTGACGCAGCGCGTGCGCTTCGAGGACAGCGTGGCGCGCGGCCGCGACTACTACTACCCGTATCGCTCGCTGGTGCCGCGCAGCGTCGAGAACCTGCTGGTGGCGGGCCGCCACTATTCGTCGACCTCGGCGGCGCAGAAGATCTCGCGCGAGATCCCGCCCTGCATGGCGATGGGCGAGGCCGCCGGCACCGCTGCCGCATTGGCGCTCGACGCCGGCGTGACGGTGCGCAAGGTCGACGTCGCGAAGCTGCAGCGCACGCTGCGCGCGCAGGGCGCCGACCCGGGAGACCAGAAGGGCCCGAACGCCGACGTGCCCGAGATCGCACGTTCCTTCGCGGAGGCCGCATGACACACACGACCAAGACGCTGCCGCTGGCCGGCATCCGGGTGATCGACTTCACCCAGGTGATGATGGGCCCGGTCTGCACGCAGATGCTGGCGGACCATGGTGCGGACGTGATCAAGATCGAGCGCAAGGGAGCGGGCGACCTGAGCCGCTCCACCTTCGCGCCGGTGGCGGGGCATGACAACCCGATCTTCTGCAGCCTCAACCGCAACAAGCGAAGCTGCGAGATCGACCTGCGCGACCCGGCGCAGGTGGAACTGGTGAAGGCGCTGATCGCCGATGCCGACGTGGTCACCAACAACTTCCGCGCCGGCGTGATGGAGCGCCTCGGCCTGGGCTACGAGGACTGCAAGCGGCTGAACCCGCGCATCATCTACGCGGTGGGCACGGGCTTCGGCGAGAGCGGGCCGTATGCGCACAAGGGCGGCCAGGACGTGCTCGCGCAGGCCCTGACCGGCGTCATGGCGCGCCGCGCCGATGCGTCGGTGCCGGTGTCGATCTATCCCACCGCGCTGGCCGACTACACCGCCGGCATGCACATGGTGCAGGGCATCCTCTTCGCGCTGCTGCAGCGCGAGCGCACCGGCGAAGGGCAGAAGGTCTCGGTGTCGCTCTACAACTCGATGCTGGCCATGCAGATGCAGGAGGCCGCGATGATCATGATGGAGGACTCCGAGGTGAACTGGGCGGCGATGCCGCTGTCGGGCGTCTTCCAGGCGCAGAACGGCGCGCTGGTGCTCGTCGGGGCCTTCAAGGCCAACCCGCTGCGCGACATCTGCGCCGCGCTGGAGATCGACGACCTGTCGCTCGACCCGCGCTTCTGCGACCTGCAGGGCCAGTTCAAGCACAAGGCCGAGCTGCACGCGATCTTCCGCGAACGCTTCGCGAGCAACACCCGCGAGCATTGGCTGGCGCGGCTCGAGGCCCAGGACCTGCTCTCCGCGCCGGTGCGCGACATGCGCGAGGCGCTGGTCGATCCGCAGACCCTCCACAACGAGATGATCCTCGACGGCGGAACGCCCGACGGCCGTCCGCTGCGGTTCATCGCGAGCCCGATCCGCATGTCGGGCGCGGCCACCGGCCTGCGCCGTGCGCCGCCCCGGCTGGGCGAGCACACGGACGAAGTGCTGGACGAAGCCCGCGCACTGAGCGAGGTGGCCCAATGAGCGTCATCTACGAGGTCAAGGAGCACGTCGCCCGCGTCACCATCGACCGGCCCGACGTGCTCAATGCGGTCGACCTGCCGACCGAAGCCGAACTCATCCGCATCTGGGACGACATCGAGCGGCGCGACGACGTGCGCGTGGTGGTGCTGACCGGCGCGGGCGAGCGTTCCTTCAGCGCCGGCGCCGACCTGAAGAACACCAGCAACCTCAAGGGCGTCGAGTACTGGGCGGCCAGCCGCCCCGGCGGCTTCGGCGGCATCGCGCTGCGCGACACGCTGAACGTGCCGGTGATCGCGCGGGTCAACGGCTTCGCGCTCGGCGGCGGCTTCGAGATGGTGCTCGGCTGCGACCTCGTGGTGGCCTGCGAGGAAGCCAGCTTCGGCCTGCCCGAGCCCTTGGTCGGTCGCCTGCCCCTGGATGGCGGCATGCTGCTGCTGCAGCGCCAGATCCCGTATCGCCAGGCGATGGGGATGATGCTGACCGGCCAGAGAGTCAAGGCGCGCCTGGCGCTGGAGATGGGCCTCGTCAACGAAGTCGTGCCGCGTGTCGAGCTCGACACCGCGGTCGAGCGCTGGGTGCAGCAACTGCTGGCCTGCGCGCCGCTTTCGCTGCGCGCGATCAAGCAGGTGGTGCGCCAGACCGGCCAGCTCTCGCCGGCGCAGGCCCACGGCATGCGCCTGCCCGCACTGGTCGCCGCGTTGCAGTCCGAAGACTCCAACGAAGGCGTGCTGGCCTTCCAGCAGAAGCGCAAGCCGCGCTGGCAGGGGCGCTGAGGCCGGACGCGAAGGGACGACACCATGGCCCATGTCATCACCACCGCCTGCATCGACTGCAAGGACGGCGCCTGCGTGCCCTGCTGCCCGGTCGATTGCATCTACGAAGGCGCCCGAACTCTGTACATTCATCCGGATGAATGCATCGACTGCGGCGTTTGCGTGTCGGCCTGTCCCGTGCAGGCCATCTACGAAGAGTCTCGGCTGCCGCCCGAGCTCGCGCATTTCACGGCCATCAACCGCGAGTACTTCGGCGACGCCGTCAGCGGCCTGGGTTCGCCCGGCGGCGCGGACGGCCGGGCGAGCGCCTGCGACCATCCCGGCATCGCCAGGGCGCTGCCATCCGTCGGAGCGATGGCGTAGTGCGCAGCGGGGCAGGAGGGCCGGCTGATGCATGCCAGCGTCCTGAAGTACTTCATCGAAGTGGCGCAGTGTGGCTCGGTGCGCAAGGCGTCCGAGCGGCTCTATGTGGCGGCCAGCGCGGTGAACCGGCAGATCCACAAGCTGGAGGACGAGCTGGGCGTCGAGCTGTTCGACCGCATGCCCAACGGCCTCCGGCTGAACCCGGCCGGCGAGCGGCTGCTCAAGCATGCGCAGGAAACGCTGCACCAGTTCCAGGTGATGCGCACCGAGCTGGATGCGCTCAAGGGCGAGCGCACCGGCCACGTCAAGGTGGCGGCGATGGATTCTTTCTTCGAGGAGCTGCTGCCGTCGGCGGTGGAGGAGTTCCTCCAGATCTTCCCCGCGGTGACCTACACCATCACCTCCACCCAGCCCATGGAGGTGGCCCAGATGGTCATGGCCGGCCAGGCCGACGTCGGGCTGACTTTCCTGGGGCGGCTGCCGGGCGGCGTGCGGGCCATGAACGTGGCGCACCTGCCGATCGGCATCGTGATGCCGCCGGGGCATCCGCTGGCCAGCTTCGATACCGTGTCGCTCAAGGAGTGCGCGAAGTATTCCTTCCTGCGCTCCAGCTCGCATCCGGTGATCAGCGCCGCGTCGTCGCCCGAGTTCGCCAGCTTCTGGGACGACATGGAGCCGGCCGCCACCTGCAATTCAACGCCCTTGCTCAAGCGCCTGATCATGGGCGGCAAGGGCATTTCCTGCTTCTCCAAGATCGCCTTCATCGAGGAACTCAAGCGCGGGGAACTGCTCTGGCGGCCCTTCGAACTGGAGGCGCTCAACGGAATGAAGGTGGGCATCGTGGTGCCCACGCAGCGCGTGCTGCCGCACGTCACGCAGAACTTCGTCGGCCGCATGGCCCGGCGACTCACCCAACTGGAAGCCATCGCCGCGACGCTCTGAAGATGCCCGCCGTGGTGGCCTTTGCTTCAACCCCTGAAAGAGCTTCACCATGAACGATCTGAAGAACAAGGCCGTCCTCGTCACCGGCGCCAGCACCGGCATCGGCGCAGCCGTGGCACGCGCCATGGGCAAGGCCGGCGCCCGCGTGGCGGTGCACTACCGCGGCAGCCGGGCGGAGGCCGAGGCCGTGGCGCGAGACATCCGGTCGGCCGGCGGCGAGGCGCTGCTGGTGCAGGCCGACGTGATGGACACGAACGCGGTCGACCGCATGGTGCAGGCGGTGCACGAGGCCTTCGGCCGCATCGACATCCTGGTCAACAACGCCGGCGGCTTCGTCAAGCGCTCGCCCATCGTCGATGCGGACGACGACTACATCGACGCCGTGTTCCGTCTCAACGCGCGCTCGGTCGTGGCGGTGAGCCGCCGGGTGATCCCCCTCATGGCGGCGGGCGGCGGCGGGGCCATCATCAACGTGACCACCCAGGCGGCGCGCACCGGTGGCGGGCCGGGCGCGGGGCTCTATGCGGCCTGCAAGGGATTCGTCTCCACGATCACGCGCACCATGGCGAAGGAACTGGTGAAGGACGGCATCCGCGTCAACGCGGTGGCGCCGGGCGTGATCGAGACGCCGTTCCATGACGGCCATTCGAGCCCCGAGGTGCTGAAGAACTTCGCGAGTGCCATTCCGATGGGGCGGCTGGGCACCGCCGAGGAATGCGTCGGCGCCTTCATGTTCCTCGCGGACGCGCAGGCCAGCGGCTACGTCACCGGCCAGATCATCGAAGTCAACGGCGGGCAGGTGATGCCCTGAGGGTCAGTGCGGCCGCCACCACCGGCTTGGCCCATTGCGGCACTTGGTCGAGCGCGATGTGCGAGGCGATCTGCCCGCCCGCCATGTGCAGCACCAGCACGGGTTGGGGCTTGATGCCGGCCTTCGGATCGCCGTCGATGCTGTTGTCGTACACGCGCAGGCTTGCCAGGTGCGGAAGCAGCCGGATGAGGTTCGCGCGGCTGCTCACGTAGCGGGCGCGGATCTTGTCCTCGGGGATGTCGTGGCCGCCCGCAATCACGCGTTCCTTGACGCGCTCGATGTGCTTCTCGGGTGAATCGAGCCCGGCGTACCAGACGTGGACCTGCGCACCCTTGCGCGCGCCGGCGAGCAGCATGTCCGGCAGCGTCCGCGCGCCCAGCGTGGTTTCGAAAGCGAAATTGAGGCCCTCGGCCAGCGCGCGTTCGAGGCCGGCGCGGCCCATTTCCCAGGCCTGCGCGTTGGCCGTTTCCTGCGTGAGCGCGGGATCGGTGTCCAGCAGCGTGCGCGCCGCGAGATCGGGATTGAAGCAGGGGACCTTGCGTGCCTGGAGCGCTGCGCCGCCAATGCTGCTCTTGCCGGCTCCGTTAACGCCCGCGAGAACGAAGATGCGCGCGGTCATTGCCCGGGGATCACCTCTTGGCGGACTTGCCGCCGCCCGTGGCGCGGACCGCCGCCTTGCCCAGTTCGGCCGGGGACATCGCGAAGGCGTCCTCCATCGCCGCGGCGGCTTCGTCGCCCTGCATGCGGGCGAACATGTCGTCGAACTGGCGGGTGAGCGCATCCAGGTCGGGTTCGGCCGCCTGTTCGAGCGCGAGATAGCGATCGATCGACATCAGCACCATGGCCGGCTCGTCGTGGCGGGTGACGACCACCGCGCCGTGCGTCATGACGGCGCTGGTGACCTTCTGCATCCCCGCGACCAGATGGGTGGCCGAGACGGCCGGCAAGCCGCGCGTGAAACGATCGAAGGCTTCGGGACGCGAATTGCGCGTGATGGACATGAGAAGCTCCGTTGGATCTCCAAAACACCCGTTTTAACCGATTTGGCTATTTTAGGTATTTTCTGGGAAATCCGGGATCAGGCCCCGGGTGCAATTTGTTGCCGCCGCCGGATCGGCGGCCCGGCCGCCTAGCGCGGCGCCGAGGCCATCAGCTTCGCGGTGCGCTCGGCACCCGCCTTGTTGCCGGCCGCCAGCGCCACGTCGTGGGCCCGGCTCCAGTAGTCCCTGGCGAGCTCCGGCCTGTCGGCCGACGCCTGGCCCAGCAGCAGCAGGTCCTGGTAGATCTTCTCGCTCGCACCGGCCGCCTTGTCCAGCTTGAGGGCCTCCTCGAGCGGCGCCACGGCCGCGGCGGGCGTCTTCAGCGCGATGCAGGCGCTGCCCTGCAGGCGCAGGGCGTTGGCGCGCTCGAGCGCGTCGTCCTTGGCCAAGGCGCCGTGGGCCTGCTGGGCGAAGCGAAGGCCTTCTTCGGCGCGTCCCGCGGTCAACGCCAGATAGGCCTTCAGGTTGAGGATCTTGCCTCTCACGGCGCATCGGCTGCCGCAGAGCGTGTCGGCCCGGTCGAGCGCTTGCGCGGCACCGGCGCGATCGCCTGCCTGGACCGCCATCGCACGGCGCAAGGCGGCCTCGGCACGGCGGTCGTTGCCGAACGCGAGCCGGGGTTCGTCCAGAACCCCGTCCAGCTGCTTCAGCGCCTCGTCCTGGCGCCCCATGCCGAGGTAGACCATCGACAAGTTGAGCCGGGCGACGGCGATCGCATCGTCGTCCTCGATCGACTGCGCGACCTGGAGCGCCTGCTCGAAATAGGTCAGCGCATGCGGCAGGTCGCCGGCCTTGTAGCGGTCCATTCCCTGGGTGTTGAAGCCCTGGGCCCGGATCTGCGCCGTCGAGCGCGCGGGCGGCGTCGAGCAGGCCGCCAGCAGGCCGGCCGCCACGACGCACACGACGACGGCGGCCCTCGCCGGTGCGCGACTCATTGCGCGTCCCCCGGCAGCGGCAGGCCGCCGATGCTGTCGATCGGCAGCGACTGCGGCGTGGTGGCGGTACCGGTCAGCCAGCTGATCGGCCAGGTCTGGCGCGCGTCGCTGACCATCTGGTTGGTCTGCGTCGCCGCCGCCTGGACCTGGTCGAGCACGCCGGGCAGTCTTTCGGCGGCCTGCGCCGCCATCGCATGCACCTCGGCGCTGGCCTGTTGCGAAGTGGCCGCCGCCTGCTGGACCTTCTCGATCACGGCCGGCGCGGCGTCGGCCACCACCCCGAGGGTCTGGTTGGCCTTGTGCAGCGTCGTCGCCGCGCCGCTCTCGACGGTCTTCACGGCCTGCTGCGCCTGCTGCAGCACCTCGCCGGCCTTCTCGGCGATGGCCGGGATCTTCGACGCCGCCTCCTGGCCGGCCTTCAGGGTCTGCTGGAACGGGCCCTCCGGATCGGTCAGGCTCTCAGTCAGCTTGCGCGCATCGGCGATCGCCGGCATCAGCGCGGCCTGCATGTCCTGCGCCAGCTGGCCCGTCACCCGGGGGCGCTCGAACGCCAGCACCTCGCCGGAGGCCACCGGTTGCGCACGGCCGCCGCGCGGGGCCACCAGCTCGATCGCCGGCTTGCCGATCGCGTTGTCCTGGACCAGCCTGGCCCGGGTGCCCTTCGGAAACTCCGCCATGTAGTCGCGGCCGATGCCGAGCTCGACCCTGACGCCCTGGTCGCCGGACGGCGCCGACGGGGCCAGCAGGATGCTGCGCACGCTGCCGATCACCAGGCCGCGGGTCGTCACCGGCATGCCCTCGCTCATTCCGGCCGCGTCGGGGACCTCGACGAAGAGCTGGTCCTGGCGGCTGAACAACCCCTGCTGGTAGGCGATCCAGGCCAGCAGGGCGGCGATGACCAGCACCAGCAGGGCCATGGCGGGGCCCGTCCAGCGCCGCGTGTCGGGATTTGGCATCGAAGGTCCTCCGTGGGGTGACAGTGAGAGCTCACAACGGTCACGCATGCTAGACCATCGGCCAGCGCGCGTGGAGGCGTCGCTTTGCCTGACGGGCACGGTCAGCCGCGCATGCGCACGGCGTCCTGCTGGCGCAGCACGCGGCGCAGGATCTTGCCGGCCGGCGTCTTCGGAATGGTCTCGCACAGCACCACGTCGCCGAGTTGCTTGTAAGCCACCACCCGCTCGGCGACCCAGGCCTTGAGGTCCCCTGCGGCCAGGGCGCCGCGCGCCACGACGTAGGCCACCGGCATCTCGCCGGCACGGTCGTCGGGCCGGCCGATCACCGCGGCGTCGGCCACCTGCGGATGCGTGTACAGCAGGGCCTCCAGCTCTGCCGGGGCGACCTGGAAGCCCTTCACCTTGATGAGCTCCTTGAGCCGGTCGGTGACGGTGAGGTAGCCGTCGGCATCGATGGTGACGAGGTCGCCGGTTCGGACCCAGCCGTCGTCGGTGAAGGTCGCCGCGGTGGCTTCCGGCTGGTTCAGGTAGCCCTTGAAGGCCTGCGGGCCGCGGAACCACAGCTCGCCGGACTGGCCGCGCGCCACGTCGGCGCCGGTCGCCGGATCGACCACCCGCGCCTGCGTCCCGGGCAGGATCTGGCCGCTGGTGCCGGCGTGGATCCGGTCCGGGTGGCTCACGGTCACGCAACCCGAGGACTCGGTCATGCCGTAACCCTGCAGCACCTTGCACTTCAGGCGTTCGGCGACCTTGTGTTCCAGCGCGGCGCCGAGCGGTGCCGCGCCGCTGCCGATCACTTCGAGCGACGACAGGTCGAAGTCGTCCACCATCGGGTGCAGTCCGAGGAAGTGCATCACCGGCGGCACCACGGCGAGGCGCGACACGCGGTAGGTAGCGATCGCCTTGAGGAAGGCTTCCGGCTCGAAGCGCGGCACGGTCACCAACCGGCAGCCGGCGACCAGCCCGCACAGCGTGATGATGGTGAAGCCGAAGATGTGAAACATCGGCAGGAAGGCCAGCAGCACCTTGTCCGGCGGGTGCGCATAGGCCTGCAGGTACTGGCTCACGTTGGCGACGATGGTGGCGTGCGTCAGCATCACGCCCTTGGCCATGCCGGTGGTGCCCGACGAATAGGGCAGCGCGGCCAGCGCGTCGGGGTCGATGTCCGGCGCCGGTTCGGGATCGGTGCTGGCCATCAGCGACGCGAAGGCCAGCGCGCCCGCGGCTTCGCCCAGCACCACCACGGTGGCCCCGCCGGCCAAGGCCGCGGCTTCGCGCACGGTGGACAGCAGGGTCGGCAGGGTGAATACGAAGCGCGCGTTGGCGTCGCGCATCTGGTGCGCCAGGTCGGCCGCCCCGTACATCGGGTTGGCGCCGCTCACCACGCCGCCGACAGCCATGGCGCCGAGCGCGGCGATCGGCCACTCCGGCGAGTTCGGCGCGAACAGCAGCAACACGTCGCCGGGCTTGAAGCCCTGGGCCGCCAGGCCCGCCGCGAAGCGGCCGATCGCGTGGTCCAGCGCGCTGCAGGTCAGTTCGCGGCCACTGGCGGCGTCCACCAGCGCGACTGCCTCGGGCCTTTCGCGCAAGCGCCGGCGAACCAACGCCGGCACGGTGGTCCGGGGCAATTCACCCGTGAGCGCAGGTCCTTCGATGATGCCGTGGCTGCTGTGGTCCATGTGCGTCCTCCTTGGACGCGCCGTCGAGGCGCCGGCGCCGATATCCGTCGCGCCGCACGTTACGCGCACCCGCGGGCGGCGTCCAGACCCCGCGCGAAGGCCGTCGCACGCCATTCGGATTTGCGGCTTATGCTCCGGGATCTTTTTCCAAGGAGCACCGATGCAGCCTCGCCTCACAGCCCAGGACTTCGACCAGGACTTGCTCATTCTTTTCGACGCCTACGTCCACGGCAACCTGGACCGAAGGGGCTTCCTCGGGCAGGCGCAGAAGTTCGCCAAGGCAGGCGTCACCGCCGCCGGGCTGCTCGCCGCACTGAGCCCCGATTTCGCGGCCGGCCAGCAGGTGCCGCCGAGCGACCCGAAGCTCAGGACCGAGCGCGTCGACTATCTCTCTCCCGCCGGCAGCGGCACCGTCAGGGGTTACCTGGCGCGCCCCGCCGCCGCCGGCGCCACCCGCCTTCCCGCCGTGCTGGTGATTCACGAGAACCGCGGCCTCAACCCGCACATCGAGGACATCGCGCGGCGCCTGGCGCTCGACGGTTTCATGGCCTTCGCGCCCGACGCGCTGTCGCCGCTGGGCGGCTACCCCGGCGACGAAGACAAGGCCCGCGACGCCTTCGCCAAGCTGGACCAGGCCCATGCGCGGGAGGATTTCGTGGCCGCCGCCAACTGGCTGAAGGCGCGCCCGGACGCCACCGGGAAGTTCGGCGCGGTCGGCTTCTGCTACGGCGGCGGCATCGTCCATGTGCTGAGCACGCGCATGCCCGACCTGAACGCCGGCGTGCCGTTCTATGGCAACGTGCCGGCGCCGGCCGAAGCCGCCAAGGTCAAGGCGCCGCTGCTCGTGCACCGGGCCGCCGTCGACGAGCGCATCAATGCGGCATGGCCGGCCTACGAAGCGGCGCTCAAGGCCGCGGGCGTCAGCGTCAGTGACTTCCAGTATCCGGGCACGCAGCACGGCTTCAACAACGACACGACGCCTCGCTACGACGCGGCCGCGGCCAAGCTCGCCTGGGCCCGCACGATCGAGTTCCTCAAACTGCAACTGGGCGGCGCCGCCGGCTAGCGCGTGTTCACCCTCATCCCCTGGAGCTTCACAAACATGACCATCCGCCTTGCGTTTTTCCTGGCCGCCCTGCTCGTTGCCGGGCTCTCGCTGGGCCAGGCCGCCGCCGCGCAGCCCGTGCTGCCCAGCGGCTTCAAGACCCGCACGGTCGACGCGCAGGACGGAACGAAGCTCTTCGTTCGCTCCGGAGGCGCCGGCCCTGCCGTCGTCCTCATCCACGGATTCGGCGACACCGGTGACATGTGGGGGCCCCTGGCCGGGCAACTGGCCAAGACGCACCTGGTCATCGTGCCCGACCTGCGCGGCATGGGCCGCTCGGCCAAGGCGACCGGCGGCTACGACAAGAAGTCGCAGGCCGTCGACATCCGGGCGGTCGTCACCGCCTTCAACCAGGACCATGCGGCGGTGGTCGGCCACGACATCGGCACCATGGTCGCCTACGCATACGCGGCGAGCTATCCGGACAAGGTCGACAAGCTGGTCGTGATGGACGCGCCGGTGCCCGGCATCGCGCCCTGGGACCAGATCATCCTGTGGCCCGCGCTGTGGCACTTCAATTTCGGCGGCCCCAATGCGGAGCGGCTGGTGGCGGGGCGCGAGCGCATCTACCTCGACCGCTTCTGGAACGAGTTCGCCGGCGACCCTTCAAAGATCGATGAAGCGACCCGCCGGCACTACACGAAGCTCTATGCCCAGCCCGGCGCTATGCGGGCATCCTTCGCGCAGTTCAACACCATCGCGGCGAAGGATGTCGCGGACAACATCGCGTTCTCGCGCAACAAGCTTCCGATGCCGGTGCTGGCCATCGGCGGAGAGAAGTCCTTCGGCGCCAACATGGCGACGGTCATGCGCAACGCGGCCACCAACGTGCAGCAGGAGGTGGTCCCGAACGCGGGGCACTGGCTGATGGAGGAAAGCACCGAGACGACGGTCGGCCTTGTCGACAAGTTCCTCGCCGTACCGCAATAGGGTCGCCCACGCGAGCGCCATGGCCCCGAATCCGACCGGCCTCAGGAAGGGCCTGACCAGCTACGGCGACCCGGGCTTCTCCCTGTTCCTGCGCAAGGCCTTCATCAAGGGCGCGGGCTACACAGACGGCGCGCTCGACCGTCCGGTGGTGGGCATTGCCAGCACGGGCAGCGCCTACAACCCCTGCCACGGGAACGCGCCCCAGTTGCTCGAGGCGGTCAAGCGCGGCGTCATGCTGGCCGGCGGCCTGCCGATGGAATTCCCGACGATCTCGATCCACGAGAGTTTTGCCGCCCCCACCAGCATGTACCTGCGCAACCTCATGTCGATGGACACCGAAGAAATGGTGCGCGCCCAACCGATGGACGCCGTGGTGCTGATCGGCGGCTGCGACAAGACCGTGCCGGCGCAGCTGATGGGCGCGGCCTCGGCCGGCATCCCGTCGATCCAGCTCATCACCGGCTCGATGCTGACCGGCAGCCACCGCGGCGAGCGCGTCGGGGCCTGCACCGACTGCCGCCGCTACTGGGGCCGGTTCCGCGCCGGCGAGATCGACGACGACGAGGTGGGCGAGGTCAACGACCAGCTGGTCGCGAGCGTCGGCACCTGTTCCGTGATGGGCACGGCCAGCACCATGGCCTGCATCGCCGAAGCCCTGGGGATGACGGTGCCGGGTGGCGCCTCGCCGCCGGCGGTCACCGCCGACCGCATGCGGGTGGCCGAACAGACCGGCACCCGGGCCGTGCAGATGGCGCGCGACGGCCTGTCGATCGACAAGGTTCTGACCCCGGCCGCCTTCGAGAACGCGATGCGCGTGCTGCTGGCGATCGGCGGCTCGACCAACGGCATCGTCCACCTGACCGCGATCGCGGGCCGCATGGGCCTGGACGTCGACCTGGACGCCCTCGACCGCGTGGGCCGCGAGACGCCGGTGCTGCTGGACCTGAAGCCGTCGGGGCAGCACTACATGGAGGACTTCCATCGCGCCGGCGGCATGGCCACCCTGCTGCGCGAACTCAGGCCGCTGCTGCGGCTCGACGCGCTGACCGTGACCGGCCGCACGCTCGGCGAGGAGATCGAGGCCTCGGGGCCCGGCTTCGACCAGGACGTGGTGCGGCCCATCGCGCGCCCGATCTATCCGCAGGGCGGCATCGCGGTGCTGCGCGGCAACCTGGCCCCGGGCGGCGCGATCATCAAGCAGTCGGCGGCGGACGCCCGGCTGATGGAGCACGAAGGCAGGGCGGTCGTGTTCGAGAACCTCGAGGACCTGGCCGAACGCATCGACAGCGACGACCTGGACGTCACGGCCGACGACGTGCTGGTGCTGAAGAACATCGGCCCCAGGGGCGCGCCCGGCATGCCCGAGGCGGGCTACCTCCCGATCCCGCGCAAGCTCGCACGGGCCGGCGTGAAGGACATCGTGCGCATGTCCGATGGCCGCATGAGCGGCACCGCCTTCGGCACCATCGTGCTGCACATCACGCCCGAGTCGGCCATCGGCGGGCCGCTGGCCCATGTGCGCAACGGCGACCGGATCCGCCTGAGCGTGCGGGCCCGCGAGATCGCCCTGCTGGTGTCCGACGAAGAGCTGGCGCGCCGCGCCGAGGCCTCGCCGGTGGTGGCGCCGACCGCCGGGCGCGGCTACCGCAAGCTGTTCCTGGAGACCGTCACGCAAGCCGACCAGGGGGTGGACTTCGACTTTCTGCGGGCCGCGAAGACGATGGGGAAGGTGCCGGAGTAGACGCGCCAGCGATCGCTCACCCCGGCGCGGCGCCGCCCCAGTGCAGCCAGGCCATCACGAGCAGCGCGAGGAACACCGTCTCGCCGACCATCAGGGCGATCGGCTTCCATCCCACCGTGGCAAGTTCCTTCAACTGGGTCTTCATGCCGATCGCGGCGATCGACGTGACGAGGCACCATTGCGAGAGGTCCATGCCCGCCCGGGCGACGGCCTTGGGCACCCAGCCCGTGCTGTTGACGGCGACCAGCAGCGCGAAGGCCAGCGCGAACCACGGCAGAAGCGGCGGGCGCGGGCCATCGACCGCGCCGCCCTGGTGCGCACGCGTCAGGAAGCCCGCGAACGCGATCACGGGCAGCAGCATCGCGACACGCAGCAGCTTCACGAAGGTGGCGGCGTCGCCGGTGGCGCTCGACATGCCGTAGCCGGCACCCACCACCTGGGCCACGTCATGGATCGTGGCGCCGAGGAAGATGCCGGCCTGCACCGGATCGAGGCCCGCCGCGCGCACGATCATCGGATAGACGACCATCGCCAGCGTCGACAGCGCGCTGACGCCGATCACATTGAACAGCGTGGCGCGATCGCGCATCGGGTGGTGCGGCATCGCCGCGGAAAGCGCCATGGCCGCCGAGGCGCCGCAGATCGCGACCGAGCCGCCCGTGAGCAAGCCGAAGAAGCTCCGGTAGCCCATCAGCCTGGCGACCCCGATGCCCAGGCCGATGGTGAGCGCCACCGAGGCCACCACCATCCCCACCGGATGCCAGCCCATGGCCACGATCTGGCCGGTGGTGATGCGCAAGCCCAACAAGGCCACGCCGATGCGCAACACCTGGCGGGCGGTCCACTCGATGCCCGGGGTGCAGGGGCTGTCGGCGGAAAGGAAGTTCATCGCCATGCCGAGAAGCAGTGCGAAGAGCATCACCGGCGCGCCATAGTGCTGCGACAGGAACATCGCAGCGGCGGCCACGACGACGCTGGCGAGCACGCCGGGAAAAAGTTGGCGTCCGAGCGCTGGCCAGCCGGCCAGGGTGAGTGCGGTCATCGGCGGTCAGAAGATGTGGCGGATGCCGAGGTCGTAGCCGGTCGACGACTGCGCGGTCGGCACGAAACCATTGATCGGCTTCGCGTAGAAGGCCGGCCCGCCCACCGTGAGGTCTGCGCCGTTCGAGTTGTCGATCCGTGCCACGGTCGCGTACAGGGCCGTGCGCTTCGACAGGTTGTACACATAGCCGAGGGCGAACTTCTCCGACTTCGGATCCGGCGACAGGCCGGGGATGAGCTGGTTCAGGGCGGTGACGTTGTTGTACTTGACCTGGGTGTA
>NZ_JAUJZH010000046.1 GCF_030486595.1 Variovorax ginsengisoli | reverse complement strand
CTTGTGTTGCTGACGACGAAAGTCACAGCATGTAGCTCTACACGCCTCGGCGTGCAACCTACGATGTTGGAGACCGGCCGCCTACCCTGGGACGGCGACCATCATGTCTAGGGACGAGTGTGGTGCCTGCTCCAGCCGCAAGGCCTGGGCCCCGCTGGCGATCGAAGAAGCTCCTGCGCCAAGGCAGGATCTGGACCGATCCGAACAAGTCGCTTTTCCGAAGGGCGTGCAGCGTTCCAGGAAAAGCGAAAGCCTTGTTCGTCGGCAGTTGATCGACGACTGCCGACAGTCGGTGAGGTGGCGTGCGTCGCAGAACAAACCCGCAAGCCTGGGTGGCGACATCACCTGGACCGCGACCGACGAGGGCTGGCTGTCATTCTTCATACCCTCCTTCTCGTTGATGGCGCACTGCTAAAACGACCGCTGTAGTTCCATCAAACCGGTACTTCGCCACATAGCCACTGGCACCGAAGTCGATCAGCCATTCCCGGTACTCGGGCTCCATGTCCACGATGGGTCGCCCAATGCCCGGCTGCTGTTCCACGGCCTTCATGCCAGCGCGGATGGCTTTGACTGCGCGCCGGGCGGCATCTGGGCTTTTCTCGGAAAGAAAACGGTAAAGGCGCTGTATGTCGCGCAATGCCGGCGGCGACCAGATCAGTCGTGGCATTCAGGCGGCTCCACGTCCTGCCCGGCTTCGAGCTTGGCCATCCAAGCGTCTGCCTCCGCCGCAGTGACATGCAGGCCGGTGAGTCGGTATTCGTCCCATGCCTTGATCGCATCCTGACGGAATGCCTCGCGCTTTTCTTCGCGATCAACGAATTGAAGAATGGCTTCATGCATCACCCAATGCGGCGTGCGATGACGGGCCTTGGCCAGACGCTGCACGCGAAGTTTAATGGCGGGCTCGATCTTGACCGTGACGGGACGCAGGGCGGATGTACTCATAGGTAATACCTTATCACACTAAAGCTCGGCCCACGCATTTTGGCGAAAAATCTAGCGCGCCGGACTGATGCGTGGTCAACGACCGTCGAAGTGCTGCGGGCGCTGGTACGTGATCGCAGCGCCGACGCGCCCGTCTTGAGGCCGAACCGGCGAGGCGATGACGCGCTTCGGCGTGCACCGCATCGTCAAGGCAGCTGCGGCCGCGGCCGCCTTGACGGGCAACACCCCACACCCTCAGCGGATGAGCCCACACCCTACGGCACTCCACGGCCGTCCATCTATTACGTGCTGGGGTGATCGCATTTTCGGTGATCGGTGCGCTTTGTTCGAAATTGATACTCAATATCAAGGACTTGCGTGAGGCAGGTGGCGATGAGATTCGCTCGCATGCAAGTTGTTGATTTCTCTATGGATTTTTACCGCCACCGAATGAAAGGGGCTTCCCCCTCCGATTAAGCCGCTGCGTATTGCGGCTGCCGGCAACTGAGTGCCACGATGGGGTTGCGAAGCTCCATCAACTCACTCGCAAGGCTTCGCCGAAGGCGGCGAAGATCGCGTGCGCCAACAGGCTGTTGCCGACGCGCATCTCCGGGTGCCACTGCACCGCGAGCGTGAAGCCGGGGGCGTCGGCGACCGTGAAGGCCTCGACCAGGCCGTCCGGCGCCACTGCCTCGACGCGCAGGCCCGGTGCCAGCCGGTCGACGCCCTGGTGATGCAGCGAGTTCACCGTCGCGTGCGTCGCGCCGGCCAGCTTCGCCAGCAGGCCGCCGGACGTGAGCGCGACCTCGTGCGCATCGTCGTACCAGCGTTCGACCGGACGGGCGTGGTCGCCTTCGCGATGGTCCAGCCGGCCTGCTTGCGCATGCACCGCGCGCAGCGTGCCGCCGAACGCGACGTTGAATTCCTGGAAGCCGCGGCACACCGCAAGCACCGGCACGCCGGCGGCCACCAGCGCCGGCAAGAGCGGCAGCACGGTGTCGTCGCGGTCGGGGTCGGTCAGCGTGGTCGGCGGCAGCGGTTCGGCGCCGTAGCGCTGGGCCTGCACGTTGGTCGGCCCGCCGGTCAGCACCACGCCGTCGACTGCGCCGATCAGCGAGGCGGCGTCGATCGCCGCGCCGGCGGCCGGCAGCAGCAGCGGCAGGGCGCCGGCGGCCTGGTGCACCGCGCGCAGGTAGCTGTCGACCGCCTGGTGGATCGCGTGGCCGTGGAATTCACCCCGGTCGGAAGTGATCGCGACGACGGGGCGGACGGCGGTGGGTACGTGCAAGTTCATCGAGCGGCCTTGTTGGGGTCAGGCACCTCCGTCCCGATGCCGCCAATGTAGGGAGCGGGGTTAAATGCGTAAAGTGCATTTAAGTTGTCTATATCCTGCAGTTACTGCATGATTTCGGACCCTTCAACCTCAAGCCCACGCGATGAACACCCGCCAGTTGCGCCATCTGCTCGCAGTCATCGAGACGGGCTCGGTGAGCGCGGCCGCGGACCGGGTCCACCTGAGCCAGCCGGCGCTGTCGCGCAGCCTGCGGGCATTGGAGGACGAGTTGCGCGCGCCGCTGTTCGACCGCCTCGATCGCCGCCTGGTGCCTACGCCGTTCGCGCAGGCCTACCTCGCCCGCGCGCGCCGCATCGTGTTCGAGGAGGCCGAAGGCGCGCGCGAACTGTCACTGATGCACTCCGGCCGCGCCGGTTCGCTGGCGCTGGGCATGGGCTCGGCGCTTGCGCGGGGCCTGCTCGGGCGGCTGCTGGTCGAGCTGATGGCGGGTGCGCCGGGGCTGAGGCTGCGCACGCTGATCGAGACCACCGACCGCCTGCTCGACGCGCTGCGCAACGAGACGCTGGACTTCTTCGTCGGCGACGTGCGTGCCGCCGACACCGACAGCGACCTGCAGGTCGAGCCGCTGTACACCTGCCGCTTCGGCTGGTTCGCACGCCAGGGCCATCCGCTGGAGGGACGGCGCGCACTGACGATCGCCGACGTGCTGCGCCATTCGCTGATCGCACCCGGCTTTATCGGGCCGGAGGACGAGCGCCGCTTCCTGCGCCGCTACGGCCTGACCGGCTCGATGCTGGACCGATTCACGCTGCAATGCGCCGACGGCGGCACGGTGAGCCAGGTCATGTTGGCGACCGACGCCGTGATGCCGGCGATCGAGCTGACGATGCTGGAGGAACTGCGCGCCGGCAGCGTGATTGCACTGGATGTGCAGCCGGTGCTGGATGCCGAACTGGTGCTGGGCATCGTGCAGCGCGCCGGCCGCACGCTGGCTCCGGCGGCGGCGCGGGCCTTCGATTTCGTGCGGCAGTATCTGGTCGGGCTGGAGGCCGAGGCGGCGTCGGCTGGCGGGGCTGCCCGCTGAACAAGCGTGGCGCCGCGCGCGGTCCGAAGTTCATTCCGGCCTCTATTGGATAGCTGCCATTCGAATGTTCCGGCTCGCGCAAGAGGAGATCGCGATGTACAGTGTTTCGTTCGGTGCAGAGGCGCTCTTGTGCTCCCATGAGGCGGCCGCTCGGGAATACCTTCCTCTGGTCGAACCAAGTCCGCGGGGCCCGGCATGTCTACTGAGCGCATCGAAACTATCGTGATTGGCGGCGGTCAGGCGGGATTGGCCATGAGCTACCACCTGGGGCGCCTGGGCGGTGAGCACGTCGTGCTCGAGCGTGGAGAACTTGCAGAGCGTTGGCGCAGCGAGCGCTGGGATTCATTGCACTTCCAGTCTCCCAACTGGAACATGAATCTTCCGGGTTGGCCCCGGATGACAGCCGATCCACAAGCCGATCCTGATGCCTTTTCGCCTCTGTGCGAGGTAACAGGCTACATCGAACGCTATGCGGCCAACATTCGCGCGCCCGTGCGGACCCGGTGCGCGGCGCTCTCGCTCACACGCAGGCCAGAGTCGAGCGAGCTGCAAGTGCAGACCGACGGCACCCTCTATGTGGCGCGCAATGTCATCGTGGCTACGGGCCCCTATCAGGTGCCGCGTGCGACACCTCCGCTTGGCGGGGGCGTGTTCGAGCTTCATTCAACCCAGTACCGCAATCTTATGCAGCTGCCTGCCGGCGCTGTACTCGTGGTCGGCAGCGGGAATTCCGGCGTTCAGATTGCCGAGGAACTGTGCTGCGCCGGACGGCGTGTGTTCCTGTCCGTCAGCTCGCATGAGCGAATCCGGCGTCGCTATCGCGGGAAGGATTGCATATGGTGGCTGATCGCAACGGGCTCCGCCGATGCAACGCTCGGCGAGTGGAAGGGCGCTCGCCTGTCTCGTTTGATGACCGGTGTGAATGGCGGGTATGACATCGACCTGCGCCGGCTCGCGGCCGAAGGGATCGTGCTGATCGGCCGCGTACAGGCCGCCGAGAATGGCAGGATCGCCGTCGCCGACGATCTGGCCTCCAGCATGGCTCACGGCGACGAATCGCTGGCTGCATTTACGCGTCGATGCGACGACGCGGCTCGCGTGCAGCAACTGGATCTGCCTCCGCCGGATCCGTCCCCTGACCCGAAGCCGGAGCCACCGGAGCTTCAGAAGCCCATCCGTACCGTCGATCTCGTCCGCGAGGGCATCAGATCGGTGATCTGGGCCGTTGGCGCGCAGACGGAGTTCAGTTGGATCGACCTTCCCGTCTTCGGCCAGCCACCCGGATCGAAGAGGACACCTGTGCACGAGCGCGGAGTGACCCCCGAAGCCGGTCTGTACTTCCTGGGCCTGCCTTGGCTGCACAAATGGAAGTCGGCCTTCCTTTTCGGTGCGGACGAGGACGCGGCCTACCTGGCAGCGCATATCGTTTCACGAAGGAGGAACTGATCGAGTTGGCATGGAGGCCGACATGATCTTCCCGGTGGCCGAGATCGTTTCCTACCTGAGCCAGTTCATGACCCTGTTGCCGGGCGATGCCGTGATCACAGGAACGCCCGAAGGAGTCGGCCTCGGCATGAAGCCGAAACCGGTCTTCCTGCGCCGCGGCGACGTCATGACCTTGAGCGCGGGTCCGCCTAGGCACGCAGCGCCAGCAGGTTCGCCGAGACCGATCGGCTGCGGCGGGAACGCTGAGGCCTTCCGCGAGGCCGCGGCTAATCTGGGTCCTTCCGGGGTCGACTACCCCGAGTGCCGCTATGGTGTTTGGTCAGCAATCTTGCCCAGGCACTCCCCCAGCAGTGCCGTCGCTGCGCGCAACTGTTTGGCGGACAGTGCGGCGTACCCCAGGAGCAGGCCCTGCGGTGCGGGTTGACGCCGATAGTGTGGTGCGATCGGATGCAGCCCCAAACCGCGCTCCGCTGCGTGTGCGGCCAGCGCTTCGACCTGGCGCGAAGTCCAGCCCGGCAGCCAACCAACCACATGCATGCCGGCGCGTGAGTCGTTGACCACCAGATGCTTGCTGCAATGCTCGCGCAGACCGTCCAGCAACGTCGCGCGGCGGCGGCGCAGTTCCGCTGAAGCATGTCGCAAATGTCGATCGAAGGCGCCGCTTTGAATCAGCTCGGCCAGTGCTGCCTGCTCGATGCTGCCGCAACCCAAGTCGTCGTGCAGCTTGGCGGCGACGAGATCATCGCGCACGCCTCTTGGGCAGACCACATAGCCAAGGCGCAGCCCCGGGAAAAGCACCTTCGAAAAGCTGCCGACGTAGATCACCCGGTCGTGGGCATCGATCGATCGAAGTGCCGGGATGGCGACACCGTCATGGCGGAACTCGCTGTCGTAGTCGTCTTCGACTACCCAGCAGCCGCGTTGAGCAGCGTATTCGAGCAAGGCTGTTCGCCGTGCCAGTGACATCACGGCGCCGGATGGGAATTGGTGCGACGGCGTCACCAGGACCATGCGGACGCTGCTTCCCCGCGGCAGGACCTCAACCCGCAAACCTTCGGCGTCGACCTTTACCGGCAGCAGGCGCGCGCCATGAGCCTGCAACGCGCGCGATGCGAGTTCGTACCCGGGATCCTCGATCGCGACGACCGACCCTTCGTCGATCAACACCCGGGCGAGCAGAGAAACTGCCTGCTGCGTGCCGCTGACAATCACCACGTCGTCGGTGTCGCACACGACGCCGCGCCGCCGTGCGAGATACTCGCTGATGGCCTGACGCAGCACACGCAGGCCAATGCTTGGCGGGTAACCCCAATCCCTTGCGCCCACCGCCTGTGAAAGCTCGCGCCGCCATGCGCTGACCAGTGGCGGGTCGACCAAGGGCTCGCCGTAGTGCAGGTCGTAGCGCAGGCGATGAGCGACGCGGCGAATCGTCAGCGCCGGCAAGCCCCGCAAGCGGGCGGCGTAGCGTGTCTGGGGCGGAACCTGCGCCTTGATCGACGGCCTGTCACCCAAAACCGCCGGAGTCGCCACAAAGGTGCCGGAGCCGACCCTGGCCACCGTCAACTGCTCAGCACACAGCATCTCGTAGGCTGTGAGAACGGTATTGCGCGACAGCCCCAACTCCGCGGCCAGCACGCGCGTCGCCGGCAGTGCTGCACCAGCCTTCAGCTGGCCATGAAGGATTGCACGCTTGAGTGCCCGCGCCAGCTGCGCGTAGAGCACGCCATTGCCATCGAACTGCAAGAACATGGTTCCGAGACGCTTTTCGAACTGGTGCTGCCCAGCATACCGATGTGGCAGGCCAATGGGGCCACTTCAGCGTTAGTTGACCCGGGGCCTTTCGGCCCCATCAATTGGCACCGACGCGTCGGCGTGAATTGGTACTTTATTCATTGGCCTGAATGCGTAGTCTTGGTGCCACTCGAAGGGCCATGTCGGCCCATCCCGGGAGCACACCATGTCCACGACCCTGACCCCCTACTTGAGCTTTGGCGGCAACACCCGCGAGGTCTTCGCCTTCTACGAGAAGGCGCTCGGCGCCAAGATCGAAGCGATGATGAGCTACGACGACATGCCCGCATCACCCGCGGGCGCCGACGGCTGCGGCGACGGCCCGCGCCCCACCGGCACCAGCATCATGCATGCCTGCCTGGCGCTGCCCGGTGGCGCGAAGCTGTTCGCCGGAGACGTGCCGCCCGGCATGCCGTACGACGGCGTGAAGGGCGCAATGCTGGCCCTCCAGTACGACACCGTCGACCAGGCGCACGGTGCCTTCCACGCGCTGTCGCAGGGCGGTCAGGTGACGATGCCACTGGCGCCGGCGTTCTGGGCCAAGACCTTCGGCATGCTCACTGATCGCTTCGGCGTGTGCTGGGGTGTAAATGGGGAGTCCATTGCATTCGGATGAGCACAAGACGTTCGAGGCTTGCATCACCAACATTCGGGCCAAGACCGGCAAGGACCCGAAGGGCTTCTTCGATGAGGCCGTCCGCAGCGGCGTTTTGCATCCTGAGACGAAGAGATGCAGTTCGTCGCGCGAGAGGCGATCTCGGTCAGGCGCAGGCGGCCGTTTTCGGGAAGGCCAATGCCTCGACGCCGCGGAAGCCACAAAGACGCGCTTGCTGGTCGATATAGAATCCACCGCTTCCTGAAATGCCCAGGTGGCGGAATTGGTAGACGCACTAGTTTCAGGTACTAGCGAGTAACATCGTGGGGGTTCGAGTCCCTTCCTGGGCACCAGAGCACTGATGAAGCCGATCAACATCGCGTTGGCCGGCTTTGTTTTTTGCAGCTGGCAGATGAAGAGCGCATGGCTGAGAAGCGGGCGTACGTTCGGGTTCTAATGCGAGCCATGAGTACGACCTACCGCATGCCCGGGGCAGTTTTGACCGAGCGCGAGCACTCGGTTCCGTTGGTTCACGGCGACCCGCTGCGTGGCACGATCAGCGTTTTCACGCGCGAGCTTGCTGCCCCAGACGGTCTTGATCGCCCCTATCTCGTGTTCCTGCAGGGCGGTCCAGGCTTCGAGGCCGCCCGCCCGACGAGCCCGCCCTCCGGGTGGATGGCGCGTGTCCTTGCGGACTTCCGGGTCCTGCTGCTTGACCAGCGGGGCACAGGGCGCTCCACGCCCGTCGGGCCAGTCATTCCAGGGGCGGCGCCTGCCGATCAGGCCGAGTACCTCACGCATTTCCGCGCCGACTCGATCGTGCGCGACCTCGAACTGATCCGTGCTGAACTCAGCGTCGACTGCTGGAGTCTGCTCGGTCAGAGCTTCGGCGGATTCACCTCGCTCGCCTATCTGTCGCTGGCGCCCGAGGGCCTGCGGGAGGTATTGATCACCGGCGGCCTCGCGCCGATCACGAATCGGCCGGTCGACGAGGTCTACGCGGCGACGTGGGCGCGCGTGCGCGAAGCGAACCAGCGCTATCACATTCGGTCGGCCTGGTCGCGGGCCAGCAAGTGCTACGCTAGATGTTCAACGCGCCAGGCACGATCTGCGTGGAGGCGCGACGCACTCGAATGGCCTTGATCGGAAGTTCGCAGCGGCCGCCCGCACATGGGGAGAACATCCAACTCGGATTCTTCCCTCCCTTCGAGCCCGATGAGTTCCTCCAAGGTTGTCTCACTTGGTTACCCAAAAAAATCAACAGCTTGCGAGCGCCGTTTTCAAAGTTGCACCGGTGGGGTTTCAAAGTTCCGTCGGCGCAGGCGCAGGGAGCATCCACCGGCCGCATCCGGGCTCCATTGCCTTCCGCTGTAGGCCCGGTTTGGGCTCGTTGCAGCCAGTCGCCATTGTCAGACCAGTGACAAGTATGGAGGCAAGAGCGATCTTCCGAAGAGCATCCGTGAGCACTGCGGGCGCCGCCGGCCCCGAATATCTGACCCCCAAGTTCCACGATGTACGGTTCAGGGCCGTCGCGTCGTCAGCGCGCGCAGTTCTTCCAGGAGTTTGATCGAAGGACCAGGCAACATGCCGGCCCTTCGACGAAAAGCGGTCAGGGTTCTCTTGTCGCTCGCACCAGGTATCTCCAGGGCGTCGATGAGTCCGGCCTTGCACTCGGCGTCGTACATGGGCTCGGGCATCCAGCCAAGGAAGCCCGAGCGACCAATCAAGCTCTTGAGTGCGGTCACGGAGCGGGTTTCGACCACGACATTGGGCAACGCCAGGTTCTGTCGGGCAAACACCTTCTTCATGTGCTCGAAAGGTCCGGTCCCCTTCGGCAGGATGGCCCAACGCTCTTTCAGTGTGTCGGCGAGTGTGAGCTTTGGCTTCTTGCGCAGCGGATGGCGCCGGCCCGCAACAAGTCGTGACGACGCTCAACCGCGAAATCAACAAGGCACTCGCCACGCCAGCCGTCATCGAGAGGCTGGCTCTGCTCGGAGCGGATCCCCTGCCTGGCAGTCCAGAGCAGTTCAATAGCCTGTTGGTCTCGGAAACTTCGCGTTGGACGGCCGTGATCAAGAGGCTGGGGCTGAAGAGCGAGTGAGAGGGGTGCCAGCTTTCGGGAAGCGGGCATGTCCAAGGAGCGCCTCTCCCTCATTCGCCGGATCGTGCTCGTCTCGGCTTGCAGAGGGACCACACCATCCATGTTCGCGACCTTGGTGAATCCGCCGATGCGCGAATGGCACTTCGACCCGACGCACGGAACGGCAGATATCCGCGTGCGGATTCAACCGGTCGATGCTGGCGGGCGAGCGTGTCTCCAGACATGGCTAACTGTCGGTCGCCGGCTTGGCCAGCAATCCCTCCAACGTCTGCTCACGCACTTCTGAGGCAAAAAGGGGCAGCTCGCCGCAATCGAGCTGCCCCTCTCAGTTTTCGTCTACGTCAGCATGACCGAGCCTTTCGAAAAAAATAGGCGACGCTCCGCGATTTCGCAAGTCTTGTTCGTTTTCGGCGGCGCGTATCCATGCGCGGTCAGCGCATGGCTTCCAGCGCATGTGAATCGCTCAAGCGGCCTGTGCTGCTCCTCCCTCCACGTCATGCCTTGGCGGCGCCAACATCGCTACGATCGATAGGTGGGCGGAGTCTCGACCTCTTTGACGAGCATGCGGCCCTGCTCGATGTTTGCAGAAGAAATTGCCTTCAACTCTAAGTTTGTCAAAGAAATTGCCTTGACTGCTGGCAGGAAATCTCTTTGACTCCCGCGTCTGACTGCACCGACTTCTCTGGAGAGGTAATTCCTTGGACCGATGCCGAATGTCGAACGAATTACTAGAACTACATCCGACGGCCTGTCGTCGCCGGTGAATCCCATCCGTTGCTGGAGCACGCCCCCTGAAATCCGCTGAAAAAATGCCGCCGCCGAAGGTGTCCAAGGCCTTGATGCCGTTGCAACGCGACCACGCGCTGCTCGATCCCGGCCAGCTGTCAGGGATGGCCGAAGAAGCCGCGCACGACCTGATGGCCGAGGGCGAATCGGACAACACCCGGTTGGCCTACCGCGCCCGCCATGCGCTACTGGGCCGCCTGGTTCGGCGCGCGCTACGGGCGGCAGATGGCGCTGCCGGTTGCCGTCCCTGTGGTCGTTCAGTTCATCGTCGACCATGCGCAGCGCTCGACCAAGGCGGGCCTCAAAGGGGGTCTGACGCACCAGTTGCCGCCCGAGATCGACCAGGCGCTGGTGGAAGCCGGTTTCAAGGGAAAACTCGGGGCGCCAGCGCTGAACACCCTGATGCACCGGATCTCGGTGCTCTCGATGGCGCACCACGTGTCCAACCAGCTCAATCCATGCGTGGACCCCGCGGTCAAGGCGCTGCTGAGCAAGACAAGAAAAGCCTATTCGAAGCGCAACGCCCTGCCCCATAAGCAACGTGCGCTGACCAAGGAGCCGCTGGAAGCGGTTTTGGAAACCTGCGACGACTCGCTGAAGGGAAAGCCCCTCCTCCTCTTCGCCTGGGCCTCGGGCGGGCGCCGGCGCTCCGAGGTGTCCGAGGCCGTATTCGAGAACCTGCACCGCGGCGATGCAGGCGCCTATCTGTACACCCTGGCGAGCTCGAAGACGAACCACAACGGGAAGATCCGCCCGGAAGATGTGAAGCCGGTGGTGGGATCGGCCGCCGTGGCGCTCGAGGCCTGGCTCAAAGCCAGCGGCATCAACTCGGGCCCCCTCTTCCGACGCATCCTCAAGAACGGCAAGCTAGGCACGGACGGGCTCTCCGGGACGGGGCGGTGCGGGACATCGTGAAGGCGCGGTGTGCGCTCGCAGGGGTGGGAGACGATTTCTCGGCGCACTCGCTGCGGTCGGGGTTCGTGACCGAGGCGGGTCGGCAGAACATGCCGCAGGAGACGATGGCGATGACCGGTCATAGAAGCACGGACACCGTTGCGGGGTACTTCCGCACTGGAGCCGCCCAGGTCAGCGCGGTGGCGAGGATGATGGACTCGGGCAAGCAGAAGTCCGGCAAAGCTTGAGCGGCGCTATGTGCCCGGAGATGTCCGGTGTTCAACGCCGAAGCTGGCGGAGCCAAGCGTCGGCAGAGACGTTAGACCGATAATCGAATCAGTTCATTTGTGCGCGCCATCGGGCCTCGCAGCGTCTAGGCTGGGAAGCAAGAGCCGTTCGGCGCGAACGCCAACCGATGGTGACAAACATGAGCATTCCAGTCGAATTGCAAAACCTGGCGGAGGTCATGACGCGGTACCGCTTTGCCTACCTGTTGACGGCCAGCGCGCATGGCGCCCCGCATGCGGTCGCAGTGGTGCCGAGGCTGGAAGGTAGCGTATTGGTGATTGACGGCATCGGCCGCCGCACACGTGACAACCTGATCCAGCAGCCCGCCGTCGGGCTCATCTGGCCGCCGCGGGAAGAGTCCGATTACTCCCTGATCGTCGACGGGCAAGCAGCCCCGGATGGCGAACTCCTGCGGGTCACGCCGAGCCGAGCGGTGCTGCATCGACCCGCGCGCCGACCCGACCCGACCGAACAGGGGGCCTGCGGATCGGATTGCGTAGAACTGAAGGTGCCAACCGTTGCTACAAGCGTCGGCCTCCCCTGATTCCGTTGCCGCCGCAGCGCCGTTCGCCGCGGGCACGGTCCATCGATGCAACTCCAGCCGCGACGGCTCCAGCCTCGAACTCGGATAGCGGGCCTGCAAGAAGGGGTGCTCGTACTTTCAGTCCGGAATGACACGGTCTTCCCGGAAATCTTCTCTGAAATCAGTGACTTGCGAATCCGGTCTATGCGCGAAAACTAGTCAACGTGCAACTCCTTGTCGCACAACGACTTTTCGACTCGAAGCGCAGTGATTTGCAAGAAAAGTACGATCACCCCTACCCGGAGTGGCTGTTCGGCAACTTCAACCGTTCCGCTATCCGCGCGATCGTTCGCGGTTCGAGGCACGGCCTGGAGCGCACCGGTCCGGCCGGATTGGCAACACGCGGCGCACCTTGTTCCGACGAGGCTGGCGCGACAAACCGCGTTCCATCATCATCATCTCTTCGCCCTAATGCAGGTCGAGGTCGACACAAAGGCGATCAGAACCTTCGGTGAATTCACTCGACTTGCATCGTCGCGCGGCCTGAGCCGCACGATCATCAGTCCCACCGCTTCTGGGTCGCGATGATGCCCAGCGGATACCCGCGCCGATCCAGCGACTGGCGCAGGACGATCCGGCTGGCGAAGCGCTCGATGCCGATGTCGTCTTCCAGCATCTGTTCCATCAGCTCCTGAAAATAGCCCACGCCGGGCGCCACGATCTTCAGCAGGTAGTCGTAGCCGCCGCTGACGTTGTAGCACTCGACGATCTCCTCGTACTTCCCGGCAGCTGCCTCGAATTTGCGGAAATCATCTGGTCGGTGGCTGCTGATGGTGACCTCCGAGAACACGATGACGTACTCCCCCAGCTTTTCCAGCGCGATGTCGGCGCTGTAGCCCCGGATCAGTCCGGTCTCCTGCAGCCGCTTGGTGCGCAGAAGACACGGGCTGGGGCTGAGGCCTATCGACTCGGCCAGATCGACGTTCGAGCAGCGCCCCTCGCGCTGCAGATGCACCATGATCTTGAGGTCGAACCGGTCGAACGAAACTGCTGATCTCATGGGGCGATCGTTCTGTCAAGTCGATTCCGGCGACTAGCGCCGCGCCTGGGTGAGCGATTCGTCGAGGGCCTCGATCACCATGCCGGCCTGCCCCGCCGAGAGCACCAGCGGCGGACGGATCTTGAGCACGTTGTGTCCCTGGGCGCAGGCGCTGAGCAGCACGCCTTTGTCGCGCATCAGGTTGACCACCCGGCTGGTGAGGCCGCGGTCCGGCGCCCGCGTCGTCCGGTCCGACACGAGCTCGACGCCGACGAAGAGCCCTGCCCCCCGTACGTCGCCGATGGCCTCGTGCTTCGCGACGAGCCCGGCGATGCCGTCGAGCAGCACCTTGCCGATCTTGGCTGCATGTGGCACCAGTCGGTCCCGTTCAATGGTCTCCAGCACTGCCAGGGCCGCTGCGCACGAGACCGTGTTGCCGGCGAAGGTGTTGAAGTAGCGGGACTTCTTGCCGAATTCTGCCAGCGCGTCGGCTGTCGCGAGGAGGCCCGCGATCGGCTGGCCATTGCCCATCGGCTTGCCCAGGGTGACGATGTCGGGAACGAGGCCGTGGCGCTGAAAGCCCCACATGTGCTCGCCGGTCCGGCCGAAGCCGGGCTGCACCTCGTCGGCGATGAACAGGCCGCCAACGCGCTCGATCGCCTCGACCGCTCCCTTGAGGAAGCCCGCAGGCTCGGGCAGGATGCCGTCGCTGGTGAAAAGCGAATCGACGATCAAGGCTGCTGGCTTGATGCCGTGGCGCTGCAGGTCGGCGATGGCCGCCTCGACGTCGCGCGTGAAGCGCTCGCCGAGGTCCGCGCCTTCGGCGTGGTACTTGCACGGCGCCGGCACCAGGCGAACGTGCGGACCGAGGTCGACGCTCACGCCCAGCGACGGCGAGAACTGCGACACGGCGTCGGTGATGCCGTGGTAGGCCGTGTCGGTGACGATCACACCCGTACCGCCGGTGCGCACCTTGGCGATGCGATAGGCCAGGTCATTGGCCTCACTGCCGGTGCAAGTCAGCATCAGGTGGGCCAGGTCGGTGCCGGGCACGCTGGCGAGCAGGCGCTCGGCCAGTTCGAGGATGGTGTCGTGCAGGTAGCGCGTGTTGGTCGCGAGCGTGTTCACCTGGCGGCAGATCGCCTCGGTCACCGCAGGGTGGCAGTGACCGAGCGAGGTGACGTTGTTGTAGACGTCGAGGTAGCGGCGGCCTTGCGGGTCGATCAACCAAACGCCATCACCCCGAACGATGTGCAGCGGGTGTTCGTACATCAGCCGGTAGGCCGGGCCGAGTAGCGCATTGCGCCGCTCGATCATGGCCTCGGTGGCGGGCCCGACGTTGGCACGGCCTGGGATGTAGGCGTTGACCATGTTGAAGTCAGCGGTGGCTTTCATGAGAAGGTTCCGTTTCGTTTTGGGGTCAATAAGCGGTCGCGCGCGTCGTGGCGGGAGAGGTCTGCCATCTGCGACAGCGCCTCCCAGGCCGCGGGGTTGTGGCGCATGATGTAGGCGCGGTTTTCTGGGTAGCGTAGGGCGCGCCACTCCGAGATCAACGCCGTGATGAGGTGGCGCGTCGCCATGAGGTCGGCGACGACGTCCTGCTCCAGCTCGGTCAGCGGCAGGACGGCCTGGTAGGCGCCGACGAACTGCGCCGGTCCCTCGAACGGGTCGGCGCTGCCGGTCATGTGGAAGGCGGCAGCCGTCGCCACCTCGCCGACCAGTGGCGCATGCAGCATGTCGCCGAAGTCGATGATGCCGGTGATGCGCGCCTGGTCGTTCGGCGCGACCAGCACGTTGTAGAGGTGGTAGTCATTGTGGATCACCTGCGCCCTCAACGACGCGAGGCGGGGCAGCACATGGTCGGTGAAGCGTGTCATGAACGACTGGGCCAGCGCGCGGCGTGGTTCTTCGACCAGGCTGTCGAACTGCACGGTCAGACGGTGCGCGGCCGACACGTTCCACAGCAGGTCGTGCGTGGCCGCAGGGTGAGTGAAGCCTTGCAGGGCGAGGTCCAGTTCGGCGAGCCCCTTGCCCATCGCCGCGCGCTGAGCGGCGGTGCGCGGTGTCTCCCGGATCTGGATGCCTTCCAGGTAGCTCAGCATGCGCACGGTGGTGCGGGTGCCGTCGGCGAGCTCCACGGTGTCACGCAGGCGGCCGTCCAGCGTCCGCACGACGCGGGGGACCGGCTGGCTGGGCGACGTGCGGGCGATGTGCTCAAGGGCGGCGAGCTGGAAATCCACCAGCGACAACGGCTCGGAGGGGTTGCTGATCTTGAACACGTAGCGCGTACCGTCAGCGGACTCCACGGCGCAATTCTGGTCGCGCTCGCCAGCCAGCGACTTCACACTGCCGTCGATCCCATAGAGGCACGCCACGAGCGCCTGCACCTCGGCTGGCGCCAGGTCGGGCGCTGCCGTGCTCAGCGCAGCGGCCTCGCTTGGGTGGACCTCAGGCGTCGCGCCCTGAGGTCCCAGGTGGGGGTCAAGCATGAGCATCAGAGTCCGAGCAGTGCAGGAAGCTGACGAATGTCAGTCAAGCGGCTCACGCCGTATTCGGTCGACGTAGGCTCGTGACCCCGGTCGATGAAGGCTTTGGCCATGAAGCCCAGGTCGGACGCCGTCATCAGGTCATATCGGAAGCTCGACGAGACATGCATCATCTGGACGGGCCCGCAGCCGAGCTGGTCGAACATGTATTCGAAGGCTTGCATGCGTGGCTTGTACGCGCGTGCTTCCTCGGCCGTGTAGACCGCGTGGAAAGGGGCCTTCAGGTGTGCGACGCTGTGAGGGATGAGGTCGACCATCGAGTTCGACAGGATCACCAGCGGCACGTGCGGTGCGATCGCCTCCAGCACCTCGACCACGTTCGGGTGCGGCTGCCAGGTCGGCACCGCGTCGTATAGAGAGCGCGTATCCGATGCCAGGCATTCGATGCCGTGCGCCTTGCAGGCACGTTGGATCGAGTTCCCCACTACGTCGTAAAAGGGCTTCCAGTCGCCCAGTACCTCGTCGAGGCGATAGGCCTTGAAACTGTTCAGGAAGGCCGACATCCGGTCGGCCGACACGCGGTCCCTGAACAGGACTTTTGCCGTTGGGCCCATCTCGAAGTTGATGAGCGTTCCATAGCAATCGAAGCTGATGAATTTTGGTTTGAATATCATGGGATGACCCGCTGCGTTGAGATGGAATAAGTCTAGGGTCGCTCCCCTTTCAGGAGATGCCATATCGCAGTGAAACCCGAGCAGTTTCTTTGTCAATCTGCAGGGGGCTTGGCATTTTTGAGTGGTGCTATTCGCGAATGCCAGATGAGCGTGGCCGGATCGAAATGAATAGAGCACTCCGACACCTTCGGCGGATGCCTTCCAAGCCGCCGCACATGGTTTAGCGCTTGGCGAACATTGGCGCGGTGAAGGGACACCCAGCGCTGGAAGCACGAATCGGCATCCGGCTGATCGACCGTCCCAGCCGAAGGATGGTCCTCCCCGATGAAGGCGATCTGGTCGCATCGCACGGGGCGATCGTGCCCGGCGGCAGGAACCTCCCAGCTTTGCAAGCACCGCTTGAGCCGTCGGCTGCCAGATCGGAAGCGACGAGCGCGTACGCGCGCCTTGAGCTCCAAGCTGATGGGCTTGGCCATGCAGTCGTCGGCGCCATTGTCCAGGCTCCTGACGCCCTCCTCCGCGCTATCTGCCTCGGTGAGCACAAGCACCGGAAAGTGCGACCGCGGGCACGCAGGCGCTTGAGGATCTCGAGGCCGTGCGGAGCCAATGGCGCGGCGGCTCGAGCTCGATCCGCCTTGGCCGGGACATGGCGCGCAGCATGATCGCAACGCCTCAATGAAGCTTCACGTGCGGTTCGGTGCGCCGCGTGATGAGCCGGGCGAGCGTGTCGAGCGAGACCTTGACCACGCCGTGCAGCGCGAGCTCGTGCATCTTGTAGAGCGACATGTACATCAGCCGCGCGAAGGCGCCTTCGATCATCAGACTGCCGCCGATCAGGCCGCCCATCATGTTGCCGACCGTGCTGTACTCGCCGAGCGAGACCAGCGAGCCGAAGTCGCGGTAGCGGTAGGGCTTGAGCGCCTTGCCCGCCAGGCGCCGGCGGATCTGCGCCGCGACGTGCGAGGCCTGCTGGTGCGCTGCCTGCGCGCGCGGCGGCACCAAACCGCCCTTGCCGCCGTTGGCCTCGGGCCAATCGCAGGCCGCGCAGTCGCCGATGGCGAAGATGTCGGCGTCCCGCGTGGTCTGCAGGGTCGGCAGCACTGCGAGCTGGTTGCTGCGGTTGGTTTCGAGTCCCGCAATGTCCTTCATGAAATCCGCCGCCTTCACGCCCGCGGCCCACACCACCAGCTCGGCCGGCAGCGTGCGGCCATCGGCCAGGCGCACGCCCTCGGGCAGCACCTCGGCCACCTTGGCCGAGGTGTGTACGTCCACGCCCAGCTTGCGCAGCAGCGCCTCGGTGGCCGCCGACATGCGCGGCGGCAGCGCGGGCAGGACGCGATCGGCGGCATCGATCACGCTGACCTGGATATCCTTCTCGGCGTCCACGCGATCGAGCCCGTAGGCCACGACCTCGCGCGTGGTGCGATGCAGCTCGGCGGCCAGCTCCACGCCGGTGGCGCCCGCGCCGATGATCGCCACGTGCAGCTGCTCGGGTCTGAGCGGCGTGGTCTGCGCATGCGCGCGGATGCAGGCGTTGACCATCCGCTGGTGAAAGCGCTGCGCATCCGCCTTCGACTCGAGCCGCAGCGCATGCTCGCGCACGCCGGGTGTGCCGAAGTCGTTGCTGAGGCTGCCGATGGCGACCACCAGCGTGTCGTAGCCGAAGGCGCGCGCAGGCGTGACCAGGCGGCCCTCGTCGTCCAGGTAAGCCGCGACATGCACCTCGCGCCTTTCGCGGTCGATGCCGGTGAGCTCACCGAGCTGAAATCGGAAGCGGTGCCAGTGCGCCTGCGCGAGGTAGTCAACCTCGTGTGCGCCCATGTCCATGCTGCCCGACGCGATCTCGTGCAGCTTGGGCTTCCACACATGGGTACGGTGCATGTCGACGAGCGTGATGTTCGCCACGCCGCGCAAGACCCGCATATCGCGGAGGCGCGTGGCCAGTTCCAGCCCGCCGGCGCCGCCGCCCACGATGACGACTCGGTGCTTGGACAAAGGGCTGTTCATGGTTGACTGCTCGTACACGCGCGGGGGCGCTTCAGTGCGGCTGGGCCGCGACGAGCGATGAGTCCGCCAGGCACGGCCACTTCGTGGAGGCGCACCAGCACTCCAGGCCGTGACCGAGCGCTCCTACAGCTGCCCCTGGCACAGGTACTTGATGTGCAGATAGTCATCGAGACCGTGCACCGAGCCCTCGCGACCGTAGCCAGAGGCCTTGACGCCGCCGAAGGGGGCAGCCTCCGCCGCGAGCGCGCCTTCGTTGATACCGACGATGCCTGTCTCCAGCGCCCCGGCCACGCGCCAGATGCGGCGCACGTCCTGCGAGTAGAAGTACGCCGCCAGGCCAAAGGGCGTGTCGTTGGCCGCCGCGATCACCTCGGCCTCGCTGTCGAAGCGCGTGATCGGCACCACCGGCCCGAAGGTCTCCTCGCAGCTGCACGCCATGCTGGAGTCGGCGTTCACCAGCACCGTGGGCGCGTAATAGTTCGGGCCCAGATCGACAAGACGCCTTCCGCCGGCGAGCACTTTGGCGCCCTTGGCGACCGCGTCCTGTACGTGGCGCTCGATCTTCTCGACCGCGCGGGCATTGATCATCGGACCGATCTGCGAGGCTGTGTCGCTAGCCGGGCCTACCTGGAGCGCGCCGACGCGCCCGGCCAGCTTGTCGGCGAAGGCGTCATGCAGACGTTCGTGCACGAACACGCGGTTGGGGGAGACGCAGGTCTGCCCGCCGTTGCGGAACTTGGCCGCCATCAGGCCTTCGACGGCCGCATCGATGTCGGCGTCCTCGAAGACGATGAAAGGCGCATTGCCGCCGAGCTCGAGCGAGAGCTTCTTCAGTGTGTCAGCCGACCGGCGCGCCAGGTGCTGGCCTACCGGCGTGGAGCCGGTGAAGGTGATCTTGCGCACGCGCGGGTCGTCCAGCCACACATCCACCACTTCGGGCGTGCGCTCGCGCGAGGCGGTGACGATGTTGATGACGCCCGGGGGCACGCCGGCCTCCTGAGCGAGCTTGACGAGCGCAAGCGAAGTGAGCGGCGTGTCCTCGGCCGGCTTGAACACCACGGTGCAGCCGGCGGCGAGGGCCGGCGCGATCTTTCGCGCAATCATGGCAGCCGGGAAGTTCCACGGCGTGATGGCGGCGACCACGCCGACCGGCTCCTTCAGCGCGAACATGCGCCGGCCCGGCACCGGAGCGGGAATGATGTCGCCGTTGGCGCGCGTCGCCTCCTCGGCGAACCACTCGATGTAGCTGGCGGCATAGGCCACCTCGCCGCGGCCCTCGGCCAACGGCTTGCCCTGTTCGCGCGAGATCAGCCGGCCCAGATCCTCCTGGTGCGCCAACACCAGGTCGTTCCAGCGTTTGATGATCTGGGCGCGCTGCTTGGCCGGCACGGCGCGCCACGCCGGAAAGGCGGCATGCGCGGCGTCGACGGCCGCGTGCGCATCGGCCGCGCTACCGTCGGGCACGCTCGCGAAGACGGCGTCGGTGGCAGGGTCGCTCACATCAAGGCGGCGCGCATCGCTCGCGTCACGCCATTCGGCGCCGATCAACTGGCGTCCGGGCATCAGGTCCTGGCGTTCGAGGGTCAGTGTCATGGTGTTTGTCATTCAGGGGTTGTCAGTTTGCGGCCACGCGCTCGGCGATGGCCATGCCGAGCTCGGTGGTGGATGCCGTGCCGCCGAGGTCGCGCGTGTGTGGGCCCTCGCGCAACACCGCCTCGATGGCGCCGAGGATCGCGTCGTGCGCGGCGCGGCCCGCGCCCTGGCCTTGGGTGAGAAAGTCCAGCATCAGCGCGCCCGACCAAATCATGGCGATGGGATTGGCAATGTTCTGGCCGTAGATGTCCGGTGCCGAGCCGTGCACAGGCTCGAACAGCGACGGGAACTTGCGCTCGGGGTTGAGGTTGGCCGACGGCGCCAGTCCGATGGTGCCGGTGGTCGCGGGCCCCAGGTCGGACAGGATGTCGCCGAACAGGTTGCTCGCCACCACCACGTCGAAGCGCGTCGGCTGCAGCACGAAACGCGCCGACAGGATGTCGATGTGCTGCTTGTCGACCTTCACGTCGGGGTAGTCCTGGCCGATCGCGTCGGCGCGCCCGTCCCACCAAGGCATGCTGATCGCGATGCCGTTGCTCTTTGTGGCCACCGTCAGGTGTTTTCTCTTGCGCGCCTGCGCGAGTTCGTAGGCGTACTTCAGCACGCGGTCGGTGCCGTGGCGCGAGAAGACCGATTCCTGGATCACGATCTCGCGCTCGGTGCCTTCGTACATCACGCCGCCGAGCGAGGTGTATTCGCCCTCGGTGTTCTCGCGCACCACGAGGTAGTCGATGTCACCGGGCTGGCGGCCGGCCAGCGGGCACGGCACGCCTTCGAACAGGCGCACCGGGCGCAGGTTGATGTACTGGTCGAACTCGCGGCGGAACTTGAGCAGCGAGCCCCACAGCGACACGTGGTCGGGCACGGTTGCGGGCCAGCCGACGGCGCCGAAGTACAGCGCGTCGACGCCCTTCAGCTCCGCCTTCCAGTCGTCCGGCATCATCTGGCCGTGCTCGGCGTGGTAATCGCAGCTGGCCCAGTCGATGACGCGGCAGTCGAGCTCGAAGCCAAAGCGCGCCGCTGCGGCTTGCACCACGCGCAGGCCCTCGGGCATCACTTCCTTGCCGATGCCGTCGCCGGCGATCAGCGCGATGCGGAAGGTGGGGGTCATTTCGGTTTTCCTCATGTTGCTCCCGCCGCCGTGCGGTCCATGTCGTCGAGCCAGCCCTGGCGCAGTTCGGGAACCGATCGGGCCAGCAGTTCGTAGTAGGGGTGGTGCGGCCCGCGCTCGTAGTCGCGGCGTGCCACCTGCGCCAGCTTGCGGCCATGCTGCATCACCACGATCTCGTCGCACACCGCGCGCACCGTGTGCAGGTCGTGGCTGATGAACAAGTAGGACACGCCGAGCTCGCGCCGCAGCTCGGCCAGCAGTTCGAGCACCGCCGCGGCGACCACGGTGTCGAGCGCGGAGGTCACCTCGTCGCAGAGGATCAGGTCGGGGTCGGCCGCGAGCGCGCGCGCGAGGTTCACGCGCTGCTTCTGCCCGCCCGAGAGGCCGCCCGGCAGGCGCCCGGCGACCGTCTGCGGCAACTTCACGAGATCCAGCAATTCGCGGATGCGGCGCTTGAGCGGCTCGCCGCGCAGGCCCTTGTAGAACTGGAGCGGCCGCGCCAGGATGCGCTCGATGGTCTGCGACGGGTTCAGCGCCGTGTCGGCCATCTGGAACACGATCTGGATGCGGCGCAGCTCGTCCCGGTCGCGCTGCTGCAGCGTCGGCTTGAGTTCGTGGCCGCGGAACAGCACGCTGCCGTGGCTGGGCTTGATCAGGCCGGCCACGGCCCGCGCCAGCGTGGTCTTGCCGGAGCCGGACTCGCCGATCACGCCGATCGCCTGGCCGCGGTGGAGCTTGAGGTCGATGTCCTGCAGGATCGGCGTCGCTGGACGTCCCTGCGCATCCACGGGACCGTAGCCAGCCGAGAGCTGCTGCACATGGAGCAACAACTCGGGATCGTCGTTGGCTGCCTTGGCCGACGCGCGCGGCACCGGCCGCGCCGCGGCCAGCAGGCACTTCGTGTAATCGTCCTCCGGTGCCGAGAGAATCTGCCCGGTCGCGTTCAGCTCGCGCATCTTTCCGTCGCGCAGCACCAGGATATGGTCCGCCATCTGCGCCACCACGGCCAGGTCGTGGCTCACATACACCGCGGTGGCGCGGCGATCGCGCACCACGCGGCGGAAGGCGCGCAGCACCTCGATCTGCGTCGTCACGTCGAGCGCGGTGGTCGGCTCGTCGAGGATCACGAGCTCGGGGTCGCCGATCAGTGCCATGGCGGCCATCAGCCGCTGCAACTGGCCGCCGGAGACCTGGTGCGGATAGCGATCGCCGATGGTCTCCGGATCGGGCAGTGCCAGCTCGCGAAACAGCTGCACGGCCCTCGCCTCGGCCTCGGCCCGCTTGCACAGGCCGTGAATGACGGTCGGCTCGATCACTTGGTCCATGATCGTGCGCGAGGGATTGAAGGAGGCGGCCGCGCTCTGCGCGATGTAGGAAACCGTGCGGCCGCGCAGCGCGCGCTGCCGAGGCGCATCGAGCACCAGCACGTCGGTGTCGCCGATCTGCACGCGGCCCGCCGAGATGCGGCAGCCGTGGCGCGCATAGCCCATCAGTGCCAGCGCGGTGGTGGTCTTGCCGGAACCCGACTCGCCGATCAGCGCCAGCACCTCGCCGGGCTGCACGGAGAAGCTCAGGTTGTCGACCAGCGTGTTCGCGCCGGCCGAGATGCTGAGGCCCTGGACAATGAGTGGTGCGCCCATCAGCGTGCTCCTCGTTCCCGGGCGGTGCGGCCCGGCAGGTTGTCGATGACGAGGTTGACCGCGATGGTCAGGCTCGCGATGGCCAGCGCCGGCACGATCACCGAGGCCCCGCCCATGGCCAGGGCGCCAATGTTCTCGCGCACCAGCGAGCCCCAGTCGGCTGCAGGCGGCTGAATGCCCAGGCCGAGGAAGCTCAGGCTGGCCAGCAGCAGCACGACGTAGACGAAGCGCAGGCCGAGGTCGGCCAGCATCGGCCCCAGGATGTTGGGCAGGATCTCGCGCAGCATGATGTACAGCGTGCCTTCGCCGCGGGTGCGCGCCACGGTCACGTAGTCGAGCGCATTGATGTTGACGGCCAGCGAGCGCGCCATGCGGTAGGCGCCCGGCACGTAGATGATGCCCGCCGTGACCACCAGCATCGGCACCGAGGAGCCGAAGCCCGCCACCATGATGAGCGCGAACATCTTGCTCGGGATCGCGGTCAGCGTGTCCAGGCCGCGACTCAGCACCGCATCGATCCAGCGGCCGCTGGCCGCGGCCAGCAGCGCCAGCGTGATGCCGGTACCGCTGGCCAGCACGGTGGCCAGCAGCGCGACGCCGATCGTGTAGCGCGCCCCCTCGATGATGAGCGCCAGCATGTCGCGGCCGAGGTAGTCGGTCCCCAGCCAGTGCGCCGCGCTGATCGGCGCGAAGACGTTCGAGGTGCCCGTGGCCGCCGTGCCGTGCGAGAGTAGCCAGGGGCCGAGCAGCGCCGCGAGCAGCCAGAACAGCAGCACCGCGAGGCCCAGGAGCCCGGATGGCCCGAAGCCGGCGAGCCAGCGCAGAGGGCCGCTCCGGCGATCTGGCAACGCTGCCGCCAGGGAAGCCGTGGCGCTCACGACTGTTGCAGGGGTGGTCGTTTCCATGGTGCGTTCCTCAACGGTGCCGCAGCCGCGGGTTGGCGACGATGCCGCAGATGTCGGCCGTCGTCACCAGGATCAGGTAAGCGCAGCAGAAGATCATGGCGCAGGTCTGCACCAGCGGCATGTCGCGCTGCGAGACCCCGTCGACCATCAGCTTGGCAATGCCGGGGTAGTTGAAGATGGTCTCGACGATGATCACGCCGCCCAGCAGGTACGACAGGCTCAGCGCCACGGCGTTGGCGATCGGTCCCACCGCATTGGGCAGCGCATGCGCCAGCACCATGCGTATCGGCGAGGCGCCTTTGAGCCGCACCATCTCGATGTAAGGCGCCTCGAGCTGGTCGATGACAGCCGCGCGGGTCATGCGCATCATCTGTGCGACGATCACGCAGCACAGCACCATCACCGGCATGGCAAAGGCGCGCAGCATCTGCCCGATCGACTCGATGTCGTTCACGAAGGACAGCGCCGGCAGCCACCGCAGCTTGACGGCGAACACCAGCACCGCCAGCGTCGCGACCAGGAATTCCGGTACCGACACCACGCCAACGGCCGTCGTCGAGACCGCCCGGTCGAACCAGGAGCCGCGCCAGACCGCCGAGGCGATGCCGAGTGCCAGTGCGATCGGCACGGAGAACAGCGCGGTCACCGCAGCCAGCAACAGAGAGTTGGGCAGGCGGCTGGCGACCAGCTCGGCCACCGGCATCTGCGTGGTGGCCGAGAGGCCGGGATCGCCCTTCACCATGCCGAGCAGCCACTTCGCGTAGCGCTGGGGCGCCGGCACGTCCAGACCCATCTGGGCTCGCAGCGCCGCAACTGCCTCCGGCGTGGCGTCCTGGCCTAGTTGCTCCTGCGCCGCATCGCCCGGCAGTACCGCCGTGATCGAGAAGACGATGACCGACACTGCGAGCAGCGAAAGCAACGCCAACGCGATGCGCTGGCCGAGGAGCTTCAGAATCACGTGGTTCATGGGGAATCCTCCGGCGCTTGCAGATCAGGCCTCGAGCCAGACGTTCTCGGCAAAGTTGTAGCCCATGAGGCCGCCCAGGGGGATCGGCGCCAGACCCTTGAGCTTGGAAGTGTGGCCGTCGATGCTGGCGAGAAACAGCGGGATGCCGATGCCGGCATCCTGGTGAATCATGGTCTGCATGTCGGCGTACATCTGCTTGCGCTTGGCCAGGTCCGTCTCGGCGCGCGACGCCAGCAGCAACTGATCGAACTTCTCGCTCTTCCAGCGCGACTCGTTCCACGCCGCTCCCGACTGGAAGAACTGCGTCAGCAGCACGTCGGCGCTCGGGCGCGGGTTCACATTGCCGAAGCCGACTTGGCTGTTGAGCCAGTGGTTCGACCAGTAGCCGTCGGCCGGCATGCGCTTGATGTCGATTTCCAGCCCGGCGCGCTGGGCCGTCTGCTGCAGCAACAGCGCCATCTCCACCGAGTACAGCGCCGCGGGCGATGCCACCATCGGCACCTTGCCCGTAACGCCGGACTTCTGCAGGTGGAACTTTGCCTTGTCAAGGTCGAAGGGCCGCTGCGGCAGGCCGGCAAAATGAAAGCGGTTGGTCGGATCGATCGGCTGGTCGTTGCCGACCACGGCGTAGTCGAGCGCGATGGTTTTCTTCATTTGCTCGCGGTCGAAGAGGTACTTCATCCCAAGCACGAAATCCGGGTTGGCGCCGGGACCTACGTCCTTGCGCATCACGAGGTCTGAGTACTGACCGGACTGGGTAACGAAGATCCCAAAGCCGGGCGTACCCTTCACGCGCTCGACCGAGCGCGGATTGACCGACCCCACCAGGTCCATTCCGCCTGACAGCAGCGCGTTGACGCGTGCGGTTTCGTCGCCAATGCCGACGAATTCGATCTCGTCGAGGTAGGGCTTGCCGGGCTTCCAGTAGGCGTCGTTGCGCACCATCAGCGAGCGCACGCCGGGCTTGAACTCCTTGAGCTTGTAGGGGCCGGTGCCGATGCCGGCGTTGAAGTCGGTGGTGCCTTCCTTGACGATTTGGAAGTGGGAGGTGCCGAGGATGACCGGCAGGTCGGCGTTCGGGGCGCTGAGCACGAAGGTCACTTCGTTGGGGCCGGTGGCCTTGGCGCTGTCGATCTGGTCGGCGAGCACCTTGGCCTTGGAAGCGGTGGCCGGGTCCCTGTGGCGCATCACCGAGAACACGACGTCGGCCGGCGACAGCGCCTTGCCGTCGTGGAAGGTGACGCCCTTGCGGAGCGTGAAAACCCAGGTCTTGGCATCCTTGGTGGTGAACGATTCGGCGAGCGCGGGCTGCGGCGTCAGGCTGCCGTCCAGCGATGTCAACCCGTTGTAGATCATGTTGCAGCGCGAGTAGTCGGTCTGATTCGACTGCTTGGCCGGGTCGAGCGTGTCGGTGGCGGCGGCAGTGGCGCCTGCGACGCGGATGCGGCCGCCCTTCTTCGGCGTCTGCGCATGGGCGCTCATCGCCGCGCCTGCGATGCCACCGGCCAGCGTGGCCTGCATGCCGCCCGCCATCAGCATCGCGAGGATGTCGCGCCGCGTGGCGCCGCGCTTGAGCGACTCCATCACGCGAAGGCTCTCGGCGGGACCGACGAGCTTCTCGAAGCTCGTGTTGCTGGTGCTGTTCATGGGGTTGCTCCTCTTGGTGGATCGATGAAGAAAGGTGGTAGCTAGGGCGCTCAGGCCAGCCTGTCCTTGAGCGTGTAGTAAAGGCCGATCGCCGGCAGGAACCACGGCGGGCCGAAGTGGCCAGGGATGGCAGGCCAGTCGCGGCCTTGCCAGGGGTTGGCAAGCGCATCGCCGCCCATCACGGCCGCCATCCGCTGGCCCATGTGGACCGACATCTGTGTGCCATGGCCGCTGTAGCCCATCGCGTAGTAGAGGCCCTCGCGCTCGCCGGCGTGGGGCAGACGGTCCTGCGTCATGTCGACCAGGCCGCCCCAGCAGTAGTCCAGCCGCACGGCGCCGAGCTGCGGGAAAATCTGGGCCAGCCCGGCGCGCAGGATCTCGCCGCTGGCGGCATCCGACTGCGGGCTGGAGATCGCGAAGCGCGCACGCCCGCCGAACACCAGCCGGTGGTCCGGGGTGAGCCGGAAGTAGTGGTGGATGTTGGCCACCGTGGTGTAAGTACGCCGTGCGGCCAGCAGGGCCTGCGCGCGCTCGGCGCCCAGTGGCTCGGTGACCACGATGAAGCTTCCGATCGGCACGATACGCCGGCGCAGCCAGCCGAAGCTGCCGTAGCCGCCGTGGCGCGTCGCCCCGGTGGCCAGCAGCACCTGCTGTGCGGCGACGGTGCCGCGGCCGGTGTGCAGCTTGTGCGCGTGGCCCTGGCCCAGGCGTTCGATGCGCTGCACGTTCGTGCCGGTGTGGATTTGCGCACCGCTGCGCTCGGCCGCCGCTGCCAACCCTTGGGCGAAGCGGCCCATGTGCATCTGCCCGCTGCGCTTGTAGAGCAGGCCACCGTGGAACTGGTCGCTCTGCACTTCGGCGCGTACGGTAGCCGCGTCGAGCACCTGGACATCGGTGTCAACGCCGTCACCGATCAGGCGCTCGGCGCTACGCTCCAGTGCGTCCATCTGGCTCGGCCGCGTGGCGAGCTTGAGCTTTCCGTGGCGCAGGAAGTCGCAGGCGATAGCCTCCTCGCGCACAATCCGCTCAACCGTGTCCACGGCTTCGTCGTAGGCGTGGTACCAGCCTCGGGCGCGCTCGACGCCGACCTTGGCGGCCACTTCAGCGTAGTCCTGGGCGAGCCCATTGTTGACATGCCCGCCGTTGCGCCCCGAGGCTTCGGCCGCTACGCGCTCGCCGGCCTCCAGCACCGCCACCTTGGCGCCGCGCCTCGTCAGCGCCAGCGCCGCCGAGAGGCCGGTGAAGCCGCCGCCCACGATGGCGACATCCACCTGCGCCGGCAGCTCGCACGAGC
Source organism: Variovorax ginsengisoli (assembly GCF_030486595.1). Classification (GTDB taxonomy): domain Bacteria; phylum Pseudomonadota; class Gammaproteobacteria; order Burkholderiales; family Burkholderiaceae_C; genus Variovorax; species Variovorax ginsengisoli_B. The sequence continues at coordinate 17,751 of NZ_JAUJZH010000046.1, read as the reverse complement.
GCGAGACGAAGGCGGGCGCCGAATCGGTCCAATAGGATTCAAGCTTCATGGCGTGCGGTGCTTGCAACGGATCAGAGACCGACCACGCCGGGGAGGCCGCCAATGTCCTTGATCTCGACGTAGCGGTAGGCCGGGTTGCCCGGGCCGTGGCCGCGATTGACGAAGACCTTGTTGACGATGCCCAGGTCGTCCGCTGACATCAAGTCGTAGCGCAGGCTGGAGGACACGTGCAGCACGTCCTCGGGGTTGCAGCCCAGCGAATCGAGCATGTATTCGAAGGCCTGCAGGCGCGGCTTGTACGCCTGGGCCTGCTGCGCGGTGTAGACGCGATGGAAGGGCGCGCCGAGCATGGCGACGTTCTTCTGGATCTGGCTGTCCGAGGCGTTCGACATGATCACCAGCGGGATCTCCCTGGCGACCTTTGCAAGGCCGGCAGGGACGTCGTCATGTGGGCCCCAGGTCGGCACCGCGTCATAGTACTTCTGCGCCTCATGGTCGAGGTACTGGATCTTCCACTTCTTGCACAGGCGGCGCACCGCGTTCTTCAGCACCACGTCGTAGGGCTGCCAGTCGCCCAGCACCTCGTCGAAGCGGTAGGCGCTGAAGTCGGCGACGAACTGCTCCATGCGTTCGGCCGGGATGCGGTCGGCGAACATGTCGCGCGCCAAGTCGCCCATGCGAAAGCGCGTGAGGGTGCCATAGCAGTCGAAGGTGATGTACTTGGGACGGAAGGTCATGGTCTCTATTCCTTAAATGACAGATGTAAATGAGGCGAACTGATGACGACGTGATTGCAGCACGCACAAGCGCTGAGGCCGTAGGGAAATTGGGCGTCTGGCACACGAAAACTGCGGTTTGGAGGGGGTGCCGCGGCATCCCGTGCGGTCTGCCCCTTGCGCGTGCAGCGACGCACCTCGGTGCGTCGCTGCGAAGGCGATGCGCACGTTTTTGAAGCGGCAGGCTGGGTCATGCTCAGGCCATGATCCACACTTTGCGCACGGTCTCGAGGGTGCGCCAGGTGCCGGTGTAGCCGGGCTTCATGATGAAGCAGTCCCCGGCCTTGTATGTGACCGGGCGCTGTCCGTCCTCGGTGAGCTCGACCACGCCGGACAGGATCAGGCAGAACTCCCAGGTCTCGCCCTTGATGGAGCGGTTGACGCCGGGCGTCGACTCCCACACGCCAGCGCGCACCTTGTCGTCCTTGGCGCTGTCGACATCCCAGTTGCGGCACACGATGTCGCCTTCTATGGCGCGTTCAGCGGGCGGCCGGTACTCACGCGGTTCGCCGAGTTGATCGAAGTTGAAGTCGATGAGCAGATTCTTTGACATGAAAAGTGGACTCTCAGGAGGGTGGAACACGACCCTGATGCTAAGTTTGGGCGTTCTCGCGTGGGTGCCGAAGCAGATGCCGAAAACGGTGGCAAATGCCGATTGGCTGCGCGGCGAAGCGCAATCTGCTCCGCGCGGGCAATGCGTGAGACTCGGCGATCAATTCGAGAAGTCGTTGCCTGCCGCCAACGCCGGGCCAATGTCGGTGACCCTCGCCATCGACCGGCACACCCCGATGAAATGTCGCTTCTGAACGGAGATCTTGTTGCGATCAGAATCAGGCATCTTCAAGTTCGGGTCGAGGCTTTGGATGCCGATCGACGCCAGGGGGCTCAGCATTTGTATGCGTAAGCGGGCCCGCTGCCGCAGCGAATTGCAAAACACGCACGCTTTGCAGGCGAAGCTTGCGAGTTGCTTGAGAGTGCGAATTCGGTCTGGTGCAGGCCGTCAAATTCGTCCAAGATGAAGGCGTTTCTCCTTTGCAGAAAGAGCCTCTCCGATGCCTGATCGCACCCTGGATGCACCCACCACAGACGAAATGGTGCTGAGACCGATGACGACCGGCGACTTGCCAGTTGCGCACGCGCTGTCGGCGCAGCTGCGCTGGCCGCACCGTCTGACGGACTGGGCGCAGGCGTTCGCGCATGCCGAAGGCTTCGTCGTCGAGCGCGACGGCGCCATCGTTGCCACCGCGCAGCGCTGGCGCTGGGGCGCGCACCACGCCACCATCGGCCTCGTGATCGTGGCGCCGGCCTGCCAGGGACGACGCATCGGGCAACGGTTGATGAGCGCGCTGCTCGAGGGCCTCGACGAACACACCGTGCTGCTGCACGCCACCCCGGAAGGCCGCGGACTGTACGAGCGGCTGGGCTTCGTGCGCACCGGCGAACTGCGGCAGCACCAAGGCATCGCGGAGTCGGCACCGATGATCGCGCTCAAGCCCGGCTGGCGGCTGCGGCCTGCCGGACTCCATGAGGCTGCAGGTCTGCAGGCGCTCGACGCGGCGGCGCGCGGCATGCCGCGCGATGCGTTGATCGCTGACCTGCTCGCCGGCGCGGATGCCTGCGTGGTGCTCGATCACGACAACGAGCCGCTGGGCTTCGCGATGCTGCGGCGCTTCGGACGCGGGCACGCGATCGGTCCGGTCGTCGCGCCCGACGCCGAAGGCGCCAAGGCGCTGATCGCGCATCTCGCCGGACTCAACGCCGGCAACTTCACGCGTATCGACATCGACTTCGCAAGCGGGCTGACTGAATGGCTCGAAAGCATCGGCCTGCCGTGCGTGGACGCCCCGACGACGATGGTGCGCGGTGCCCCGCTTGCCGAGCCGCCGGGCGGGCCGAAGATGTTCGCGATCGTGACCCAAGCTATCGGTTGATGGCAATGGGCACGACCACCTTCCTCTACAAATCAGATCCGGTGCGCGGCCGCCAGTGGGCCGAGGTGTTCCGGCGCCGCGCGCCCGAGATCGACTTCCGCATCTGGCCCGACGTCGGCGATGCGGCGCAGGTGCGCTTTCTTGCGGCCTGGGAACCGCCACAGGACCTGGCCGAGCGCTTCCCGAACCTCGAGGTGCTGTTCTCCTCCGGCGCCGGCGTTGACCAGTTCGACTTTGCGACATTGCCCCCCGCACTGCCGGTGGTGCGCATGGTGGAGCCCGGCATCGTGCGCGGCATGGTCGAGTACGTGACGCACGCGGTGCTCGGCCTGCATCGCGACATGCCGCGCTACCGGCGTCAGCAGCAGGAGGCCCAGTGGAGCCCGCTGCCGGTGCGGTCCGCCGACGAGCGGCGCGTCGGCGTGCTCGGGCTCGGCTCGCTGGGCCAGGCGGTGCTGGCGCAGCTTGTCGGCCTGGGCTTTGATTGCGCAGGGTGGAGCCGTTCTCGGCATGCAGTCAACGGCGTGCAATGCCATGCGGGTGCCGACGAGCTGCCGTCCTTCCTCGCGCGTACCGAGATCCTCGTGTGCCTGCTGCCGCTCACCGATTCGACGCGCGGTTTTCTCGATGCGCGGCTGTTCTCGATGCTGCCGGAAGGCGCGGGCCTCGTGCATGTCGGCCGCGGGCCGCAGTTGATCGATACCGATCTGCTGGCTGCATTGGCCAGCGGCCAGATCGGCGATGCCGTGCTCGACGTGACCGAGCCTGAGCCGCTGCCGCCGGCGCATGCGTTCTGGCGCCACCCGAACGTCCAGCTCACGCCGCACATCGCGAGCATGACGCAGCCCTTGAGCGCGGCCGAGGTCGTGCTGGACAACCTGCGCCGTTTCGAGGCCAGCGAACCGATGATCGGCCTCGTCGATCGCGCGCGGGGGTACTGAGAAGATGCAGGAACCTCAACGGGACAACGAGCGAGCAGCGCTGGGAGCAGGTGCGCGAGCGCTATCCGGCGCAGGAACCCCTGCTCAACCTGAACAACGCGGTCGTCAGCCCGCCGACCCGAGTGGTGGAGCAGGCCGCGATCGAGGACTTTCGCCTGGTCAGCCGCAATCCGAACGTCAACATGTGGACCTTGCCATCACGACGGACAGAGCAGGCGCGGATGCCGGGTCGGCAACGGGTGCCAGCTCGCGCTCGGCCACTTCGCAGAACCAGCGCACGCCCAGCGGCAACGCATCGTCGTTGAAGTCATAGCAAGGGTGATGCAGCGCGCGTTCGCCATCCGGCCCCGGATCGGCGCGGCCCTGGCCCAGCCATAGGTAGGCGCCGGGCCGGTGTTTCAACATGAAGGCGAAGTCCTCCGAGGTGAAGGCGGCGCGCGGCGCCATGTCGGCCTGCAGGCCGATGGATTTGGCCGCGGCCAGCGCGAGCGCAGCCTCGGTGGCCGTGTTGACGGTGGCCGGGTAGTACCGCACATAGCGCACCTCCGCCTGCGTGCCGCTGGCCAGCGCCACGCCGTCCACAGTGGCGCGCAGCGCCGCCTCGATGCGGTCCTGCGATGCGGCATCTAAGCTGCGCACGGTGCCGGTGATCGACACCTGGGCCGGCAGCACGTTGTGGCTGTGGCCGCCTTCGATGCGCGTGACCGACAGCACCGCCGATTCGCCCGGGTCGATGCGGCGCGAAACGATGGTGTGCAGCTGCGCAACGAGCTGACTGGCAGCGAGGATCGCGTCCGGTGTGTGATGCGGCTGCGCCGCATGGCCGCCGCGACCGCGCAGCACGATGTCGAAGCGGTCGGCCGCGGCCATGATCGGGCCGGCCCGCGTCTGTACATGGCCGATGGGCAGGTCGGGCCAGTTGTGGAGCGCATAGACGCTGTCGCAGGGGAAGCGCTCGAACAGACCGTCCTCGATCATCGCTCGCGCGCCGCCCTTGCCTTCTTCGGCCGGCTGGAAGATGAAGTGCACCGTGCCGTCGAAGCGCCGCGTGCGCGCCAGCTGGCGCGCGGCGCCGATCAGCATGCTGGTGTGGCCGTCGTGGCCGCATCCATGGTGCACGCCCTGCGTGCGGCTGGCATGGGCGGCGCGCCCCAGTTCGACCATCGGCAGCGCATCCATGTCGGCACGCAGGCCGACGCTGCGCGTCCCGCTGCCGGAGCTGAGCGTGCCGACCACGCCGGTGCCGCCCAGGCCTTCATGGACCTCGAGGCCGAGCAGCCGCAGCGCCTGCGCCACGAGCGCCGCCGTGCGCCTTTCCTCGAACGCGAGCTCGGGATGTGCGTGCAGGTCGCGACGCAGCGCGACCAGTTCGGGCAACAGGTCGGCGACCGGCGCGGCGATCGCGTGCAGCGTCAACGCCCCGCCTCGACGGCGTCGGCCAGCTCGGCCAGCGTGTGGAAGTGGTAGTCGGGCTGGGTGTGTTCGGATTCGAGCGTGCCGCCGGAACCCTTCTGTCCATGGCGGCGCTCGATCCAGCAGGTGGTGATGCCCAACTGCTTGGAAATGCCGATGTCGTGGTACTGGCTTTGCGCGACGTGCAGGTTGTCCGCCTGCTTGTAGCCCCAGGCGCCCTCGATGCGGCCGCGGGCGTAGGCGAAGTAGCGCGCATCGGGCTTCTCGCACAGCGCGTCGTCGCAGGCGAGCAGCATGTCGAAGGGAGAGCCCAGCGTCTTGTCGAAATGGGCCAGCGCCCATTGCTGCGCATTGGTCATGGTCACCAGCTTGAAGCGCCTGGCCAGGCGCTTCAGTGCGTCCACCGAATCGGGAAACGCCGGCCACTGCGCCACCGAATCGCGCAGGCCCTGCGCGAGTGCGTCGGTGTCGGGCAGGCCCAGCTTCGGTGCGATGGCATGCCAGCAGCGCGCGAGATCGTCGGGGTACCAGCCGGCCGTGCCGTCGGCGCGCGCGTGGCGGTAGGCGGCGAGGAAATCCTCGTCCGTCACCCGGGACTCGGGCACCGCGGAGCGCAGGTAGGCGAGCATGCCGCCCTCGAAATCGATCAGCGTGCCGACGACGTCGAAGGTGAGCACCTTGAAATCTTGCAGGGACATGGTGAAGAGCTCCAGTGATGACGGCAATGCCGTTGCTATGAGCATAGGGGCCGACTTCTGCGCCGCTGAACCAAAGTGGGTGCGCGCTGCGGCACAGGATTTCGTTGTCGGCGCGCTGCCGGCATCTTCTTCTGTCGCCTCCCCCGAACGTCGGATGGCAGACGGTGCCTCGAGCTCTAACGTGACGCCGCATGCTCTGATTGGACTTTGTGGAAAGCGTCTTCAAGGCAATTACTGGCAAGTCGCACCGTGCCACCTTCGGGCTTTTACTGGCCTTTGTGTCGGGCGCGGCTGCCGCCGGTCGAGTGCGCCCGTCGTAGAGCCCCCCGGCATGGACGCGACGGCAGTATCTGCTGTGGCGACTCGCACAACCGCAGCCTGCTCTGCGCAACGACCCCAATCTAGCACCAGCGCGAGAGGCGCGCGGCCTAAGCTTCCGGACATCCTTAAACCCGACCACCGCCCCTCCATGACGCACTCCGCCGCACTCCCCAACCTGGCCGCGCTCGATGTCATCGACCGCGCCCATCTCATCCATCCCGTCTCGCCCTGGCGCGTACACGAGCAGCGCGGGCCCACCGTGCTCGCCTCGGGCCGCGGCGCGTGGCTCACCGATGCCAGTGGCCACGAACTGCTCGACGCCTTCGCCGGCCTTTGGTGCGTCAACGTGGGCTACGGGCAGGAGAGCGTGGTGCAGGCCGCGGCCGAGCAGATGCGCCGCCTTCCGTATGCGACCGGCTACTTCCATTTCAGCAGCGAGCCTGCCATTCGCCTGGCCGAGAAGCTGGTGCAGATCACGCCGGCTTCGCTGACCCGCGTGTACCTGACGCTCGGCGGCTCCGAGGCGATCGACGCCGCGGTGCGATTCATCGTGCAGTACCACAACGCGACCGGCAAGCCGTCGAAGAAGCAGTTCATCGCGCTGGAGCGCGGCTACCACGGCTCCTCCTCTACCGGCGCCGGCCTGACCGCATTGCCGGCCTTCCATCGCGGCTTCGACCTGCCGCTGCCCACGCAGCACTACATCCCGTCGCCCTACGCCTACCGCCATGCGGACGGCGCCGACCCGCAGGCGCTGATCGCAGCCTCGGTCGCGGCGCTGCGCGCCAAGGTGGCCGAGCTGGGCGCGGACAACGTGGCGGCCTTCTTCTGCGAGCCGATTCAGGGCTCGGGCGGCGTCATCGTTCCGCCCAAAGGCTGGCTGAAGGCCATGCGCGAGGCCACGCGCGAGCTCGGCATCCTCTTTGTCGTCGACGAGGTCATCACCGGCTTCGGCCGCACCGGCCCCATGTTCGCGTGCGAGGCGGAGGGCGTGGAGCCCGACCTGATGACCATGGCCAAGGGCCTGACCGCCGGCTACGCGCCGATGGGCGCAACGATGATGTCGGAGCAGGTCTATGCCGGCATCGCCGACGGTGCGCCGGCGGGCGCGTCGATCGGACATGGCGCGACCTATTCGGCACACCCGGTCAGCGCCGCGGTCGCGCTGGAGGTGCTGCGCCTGTACGAGGAGGGCGGCGTGCTCGCCAACGGCCAGCGCGGCGCGGCCCACTTCGCGGCCGGGCTCGATGGGCTGCGTGCGCATCCGCTGGTAGGCGATGCGCGCTATCGCGGACTGCTCGGCGCGCTCGAGCTGGTGAGCGACAAGGCGAGCAAGCGCGGCTTCGATGCCGCACTCGGCCTGGCCGACCGCATCTTCGCCGCCGGCTACCGAAACGGCTTGGTGTTCCGTTCCTTCGGCGACCACATTCTCGGCTTTGCGCCGGCGCTCACCTTCACCGAAGACGAGTTCGCGCAGATGTTCTCGCGCCTGAAGAAGACGCTCGACGAGGTGCTCGAAGCGCCGGACGTTCGCGCTGCATTGGCTGCCTGAGCGAAAACCCGCATACCGACCCCCCAACACAACGAGACAGACGCAGAATCGGGCTATCTTCGTTTTTCGGCACCGCCATGTCAGAAGCCTTCAAAATCGACCGACTCGACCTGCGCATCCTGGCGCAACTCCAGAAGAACGGGCGCATGACCAACGTGGACCTGGCGGATGAGGTGGGCCTGTCGCCCAGCCCCTGCCTGATCCGCGTGAAGCGGCTCGAGCAGGCCGGCTATATCGCCGGCTACGGTGCCCACCTGCGGCTGGAGAAGCTCGGCGACACGCTCACCGTATTCACCGAGGTCACGCTGCAGGACCACCACCGTGAGGATTTCGTGCGCTTTGAGGCCGCCATCCGCGAGGTCGACGAGGTGCTCGAATGCCACCTGGTGAGCGGCGGCTACGACTACTTGCTGCGCTTCCTGACGCGGGGTGTGAACCACTACCAGGAAGTGATCGAGGAACTGCTCGAACGCAACATCGGAATCGCGAAGTACTTCAGCTACATCGTCATCAAGTCGCCGTTCATCAAGACGCACAGTCCGATCGAGCGGCTGTTTCCGCATCCGCGCTGAGGCGCTTTCGTTCCGTCCATTCCCGGCTGCACGTGGCCGACGGCAGGATCTGCTTGTAGCGACTCGCACAACCGCAGGCTCCTTCGTGCAAGACCCTCATTGCAGCACCGGCGCGAGGGGCACGCAGCCTAAACTTTTTGCCATGAACTCCCCGATCATCGAACACCTCAGGAGTGCTTGCCGCCTGGACCGCATGTACGTTGGCGGCGAGTGGGTCGTGCCCGAAGCGCAGGCTCGCAGCGCCGTCGTCGACCCATCGACGGACGAGCCCGTCGCGGAGATCGCGCTGGGAAGTTCAAGAGACGTTGCTGCCGCGGTGGCTGCAGCGCAGCGCGCCTTCGTGACAGGGTCCGTGAGCTCCCCGCACAGCAGGGCCTTGCTTCTCGATCGCGTGCACAGTCTGATCCTCGAGCGCGCGGAGTTGTTTGCCCAGGCCATCTCACTGGAGATGGGCGCGGCAATCGGCATGGCGCGTAGCACTCAGGTGCCTGTTGCGGCGGAGCACATCCGCGTGGCCCGGGACATTGCGGGCAGCTATCCCTTCCTCACCCATCGGGGTGACACGGCCATCGTGCGCGAGGCGATCGGCGTGTGCGGCCTGATCACCCCCTGGAACTGGCCGCTCTACCAGATCACCGCCAAGGTCGGTCCCGCCTTGGCGGCGGGATGCACCGTCGTCCTGAAGCCCAGCGAGCTGTCGCCGCTAAGCGCGTTGTTGTTCGCGGAAGTGATGCACGACGCCGGCGCTCCGGCGGGTGTGTTCAACCTGGTCAACGGCCAAGGGCCAGAGGTAGGCGCCGCTCTGGCTGCGCACCCGGACGTCGACATGATCTCCATCACCGGCTCCACCCGGGCTGGCGTGCTGGTGGCCCAGGCCGCCGCGCCGACGGTCAAGCGCGTGGCGCAGGAACTGGGCGGCAAGTCGCCCAACGTCATCCTGCCCGATGCCGATTTCGCGCGCGCCATACCGGCTGCGGTGGCGGCCGGTATGCGCAACGTCGGCCAGTCCTGCAGTGCGCCCACCCGCATCCTCGTGCCGCGCGAACGCCTCGCGGAGGTCGAGCGGCTCGCATGCGAGACAGCCTCTGCATTTGTCGTGGGCGATCCGCGGTCGCCGCAGACCACGCACGGCCCAGTGGCCAATCGCGCGCAGTTCAATCGCGTGCAGGAGATGATCGGTGTCGGCATGGCCGAAGGCGCCCGCCTCGTCTGCGGCGGCCCCGGTCGGCCGCAGGGGCTGGAGCGTGGCTGCTACGTGCGCCCGACACTTTTCTCCGACGTGCAGCCGCAGATGCGGATCGCGCAGGAAGAGATCTTCGGCCCGGTGCTGGTGATCATCGCCTACGACAGCGTGGACGAGGCGGTGGCCATCGCCAACGGCACCGAATACGGCCTGGGCGCGCACGTGCAGGGCCGCGACCTGGCGGCTGCGCACGCGGTGGCCTTGCGCATCCGCGCCGGGCAGGTCCACCTCAACAACCCGCCCTGGAGCCCCGATGCGCCCTTCGGCGGCTACAAGCGCTCGGGCAATGGCCGCGAGTACGGCGTCGAAGGCCTGGAGGAATACCTCGAGACCAAGGCCATCCTCGGCTACCTGGAAGGCCCGGCGCCCACTGCCGCATGAGGGCGCGAACGCAGACAAATACCCGCAACTCAAAGGAACAACGACCATGACCGTGGCCCTGCTGCTGCACCGCGCCGATGGCGCATCGCCATCGACCTCTTTCCGCAAGGCCGCCTTCGGCCCGGCCGATCCCTTCGCTCGCGATCGCGAAATCGCCTGGGAAGGACCAGGCGCGATGAGCGCTGGCCGCGTCAGCTTCTCCGGTGGCCTCGATGTCGCGCGCTTTCCCCACATCGAGACCCTTGTGGTGGTGGAGGGCGAGCTGACCCTGACGGTGGCCGGAGAGGCGCCGCTGGTGCTCGGCGCGCAAGCGGGCGCGGTCATCGGATGCGGCACCGCACTTCACATCCAGGCTGCAGCGCGCACGCGGTTCGTCTTTTGCGCGGCCGCTTGCGAGAAGCCGACCCAGCGCGGCGTCACTGCACTGCGCGCCGAAGCCAACTTCAAGCCGTCCAATCCGCCACCGGCCGAGACGCTGCTGGGTCCCACGCCGCAATGCCGCAGCGACAACGTGTTCACCGACGACGGCGCGCAGTACCTCGCGGGCACCTGGGAGTCGACCCCTTACCACCGGATCGTCCGGGCCCATCGCCTCAACGAGTTCATGTTCCTGCTGGCCGGCGGCGTGCGGTTTGCTGCCCCTGACGGCAGCGTGCTGTCTGCCGTCACCGGCGATGCGCTGTTCGTGCCGCAGGGCGCACCGATCGGCTGGGAGAGCAGCGATCACGTGGCGAAGCTCTACGTGTGCCAGAGCGTTGCAGCCTGAGGCGACGATCGAGCCCCAGCCATGTCCCAGCCACTGCGTCTCGTTGAGACCTCGCCCAACCTGCCAGCCCGTGCCGACGTCGTCGTGATCGGCGGCGGGATCATCGGTGTCTTCACCGCCTACTACCTGGCCCAGCGCGGGCTGTCGGTCGCCGTGGTCGAAAAGGGCCGCATCGGCGCCGAACAATCGAGCCGCAACTGGGGCTGGTGCCGCCAGCAGAACCGCGACGCGCGCGAACTGCCCATGTCCACCCGGAGCCTGGAGTTGTGGGATCAGTTTGCCGCAGACAGCGGCGAAGACACGGGCTTCAAGCGCTGCGGCTTGCTGTACCTCAGCAACGACGAGGCCCAGATTGCCGGCTGGGCCAAATGGCGCGAGTTTGCGACGACGGTTGGCGTGACCACGCACATGCTCAGCGGCCGCGAGGCCTCGGAGCGTGGCCAGGCGACCGGCCGCGCGTGGAAAGGCGGCGTCTTCTCACCCAGCGACGGCACGGCCGATCCGGCCAAGGCGGCGCCGGCCGTCGCCGCCGCGCTCATGAAACTCGGCGGCACCGTCCACCAGAACTGCGCCGCGCGTGGCATCGAGATGGAGGGTGGCCGGCTCAGCGGCGTGGTGACCGAAGCGGGGACGATCAAGACCCGTACCGCCGTGCTCGCAGGCGGCGCGTGGGCGTCCTCGTTCTGCAACCAGCTCGGCGTGCAGTTTCCGGTCGCCACGATCCGCCAATCGATCGTGCGCCTGGCGCCGGTGGAGCAGCAACTGCCGGCCGCGCTGACCAGCCCACGCGTTGCCATCACCCGGCGCCCTGACGGCCACTACGTCCTGGCGATCAGCGGCCGAGGGCGCGCCGACCCCACGGCACAGCTGGTGCGCTTCGCACCGCAGTTCTTGCCGATGTTCGCCAAGCGCTGGCGCAACGTGTTTCCCGGCGGCCTGGAAGGCATCCGATGGGGCCACGAAACCCGCGCTCGATGGAAGCTGGACGCTCCCACACCGATGGAACGGGCGCGCATCCTCGACCCGACGCCCGACCCCGCGGGTGTCCGCGAAATCCACCGCCGTGCCGTCGATCTGTTGCCTGTGCTGCGCGAAGCCCGCATCGTCAACACCTGGGCGGGCTACATCGACAGCACGCCCGACGGCGTGCCGGGTATCGGAGAACTGCCGCAGGTGCCAGGCTTCATCCTGGCCGCGGGCTTCTCCGGCCACGGCTTCGGCATCGGCCCCGGCGCAGGCCACCTGATCGCCGACCTGGTGTCCGGGGCCAAGCCGATCTTCGATCCCGCGCCTTTCAGCCCGGCACGGTTCAGAGGTTCGGCGTGGGGCAAGGTTGCTGACTTCTAGGTTTGCCGGCACGCCGATGGTCCTGCTGGCCGACCGCGCGCGGCGCTACCGAAAGCAGTTGCCCGAGCCCTTGATTCATGGAGAGATCACCCCGATGAAGACACTGTTGCTGAACAAAGAGGATGTAGGAAGCCTGATTTCCATGAAGGAAGTCATCGGAACGGTGGAGGAGGCGTACAAGGCCTTCAACAGTGGCCAGGTGAATCAACCGCCGTATACATGCATCCACCTCCCGCCACCCCGGGGCGAAATCGACTTCAAGCTGGGTTATTGCGAGGCCAACGAGATCATCTCGATGAAGGCCTCGTCCGGGGGATTCCCGAACAACCCCACCGAGCACGGCGTGCCCAGCGGCATGGGAACCATCCTCCTGTTCGACGCCAGAACCTGCGCGCTCATCTGCGTGATGGATGGCAGCCTGATCACCGGCCTGAGAACCGGCGCCGCCGGAGCCGTCTCGGTGAAGGCGCTGGCCCGCAAGAACGCGAGGACCATCACCTCCATCGGGACTGGCAATCAGGCCCGGATGCAGATCCGGGCGATCCGGGAGGTGATGACGATCGAAGCCATCCATGCCTGGAGCCACCACCCCCAGACCCTCGCCCAGTACAAGGCCGACATCGAGCGCGAGTTCGGCATCCCGGTGGTGATGGCCCGCTCCAAACAAGACGCGGTGGAACAGGCGGACATTCTCGTCACCACCACCCGCGGCAAAGGCTCGCTGGTGGAAGCCGCCTGGGTCCGACCTGGCACGCATATCGTCGCCATCGGCACGGACACGCAAGGCAAGCAGGAACTGGAGCCGGAGATCTTCAGGAACGCCAAGATCGTCAACGATTCGATCGCGCAATGCGTCGAGAAAGGCGAAACCTGGCACCCGCTGCACAACAACATCATCAGCAAGCACGACATCCACGCCGAGATCGGCGAGATCCTGCTGGGCGAGAAGCCGGGGCGCGAGTCCGACGACGAGATCACGATCTTCGACTCGACGGGCATGGCCATTCAGGACAACACGACGTCGAACCTGATCTATCGCAACGCCATCGCCAGCAACACCGGCATGGCCTTTGAGTTCATTCAATCATGATTCCCCTGCTTGAACACCCCACCCTTCGCGACATCCACCAAGCACGGGAGCGGCTGAAACCGTACATCCGTCACACGCCCTTGCTGCGCGCCGAGAAGATGGAGACCACCCTCGGGTGCGAGGTGTACCTCAAACCCGAGACGCTGCAGATCACCGGGGCCTTCAAGATCCGGGGCGCGCTGAACAAGGCCTTGTCGCTGCCTCGCGAGGCCGTTGCCAACGGCATCATCGCCACGTCTTCAGGCAACCATGCCCAGGGGCTGGCCTACGCAGCGCGGATGCTGGGTGTCAAGGCGCTTCTGGTGGTGCCCGTTACCACCCCGAAAATCAAGGTGGAAAACACCCGGGCGCTCGGCGCGGAGGTGATTCTGTTTGACGGCGACACCGCGGCGCGATGGAAACGCGTTTACGAGATCGCGGCAGAAAACCACTACGCCGTAGTGCACGCATTCGAGGACCCCATGGTCATGGCGGGCCAGGGAACCATCGGATGCGAAATCCTGGAAGACCTGGCCGACGTGGACACCGTCATCATCCCCATGGGCGGCGGGGGTCTCATCTCCGGCATTGCCACCGCCATCAAGGAAACCAGACCCTCCGTACGTGTGGTGGGCTCGGAGCCGGCGCTGACTCCCAAGTACTTCCATAGCCGCATCAACAAGGAGCGCACTTCGCTGCCGCTGAAGAGCACGATCGCCGACGGATTGCGCATCAGTGTGCCGGGCCAGAACCCCTATCCCATCATCGAAAAGTACGTCGACGAGATCGTGCTGGTGGGGGACGAACACATCATCGAGGGCATGCGCATGCTGGCCAAGGACGCCAAGCTGATCGCAGAGCCGGCTGCCTCGATCGGCATTGGCGCGCTGCTGGCGAAAGGACTCAAGGTGACGCCGAAGGAAAAGGTCTGTGTGGTGTTGACAGGCGGCAACTGGGATCTGTGCGATCTTGCCGAAGTCTTTCAACGCGGCAATTGATCGCTCTCGAGTTGGGGTGCCCGCGATAGGAAGGCAACGCCGCCACAGCATCATTTGCCGAGACCACCTCATAACCACATAAGCGCGGCTCGTGGTGATCGTCCTTTTCGTGCATGTATGGACCCAGCGCCTATTGGAAGCTCTTTTCGGTGACTTGACGTAAACGGTTTGCATGCATGTATACGGCTTGTCGGTGGGCGCGTCGAAACATGCCCGCAGCCTCGATGAGATCCGCACACCCCAGTCCTAAGCAAAAAGACGGCTTGATCCCGAAGGGCAGCCGGAACTAAAAACAGGCTTCAGGGTGTCGGTCCAACCAATTTGTTATCACTTCAAAAGCTTCGCAAACCTATGCTGGGTGTCATTCCTCCCTTGATCAAAAATGTGGAGCTGACCGATTGAGGAATTCGTTCAGCGCGCCGCGGCGCTCGACCGGTAAGGCGTATCGCTGCTCAGCAGGGCCTGGATGACCCGCGCATTCTTGTTGGCCAGCGCCACCGCCGCTCGGTTGTAGCCCCGCCGCGCGATTAGGTCCTGGCGCCAGCGACTTTGTGCATCGGCCTTGCCCGCGACGTAGCGCACACCGTTCTCGCCCCGTGGATCAGCAACGTACGAAGGTAGGTGTCGCCCCTCTTGCTGATGCCCTTGAGCTGCGACTTTCCTCCCGACGAGTATTGGCGCGGCACCAGGCCGATCCAGGCCGACAGATGCCGCCCATTCCTGAACTCCTTGGCATCTCCGACGGAGGCCACCCTGGCCGTCGCCGTGATCGTCCCGACGCCGCCAACGACCACGATCTTCTTGCACAGCGGCGAGGGCTTCATGAACATCTGAGCCACGTCTCGGCACGTTGGATATGCTCTTCAAGGGCTTGGATCTGCTGCATGATTTCCAGCACCATCGACTGACAGATGCTGGTGACCTCGTCTTCGCAAGCGCTGAGAATCCGCGGCACCGCGCGCTTGAATGCCTCGGGCGACTTTGCCATCGTCACTCCGCGCTCGCCCAGCAGGCCTCGGGCCTGATTAATCAATGCCGTCCGCTGGTGGACCAGCAGTTGGTGCACCCTGTGCACTGCCTGTATGTCCTGCTGTTCCACCGATTTCACGGCCACGAAGTTCATTCTTGGCCGGCTGGCGGCTTCGACGATGGCTTGCGCATCGTTGCGATCGTTCTTGTTGGTCTTCACAAACGGGGTGACGTACTGAGGGCTGATCACGCACCTCGATGCCCATCTCCCGAAAGCACCTTGCCCAGTGATGGGCCGAGCTGCACGCCTCCATCGCAACGACACGCGGGTGCAGCGAGCGGACAGCCTCGAGGAAGCCGTCACGCATCACCGTGGAGCGGTGCAAGGCGTGACCGCTGCGATCTGCACCGTGAAGTTGAAAGATGCGCTTGGCCAAGTCAATGCCCAGAATGTCGATGTCCATGACAAACCTCCAATGCAAGAGCGGTTGACGGACCGCCCAGTTTGCTATCGGGGTGGCGCCGGGTCCATCACAGTAGAAAGATACGGTTTGATCGAGAGCCTTTGCTGGCGCGGGTTTCAAGTCGGCCCATTCTCCCTGGTCGTGTGCAGTCGCACGGCGACGCCGCCCTTGCCCTGTCCAGCCGACGAAGTGGACGCCGGCATTTGTGCTGCGGAGCGCCGCAAGGTGCTCAAAAACGCTTACGAAGACTTCATGGCTGCCCAAACGTGAAGTTCGCGATTCCCAAGGCGGGCGAGAAGCCCAGAAGAAGGCACGGCCGCCGGGCGGCGAATGAGCGCCGGCGCCTCGCTGATGCCGATCGGGAGCGAGGCAGCCGTCGAGGAGTCTCCGTTCAATTTTTTGGTAGTTGAACTGGACCGAGCTCGCGGTCCGCGCATTCGCGTAGTCGGTTGTGGGGCACCGCTGAATCGGTTGGCCGCCAACGGGACTAACATCGATGCATCCCGGATGTCCTTGCGGCAGGCTCCGGGGCTGTTGCCGCCACCGGAGATGAAAATGGACCCAGCACCGCGGATGGCTTTCTCGCACATGGGCCTCTATGTCTCAGACATGTCTGCGATGGTCGAGTTCTACGAGGACGTGCTTGGCTTCTCGGTGACTGACCGCGCCAACATCCGGGGCGCCGATGTTGTCTTCCTCTCTCGGAATCCTGACGAGCATCATCAGATCGTCCTTGTTCCAGGTCGTGTGCCCGACAGGCCGTCCACGGTCAATCAAATCTCCTTCCGCGTCATCTCGATCGCGGAACTTCGCCGTCTTCATTCTGAGGTCAAGGCGCTGGGTGTCGCCGGCCTCAATCCGACCAACCATGGAGGATCTTGGTCGATCTATTTTCTTGACCCCGAAGGCAATCGAATCGAACTGTTTGCACCCACTCCCTGGTATGTACCGCCAATCTCGATTCCGCTCGACATGGCCCTATCCGACGACGAAATCTACAAGCTGACCGAGGACACGGTGAATGCGACGCCAGGGCACATGAGACGAACGGAGTGGCGCGAGCAATTGCGGAATCGACTTGTCGAAGCAGGGACACTAGAACAGCATGCTTCGACGGTTCCACAAAAGCATCTCGACCTTGATAGCTAGGGCCGCAGCGGACCGTCTACCACTAGTGGGCCGTAACGATTGAATCGGGAGTAATTCGCCGTGTTGGGTCGAAGTACTTCCACTTCACGGACTGGGGTTGCTCGTTGTATTTGCGGATGTAGCGCATGAGCTTTCTCTTGAGATCGGGCACCGAGGTGAACACGCCGCGCGCAATCACGTCACGCTCGATCTTGGCGAACCACAGTTCAACCTGGTTGAGCCACGACGAGTAGGCCGGCGTGAAGTGCATATGGAGGTTCGGGTGCTCACTGAGGAATGCGTCGACCTGCTTGGTCTTGTGCGCCGAGAGGTTGTCGGCGATGACATGAATCTCCTTACCGCGGGGCTGATTGGCCACGATGTCGGTCAGGAAGGCCACGAACTCGGCCGAAGTGTGGCGCGTGGCAGTCTTGCCCAGCACTTCGCCGGTCTTGGTATTGAAGGCCGCGTAAAGCGAGAGCGTTCCATGTCTGAAGTACTCAAAGCCATGGCGCTCGGCGCGCCCCGGCGTCAGAGGCAGCACCGGGTCTTTGCGGTCGAGCGCCTGGATCGCCATCTTCTCGTCGACGCTGAAGACGGCCGCATGCTGCGGTGGGTTCAGATACAACCCTATCACGTCGGCGGCCTTGGCTTCAAAGTCCGGATCGTTGGAGGCGAGATAGCCTTCCAGGCGATGCGGCTTGATGCCGTGATTGGCCCAGATGCGCGCCACCGTCATGTGCGAGATGTCGCCACCAAGTTCGGCCGCGAGCTTGCGCGTGGACCAGTGCGTGGAGCCGTCCGCGGGCGTGTGCTTGGTCGTGCGTGCCAGCACACGCGCCTCGATGCGATCGGTCACCTTGTAGCGTTCGCGCCCGGCATGACGAGCAAACAAACCTGCCAAACGATCTGCTGCAAAGCGCTTGCTCCAGTCAGGCGCGCTCGACGCGCCGAGTCCGCTCGCTCGGTCCTCCCACTGGCTCGCCGCTGCAGTTCCACGATCTCGGCTTCGGTCAAGTTCATTGCGCCCTCCGAGGGCCTAATGATACTTCCAATTTAAACGTTACAGTCCACTCATATGGTCGCCATAGTCAATAGCGTTAACGAATGGGTTGTGGTGTGAGATGGGATCGCTCCGGTGATGCGACACGAACGTTGCAGCGACGATGAATCAGACTCATA
>NZ_JAUJZH010000045.1 GCF_030486595.1 Variovorax ginsengisoli | reverse complement strand
GAAAGGAGGAAACAGCTACAGTTATCCACAGTCGGCAACCACGATGCCGGCTTCCATCCCCGGGTCAAAGTTCAACCGGCAGGGTGGGTCAAAGTTCAACCGGCGCCGACAGCCTCACCGTCCAGCTGCCGACTCGACCAGGTGGCGTATCTCCTGAATGCTCAGGACATCTGCGTACTTGGCCTGCAAATCGAAAAGGCTGGCGTCGTGGGGCGCGGGATGCCGGTCACCGCACGCCTCCGAGGCTACGATCGGGATGTAGCCGTGTTGGATGGCATCGACGGCCGTGGCCCGCACGCAGCCGCTGGTGCTCATGCCTGCCACGATCACGCAGTCGATCTTCTGCGCGTTCAGCAGGCTGGCCAGCGAGGTTCCGAAGAACGCGCTGGCGTACTGCTTGGAGATCACCGGTTCATGCGCCGCGGGCCGTAGCGCCTCGACGAAATCTCCCAGCGGATCGCCCTCACGGAACACCGACAGGGCAGGGATCTTTCGATAGAACACGCCCCCGTTCAAGCCGTCGGCGTCGTAGACGACCCGCGTGTGACACACCAAAAGTCCCCGCCCCCGGGCCCATTCCAGCAACTCCGACGCCGCGTCTGCGACTTGAGGCACGTTGGCGAACAACGGGCTCTCGGGCTCGAAATAGGCGCGGGCGAAGTCGACCATCAGCAGGCCCTGACGGGTCCCGGCACCCAGCCGGGCGCCGAAGGCACCGCTTCGGCTGTAGTTGCCGGCAAGCCCGGTATCGCCCTTGGGTGTCATGTCATTCATCGTGGTTTTCATTGGCTCTCAGCAGTGTGTGTTTGGCGGCATGGATGTGGCAGCACATGGTGCTCTGCGCCCAGCCGGCGTCATGGACCTGGAAGGCCTCGATCAGCTCCCGGTGCTGGTCGAAGCTGCGGCGAAGCTGGTCGAGGCTGTAGCTGCGAAAGGTTCTCTGCACGATCGGCAGCTCGATCGCATTGGCCAGGGTCGTGACCAGCCGCTCGTTGTGGCTGGCCTGCGCGATCACCCGGTGGAACTTGCGGTTGAGCGGACCGATGCGCGCCGCATTGGCTTCGCTGGTGTCCGGTCCGCAGGACTCGATCTCGGCCTGCAAGGCCAGCAGCTGCGCGATCTCGTCCTGGCCGATGTGGCGCGCGGCGTGGCCGGCGATCTCGCCCTCGATCAGCACGCGCAGCTCGAAGATCTCGGTGATCTGGGCGCTGGACCAGGTTCGCACCATGGTCCCGCTGTTGGGCTTGAAGACCATGAACCCGTCCGCGGTCAGCAGGCGCATGGCCTCGCGCACCGGGGTGCGCGAGGTGTTGAACTCGGCCGCCATCTGCTGTTCGGTCAGCCGCATGCCCGGCCCGTAGGTGCCGTTGATGATGCGTTCCTTGACGATGGCGTAGAGCTGGTGGGCGACGGTGGCCGTGCCGGTGATCTGTTTCAAGGCCTCCTCCTGGGGCAAGCTTGCATGTCGGCGCTCAGTATCGTTCCAGCAGCGCGCCGAAGCCGCTCTGGCGGTCCGCGATGTTGGATTGGCGCAGCGCATGCCAGTAGATGGCCGTGTTGATGGCCACCACCGGTTTGCCCAGCCACACCTCGGCCTCGCCCGCGAGCCGCGCCATCGCGAGATTGGTTCCGACCTGGATCAGGCCGTCGATGTCGTCGCCGTCGAGTTCCCGCAGCGCATCGCGCAGCTCGGACGGCTGCACATGCGCGATCTGGACCGGACTCTCGCACTTGAGGCCCTTGATGCGCCTGACCTCGTAGCCGGCCTCCTCGAAGAAGCGCACGACGTTGCGGTCGCCCACCGCCTGGTAGGGCGTGAGCACCGCGATGCGCCGGATGCCGAGCACCCCGAAAGCCGCCGCGCACGCTTCCGAACCCATGGAGACGGGCAGGCGCGTGCGTTCTTCCAGCTGCGCCTTGAGGCGGCGGCTGGCAGCCAGGCCGTCCCAGAAGGTCTCGGCGGAAATGCCGAGCACCAGCCGGTCCGGCTCGCAGGACATGACGGCATCGACCGCCTCGTCCTGCGCCGCGGCGATCAGTTCGATCAGGCGCTCGAAGTCCGCGTCGTTGTTCAGGGCGATGTTCGGGATGCGGATGCGGCTGATGTGGTTGGTCACGCCGGTCGGGCGCATGGCGTCGAACTCGGGTTGCACGCTGGTGTTGGTGGAGGGGATCAGCACAGCGAACTTCTGTCGCCAGCCCAGGGAGTCGGTCATGTCGTTCCTTCGAAAACGCTTGCATCGTTGAAATCAGGTGGCCTATGATTGTCCACAATCGAAGAGATTTCAACCCTTTTATGCGTCCAAAATGGTGCTTGAGCGCACCGATTGTCGACATTGAGGCTTCGTTACCCCCGTTGATTGGCTTGATCCTGAGGAAGAAAACCATGAGCGATACAGAGCGTTCCCTGCCCCGAACCGAGGGCTATTTTTCGGTCCGCGACGACCTTCCGGTCGAGCGGCTGGCTGCCGTCGAGGGTGTCAAGCCCAAGGGCATCGTGGAAATCCGGCGGCTGATGGTCGGCGAGGAGATCCTGATGCTCCACGTCTTCCGCGAGAAGGGCCTGGTCGACCCGGTGCACAAGCACCTGGACCACGAGACGGTCGCCTACCTGATCAAGGGCCGCCTGCGCCTGGTGATCGGCGACCAGGAGTTCATCGCCGAGGCCGGCACCTCGTGGATCCACCCGCGCGGCGTCGAGCACTTCAGCGAAGCGCTGGAGGACTGCGAACAGCTGGAAATCAAGTCGCCGCCCAAGAAGACCTGGGTCAGCGAATAGGGGCGATGCCCCCGCCGCACCGAAGCATCGACTCCCCCCTAGACACCATCGAGGCAGGACATCATGACAGACGCGCAAGCACTGAAAAATCCGAGCTACCTCTCCCCGGCCCAGGCCGCCAGCGACGAGTTGCTCTACCGCAAGGTCCTCTGGAGGCTGGTCCCCATCCTCTTCCTGAGTTATGCGATGTCCTACCTGGACCGCATCAACGTCGGCTTCGCCAAGCTGCAGATGCTCGGCGACCTGGGCTTCAGCGAGACCGTCTACGGGCTCGGGGCCGGGGTGTTCTTCCTCGGCTACTTCATCTTCGAGGTGCCGAGCAACCTGATCCTTCATCGGGTCGGTGCCAGGCGCTGGATCGCCCGCATCATGATCACCTGGGGGCTGTTGTCGGCCGCGATGATGTTCGTGAAGACGCCCACCTCCTTCTACGTGCTGCGCTTCCTGCTCGGGGTGGCCGAGGCCGGCTTCTTTCCGGGCATCGTGCTGTATCTCACCTACTGGATTCCGCCGAGCCGGCTGGGCAAGGCGCTGGCGCTGTTCTTCCTCGCCGTGCCTTTCGCGGGCGTGATCGGCGGTCCGCTGTCGGGGTGGCTGCTGCAGAGCTTCCACAAGGTCGGCTCCTTGCAGGGATGGCAATGGATGTTCCTGGTCGAGGGGCTGCCATCCGTCCTGCTCGGCATCGTCGTCCTGGTGGTGCTGCGAGACCGCATCAAGGATGCCGTCTGGCTCAGCGAGCCCGATAAGCAGACGCTCGCCCGCAACCTCGAGCGGGAACGCACGCACACTATCGGCGTCTCGGTCAAGGATGCGTTCACCCTCCCGCTGGTCTGGGTGATGTGCCTGATCGAGTTCTGCATCGGGCTGGGCATCTATGGCATGGGCTTCTGGATGCCGACCCTGATCCGCGAGGCTGGCGTGAGCGGGCTGCTGAACATCGGCTTGTTCAGCGCCATCCCGTACGGCGCGGCGGCGATCTCGATGGTGTGGGTCGCTAAGGTGGCCGATGCGCGCGGCGACCGCAAGTTCTTCCTGGCGCTGGCCGCGCTGATCGGCGCCGCGGCGCTCTATCTGAGCATGTCCTTCAAGGACAACACCGTCTTCGCGATCGCCGCGCTGACGGTGGCGACTGCGGGCATCCTGACGGCCTTCGCGCAATTCTGGCGGCTGCCGACGGTCCTGTTGAGCGGCCGGGCCGCCGCGGCCGGCATCGCGATCATCAGCTCGGTGGCGAACCTTTCCGGCTTCGTCAGTCCCTACCTGGTGGGTTGGCTGCGTGACACCACCGGCAGCGGCGCTGTCGGCATGTACCTGACCGCCGGCAGCCTGGTGATGGCCGCCGTCGTCACCATTCTCCTGCCCGCCCGACTGGTCAACCGGCAGATCGACTGAAGGAAAACGATGAACCCCAAACCCACCTGGATCGACAGCGAGGAGCACCCGCTCACGCAAGACAACCTGCGCCTCCTGCTGGACAACAAGATACCTGCCATCAGGCTCAAGGCCTTCGCCACCCCTGACGAGAGCCGCAGCTTCGCGGCCGCGGCCAAGCGCGGAAACATGCAGTACTACAACGTGAGCGACCGCATCGGCTACATCGGTCTCGCGCAATACCAGTACCGATGGAGCAAGACCAAGGAAGAGTTCCTGGCCGACGTGCCGAAGGCGCGCGCGGACGTGGAGCAGGTGTTTGCCGATTCCTTCGATCCGGTGCAGCGCGTCATGGCGCAGTTGCGCGCGGTCTGGCCACATCCGGTGGATGTTGCGCGAGAGGCCGGTCAGCCCTACTTCGCCGGCATCATCCGCTCCACCAGCGACAAGATCGACCTCCACGTCGACTGGGCGCCCGTCAATTCGCCGGACTACGCGATCGGCGCCATCGACGGCCAGCTCGGATGGAACTTCTTCGCCGAGGAACTCGCTTCCGGCGGACACACCACGGTCCACAACAGCCCCTGGGATCCGGTCGTCGGCCCGGGCGAAATACCTAAGAGCTATGGACTCGAACGCAGCCTGATTGAAGGCGCCCCTGCGTTCGTCTACCGGCCGACGGCGGGTGACGTGGTGATCTTCAACACCCGCAATCCGCACGAGATCGCACCTGGGACGACCGAACCGGGCGGCAGCCGGGTGTCGATCGGTTCCTTCATCGGCCGCATGCCCGATGGCAGCCTCGCCATGTGGGCGTGAGGGGGCCGACATGATCGTGGAAATGCGCTCCTATGTACTGGTGCCGGGCAAGCTGCCCGAGTTCATGCGGCTGATGGGCGACGAGGGCATCGCCATCGAGCAGCCGGTGCTGGGCCGCTTGCTGGGCTTCTACACCACCGAGATCGGGGCCATCAACAAGGTGATCCACCTTTGGGGCTACGAATCGTTCGAGGATCGCCAGCAGCGACGCGCGGCGCTCGCCGCGCTCGGGACATGGATCGCCTTCGTGCCCAAGGTGCTGCCCCTGATCCGCGAGATGAACAACGAAATCCTGAACCCCGCGCCTTTCTCGCCTCAGTGAAGGCGCCGCGGCGAAACATGACAGAGCAAGACCGGAATTGAACTCGCACATGACCAGCAACAAGAATGCGCCCTTGGCCGGACTGACAGTCCTCGACCTCACCCACATGCTTTCGGGCCCCTACGGCACGATGACACTGGCGGACCTCGGTGCGCGCACCATCAAGATCGAGCCGCCCGGTGAAGGCGAGGGCACACGCAAGCTGCTCGCCGAGAGCCCGGACTACGCCCGCGAGGGGATGGGCGCGTACTTCCTGACCCTGAACCGCGGCAAGGAAAGCATCGCCCTTGACCTGAAGTCGACCGAGGGGCGCAGCGTCTTCTACGACCTCGTGCAGCATGCGGACATCGTCTTCGACAACTTCACCGCTGGCGTCACGCGGCGCCTGGGTATCGACCACGACACGCTGGCGGCGATCAACCCGCGCATCATTACCTGCACCGTCTCGGGCTTCGGCGAGACCGGACCCGACACGCAGCGTCCCGCCTTCGACCAGGTCGTCCAAGCGATGGGCGGCGGCATGTCGATCACAGGCGAGCCGAGCATGCCGCCGACGCGTTCGGGCATCCCGATCGGTGACCTCGGCGGCGGCATCTTCGGTGCCATGGGCGTTCTCGCCGCGGTGGTCGCCCGCCACAGCACCGGCAAGGGCCAGCACGTGGACGTATCGATGCTCGACGTCCAGATTTCCCTGCTCAACTACATGGCGACCATGCACCTGATGTCCGGCCACGTGCCCGACCGCATCGGCAATGGGCACTTCGTCCATGTGCCCTACAACGTCTATGCCACGAAGGACGGCCATGTGGTGGTCGCTTGCATCGGCGACGCTTTTTTCGAGCGCTTCCGCGAGATGCTGCCGCTGCCGACCTTGCTGAACCCGGCGTACGCGCGCCAACCTGCGCGGCTGGCTGACAAGGCGCTGATCGATGCGGCCATCGGCGAAGCCTTCGCCACCCAATCCACCGCGCACTGGCTCGACAGGCTGCGTGGCGCGCGCATTCCCTGCGGGCCGGTGAACGACTTCGCGCAGGCGCTGTCGGACCCCCAGGTCCTGGCGCGCAACATGGTGGTGTCGATGACGCTGGATTCGGGCGAAGTCGTGCGCATGCCGGGCAACCCGATGAAGTTCTCTGACAGCGCCGAGGCCTGCTATGCGGCGCCGCCGCGCGTCGGGCGGGACTCGCAACGGATCCTGTCGGAAATGCTGGGCTACGACGACGACCGCATCGATGCGCTGCAGTACGCCGGTGCGGTGGGGGTCTGAGGGGTGGCCGATTCTCTCCACATCACCGATGTCGGCCCGCGCGACGGTCTGCAGAGCCAGCGCGCGATGGTCGACACCGTCGGCAAGCGCGCGCTGATCGGCGCACTGTTCGACGCCGGGCTGCGGCAGGTCGAGGCCACCAGCTTCGTGTCGCCGCAAGCGGTGCCGCAAATGGCCGATGCGGACGAATTGATGCGCAGCCTCGCGGTGCCCAACGATGCGCGGGTGTCGGTGCTGGTGCCGAACCGGCGCGGCCTGGAACGCGCCGTCGAGGCGGGTGCGCGCGAGATCGCCGTCGTGCTCTCGGCCACCGAGACGATGAACCAGAAGAACATCCGCATGGGCCTCGACGCCGCGCTGCGCACCTGCCGGGAGACGCTGGCCGAGGCATCGCGCGCAGGCCTGCGAACGCGTGCCTATGTGGCGGTGGCATTTGCCTGCCCGTTCGAAGGTGCGACCGCGCCGGCGAAGGTGCTCGAACTGGCGCAGGAAATGCGCGCGGCCGGTGCCGGGGAGATCGTCATCGCGGACACCATCGGCGCGGCCGCGCCGACGGATGTGTCACGCCTGCTCGATGCGCTGCTGCCGCATCTGCCGGTCGAGAGCATCGGCATGCACCTGCACGACACGCGCGGGATGGCACTGGCCGATGCCTGGTGCGCGCTGGCGCTGGGGGTGCGTCGATTCGATGCCAGCATCGGCGGCCTCGGCGGCTGTCCGTTCGCGCCCGGGGCGGCGGGCAACCTGGCAACGGAAGACCTGGCGCTGATGGCGCAGCAATGCGGATTCGAGACCGGCATCGACCTGGACGCCCTGTGCGGAGCGATCGACATCGCGAGCCGGATCGTTGGGTACCAGGTGGGCGGCCACAGCCGGGCCTGGTTGGCGCGCGGGGGCCGCGTGCAGGACGCGCTCAGGTGACGGCGCTGCTCTGCGCCCGCCCCGTCAGTGCCCTCGAAACCCGGTCGGCCCTGGCCTTGAGAAGGTTGCCAAGATCCTTGATCGCGGTCTTGTCCAGCTGTCCGCTGAAGCCGACCGCGCTGATGGCCATGACCGGCAGGTCCTCGCGATCGAGGACCGCCGCCGACACCGTTGTCACACCCTCCACATAGCTGCCGTGGTCGACGGCATAGCCGCGTTTGCGCACCTGCTCCACTTCGGCCAGATAGACCTCGAAGGTCGGGCCCTTCTCCCATCTCAGCTTCTCGAACCTCTCGCGCAACTGATCGGTGTCGAGTCCCGAGTAGGCGGCCATGCAGCGACCCAAGGCAGCGATGTACATCGGCAGGCGCTGGCCAATGGACATGTGGACCCGAATCGTCGCCTCGTTGTCGGCGCGGTCCAGCAGGATGACGCGTTCCCCGCGCGTGCGATGCCAGAGTGTCGCAGTGACCCGGTGGCTGGTGGCGATCTCCTGCAGGATCGGATGGACCATCCTGACATGGGCGGACTGCTCCAAGGCCCCCTTGGCAAGTTCGACCACGCCCAGGCCGATGGTGTAGGTCTTGGTCGAATCGTCGAAATTGACCAGTCCTTCGTGGACCAGCGTCTTGAGCAGGTTGAAGCAGGTGCTGGAGTTCAGTTCCAGGTCGCGCGCGATGCGGGTTACGCCCACGGGTGAATTCGATGCGGCCAGATAGCGCACGACTGCAAGCCCGCTCACGAGGGCTCCGACAGGCTTGTCTGGTGAAATGTCCGAGGGCATCTTGACTCAATGAGAATGAAAACGGTCGCGAGGATGAACGCTCGACAATGGGAAAATGCCTGATCCATGTCCATGGCCTTCGCGGCGCGCCAATCATACTGAGGTTAGGAGAGTTGCTGGACCGGCCCTGGGGCGAGGGTTGTTCGGGGCCTAGAGTGCCTTGACCAGTTCCGGTACAGCCGTGAACAGATCGGCGACCAGGCCGTAGTCGGCCACCGAGAAGATCGGGGCTTCTTCGTCCTTGTTGATCGCCACGATCACCTTGGAGTCCTTCATGCCCGCCAGATGCTGGATCGCGCCCGAGATGCCGCAGGCGATGTACAGCTGCGGGGCGACGATCTTGCCGGTCTGGCCGACCTGCCAGTCGTTCGGGGCGTAGCCCGCGTCCACTGCAGCGCGGCTGGCGCCGAGACCCGCGTTGAGCTTGTCGGCCAGCGGCGCCATCACTTCCTGGAACTTCTCGGCGCTGCCCAGCGCCCGGCCGCCCGAGACGATGATCTTGGCGGCGGTCAGTTCGGGGCGCTCGCTCTTGGTGACTTCGCGGCCGACGAAGCTGGACTTGCCGCTGTCGGCGACGCCGTCCACGGTCTCGATCGCTGCGCTGCCACCGGTAGCCGCTGCCGCATCGAAACCCGTGGTGCGCACGGTCACGACCTTGATCGCATCGCTGCTCTGCACGATCGCAATCGCATTGCCCGCGTAGATCGGCCGCTCGAAGGTGTCGGGGCTGTCGACCTTGGTGATGTCGCTGATCTGGGCGACGTCCAGCAGGGCGGCCACGCGCGGGGCGACGTTCTTGCCGTTGGCGGTCGAGGGGAACAGGATGTGGCTGTAGTTCTTGGCGATCGCGAGCACCTGGGCGGCGACGTTCTCGGCGAGGTTCTCGGCCAGGGACGGGCTGTCGGCGACGATCACCTTGGCCACGCCTGCGACTTGGCTCGCGGCCTTGCCGGCTTCGGCGGCGTTGGCACCGGCCACCAGCACATGGACATCGCCGCTGGCGCAGGCGATCCCGGCGGTCACGGTGTTGAGGGTCGCCGGCTTGAGCGTGGCGTGGTCGTGTTCGGCAATAACAAGTACGGTCATTTTTTGTTCCTCAGAGGACCTTGGCTTCGTTCTTCAGCTTGTCGACGAGAGTTGCCACATCGGGCACCTTGATGCCGGCACCGCGCTTGGGCGGCTCGCTGACCTTCAGGGTCTTCAGGCGCGGCTTGACGTCCACGCCGAGGTCTTCCGGCTTGAACGTGTCCAGCTGCTTCTTCTTGGCCTTCATGATGTTGGGCAAGGTCACATAGCGCGGCTCGTTCAGGCGCAGGTCGGTGGTGATGACGGCCGGCACGGAAAGAGAAATGGTTTCCAGCCCGCCATCGACTTCACGCGTCACGTTGACCTTGTCACCCGCCACTTCGACCTTCGAGGCGAATGTGGCCTGCGGCAGATCGGCCAGGGCCGCCAGCATCTGGCCGGTCTGGTTGGCGTCGTCGTCGATCGCCTGCTTGCCCAGGATGATCAGCCCGGGCTGCTCCTTGTCGACCAGCGCCTTCAGCAGCTTGGCCACGGCCAGCGGCTGCAGCTCTTCGGTGGTATCGACCAGGATGCCGCGGTCGGCGCCGATGGCCATCGCGGTGCGCAGGGTCTCCTGGCACTTCGCGTCGCCGCACGAGACCGCGATGATCTCGGTGGCGGCGCCCTTCTCCTTCAGTCGCACAGCCTCTTCGACGGCGATCTCGTCGAAGGGGTTCATGCTCATCTTCACGTTGGCAATATCGACACCGGTGCCGTCGCTCTTCACGCGCACCTTGACGTTGTAGTCGACGACCCGCTTGACGGGGACAAGAATCTTCATTTCAGGCCTCTCTTTAGTTCTGATGCGCGGTTGGCGAGGACTTCCTGAGGCCTCCATAGGCAGCCCAAGGCGTGGCCACCAGGAAGCCGGCATCGACAGGCAGATTGACGCCGGTAATCGCCGAAGCCCAATCGGAAGACAGGAAGACAGCGGTCTTCGCAATTTCGTCGGCCTTGACGAGTCGTCCCAGGGCCGAACTTCGCTCCAGATCGTCCTGCGACAGGGTGGCGGTAGAGAAGCCCTTGTCGAGCGCCGGCGTCTCGGTAAAGCCGGGAGAGATGCAGTTGACACGGACCCGGCGCGGTCCCCATTCGGCGGCCAGGTTCTCGGTCAGGCTGATGACGCCGGCCTTCGCCGGACCGTAGGAATGCAGCGGTCCGGACGTCATGCCCGCCACCGATGCGATGTTCACGATGGCTCCACGGCCCCGTGCAGCCATGTCGGCGCCGAACAATGCGCAACACAGGTAGGTGCCGCGCAGATCGATGCGAGACACGAAGTCCCACTCCTTGAGCGAGAGCTTCTCAGGCGGAAGCGTGCGCTGCAGAACGCCCGCAGAGTTGACCAGGATGTGGAGGGCTCCATGGCGCTCGCGCATGGCTTGCGCCGCCGCTTGGACCGAGGTTTCGTCGCCCACGTCGATTGCCAGCGCTTCTCCGTTGAGCGATGCGGCGACCTTCTGGGCCAGGTCGAAGTTCAGGTCGGCAACGACCACGTGGGCACCCGACTCTCTCAGCTGCTGCGCACACGCCAAGCCGATGCCGCTGGCACCGCCTGTGACGAGGGCTGTTTGACCGGCCAGTTGCAGGGCAATATTCATGGGAACTCCTGGTGAAGGGGGGACTAAAGGGCCGAAGCGCCCAGCAGGTCGCGGAGGTCTCGCTTGAGCACCTTGCCCGAGGCGTTGCGGGGCAGCTCGGTCCGGATGAAGAGCTTCTTGGGTGTCTTGAAACCGCCGAGGCGGCCGGAGCAGAAGGTCAGGAGCTGAGGCAGGTCCAGGCTCTCTCCGGCCTTGAGCACCACCACGGCGACCACGCATTCGCCCCAGCGCTCGTCCGGCAATCCGATCGCCGCCGCCTCCGCGACCTGGGGCATTTGGTAGAGCACGCGCTCTACCTCGGACGAGGCGATGTTTTCGCCGCCGCTGATGATCATGTCCTTCTTGCGGTCGGTCAGAAACAGGTAGCCCTCGGCATCCAGGTAGCCGACGTCGCCGGTCCGGAACCAGTCGCCGCCATGGAAACTCGCGCGGGTCCTGGCCTCGTCGCGCCAGTAGCCGCACGTGACCTTCGGGCCGCGCAGGCAGATTTCCCCGTCCTCGCCGGCGGGCAAGGGAGTCCCGGTGTCGTCGCAAACGCGGATCTCCACATGCGCCAGCGCCCGGCCCGTGGAGCCGATCTTTTCGATCTCGCGGTCCGGGTCCATCATGGTGTCGCCGGAGCAGGTTTCGGTGAGGCCATAGGCATCGATGTAGCGCGCGTGGCCGAACAGCGAGCCGAAGTCCCGGATCCGTTGCTCGGGCGTGCGTTCCCCGCCGCCGATGACCCACTGCATGCTCGACACGTCATGCGCGGATCGCCGCTCATGAGCGAGCAGGCGACTGAGCATGACGGGCGCCAGCCAAGCGCCGGTGAGACGCTCGCGTGCGATCAGTGACAGGACCGCCTCCTCGGAAAAATCGCGCACCACCGCCAGCATGCCGCCTGTCATCAGGACGGCCAAGCCCGGCAGGTCAAAGGCGCCAACGTGGTACAGGGGCCCCACCACCAGCAGGCGGCTGTGCTCGGTCAGGCCCAGCGCGCTGATGTGGTCCAGGCACTTCCAGTGGTAATTCTGATAACTGTGCATCACGCCCTTCGGGCGATCTGTGGTGCCGGACGTGTACATCAGGCGGAACAGGTCCTCCGGCCGCACGAGGTCGCCCTCCTTGCATGGCGTGGCCGGCCCGAGCCTGCGGCTGTCGGCTTGCGCTTTCGAATTCACATGCAACACCTGGGGGAGCACCCCCGTCGGTAGCGGGAACTCTTCGTCGGCAAGCAGCAGCTTGGCGCCCGCGTGACGCAGGATGAACTCCACCTCTTCCGCACCCAGCCGATAGTTGATGGGCAACAGTACCGCGCCGAGATGGCCGACGGCCAGGGACAGTTCGATGAAGGCGGCGCTGTTCTTCATGAGTAGCGCAACCACGTCGCCCTTCGCGATGCCCTGCGCAGCGAGGAGGGCTGCGGCGTGCTGCACCCGCCGTTCGAGGTCTCCGTAGCCGATGCGCTGCCCGGCGTAGACCAGGGCACATCGTTCCGGCGCGCGTCCGGCCCAGTAGCGGACCGCGTTGTGAAGACTGACCATGGGCGTGCTCCAGGGCGATCAGTAAGAACGCGGCATGCCCAGGTCGTGGTTGGCGATGAAATTCAGCACCATCTCCTCCGACACCGGCGCGAAGCGGAACAAGCGGCAGTCGCGCCACAGGCGTTCGAGGTGGAACTCCTTGGCGTAGCCCATGCCCCCCATCGCCTGCATGGCCTTCTCGGTGACGGTGCTGCAAGCCTGCGCCGCCAGCAGCTTGGCGGCGTTCGCTTCGCTGCCGTAGGGCAGGTTCTGGTCGAAATTGGTCGCGGCCTTGTGGTTGAGCAAGCGGGCGGCCTGAATCTCCGCATAGCCCTGGGCCAACGGAAACTGGATGCCCTGGTAGGAGGAGATGGAGCGATCGCCGAAAACCTTACGGTCGTTGGCGTACTCCACGGCCAGGCGAATCGCGAGCGAGCCCGAGCCCACCAGGCCGGAGGTCGTCACGATGCGCTCGGTGTTGAGCACGTCCAGCAGCTCGCGCCAGCCGCCGTGCAGCGTGCCTATCAATTCGTCCGGCTCCACGCGCACGTCGTCGAAGAACACACTGCTTGAATCGAGTGTGCAGGTGCCGAGCTTGTCGATGGGCGTGTGGGTCAAGCCTTCGCGCTCCACATCGATCATGAACATGGTCAGGCCGTCGGTGCGCGACTTGG
Organism: Variovorax ginsengisoli; assembly: GCF_030486595.1. Classification (GTDB taxonomy): domain Bacteria; phylum Pseudomonadota; class Gammaproteobacteria; order Burkholderiales; family Burkholderiaceae_C; genus Variovorax; species Variovorax ginsengisoli_B. The sequence goes on along the minus strand of NZ_JAUJZH010000045.1, from coordinate 31,805 downwards.
AATCGGCCAGCTTCTTGGTGCGCGCAATAACTAGCATCTTCTGTGCCGAGGCCACGCCCGTGATCCACACTTTGCGACCCGAAAGTCGCCAGCCGTCGCCCTCCGCGCGTGCGAAGGTCTTGAGCTCCAAAGTGTTGGTGCCGGCATCAGGCTCCGTGAGCGCCATGCTGCAGTTGATCTCGCCAGAAATGATCTTGGGCAGCACCTCCTGCTTCATCTTCTCGCTACCGAAGCGAGAGATCGAGACGCCGCCGAAGATCGGATTGATCATGAACAGTTGCCCCACCGTGGACCCGCCGCCGGTGGAGGCCAGTGTGTCCACGATCAGTGAGAGCTCGAACATGCCCAGGCCGCTGCCGCCGTAGGCTTCGGGCAGCGCCGCGCCCCCCAGGCCGGCTTCGCAGACGGCAAGCCAGAACTCCTTGGGAAAGGCCTTCTTGGCGTCGTGCTCGCGCCAGTATTCGAGTCCGAATCGCTCGCCCACCTGGCGAGCCGATTCGACCATCATTCGCTGCACGTCATTAAGTTGGAAGTCCATGGTCTGTCGGTCCTAGTTGTTGGGGGGCTTACTCGGGCTTAATGCCGGCGGCCTGGACCACCGACTTCCAGCGCTGGATGTCCTTGAGGAGCCATTGGCGCGCTTGCTCGGGCGTGTCTGCCACCGGCTCCAGGCCCTGTTCACGCAGCCACTCGACCATCTCTTTGGACTTGAGAATGGCGACGAAATGGTTGTTGAGCAGTCGAACGGTTTCGGCGGGCGTCTTGGCAGGCACGTAGATGCCGTACCAGACCGTGGAGTCGAAGCCGGACAGGCCGCCTTCCGCGACCGTAGGCATAGAGGGCCAAAGATCGCTGCGTTTCGCGGTCGTGACTGCGATGGCTCTGACCTTGCCGGATTCGGCGAATTTCTTGGCGGTGGCCAGCGGATCCACGACGAATTGAACGTCGCCTGCCATCAGGGCGGTGAGGGCCGGACCGGCACCCTTGTAGGGCACATGTGTCGCGTCGATGCCTGCCGCGAGCTTGAACTGCTCGCTGGCCAGGTGCACCGAAGTGCCGGCTCCGGGCGTGCCGAAGTTCACGAGCTGGGGATTGGCCTTGGCATAGGCAATCAGCTCGGGCACCGATTTGACAGGTAATTGCGGCGCGACCAGCAGGGCGAAGGGGCCTTGCACGGCGGTGGTGACGGCCGCGAGGTCACGCGTGACGTCGTAAGGGATCTGCCGCTTGAGCGCCGGCTCGGTCCCTATGGCACCGCTGTGCAGCAGGATGGTGGTCCCGTCGGGGTCGGCGCGCACGGTGGCTTCCGTGCCGATGGCGCCACCGGCGCCGGCGCGGTTGTCCACGATGACCGGGCGTCCCAGCTTGTCGCCGAGGGCCTGTGCCAGCTTGCGGCCGAGGATGTCGGACGTGCCACCCGCTGCATAGGGCACGATGATGCGGATCTGCTTGTCGGCGGGCAGATTCTGGGCGGTCGCGCTCAGGCCGGTGGCCAGCATAGCGGCGAAGACGAGCGAGCGTCGGAACATGTTCATGGGTTGTCTCCTCAGGTGGTTGAGCGTTGCTGGCTTCAGGGGGTCAAGGCTTCGATGGCGGCGGCGTCCAGTCCCATTTCACACAGCACTTCGCGGGTGTGCTGACCGATGGAAGGAGGTGGGGCAGGGCTGGGGCTGCCCGCGAGCAGGCCGGGCATGCGCACGGTGGGCAAGGTGCCCATCTCGTTGAGGTCGGTAGGCACGAACAACTCCCGGGCCAGCACCTGGGGGTCGCGCCGGTAGGCGTCGTAGCTGAGAACTTCCTGGTGGATCAGGTCGGCTCGGCGCAGCGCTGGCAGCCAGTGCGCGGAGGGCTGACGCGCGAAGCGCTCGGCCATCATCTGGCGCAGTTCTCCCTGGCGCTCGAAACGGCCCTGGGGCGTCGCGAAGCGGGGTTCCAGCAGTTGGCTTTCAAGGCCGAGGACCGTCATCAGATCGATGACGTGCTGCTCCTTCATCGCCGACATGGCGATGAAGCCGTCGGCCGTTTTGTAGATGCCGATGCCCGCGAAGAGCTCGCCGCTGATTTCGCCTCCGGTCAGTTCGTGCTCGGCGTACTTGTAGCCTTGCACCGCGGTGATGCAGTGCGCCAGGGCCATGTCGATGTATTGGCCCTCGCCCGTGCGCCCACGCTGCAGCAGCGCAGCCACGACGGCGTTGCTGGTGTAGATTCCAGTGATGACGTCGACCAGCGATAGTCGCACTCGCACCGGCGTGACCATGTCGCTGACGCCGAAGGAAAAACCGGTGTAGGCCTGCACCGCCGCATCCGTAGCCGGACGGTCGGTGTAGGGGCCGTCCTGGCCGAAACCCGACACCGAGACGTAGACCAGGCGCGGGTTGATCTCGCGCACCGTGGCGTAGTCCAGCCCGAGCCGCTTCATCACACCGGCCCGGTTGCTTTCCAACATCACGTCGGCTTCGGCAATCATCTGGAGCGCCACCTCACGCGCCTTCTTGTCCTTGAGGTTAAGCATCAGACCGCGCTTGCCCCGGTTGAAGGTGGCGTAGAGCACGCTGGACTTTCCTCGCCGGGCGCCCAGCACGCGCAGCCAGTCGCCTTCGGGCGGCTCGATCTTGAACACCTCGGCACCCATCTCTCCAAGCAGGCAGGCGCCGTGGGGGCCTGCGATGCCCTGGCTGAAATCCAGCACCCGGATGCCCTGGAGTGCATTGCGAAGCGAGTTCATGACGTGTGTGTCTCCTGTGCCTGGTGGTTGCCCTTTCGGGCGTTCAGATATGCAGTGCGCGTCCGTAGGCCGCGAGCACAGATTCGTGCATCGCTTCCGAGATGGTGGGATGGGGAAATACGGTCGCCATCAGTTCGGCTTCGGTGCTCTCCAGTCCCATGGCCACTGCAAAGCCCTGGATCATTTCGGTGGCCTCGGGGCCCGCGATATGCGCGCCGAGCAACTCGCCGGTCCCGCTGTCGAAGAGCGTCTTGACGAAGCCGGCCGCTTCACCCACCGCCACGGCCTTGCCATTGCCTTCCAGCGGGAAGCGGCCGACGCGCAGCGTGCGCCCCTGCGCCTTGGCTTCTTCTTCGCTCATGCCGATGCCGGCCGTCTGCGGGTGGCCGTAGGTGCAGGCCGGGATGGCCGGGTGCGGCGCGGGTCCATTGAGGTGCTGACCGGCGATGCGTTCCGCAACCACCATGCCCTGATGCATGGCCTTGTGCGCCAGCATTGGCAGACCGACGACGTCGCCGATGGCATGAATGCCGGGATGCGTGGTCTCGCCCCAGTCGTTGACCTTGATCAGGCCGCGTTCGACCTTGGCCCGGGTCTTCTCGAGGCCAAGGGTCTCGGTGTTGCCGACCAGCCCGATGGCGACGAGCATGCGCTCGGTCTCCATCGTCTCTTCGCCGCGCGGGCCGCACACGGTCGCGCGCAGGCCCGTTGGCGTTTCTTCCGTGCGCACCAGCGTGCTGCCGGTGAGGAATGCAACGCCGTCGCGCGTCATCGTCTTCTCCACGAAGGCGGAGACGTCGGCGTCGCTCCCGGGCAGCACGCGCGGCTGCGCTTCCAGCACCGTGATACGCGTGCCCAGTGCGGCATAGAAGCTCGCGAACTCCAGGCCGATGGCGCCGGCGCCCACGACCAGCAGGGATGAGGGCAGACGCTGTGCTGACAGCGCGTCTCGGTAGCTCCACACCTTGTTGCTGTCGAAGGGGAGGTCGGGCAGGGCCCGCGCGCGAGCGCCTGTGGCAATGATGGTGTGGCGAGCCTGGAGGGATTGGATGCTGCCGTCCGCCATCGTCACCCGCACCTGTTCCCCCGATGCGAACTGCGCTTCGCCCGCGAAGACCTGTGCCTTGGCTTTCTTGAGCAGGCCGCCGATGCCACCGCTGAGCCGGTTCGCCACGCCGCGCGAGCGCGCGATCATGGCGGCAAGGTCGGTCCGTGGCTCGCTCACCTGGATGCCGTAGTCGGCCGCATGGCGCAAGGTGCGCAGTAGGTCGGCGCCGTGCAGCAGCGCCTTGGTCGGAATGCAGCCCCAATTCAGGCAGATGCCGCCCAAGTGCTCGCGTTCGACCAGCGCAGTCTTCAGTCCCAGTTGCGAGGCACGCAGCGCGGCCACGTAGCCACCGGGACCGCCGCCCAGCACCAGCACATCGAAGTTGTCGGATGGCGTGCTCATCAGGACACCATCAATCCGAGGGGACGAGCAAGGTGCTCCCGAATGCGCTTGAGGAACTCGGCCGCCGAGGCTCCATCGAGCACGCGGTGGTCGGCCGAGAGCACGAGCGTGATCTCGCGCCGCAACCCGGGGGCGCCGGTCGCATCGGGCCGGAACAGCTCGCGCACACTGCCTACGCCCAGAATCATGGCCTGGCCCGGATTGATGATGGAACTCATCGCGGTAACGTCATGCATGCCGGCGTTGGACACGGTGATGGCACCGCCGGCCATGTCGACAGACCCAAGCTTCCCGATGCGGGCGCGCTCGATCAGCGCCTTGGCGCTGCGGGACACTTCCGACACTGGGAGGCGGCCCGCGTCGCGCACCACGGCCACCATCAGGCCTCGCTCGGTGTTCACCGCCATGCCTACGTCAGCCGTGGGGAGGCTGAGGATGCCGTCATCTGTCCACACGCGGTTGGACTGGGGCATGTCAGCCAGCGCGCGGCCCACCGCGGCGACCAGGAAGTCGTTGAGCGTGAGGCGAACGCCGGACTGGGCCGCATTGATCTCACTGCGCAGGGTCAGCAGCGCAGAGACCTCCACCTCGGAGGAGAGGTAGAAGTGCGGGATCTGCTGCTTGGCGGCGACCAGCCGCTGCGCGATCGTGCTCTCGATGGCGGTTGGCTTGCGCAAGGATCCATCGGCTCCCGACGCGGTGGATGCCGCGGCCGCTGGCAATGCTTGCGCGACCGGCACATCGTCGGCGCGGATACGCCCGCGCGGACCGCTGCCGCGCAGGTTTCGCAGGTCGACGCCGCGCTGCTGGGCCAGTCGCCGAGCCAGCGGTGTGGCGACTACGCGCCCGCCAGTGGTGGCTGCAGGGACCGTGGCAGGAGATTTGGCAGGGGCAGGGGCGGGCGCGACAGCGGCAGGCGCTCCCGGTTTCCGCTCGTGCGCATCAGCTGCAGGTGCGGTGGCCGTGTCGTCCCCCGTGCGCGTGTCGTCCCACCAGCCGATGGCGGCGCCGACCGGCACCGTTTCGCCGGGCTGGGCGGTGATCTCCAGCAGCACCCCATCGGCGTCGGCCGGCACTTCCACGGCCGCCTTTTCCGACTCGATGATGAAGATGCTGTCGCCGGCCTTGAAAGCGGTGCCCGGCGCGAGCAGCCATTCCGTCATCACGCCCTCGGCCATGGTCAGGCCCAGCTTGGGCATCAGCAGTTCACGGCGCATCGCTCAACGTCCCGTGAACTGGGGCTTGCGCTTTTCGAGGAAAGCGCTGCAGCCCTCGTGCGCGTCCTGGCTGTCGAGAACCAGGCCGATCATGGCCTGCTCGTGGCCGATGGCCGCGCTCAGGGGCATGTCCGCGCCGTCGCGCAGCGTGCGCTTGAGCAACTTGAGCGTGATGGGTGATTTCTCGGCGATGCGGCGCGCCAGTGTCATGGCTTCGTCCATCAGCGCGGCGCGCGGCACGGTGCGATTGATCAGGCCAATCTGCACCGCTTCTTGTGCCGTGATCTGGTCGCCCGTGAACATCAGCTCCTTGGCCCGGCACAGGGGCACCTGGCGAATGATTCGCTGCGTCCCGCCGGCCCCGGGGAAGAGGCCCAGCGTGATCTCGGGCAGGCCGAGCTTGGCCTCCTCGGCCGCCAGCCGGATGTCCAGCGTGAGCAGCAGTTCCGTGCCGCCGCCGAGCGCCCAGCCATTGATGGCGCCGATGGTGGGCTTGTCGCAGACCTCGAAGCGCCGGAAAACGCGATGAATCACCTCCGCAAATTCCCGGTAGTGCGCCAGGCCCTGCCGGCTGTTGAGGTCCGCGATGTCGCCACCGGCCACGAACGCCTTGTCGCCCGCGCCGGTCAGCACGATGACGCGCACCTGCGGATCCTGCTCGAAACCGGTAAGCGCGGCTTCGAGGGCCAGCAGCGTCTCGACGTTCAGAGCGTTGAGCGTCTTGGGACGGTTGATGGTGATGACGCCCACCGCGTCTTGCACGTGGGTGAGGATCAGATCGTTGGTGGTTTCGGACATGGCGTCTCCTGTTCGTTTCAAAGCGTCTGGCGGACGGCGCGCACGATCGACTCGAGATGGATCGCGTAGCCTTGTTCGAGTGAGGTGGCGAAGGGGGCCGGCATGAACGGGGCGCCAACGCGCAACACGGGGGCATCGAGCTCGTCGAAGCCTTCTTCCATCACCGTAGCCACGATCTCGGCGCCCACGCCGAAGTCGCGAACGGCCTCGTGCGCCACGACCATGCGATGGGTGCGCGACAGCGACTCGAGCACGGTCGCCCGGTCCCAGGGCTGGATCGAGCGCAGGTCGATCACCTCGACCTCGATCCCATCGCCGGCCAGCTGCTGCGCCGCCTGCAGGCTGGTGGCCACGGTCGCCCCGTAGCTCACCACCGTGGCATGTTTACCCGGACGCACGATGCGCGCTTGGCCGATCGCGGCGGATTCGCCTGTGTCCACCAGACCTTTGCGTGCATATAGGCCCTTGTGCTCCACGAAGATCACGGGGTCCGGGTCCTGGATGGATGCGCGCAGCAGCGAATACGCGTCCTGCGGCGCGCTGGGGCAGACCACCTTGAGCCCCGGGATGTGGGCCAGCCAGGCCTCCAGGCACTGCGAGTGTTGCGGGCCGGCGCTCAGGCCACCGCCATGCGGCGTGCGCAGCACCATGGGCACGCTGCCCTGGCCGCCGAACATGAAGCGTGCCTTGGCAGCTTGGTTCACCAGCGCGTCCATCGACAAGGTGATGAAGTCCATGAACATGATCTCCACTACCGGCTTCAGGCCCGTGAGCGCAGCGCCGACGGCGGCTGACACTATGGAGGCTTCGGAGATTGGCGTGTCCCGTACGCGCTCGGCGCCGAAGGCCTCCTGCAGGCCGCGCGTGGCTTTGAAGGAACCACCGGCCGCGCCGATGTCCTCGCCCCAGAGGACCACGCTGTCGTCGGCTTGCATGGCGTCGCGCAGGGCCTCGCTGACGGCCTGCGCATAGCGCATCTCGCTCGGTTGCTTTGGCGTCGCGCTCATCGGCTGTGCTCCGGGGTGTAGACATCGGCCAGGGCCGGTTCGAAGGCGGGGAGGGCGTCCGCGCGGGCCGCGGCCACTGCAGCCTCGACGCGGGCGTCGATTTCGGCGCCTGCGGCTTGCAACTGGGCTTCGGTGCAGCCCAACTCGAGAAGGGCGGCGCGTGCGCGCTGCACGGGGTCGGCTTCGGCGGCCAGGCCCATTTCGGCCGCATCGCGGTACTTCTGGGGATCGCCCTCGTAGTGGCCGCGCACGCGCTGCGTGATGCATTCCAGCACCTGCGGTCCGCTGCCGCTGCGCGCCGCCTCTGCGGCGCGCCGGGAGGCGTCGCTCACGGCTAGCACGTTGTTGCCGTCGACCTTCTGGTAGGCGATGCCGAAAGCGCCCGACAGGGCCTCCAGCTGCGCGGCAAACTGGCGCGAGGTGGGCGAGAACTCGCTCCAGCCGTTGTTCTCGCACACCAGCAGCAGCGGGCATTTCCAGAGGGCGGCCATGTTCAGTGTCTCGTGCAGCACGCCCTCGGCCATGGCGCCGTCACCGAAGAAGGCGACGGCCACCCCTTGGGTGCGACGCACCGCGTGAGCGATGGCGCTGCCCAGCGCGATGGGAATGCCGGCGCCGACGATGCCGTTCGCACCCAGGATGCCCAGGCTCAGATCGGCCACGTGCATGGAACCGCCGCGCCCCTGGCACAGGCCGCCGGCGCGGCCCATGATCTCCTTGAAAAAGCCGTCGAGGTCCATGCCGCGCGCCAGGACGTGGCCGTGCCCGCGGTGATTCGTGGCCAGGGTGTCCTGCGGCTTCAACGCAGACGCGACGCCTGTGGAGATGCCTTCCTGGCCGACGCTCAAGTGGATGAAGCCTGGCACTTCGCTGTCGGCGAACAGGCGGACCAGGGCCAGCTCGGCTTGGCGCACGAGCGTCATGGTCTGCCACAGCGCAAGCAGGCGCTCCTGCTGCGCCGCAGGGGACGGCGCATTTTTTCGGGTGCTCATGGTGTGGCTCCGGTGGCGAGGGGGGCGGCAAGCCGCAGGCTGCCGATCAGTCGGTCGCTGTCGTCCTGTTCGGCGCGGACCCAGACGTCATAGGTCCGGGGATCGTCCGCCCGCAGGCGTCCGCCGGCCACCAGCGTCTCGCCCAGACGCACCGGCTTGACGAAGCGGATGTCCAGGTCGGCGTCGGCAAAGGCCGCTGCCCCCAGGCTTTGTTCAAGCGATTGCCAGATCAGTCCGATGGACATCGTCCCGTGGGCGATGAGCCCGCCCATGGGCGTCTTGGCGGCGAATGCCGGATCCAGATGGATGGGATTGAAGTCCTGTGTCAGATCCGCATAGGACGCGATGAGCGGCGGCTCGACGGTCAGGCGCGCGGACGCGAGCGTCCCGGGTAGTTGGTTCATGGTGTTCTCACTGGGCCCAGATCAGGCTCATCACGGCCGTATAGAGCACGCGCCCGTCCTCGCCAGTGCCCTGGACCTGCAGGTCGACGTACAGCCGCTCGCGCTTGATCTGCTTGTCGATGCAGCGGACCTCGGAGCGAATGGCTTCGCCGGTACGAGGCACGCTGTGCATCTGAAAGCGCTGCCGTGCCTGGATGTTGCCGGGGGGGCGCGGGCTCACTACTGTCAGGTAGGCGCGCATGGCAAGCACCACCGCGAGGCTCGCGCCCTCGGCCATTCCCCCGGCAGCCGTGCGGCCGAAAATACTCTGCCAAGATGTCGCCAATGCGGGTGCGTAGGCTTCGACATGGGCGCCCAGTTCGCGGCCGGGCTCGAAATCGGCGAAGGTGATGGCCTGCGCTTTCATTCGACGACCTCGGCTTGCGGCAGGGTGGAACCGTCGACGGCGCGGTAGCCGATGCACACGGGCTGGCCGATGGACAAGGCCTTGCCGGCGCCATCCTTCACGTTGACCATGAGCCGAAAGCCCTCTTCCATGTCGACGATGGCAATCACGTACGGCACCTCCTCCTTGAAGGCCGGCGTCGGGGCGCGGTGCACCACGGTGAAGCTCAGGATGCGGCCCAGGCCGCGCGAGGTCTGCCATTGCAACTGGTCGTGCTGGCAGGCGGCGCAAAGCGCGCGCGGGATCAATTGCGTCTGACCGCAGCGGGCGCAGCGCTGATAGCGCAGCTCGCCGGCCGCGCAACCGTCCCAGAAGGGACGGGAATCGGCGGTGGGGTTGGGCAAAGGACGGGGCATCTCAATTCACTCCCAGGACCAGCGAGCAATGGGCGGACAGGATCCCGCCGTCGCCATGGACGAATGCGAGCCGGGCATCCTTCACCTGGCGCGCCTCGGCGCGGCCGCGCAGTTGGTGAACGGCTTCCACGGCATGGAACATCCCGCCGGCCGCGCCGGAGTGGCCATAGGACATCAGTCCGCCATGGGTGTTGCAGGGCAGGCGGCCGCCCAGGCCCAGTTCGCCTTGGGCTGCCGCCGCGCCGGCTTCGCCGCGCTGGAAGAAGCCGATCGATTCGAGCTCGACCGCCAGCGTGATGGTGAAGGAGTCGTAGATCTCGGCAACGTCGATGTCAGCCGCCTTGACGCCGGCGCGCTCAAAGGCGGCACGCGACGACGCCTTGCAGCCGAAGTCGGTGAGGCTGGGCGCGGCGACGATGTGCTCATGGGTATGGCCCTGGCCCGCACCGAGGATCTCCACCGGCTTGCCGCGCGTGTCGGCCGCAGCAGCTCGCGAGCTGATCACCAGTGCAGCTCCGCCATCGGAGATCAGGCAGCAGTCCAGCATGTGCAGCGGCGAGGCGATGATCCGGGAGGCCAGCACCTCCTCGACCGTGATGGGTTCTCGCTTGTGGGCCTTGGGGTGGCGCCCGGCGTGGCGGCGGTGCTCGACCGCGATGGCGGCGAGTTGCTCCGACGTCACGCCATACTCGTGCATGTAACGCTGCGCGACCAGGGCGTAGGAGGCCGGCACGCTGATGCCGAACGGCCGCTCGAATTCGGGATGCCCCACCTCCGACAGTGCGGCGACAGCACCATCGCGAGACATGCCGGTGACACGGTTGTCGCCAGTGACCACGAGCACATGCCTGCACTGGCCGCTGGCCACGAGGGCCGCGGCCTGCATCAGCATGATGGCCGCGCTCGCCCCGCCTGCCTGGACGGCGGCGCAGAAGCCGGGGTGAATGCCCAGGTACTCGCAGAATACGGAGGCCAGCATCAGGTGCGGCTGGGTGAAGGAATAGGCGCAGAGCACGCCATCGATGTCTGAGAGCTTGAGGCCCGCGTCGTCCACCGCACCCATGGCGGCCTGCGCGTGCAGGCCCATGCAACTGCTGCCGGGCAATTCGCCCACGGCGGTGTCGAAGGCGCCGGTGATGAAGGCGTTCATCGTCACGGCTTGAAACCCAGGCTGCGCGCGATGATGTTGCGCTGCACTTCGCTGGTGCCTTCGCCGATCACATAGACGAAGGCGTCGCGGTGGATGCGGCCGACCGGGTATTCGCGCATGATCCCGGCCCCGCCGTGGATGCGGATGGCCTGCTCGCTCACGGCCAGGGCGGTCTCGCTGGCAATGAGCTTGATGCGGGCGGCCGTGGCGGCGTCCAGCGTGCCTTCGTCCACTCGCCAGGCGCCGTAGTAGACCATCCATTTGGCCGCCTCGATCTGGGCCGACATGTCGGCCAGCTTGTGCGCAATGGCCTGGTAGTCGCCGATGCGCTTGTTGGCGACGATGCGGTCATTGGCATAGGCCTGCGCCACATCGAAGGCGGCACGGGCCATCCCCAATGCGTTGGCGGCCACGCCCACCCGGTTCTCGCTCAGGCATTCCATGATGACTGGGTAGGTGCCTTCGACTTCACCGAGCAGACAGTTGTCTGGCACGAAGGCGTCCTCGATGTGGATCAGGCCCGTTTCGGACGCGCGGATGCCTTCCTTGCGCAGCTTGTGAATGTCGAACCCCTTGTTGGGCAGGTCCACGATGAACAGGCTGATGGCTTCGGGTGTCAGTTCCGGGCGCGTGCGCGCGGCTACCAGCAGGAAGTCGGCAAAGGGGGCGTTGGTGATGTAGAGCTTGCTGCCGTTGAGCTTCCACCCCCCATCGACCTTCTCGGCCCGCGTCTTGAGCGCCCGCACATTCGAGCCGCCATCGGGTTCGCTCAGGCCGAAACCCGAGATTTTCTCGCCCGTAAGCGCGGGCTTGAAGTAGGTCTCTTTCTGGTGCTCGGTGCCGATCTTCCAGATGGGCCAGATGCCCAGGTGGGTGTGGGCCGACCAACTGGTCGCGAAGGCCTGGCTCATGTAGCTCAGCTCTTCGCGCACGATGCAGTCGGACACCTTGTCCATGCCGCTGCCGCCATCGGTGTCTGGGTAGCGAACCCCGAGCAGACCGAGCTCGCCCCATCGCCTGAAGACGTGCTTCGGGAACACCTCGTTCTCTTCGGCCGCCTCGACAAGCGAGGCCATTTCGTCACGGCACAGCCGACGAATGGTCTCTCGTACCGACTCGTGTTCGTTGGAGAACTGAAAGGAAAGCGACATGGAAGCATCCTGGCAAGAAATTCGCGTGGAAGAATAGTATTCCACAGGAAGAATGATACGGGCGACGGATTGACCCGTCAAGATAAACAGTTGCAAAGTGGGAGTTGTGGCGGCAGCACCGGCGCGTTGCGCGTGCCAACTCGGCCACATGGTCGATGTGCCGGTGGTCCTCCAGGCTCGGCGCACCCTGGCCGGCGAGTAAAGCGCGCGAGTCCTGTCGGAGTCGATCTCAGGCTATGGGCGCGTGTCGGCTTTCGCCGGCGTGGCCCCGCCACCCGAGTGAGTGACCCGTGCGAGGCAGCGGATCCGCACGTGTGCGAGGACGTCAGAAGCTGCTGGATTCGCTGGGGACGGCATTTGTCGCCTGCGGAGTCTCGGACGGTGCGACCTATCGCCGCCCGACGAGGGCTTCAGGCGGCTGAAGATTGCAGCAAGCTACACGTGCGCTGATTGTCGGTGCCGGGGCGCAACGGCGCTGCCAACGCAGAGGGATGAGACGACCAATTGACCGATGTCGCATGTCTTGAATGCACGCTACCAGTGGAGGCGGTGAGCCGCGGCGCGACCATTTGCGTTGACAGCACATTGGAATGATCGCAGCACAGTGCGCCGCCAGGCTAGAGGTGAAGCGGTAGCGGGTTGGTGCGTGGGCGCGCATTGTGCACAGGCGGGGTGCCGCAGCGGTGCGAGAGCTCGACATGGCGCAGGTTCGACATCGATATGGGTTCCTGAGGGCTCTTGTCCGCGCTCCCACCTGCGCGGATGGGCTGGTGCAGCATGGAGCCGAACCCGGCGCAAGCTTTCTTGCGGAGGAGCGCGCGATGACCCGTGGCGATTTCGACCACGGTGGCCCGGAAGAGAGGGTGCCAATCACCCGGCCTACGAAGTGCCCAGGCCGCGTTTTTCCATCAGGTGGATGGATAGGTCTTCGATCAGCGACTCGAGAGTCTGGACGTGCATGACAGCGCCAGCGCATGACTGCGCTGGGAACCGAAGGCAGGAGCATCAGCGCGCGTCCTTTCGAATCCGCGATGGTCCTCGTTCATCATCCGTATGGGAAGACATGCGACCCCCAGGGCTCTCGGCTAGGTCGTCTTCTTGCCCTTCGCTGCTGCGCGGCCCGTCGGAGGCTTTGCGCCCCCATCGTCGCTTCTGCGCGCCTCGAGCTGGCGCAGCGCTGCTGCCGTAGCTGCTTGGCTGTCCCGCAATTGCGCAATCTCCCGCTCGGCCTGCCCCTGCTGGCGCTCCAGCTGCGCGGCCAGGTCGGCGGCCCGCTGCTCTGCCCCGGCGGCGCGCTCGCGCAGTGTCGCAAGTTCGACCTGGCCCTCCTGCTGCTGGCGGGACCACGCGGCGGCGGCATCGCGGTGCGCGGCCTTCTCGGCCTGGAGCGCCTGCTGTGCCGCCTCCTGCGCGGCGCGTGCCGAGTCGAGGTCCACCGCGCGGGCCTTCTGCTCTTTCGCTAGATCCGCGGCAGCCTGGCGCGCGGCCACCCGCTCACGGTCGACGTCGGCCAGAAGCCGGCGCTCATGGGCGACATGGCGCTGCTCGGCCTCCCTGGCATCACGTTGCGCAGCGCCCAGTTCCATCGCCGCCTTCTCCCGCAGCGCTTCCTTGCCGGCCACGGCCTCGTCGAACGCCTTGCGCAGGCGCCGCACCTCGGCTTCGGCGTCACTGAGCAGGCGAGCAGATTCCTGCTGCTGTGTGTGCATCTGGGCCTCCATGGCCGTCACCGCCTGGCGCGAGGACGCCATGGCCTCATCTAGCGCCACCCGGGCCTGCTCGAAGGAGGTCTCTCGCTGGGTGAGCTCCGACTCCTTCTGGGCGAGGGCCTCGCGCTGCAGCTCGATCTCGCGCCGGGCTGCCTCGGTCTTTTGGACCTGGACCTGATCGGCCTCGCGGCGGGCAGTTTCCCAGAACAGCTTGGCGGCCTGGACGATGCCCAGGGGCAGCTGATGCGCCTCGCCGTCGGTCAGGTTGGCTCCGTGGCCATCCAGGCGCTTGCCGAGCGTGGCGAACCAGCGCTCCAGCATGGGGCTCACGGTGTTGGGCGAGCCGCTGCCGATCTTCTGGCGTACGCGCTCGATGGTCGGGCGCAGGCCTTCATGCAGCAGCGCGTCGGCCGCTTCCCAGACCTGGGCCTCCTGAATCCCGCGGCCACCGCGCGGCGGGAAGGTGCTGGCGTTCGAACTGGGGCTTTCCATGGGCTGCTCCGGGGGGCTAAGACCAAGGTGACATAAAGAACCAACATCCGTCTCCTTGGCGTCCCTTCGGGGGCGAGCACGGAAGGTTGAAAAGTTGGCGAATTTTGTTGGCGTTCTTAGATCCCGCTAATCATGTGCAAAGACGGTGCTATTGACTGGTTTCGATAAGTCATTGTTTTGTCGGAAGAATTTCAAATTTTGCGGCGAGGTTCTGGCTGTCGTGGGCCGGCAACAGCGGCAACGGTGTGTTCTGAGTTCTTGCAAGTGCGCCTGCGATGCTCTTGAATCTCGCAAGTGCAGCCATGACCAGCGATTCCGAGCCCTCTGAACGTGCCGCCCAGATCGCGCGGGTGTTGCGCCCGCTTGGCCGAAAGGCCATGTCGATGAAACAGGCGCAAAGCGCTGGCAAGTTGCTTGGCCTGCACTGGACCAGCGTATATCGACTACGCAAACGATTTCTGGAGGATCCGGTTGCGACATCAGTCTCGGCCAAAGCACCGGGGCCCGAAGTCGGTGCTAGAAGATTGGATCCCGAGGTGGAGGAGGTCATCCGCGACACCCTGACCCGATGGCTGCCCCGACAGCGAGACCTTGCTCATCCGCAGCTGGACCTCACGCTTCAGATTCGGGCGCGCTGCTCTCGTGCTGGCCTGACGTCGCCATCGCGCAGTACGGTGGCGCGCCGTTGGACACAGCATCGGGAAGCGGAAGCGGCACGGTTGGCCAATGCGCCGGGCGCGCAGAACCCGCCCGGTCACCTGGTTGCCGAAGACCCCATGGAACTGATCCAGATCGACCACACCCAGTCCGACCTGGTTGTGGTGGACGAGCATTGGCGCAAACCGATCGGCCGTCCGTGGATCACGGTGGCGATTGATATTGCCACTCGTTGTGTCGTCGGGGTCTATATCGCCATGGAGCGGCCGAGTGCTGCCACGGTCGCATTGTTGCTGACCCGAGTGGCGTTGCCGAAGGCGGCTTGGCTGGCCAGCATTGGCGTCGAGACGAACTGGCCAATGCATGGGCTGCCCAAGGCATTGCACCTGGACAACGCCGCCGAGTTCAGGAGCAGGGCGCTTCGTACCGGCTGCGCTCAGTACGGGATCGATCTGGTCTATCGTCCGATAGGGCGACCTCACTTCGGCGGACACGTCGAGCGCTTGAACAGAACGTTGATGGAGCGCCTGCGAGGCTTACCCGGCGCTACGGGTGGTTCGACCGACGGCCGCAAGGAGAGAAGATCCGAAGAGCGGGCGGCACTCACACTGGCGGAGTACGAGCGATGGATGGTTCTGGAGATTGCACAGCGCTACCACCACAGTGCGCATCGGGGCCTTCAGGACGCCACACCTGCGGGAGTCTGGCAGACCCTCGCCAGCACATCGCCGCCGCGGCAGTTGCCGGCCGACCCTGATAAGGCGTTGCGATTTGTCGTGCAGTTCCTTCCCTTCAAATTGAGGACCATCCAGCGTGATGGCTTGACCGTTTTCCATATCCGATACTGGCACCCCGTGTTCGCGGCATGGCGCGAGACGCGGAAAGAGGTCATCGTGCGTTATCACCCGGAGGATCTCTCGCGGGTTTTCGTCACCACTGACAAGAAGACCTACTTCGAGGCGCGCTGCGCCGACTGGCTACTATTGGATCACCGGCAGGGTGGACGATGTCGTCAACGTCTCGGGGCATCGAATCGGAACGGTGGAGATCGAGGCCGCCTTGACGGCGCACCCCGACGTCGTGGAGGCGGCCGTCGTGGGCCTTCCCCATGCGATCAAGGGTGAGGGCCTCTACGCGTTCGTCACGCTCCACGCGGAGGT
The DNA here is from genome assembly GCF_030486595.1 of Variovorax ginsengisoli. GTDB lineage: Bacteria > Pseudomonadota > Gammaproteobacteria > Burkholderiales > Burkholderiaceae_C > Variovorax > Variovorax ginsengisoli_B. Next base: position 16,092 of record NZ_JAUJZH010000045.1, on the reverse strand, counting down.
CCAGCCAAGTGACGAGCTGCGCGAGACCCTCATCCAGTGGGTGCGCGGCCGCATCGGCCCGTTCGCTACGCTCGACGCGATCCAGTGGGCGCCCGCGCTGCCTAAGACCCGCTCCGGGAAGATCCTGCGGCGGCTGCTGCGCGGCATCGCCGCGAACGAAGCTTCGGACCTGGGCGACGTCTCGACATTGGCGGATGCCGCTGTCCTGGAGGCGCTGATCGTAGGACGCCGCGATGCGGAAGCTCGACTCGGTGAAAGCGCCCCATGCTGACCACCCTGCTCACGCGCTTGTCCGGGCCCGCACTGCCGGCGAAGGTTCTGAGGCACCGCGGTGATCGACAACCCGTGAGCGTCAAGCGAGCCCGCGAGCCGGCCTCCCCCGACGACGGCATGCGCGTGCTCGTCGATCGTCTGTGGCCCCGGGGTGTGTCGCGGGAGGCCTTGATCATCGACCTGTGGCTCGAGGACATCGCGCCGAGTCCGCATCTGCGCCAGTGGTATGCCCACGACCCTGACAGGAAGGATGAGTTTGCCCGCAAGTACTGTGAGGAGCTGTCGGTCCATCAGGATCCTCTGCTTCTGCTCGACGACCTTCGCATGCGCGGCGGGCTGACGCTGCTTTGCGATGCGAGCGACACCGCACTCAGCCACGGCATCGTCCTGAAAGACGTGTTGATCGAAGGGCGCTTCCTGCGCCCAGACCCAGAAAGGAAAGCGACCATGAAAGCCAGCGACATCATGACCTCAGCGGTCATTACCGTGACACCGGAGACCAGCCTGCACGACATCGTCGAGATCCTGCTCGCGCACCGCATCAGCGGCGTGCTGGTGATGGAGGACGACAAGGTCGTCGGTGTAGTCGGCGACGGCGATCTTCTGCACCGCCACGAGATCGGGACGGACCACTGGGGAGACTATCGGACATGGTGGCAACGGCTCACGCATCTCGACCCCGCTCCCGCCGCCTATGTCCGGGCCAACGGCGGGCGCGCCAGGGATGTCATGAGCAGCGATTTCGTTTCCGTCTCGGTGAACGCGCCGCTTTCGCAGATCGCGGTGATCTTCGAGGCGCGCAACATTCGGCGCATTCCCGTGCTCGAACGCGGAGAACTGAAGGGCTTGGTCACGCGCGCTGACCTGATGCGCGCGCTGGCCGCGAGCGACGGCTTTTCCGCCACACCTGCGCCACCGGGCATGGACGATGAATCGATACGGAAGAACTTGCTGGCGGAGCTGAGCAGGCAGTCCTGGTGGTCGGGGACCTGGTCGAATGTCTTCGTCAATAACGGCATCGTCAGTTACGTGGGGGTCGTGCAGCGGGCCGCCGACCGCGATGCCGCGCGCATCGCCGCCGAGAACATTCCGGGCGTATGCGGCGTGGAAGACCGGCGATTGCAGTACGGCGAATGGCAGCCCATGTTTTGACCGCCGGGCACGGCCTCAATCAACGTTTGAAGGAGAAATTCTCATGTTCCAGCACATCCTGGTTGCCACAGACGGCACGAGCTTTTGCGACAGGGCCATGAACAGCGCCATCGAACTGGCCTTCGAGCGCAACGCGGACGTAGTGGCGCTGCGTGTCGTGCCCCGGTATGCCATGAACTACTTTGATGGCGTCGTAGCGTTCTCGCCCGAGGAGATCGCAAGCGCCGAGGCCCGATCCGTGAGTCAGGCCGAAGGTGGGCTTCAATCCATGGTGGCGCGCGCCGAGGCCAGCGGCATACACCTGACGACGTCGATTGCCGTCTCGGATGGCGTCGCCGATGCCATCATCGCTGCGGCAAACAAGCACGGGAGCGATCTGATCGTGATGGCGTCTCATCGTCGATCCGGCTTTGCGCGCTTGTTGATCGGCAGCGACACGGATCAGGTCCTGGCGCACTCGAAAGTGCCGGTGCTGGTTATACGCTGAAAGGTGCCGCGATGAAGGCTGACACGAGATTCGTCGCCAGAGGGGCGCTGGAGTCGGTTTCCCTCCATCGACCTGTGTGCGACCTCCTCGGGTGTCGCTACCCGCTGGTGCTTGCGGGGATGGGCGGCGTTGCGCGTTCGGAGCTCGTGAGTGCGGTGAGTCTTGCGGGTGGATTCGGCCTTCTGGGCATGGTGCGCGAGACGCCGGCCTTCATCCGGCCTGCGGTCAGCGGGCATCCTGGTCATGTGCCAAGTGGGTTCCGCCGACGAAGCGAGGATGGCGCAGCAGGCGGGAGCGCAGGTCGTGGTGGCCCAGGGCTGCGAAGCCGGTGGGCATGTGCGGGACCGCCTGCCGCTAATCGAAGTGCTTCTCCAAGTGCTGGACGCGGTCGGTGTTCCCGTTCTGGCTGCGGGGCCTTTCAGACGGACACGACGTGGCGACCGTCCTGTCGTTGGGCGCGCAGGGCGCGCTGCTGGGAACGGCCCTCCTCGCGACCAAGGAGTCGTTCGCGCACGATTTCCACAAGCAGGCGATCGTTGAGGCAAAGGAGGGAGGGACCGTGTTGACGGACGCCTTCCACATTAACTGGCCACGCGGCGACATGGTGCGCGTGCTGAAGAACAGCGTGACCAAAGGGGAGCGCGGAGACCCTTTCTCGAGCAGCCGAACGCCCATTGGCGCCGAGCCGAAGCGCCCGATCTATCTGTTCAATACGGACTCACCTTTGAGGTCGACAACCGGCGGATCTGGAAGCCATGGCGCTCTACGCGGGAGAGGGCGTCGCACGCATCCGGGACGTGCTCTTCGCAGCCGAGCGCCTTCGTGACATCGCCCGCGATGCGGCCAAGGCGTTGCACGTCGCATTCGACGCTCCAGCGCTCCCCGTCGAGCTCTCGTCGCCTGTCTGCTAGGCGGTCGAATTGGACGGGGCGTACCTGGGCCAGGCGGAGCCGCAGGAAGTAGGAGAGGGGCTGCGACAGGTGCTCCAATCTGCCCGGCGCGACGAGGTCAGGTGGTGTGGCATGTTGATCAAGGCCATCCAGGCTCGGCGCGAAACGCCCAGCACACGGACCGGCGACTTCTTCGCGAAGACCATGGCGATCGATGGCTTGGCAGCGCGCCTGGCGTTCCTGAACCGCGGCCAGGAGTGGGTCGTCAGACGGCTGCGACACCTGATTCCGCGCTTGCCCGAGAGTCTGCTTCAGGAAGAATTGGGCGAGATGCTCTCTTCGCACGAGCACAACATCGCGGAAATGCAGAATCAATTGCTCGTCTTGGCGACCGAAGGGGATCGGAGCCGCACCTGATCTGACGGGCCCCGCTCAGCGCGCACGATGGTCTCTGCAGTGATGCAAAGGTCGCTATGGTCCTGCTGCTGCCCTTATCACAAGCGACTTTCAACGCTTCACGCCGGGTGATGCGGCGCAAGCTTGCAGCCTTCCGGCTGCGCGCCCAATGCCAGATAGCTCTTGAGAGCCGCAATCGCCAGTGGCACCGCTCCGAAGACGATGAACACCACGTCGCCCGGCATGCGCAGCCATTCAATCATGTGGGATCTTTCGCTGCCGATGTAGTCGAGGCTGCGTGCATGCCAGTACCCGTTCTGCAGCACGTCCCAGACTTGCAGCAGACCGCCTGGGAAGAGGCTCATCGCCACCATCATCGCCAGCCCGACGTTGGTGCCCCAGAAGGCGCAACGGATGTATTTCTCAACGCCCGGCCAGTCCTCATCGCGGCTCGTCTGCCTGAGCACGAACACCATGAGCGCGATCGCCAGCATGCCGAACACCCCCATCATGGCGGCGTGTCCGTGGTTCGGTGTCAACAGCGTGCCGGTTTCGTAGTAGCTGACGATCGGCAGGTTGATCAGGAAGCCGAAAATGCCTGCGCCGACGAAGTTCCAGAACCCCACCGCCATCAGGAAATAGAAGGTCCATTTGTGGGGAATGACCATCTGCTTGCCAGCGGCGTCTCGATCGCCGCGCGTGGTGCGAACGAAGTCCCACGCATCCAGCGTGAGCAAGGTCAGCGGCACGACCTCCAGCGCCGAGAACAGCGCCGACAGCGCCATGTTGACGTTCGTCTGCCCTGTGAAGTACCAGTGGTGTCCGGTGCCCATCAAGCCACTCAGGAAGTACAGGATCGCGTCGAGGTAAATCACCCGCAGCGCCACGTTGCGGCGGGTCAGACCCAGCTGGTAGAAAGTCAGGGCCACGACCGTGGTGGCGAAGAACTCGAAGAACCCTTCGACCCACAGATGGATGATCCAGAAGCGCCAAGTATCGACCACGGTGTAGTTGGTCTTCGCGCCGAACAACATCGCGGGGATGTAGAACACTGGAATCGCAAGCGCCGCGACCATGAACATCCGGACGATCGGCTTCGCGGCGGGCTCGGCCAGCGCGCTCGGGCGCACCAGCGACCAGAGCAGCGCGAACCAGGCGAACAGCCCAACGACCAGCAAAATTTGCCAGACGCGGCCGAGCTCGAGGTATTCCCAGCCTTGGTTGCCGAACCAGAACCACAACGGCCCGAGGAGCTGCGCGATGCCCGCCCATTCGCCCAGCAGGCTCCCGAAGATGACTACTGCAAACGCAGCGAACAGCGCATGAATGCAGCCCGTCAACCAGCGCGGTTCGTCCGTGCGCAGTGATCGACCCAGAAACAGTGCTGCGGCCACGTAGGCCGTCGCGATCCAGAAGATGGCAAGTTGCAGGTGCCAAGTGCGCATCAGGTTGCTGGGAAAGATGCGTTCGAGCTGGAAGCCGTAGAAGCCGCCCGGATCGGCGCGGTAGTGGGCGACGGCGCCGCCCACCAGCGCCTGCGCCAGAAGCAGGAGCGCCACGACCACGAAGAACTTCACGAGCGCGTTCTGCCCCCGACTGGAACGCCCCGGCAACATCTGCGGCTTGACGCTGTGGCCGCGTGTGATCCATCCCAGGTAGTCGAACTTCCCGAACGCCAGCAACACGCTGGCAATCCCTGCGAGCAGCACCATCAGGCTGATGGCGCTCCACAGCAATGCGCCCGAGATGGGGGTGTTGCCCACGCTCGGGTCGTAGGGGAAGTTGTTGGTGTAAGAGTGCTCTTCGCCAGGTCGTGCCGCCACGGATGCCCAAGCCGCCCAGGTCACAAACGCCGTGAACTGGCGCAGCTCGGCCGGGTCGGTGATGAGGTCGGCCTTCAGGCCGCCATTGCGTGAAGGGTCATGAAAATAGCTGGTCCATTGGGAGATTTCGGCCGTGAAGGCGGCCGCTTGCGCGTCAGTGAACTGCAGCGTCCCGGTGGCTTCGTCGTAGCGGTTGGTCTTCAGTGCCACCGCAGTCTCCGCCTGGACCGCCGCCGCCTCGCTTCGGTCCAATGCCCCGAAAGCCTTTCGGTGCCGCTCCTGCGCCATGGCTTCTGCCGTGACGAGTCCCATGCGGTGCAATGCGGAGGCCGAGTAATCGGGCCCGAGGTAGGCCCCGTGGCCCCAGATACTGCCATTGGCCATCAGGCCGTAGCGCAGGAATACCGCCTGCCCATCGCCGACGTCGTCCGACCCGAACAAGAACGCGCCTTGCGGGTCGACCACGCGTGCCGGAATCGGCGGCGCGTTCCGGTACGACAGGGCGGTAATCAGGATCAACCCGGCAAAGCCCAGGATCATCACGATCACGACGGCACGTATCCACCAAGGTGACAGCGCGCCGTCGTCTTCGTTAAACGGCTGCGCCGCGACGCTGCCGGTCGCGGTGCTCAAAGCGCCTCCTTCAGCAGGGTCAGCCGGATACTCTCGATCGCCCGCGACGGGGCGAGTCCCTTGGGGCACACCTCCGTGCAGTTCATGATCGAGCGGCAGCGAAACAACCTGTAGACATCGTTCAGGTCGTCCAGCCGCTCGCGCGTCGCGCGGTCGCGGCTGTCGGCGATGAAGCGGTCTGCCTGCAACAAGCCTGCGGGGCCCACGAACCTTTCCGGGTTCCACCAGGACGAAGGGCATTGGCTGGTGCAGCAACCGCACAGGATGCATTCGTACAGCCCGTCCAAGCGGTCGCGTTCCTCAGGCGATTGCAGTCTCTCTTTCTCGGGCGGAGGCTCGTCGTTGATCAGCCAAGGCTTGACAGAGGTGTATTGGGCGTAGAAGCGCGTCATGTCGACCACCAAGTCGCGAATCACGGGGAAGCTCGGCAGCGGGCGCAAAACGACCGGCTCTTTCAGGTCCCGCACCCGTGTGATGCACGCCAGTCCGTTGCGGCCGTTGATGTTGATCGCGTCGGAGCCGCAGACGCCCTCGCGGCACGACTTACGGATCGTCAGCGTGTTGTCTTGCGCCTTGATGCGCAGGATCACGTCCAGCAGCATGTGATCCTCGTCTCCAATGGGCTGCTCAAAATCCTGCATGTAGGGCTTGACGGCTTGCTCGGGATTGAAGCGATAGATCGAGAATTTCATGAACGTCTTTCAAGGGATGCGAGAGAAGCGCCGCGAGAAAATTTCACGCCCGAACCAGCCAGAGAATGCGAAAGACCCAAGCCCCTGCACCCAGCAGCGCGGTTGCGATCAACGCCAGAACGGCGACGCGGGCGGCAAGGGGCTTGACGTAGTCCAGCGTCACATCGCGCAGGCCGACCCATGCATGCATCAGCAGGGCGGCGAAGGAGAGGAGCGCGGCGACGCTGACGCCGGGATTGCCCATCCAGGCTCTCCAGGCCTCGTACGAAGCCGGCGGATCGACCAGGAAGTTCGCCAGCACGAAGCCGATGAAGGCCAGCATGAACACCGCGCTCAGGCGCTGCACCAACCATGGCGTGAGGCCGCCGAGGGGTCTTCTCACAGCACGACTCCAGCGGCCATCAGCGCCATGGCCACGCCGCCGACATTCACGGTCCAGGCGCTGCGGCGCGCGTCGGACAAGTGCGAACCGATGCCGATGTCCATCAGCATATGTCGCACGCCCGCCAACAGGTGGTGCGACAACGCCCAGATGAAAGCAATCAGCGCGAACTTGAACAAGCCGTTGCTCGCCATTCGTGTCAGGCGTTCGTACGACTGCGCGCTGTCGAGCGAAAGATGCATCGCGTAGAAGCAAAACGGGATGCCGATCGCCAGGATCACGCCCGTGACGCGATGGACGATCGATGTGAGCGCCCCCACCGGCATCTGAATCTGGTTCAGTTTGAAGAACACCGGTCGAGCCGGGGCGCGCCGGCTCATGCGGTCACTCCATCCAGCTTTAACAAGCCGACGCGCTGCCTCAACGCTGGCAGCAGTTCCTGCTCGAACCAGGGGTTCCGCTGAAACCAGGGTGTGTTGCGGGCCGAAGGATGCGGCAGCGGAATGAAATCGGGCGCGAACTCCCGCCAGGCCTTGACCGTCTCCGTGAGCGATGCCTTGCGTCGACGGCCCAGGAAATGACGCTGTGCGTACAGGCCAATCAACAGTGTGAGCTCGACGTGAGGCAGCCGGGCGAGCAACCCATCTAGCCACAGGTCCGCGCATTCGCGCCGAGGCGGTAGATCGCCGCCTTGCCCGCGCCCGGGGTAGCAGAATCCCATCGGAATGATCGCTACGTGGCGTGCGTCGTAGAAGCGGTTTTCGCAGAGGCCTGTCCAGTTTCGCAGCCGCTCTCCACTGGGGTCGTCCCATGGGATTCCCGACTTGTGCACGCGAACACCAGGAGCTTGGCCCACCACGAGGAGACGTGAGGTGTAGCCGGCTTGCAGCACCGGACGCGGCCCCAGCGGGAGACGGGCCTCGCACGCACGACAGCCGCGTGCAGCAGCCAACACACTGTCGAGGTCCTGGCTAGGCGTGATCGCCTCGAGCCGCCGCGGGGGCGCCGCCGCATTCATGGTCTCGCCCGATCCGGAGTTGACCCTACTGCAGGATACGTGACACGCAGGCCCTCGACTTGGGCGAACGAGGTGAGCGCATGCAGCTTGCGCCCGTGGAGCCCAAGGATGTCCTCCAAGCGTACGCCTCGCACCAGAAGCGCGTCGGCGATCAGCGAACGGTGACACCGCCAGGGGACAGCCTCCGCACACATCAGCGCACACTGCCGGGAGCGCGCAAGCGCCACGACCGCGTCGACGTTCGCGGCGAACTCTGGGGACTGCATGTAGTCCGCGTAACCCCTGAACGAGGCGTTGTGCCAACCGATGTTCGGCGAATCGGTGCGTGCGCGGCGCAGCCCACCCAGACCCGCCATGCGCGAATAGTCGATGCGCGCAACAGCGAGCGACCCGGGGAGCGTCTCGAGATTGAACTGAGGGTCGCGGCGCGAGCGCGGGATGGTTCTCACATCGATCACCTCGGCCACCTCATTCGACCACAGCAGACCGATGAAGTCCTCGATCGCCCGGCTCGAATGGCCGATGGTGAAGACCACCCCCCGCGCTTCCACGATGGACTTATCGTTCGCATGAACCTAGGCGCCATGAAGCAGCAACGTGACCAGCAGAGACGAGTCCTCGATGGCCAAGAGCGAATGCCTCACGCCCCCTGCCAAGCACTTGAGGTCGCCCGCTCGCATGATGTCGCGCGTGGTGCCGATGGAAAACTCGACGCTGCCTTCGAGGCATTGAATCGTGAACTCGCCGACCACCTTGTGCTCGGGAATCTCCTTGCCGGCGGACAGGACCATGCGAAACACCTCGAGGTGCTGCGTCTTGTACAGCGTGGCGCTTTGCGTCGCCCGTATCGCGTCGCCGAGTGGTCGGATGTCGATCATTTCGCCCGAAAGGGCATGGTGGATGGCCATTGCTCAATGCTCCTGACTTTCAAGATACTGTCACGTTATGCCATGGCGTCTGTGCGTTACCGCACACTGCCAGGAGGCATTCGGTCGAAGTATGGAATTGCCGCATTTCGTTGCGCGACAAAGAAACGGTCATAGGCGCCCGAGTCAACATCGGAACTGCATTTATAGACCTTATGAGCAAGATGCGCCACGCATGAAGGCGCGCTATCGGATGAGCCTGGATCGAACAGAAGAATGGCCTCATGGCCTTGACTCTGCTGGACATCTGGGACAAGAACCGGCGAGGCAAGTGACCTCGGCGCGGGGACCGCACGCGTTCGGTGCAACTGTGAGGGTATTTACTCATGTCATGACATATCCTCGTCATACAATGGTTTGCGAGCTTGGCTGGCGTGCGCCTGCCGAAGACGCCGCCGAGGCTGCGACCCTCGCCAAACGGCTCACTCGCCTCGAGACATCGCTTTTCGAGAACAACCTTGCAAGCATCAATTCACGGGCTGACCAACGCCGCCGGGTGTATTTCCACTGAACTCTTGCGTTCGATCGCTTCTTCGCCATCGCCGATGTCGTTCAGCTCGCACCGCGACATCGAGAAGGCGGCAATCCTTACCAAGGCAGGGCTCGTAATCGCATCTTTTCCCTTGAAGTCCGACGGTGCAGTCCTGACGGGACCCGAGAACGTGGCAAAGGTGCTGGCCGTGAACGCCTGCGCCACTGCAAGATCAAATGGCCCCCAGGCCGGCTAAGGACGCCGGGCGAGCCCTGCGGGGCCTCCGTGGCTTTAGGAGACTTTTGCACACAGAGGAAGCACGGTGCGATCGGGAGGCGCCTCAATTAGAGCCACAGCCGGGCTCATACTGAACCATCGGCACTGAGAGGTACTCATACAGTGAATGAACCGCATTCCTTCTGAGATGGCTGTCGTCGCGTCCGATGCGCTGGTGGTGTTCGGCGCGACCGGCAACCTGGCCCACAAGATGATCTTCCCAGCGCTCTACGCGCTGTGCAAGCGTCACGCATTGGCCGTGCCGGTGATAGGCGTGGCGTCGTCGCCGTGGACGCTGGAGCGGTTTCGTTCTTTTGCGCGGACCAGCATCGAGGGCGATCATGGAGCCGACGACGCGACTGCCCTCGAACGGCTGCTCTCTAAACTGCAGTTCGTGAGCGGGGACTACAACGACGCCGACACCTTCGCGACGCTCAAGCAGACGTTGGGTGCAGTCGAGCGCCCGGCGCACTACCTTGCAATCCCGCCGTCGCTGTTCGCCACAGTCATCCGGCGACTCGGCAGCGCTGGACTTGCCTCGAACGCGCGCGTGATCGTCGAGAAGCCATTCGGTCGCGACCTCGCCTCGGCGCGTGAACTCAACCGCGTCGCGCAGCAGGTCTTTCCCGAAGACGCCATCTTTCGCATCGATCACTTCCTCGGCAAGGAAGCGATCATGAACATCCTGTATTTCCGTTTCGCCAACTCCTTCCTCGAGCCGATCTGGAATCGCCACCACGTGGCGAGCGTGCAGATCACGTTGGCCGAGAGATTCGGCGTCGATGGCCGCGGCGCCTTCTACGAGAGCGCTGGCTGCCTGCGCGACGTGGTGCAGAACCACCTGTTCCAGATCGTCGCGCTGCTGGCGATGGAACCCCCCGCCAGCCGCAACTTCGAGGCCGTCCATCGCCACAAGACCGACGTGTTCGCTGCATTGCGGCCATTGGGGCCTCACGACATCGTGCGCGGTCAATACGCCGGATACCGCAGCGAGCCACAGGTCGCGGACGACTCGGACGTCGAAACCTACTGCGCCGTCAGGCTCTATGTCGATTCCTGGCGATGGGACGGCGTGCCCTGGTACCTCCGCTCTGGGAAGATGCTGCCCGAGAACGTGTGTGAGGTGATGGTGCGTTTCAAGCGGCCGCCGCAAACCCTGTTCGCGGACTCGGGGACCTCCGAGGACGCAAACTACTTGCGCTTCCATCTCTCGCCGCGTTCGATGATCGCGTTGGGAGCCCGCGTCAAGCGGGCGGGCAAGGCCTTCTTGGGCGATCAGCGGGAGTTTCGGCTGCTCGAGGAAGCACCGAACGAACAGAGTCCATATGAGCGGCTGCTGGGCGACGCGATGGCCGGCGACGACGCATTGTTCACCCGAGAGAGCGCTATCGAGGCGGCGTGGGCAGCCGTGGAGCCGGTGCTGATCAACCCTCCTCGCTCCCTTGTCTATGCAAAAGGCAGCTGGGGCCCGGCGGCGGCCAGCCATTTCATCGCGGCAGACGGGGGTTGGCACAACCCCGGACGCCCGGATTGACGCGATGCCTTTGCCCATCGAGGACTACGCGTTGATCGGCGACTGTCATACCGCCGCCCTGGTCGGCCGCGATGGCTCGATCGACTGGCTGTGCCTGCTGCGTTTCGATTCGGGTGCGTGCTTCGCGGCCATGCTCGGCCAGCCCGAGCACGGTCGCTGGCTGATCGCGCCCTGCGACGGTTGAGCAGGGGCGGCGCCGCTACCGCGATGCGACGCTGATCCTCGAGACCGAGTTCGAGACCGGCGAAGGCGCGGTGCGCGTGATCGACTTCATGCCGCGGTCGGACGAGCGCTGGGACGTGGTGCGCATCGTCGAGGGCCTGCGCGGTCGGGTGCGCATCCAGATGGAACTCGTCATTCGCTTCGACTACGGCTCCGTCATCCCGCGGGTTCGAAGGACGGGCGGCACCCTGCTGGCCACCGGCGGGCCGGACACGCTGGAGCTGCACACCCGCGTGGCCATCCACGGCGCGGATCTGAAGACGCTGGCCACCTTCGAAGTGGCCGTCGCACGAGCCGACACAACCGCCGATCGATGCCGAGCAGGTCTTGCGGGTGACCGAGCGCTGGTGGCTCGAATGGTCCGGACGCTGCATCGACCAGGGACGCTGGCGCGCGCAGGTGCTTCGCTCCCTAATCACCTTGAAAGCCCTGACCTACGAGCCGACCGGCGGCATCGTTGCCGCGCCAACCATGTCCCTGCCCGAGCAGCCCGCTGGGGTGCGCAACTGGGACTATCGCTACTGCTGGCTGCGCGACGCCACCTTCACGCTCAATGCGCTGCTGCTCGCCGGCTACACCGCCGAAGCAGTCGCCTGGCAGGACTGGCTGCTGCGCGCCGTGGCCGGCAGTCCGGTCGACATGCAGATCCTCTACAGCGTCACGGGCGCCCGGCGGATCGACGAGACCGAACTGCCCTGGCTGCCCGGCTATCGCGGGGCGGCGCCCGTTCGCGTCGGCAACGCAGCGGCCAGGCAGTTCCAGCTCGACGTGTATGGCGAAGTGATGGACACGTTGCATCTCGCGCGAGCCGCCGGTCTGACGCCGCCGCCGCATGCCTGGCAGATCCAGCGCGCGCTGCTTGCCTTCCTGGAAACGCATTGGCGTGATCCGGACGAGGGCATATGGGAAGTCCGGGGCCCGCGCAGGCAGTTCACCCACTCGAAGGTGATGGCCTGGGTGGCCTTCGATCGCGCCGTCAAGGACGCCGAGCGCAATGGGCTGGACGGGCCGGTCGAGGCCTGGCGGCGCACCCGCGATGCCATTCATGCGCAGGTCTGCGACCAAGGCTTCGACGCGAGTCGCAACAGCTTCGTGCCGCACTATGGAACCACCGAACTCGACGCCAGCCTCTTGCTCATTCCGTTGGTGGGCTTCCTGCCACAGGGGGGCGACCGGGTTCGATCGACGATCGATGCCATTCAACGCGAATTGATGGTGGACGGTCTGGTACTGCGATACCACACTGCCAGCGGCGTCGACGAACTCCCGCCCGGCGAAGGTGTATTCCTGCCCTGCACGTTCTGGCTCGCAGACTGCCTCAGCCTGGCCGGACGGCGCGCGCAGGCGGTCGCGCTGTTCGAGCAGCTGCTCGCGCGCTGCAACGACCTCGACCGAATGTCCAAAGAGCACGACCCCCGCACGCATCACCTGCTGGGCAACTTTCCGCAGGCGCTGACCCATATGGCGCTGGTCAACACCGCGCGCGTGCTGTCGCTGCCCCAGCGGCAGATCGAGGAATCGAGCCAGAAGGGAGAACGGCCCGCCTCGGCGGCGCCCCGCGGGCTCGCGTGAGTCAGAACAGCCGATACAGCAGCCACAACGTGATCGGCGCAACGCCGATTTCCCCGCTGACGATCAGGATGATGCTGAGATGCACAGGATCGATGCCCAGCCGGGTTGCGATCGGGAACAGGCCGGGAGCCAGGGTCAGGTTAGATGAGGGCGGCGACCGCGAAAAGGGTAGACAGAGGCAACCCCGGCCCCAGGGCGCCGGGCTCGGGCTGGCGATCAGCTGGCAGATCATGCGCCGATTGGGTGGGTCCCTGTCGCTGGAAGACAGCGTTGCCGGGTCGCGCTTCCATATCCGGCTGAAGATCTGCGCATGGGCCCGAACGCTGGTGCCGGTGCGGCGGCAATCAGGTGGCGGCCGCGCGGACTATCTCGCGACTCTAGGCGAAATTTAACTCATATTGTGATGAAATCTGAAACGACTCGTCATCCTGGGCGTGGCGTCAGCCGTTGTATTCCCTCGAGCTTGCGTCTCGGAACTCCTGGCGTTGTTGCGGCTGTGCGATTCACAAGGGAGGCTGATCATGGAGCTGGCGAAGTCGACGAGGTCGAGGGCATCTGCCGCGAGGCGGGACGACCCATGGGCGTCCGATGAGCGATCGTTCGATGAGTTCGGGCGCGCGATCGCCATCTGGCTCTCGGATGGAGAAGCCGCGCTTTCGCACGATGTCACGCAGCGCTTGCAGGCGGCCCGGTTTCGTGCGATCGCCGCTCGCAAACCGGAACTGCAGCGCGCGCGGCCGCCCATGGCCCGGCCCGGCTTCCTGACCTTCCTCCAAGGCAGCCAACCCTGGTTGCGCATCGGGATCGTTGCGCCGCTCGTCGTTCTGGTCGTGGGGCTCGCCTTGATCAAGGGAGAAGTCGACGAAACGGCTGCGCGACTGGAGGCTGAAGTGGATGCGCAGCTGCTCACGGATGTGCTGCCCCCGACAGCGTACATCGATGCCGGGTTTCACGAGTTCCTCAGAGCGACCCAGCGGCGAATGAACATGCAGCCGGAGTCGCCGAAGCCAAGCCCGGCCCAATCCCACGCTCGACCTGTTTGACGCACTGTTGGGAGAGCGATCGAGCGAGGCGCTGGTCGCCAGCAGGCTGATGGCCGAGAAGGCGTTGGCAAAGTCCTACGACATGCTGCGTCAAATCGACACGTCTGGGAAACCCCTGGGTGAGACGCTGAATCAGACTTCGGACGGGACGCGCTATCTGGAAAGCTTCATGAAGACCCCTTCTTCCCCATCGATTCCCCTGATCTCAGGTGTCGTGATCGCCTTGGTGGGAGTGGCGCTTGGCATCGCGGGCGCATGGCTGGTCGGGTTGGGCGGGAGTTGGTACTACCTGGGCGCAGCCCTGGCTTTGCTGGCAGTGGGTGGGCTCTTGATGCGTCGCTCCGCCATGGCAAAGAGCCAGCCGCGCAAATCTGAACACGCCGCAAAGTGGATAGGCTGCTCCCATGGGCGAGGACAGAGCCCGGATGACAGGAGCAGACGACATGAGCAAAAGACCCCGCCGCAATCACTCAGCGGCATTCAAGGCCAAGGTGGCGATCGATGCGCTGGCCGACGGCAAGACGATCGCCGAGGTGGCGCTCAAGCACGACGTTCACCCCAATCAGGTGACAGAGTGGCGACGCCAGTTGATCGAGCGCGCCGCGGGCGTCTTCGGGGGCGCGACGGCGCCAGAGACGCCGCCGGTGGACTTGAAGGTGCTGCACGCCAAGATCGGGCAACTGACACTGGAGAATGAATACGAAGGGACTTCCCACTTTCTGGTAGCGGCATCGAGTGCCAAGATTGATGTGCGGACGTCAATCTGAAACCTTTGAAAGGAGAAGCCCCATGAACGAGATTACACGAGTCGGTGTCGATCTGGCAAAGCAGGTCATCCAGGTTCACGCCGTTGATGCCGCCGGCAATCGGGTGACTGGCCGCACGCTGGTGCGCGACAAATTCACCGGCTGGTGCGCGCAACTGCCGCATGGCTGTCTTGTCGCCATGGAGGCCAGCGCCAGTGCACACCACTGGGCACGTCGACTCATTGGCATGGGGTTGGATGCGCGCATCATCGCTGCGCACTTGGTCGAGCCTTATCGGCTGCAGGGCAAAAGCGGCAAGAACGATGCCAACGACGCTGCTGCTATCTGCGAAGCCGCCAGCCGCCCCCATATGCATTTCGTGCCTGCCAAGAGCGTCGAGCAGCAAAGCATGCTGTGCATCCATCGCCTGCGCGAAGGCTTCAAGACCGAGCGCACCGCATGCATCAACCGCATCCGTGGCCTACTGGCGGAGTTTGGTCTGGTGTTCGGGCAAAAGCCCACGGTGCTGCAGCAAGCCTTGCCCGACGTCATCGAGGACGCGAGCAACGAAATGGCCACTCTGGCGCGGCTGGCGCTGCAGCGGGCCTGGGTGCAGTGGCAGGAGCTGAACGCGCATCTCGCTTGGTGCGACGAGCGCATTGGCGCCCACCTCAAAAGCAACGAGCAGGTGCGCGAAGCTGAACGGCTCATCGGGGTGGGGCCGGTGACTGCCTCTGCCGTCGTGGCCACGGTCGGAGACTTCAAGCAGTTCAAGAATGGCGCGCAGTTTGGCGCATGGCTGGGCCTGGTGCCGCGACAACATTCCAGTGGAGGCCAGTCCAAACTCGGGTCTATCACCAAGCGAGGCGAGACCTACTTGCGCACCCTGCTGATTCAAGGCGCGAAGTCGGCAGTGATGACGGCGCACCGGCGCGACGATCCGATCTCGAAGTGGGCGTACCGGCTGCGTGAGAAGTCTGGCTGGCAAAAGGCGGTGGTCGCGCTGGCCAACAAGAAT
This sequence comes from Variovorax ginsengisoli, assembly GCF_030486595.1. Taxonomy (GTDB): domain Bacteria; phylum Pseudomonadota; class Gammaproteobacteria; order Burkholderiales; family Burkholderiaceae_C; genus Variovorax; species Variovorax ginsengisoli_B. The sequence goes on along the minus strand of NZ_JAUJZH010000045.1, from coordinate 537 downwards.
GCGCGCATTCTCTGGGCCGTATTCGTGCGAGGCAAGGCATTCGATGCCCACCATGTGAGCGTGAAGCCCGGGGCTCTGATCAAAGCGTCCCCGGTCATGACAGCCACGCCGGCATAGTGCCGCCCGAACTATTGTTTGTTTCCTGCAAGACGTGAGTTCGAAGATGCATTGAACAGGTCAGACCGGCGGCGGGCAAGCTCGATAAAAAATCTGTCGCACCAAAGTTGGTGACGCCGAAGAATGAATGGAGCCCCGCTGAGCGGTTCGTATCTGGGTCCGCACGCGCAGAGCATGCAACAAGGCCGTCTGTAGATGTGCAGTCTGTTCCTCGTTTGATCGCGGCTTCAAATCACGCACTGCCAGGAATACCGCTTATCAAGGAAGAAAACCGAAAACCGTTGCTTGACTGTTTGGGAAGTCCCTGTAGATTTTTTGGAAGGCGCGCTCAGCAAGGCCGGTTTGCTGAGCGCAAAGCGATGATCGAGCGCGAACACGAACTGCCGATCAAGCGCCAGGCCGAGCTGCTGGGCATCAGCC
>NZ_JAUJZH010000044.1 GCF_030486595.1 Variovorax ginsengisoli | reverse complement strand
GAGAGCGCCGTGATAAGCGGACTCGTCGCCCTCGAATCCAATACAACGCGAACCCGTTCAATGACTGGGTTCAAATGGATAACTTCTATATCTTTGAACGCAAGTTAGTATAAGGCGCCAGTCCGCGTCGGGGCCCTAAGTGGCATCCTCAGCTTGCGGCAAACCGGTATGTTCAGTTCTGATGCCCCTACAGCGGCGGAGCGCCCGCTGGCAGCTTCCAACTCGCACCAGGGTCTCAGTCCATCCCGCCGGACGGGTCGTCGCTGTCGACCCCCTTGCGCATACGCGACGCTATGAGGCCGATGAGCCGGTCTACGTCCTCTGGGGTATTGAAGGCACCAAACGAGATGCGGACCCCACCTCGTTCAGGCGACACCCGGACCAGGTTCTGCGTGAAGTAGCTAACCCACTTTGCAACAGGAAGAGCCAGAACGTAGATGTGGGCCCGTTGGCCTCGCTGCCGCGGCCCGACCAAGCCGATGCCCAGTTCGTCCAACCCCTCAATGAGTCGGTCCCCGAGCATTTGCACGTGCTCTTCAATATTTGCAACGCCGATGCTCTGAATGAACTCAATTGACCTCGTTAGCGCATGCAAGTCTGGGAGATTGAAGTTCCCGAACTCGAATCGGCCGGCATCCCGGCGGGTCGTCATCTCGTCCGGTCTTGCCACATAGTCCTCAGGCGGATTGGCCAGGCTACTCATGGCAAGGTAGACAGGTTGGAGTTCCTGGAGGCTCTGCTTCACGTACAGAATCCCTGTGCCCTGGGGCACCAGAAGCCCCTTATGGCATCCGGCGGCCAAGACGGAAACGCCCAGCCTCTTCACATCAACGGGCAGGACGCCGACGGATTGCATGGCGTCGACTACGAGGTAGATGCTCTTCCTTGCGCAGAGCCGTCCGATGTCCTCGATGTCGTGACGCTGGCCGGCGTGGAACGTCACGTGCGAAAGTGAGATGACACGGGTCGACTCGTCAATATGGTCGGCAAACGTACTTGCGTTCGCCACTTGGTCGTCCGGAAGGCTCACGAATTTGACCTTCACGCCTTTGCGCTTGAGGTGGAGCCAGGCGTAGGCGTTGTTCGGATGGTCCCCTTCGAGCATCAGCACCGTGCTCCCAGGCTGCAATGGCACTGCGTTCGCAGCTATGTTGAGCCCCTCGGACGTGTTCTTTGTGAACGCAATCTCGTCGGACGAGGCATGCAGAAGCTCCGCCACCTTTTCGCGAGCAAGCTCGACCCGGCGCATCCAAACCGGCTTGGGTCCCGCCATCTCGTTGCCCTCAACCAAGAACTCGCTCAACGCGCTTCGAACACAGTTCGGCATGGGCGTCTGATGAGCCGAATCCAGGTAAAGCATCCGTTTCGTCACAGGGAACTCCTGCCGAACGGTGTTGATGTCAAGGGAAGCGCTCATTTCGTCCTTCGTGATTGCTGGAAGTGCCGCCAAAGCCACGGCGTGAAATCAATGCAGCTTGACTCGCGAGCCGCTCGAGGGCTCGAGGCAGCGGGCCAGCGTCTCGAGCGTCACACGCCGCCAGCCGTGCAGTGCGGCTTCGTGCATCTTGTACATAGAGAGGTACATCAACTTCGCGAAGACACCCTCCACGAACATGCTCTTCCCTACCACCCCACCCATCAGGTTTCCGACGGTGCTGTAGGAGCCCAGGGAGACCAGCGAGCCGAAGTCTCGGTACATGTAGTTAGGAAGCGGTCGGCCCTCGACGTGCGTGGGCAGATGTCGCGCCAAGAAGGCCGCCTGCTGGTGCGCCGCCTGGGCACGCGGGGGCACGAAGCCTTGTCCGTCAGGCTTTGCACAGGCCGCGCAATCCCCAATAGCAAACACTCTCGGGTCGTTCGTCGTTTGCAGGGTCGGGCGAACGGCCAGCTGATTGATTCGGTTGGTCTCCAAGCCGGGAAGGCTCCGCAAGAAGTCTGGAGCTCGGACCCCGGCAGCCCAGACCGTGATTTCCGCGGGGAGCAATTCACCGTGGCTCAACTCGACGCCATTTTGGTGAACTCTCGCCACTTTGGCTCCGGCGTGAACCGAGATGCCCTGCTTCGTGAGAAGTTTGTGTGCGGCCGCTGAAAGTCTGGGAGGAAGCGCGGGCAGTATCCGGTCCGCCGCCTCGACAAGATGAATCTCGAGCCCCTTGTTGGTGGTCGAAACTGAAGCGCCGTACGCAAGCACTTCACGCCCGGTCCGAAGCAGTTCGGCCGCCAACTCGACGCCAGTGGCGCCCGCACCGATGATGCAAACCCTCAACTGCGCCGCTGCCAGAACGCTCTCTTGGGCCTGTGCACGAAAGCAAGCATTCATCAATTTCCGATTGAACCGCGCCGCGTCGCTAAGACACTCCAGCTTCAGCGCATGCTCCTTGACGCCTGGAGTGCCGAAGTCATTGCTTTGGCTTCCAACCGCAAGGACCAGCGTGTCGTAGGGAAACGTGCGAGCCGGCGTAATCTGCTCGCCCTCCCCGTCAATGAAGGGCGCAATTGCTACCTCGCGAGACTTTCGGTCAAGGCCAGTCATCTCGCCCATCCGATACACGAAGCCGTGGTCACGTGCATGCGCCAAGTAGCCTACTTCGTGCCGCCCCATGTTCATGCTGCCCGCTGCAATCTCATGCAGCTTCGGCTTCCAGATGTGGGAGCGCGCCTTGTCGACGAGCGTCACCGAGAAGCGCTCGTGCTTGCCGAGTTGAGTAGCGAGTTCGAGCCCGGCTGCGCCGCCCCCAATTATCACGACGCGATGACGCCCGGCGGATTCCGTGGTCTGGTCTCGCTCAGGCAAAGTGGCTGCCGTATGCGTGGTCATGGCAAACCTCAGTTGTAGCCAAGGACCGCTACGTTGCGGAGGTCCACTTCCCGCTCATCATTAGCTGCGGGAATCGACCCACGAGTCCCGATTGCGAGGTGACCGAGGCCCGCGCCGGTCGTTTCATCCCTCCACTCGAGCAAGTGACTCTTCAACGGGTAAAGCGAGCCGGTCTCGGCAACGAGGCGAATTTGCGATTGCATGTTCATGATGGGGTTAGCTGCGCAGCCTGCCTTCGAGGTAGCTAGCAAGCAAGGTAAGGGGATAACAAATCACAAAGAACACCAGCAAGACGCCGCAGTAGATAGGCACTGCATGAGCGTCGGGACTCATGTACGCGAGTCGCTCAATCATTTGGCGCGCGGAGCCGAGCAGGTCCGTCACACCGACCACCGACGTCAAGGCGCTGGCCTGAATGAGGACGGTCAACTGACCGACGTACGGCGGAAGAAACCGACGGATGGCTTGCGGCATGACGGCGAACACCAGTGCCTGAACCTTTCCTAGCCCAAGAGCCCTTGCTGCTTCCGTCTGGCGAGACGAGATGGATTTCATTGCGCCCCTAGCGGTTTCGGCAATATTTGCCCCGCCCCACACCGCCAGTCCCAAAACGGAGGCGGTGATGGGGCCAGTTGAAACGCCGATGTGCGGGAGCGCGAAGAAGACGAAGAGCAGCGTGATAAGAGATGGCACGCCTCGGAAGATGTCGATGTAAAGACGGACGGCAACCTGCACCCACTTCGTCGTACTGGCAGAAAGCGACCCGATGAACAGACCAATCGCTGTCGCCAGCAACGTCGTGAGCAAGGAAACCCACAACGTCACATAGAGGCCACTCAGCATGTGGGACGCAACGGGTCCAATCCAATCTTGGTTCATTTCACAGCTCCCAGACCCGGAACTGCGACTGCACGTTCAAGCCGGCGCGACGCAATGGCGATGATGTTGGAAACAACCAGGTACGCGAGAGCGGCAATGCCGAAAATCTCGAACACCTTGAAGGTATCGGCGACCATTCGGTTCGCCACGTAAGTGAGCTCCTGGTAGCCCACGGCAATCATGAACGACGAGGAGCGGAACTGGGTAATTGCCATCGTCGTAGCCGCCGGAATCGATGCTCGGACACCAAGCGGAAGCGTGACGTCGAGGAACGCTCTCGGCGCAGACATGCCGAGCGCGCGAGCTGCGACTACCTCGTTCGGGTTCACCGAGCCGTATCCGGCTCGAAAAATCTCCGTGTGATACGCAGCGCCCCACAGGCCGAGTGCCAACCACGAGGTATCGAACGGCGTCAGCTTAATTCCAAGGTCTGGCAGCGCGAAATAGAGCATCACCACCTGCACCAGAAGCGGAGTACAGCGAAACAGGTTCGCGTAGCAGGCGATGAGTTGGCTCAACACGGGAACTCGAGCGTGGCGAGCCGCGCCCATCAGCATCCCGAGGACGAGTCCCATCGAGATTCCGATGACGCTTATGAGCAGCGTTCGGCCAAGTCCGCCGAGCAAGACCTGCAGCTCGTTCAGGGTTGATGTAAGCATGCTTTCCTCTTCATCGACGGTACGCACTCAGCAGCAGTGCCTCCGAACTCTTGCTCAGGAGGCTTTCAGACAGTCAAGGGCGCCGCTCTTGGAGTAGTCCACCTTCATGTTCGGGCCCGGGACCAACTGGCGATACTTGGCCGCAAAGGTTGGGTCCTTCACCTCCTGGGAGAACGACTTGTAGAAAGCGTCCTCGGCCCGCATCTCTTCCAGCACAGCATTCACCCAGTCGAGCATCGGCTTGTTGCCCTTCTTCACGCCCACGCCTTGGACGGCGGTAGCTGCGAGGGTCCCGACAACCTTGTAGTTCTTTTGCATCTGGGCGAAGTTGAACCCGTACACGTCGATGTACGCGAAGGCATCCGCCCGGCCTTGAGTCAGCATCGTCGAGCCTTCTGCCGCCGTCTGCGACGTGACCAGGTTCGCCTGGGGATAGCACTTCTGCAGCCACGTTTGATAGGTGCTGCCGGTTGGCGTCACGACGGTCTTGCCGGTCAGGTCGCCATAGTCGGCCACCTTCGATTCCTTCGGAACGATGAGTTGCAGATTGCTCACCCAAATCGGGTTCGAGTAGTCCAGCTGCTCCGCTCGCGCCGGCGTGTATGCAAGCGACGCCAAAATCATGTCAATCTTGCCCGACTGCAGGAACGGGATGCGGTTGCTGTCGTTCACGCACTGTGTCTTCAGGCCGTCGCCGGTACCGAGTGCGAACTCAGCGATGCGCTTCACCATCGCGTACTCATAGCCGGCCGGCTTCCCGTCAAGGCCGACGTAGCCCGCGGGTGGGTACGTGCAATTGATGCCAACGGTGAGAAAGCCCGCGCTCTTCACCTCTGGGGGAAGAGGAACGTTCACCTTCGACGCGGCAGCACTGGCAAACGACATCGATACGATGGCGACGGAAATCGAGGCAAAGAGAATGCGATTCATGGCTTACTTTCAGTGTGATTGAGAAGGGATGGGGAGCCGCTGCTGCGTGCTCAATGCTTTGTCATGCGCGAAAGGAACTGCTTCGTTCGTTCCTGCTTCGGATGGTCGAGAACCTCCGACGGCGGACCTTGCTCAACAATGTTTCCGCCGGCCATCAACACCACACGGTCACCGACCTCGCGAGCGAAGCCCATCTCGTGCGTGACGACAAGCATCGTCATCCCGGATTTGGCAAGGTCCTTCATGACCGCCAGAACCTCGCCGACCAGTTCAGGGTCGAGAGCTGAGGTCGCCTCATCGAAAAGCATCACATGCGGCTGCATCATGAGTGCTCTAGCGATTGCGACGCGCTGCTGCTGTCCGCCGGAGAGTTGGTCTGGGTAGTGGTCGGCCTTTTCGGCCAAGCCAACCTTTCGGAGGTACTCCCGGCCCCTCACCTCTGCGTCGGCGGGCGATTCCTTAAGAACACGGCGCGGGGCCAGCGTCAGGTTCTTCAGCACATTGAGGTGCGGAAAGAGGTAGTAGTGCTGGAAAACCATCCCGACTCGCTGCCGAATCTGGTTCTCGTTCAGCGAACCGGACGACAGGTCTACGCCCTCTAGGAGAATCTGCCCAGAGTCGATGCGCTGCAGAAGATTCGCGCACCGAAGCAGAGAGCTCTTGCCACCACCGCTCGGGCCGACGATGACAACTACCTCACCACGCTGGACCGCGAGGTCAACGCCTTTCAGGACCACGTTGTTCCCGAATGCGAGGTGAATGTCCCTCAACTCGAGAATGGGCTGTTCGGCGGCCCTCGTTGCAGACGAGCTCATCATGGTGGCACCTTCTAGTAGTTTCACGACAGTTCTCCTGTTCAACCCCGGTGGCTGTTTGCCTGGAAGCGCTTCACGAAGGTCTGGAAGCGCTCCGTTTTCGGATTGGCAAAGACCTCAGCGGGGGGACCGTCTTCGATGATTACTCCTTGATAGAAGAACAGAAGCCGGTCGGCGACGTCGCGTGCGAACTGCATCTCGTGCGTTACGATAATCATCGTCATGCCTTCGTTGCTGAGGTCTCGCAGCGTCTTCAAGACCTCGTCAACCAGCTCTGGGTCCAGTGCCGACGTCACCTCGTCGAAGAGCATCACCTTGGGGCGCATGGCGAGCGCCCGGGCGATTGCCACGCGTTGCTGCTGGCCGCCGGACAACTGAGACGGAAAGTGGTCTGCCCGGTCCTTGAGGCCTACCTTGGCCAAGAGCTCCAGACCATGCGCGCGGGCATCCGCCTTCGAGTCTTTGTTCACAAGGACCGGTCCCATCATCACGTTCTCGATGGCCGTCTTGTGCGGAAAGAGGTTGTAGTTCTGGAAGACCATGCCAGCCTTCGTCCTAAGGTTGGCTACGTCTGCTTCAGACTGGCGGCGCCGCGAGGGGCCGCTTGTGCCGCCGCTGTAGCCAACAGCGGCGCCGTCAACCAGAATCTCGCCCGCCTGAAATTCCTCAAGGAAGTTGATGCAGCGAAGCAGGGTCGACTTGCCGGAACCGCTGGGGCCCACCAAGACGACAACTTCTCCCTCTTTCACGTCAAAGGAGATGTCCTTCAGGACCTGGTTGCTTCCAAAGCTCTTGGATACGCCCTTGACCTCAATCATGGTCCGCCGAGATGTTGGGGTGTGCGCTAAGTTCATCGTTTGCCTTCAGGAGGTCTTGAGACGGCGCTGCAGGTACGTTGCGCCGAGCGAGATGGGGTAGCAGATGCAGAAGTAGATGAGCATCACAGCGAAGAAGATTTGGAACGCTGCGAGCGTGCGTTCCACGACTTCACGCGAGGCGTAGGTCAGCTCCCAAACACCCACGATGGATGCGTACGACGTGCTCTTGACAGCAATCGACGCCGTCGTCACGAGGGGTGGCAGCGCCAGACGCATGCCAAGAGGCAGTTGAATTTGCGTCAGGATTTGCGCCTTGCGCAGCCCGATGGACATGCCCGCTTCTACGGTCGTCTTGGGGACGGCGAGAATCGAGCCGCGCACGATGTCGGCCACGAAGGCAGCAAAGTAGATGACCAGGGCGATAGTCGCCGCCACATAGTTCGGGGCATCCAGGCCCATGCGGGGCAAGCCGAAGTAAGCAATGAAGATGAGCACGAGAACGGGCACCCCGCGAACGATGTACACGTACACCGTCAGCACCGAGCGCACCGCCGTGCCACCGAGAGCGGCGAACACGCCCAGTGCCGTCCCCAGCAGGAAGCTGAAGACCACTGTCGCTGCGGCCATCTCAAGCGTCACAATCGCCGCCTTGAGGAGATAACCGAGGTTGAGAATTGCAACGTCCATGTGAACCTCAGCGGCGCTTGCCAGCAGGAATCTCGAGCCAACGGAACAGGGCGCTGGCGATGGTGGTCAGGATGAGGTAGAAGGCGGCGATGACCACGAACACCTCGTAAGAAGAGGCGGTGCGCTCCATAACGAGCTTGCCGCTCAAGGTCAGGTCCACGACGCCGATACCAGCCACAAGTGACGTGTCCTTGATGAGCACCACGACCTGATTGCCAATCGCCGGCACTACCTTGAGCACCGCTTGGGGCAGCACGACGCGGAAGAACACGCCCGCCGGCTTTAGCCCGATTGCACGTCCGGCATCCCACTGGGTCCGGGGCACCGCGGATACGCCCCCTCGGAAGACTTCCGCCAAATACGCTGTGTGCTGCACAGCGATTGCAATGGCGCCGCAGTAAATACCGTCTAGCCTGGAGCCTAGAAGAGGAGCGCCGTAATAGACGACAAGAATGAGAAGGAACGTCGGAACGTTCCGAAGGAACTCAATCACGGCGTAGGTCGGAACCCAGACCACCGCCCTCTCTGAGACGCGCAGAAGGACCAGCAGCACGCCCAGCACCACCGCAACTGGCAGACACATCGCGACGAGCGCGAGCGTCACCAGGAAGCCGTCGAAGAACTCCGGCAGCCATCCTGCGGCTAGATTGAGCCAGTTCATGATTGCTGTCCCTCTGTGCAGCGCCCAACGCTCACTTGGCGTTCACGTAGTACTTGGTGTTCAGCGCGTCTTTGCCGAACCACTTTTTGTAGCTGGCGGAGTAGTCGTTGAACATGGAGCCCGCCCGCATCTCATTGACGTACGTATCCAGGGCCAGCCACCACTTGAAGTCACCTTGCTTCATGTAGATGGCGTTGTTGGTGACCGCAGTCATCCGCTCATCGAGGATTCGTACGTCCTTGTTCTGCGCGGCGTACCAGAGGGCCACCGGCTCGTCCAGCTGGGCCGCATCGACCCGTCCGCCCTTGACCGCAGTGAACTGGGCGCCGATGGAGTCCAGCGTCGTAGTCTTGGCCTTCGGGAAGAACTGCTTGGCACGGTCAGCCTGCACAGGAGTCGACAGGATGGCCGTCGACACCTTGTCGTTGTTGAGGTCCGCGAAGGTCTTGAACTTCGAGTCGGCCTTCACGATGACAACAATCGAAGAGTCGATGTAGCCGCGGGTGAATGCGACACGCGCGATGCGGTCTGGAAGAACCGTTGCCACGTGAATCCCGAAGTCCACCTTGCCGCTGTTGACGTTCTCCCAACGAGCAGCCGAGCTCTGCTTGACGAACTCGATGTGCTTCGGGTCGTCGCTTCCGAACAGCCCCTTCGCGATGAGCTTGGCCACGTCGATGTCGAAGCCAGACAGGTCACCCTTCTCATTCACGAAGCCGAAGGGCGGAGATTCGCTGCTGACGCCCACGATGACTTTGCCGCGGGCGAGCACTTCGTCGAGCCTGGACTTCTCCTGGGCAGCAGAAGTTTGCGAGACGAGCAGACCTGCAAATAGCATGCAGACAGCACCAATAAGTTTGCGCATGGAGAACTCCTCTTGTGGTGGGGGATGGGTTGATAGGAAGGATTGGTGGGCAACCGGTCAGTTGAGCGCCGGCTTGACGACAGCGCGCAGCATTTCGGTGAAGGCGATGTGTGTGTCCAAGTGCATGCCATCGACATTGGCGTCCACGACGTTCTGCACGGAGTTGATGAGGCCGATATCCACGCCGCGCATCAGCAATTGACGCTCCAACTCCGGGGTGTTGAGCAGGCGCGCATCCTTTCGGCGCGCAGCGATTGCCGCGGCGATTGCGTTGCAGCCCCAGTTCGAGCATGCAGCGGTGACCAGCACATCTGCCGGCGTCACTGCGGCGATGGTTGCGCCGAACTTCACGTGGTCGGCGACTGCCTGGGTGATAGCTCCCATACCGATTTCGTTTCCGCCATCGCCGACAGCCACCGTGGGAATGCCTTGAGCAAGCGCTTCGTCGAACAGAACGTCGATGCGCGCCCGGCCCATGCCGTAGTCGATGGCACGCATGCTGTAGTACACGCCATCTCTCGCGCGTCCGACCCGCTCCGTCGAGAAGAAGAGGCTGGGCTTGTAGCTGGCGAGCAAGGCTTTCGCCTCGGCCTTGGCGTCCTCGTCCTTGGTCGTGAACGGCAAGAGCGAGCAAACTGCGAGGCTTCCATCCTTGCATGCGATTTGCGCTTGCTTGAACGGCAGCACTGTCACGCCTGCGCTGGTCAGGATGGCTTTCATGCCCGGAAGCAGCGTCTCTTCTGCGAGCAGCACGCAATGGACGCGCTTTCCGATGGACAGGGCGCGAATCACGATAGCGGCGCCGGCAGGTCCATCGTTTTCGCCGATTTCGGTCGAAATCCAGGCACGCGAGACCGAGCCTGTGGTCACAAAGACGGTTGCGCCGTCCGGCACGCCCAGCAGAGCATCTGCTGCCGTACCGACCAGGGAGCCGCCTTGGCGTGCGCGAGCAGCCACGTAGAGGTGTTCGACGCCGCGGCCGCCGATGTCCAAGCTCACCAACTTGTCGAGCCGCTCGTCGATGGATTCAAGCACCTTGCGGTCGACCGTCATTTCGTGTCCCCCAGGATGAGTTGGGCCAGGCCCTCGGGCTTCGCGACGTAACGGGCAACCTCGCTGAATGAAGTGTCCATCGCCTCGATGACGCGAGCCATGCCGCCGACGCGCTCGATGGCGCCATGAGTCGGCTTGAGCCGCACAGAGACACGGGCGCCTGGTTGACCGTGCGTGTTGACCGTCAAGATGCCGTGGTCACGCAGAAGAACCATGCCCAGGGCAGAAGTCACTTCGGCGGGCGTGACGCCGGCGTTGTCGGTGCTCCTGCCTGCACGGCGGAAGACCTCCTTGAGCGCCAGGTCCTCTTCAATCATCGGTCCGAGGTCGCTGACGGCGACGAGTTCTGCTCCGAGACGCTCCCGCATTGCATGAGCCAGTTTTTGCCCGGCTTGCGCCTCATCGATGAGGTCTTGCGGGGAGAAGCGTTGAATCGAGCGAAGGGCACTTGCCGCAATAGGGGCTCGGGCTTCCATCCCGAACTCCGAGGCCTTGGCAGAGACTCGCGTCACCAACTCAGGACGCCCCACCAGAAGCCCGGAACGTGGACCAGACAGGCCGGCCTTGTCGCAGTTGGTGATTGCCAAGTCGCCGCCAAGCTTGAGGCTGAGAACGCCAGACCGCAGCACGGGCCTCATGCGAGCACCGTAGGCTTCATCGAGAAGCACCTTGGCTCCGCTCGCCTTCGCGACGCCTGCGGCATCCATTGCAACTGCGTCGTCCAGGAACTCGAGGCTGCTGGTCACGGTGGTGATGACGACCAGCGCAGGCTTGTGCTGCTCGATGGCTGCAGCCCAGTCCTTGTCACCTTGCACTTCGTGGAGTTCGACTCGTGCGATGCCGCAACCACGAATGACCGATGCGTGCGAACGACCGCCAGGTGGCACCACGGAAACGACGCTCTGTCCCTCGGCCAGCGCGACGATGGTCGCGATGATGCCGGCGCTCGTGCGGTTCACAGTGGCGACTCCGTCGGTCGGAAGCCCGCCCATGTGAGCGATAGCGGCCTGCCGAAGCTCCTCGGCGAAGAGTCCTGGCCCGACCCATTCTTCACAGTGAGTGTTTAGGTCTTCGACCTTGAGTGGGAACTCACGCTGGTTGCCGGTGAAGACGCCAATCGACTGGGGGCCAAGCTTTCGAACGCGTTCGGCCGCGACCTTTTGGCCCTGGCGAAGACGTCGAGCTTCGTCGACGCTGGATTGAATGATGCGGCCCCTTGCGAATCCAACGATGGGGTCGAGCGGATTTCCGAAGGAGTCGGTGAATTTTTTCTGTTGCATGCGAGTTCCTACTCACGCGGCGGACGAGGTGCGGATGGAGATTCCGGCCACGACCCTCAGAAGGGAGACGAAGGCGAGATGGCCCGAAAAGTCGATGCCATCGACGACCATGCTCTGTTTCGAAGTGGCGCCATCTCGTGCACCTGCGGCGACGGTGACGGCTATGAGCTCGTGCTCGGTGTCGGCGTCATGCAGCAGTTCGGTGTCCGAGAGCAAGACTGCCAAGGCTGCAGCGACCGCACACGCGCCCCAGTTGGAAACAGCGGCGCTCACGGTCACGTCCGTCGGGACGACGGTCACAACGCCGGACGCGTGGCCGGCGAGCGAACGACCGCGCATGGGAAGTACGTCGCGAATTGCCTCGCGGACCGCCCCGAAGCCAACTTCATTGCCGCCATCACCGATACCGATGGTGAGGATTCCGGCTTCGGCGGCGTGGTACGCGAGAAGGTAGACATAGCCAACGGTGAGCGGGTCGCGGCAGTCGCCCCGAACACCATGGAACTGACCTTCGACGTTTGGTCCATCCCGTTCGACGAACACGACGGCGCTGGGACTGAGCCTTTCGATGAGTTCGCGAGAGCGGGTCTGCCCTGCGTTCATTCCGATGGGGAACGACTCGACGGTAATAGGTTCGTAGGTCCGCCCAGGTTGGGATTCGGCCCAAGCGGCGAGCTTGGTGTTGACCAATTCGACAGCGGCGACGACTGGTGGAAGATGCGCATCTTCGGTCACAAAGACGACCTTGGCCTGCAGACCTTTGACGATAGCTGCGGCCAGCGCCGCGGCGCCGACGGGCCCGTCGGTCTCGCCCAAGGGCAGCTTGGGAGCGACGCCGGCGCCAGTCGCGATGACGACGGTGCTGCCAGGGCGGACCTTGGCCTTCAGGGCAGCGGCTGCCGCCATGGAGAGTGGTGCTCCCTGATGGGCGCGACAGACCTCGTACATGGGCACAACGATGCCTGGGGGAAGTCCGCCGCTAAGCGGACGGATTTCCAGGGTCATCAGACGGTCGATTCGGTTGCCCGATTCAACTTGCTCCGATGTCAGGGCGACGCCGGTCGCGGCGCTCGCTGTGGTCGACGAGGTTGTCACGTCCATTTTGGTCACCTCAGATGCCGTACGTCACGCTCTTGCGGCTGGTGTAGCTCTCGAGTGCGCCTTCAATCGAGTACTCAGCGCCGATGCCACTCTGCTTGGCACCGCCGTAGGACATGCCCGGAATCTGACCGCCTGCACGGTTGACCTGAATCCAGCCGGCGTCCAACGTTTCGGTGGCGCGCATTGCGGCGTTGATGTCGTTGGTGAAGACGTACGCAGCCAAGCCGTAGTGGGTGTCATTGGCCATAGCCAGCACTTCGGCTTCGTCCTTCCATGGGATTGCGACCAGGACGGGGCCGAAGACCTCTTCCTTCGCAATGCGCCAGGTGTTGTCCACGCCACTGAAGATGACAGGCGTCGGGAAATAGCCCTTGGCATCCTGAATTGCGGGCGGCAGCTTGCCGGTTTCCACCTTGGCGCCTGCGTCGATGGCTTCCTTGATGAAGCCGCAGACGGCGGTGTACCTTTCCGCGTTGATGACCGCACCGATATCGGAAGATTCGTCAAGAGCGTCTCCGACCTTCAGCGCGTTGACCTTCTCGACGAGGCGCGGCATGACCTTGCCCCAGGCGGATTCGTGGATGAACAAGCGGGAGCCGGCCGTGCACGATTGGCCTTGGCGCGCGAAGCGCATCGCCGCAATGATGTTGTTCACGGTCGTGTCGAGCTGGGAGTCGCCCACCACGTCCGGATAGACAATGCAGGGGCTCTTGCCGCCGAGCTCAAGCGTCAGGTGACCGATGCGGTCGGCGACGGCGTGAGCCACCTTCTGGCCCACTTCATGGGAGCCGGTGAATGAGACCTTCGCGACGTCGGCGTGCTGGCTCAAGGGAGCGCCTGCCTCCAGGCCTTCACCGGTCACGACGTTGAACACGCCAGCCGGGAAGATGTCGGCGGCCAGCTCGGCGATTCGGATGACGGCCAGCGGCGCGTCTTCGGCGGGCTTCAGGACCAACGTGTTGCCCGTACCCAGCGACATGCCAATCTTCACGGCGGCAAGCACCAGCGGCGAGTTCCAGGGAATGATGGCGCCGACCACGCCGAAGGGTTCGCGAGTGGTGTAGCTGAAGAGGCCCGGGCCTAGTGGCAGGGTTTCACCCTTCTGCTCGGCGATGACGCCGCCGTAGTAGCGCAGGACCTCGGCAGTGCTTGCAACTTCTGGGCGGCTTTGGGTGCGCAGGGCATTGCCCGTTTCGGCGGCCAGAATCTTGGCAATTTCCTCGGCGTTGGCCGTGATGCGGTTGCCGAACTCGATGAGCATCGCGCCGCGCTCACGAGCGGCCCTGCGACGCCACTTAGGAAACGCCGCCTTGGCTGCGGCCACTGCAGCGTCCACATCCCGCGCATCAGCCGCTCCGACGTTGGCGATGGTGTCCAGACGGCAGGGATTGATGACCGCCAAGGTCTTTCCACCAATCGGCTTGGACCATTCACCGTTGATGAAGTTGCCAGCCAAACCGACGCTCGGCAGCTTGACGTCGCCGTATTTGGATTGAGTAGAGTTGCTCACGTGAATCTCTCGCAAAAGGGGATGGGTTGAAGACTTAGGCGGCTGCTTGCAGGCGCACGCCCAGCAACTCTTCGTAGATTTCGCAAATGCTGGTGGAGTCCTTGCCGCCGAGGCCCTTGGCGCGTGCGGCGTTGTAGGTCTGCTTGACCAGCTGGCCCAGAGGCATCGGGTAGTTCGAGAACTCGTCGAGGCACAGGCCGATGTCCTTGTGCATCAGGTCGATGGCGAAGAACGCGGGCCGCTCCGCAGTGAACAGCGTCTTGTGGAACCAGTCGAGCATCTTGCTGCCCGCCATGCCAGCGGTCAGAACGTCACACAGCACTTCGAGATTCCCGCCAGCCTTGACACTTGCGGCAAGGACTTCACCGAGTGCAACGGTGTTGATGGCAACGATGAGGTTGTGGCTCAGCTTGGTCAGTTGGCCAGCGCCGATGGGGCCGCAATGAACGATGCGACCGGCCAGGTTGTTCAGCATCGGAGTTGCGCGCTCGAGCACGGCAGCATCGCCGCCGACCATCAGGACGAGCTTGCCGTTTGCCGCACCGGCCACACCGCCGCTGACCGGCGAGTCCAGGAACTCGACGCCCTTCGAGGCAGCAGCCTTGGCAAGTTCCTTCGTGGTTTCAGGGTCAACCGTGCTGAAGTCAACCAGGACAGCGCCCTTGCTAACGGAATTGAGCACGCCTTCGGGGCCGGTCACCGCGGCGCGAAGGATGGCCGGCGTGGGAAGGCTGAACATGACGGCGTCGGCGCCCTCCGCAGCAGCCTTCGGGTTCGAGGCGGCAGCGGCACCCTTCGAAACCAGCGCCTTGACTGCAGCGTCGTTTGGGTCAAATACGGTGACCTTGAAGCCTGCGGCGACCAGGCGGGAAGCCATCTCCGCGCCCATCTTGCCCACGCCAATGAATGCAACGTTCTTCATAACTTTCAATCGCTCCTGTTTGGAATGGAGTGAACTTTATGGAGAAGGGTCTCGAAAGATAAGACCACAGATGCTTACCTAGAGCGTAAGCTTTTCTTTCCTATTGAATCATCACGAGCAAGCAGCCTGAAGACCTGGCGCGCTCCTTGCATGCAATGAATCTTCGCCTATTTTTCCTTGGGGAAAACCCTAGGTAGAGGGTGTCATGCTCTCTTGAGAGGCGTAAAACAACGTTAGTTTTTCTGTCGCCTTATGCTGAATCTCTCCCGGCTTCACCTTCTAAGCGAGCTCGCCGTCCTGGGCACCATCGCCAAGGTCGCTGAAGCCGTAAACCTGACCCGCCCGGCTGTTTCGCAGCAGCTCGCCATCCTCGAACAAGAGACAGGAGCGGTGCTTTTCGAACGGTCGGGCCGCGGCGTCCGGCTAACTCTGGCCGGGGAGAGCCTCGTCGCTCGGTCAGCTAAGGTTTTGGACCTGGTCAACGAAATCGAAGCCGACTTGGCCTCCGCCAAGGGCGCGGTGGCTGGGGAGGTTCGAATTTCCGCGTTCGGGTCCGTTGCGACCACCTTCATCCCCGCGGTATTCGAAGACCTACTGCGTGAGTTCCCGCAACTGGACTTGCGATTCGAAGAGTTAGAGCCTGGCGAAAGCCTGAAAGCAGCGGCAGCAAAACAGGTCGATTTGGCGTTGGTCGACGACTCGATTAGCGCTGAAGCGCTCTCGAGCATGCTGTACTTCCGACCTGTCTATGAAGACCACTTTTCAGTGGTGATGGCCGCAAATCACAGGTTGGCCAAGGAAGCATCGATTCAGGTCTCGGAGTTGTCGTCTGAGAACTGGGCCATCAACAGGAACGCGCAGACCTACAAGGCGCAAATCGTCAATGCATGCCATGAGGCTGGCTACACGCCACGCGTCGTGGCCAGCTGCCGCAACATGGCTGCAACCCTCGAGATGGTTCGCACTGGCTATGTGGTCACTGTTCTCCCTGCCTTGGCGCTCCGGGCAGCGGCAGCCGACCCAGCCTTCGCGGTAGTGCCGGTTGCGCCGCTGATGGTGCGCCGAATCTTTGTGGCGATGGTCCAAGGGACGTTCAGGCGACCAGCAATTGCCGCCGTACTGCGCGCGCTTGACGGCGTTGTTCCTAGGTTCGCGGGGACGACGCAATCGCTCAACTCCGACGCGAGGGCCAAGCGCACCGAAGGCGTGCTCTCAGACTAGCTCGGCACGCTTCAGCGGCGGCGGCTGGCTCGCTACGGCTTCGCACAGGAGACTGATGACCGCCTTCACGTTAGGGCGCTTGTAAGTCCGCTTGGGCGTCGCTATGAGAATGTTTCGCGAGACGGGTGGGTCGAGCGGCGCGACGCACAGGCCGGGAATTCGGCCCATCTCGCGAAATCCGATGGCTGGCACACCCGACACGAGCCCTGCGTTCCGGGTGAGCTCAGCGTCGCGAGCATGTCCGACAGCTGCTGATTTCTCGGGGTGTGAAACCTGCGGAATAACACGCTCGTACCCATTCGGGAGGATAAGGTGGAGCGACGCAACGAACTTCCGCTCCTGGCCGGGTGCGGAAGTCTAGATCGATCGTCCGCCTCGGCGTGGCCGGGTCTTCACGCCCATGGCTCGGTGCCCCACGCCCCAGCCAGCAGCGCCTGGCGCATCGTTCTCTTCCCTGCTCGCCTTCAAGATGCGCCGCTCCGGCTGCTAGCCTGGCCCTGAGAGTTCAGAGTTAGGTGAGAAAAGTTCAGAGGTAGCTGAGAACCGACAACAACTCTGTCGCACGACAACATTGTGTGTGTCCAGCTTTTAATCGCGTCACCCACGCCCTTCCGCCACGCTGTTTCACGACATTTCGAAGCATCTTATTTTTCTCTTCTGTGACAACAAGTTATCGCTGTTTTCTCGACAAAAAGAGGGGAATGTTTCACGAAACAGTGGCCGTCACAGGGCTTTTGAGCGAGCAATGTCGCCCTTCGGACATAATTAGGTTATTGAGTAACCATGAAGACCCAGCGATGCCAGAATTTGTAGCGGACTCGCATTCAGCGGATGCCCCTCGCCAAACAGAAAGCATCCGAGGCGCCAGCTCCCCGAGTTGGTCCATCCCCTCTTCCACTACCAGCCACGGCTGGCCCACCGTCTGCACCTTGGCCGAGCTTGGGCGGATACTCACACTGATCCATGGCGTTCGCGCACCTGCGGATTCGTCCCTCAAGAAATGGAGCGCCGCGGGCATGTTCCGTTCTTGCATGGCCACCCAGGAGGATATCGATGCGAGCGAAGCCCCCTCATCTCTCACGCATGAAGTGCTGCAGCGCCCTCGGAGAGGCGGTCGACCGGGTCTGAGATTGCGCACCGCGGCAGCCATCGGCCGGGTCTACGAACTGTGGCCGTTCCTGGCAGACTCCGATTCTCACGCCATCCTCGAACTGGCAGTCGCCCGGACCGCCGACCACTTCCGGGCTGCTCTCGGGCCCGCCGGCCCTTCACTGGCACTGCCCACGGCTGCCTCCGAGCTTCCTGCTGCGGTGTCCGGGCCCGCACTCCAAGAGGTCCAGGAGCAACTCACGGCGCTGATGCGAGAGATGGCTGCGGTGCGGCGAGAACTGGCCCAGTTTTCGGCGTTGCGCAACAACCTCATCACCAAGCTGGATGACGTGGTGGCGCGCGCCAAGGATGCCTTCGGCGGCAGCGCCCAGACATCGGCTGCCGGATTCGATCCGCTCGCCGAAGCTCGGCGGGACCGCGACATGGGCCTCATGAAATCGACGTTGTCCGAAATTCTTGGGACGCTCGAGCGTATCGAGAGCGGACGGGGCTGAATCGCCAAGGAGGGGGAGTGGTTTCAAACTACCCCCTTGCGCGACGTCGGGCTGAGCGGGAGGGGGGTAGTTTGAAACTACCCCTTCATCTTCCTCTCCACCGGCTGCACATAAAAAAAAGGGGTGGTTTGAAACCACCCCCCTTCGGTCCAGCCTGAATCAGCATTCAAATCGAATCGACAAATCCCTGCACCACCTTGATCAACGCCTTCTGCTGATCATCCGACAGCTTGATCGACAGCCTGATCGAAGGACGTCCGATGGCGTCGAACCTCAGCGAGCCCACCTTTTGCCCGCCCACCTTCAGCGCGTGGCTCGCCTGCACCGGCAACGGGGCGGCCTCGGGCACCACCGACGGAGGTGAAACAAGGCGCGCAAAAACGCTCTTCGCCGGCAAGGCCGTCTTTTCGGTCGATAGCGCCTGCGCCCGTGCCAAGACCCCCGATTCGTCCTCAGTCATGGCCTTGCCTAGGTCGGTCGCCCATGCCAGCTGGATCGACTGCGGCGTGGGAAAGGCCGCGATCACCGCGGCGGGGAGCCTGGCCAACGCGATCGCCTTGCCGAGGTTGCTGATGTCCACCCCGAGCGCGGCCGCCATCTGGCGGTTCGACGGATAGATACCCTTCTCGAGCGCACGCAGGTAGGTCATTCCCTGCTCCCAGGGAGACGGATCCGCCCTGCCCCGATTCTCGCGATCCATTTCCTCGATCAAGGCTCGGTCGTCCAGGTTCTCGACCACCGCCCAGACCGGCAAGCCGATCTGGCGGCAGGCCTCGTAGCGTCGATGTCCGAACACCAGCTCATAGTGCGGACCGTCGCCTGGGTTCGCGATCGCACGAACCTTGATGGGCTGCGAGTTGCGTCCCGCTTCCTGGATCTCGCGCTTGAAATCCTCAAACAGCTTCCCCTCGAACGCGGACGCATGCCGGTTGGCGAACTCGCTGCGCGCGATGTCCGCGGTGTCGATCAGGCGCGCCGGCAAGGCACCGTCCCAGCTGCGCAGTTCGTCGCGAACTTCGCTCAGGCGTCCTTCCAGTTCGTCGACCTGTGCCGCCCGGGCCCGTAGTTCGTCGTTCTGGCGCAGCAGGTCCGAGCGCTGGTCGTTGGCAAAGGCCATCATCGCGCCAGGCGCTGTCTTGGGTTTCGCGAGTTCCGGGTTGGGCTGCGAACTCGGCATGATCGATGCGAAGTCGATCTTGGAGGCTTTGTCTTTCAATCCCATGTCAAACCGCCGTTTCCAGTACTTGACGCTCCGCCACCTGGCGGGCCCAGACCGCTTCGATCTGCTGCTCGATCAACTCGCACATCCTGTCGTAGGCCACCCGCGCCCGTGAAAAGGTCTTGGAATTCACCGAGCCACGCGGCAGGTCGTAGACGGTGCCGAACTCCGCGCTCGCC
Organism: Variovorax ginsengisoli; assembly: GCF_030486595.1. GTDB lineage: Bacteria > Pseudomonadota > Gammaproteobacteria > Burkholderiales > Burkholderiaceae_C > Variovorax > Variovorax ginsengisoli_B. The sequence goes on along the minus strand of NZ_JAUJZH010000044.1, from coordinate 26,984 downwards.
GTGGCGGCCACCGCCGTCTTTGGAATCTCGATCGGCAGCACCTTGTCGCCGTAGCCCTCGAGCACCCACTGCCGCACCACCGAGCTGGCGGTGTCGGAGGCTTCGACGCGCGACAGCAGCACATCGATGAACTCGAAGCTCTTGTCCTTGCCTCGGCTGCGCACCAACTGATTGCACAGATCTGAGAACAGATCCCAGAACTGCGCCGAACTCGCGAAGTCCAGCGCCGAAGGCGGCAAAGGCATGATCACGCCATCCGCGGCCATCAGGGCGTTGATGGTGACGTAGCTCAGCGAAGGCGGGGTGTCGATCACGATGACGTCGTACTCTTCACGCGGAAGATCGAGACCGCGGTCGAGCACGCGCCAAAACTCGAAGCCCGGGTCTCGCGCCTGACGTGCTGGCAGATGGAATTCCGCTCCGTAGAGCAGGGGCGCGGCGCACACCAGGTCGATATTGGGCCAATAGGTGGGGCGCACGGCGTATTGGAGGTTCTCCTGGTCGCCGGTGAACAGCGACATCGCCGTGTGCTCGGTCTCGACCTCCGCGTCCGGCAGCACGCCGAACAAGGTCGTGGCCGAGCCCTGGGGATCGAGGTCGACCAGCAGCACACGGTGTCCACGCATCGACAGGCCCTGGGCCAGGGTCACCGCCGAGGTCGTCTTGGCCACGCCGCCCTTGAAGTTGGCCACCGTGATGGTGATGCCGGCCGCGCCTTCCGGCCGCAGGTGCTCAGCACGCAGTTCGCGGGCCCAGCTCTGGGCCTCCGCCATGGACCACTCGCGGCTGTTGCCATGGATTTCGCCGGCCGGGAGGTCACCGCGTGTCAGGCGGTAGGAGATCTTCGATTTGTCGACACCGCACAGGTCCGCCAGTTGCACCGCCTTCAGCGTGGGCGCAGACTTCACGGCGGTGGGAGCCAGCATGGCAGACCGAATCCGGTCCATCATGCCGGCGATCTTGTGGGCTTGCTGCTCGATATCCTCCAGGTTTTGACGTCGGATGGTTTGCTTGATGTCCACGGGATCTGCCTTGAAAGTTGGAGTGTCTTGCGATTATGCAGGGCACACGCGAAAAAACGAAGAAACGTCGATCCATCACCTGAAGCGATGGCCCTCTTCTTCGGTTTTTGCCCTTTTCCTAAGCTCTCTCGGGAGATTAAGAAAGGAACTTCAATAAATTCAAGAGATTAAGCCCGTCGAAACTTTGATTTTCTTCAATTAAATCAACAGCTTACGCATGTTCTGACGGTCCGAATGTCCAGACTTTAATCGCTTGCGTCCGGCTCCTGATCGGATCCGTCCAGCCTTCCATCGCCAACTGTCCGGGTCGACATCGGTGCCTTCGTGCACCTTGTCCACAGCCCGATTCGGCCGGTTCCGCACCAGCTTGACGCCAATGTCCAGGTTTTAAGCGCCATTTTGAGGCTCATTCCGGGCCCTTCGAAAGCGCTGGAAGCGCCAATGTCCGGCTTTTAATCGGGGTGCGAAGACGACCCGGGCGGCCCGTTCTCGCCAACCGTCCAGCTTTTAATCGGATCTCCTGCGTCGGCCCCCGGCACAAATGTCCAGGTTTTGCTCGGGCCGCTGTACCTCAATCCGCACGGGGTTGTGTCCAAACGGCGTTGGACATAACATTGACCCCGTTATGAGCCAACAGATCGCGGGAAATCCGGGCGACAAGCCAGTCATGAGCCACGCCGTCGACGACGTGCTGGAGCTCAGGAAGCCGCACGAGATGATCGTGATGATGCCGCGCTCGGCCCGCGTAACCCTGACCGGTCGCCGCATCTACAGCGCGCTGCTGCAGGTGGCGCAGACGCGGCTGGTCGCCTTGCCCGGCATGCCCGCGGCCGACTTCATGTTCGAGGCCCCGCTGGCAGCCATCCTGCGCACCACCGGCTCCAGCGGCAGCGAGCGCACCGCCGCCAAGAAGTACCTGATTGAGATGCGCAGCCTGGAGGTCGACTGGGAGTCGACCGCGCCGGGCGACGGCGTCAAGTGGCGCGGCTTTTCGATGCTGTCCGAAGTCGCGCTGGAGCTCAGGCGTGGCGAGAACTGGGTCAGCTGGTCCTATCCGCCGACCATCATGGCGGCGCTTCGGGATCCGCAGCGCTGGGCCCGCATCGACCTCGACGTGCTGGCCAAGCTGGGCTCCTACACCGCCGTGGCGCTCTACGAGATCTGCGCCCGCTACCGGGAGAATCCGAGCGGGGTCACCAGCCGCAAGCCGGTGACCTGGTGGGTCGACGCGCTCAGCAACGGGCCTGGTCCCGAGCGGCGTGAATGGCGCAAGTTCAAGAACGAGCGGGTCAAGGACGCGGTGGTCGAGATCAACGCCGAGACCGATCTCGAGATCGACCTGATCGAGCACAAGCAGGGCAGGGTGATCACCGAGGTCCAGTTCGCGGTGCGCAAGAAGCGGCAGGCGCCGCTGCAGCGGCCGCTCACCGGCGAGCCGGTCGACGCCACGCTGGTGCTGCGGGCCGAAACGCTGGGCATCCGCGAGATCAAGCTGGAAGGGCTGCTGAAGGAATTCGGCGACGAGCGGGTGCGGGCCCAGATCGAGGTGCTCGAGCGGCGCGCCGCCAACAAATCGCTGCGCACCATCGAGAACGCCTTCTCGTACCTGCGCTCGCTGCTGCGCAACGAGCCCGCCACCGAAGGCGCCGCCGACCCTCGCGCCGCCGTCCCGCCGGTGGTGCTGCAGCCGGTGCCGGAAACCCCCGCGCCGGCGCCCAGTCTCGAAGGCGCGAACTGGCTGCGCGAGCAGATCGAGGCGATGAAGAAGGAGGTCGCGGCGCTCGAGCCGGCGCAGCTAAAGCGCTGGGTCGACCAGGCGCTGCAGGACCTGGCGCGCAAGGGGGCGCTGAACGCTGTGATCAGCCGGCGCGCGGCCCAGGGCGACGTCCTGCACGGCTTGCTGGGTTCGGCCGTGGTGTACGCCTATGCCGACGCCACCTACGGGCCGGACTGGAAAGTCGACCGGCAATTGTTCGACGCGGTGCAGTAGCCCCGCGGGGCGCTTATGCCCAGGGCATATAAGCAGCCTTCTATTGCGTTGTTCCCCTCGGTGCCGCGAGCCGCGATACTTGCGGACTTTGCGGCGCCGCTGCATCCGCCTGCCACGCAGGCCGTGCCGGCCGATCCCGTCCATGACTTTCTCTTCCCCGGCCGAGGCCCAGCCCCGGCCCCCCCTGATCCGACTCGAGTCGGTGCAGAAATCATTCACCTTGCCCGACGGCGCGGTCTTCGATGCCGTGCGATCGCTGTCGCTCGACATCCATGAAGGCGACGTCTTCGGCCTGATCGGCAAGAGCGGCGCCGGCAAGTCGACCCTGCTGCGGCTGATCAACCTGCTCGAACGCCCCGATTCCGGCAAGGTGCTGGTCGGCGGCCGCGACCTGACCACCCTGTCGCGCCGCGAACTGCGCGACACGCGGCAGAACATCGGCATGATCTTCCAGCAGTTCAACCTGATCCAGAACGCGACCGTCTTCGACAACGTCGCCTTCCCGCTGAAGATCCATGGCCGCCATTCGCGCGCCGAGATCGAGGCCCGCGTGCGCGAGTGCCTCGAACTGGTCGGCCTGGGCGAGAAGATCCACAGCTACCCGGCCCAGCTCTCGGGCGGCCAGAAGCAGCGGGTGGCGATCGCGCGTGCGCTGGCGCCGCGGCCGCAGGTGCTGTTGTGCGACGAGCCCACCTCGGCGCTCGACAGCGAGACCACGCGCGCGCTGCTCGAGACGCTGCGCGACATCAACCTGAAACTCGGCGTGACCATCGTCATCGTCACCCACGAGCTGTCGGTGGTCGAGGTGCTGTGCCGCCAGGTTGCGATCCTCGAGCAGGGCCGCCTGGTCGAGCAGTTCGAGGTCGATTCGCCGGCGGCCGAACGCGCCACCGCGCTCGGACGCGAGATCGACGCGCTGGTGCGCCGGCGCGAGCGCGACGCGCGCGAAGCGCTCGCCGCCCAGGCGCTTTCATTCCCCCAACGCCAGCAAGCAGGCACGCAGGAGCTGGCCCATGCCTGAGAACATCGCCGCCATCCTGCCCGAGCTCGGGATCGCCATCGCCCAGACTTTCATGATGCTGGGCATCGGCCTCACGGCCGCGCTCCTGATTGGCGGCCCGCTCGGCGTGCTGCTCTTCCTGCTCGGCCCCGGACAGTCGCTCGAGAACAAGCCCGCCTTCCTGATCCTCAACTGGATCGTGAACACGGTGCGTTCCTTCCCGTTCATCATCCTGCTGGTGGCGCTGGTGCCCTTCACGCGGGTGATCGCGGGCACCTCGATCGGGCCGCTGGCGGCCGCCGTGCCGTTGTCGGTGGCGGCCATCCCCTACCTCGCGCGGCTGGTCGACCAGTGCCTGCGCGAAGTGCCGCGCGGCGTCATCGAGGCCGCCCATGCGATGGGTGCCTCCGAGCTGCAGATCATCTGGCGCGTGCTGATCGTCGAGGCCCGCTCGGGCCTGGTGCTGGCCTTCACCGTGCTCGCCGTGAGCTTCCTGTCCTACTCGGCGATCGCCGGCGTGGTGGGCGGCGGCGGCATCGGCGACCTGGCGATCCGCTACGGCTACTACCGCTTCCAGACCGACGTGATGGTGCTCACCGTGGCGCTGCTCGTGGCGCTGGTGCAGATCATCCAGTTCGTCGGCAACACCGCCGCCCGTCGCCTGGACAAACGCTGACCCTGGCGCAGCCGATTCCGATTTCCAACCGTGACCGTTCCCATGAAAACATCTCTCGTCCGCCGTTCCGTCCTCGCTCTTTCGGTGCTAGCCCTTTCGCTCGGCGGCCTTTCGCTCCAAGCCCACGGCCAGGCCGCCGCCAAGAAGGACCTGGTGATCGGCGGCACTGCCGGCTCCAACGTCGACCAGCTCAAGGCCGGCATCGTGCCCCTGCTCGAAAAGAAGGGCTACAAGGTCAAGCTGGTCGAGTTCAACGACTACGTGCAGCCGAATCTCGCCCTGGCGCAGGGCTCGCTCGATGCCAACTTCTTCCAGCACCGCGTCTATCTGCAGAAGTTCGCGGCCGACCAGAAGCTCGACATCGTCGAGCTGGTGCAGGGCCCGATCGCGCCGCTGGGCGTCTACTCGACCAAGCGCAAGACATTGGCCGAAGTCAAGGACGGCGACCGCTTCACGATCCCCAACGACCCGAGCAACCTGGCGCGCGCGCTGGTGCTGCTGGAGCAGAACAAGCTGATCACGCTGAAGCCGGGCATCGACGCGCTGCGCGCCACCGAGAAGGACATCGCAGAGAACCCGCGCAAGCTGAAGTTCATTCCGCTCGAGGCGGCCCAGCTGCCGCGCTCGCTGGGCGACACCGAGTACGCGATCATCAACGGCAATTTCGCGATGTCCTCTGGGCTGAAGCTGACCGAAGCCGTGGTGCTCGAGAAGACGCCCGACCACTATCTGAACGTGGTCGCCGTGAAGCGTGCCGACAAGGACACGCCGTGGGCCAAGGACATCGTCGAGGCCTATCACTCGAAGGACTTCCGCGCGGTCGTCGACAGCAAGTTCCCGGGGTACGCGAAGCCGGGCTTCCTGCAATAGGGCGGATAGGCCGCGCAGGCCCCCCTGCGCCAACTCGGCAGGGGGCCTCTTATCGGAAATTATCGGATGGATATAATTATTCAGATTCAATAAAACTGGATAATTCCCATGGCGATCTTCCGGCGTCCTGCGCTGGCCGTCCAGATGGCGGGGCAACTGTTGCGGCCCGGCGTCCTGGACGAGGGCCTGCGTTCCGGCTTGTTCCTTTCCGGCCTGCGCCGGACGGGCAAGACGACGTTCCTGCTGAACGATCTGATCCCTGCGCTGGAAGAGGCCGGCGCCCTCGTCATCTACGTCGATCTCTGGGCCGATACCCAGACCAGCCCGGCCGTCCTGGTCCAGGCAGCGATACGGAGGACGCTGGCTGAACTGCAGACGCCCGCGTCCTCGGTGCTGCAGAAGCTCAGGCGAGTCAGCGGCGTCGACCTTGGCGCGTTCAGCTTCAAATTCGGCTTCAAGCTCGACAGTCTCGGCGTCCAGGGCGGGCCAACGCTGGCGCGAGCACTGACGGACGTCGTCGACCAGGTGAAGACGGATGTCGTCCTGATCGTGGACGAGGTCCAGCACGCGATCACCTCCGAGGAGGGCAATCAGATGCTGCTGGCGCTGAAGGCGGCGCGCGACGCCATCAATCCACGCCCCGGCACGCCCGGCCACTTCCTGTTCATCGGAACGGGCTCGCACCGCGCGCTGGTCAACGAGTTGACGGCGCGGCGCAACCAGGCATTCGCGGGCGCCACGTCAGTGGCGTATCCCGTGCTGGAGACCGACTACGTCGAGCACTTGCTGCAGCGGCTCGCCGGGGAAGGCGCGGGCGCACTGCCTTCCCTGGCGATCGCCAACCAGAGCTTCAAGACCCTGGGAAACCGCCCGGAAGAAATGATCAAGGCCCTGGGCCAGCTGCGCCGGCACTTGCCGCCCGGCGGCGATCCGGATGCCTACCTGCCGGTGATCGCCGCAACCCTCCGGTCCACCGCCGCCGACATCGAACTGGCGAAAGTGGAGCAGCTCGGCGGACTCGCCACGGCCATCTTCGAGCGCATCGCCTCGACCCATGGAGATGCCCGGGGCGTGTTCTCGGCCGAGGCCGCCGCCGCGTATTCGAAGGCCGTGGGACGCGAGGTGCGGGTTGAGGAAACGCAGCCCGTGGTCAACGAGCTCCTCGCGGCGAACCTGATCATGCGCAAGGGCCATGGCCTGTACGGCGTGACGGATCCCTTCGTGCAGCAGATCTGGCGCGAGAAGCAGGCGTTCGAGGCCAAGCTCGGGTAGCGAGTCATGATGGCGACCATGCGCACCATCGGCCTCATCGGCGGCATGAGCTGGGAATCCAGCGCCGAGTACTACCGCCTCGTCAACCAGCGGGTGCGCGAGCGCCTGGGGCCGCTGCGCTCGGCGCAGTTGCTGATGCACAGCGTCGACTTCGGGCCGATCGAGCGGGCCCAGCACGAGGGCCGATGGGACGATGCCAGCGCGATCCTCGAAGACGCCGCGCGCCGGCTCCACGCCGGCGGGGCGGACCGCATCGTGCTGTGCACCAACACCATGCACAAGCTGGCCGATCGCATCGAGGCGGCGACGCCGCTGCCCTTTCTCCATATCGCCGATCCGGTCGGCCGCGCGGCGGCCCGTGCGAGCGTGCACCGCGTGGGCCTGCTCGGCACCGCGTTCACGATGGAGCAGGGTTTCATGAAGGACCGGCTCGCGCACCGGCATGGCCTGGAGGTGCTGGTCCCGGCCGCCGACGATCGTGCCGAGGTGCACCGGATCATCTACGACGAACTGTGCGTAGGCATCGTCGACGGCGCCTCGCGCGAGCGCTACTGCCGCGTGATCGCCGCTTTGCAGGCCCGCGGCGCCGAGGCCATCGTACTCGGATGCACCGAGATCTCGCTGCTCGTCAAGGACGAGGACAGCGCGCTGCCGCTGCTCGACAGCACGGCGTTGCACGCCGCGGCTGCGGTCGACTTCGCGCTCGCGGAATCGTAGCCCTGCGCCCCCTCGGTCGTGCGCGACCTGGTGCGCGCTGAAGTCGCGAGGCTGGCCGCGGTCGGCGTGTTCAGCTTCGGCGCCGGCGTGGCCTGACCGGGCCGGCATCGAAGTGCATTGCGTTTCGATACAGGCGAGGTCCCTAGAATCGGCGGCCACGAGTCGATTGAACGGAGCTTCCCTTTGCGCATTGCCACCTTCGCCCTTGCAGCCCTCGCGGCCGCAACCACCCTGCCGGCGTTCGCGCAGGTCAACATCAACATCAACGTCCCCGGGCTGGTGCAGGTGGCACCGCCGCCGCCGCGCTACGAAGTCATGCCCGGCCCGCGTCCGGGCCAAGTCTGGGTTCCGGGCCGCTGGGTCTGGAACGAGCGCGACTATGTGTGGCATGGGGGGCGTTGGGAGCGCGACCGGCCCGATTACGTCTACGCGCCGGGCCGCTGGGTCCAGGCGGGCGGCGGCTGGCGCTGGGTCGATGACCAGTGGAAGCCCGGCAAGCCGCCGAAGCACGGCAAGCACGATCGCGGCCATGACCATGACGACGACGGCTACCACTGTCCCCCGGGCCAGGCCAAGAAGGGCCGCTGCTAGCCAGGGGCTTCAGCCGCGCTGCAATCGCTTGAGCGCGGCGCGATAGATCCGGTAGACGGGCCCGATGCTGTCGAGCGCGATGCGCTCGTCGGTGGCGTGGATGTTCTCGCCGCGCAGGCCGAAGCCGCACAGGGCGGGCACGCCCAGGCCATGCAGGTAGTTCCCGATGTTCGACGGTCCGGCCACGCTGGTGGGCAGGTCGATGCCCAACTCGGCGCGGCCCGCTTCGCGCAGCGCCGAGACCATCGGGTCGGCATCGGCCACGCGGTAGGCGGGCCAGCCGGCGAACCACTCGATGGCGGTGGCGGCCGCGCCGGCATGGTCCGCGTCCTGCCGTTCGATCGTGGCCCGCACCAGCGCGCGCGCCCGCGCGTCGGTGAAGCCGGGCGTCAGGCGCAGGTCGATCCGCAATTCGCAGCGATCGGGCACCTGGGTGTAGCCGCCGTCGCCGGCCTGGATGCCGGTCAGGGTGAGCCGGGGCGCGAGGCCGAAGGCCGGATCGGCCGGCGGCAGCGGCGCGGATTCGAGGGCGCGCGCCAGCGCCATGGCCCGCGTGATGGCGTTCAGGCCGCGCCGGCGGGTGGCGCCGGCGTGGGCGGCGATGCCGCGCACCACCAGCCTGGCGCGCAGGAAGCCGCGGCCGCCGGTGACGATCCTGTCCATCCCTGGGTACCCGACGATGACGCCGTCCGGCCTCGGCGCGGGCCCGTCTCCCAGAGGATGATCGAAGAAGGCGCGGGCGCCCCCGAAGCGCCCGGAATGCTCGTCGAGATCGAGCAGCAGGCCGAGCCGGCCGGCGAAGCCTTCGCGCGCAGCACCGAATTCCGCCAGCAGGTGCGCGAACAGGGCCGCGCCGCCCTTGGAGTCGGCGGTGCCGCGGCCGTGCAGCCAGCCGCCCTCGATGCGGGGATCGGTCGGCGGCCAGGTCCAGCTGGCGGCGTCACCGAAGCCCGCGGTGTCGAGCGTGGCGTCGAGCACGGTCCAGGGGCCGCCCGGCCGGGCCCCGGCGATCTCGGCATAGAGGCCCAGCGGCTCGCCGCCGGCACCCTGCAGCCGGCGACAGGCCAGCCCCCGGCTGCCGAGCCAGTCTTCCATGCAGCGCAGCACCGGCGCCGGCGCGTCGGTGCCGGCGCGGCTCGGCGTGCGCACCAGCGACTGGAGCAGGGCGACGATCGAGTCGGTGGGAGCGGGCGGGCTTGCCATGCGCGGCTATTGTGGCGCCGGCGTCAGCAGGTGCTGCAGCATGCGGCGCGCCGGCAGCGGCAGCGCGTCGGCATCGCGCACGCAGGCCAGCAGGTGGCGGGCGGCCCAGGCCTCCGTGATCGGGATGGCCCGGATGCGCGGCAGCGAAGGCGAGCGGTCGGCCGCGGCCTTCGGCACGATGCCCACGCCGATGCCCTGCTCGACCATGCGGCAGACCGCCTCGAAGCTGCGCACGCGCACCCGGTAGGCCAGCCGCTTGCCGAGCCGGCGGGCGTGCAGGGCCACGTGGTCCTGCAGCGGGCTGCTTTCGGCCAGGCCGACGAAGCGGCAGTCGACCACCTCGGCCAGGACGACGCGCCGGCGCCGCGCCAGCGCATGACCGCGCGGCACCACCAGCACCAGGTCGTCGCGCCGGAACACGAAGTGCTGCAGGCCTTCGACGTCGACCACGTCGGAGACGATGCCGATGTCGCACAGCCCGGCGCGCAGCGCATCGACGATGTCGCTGCTGCCCTGTTCCTCGAGGTCGACCGAGATCTGCGGATGCTGCGCGAGGAAGGCGCCGAGCGCCTCGGGCAGGTGCTCGGTCATCGCCGAGCTGTTGCACGACAGCCGCACGTGCCCGCGCAGGCCGCCGCCGTACTCGCCGAGCTCGCCGCGCAGGCGCTCCATCTGCTGCAGCACCAGCCGGGCGTGGTGGGCCAGGGTGCGCCCCGCCTCGGTCGGCTGCGCGCCCAGGCGGGAGCGAAGCAACAGCGGCGTGCCGAGGTCGGCCTCCATGCCGAGCACGCGCTGGCTGGCGGAGGCCAGCGTCATGTGCGTGCGGGCCGCGCCGCCGGTGATGCTGCCGGTCTCGACGATGTGCTCGAACAGCCGCAGGTCGGTGAGGTCGAATCGCATGCCGGCAAGGTAGCACGCCGAGCCTCAGGCCGGGCCTGAGGCCGGCTGTGAAAGTTCCGCATTTGCAGGCCGCGCCCGGACCGCGACACTGGCCCGATGCTGGATTCCGATCTTTCCCTTTGGGCCCTGGTCTCGGCTGTCTTCGTGCTGGCGGGCCTCGTCAAGGGCGTGATCGGCCTGGGGCTGCCGACCTTGTCGATGGCGCTGCTGGCCATCTGGATGCCGCCGGCTGCCGCCGCCGCGCTGCTGATCGCGCCCTCGCTCGTGACCAACCTGTGGCAGCTCCAGCCCTGGTCCGGCGTCATGGTCATGCTGCGCCGCCTGGCCGGCATGCAGCTCGGCATCGTCGCCGGCACGCTGCTGGGCGCCTGGTGCTTCGGCGCCCCGGCCGGCTCGGGGGCGATGCTCGCGCTGGGGCTGGCGCTGGCCGGCTATGCGGCCTGGGGCCTGCTGGGGCGCTCGCTCGCCCTGCCCGCGCGGCACGAGGCATGGCTCGGCCCGGTGGTCGGCGCGCTCACCGGCGCCATCACGGCGCTGACCGGCGTCTTCGTGCTGCCGGCGGTGGTCTACCTGCAGGCGCTGCGGCTGCCGCGCGACGCGCTGATCCAGGCGATGGGGCTCTCGTTCACCAGTTCGACCTTGGCGCTCGGCTTGGCGCTGGCAGGGCAGGGCGGCTACTCGATGCCTGGGGCCGGCGCCTCGCTGGCGATGCTGGTGCCGGCGCTGGCGGGCATGGCGCTGGGCCAGCGGCTGCGCCAGCGGATCTCGGTGGCGGTGTTCAGGCGGTGCTTCTTCATCGGCCTGGCGCTACTGGGGCTCTACATGGCGGGACGTGAATTGCTGCGTTGAGAATCCGGCGCGCCGACGCACAATCTAGCGCGCGGCGATGGGCCGCCGCCCGCGTGTGGGGCTAACAGGAGTACGCATGTCAATGGCACTGTTGTGGGACACCGCGGTCGCGACCCTGACATCGTCGCTCGCCACCCCGGCGGGCATCGTGGCCGCCTGTTCGGCGGCGGTGGCCGGGGCGCTGGTGGTGGTGAGCTCGTTCGTGAAGACCATGATTCCCCTGCGCTGCCTGGCGGTCGGCGGCAACCTCGGCTTTCTGCTCTACGGTGCGCTCCATCCCTCGCTGATCATGATGCTGCTGCACGGTGCGCTGCTGCCGATCAACATCTGGCGGACCGCCGAGATGGTTCGCCTGACGCGGCGCGTGACCGCGGCGGCGGCCGAGAACGACCTGTCGGGGGTCTGGCTGCGGCCCTACATGCGCAGCGCCCGGATGAAGGCAGGCCGCGTGCTGTTCCGCAAGGGCGATGCGGCCAGGCACCTGTATTTCCTGGCTTCGGGCCAGATCGAGTTCGTCGAGATCGGCGAGATGATGGAGGCCGGGCGCCTGTTCGGCGAGATCGCCTTCTTCGCCCCCGACAAGCGCCGCACGCTGACCGCGCGCTGCGCGACCGACTGCACCGTGCTGCGCATCGACGAGACCACCTTCAAGCAGCTCTATTTCCAGAATCCGGCCTTCGGCTTCCAGGTCGTCAATCTGGTGACCTCGCGCCTGATCGCCGACCGCCAACGGCTCGAATCGCTCATGGCTTCCAGCCGGCCGGCGCCTTTGGGAAGCTAGGGCCCAGGCCGACGCCGGGCCGCCAGCGCGGCGAAGTCCGCGCTTCGCGCTGACGGGCGGCCTGCTGACGCCCCCTCGGGGGGCAGCGACGACACGAAGTGCGGAGCGTGGGGCCCCGTCAAACCACGCAGGCGCGGGCGGCGTCGAGGATCATGGCTTCTGAAGGCAGCTTGCCGATGCCGGCCAGCCCTTCACGGGCGCATTCGATGTCGTGCCAGCGCACGATGCCCTCGCGGTCGATCATGAACATCGCCTTCAGCTGCGGCCACTGCCGTTCGACGTCGCCGAGGTCGGTGGGCGTGCAGACGTAGCTGTCGAGCGCCTCGATGGCCTTGGCGGCCTGCGGGATTGGCAGCGGCTCGGGCAGCTCGCCCGTGGGATTGACGCGGGTTTCCTGCAAGGCCTGCATGAGTTCGGGCGTCGGTTCGGGCTTGGGCACGCGGTAGGCGCGGTGGGTCGACAGGGCGGGGTCGGAAGCCAGCCGCAGCTGCGTCGGCCGGAACTTGAAGTAGAGCCGGGCGTTTTCGGGGTCGGTCGCTACCACCACGAGGCTTTCGACCCCGAGCGCCTTCAGCTTGACCTCGAATTTGCCGATCTGGACCAGCTGGCGGCGGCAGAACGGGCACCACAGGCCGACCATCAGCGCCAGGAACAGCGGGGCACGCCCTCGGTAGTCGGCCAGCGACACCGTCTCGGGGCCGGCCACCGCCGGCAGCGCGAAGTCGGGGGCGGCTTCGCCGGGTGCCACGGGGGGATTCATCGAGGAGGTCATGGAGGGACTCCTTCCGGCAGGTTCAGCAGAGGAACGGAAGCACCATCAGGGCGTCGGGCTCGAGGCCGGCGCGCTCGCAGACGGTCTGTGCTTTGGCCAGGTAGGCCTCGGCCTGCGCGATGCGCCCGGCGTCGAGATACAACGTCGCCAAACCATCGTAGCAGGGAAAGAGCAGCTGGGGTTCGTCGATCTGCTCGGCCAGTTGCAACGCCTCGTTGTAGGAATCGAAGGCCCGGGCGTGGTCGCCGTGGCACTGGTAGATCTGGCCCAGGACGATCAGCGGCACCGCCAGGTGATCGAGCAGCCCGAGCCGGCGGTCCAGGCTGGCGGCGGCGCGCGCGGCCTCGATGCCTTCGTCCTCGCAGCGGTTGGTCAGGGCGCAGTAGGCGACCGCGAGGTTCGCGTACAGCCGCGACTGGAAGCCCAGGTCGCCGACCTTGCGCGCGGTCTCGAGCCCGCGCAGGCAGGTCTCGATGCTGCGTTGCGGATCGAGCGTCGCATACAGAACGCCCAGGTTCGTGTAGCCCCGGCAGGCCGCCTGCAGCAGCTGGTGCGCCTCGGCCTGGGCGACGCTGCTCTCGATCTGCGCCACCGCCTCGGACGGGCGGCCCAGGCGCGCCAGCGCGACGCCGAGCGTGTTGCAGGCCTCGGCCCGCACCACGGTGGCCTCGCGCGCGCGTCCCTGGGCGTCGGCGGGCAGCTCGCCCAGTGCGCGTTCGGCCAGTGCCAGCGCGGCGGCGCTGTCGCCGGCGCGGAAGGCGAGCCGGCCCATCTCCTGGAACAGGTGGGCGCGCTCGATCGGGTCGCCCTGTTCGCCCAGGCCCGCCAGCCCGGCGTCGAAGCAGGCGCCGGCGCGCTCGCGGTCGCCGGCCTCCCAGTGCAGTCCGCCGGTCTTGCGCAGGGCGCGCGCCAGGCGCACCGGTTCGTGCCGCTGTTCGGCCGCCTGCCGGACCTGCTCGTACTGGGCCAGCGCTTCGGCGCGACGCCCCTGCAGGCCGAACAGGTCGGCCAGCCGCTCGCGGGCGTCGAGCGCCATGGGCTCGACCTCGGCGGCGGCCGCCGGAGCTTCGGCCAGCGTGCGCAGCGCGCGCTCGTAGTGGCGGATGGCGTCGTCGTTGGCGTAGACGGCGCGGGCCCGGTCGCCCGCGGCCAGCAGGTAGCGGGCGCCGCGCGCCTTGTCGGTCGACAGGCTCCAGTGGTGCCCGAGCGCCTCCAGTTCGGCTAGGCGGCGCGGGTTCGCGCCCTCGCCATCGACCGCCGCCTGCCGGCCCGGGGCCGACATGTCCTCGAGGGCCTGGCCGGCCCGCTGATGCAGCTCGGTACGCCGGGCCAGCAGCAGGTTCTGGTAGGCGACCTCGTGCAGCAGCGCGTGCGTGAAGCGCCAGCGGGGTCCGCCCGCCGGCTCCGCGCGCACCGGGCGCACCAGGTCGGCGGCCGCCAGGCGGCCCAGCGCCGACCCAGTCGAGGGCGGGTCGCTGGCCACGCGCTGCAGCAGCGAGGCGTCGAACTCGGCGCCGAGCACGGCCGCCTCCTGCAGCAGGCGGCGATCTTCCGCCTCCAGCCGGTCGATGCGCGACAGCAGCAGGCCGTACAGCGTCGACGGCACGGTCGCCGCCTCGTGGGTGGGCTTGCAGTGCCAGCGCTCGCCCTGGCGCACCAACAGGCCGGACCCGGCCAGGCTGCGGACGATCTCCTCGACGAACAGCGGATTGCCGCCGGCCCGCGCGGCGACCAGTTCGCGCACCGGCGCCAGGGCGTCGCCGTCGGCGCCGCCCAGCAGGTGGCCCACCAGCGCGCCGGCCTGCCGGTCGTCGAGCGGTTCCAGCGCGATGGTGGAATGCGCTGCTCGCAGCGGTCGGAGCGCGCGGGCGTCGGGGCGCTGCGCGGCCAGCAGCATCAGCGGCCGGTCGGCGAGCTGGTCGATCACTTCGCGCAGCAGGTCGGCCGAGGCGGCGTCGGCCCACTGCATGTCGTCGATCACGATGACCACCGGCTGGCGCGCCAGCCGGCGTTCGAGCATCGCCCGGGCCGCCAGCGTGATCTGGCGCTGCAGCTGTTCCGGCTCGATGTCCTGCGGCCGGGCTTCTTCGATGCCGAGCAGGTGGCCCACCACCCGGGCGACCGCTTCGACCTCGGCGGCATCGGCGCCCAGGGCCTGCAGGCCGTCGTGCAGCTTGCGCCGCGCCACCTCCAGCGAGTCGTCGGCACGGATCTGGTAGACCTCGCGGAACAGGGCCCCGAAGGTGCCATAGGTCGGCTCGCCGTGCGACGAGCAGGTGGTGCGGCGCACGCCGGTCGAGACCAGGCGGCCCTGGGCTTCGAGCCGCGCGAACAGCTCGGCCAGCAGGCGCGACTTGCCGGCGCCGGCCTCGCCGACGACGCTGACCAGCTGCGCCTCGCTGCCCTGCATGCGATCGAAGGCGGCCAGCAGGCGCTCGATGGCGTCGTCGCGACCGACCAGCGGCGCCGCCAGCCCGAGTTCGGCGAGGCCGCGCGCGGAGACCGCATCGGCGCGGGCGCCGCGCAGCACATGGACCCGCATCGGCTGCGTCTTGCCGCGCAGCGCCAGTTCGGTGGCGGGTTCGAAGTCGAAGCGGTGGCGCACCAGCGCCCAGGTGGCGTCCGACACCAGCACCGTGCCCGGCTGCGCGGCCGAGAGCAGGCGCGATGCGGTGTTGACCGTGTCGCCAGTGACCGCATAGGCGCCGCCGGCACCGCTGCCCAGGCTGCCGGCGACCACCGGCCCGGTGTGGACGCCGATGTGCAGCGTGACCCCGCGGCCGAGGCGCGGGCCCCATTGCCGGCTCAGTCGCTCGACGCGCTGCATCATGTCCTGCGCCGCTTCCAGGGCGCGCAGGGGGTCGTCCTCATGCGCGCGCGGCGCACCGAACACCGCCATCACGGCGTCGCCGACGAACTTCTCGACGAAGCCGTCGCCTTGGGCGATGGCCTGGGCCATGGTCTCGAACAGGGCGTTCTGGAACGCGCGCACCGTCTCGGGATCGAGCTCCTCGGACAGCGCCGTGAAGCCGGTGAGGTCGGCGAACAGCACCGTGACCTGGCGCCGGTCGGCGTTGGGCTCGGGGTCGGGCGGCCGCGGGCTGTCCAGCCGGCGCCCGCAGCGCTGGCAGAACGATGACGAGGGCAGCACTTCGGCGCCGCAGCCGGCACAGGTCGTGGTCATGGGTCGTCCCGAGCCGCATGCTGCGCCAGTTCGGGCCTGCGCGCCACCGAAGAAATCCGCGATGATCCGGCCACCGGCCATGGAATTCCTCAAATTCATCCGCTCGCTCGAAGAACTTCTCTACGAGGTGATGACCTGGATGCTGTTCTATCCGCGCACGCTGTGGCGGGTGCTGCGCCATCCGCTGGCGCTGGCGGCGCAGGCAGAGGCCGAGATGAGCGAGCGTGAGGAGGACCAGTTCATCGACCTGGTCAGTCCGCCGCTGTTCCTGATGCTGTCGATCCTGCTGGCCCACGCGCTCGAGGTCGGCCTGCATGCCAACCTCGCGCCCTTCACCTCCAGCGTGGCGAAGGAGGTGCTGACTTCCGACACCAACCTGCTGATCTTCCGTGCCATCACCTTCAGCCTGTTCCCGCTGCTGATGGCGACCGGCCTGCTGCATCGGCTGCGGCGCGACATCGACCGCAAGACGCTGCGCCGTCCGTTCTTCCTGCAGTGCTTCTTCGCCTCGCCTTTCGTGGTGACGCTGTCGGTGGCCTCGGTCTTTGCACGGCTCGGGTTCTCGCTGGTGGCGACCGGGTTGACCATCGGCGCGGTCCTCTGGTATCTCGGTGTCGAGACGGAATGGTTTCGCACCCGCCTGGGGATCGGGCGCCTGCATGCCTTCGCGATCGCGCTCAAGCTGATCGCGATCGCCTTCCTGCTGGCTTTCGGATTCGCCTTCCTGCTGCTCGGACCGGCGTCGCCATGAGCGGCGCCGCCGGGCGCCGGTGGCTCAGAGCAGCATCCCGCCCGACACCTCGATGCGCTGGCCGGTGAGCCAGCGGTTGCCGTCGGACAGCAGCGCCGCGACCGCGCCGCCGATGTCGTCGGGCTGGCCGACCCGGCCCAGCGCCGTGATGCCGGCGATCTGCGCATTGGCCTGGGGGTCGTCGCGCACCGCGCCGTCTCGGAAATCGGTCTCGATGGCGCCCGGCGCGATGGTGTTGACCGTGATGCCGCGCGGGGCCAGTTCCTTCGCCATGTAGCGGGTCAGCACCTCGATGCCGCCCTTCATCGCCGCATAGGCGGCGTAGCCCGGGAAGGTGAACCGGGCCAGGCCGGTCGAGGTGTTGACGATGCGCCCGCCGTCCGCGATAAGCGGCAGCAGTTTCTGGGTCAGGAAAAAGGTGCCCTTGAGGTGGATGTTGGCGAGCAGGTCGAACTGCGCCTCGGTCGTCTCCGCGAAGGGCGCCGCCACGCCGATGCCGGCGTTGTTGACCAGGTGGTCGAAGTGCTCGCGCTGCCAGGTGCCAGCCAGCGCGGCCTTCACGCGTTCGGCGAAGCCGCCGAAGCTGCCGCTGTCGGCCACGTCGAGCTGGAGCGCGACCGCGCGGCGGCCGAGCGCCTCGATCTGCCGCACCACGGCGTGGGCCTCGGCCTCGTTGGCCTTGTAGGTGAGGATCAGGTCGCTGCCTTGTTCGGCCAGCTTCAGGGCGGTGCTGCGGCCGAGGCCGCGGCTGGCGCCGGTGACGAGGGCGATGCGGGGGGTGGTGGTGGTGGCGTTCATGGGTGAGTTCCTGAGTCTGGAAGGGTTGGGATGGCCTGACTTTAGGAGTTCACCGGAAAACGATAAATGGTCGAGAATCGTCCAAACTGTTCTTCCAGAAAGGACAATCAAAAAATGGATCTCGACCAGCTCCGCATCTTCGCCCGGGTCGCCGAACTCGGCAGCTTCACCCAGGCCGCCGACCAGCTCGGGATCGCGAAGGGCCGCGTCTCACAGGTGGTGCAGCGGCTCGAGGCCCAGGTCGGCGCGCGGCTGCTGCAGCGGACCACGCGGCGCGTACGGCTGACGCCCGATGGCGAACAGTTCCTCGAACGCGGCCAGGAGCTGATCGCCGACGCCGACCAGCTGCAGGCCATGTTCCAGCCGGCGGCCAGCGGCTTGCGGGGCCGGCTGCGCATCGACCTGCCCAACTCGCTGGCGCGCGACCTGGTCATTCCGCGGCTGCCGGAATTCCTGGCGGCGCATCCGCTGCTGGAGCTGGGCATCAGCACCACCGACCGCCGCGTCGACCTGGTGCAGGAAGGCTTCGACTGCGTGCTGCGCGTCGGGCCGCTGGTCGACGCGGAACTGGTGGCGCGGCCGCTGGGGATGATGAAGATGCGCAACGTGGCGAGTCCGGCCTACCTGCGTGCCAACGGCACGCCGAAGACGCTGGCCGACCTGGCCCGGCACCGCATCGTGCACTACGCGCCCAAGCTCGGCGTGCAAGGCGCGGGCTGGGAGTACCAGGAGGAGGGTGGCGCGGTCCGCGTGCATCCGATGCGCAGCGCGATCGTGGTCAACGGCACCGATGCCTACCAGGCCGCGTGCCTGGCAGGCCTGGGGCTGATCCAGGCGCCGGCGCATGGCACGCAGCGGCTGGTCGATGCCGGCCTGCTGGTGGACGTGATGCCTCACCTCACGGCGGCGCCGATGCCGGTCTCGCTGCTCTACCCGCACCGGCGCCAGCTGGCGCCGCGCGTGAAGGCGGTGCTGAACTGGCTCACGCAGGTGGTCGAGCCGTACCTCGGCGAGCCAGGCCCGGCGACGGTCGAGAGCCGGCCGACGTGAGGGCGCCGCGGCCGCCGCGCCGATGGCCGTCCATGCGACATTGGGGCAAACTCGCCACCCATGAGACACATCGCTCGACTGATGCGCAGCGCGAGCCTGAACGGCTACGTCGAACTGGTGAAATCGCTGGGCCGGGATCCCTATGCGTTCCTGCGAGCCGTGGGGCTGCAGGCGAGATTCCTGGATGACCCCGAGACACTGATCCCGAGGGACGCCGCGCGCGAGTTGCTGGAGATCACCGCGCGTGCCACCAAGACGGAAGACCTGGCGCTGCGTCTCGCGGCCCAGCGCAAGCTCTCCGCCCTCGGACCCATCAGCCTCGTGCTGAGGGAAGAGCCCACGCCCAGGGATGCCCTCGACACGCTGTGCCGCTACCTGAAGCTGGTGAACCCCTCGCTGATGATTCGGGTCGAAGACGCCGACAGCGTGGTCATCATCAGGGAGGACCTGCTGCCGAGCCCGGGCTTGCCGATGCGGCAGTCGGTGGAACTCGCCGTGGGCAGCTTGTTCCGGATGCTGAGCGAATTGATCGGACCGCATTGGCGACCGCTCGAAGTCTGCTTCACGCATCGTCCGCCGACGGACGTCTCCGCCCATCGGGCATTCTTCGGACGCAGCGTCAAGTTCAACCAGGAATTCAACGGCCTGGTCTGCATGGCGATCGACTTGTCCAAGCCGCGCGAGCTCGGAGACCAGGTGGCCGCCAGCTTCGCGCGCAAGTTCCTGGAGGCGGAGCTCAAGGATCGCAGTGAAAGCGTCCAGGAAACCTGCCGCCAGCTCATCCTGGCACTGCTGCCGGGCGGCGCCTGCACCGCGCGGGAGGTTGCTCGGCACTTGCGCGTCGATCGCCGCACGCTGCACCGTCGACTCGACGCCGAGGGCCTCACTTTCAGCGGCCTGCTGGACCAGGTGCGCTCGGACCTGGTCAAGAGCCATTTGCGCGAGGGTGACCTGCCGCTCAGCGAGGTGGCCGAGCTGCTGGGCTTCTCCAGCCCCAGCAGCTTCAGCCATTGGTTCCACAGTCTGTTCGGCTGCAGCGCCTCGCAATGGAGCAAGCAGTCGGCCGAAGCCGCGGCGACCCAGGAAGCCTAGGCCGGTCCGGGCTCAGCGGCCGAGATCGGCGTCCGGCTTGCGCAGGAAGCCCTGGTTGCCCCCGTTGCGATTGGGTGCGAAGCCATTGCGCTGAAGAGTCTCTTCGGCCGTGTCGTAGAAGACCCCGATCTGCATGATCTCGCGCGCCTGTTGCGCGGTCGCGATCGGACGGCCGAATTCACCCGAGATGCGCACCAGCTGCTTGATCTGGTCGACCGTGCTGGCCTTGCCGGTGCGGGTCTGGTTCCAGAGCACGTCCTCGATGCCGCAGCGCACATGCAGGCCCAGGGCGATGCCGATCATGTTGATGGGCAGCACGTTGAGCACCGAGCTTTCCACCGTGACCACCGCGCCGTCGGGCACCGCACGCAGCATGTTGGCCAGGTTGTAGATGTTGGCTTGGTCCATGCCGCCGCTGATCGCCACCCAGTTCATCACCAGCGGCCCCTTGTAGACGCCGCGGCGGATCATCCGCTCGATGGTCTCGAAGCTGTTGATGTTGTAGACCTGGAACTCGCTCTGGATCCCGGCGGCCGTCAGACGCCGGATGTGCTCCTCGGCCCAGCTGGGGTTCGAGGGCACGACCATGTCCTTGTAGGTTGCATAGAGGTGCGGGAAGCCCCGTGACACGCCCTTGAAGTCGTCCAGGCCGGCATGCTCCGTCACGTTCATCTGCGAGGTGTTGACGGTCACCGTGACCTGGTCGGGCCTCGGCTGGAGTTCGGCCAGCATGTGCCGCGTGTCGTCGCTGAGCCACTTGGCGCCCTGGCCTTCTTCAGGTGCGAAGCTGATGGAGCCGCCGACCTGGATGATCATCTCCGGCACGCGGGCGCGCACCCCGGCGATCAACTCGTTGAACTTGGACAGGCGCTTGCTGCCCTTGCCGTCTTCTTCGCGAACATGCAGGTGCAGCACGGTGGCGCCGGCTTCGTAGCAATCCACCGCCTTCTGGATCTGGTCCTCCATCCTGACCGGAATGTCTTCCGGGAAGTCCGAGGGAATCCAGCCCGGGGCATAGGGAGCGGCCGTGATGATCAGGGGCTGCTGGTTTTCGGGATACAGGTGGCCGTCGAGGAAGTTCATGGTGAGGGGTCTCCGGGTTGAAATGCAGAAATCGGGAATGTCGAACGTGATGGAAAGGCTTCGGAAGCTCAGTACGGAACGTCGCCCACGATGCCGGCGCGCTCCATCTTTCGCGGTGCCGGCCAGTAGTCGTTCACGGCGTAGTGCTGTGTGCTGCGGTTGTCCCAGACAGCGATGTCCCCAGGCTGCCAGGACCAGCGCACCTGGTACTCCGGAATGGTGGCGCGGCTGAGCAGGTAGTTCAGCAGCAGCGATGCGCCGGGCGTCTTGTCGATGCCGTGGCGAATGTTCTCCGGCGTGTTGTGGTTGACGAAGTGCGTGGTGAAGCTGCCGACGTACAAGATCTTCTCGCCGGTTTCCGGATGCGTGCGCACCACGGGATGCTCTGCCGGCGGGTTGTCCTGGTTCAGCTTCCTGCGGGCTTCATCGGTCATCACCGCGCCGAACGATTGCTCGATGCTGGACCGGGCGCGCAATTTCAGGATCTTCTGCTGGATGTCCTCCGGCAGCTCTTCGTACGCCTGGACCATGTTGACCCAGATGGTGTCGCCGCCGATCTCGGGGCATTCGATGCAGCGCAGCACGGCGCCCATCGAAGGATTCGGGCGCCACAGGCCGTCAGAGTGATATGCGTTCTCGTAGCTGTGCCTGCTTTCGCTGCGATAGATGAGCGCCAGGCCCGGGTGCTCGGGATCGCTGTTGAGCACGGGGTGGTCTTCCAGCTCGCCGAAGCAGCGCGCAAAGGCTTCGTGGTCGGCGCGAGTGATCTCCTGGCCGCGGAAGAAAAGCACCTTGTGCTTCAGCAGTGCGGACTTGATCTGGGCAAAGAGTTCGGGGTCGCGCGATGCTTCGCCGAGGTGGACGTCCGTGACTCTGGCGCCGATGGCGGGCGTGATTCGGCTGATCTTCATGTCTCGTCTCCGTAGGGTTGCGTGTCGCCGTTCAGTTCGGCTGGATGTTGAATTTCTTGACGATCGCGGCGTTGCGCTGGAACAGCGCCTTGCTTTCAGCCAGCATCGCGGGCGTGTCGACGTTCACGTCGGGCTCCAGGCCCAGGTCGATCAGCTTCTGCTGCACCGCAGGGGCTTCCGCCGCCTTCTTGATGGCCGCCTGAAGCTTCGCCAGCACGTCGGCGGGCAGCTTGCTGGACCCGTAGAAGCTGACCTCTCCCGGGAACTGGATCTCCGGATAGCCGAGCTCGGTCATGGTCGGCACCTCGGGGAAATACCTGGACCGGCTTTTCCCGGCAATGGCATAGGCGCGCAGCTTGCCGCCCTTGATCAGCGGCAGGGAGGTCAGCAGGCTGTCGAACATGATGTCGACCTGGCCGCCCAGCAAGTCCTGCAGCGCGGGCGGCGCGCCGGGGTAGCCCACGTGCTGCATGCCCAGTCCAGCCTGGTCGCTCAGGATCAGTCCCGCGTAGTGCGACGACGTGCCGGTACCGAAACTGGCGAAGCTGGTCTGGCCCTTGCGCGTCTTCAGCTGCGCGACAAGACCCTGGAAGTCCTTGGCCGGATTGGTGGCGGCGCTCACCAGCACGCGGCTGGTCTGGGCCACCCTTGCGATCGGCACGATGTCCTTCAGCGGGTCGTACGGCACCTTCATCACCAGCGGTGCTTCAACCAGCAGGTTGATCGCGCCCATGGCGATCGTGTCGCCGTCGGGGGCCGCGTGCAGCATGGCGCTGAGTCCGATCGAGCCGGTCGCGCCGGCGCGGTTTTCGACGATCACGGGGCGGCCGATGTCCGCGGAAATCTGCTGCCCGACCACGCGAGCGGCGACGTCGATGGTTCCACCCGGCGGTGCCGGAACGATCACCTTCAAGGGCTTGTCGCCAATCGCCCAGGCGCTGAGCGCCAATGACCATCCGATCAACACCATGGCGGGGCGCGCCAATTGCTGCAGTTTCATCTTTGTCTCCAGTTCATCTCGTGTCGGACTGAGGTGCCGACGTGATGAAAGTATCTGGCGCACGGGCGTTTGGTTCTTGCTTATCGGGGACTGAGATTTGCCAATGTGGGTCATAGTCAGTCGCGCTGCAGTTCTGTGCTGCCAGAAGGCCGGCGGCCCCGCCAAGCCACCTTGTCGGTGGCCTGGCGGGGCCGGTCTGCCCGAATCCCGGGGCGATTCAGTTCAACTGGATGTTGAACTTCTTGACGATGGCCGCGTTGCGTTGGAACAGCGACTTGTCTTCGGCGAGCATCGCCGGCGTGTCGACGCTCACATCGGGCTCCAGGCCCACGTCGAACAGCTTCTGTTGCACCGCCGGCGCATCCGCCGCCTTCTTGATGATCGCCTGCAGCTTCGCCAGCACGTCGGGCGGCAGCCTGCTGGAGCCATAGAAACGGATCTGTCCCTGGAACTGGATCTCCGGATAGCCGAGCTCGGTCATGGTCGGCACCTCGGGGAAATACCGCGATCGGCTCTTGCCGGAAACGGCATAGAGGCGCAGCTTGCCGCCCTTGATCAGCGGCAAGGAAGTCGCCATGCCATCGAACATGATGTCGACTTGGCCGCCGATCACGTCCTGCAGCGCGGGCGGCGATCCGGGGTAGCCCACGTTCTGCATCCCAAGGTCGGCCTGGTCGCTGAAGATCAGTCCCGAGTAGTGCGAGGTCGTGCCGTTGCCATAGTTGGCGAAGCTGGATTTGCCTTTGCGCGTCTTCAACTGGGCCAGAAGACCCTGGAAGTCCTTGGCGGGGTAGCTGGCACCCGTCACGAGCACATAGCTCGTCTTGGCCACTCTCGCGATGCTGACGACGTCTTTCAGCGGGTCGTAAGGCACCTTCATCACCTGCGGCGATTCCACCAGCAAGTTGTTCGGCCCGACCAGGATCGTGTCTCCGTCGGGCGCCGCCTGCAGCATGGCGTGGAGGCCGATCGACCCGCTGGCGCCGGGGCGGTTCTCGACGATCACGGGCCGGCCGATATCGACGGAAATCTGTTGTCCGACCACACGAGCGGCGATGTCCGTCGTGCCGCCCGCCGGTGCGGGAACGATGACCTTCAAGGGTTTGTCGCCAAGCGCCCAGGCGCTGAGCGCCAGCGAGCATCCGATCAACACCAGGGCAGGGCGTGCCAATTGCTTCAGTTTCATCTTTGTCTCCGATTCGTCCCCGTGTCGCACGGGAAGGGTACCAATCCCATCAGTATCTGGCCCATCGACGATTGGTATTTGCTTATCGGGGACGTCAACTTGTCTATTTGGGCCATAGCTGGCGACCCGCTTCCCGTCCCGGGAGCGTCCCGCAAGAATCGCGTCCTCACATGCATTCACAAGGAGACGCAGCATGACCAAGGCCATTCGCTTTCATGAGACCGGGGGCGCCGACGTCCTGAAATTCGAGGACGTCGAAGTCGGCGAACCCGGACCCGGTCAGGCTCGCGTGCGCCACAGCTTCATCGCCGTCAACTTCGCCGACATCTACTTCCGCACCGGCTTCTACCCGCTGGACCTGCCCAATGGCCTGGGCACCGATGCGGTGGGCGTGGTCGAGGCCGTCGGGGCCGGCGTGACCGACATCCGCGTGGGCGACCGCGTGGGCTACCTGGTCGGACCGCCGGGCGCCTATTCGCAGGCCCGCGTGATGCCTGCCGACGTCCTGATCCCGCTGCCCGACGGCATCTCGGATCGCACCGCCTCCTCGCTCATCATGAAGGGCATGACCGCCCAGTATCTGTTTCGCCAGGTCCATCCGCTCCAGGGCGGCGAGACGATCCTCTACCACGCGGCCGCCGGTGGCGTGGGCCTGATCGCCTGCCAGTGGGCGCGTGCCATGGGCGTGACCATGATCGGTACCGTCAGCACGGACGAGAAGGCCGCCGCGGCGAAGGCCAACGGCTGCGCCCACACCATCGTGACCTCGCGCGAAGACATCGCCCAGCGGGTGCACGAGATCACCGAAGGGAAGGGCGTTCCGGTGGTCTATGACTCGGTCGGCAAGGACACGCTGGAGGCTTCGCTCGCCTGTCTTCAGACGCGCGGAACGCTGGTGAGCAACGGCACCTCGTCGGGCCCGGTGATCCTCAACGTCAAGGTGCTGGGATCGAAGTCGATCTGGATCACGCGGCCGGCCATGCGGGACTACATCGCGCCCCGCGCCCACATGCTCGACATGGCGCGGGAGCTGTTCGATCACGTGCTCGCCGGGCGCATCGTCAGCGAGCCGAAGCAGAGCTTCGCGCTGGCCGACGCGGCCGAGGCGCACCGCGCGCTCGAAGGACGCAAGACCATCGGCTCCACCGTCCTCGTGCCCTGAGCGGCAAGTGAAGGCGGTGCGCACGCCGGATGACTGCTGCCGTCGCGGTGGTGTCCCCAAGCAGCAAGTTTCCGTCCCCGAAAGACAAGTAGAGACGCCCACGGCGCCAGATACTGCCCTCGCGAATTCAGGCGATGCCGAGCGCCTGATTCATTCCAACGTGATCAAGATACCGAACGGAGACATCTGAGATGGCAGCACCCCAAAGCAAGGTAATCGTGACCTGCGCGGTCACCGGTGCGATTCACACGCCGACCATGTCGCCGTACCTGCCGATCACCGCCGACGAGATCGCCCGGGAGGCGATCGCGGCCGCGGAAGCCGGCGCGTCGATCGTCCATCTGCATGCGCGCAATCCCGAGACCGGCCAGCCGTCGCAGGCGCCGGCGCTGTTCCGCGCCTTTCTGCCGGTCATCGCCGAGCGCTCGGATGTGGTTGTCAATCTCACCACCGGCGGCGCTCCGAACATGCTGGTGGAAGAGCGGCTGCAGCCTGCCTTGCAGCTCAAGCCGGAAGTGGCGTCGCTGAACATGGGCTCGATGAATTTCGGCCTGTACCCGATGCTGGGCCGCTACAAGGAATTCAAGTACGACTGGGAGCGCCCCTACCTGGAAGGCTCGGAGGACCGCGTGTTCCGCAACACCTTCCACGAGATCCGCTACATCCTCGAATCCTGTGCCGACAACGGCACGCGCTTCGAGATCGAGTGCTATGACACCAGCCACCTCTACACCGCGGCGCATTTCATCGACCGCGGCATCCTGAAGCCGCCCTTCTTCATCCAGACGGTCTTCGGCCTGCTCGGCGGGATCGGCTCGCACCCCGACGACGTGATGCACATGCGAAGGACAGCGGAGCGCCTGTTCGGCAAGGACTACTACTGGTCGGTGCTCGGCGCCGGCCGCAGCCAGATCCCGCTCGCCGCCATGGCCGCCTCGACGGGCGGCAACGTCCGGGTGGGACTCGAGGACTCGCTCTGGGACGGGCCGGGCCGGCTGGCGACGAGCAACGCCCAGCAGGTGCAGCGCATCGTCTCGACCCTGCGATCGCTGAACCTGGAGATCGCGACGCCCACCGACACGCGCGAGATGCTGCAGCTGAAAGGCAGGCATGCGGTCGCCTTCTGATCCGCTGCCTGCGCCCGACCACCCCACCAGGAAACTCGTGATGACCGAACCTGTCGTCTTGATCACCGGCGCCACCGCCGGGATCGGCCGCGCCACCGCGCTCGCATTCGCTCGCGAAGGCGCCCGGCTGGTGTGCTCCGGCCGCAATGCCACGGCCGGCGCCGCGCTGGTGGCCGAACTCCGTGAACTGGGAGTGGAGGCCGAGTTCGTGGCCGCCGACGTCAGCAACGAAGCGCAAGTCGGCGCGCTGGTCGAGCGCACCGTCGCGCGCTTCGGACGGCTCGACGTTGCCGTGAACAGTGCGGGAACGGAAGGAACGCCCGGCTCGATCGTGGACCAGACCGTCGAATCCTATTCGGCGACCTTCGACGCCAATGTGCTGGGGACCTTTCTTGGCATGAAGCACCAGTTGCGCGTGATGCTCCGGCAGCGGCAGGGTACGGTCGTCAACCTCTCCTCGACGATGGGAAGCCGCGGAAATCCGCAGAACCCGATGTACGCGGCCAGCAAGCACGCGATCGAGGGCCTGACCAAGTCGGCCGCCCTGGAGGCCGGGCGGTCGAACGTGCGGGTGAACGCGGTGGCCCCCGGCCCGATCGACACCGGGATGCTCGAACGCATCGCGGGCGGGGCCGAGAAGATCGCGGCGGTCGCCGCGGCGATCCCGGCCGGTCGCATCGGCACGCCGGAGGAGGTCGCCGATGCGATCGTGTTCCTGGCCTCCGATCGCGCCAGGTACATCTCGGGCCAGATCCTCGCCGTCAATGGCGGCAAGACCGCCATGTAGGTCCCGTTCGAGGGACTTGGCTCGAGGGTGCACGACTTTTTCGCTCCCGCATTTTTTCCAGAACCAAAGAGACTCCAATGAAAAGAACCCTGGTCGCCTTGACCGTCCTCGCCGCCGGCGGCGCTTCCGCCCAGTCCTCCGTCACGTTGTTCGGCGTCGTCGACGCCACGGTCAGCGGCTATTCGAACAAGGCCGAGACGCCGTTCGGCG
>NZ_JAUJZH010000043.1 GCF_030486595.1 Variovorax ginsengisoli | reverse complement strand
ACGCTGTCCGCCCTTCGGGGTGCAGCGTTGTGGCTCGGCGCACCCACGGTGCGCAACCCACGGTAGTCCCGGAGACGGGCCGCCTCAACGGCTCAAGCCATTCTGTCTAGGAACGGCCGCCGTAGGCCGCCGTGATCTCGTCCGCCGCGGCGCGCACCACGGCGCCGAGTTCCGCGAAATCGGCGCTCTTGATGCGCTGGGTCGGTCCGACCAGCGAGATCGCGCCGAAGGGCCGGCCATGCTCGTCGCGAATGGCTGCGGCAATGCACCGCAGGCCCACCGCGTTCTGCTCGTCATCGATCGCATGGCCCGCGCGGCGCACCTCGCCGAGCGTCTCGTGCAGGCGCGATGCGCGGGCGATCGTGTTGTTGGTGAGCTTCGGCAGGCCATAGGTGCGCAGGTACTGCAGCACGTCTTCCTCCGCCATGGCGGCCAGGATCGACTGCCCCATGGCGGTGCCATGCAGCGGTGCACGAAAGCCGGGCTTGCCGATGGCGCGCATCGTTTCGCGGCTTTCCACCTGCGTCACGAAGACGATGTCGCCGAGATCGGCGATCCCGAGATTGATGCTCTCGCCCGTGGTGTCGCGCAGCCGCCGCATCACGGGCAACGCGAGGTGCGCAATCCGGCGCCGACGTCCGAACGCGGCGCCGACCGAGAAGCAGCGCACGCCCACATACCAGAGGTTGGTCTCGCGATCGAACTGCACGAACTGGCGTTGCTCCAGCGTCGTGAGCAGCCGGTGCGCCGTGGACGACGACAGCCCGCTGCGCGCCGCGATGTCGACCAGCCGGTAGCCTTCGTCGTCCTCGGCAAGCAGTTCGAGCAGCTGCATGGCGCGCGTGAGCGATTGCACCGTGCTGTCGCTGTCACGGTCGATGCGGGTAACTTTGGTGGTCTTGCCGGGCGTGCGCGTGGAACTGGCGGTCATGGCGTGCCTTATGCAAATTGCGCGCCATCGGCTTGGTCGTGCGGCACGCGTTGCGGTCGTCGATCGTCCTTGAAGAGCGAGATGTCGATTAGAGTGTTTACACCAATGTCAACATTTTCTTGGAGATGCTTCCGCATCCGCCCGGCCTGGCAGGGTCCGTATCGAAAACCTACACTCGAGAACGCGATCGGTGCCTCCCGATCTTGTCTTCTCAAGGAGAGCCTCCCATGAGCAGCGAAGCAGCAGAACGGCGCCGCCTCGACGACACGCATGCGGGTCTCGCGGCCTGGAAGAAGTGGGGGCCGTATCTCAGCGAGCGGCAATGGGGGACGGTTCGCGAGGACTACAGCGACAACGGCGATGCCTGGAACTACTTCACCCACGACCAGGCCCGATCGCGCGCCTACCGCTGGGGCGAAGACGGGCTGGCCGGCATCAGCGACGATCACCAGATCCTGTGTTTCGCGCTGGCGCTCTGGAACGGCCGCGACCCGATCCTGAAGGAACGCGCCTTCGGCCTGGCCAACAGCGAGGGCAACCACGGCGAAGACGTCAAGGAGTGCTACTTCTATCTCGACTCGACGCCGACCCACTCGTACATGAAGTACCTGTACAAGTACCCGCAGGCGGCCTACCCGTACAACGACCTCGTCGCCACCAACCGCGGCCGCGGCAGGGACCAGCCCGAATACGAACTGCTCGACACCGGCGTGTTCGACGACGACCGCTATTTCGACGTCTTCGTCGAATACGCCAAGGCGGCGCCCGACGACCTGCTGGTGCGGATCACGGCCTTCAATCGCGGCGCCGACGCGGCGCCCCTGCACCTGCTGCCGACGCTGTGGTTCCGCAACACCTGGTCGCAGCCGGGCGGCGGCTCGAAGCCGGTCATCGAGCGCGTGGCCGCCACCGGGGCTGCAGCCGTGCGGGCACGCCATACCGACCCGCTGTTCCTCGAATCGCTGGCCGACTACCACCTCTTCTGCGATGCCGACGTGCCGCTGCTCTTCACCGAGAACGAGACCAACAACGCGCGCCTGTTCGGCGGCACCAACGCCTCCTCGTTCGTCAAGGACGGCATCCACGCCTTCGTGGTGCAAGGCGATGCGGGCGCGGTGAATCCCGCAGGCCAGGGCACCAAGGTGGCGGCGCACCATCGGCTGCTCGTCGCCCCGGGGCAGTCGCAGGTCGTGCGGCTGCGGCTGACGACCCGCCAGCCCGGTGCGTCGCCGGCGCCGTTCGACGACTTCGACGCCGTCTTCGCCAGCCGGCTCGAGGAGGCCGACGCGTTCTACGCTTCGGTGACGCCGCCCGCGGTGCGCGACGACCCGGACCGTGCGCGCGTCCTGCGCCAGGCGCTGGCCGGCATGCTGTGGACCAAGCAGTACTTCTACTACGACCTCGATCTCTGGCTCGACGAACACGGCGCAGGCGGCCAGCTGCCGCCTTCGGAGCGGCGCCGGGTGCGCAACATCGAGTGGGGCCACATGTTCAACGACGACATCATCTCGATGCCCGACAAGTGGGAGTACCCGTGGTACGCGGCCTGGGACCTGGCCTTCCACATGATCCCGCTGGGCATGGTCGACCCGGATTTCGCGAAGCAGCAGCTCGACCTGATGCTGCGCAACGACTACCTGCATCCGAACGGCCAGCTGCCCGCCTACGAGTGGAACTTCGGCGACGTCAATCCCCCGGTGCACGCCTGGGCCACGATGCAGCTTTTCCTGATCGACAAGGAGCGCCGCGGCGACAACGGCGACATCGAGTTCCTCAAGTACGCGTTCTCCAAGCTGCTCATCAACTTCACGTGGTGGGTCAACCGCAAGGACCGCACCGGCGCCAACGTTTTCGAGGGCGGCTTCCTGGGGCTCGACAACATCGGCGTGTTCGACCGTTCCGCGCCGCTGCCCACGGGCGGCTACCTGGACCAGGCCGACGGCACGGCCTGGATGGTGTTCTTCAGCCAGCAGATGCTGCGGATCGCGGTCGAGCTGGCGGTGGCCGAGCCGCTGTACGAGGAATTCGTCGAGAAGTTCTTCAACCACACGATGTTCATCGCCGGGGCGATGGACCGGGTCGGCGAGCGCCAGGACGACATGTGGGACGAGGAGGACGGCTTCTTCTACGACGTGCTGCGCCTGCCGGACGGCAGCGCCACGCGCCTGAAGGTCCGCTCGATCGTCGGGCTGCTGCCGTTGGCCGCGGCGGCCGTGTTCGAGCAGGACACCATCGACAGGCTGCCGCGGTTTCGCGATCGTGCGCGCCAGTTCATGGCGCGGCACCCGGAACTCGTGGCCCATGCGCATCTGCCGAACGAGCCCGGCGTCGCCGAGCGACGCATGCTTGCGATCGTCGGCAAGGACAAGCTGCGCCGCATCCTCGCGCGCATGCTGGACGAGGACGAGTTCTTCGGGCCGCACGGCATCCGCGCGCTGTCGCGCGTCCACCTCGAACACCCCTACGTCTTCGAGCACGCCGGCCAGTCGTACCGGGTGGCCTATGTGCCGGGCGATTCCGATTCCGGCATGTTCGGCGGCAACTCCAACTGGCGCGGGCCGGTCTGGATGCCGATCAACTTCCTGCTCTACACCTCACTGCTGAGGCTGTACGCGTACTTCGGCGAAGATTTCAAGGTCGAATGCCCGACGGGATCGGGGCAGATGATGACCCTCCTCGAAGTGGCGAAAGAACTGGGCGAGCGCCTGTGCCGTCTTTTCCTGCGCGGCCAGGAAGGCCAACGGCCGGCGCACGGCCCGGCGCGAAAGTTCCGCGACGACCCCCATTGGCGCGACCTGGTGCTGTTCTACGAGTACTTCCACGGCGATTCAGGCGCGGGGATCGGCGCGAGCCACCAGACCGGCTGGACCGGCTGCATCGCGCGCATCATCCAGATCAACGCGCTGCTGACCAAGGAACTGCTGCTCATGCCGGGCGCCGAGGCGCAGGTCGCGCGGGCGCTGCACGGGGTCGCCAGCGTCGAGAGAACCGCGCGCTGACGGGCAGCTACGCGTGCGAATCCGGCCCGGGCTCGCCGGCCCGGGCGTCCGCGCTGTCGAGCCAGGCATTGATCAGCGTATAGGAAACCGCCAGCAGCACCGGACCGACGAAGATCCCGACCAGCCCGAAGCCGAGCAGGCCGCCGATCACGCCGGCGAAGATCAGCAACAGCGGCAGGTCGGCGCCGCGCTTGATGAGCCACGGGCGCAGGAAGTTGTCCATGGTGCCGACGATCACGGTCCACACCAGCAGGAAGACGCCCCAACCGGTCGAGCCGTTCCAGAAGACCCAGATCGTCGCCGGCGCCAGCACCAGCGTCGGCCCGAGCTGCACGATGCACAGCATGAACATCACGGCAGTGAGCAGGGCCGCGAAGGGCACGCCGGCGATCGCCAGGCCGATGCCGCCCACCACGGCCTGCACGATCGCCGTCACGCCAACGCCGAGCGCGACGCCCCGGATCGCCTTGCCGGCCAGCACCACGGCGTCCTCGCCGCGCGCGCCGCCCAGCCGGCGGCCGAAGCGCCGGACCTCGTTGGCCGCCGATTCGCCCTGGGCATACATCAGGCCTGCGATCACCACGGTCAGCAGGAACTGCAAGCTGAGCGCCCCCACCACCCCGGCCTGCGAGAACAGCCAGCCGGTGACGCGCGAGGCATAGGGCGTGACCTTGGCCTCGATGCCCGCCACGCCCGAGGCCACCAGCTCGTCCCAGGCCAGCACCACCCTGGGTCCGACGAAAGGCACGCTGCCGACCCAGTCGGGCAGCTGCGGCGGGCCCTTGCTGATCTGCAGCTTGAACCAGGCGATGACTTCGTCGGCGTTGGCCGCGATGGTGGAGATGGCCATCGTCAGCGGCAGCACGAACAGCAGCAGCAGGATCAGCACCATCACCAGCACCGCCAGGCTGCGCCGTCCCCACAGCCGGGCCTCGAACCACAGCAGCGCGGGCCAGCTCGCCACCACCACCATCACGGCCCAGATGGTGGCACCGAGGAAGGGCCGCAAAATCCAGAGGGAAGAGGCGATCAGCAGGACGATGGTCAACACGCTGAACGTGATCTTGGCAAGGTCCGGGCGCGTGTCTGTCATGGGGCGTCACCTCTGTACGGAAGGCGCCATCGTAGCCGAGCCCCGGCTCGGCGCTCGTTGCTCAGGGCGAGCGGTGCAGGCGCGGCGCCGACAAGGCGTCGACGCTTTGGCGGATGGTCTCGTCGACATCGCGCCAGCGCCCGGTCAGCCGGGCCAGGACCAGCGCCGCCTGGAGCGCCTGGATGTCCTTGACGCTCGGCGCGACCCTGATCTGCGCGATCGCCGCGTCGGTGTTGCCGCCCTTGAGGAGCGTCAGCACCTTGGCCGCCCAGTCGCTTGCTTTTGCCATGAGTTCCCCTGTGTCGGATCGGAGGGCGACTCTACACCGGCTTCAGCGCCGGCACGCGCGGCGCAGGTCAGTGGACGGCCAACAACCGCGCGAGGGAATTCGCCCACGACATCGTCAACCGACCCGAGCGCGGACAAGGCAATGCACCCGGCCTCCCTGACAATCCGCGCCATGACTGATTCACCGGACATGGACACCCGCCCCGTGCTGATCGCCGGCGGCGGCATCGGCGGCATCGCGCTCGCCCTCACGCTGCACCAGATCGGCGTGCCTTGCATCGTCTTCGAGGCCGTGCCCGAGCTGCAGCCGCTGGGCGTCGGCATCAACCTGCAGCCCAATGCCGTGCGCGAGCTGTACGACCTCGGCTTCGACGGCAACCTGCTCGACACCATCGGCATCCAGGCCCGCGAGTGGGCCCTGGTCGGCCGCAACGGCAATGACATCTATGCCGAGCCGCGCGGCCTGCTGGCGGGCTACCGCTGGCCGCAGTACTCGGTGCACCGCGGCCAGCTGCAGATGCTGCTGTACCGGGCGGCGCTCGAACGGCTCGGCGCCGATGCGATCCGCCTGGGCCACAAGGTCAGCGGATACCGCAACGACGCCGCCGGCGTCACCGCCTTCGTCGACACCCGCGATGGCCGCCGGCTCGAAGTCGAAGGCCGCCTGCTGGTGGCCGCCGACGGCCTGCACTCGGCGGTGCGGGCGCAGATGCATCCGGCGCAGCCGCCCATCCAGTGGGGCGGCGCGATCCTCTGGCGCGGCACCACGCAGGGCGTGCCGATCCGCAGCGGCGCGTCCTTCGTCGGCGTCGGCTCGCTGCGGCACCGGGTCGTGCTTTACCCGATCTCTCCGCCCGACCCGGCCACCGGGCTGGCCACCATCAACTGGATCGCCGAGATCACGGTCGACAACGCCAAGGGCTGGACCCAGGGCGACTGGAATCGCCGCGTTGCGGTCGATGATTTCATCCATCACTTCGAGGGCTGGAACTACGACTGGCTCGACGTGCCCGCCATGCTGCGCGGCGCCTCGGAGGTCTTCGAGTACCCCATGATCGACCGCGACCCGGTGCCCAGCTGGGTCGACGGCAGCGTGGCGCTGCTCGGCGATGCCGCCCACGTGATGTACCCGGTGGGCTCCAACGGCGCCAGCCAGGCGATCGTCGATGCGCGAGTGCTCGGTGCGGCGATGCTGGCCCACGGCATGACCCCCGCCGCGCTGCAGGCCTACGACGACAAACTCTGCGCCGACATCTCGGCCCTGGTGCTGCGCAACCGCGGCGCCGGTCCCTTCGGCATCCTGGGCCTGGTCGACGAGCGCTGCGGCGGGGTCTTCGACGACATCGACCAGGTCATTCCGGCGGCCGAGCGGGAGGCCTTCATGGCCCGCTACAAGGCCGCCGCCGGCTTTGCGATCGAGACCCTCAACGCGGCGCCGCCGACGATCGCCCCGGGCGCCCGGGTCCGCTGAGCCGCACGCCGAGCGCCGCCAGGGCGGAGACGGTCGCCAGCACGGTCACGCCCAGCCAGCCCCAGGTCGGCAGCACCAGCGCCGCCAGCGCCGAGCCGATCGCCATGCCGATGAACATGCCGGTGAACAGCACCGCGTTGAGCCGGCTGCGCGCAGCCGGATCGATGCCGTAGACGATGGTCTGGTGTGCGATCAGCGCGGCCTGCACGCCCAGGTCGAAGCCGACCGCGCTGGCGGCCAGCAGCCAGAGCCGCGCCGGTGCCGACAGCAGCGGCATCAGCGCCATGGCCGCGAACGACAGCACGACCAGGCCGGCGCCGAGGCGCGTCACCAGTTCGGGCCCGCGGCGGTCGGCCAGCCGGCCGGCGAGCGGCGCCGCCAGCGCGCCGGCGGCACCGGCCAGGCCGAAGGCGCCGGCCGCGGCGCTGCCGAGGTGGAAGGGCGCGCCATGCAGCATCACGGCCAGGGTCGACCAGAAGGCACTGAAGCCGATCGCCAGCAGGCCCTGTGCCAGGGTCGCGCGGCGCAGGGCGCCATGGAGGCGCCACAGCGCGGCCAGCGAGCCCAGCAGCGCGCCATAGGCCAGCTGGGTCGTCGGCCGGAAGCGCGGCAGCCCGCGCCAGGCGGCGACGCCGACCAGCGCGATGCTGGCGGCGGCCACCACGAACATCGCGCGCCAGCCGAAATGCTCGGCCACGAAGCCGCTCACCACCCGCGACAGCAGGATGCCCAGCAGCAGCCCGGTCATCACCATGCCGACCACCTTGCCGCGGTGCGATTCGGGGGCCAGCGTGGCCGCGGCCGGGACGATGTCCTGCGCCATCGAGGCCGACAGGCCGATCGCGAGGCTCGCGACCAGCAGCCAGCCGATGCCGGGCGCGGCGCCGGCCAGCAGCAGGGCCGCGCACAGCACGGCTGCCTTGGCGAGGATGATGCTGCGGCGATCGAAGCGGTCGCCGAGCGGCGCCAACAGGAGGATGCCCAGCGCATAGCCCAGCTGCGTCAAGGTCGGCATGAAGCCCACGGCGCGGGTCGAGGCGCCGATGTCGGCACCCAGCACGCCGAGCATCGGCTGGCTGTAGTAGATCGACGCCACCGCCAGCCCGGCGCCGGTGGCCAGCAGCAGCACCAGCGACGCGGGCAGCCGTTCGGCCGGGGCCGCCGGGCGGGGCGCTGCGTTCACATGCACAGTTTGAATGGAAGACATGGTGAAAACCCTTAATTTCTTGAATGCATCGAAGTTTGAAGGCACCGGGCCTGCTTTGGTAGCCTTGGCGAACGCACAATAGTTATACGATTCACGTATGCAAGCCTTCGCCGTGCCGCCCTCCCCGCTGCCAGCGCCCGCGGCCGCCTCGTCCGACCGCATCGAGCTGATGAAGACCTTCGTGCAGATCGTCGAGGCGGGCAGCCTGTCGGCCGCCGCGGCCCAGATGCGGACCACGCAGCCGACGGTCAGCCGCCGGCTGCAGGCGCTGGAGCGCCTGCTGGGCGTGCGCCTGCTGCGCCGCTCGACCCATGCCATGAAGCTGACCGAAGACGGCGAGCGCTGCGTCGAGCGCGCCCGGGAGCTGATCGAGAGCTGGCAGGCCTTCGAGTCGGACCTGCGCGGCGACGACGACGAGCCGGAGGGCATGCTGCGCGTGGTCGCACCGCACGCCTTCGGCCAGCAGCTGCTGGTCGGCCCGCTGGCCGACTACCTGCGCAAGCATCCCCGCGTCAGCGTCGAATGGCTGCTGCACGACCGGCGGCCGGACTTCATCGCCGAAGGCGTCGACTGCGCGATCCAGGTCGGTGAAGTGAGCGACCTGGGCGTCGTCGCCATCAAGCTCACCGAGGTGCCGCGCATCGTCGTGGCCGCACCCTCGGTGCTCCAAGGCGCGCCCGCACCCACCCATGCGCGCGAACTCGCGGCGCTGCCGTGGCTCGCGCTGCGCACCTTCTACCGCACCGAGATCCTGCTGTCGCATGTGGGAACCGGCGAGGCCTGCCGTGTCGCCATGCGCCCGCGCCTGAGCACCGACAGCCTCTACGCCTTGCGCAGCGCCGCCGCGATGGGCCTGGGCGTGTGCGTGGGGTCGACCTGGCTGCTGGCCGAGGATCTGGCCGAGGGCCGGCTGGTCCAGCTGGTGCCGCAATGGCAGGCGGCCACGCTGCCGGTGCACCTGGTGTACCCGCAGTCGCGGCTCCAGCCGCCGAAGCTCAAGCGCTTCATCGAGGCGATGCGTTTCCAGTGGAACCATGGCGCCGTGCCCGACAATCGGATCGCCGCCCGACCGGGAGAACCGTCGTGACGCCCGTTCCCAAACCCACCGACGCCGCAGCGCCGCTGCGCTGGCTTCCAGGCTGGCGCACGCTGCGGGCCTACGAGTTCGCCTGGCTGCGCCACGACCTCACGGCCGGCCTGGTGCTCACCACCATGCTGGTGCCGGTCGGCATCGCCTATGCCGAGGCCTCGGGCATCGGCGGCATCCACGGGCTCTACGCGACCATCGTCCCGCTGCTCGCCTACGCCCTGTTCGGACCCAGCCGGATCCTCGTGCTGGGCCCGGACTCGGCCCTCGCGGCCCTGATCCTCGCAGTCGTGGCGCCGCTTGCCGCGGGCGACCCGATGCGCGCGGTCGCGCTGGCCAGCGCGATGGCGGTCGTCTCCGGGGTGGTCTGCATCGGTGCCGGCTTCGCCAAGCTCGGCTTCGTCACCGAGCTGCTCTCGAAGCCGATCCGCTACGGCTACATGAACGGGATCGCGCTCACGGTGATCGTCAGCCAGCTGCCGAAGCTGTTCGGCTTCTCGGTCGAAGCCGAAGGACCGCATCGCCAGCTCTGGGCCTTTGCGCAGGGCCTGCTGTCCGGGCAGTGGAACGGCACCGCCCTGGCCATCGGCGCGGGCACGCTGGGGGGCATCCTGCTGCTGCAGCGCCTGCCGCGCTTTCCCTCCGTGCTGGTGGCGGTGGTGGCCGCCACGGCGGCGGCGGCGGTGTTCGACCTGGCGGCACGGGCCGGCATCTCGGTGCTCGGCGACCTGCCGCAGGGCCTGCCCAGGCCAGCGCTGCCGATCATCGGCATGGCCGACGTGGCACCGGTGCTGCTCGGCGGCCTCGCCGTGGCACTGGTGTCCTTCGCCGACACCAGCGTGCTCTCGCGCGTGTATGCGGCCCGGATGCACATGCCGCCGGCCCCGAACCAGGAAATGATCGGCCTCGGCATCGCCAACCTCGCGACCGGCTTCTTCCAGGGCATGCCGATCAGCAGCAGTGCGTCGCGAACGCCGGTGGCTGAGGCCGCCGGGGCGCGCACGCAGCTCACCGGCGTGGTCGGCGCCTTGGCCATCGCGGCGCTGCTCATGTGGGCCCCCAACCTGCTCCACCACCTGCCGAGCGCCGCGCTCGCCGCCGTGGTCATCGCGGCGGCCATTGGCCTCTTCGAGGTCACCGACCTGCGGCGCATCTACCGCATCCAGCAGTGGGAGTTCTGGCTGTCGATGGTCTGCTTCGCCGGTGTCGCGCTGTTCGGCGCGATTCCCGGCATCGGCATCGCGGTCGCCATCGCGGTGATCGAATTCCTCTGGGATGGCTGGCGTCCCCATTCGGCGGTGCTCGGGCGGGTCGACCGCCTCAAGGGCTATCACGACATCACCCGCTATCCGCAGGCGGCCCGCATCCCGGGCCTGGTGCTGTTCCGCTGGGACGCACCGCTGTTCTTCGCCAACGCCGAGCTGTTTCGGGACCAGGTCCTCGCCGCGGTGGCGAGTTCGCCAACACCGGTGCGCTGGGTCGTGGTCGCCGCCGAACCGGTCACGAGCGTCGACGTGACGGCCGCCGACATCGTGGCGGAACTCGACGACAGCCTGCTGGCCGAGAACATCGAACTCTGCTTCGCGGAAATGAAGGACCCGGTCAAGGACAAGCTCAAGCGCTTCGGCCTTTTGGCGCGCCTGGGGGCCGAGACTTTCTATCCGACGATCGGCGAGGCCGTGCGGACCTACCTGCGCAGCCATCCGGTGGCGTGGGAAGACTGGGAAGACGAGGCCGCCGCGCCGGAGCAGCAGCACGGCCCCAACTGAGCCCGCCATTTCGGCATACTCGCGGCGCGCCAATTTTCATTTCCCCATCTGGAGACCCTATGTCAGGCAACGGCTTTCACGTGCACGGCCCGCACGACCACGAGTTGGAACACGCGAGCTCGCACGGCGGGCACGCCCCGGACCCGGCGCACGGCGGCGGCAAGAGCATGACCAGCCAGATCGCGGTGTGCACCGCGGTCATCGCCACGGTGGGCGCGATCTTCGCCTACATGGGCGGCCACACCCAGGCCAACGCGGGGCTCTACAAGAACAACGCCGGCATCAAGAAGACCGAGGCGTCGAACCAGTGGAATTTCTACCAGGCCAAGAGCACCAAGCAGGCGCTGGCCGAGTTCGCGCGCGACCTGGCCCCGGACGACCGCAAGCCGGCGCTGCAGGCCAAGGTCGGCCGCTACGAGCAAGAGAAGGCGGAAATCCTGCTGGTCGCCCAGCAGCTCGAGAAGGACGCCCTCGACTGGGACCGGCAGTCCGAGCAGCAGATGCACCAGCACCACCGCTGGGCCCAGGCCACCACCGCGCTCCAGGTGTCGATCGCGCTCGCCGCGATGGCACTGCTGACGCGCAAGAAGTGGCTGGAGTGGGGCATGCTGGCGGTCGCCGGCATCGGTGTCGTCGTCGGGGCCCTGGCTGCGCTCCACATCTGAGGGCGACGCAGCGGCCCGGAGCGGCGGCAGCAAGCAGCACAACGCCAATCCACACTGCCATTTCGGCAGCAACCCGGGGCTAACGCGACATCCTCGAGGCTACCGGTTGACATGCGGGCTGGGGACACTGGGTGTGCATTCACCCGGGACCTTGCCATGACCCGCCCATCCCATCCCACCACCCTCTACCTCAGCGCCCCGGAGATGATCCGGCTGGTCCGGCGCCTGGGCCTGCCGGCGTGCATCGCCGGCGTGGCCGAGCGCATCCGCCGCGAGTTCCTGCGCTGGAACGAATTCGACAAGAGCGCGCGGCTCGCCTGCCATTCCGAACGCGGCGTCATCGAGCTGATGCCGATCGCCGACGCCACGCAGTTCGCCTTCAAGTACGTGAACGGGCACCCGGGCAACCACCATCATGGGCTGCCCACGGTGATGGCCTTCGGGGTGCTTGCCGACGTCCGCACCGGCATGCCCCGGCTGCTGTCCGAGCTGACGCTGAGCACGGCGATCCGTACCGCGGCGATGTCCGCGCTCGCCGCGCGCAGCCTGGCGCGGCCCGGCAGCCGCAGGATGGCCTTGATCGGCAACGGCGCGCAAGCCGAATTCCAGGCGCTGGCGTTCCGCGACCTGGTCGGGATCGAGGTGCTGAGCCTCTGCGACACCGACCCCGCCGCCACCGCCAAGCTGGTGGCCAACCTGGCCGGCCAGGGCCTGCGGCTCGAGGTCTGCGCCAGCACCGCCGAAGCGGTGCGCGGCGCCGACATCGTGACCACGGCGACCGCCGACAAGACCCGCGCGGCCATCCTCACGCCCGCCATGATCGAGCCCGGCATGCACATCAACGCCGTCGGCGGCGACTGCCCCGGCAAGACCGAGCTGCACCGCGGCGTGCTCGAGATGGGCTCGGTGTTCGTGGAGTTCGAGCCGCAGTCGCGGATCGAAGGCGAGATCCAGCAGCTGCCGGCCGACTTCGCCGTGACCGAGTTCTGGCAGGTGCTGGCCGGGCACCGGCCCGGCCGGCGCGGCCCCTCGGAGGTCACGGTGTTCGACTCGGTCGGCTTCGCGCTCGAGGATTTCGCCGCCCTGGCGTTCATGGGCGAGCGGGCCGCGGAACTCGGCTTCGGCGAGGCGATCGAGCTGGTGGCGAATGCCGCCGACCCCAAGGATCTGTTCGGCCTGCTGACGTCGAAGCCGCTCGCTGCCGGCGCCGATGCGGTGGCGGGCCTGCAGGCCGCTCGACGCCGGCCTCCGATTCGCCTACGCTCTGCGCCCAGGGCCGGCGCCGCCGCACCCGCCGGCGGGGCTCGTCGAATTCCTGAAAGGCACAAGGCATGAATCTCCAACTCAGGGGCCGGCTGGCCCTGGTCTCCGGCAGCACGGCCGGCATCGGACACGCCATCGCGCAGGCACTGGCGGCCGAGGGCGCCCGGGTGATCGTCAACGGGCGTTCGCAGGCCTCGGTGGATGCGGCGGTCGCCCAGATCGAGGCGGCGGACGGCGGCGAGGCCATCGGCTTCGCCGGCGACCTGAGCACGGCCGCGGTCGCGGAGGCCCTGGTGGCTCGGCACCCGGGCATCGAGATCCTGGTCAACAACCTCGGCATCTTCGAGCCCAAGCCCTTCGAGGAGATCCCGGACGAGGACTGGACGCGCTTCTTCGACGTCAACGTGCTGAGCGGCGTCCGCCTGGCGCGCCTGGTGCTGCCCGCGATGCGGCGCGCGGACTGGGGCCGCATCATCTTCATCTCCAGCGAGAGCGCGGTCCAGATTCCGGCCGAGATGATTCACTACGGCATGACGAAGACGGCGCAGCTGGCCGTCTCGCGCGGATTGGCCGAGGCGGTCGCGGGCACCGGTATCACCGTCAACAGCGTCCTGCCGGGGCCGACCCGGTCGCGCGGCGTGGGCGAGTTCGTCGAGGCGCTGGCCAAGGCCGACGGCAAGTCCTTCGAGGCCTACGAGCGGGAGTTCTTCGAGAAGGTGCGGCCCACCTCCCTCATCCGGCGCTTCGAAACGCCGCAGGAGATCGCCTCGCTGGTGGCCTACATCGCCAGCCCGCTGTCTTCCGGGACCACGGGCGCGGCGCTGCGCGTCGACGGCGGCTGCACCAAGAGCGCCTTCTAGCCAGGTCGACACTTGTCATCCAGAGCCGCCCGCATCGCACTGTCGGTCTCGGCCGCCGCCCTGGGGAGCATCGCCGCCTACTGGGGCCTGCTGGCGACACGTCAGGGACACATCCTGTTCGACGCCCGCAAGCATCCGGTGGTCCACCTGTCCGACGATTTCTCCGCCTACTCCCACGCGGTGCCGGGCGGGATGGTTCGCGGCTATGTCTACCACCCCGAGGGCGAGCCTGCCATGCAGGACCTGTTCATCTATTTCGCCGGCCGCGGCGAAGACGTCCGCGCCACGGCGCAGGCGCTGCACTGGCTGCCGGCGGGCTTCGGGTTCGCGGCGCTCAACTACCGGGGCGTGGCGGATTCGCAGGGCGACCCCTCCGAGGTGGCGTCCGTTCAAGACGCGCGCCAGTTCGCCGATCACTTGCGCCAGGCCTTCCCGCAGACCCGCCTGCACGTGGTCGGGCGCAGCCTGGGGACGGGCGTGGCGATCCAGCTCGTGGCGCGGCAGGATTTCTCGAGCCTGCAGCTGGTCACGCCCTACGACTCGATGCTGGAAGTGGCCAAGCGGCGCTATCCACTGGTGCCGCTGTCCCTGCTGCTGCGCCACCAGTTCAACTCCCTGGCGCACTCCAGGGAGGTCGCTGCGAAGACCCAGGTCCTGCTGGCCGAAAGCGACGAGGTCGTGCTGCATGAGCGCTCGCAGAAGCTGATCGCGGCCTGGCCGACGCCCGTCAGCGTGCAGACCGTCGCCGGCTCCAACCACCACGACATCATGAGCTTCGAGACGACCTGGCTCCATC
Organism: Variovorax ginsengisoli; assembly: GCF_030486595.1. Taxonomy (GTDB): domain Bacteria; phylum Pseudomonadota; class Gammaproteobacteria; order Burkholderiales; family Burkholderiaceae_C; genus Variovorax; species Variovorax ginsengisoli_B. The sequence continues at coordinate 33,281 of NZ_JAUJZH010000043.1, read as the reverse complement.
TGGTCGATTTCGCGTTGACCGCCGTGCTGCCTGCGCCGGAAGCAGCCTAGTTAGGCAGCGAGCCGGACCGGCCGGGCCGGCCGCGCCCACAGCACGTTCACCATTTCATGGAAGCGCTTCGTGCCGAGATGCATGAAGCGCAGGTTCATCGTCGCCAGCGCCTCGATCGCATCGTCCATGTCGGCGGCGGTCGGAGGCGGCTCCTGGAACAGCGTGGCCCGGACGGTTTCCCAGGTTGCCTGGATCGCCCTCATCTCGTCCTGGTCGGCGCCGGGTTCGAACAGCGCGACGACCTCCCCCGGCTCGAAGTTCTGGGCGCCGCGCGACCGGGCGTCGGTCTCGATGACCTCGATGGCGCAGCGCAGCGCGTCGAGCCTTCCCTTGTCCGGCTTGAAGCCCCTCGACATCTTCCAGTAGTTTTCGATCGCTTCGTAGCGGAAGCGAAGACCGAGGCGCAGCAAGGTCACGAGCAGGCCGAGGTCGCCCGGCACGTCGAACAGGGGCGCGACGACGGTGGGCACGAGATGGACGTGAAAGCGACGCGCGCCCCGCCTGAACACTTCGAGCTTGGCCAGCTGCGGCTGGAACGACCCCTTGGTGCCGCCCGCGTGGAAGACAGCCTGGATCGGCACGAACTCGCGGTCGTTGCTCGCCAGATGGATGCTCTTCTGCAGCTCGGTCAGCCATCGCTTGTCGAGCGAGGGCGCCACGGCCTCCACGACGCTCTTCCAGGTCAGGCTGCCCCGGGAAATGAGGCCGAAGAGCCGCTTGGTGTCGGCGCCCATCTCGACCACGGCGTTGTCCGGAAGGGAAGGCCCGCCAAGGCGCCCGGGGGCCGGCAGGACGATGTCCATGTAGTACTCGAACTGGACGCAGTCGTCCTGCGGCAGGCTCAGGAGTTCGGCCAGCCGGGCCAGCCAGGCAGCCCCCGGGACCGGCGTCCGCTGCAGCTTCAAGCGGCGGCCGATCATCTGGTAGAGCGCCAGCAGGCCATCGCCGGAGCCGAGGTCCGCGCCCTCGTAGTCCTTCAATGGCGTCGCGAGGTCGGTGGGATTCATGCCCGAATGGCAGACCGGGATGATCGGCAGGCCTTTCATCCATGCCGCACCGATCTCGAACTGGACCCAGGGCCGCTGGACCGATGCCTTGCTGCACAGCACGATCACGGCGTCCGCCTTTGCGATCGCGCGCTCGACGGCCTCGAGCCATTGCACGCCGAGTTCGATGGTGCCCACGTCCGAGGACGCGAAAAACTCGACCATGCCGAGAAAGTCCTCCTCCATCATGTCCTTCAGGAGGATCGCGACGTCTTTTTCTTCGGAGATGTGGCTGACGAACAGCTGGACCATGGACCACCTCGCACCATCACATGCCGATTGCAGTGATGGCAGGTATAGCCTGTCTGGCGCTGTTTATCGTCCCCCGGATGGCGTACGCCGGAAGAGCGGGTCCTCACATCGGCGCTAGCCGAGGTACTTGCCCCGCAGGTAGTCGAGGTAGGCCCGCGAGTCGCTGGACACGTAGGGCGAGATCAGCGTGAGCGTGTAGAAGGCCGCCAGTCCGGGGTCGGCCTGCGCCTCTGCCTCCCGCCCCGGCACCAGGCGCTCGAACGACAGCCAGCAAGTGGTCGTGAAGACGATCTGCAGGGCGAGGATGCGCGCCTGCTCGGCGCTGGTCTGGATCACGCCCGAGGCCACCAGCCCCTCGCACAGGGACTGCGCGGCAAGCAGGTTCTGCGCCGTGAGGTCCTGGGCCCGCTGTCCCAGGGCGGGGTATTCGGCGGCCAGGAAGGCCATGTCCCGGTAGACGAAACGGTATTCGTCGATGGCTTCGAAGCGCAGGTGCAGCGCCAGCCACAGGTCGTCGATCGCGGCGACGGCGGCGGTCGACCCGTTCAGCAGCCCGAGCCGCTGCTCGAAGCGCATGAACAGCCGTTCGACGATCAGCTGCTTGGCCTTGAAGTGGTAGTGCAGGTTGCCGGGGCTGATGCCCATCTCGGCCGCGATCTTGTGCGTCGACACGGCCGCCAGGCCTTCCGCATTGAACAGCGCGAGGCTGGTCAGCAGGATCCGGTCGCGGGTGTTGGGACTGGCCACGGGCGATGAAGGACGGCGCTCGGGATCGGGGGGGTCAGCGCTTGCGCCGGGCGGCCGGCCTCGCCGCATCGAGCTGCTCGCGCAGCTGCCTCACCTCGTCGCGCAAGGCCTGGAGTTCTTCGGCGCTCGGCAGGCCCAGGCGCTGCAGTGCGCTCGCCACGCGCTGGTCGAACACGTCCTCGAACTTGCGGATGCCGAAGCTGTCCAGGCCCGGGAACCCGGCCCCGGGCCGGGCGCCGCCGGCATCGGTCTTCTGGATGCCGAGCAGGCCCTCGATCACGTGGGTGTGGCGCTTGACGACGTCGGTGCCTACGTTGCCCAGCGCCTTCAGGCCCGCGCGCAGCAGGCCTTCGGCGCCGGCGGGCTTGCCGGCGGTTTCGGTGGGGGGCGCCGCCGCGCTCGCCTTCCTGCGAGGCGCGGCTGGCTTCCTGGCCGGCGCCGGCTTCTTCGGCAGCGCCGAGTCCTTGCGGGTCGCCATGCTTCGGTCCCCGGGGATCAGGCGGCCTTGCGGCTGGCGCGGCGGGCGGTCTTGGCGACGGCCACGGCCCCGCTCTTCGCTGCCGGGGCTTGCTCGGCTGCGGCTTCTTCGGCGTTGGCCACGCGCGTCTCGAGCGTTTTGGCGCCCTCGGCGATCTTGTCGGCGATCTGCGCATGCACGTTGGCGATCGGCAGGTTGATGGCGCTGAAGGTGCTCATCAGGGAGGTCGCGATCGGCGACTCGATCCGGGCCGCGCGGCCGGCCACGGCCTCGATGCCCTTGGTGCCGGCTTCGGCCATGCGGTCGAGCACCTCCACCACGCGGCCGGTGTCGATGTCGAGGCGGTTGGCGAGGAACTCGGTGACCTTCTGCATCTGGCCGTAGCGCGACGCGGCGCCATCGAGCAGGCGGCGTGCGCCGGTGCGCCAGGCGCCGACGAGGGTCTTGCCGGCTTCGTGGTATTGGCCCACGACGTGGACGGCGACGGAAGAGAGGTTTTGCGCGGACATGAGGTTTTCCTTGGTTGTGACTGACGATTCGCGGGATGCGACAGCCTGATGTTCTTCGCAAGGGCCTAGGCCAGGAAAACTAGATTCATCACAAAGTTAGTCCAATTGCCCCAATTTCCTGCAACCGCATTCTGCGACAGCCCGGGCCGCTCCCGTGCGAGATCGGTCATCTCGACAAGCGCGTGCCGGCGGGCCTGCCGTATCTGGCGAACGCGATATTGCGCATCCCGCCGTTCTGCCTAAGCTCGGCCGTCTCTCCACAGGAGGTCGTGCATGAACATCAACGCGGTGGTCCGAAGCGTCCAGGCGGCGCTGGGTGTCTCGGTCGATGGCAATCCGGGTCCCGAGACCTGGCGAGCGATCCACGAGAAGATCGTCGGCAAGCCGGTCCCGAAATCGGCCGCCTTCGCAGGCAAGGCGGACGAGCGCAGCGAGAAGACCATCGCCACGCTGCACCCGCAGGTCGCGCCCTACGCGAGGATGCTGGTCGAGCGCGCGGCGGCCGCCAACATCGAGATCAAGATCTTGAGCGGCACGCGCACCTATGCCGAGCAGGACGCCCTGTTCGCGATCGGCCGCACCAAGGAAATGAACAGACGGCCCGTGACCAATGCGAAGGGCGGCGAGTCCAACCACAACTTCGGCATCGCCTTCGACGTCGGCGTGTTCCGCGGCAAGGACTACCTTGGCGACAGCCCGCTCTACGCCACGGTGGGCGCGATCGGCATGGACATCGGCCTCGAATGGGGTGGCCAGTGGGAAAGCTTCGTCGACATGCCGCACTACCAGCTGCGCCCCGACTGGTCGCAAGGCATGTCGGAGCGCGAAATGCTGCGCGAGTTGCGGGCGCGGAAGGCGTCGGGCAAGGATGCCTACGCGGCTTGAGCCAGGGGCCGGCCGACGCTGAAGCTCAGGCCGGGCAGGTACTGCCGAGCAAGGTCTTCGAGTCCGCCAGCGAACGCGCGCCGGCCTCGCGCAGCGCGTCCACCCGTTGCTGGAAGGCGCTGCGGTGCGCGGGGCTTCCCTTTTTCACGGTGAACGAGAGCTCGACGACCCGCTTGCCGGTCGGAAGCAGCCACTCCTCGACCTTCCAGTCGTCCTGTGATTTGAACCGGCGAACGTGGTTGACGCAGGGCTTGGGCACCATGCCGGTGGCCGGCGGGAAGGCCGCATCGGCGGCGGCCTCGACGGAACAGCTGAAGGAGATGGCTTCGCGCGGCGTCGGCGCGGCATCCGTCCCTTCGTCGACCGCCCAGTTCACATCCACTTCCAGCTTGCTCTCGCGCTTCGGGCCGGCCAGGGGGCAGGACCAAGTCGACAGCAGCTTCCTGGCCGCCTTCGACAATGGGGCTCGCACCTTGTACATCGACTCCGGCCCGTCATCGTCGGTCCGCTCGCGCGCCACCGCGCCGTAGCTGTCGTCGGGCAGCCCCGCGGGTCGCCGGACGTCGAGGTAGCGGACCACCAGCGCCTTGGGCTTGTCGTCCGCGATGCCGAGTTGCCTGGCCGCCTGCTGCGCCGTCGCCGGGCCGCCCTGTGCCGGGTCCCAGCGGAACGCGTACTCGGTCCGGTCCGCATGGGCGCAGACGCAGGTCGCCAGGGCGAGGGCGGCAACCAGGCAGCAAGTTCGCATGGCGTGCTCGTCTCTCAGCGGGGCATGGCCATGTCGCCCCTCTTGAAGGAGGTCTCGAACTGCTCCCAACCGTGCAGGCCGCCGTTGACCAGGCGCCGCGCCGCCTGGAAGTTCCCATGCAGGATTGCATCCTTGATCTGCAGCTCCCGGTCGGCCAGGAACAGGCTCAGCAGGTCGGCCGCGACGCTGGCCGTGTTCGCCAGTTCGGGTTTCTTGACCAGGTCCGCGGGGGTGGGCAGCCGTGGCCCGTAGCGCCGGTAGTTCGAGCGGCCCGTGAGCTGCACGAAGCCGCGCCCCTTGAACAGCGCGCCGTCGGGCGGGCCCTGGTTGCCGAGGTCGCTGCGGTGGTCGTAGAGATCGAAGGGATGCCCGGTGGGCGAGGTGTTGAATGCGCTGATGCCTTCGCTGATCGGCGCGCAGCCCGCCGTCTCGGCACGGATGGTGGCGATGGCCATGAGCGCCATGGTCCGGTCCGGGATCTCGAAGGCGCGAAGCGAAGCCAGGATGACCGGCAGATGGGTCTTGATGTTCGCGAGCGGCGCACCGGGCAGCATCAGGGAGGCGACCTGCACGCTCATGTCGCCGGTGGCGTCGGGCAGGTCCGCGGACTCGGCCAGGCCCAGGGCATGGAGGGTTCGAGGCCCTGCAATGCCGTCGGCCAGCAGTCCCTTGGCTTGCTGGAACGCGGACACCGCGTTGAAGGTACCGGTTCCGAAGTCGCCATCGATGACGCCGGGGTTGAAGCCCGCGGCCAGCAAGGCCTGCTGAAGCGCGGTGACATCGGGGCCTTGGTCGCCATAAACGAGCTTGAGCCTCATGGTTGCATCTCCTCGCGACAGCTGTAGCCAAAAAAGTGTCGGTGGCAACCGGGGCTGGTGTCAAGGCTCGCCGGGTTGAAAGGCCGGCGCCGTGCTCAAGCAGCCGCCGGCGACGCCGACGCCCTGGGCTGCTGAAGCACGAGCGCCGCGAAATCCACGAAGGCCCGCACCCGCGCCGCCAGCTGGTGGCGCTGCGGATACACGGCGTAGATGTCCGCGTCCGGCGTGTAGCAATGGGGCAGCACCTGCACCAGCCGGCCGGTGCGCAGGTAGCGCTCGATGTCCCATTCGGCCCGCATCAGGATGCCGTGGCCATCGAGCGCCCAGCTGACCGCGATCTCGCCGTCGTTGGTTGTCAGGTTGCCCCGGGTCCTGACCGACTCGGTGGTCGCACTGCGGCCCCGGCCGCTCGCCAGCCGCCAGACGCCGTAGGCCTCTTCGCCCTGCCGGATCCCGATGCAGTTGTGCTTGGTGAGGTCGTTCGGCACCTTGGGAATGCCATGCTTCGCGAGGTAGGCCGGCGCGGCGCACAGCAGCCTCCGGTTGGGCGCCAGCTGGCGGGCGATCACCCGCGAATCCGGCGGCGCGCCGAAGCGGATGCAGATGTCGAACGAGTCCTCGGTCAGGGCCGGTGGATTCACCGACAGCTGCAGCTGCACCTGGACCTCGGGGTGCTTGCGCACGAACTTCGAGATGATCGGCGCCACATGGCTGCGGCCGAAGCCCAGCGTCGCGTTGACCCGCAGCAGGCCCTTGGGCGTGGCCTTGGCCACCCCGAGGATCTCCGCCATGCCGTCGATCTCGCCGAGGATGCGCCGGGCGTGCTCCAGGTACAGCTCGCCCTCGGGGGTCAGGCTCATCCGGCGCGTGGTCCGGTTGACCAGCGCCACGCCCAGGCGGGACTCCATCAGCGCCAGGTGCTTGCTCACCGCGGGCGTGGTGATGCCGAGCTCGCGTGCCGCCGCGCTGAGGCTCCCCGCGCCGGCGAGGGCCGAGAAGAAGCCGAGGTCTGCAGGTTGGATGCCGGGTGTCATGGGCCGCTGATTGTTGAATCCAGGTAAATGATGGATTCACTTTAGCCCCGATCCAATGGCCCGTCGAGTTCCTACAGTACGCCTACCCCCTACCCAAACCCCCAGGAGACAAGCCCATGAAGACGTACAAGATCGCGACCATCCCCGGCGACGGCATCGGCAAGGAAGTCGTTCCGGCCGGCCAGCAGGTGCTGGCCGCACTGGCCTCGGCCAGCGACAAGTTCCAGTTCGAGTTCGAGAACTTCGACTGGGGCGGCGACTACTTCCGCGAGCACGGCGTGATGATGCCGGACGACGGCCTGAACGCACTGCGCGACAAGGACGCCATCCTGTTCGGCTCGGCCGGCGACCCGCACATCCCCGACCACATCACGCTGTGGGGCCTGCGCCTGAAGATCTGCCAGGGCTTCGACCAGTACGCCAACGTGCGCCCGACCCGCATCCTGCCCGGCATCGACGGCCCGCTCAAGCGCTGCGGGCCCGACGACCTCAACTGGGTCATCGTGCGCGAGAACTCCGAAGGCGAGTACGCCGGCGTCGGCGGCCGCGTGCACCAGGGCCATCCGATCGAGGCCGCCACCGACGTCTCGATGATGACCCGCGCCGGTGTCGAGCGCATCATGCGCTTCGCGTTCAAGCTGGCCCGGTCGCGCCCCCGCAAGCAGCTCACCGTGATCACCAAGAGCAACGCCCAGCGCCACGCGATGGTGATGTGGGACGAGATCGCCTTGCAGGTCTCGAAGGAGTTCCCCGATGTGAAGTGGGACAAGGAACTGGTCGACGCATCGACCGCCCGCATGGTCAACAACCCCGCTTCGCTCGACACCATCGTCGCCACCAACCTGCATGCCGACATCCTGAGCGACCTCGCGGCCGCGCTGGCCGGCAGCCTGGGCATCGCGCCGACCGGCAACATCGACCCGGAGCGCCGCTACCCGTCGATGTTCGAGCCGATCCACGGCTCGGCCTTCGACATCATGGGCAAGGGCCTGGCGAACCCGGTCGGCACCTTCTGGTCGGTCGTGATGCTGCTCGAGCACCTGGGCGAATTCGACGCCGCCAAGCTGGTCATGGCGGCGATCGAGAAGGTCACCGCCGACAAGAGCCTGCACACCCGCGACCTCGGCGGCAAGGCCACCACCGCCGACGTGACCAAGGCGGTCTGCGGCCAGGTACTGGCCGCGTCGCAGCGCAAGGCGGCCTGAGGCCTCGCCGCGCTCCAACCCCGGTTCCGAAGCAGCCGCCAGAGCTGCCGGGGCCCGCTCGTGCCTACCCAACGCCAGGAGACAAACCATGCGCCGCCTCTTGGTGGCCCAGCTGCCGGCCGCTCATTGTTGAACGCAGGTTAACCATGGATTCACTTTCGCAGTGATTCGGTCCCTGCATCGCTGACACCACTCGCCACATACCCACAAGGAGACATTCATGACATCGAACCTCGCGCACGCCCGCGTGCTCACGGCGCTCGCCTTCGGCCTGGCCGCAACCTTCGCCAGCGCCCAGGCGTGGCCCACCAAGCCGATCAGCCTCGTCGTGCCCTTCCCGCCCGGCGGCAGTTCGGACGTGCTGGCGCGGGCCATCGGCGACAAGCTCGGCCAGAGCCTGGGCCAGCCGGTCATCGTCGAAAGCCGGCCCGGCGCCGGCGCCACGCTGGGTGCCGACTACGTGGCCAAGGCCAAGCCCGATGGTTACACGCTGCTGATGGGCGCCGTGCACCACACCATCGCCACCAGCGTCTACAAGAAGCTGCCCTACGACTTCGAGAAGAGCTTCGCGCCGGTCACCACCATCGCGATGGTGCCCAACGTGCTGGTGGTCAATGCGAAGTCGCCGGCCACGGACGTCAAGCAGCTGCTCGCGCTGGCCAAGGCATCGCCGGGCAAGCTCTCCTACGGCTCGAACGGCAACGGCACCGTGCAGCACCTGATCGGCACGCAGTTCGCGAGCCTGGCCGGCGTGGAGCTGCTGCACGTGCCCTACAAGGGGAGCGCGCCGCTGACCACCGACCTGCTGGGCGGCCAGGTCGACATGTCTTTCGACACGCTGACGCCGGTGGTCCAGCACATCAAGGGCGGCAAGCTGCGCGCGCTGGCGGTCACGACGGCGAAGCGCTCGAGCACCTTGCCCGACGTGCCCACGCTGGCCGAATCCGGCCTCAAGGATTTCGACCAGGGCACCTGGTTCGGCATCCTGGCACCGGCCGCGACGCCGAAAGACATCGTCGAGCGGCTGAACACCGAGCTGGTGAAGATCATCCAGTCGCCGGAGTTCGGCAAGCGCATGGCCGAGATCGGCGCCGAGCCGGTCGGCGACACGCCGGCCCGGATGGCCGCGCAGATCAAGAGCGACACGGCCAAGTACGCGCAGCTGGTGAAGGAAGCGAAGGTCACGATCGACTAGTCCAATGAATCGTTGAAATCGGATGTGTATGCTGCCGGCGGGCGAACTGGGGTGCGCATGCTCCAAAGTTGCGCCTCTGCGAACAAGCATTGAACAGGTAACGAGTCGATGAGATCACACCACCAGCGCGCACACGCCGAGCGACACCGCACGGAACACATAGGCTGGCTGCGGGCCGCCGTTCTCGGCGCCAATGACGGAATCATTTCCACTGCCAGCTTGGTCGCGGGTGTCGCAGCGGCGCAAGCGGGCCATGCCACCATCATGACCACGGCCGTGGCAGGTCTCGTGGCGGGCGCCATGTCAATGGCGGCGGGGGAATTCGTCTCGGTGTACTCCCAGGCAGATACCGAGAAGGCAGACCTGGAACGCGAGCGCCAAGAACTGGCGAGGGATGGCCACGCAGAGCATCGGGAACTGGCGGCCATCTATGTACGTCGTGGTCTGGAGCACGAACTCGCCAACCAGGTCGCCACGCAATTGATGGCGCGTGACGCCCTCGGTGCACATGCGCGCGATGAGCTGGGTATTTCGGAGGCGCTCAGTGCCCGACCGCTGCAAGCGGCCGGGGCGTCCGCTATCAGCTTTGCCGTGGGCGCGGCGATGCCATTGGCCGTCGTGGCACTGGCCCCCGAGAGTTCATTGCTGCAATGGACCATCGTCAGCGCCGCATTCTTGCTGGCCCTGCTTGGGGCGATGGCCGCCATCGTCGGTGGCACATCAGTTGCCAAGAGCGCGCTGCGCGTGACCTTCTGGGGCACATTGGCCATGGCCGTGACCGCCGGGGTCGGTGCGCTGTTCGGTGCCGTTCCTTGACGCGGTGGGCAGCGGGGCGGGGCCATGGCATCGACGGCGGTATACGCGCACGTCGGATTGGGGCATTCCGTGGATGCACACCGGCACCAGCGACAAGAGCCATAGGGCCTGGTCGTTGCTGAAGGAAGCCAAGGTCACGATCGACCAGGTTGTCTTCCTGGCGCCCTTGCGCCAAGATCGACCCGGCCCGCGGGAGGGGGTCCGTCGATGAGCCTTGCCACCAACGATCCGGGCCAGCGAGCAACCGCGGTGCGCAAGCCGCTGCCCTGGGGCCTCTACCTCGCCGCGCTGGCCATGGTGGCCGTGCTGGCCCTCCCCTTGCCGGATGGCCTGCCGGTCGCCGGGCATCGGATGCTCGCCATCCTGGTGTTCGCGATCATCGTCTGGATCAGCGAGTCGGTGAGCTACGAAGCCAGCGCCATCATGATCACCTCGCTGATGGCGGCGCTGGTCGGGCTGGCGCCGCAGGTCGGCGATCCTTCACGCCTCTATGGCACGTCCCAGGCCCTGGGCATGGCGCTCGCGGGCTTCTCGAGCACGGCGCTGGCATTGGTGGGCGCCGCCCTGTGCATCGCCGCCGCCATGACCATCACCGGACTGGACCGGCGCATCGCGCTGGTCACGCTGTCGATCATCGGCACCACCACCCGGCGGATTTTGATCGGCAGCATCATGGTCACCATCGTGCTGTCGCTGGTGGTGCCGAGCGCCACCGCGCGCAGCGCCTGCGTGGTGCCGATCATGATGGGCGTCATCGTCGCCTTCGGGGTCGACCGCCGCTCCAACATCGCCGCCGGCATCATGATCACGGTGGCCATGGCCACCAGCGTCTGGAACGTCGGCATCCAGACCGCGGCGGCGCAGAACCTGCTCACGGTCGGCTTCATGGACAAGCTGCTCGGCGAGCGCGTCAGCTGGCTGCAGTGGCTGATCGCCGGCGCGCCGTGGGCCGTCGTGATGTCGATCGTGCTGTACTTCATGGTCCGCTGGCTGCTGCCGCCCGAATCGGAGGCGATCGCCGGCGGCAAGGAAGCCGTGCAGCGCGACCTGGAGGCACTCGGCCCGATGACCGGCCCGCAGAAGCGGCTGGCCGCGGTGTCGGTCGGCCTGCTGCTGTTCTGGGCCACCGAGGGCAAGCTGCATGACATCGACACCGCCTCCATCACTTATGTCGGCCTGGTGGTCCTGATGCTGCCGCGGCTCGGCGTGATGGACTGGAAGTCGCTGCAGGGGCGCATCCCGTGGGGCACGCTGATCGTCTTCGGCGTCGGCATCAGCCTGGGCACGGCGCTGCTGTCGACGCAGGCGGGCCAGTGGCTGGGGCGCTTCGTGGTCGCGCATTCGGGGCTGGCCACGCAGGGGCCGGTGGCGGTGTTCGCGATCCTGTCGGCTTTCCTGATCGTCATCCACCTGGGCTTCGCCAGCGCCACCGCCCTCACCGCGGCGCTGCTGCCGATCCTGATCTCGGTGCTGCAGACCCTGCCGGGCGACATCAACAAGGTCGGCATGACCATGCTGCTCGGCTTCACGGTGAGCTTCGGCTTCATCCTGCCGATCAACGCGCCCCAGAACATGGTCTGCCTGGGCACCGAGACCTTCAACGGCAAGCAGTTCGCGCGCGTCGGCGTGCCGGTCACGATCGTGGGCTATGCGCTGATGCTGCTGTTCGCCGTCACCTACTGGCACTGGCTCGGCTGGACCTGAAGGCCCTCGCTCAGCCGGCCGTCGGGTCGAAGAACCGGCGCGACAGGCCGGCCCGCCCCGGATAGAACTTGAAGTAAGGCCGCGCCTGGTCGATCACGGCCGCGACCGACGGGTGGTCCATCAAGCGCTCGAAGTAGGCCGACAGCTGCGACTGCTGCGGCGGCAGCGGCAGGTAGGTCGCGGCATAGAACAGGGCCGGCGCGGCGGCGCAATCGGCCATGCTGAACGCGTCGCCCGCGACCCAGGTCCGGCCCTCGAGGCGGCGGTCGATCAAGGCGTAGGCCATCGACAGGGTGTCCCGCGCCCGGGCCACGCTGCGTGGATCACGCTCGCCCTCGGGCTTGAGCAGGTCGGCCGTGAACGCCTGCATCGGCGTCATCACGTAGAGGTCGAAAAGCCGATCCCACAGGCGCACGTCGAGCGCGTCGGCGGCGTCATGCGGAACGAGCGTGCGGCCGCCAGCGGCGTGGCCGTGCTGCAGGTGCTCGATGATGATGCTCGATTCGGGGACCGGCCGCCCCTGGTCCACGAGCAGGGGCATCTTGCCGGTGGGCCACAACGCCAGCCAGGCATCGCGCTCGGCCGGGTTGCCCAGGTCGAGCAGCCGCTTGTCGACCTCGACCCCGAGCAGGTCGATCGCGATCAGCACCTTCTGGCAGTAGGACGAGAGGGGGTGGTAGTGCAGCGTGAGGGCGGTCATGGCGCCCCGCATCCTGTGCGAATCCGGCAAGTTGTCAAGCCAGGCGGGCGGCGAGCAAAATACTCGTGTATTGTCACTTTGTGATAATCAATGCATAATTTTCCGGAAGAATAGCCAACAGAACGCCGATATTTTTCTCCAGGAGACAACCCATGCCAGAACAGAACCCGTCGGAGCTGCAATTCAGCCACATGGGCCTCTACGTGACCGACTTGCCGCGGATGGCCGCCTTCTACAAGCGGGCCCTGCGATTCACCGAGACCGACGCCGGCGACCTCGGGCCGGTCCAGCTGGTGTTCCTGAGCCGCGACCCGTCCGAGCATCATCAACTGGTACTGGCCACGGGACGGCCCCGGGAGATCGGCTTCAACGTCGTCAACCAGATCTCCTTCCGCGTCCCCGACATCGCCACGCTGCGCCTGTTCCACGACCGCCTGCTGGCCGAAGGCGCGCTGGACATGCACCCGGTCACGCACGGCAACGCCGTGTCGGTCTACTGCCGGGACCCCGAGGGCAACCGGCTGGAGCTGTTCGTCGACACGCCCTGGTACTGCGAGCAGCCGCTGCGCGAGCCGATCGACCTGTCACGCTCGGACGAGGCCATCCTCGCGCAGGCCGAAGCCATCGCCAAGCGGTTGCCGAAATTCATGAGCCGTACGCAATGGCAGGCCGACGTGGCGCGTCGCATGCAGGAAGACCAGCGTGGCTGAGCCGGCGCGCGTGCACGACGTGGCGATCGTCGGCCTCGGGCCGACCGGCGCGACCCTGGCCAACCTGCTGGGCGCCGCCGGCCTGTCGGTGCTGGTGCTCGAGAAGGAAGGCGGCATCTTCCCGCTCCCGAGGGCCATTCATTTCGACGGCGAGGTGCTGCGCATCCTCCAGGCCGCGGGGTTGCGCGAGCCGGCCCTGGCCATCGCCCGGGCCGGCGAGCAGGGCATGCACTTCGTGAACGCGGCCGGAGAGACGATGCTGATCCGGGGCGGCACGGCGGCGCTGGGCCCGCACGGCTGCGCCAACAACTACTACTTCCACCAACCGGAGCTCGAAGCCGTCCTGCGCGCCGGGCTGGCGCGCTATCCCGGCGTGCAGCTGCGGCTGCGCCACGAAGTGGTCGGCGTGGCCCAGGACGAAGACGCCGCGACGCTGACGGTGCGCAACCTCGACGACGGGCAGACCGCCGCCGTCCGCGCCCGCTTCGTGGTCGGCTGCGATGGCGCGCGCTCGCCGGTGCGCCAGCACATGGGCAGCCGGATGGTCGACCTCGGCCTGAAGCAGCCCTGGCTGGTGTTCGATGTCGTGCTCGAGGAAGACGTCGCCCTGCCCACGCATACCGTGCAGCACTGCGACCCGGCCCGGCCGATGACCTACTGCAACGTGGTCGGCCGCCGGCGGCGCTGGGAGATCATGGTGCTGCCGGACGATGACAGGGACGCAATGGTGCAGCCCGCCGCGCTGTGGCGCATGGTCGCCCCCTGGGTGCGGCCCGACCAGGCGCGACTGGAGCGCGCCGCCATCTACACCTTCCACTCGGTCATTGCCGAAGGCTGGCGCCGGGGCCGCCTGCTGCTGGCCGGCGACGCCTGCCACCAGACGCCGCCCTTCCTCGGCCAGGGCATGTGCGCCGGCCTGCGAGACGCCGCCAACCTGGCGTGGAAGCTCGAGGCCGTGCTGAAGCACGGAGCGCCGCCCGCACTGCTGGACAGCTACGAGTCCGAGCGCGCGCCGCACGTGCGTGCGCTGATCGAACTTGCGGTGCGCCTGGGCAACATCATCCAGACCACCGACCCCGAACTCGCCGCCCAGCGCGACGCGAGATTCCGCACCGCCCAGCCCGAGATTTTCGAGCTGCCCCCTCAGTTGCTCGGCGCCGGGGCCTTCGACGCCACGCCCGGCACGCCGGCCGGCCGGCCGTTTCCGCAACCGCGCCTCGACGATGGCCGCCTGCTCGACGAATTGCTCGGGCGGCGCAGCGCGGTGATCGGCCGGGCCGGGGCCCTGGCAGCGGCCGCTCCGGCCACGGCCGAACGCTGGCGCCGCGCCGGCGCCATCGTCATCGACCGGCCCGACACCTTGCTCGACCGCTGGCTGCAGGCCCACGAGGCCCAGGCCGTGATCCTGCGGCCCGACCGCTACATCGTCGGCGTGGCGCGCACGGGGACGGACCTCGATCGCATCTCGCAATACCTGCCGGTCGCGCCATGAACCCGCGGCCAGGCACACACCCATCCGATCCACCTGCACACAGAGGCATTCCATGAAACTCATCAGCTACCAACACGACGGCGCCGACAGCTATGGCGCGGTCGTCGGCGACCGCGTCGTCGACCTGCGCCGGGCCTTCGGCGAGCGCGCCGCCGACCTGAAGTCGCTGATCGCCGCCGGCCTGCTGGGCGAGGCGGCCCGGGTCGTCGCCGCGGCCGAGCCCGGGCCGAAGCTCGACGAGGTCCGGCTGCTGCCGGTGATTCCCAACCCGGGCAAGATCGTCTGCGTCGGGCTCAACTACGGCGAGCATGTGCGCGAGACCGGCCGCGAGATCACCGAGCAGCCGACCCTCTTCCTGCGCGTGGCCGAGTCGCAGCTCGCCCATGGCGAGGACATCGTGCTGCCGCCCGAGTCGACCCGGCTGGACTACGAAGGCGAGATCGCCGTCGTGATCGGCAAGGCAGGCCGCCGGATCGCCGAGCAGGACGCCTGGGATCACATCGCCGGCTACGCCTGCTACAACGACGGCAGCATCCGCGACTGGCAATCGGCCACGCCGCAATGGACCGCGGGCAAGAACTTCTGGCGCACCGGCGGCTTCGGCCCGTGGATGGTGACGCGCGACGAGATCCGCGACGGCCAGGTGATGACCCTGGTGACCCGGCTCAACGGCCAGGAGATGCAGCGCACCACCACCGACAAGCTGATCCACAGCATCCCGCGCCAGATCGCCCACATCTCGGCCTTCACGCCGCTGGCCGCCGGCGATGTGATCGTGACCGGCACGCCCGGCGGCGTCGGTGCCAAGCGCACGCCGCCGGTCTGGATGAAGCCCGGGGACATCGTGGAGATCGAGGTCGACGCCATCGGCATCCTGCGCAACGGCATCCGGGCCGAATAGGCCTGCGCGGCAGCGGCGACGCAGGGGTTGCTCAACCGGCGGTGCGGCCGCCGACGAGCACCGGCTCGGCGCGGTAGCGATCCGGGAACACCTTCTTCAAGTTCTCGATCTTGGGCAGGTCGTTGAACACGATGTACGGCTGCGTCGGGTTGCGCGTCAGATAGTCCTGGTGGTAGGCCTCCGCCGGGAAGAAGCGCTTCTGCAGTTCGATGGTCGTCGCGATCGGCTGGCCGAAGCTCCTGGCCTTGTCGAGCTGCTCGATATAGGCCTTGGCGATCCTGGCCTGCTCCGCGTTCTGCGCGAAGATCGTCGAGCGGTACTGCGTGCCGTGGTCCGGACCCTGCCGGTTCAGTTCGGTCGGGTTGTGGGCCACCGAGAAATAGATCTGCAGGATGCGCCCGTAGCTGATCTGCTTCGGGTCGTAGGTGATCGCAACCGCTTCGGCATGGCCGGTGCGCCCGGATCCCACCGACTCGTATTTGGCGGTCTTCTCGTCGCCGCCGGCATAGCCGGAGACCGCATTGGTCACGCCCTTCACGTGCTGGAACACGCCCTGCACGCCCCAGAAGCAGCCACCGGCAACGACGGCGGTTTCGGTCGCCGTCGTCGCGGCAGCGGCGTCGTCGGCGGGCACCGGGATCACCACCGCGCTCTCGGCCGCCAGCGACGGGACGACCCGAAAGGCGGCCGCGCCCGCCAGCACGGCGACCGCGCCGAGCGCGGCACGGCGCGAGAAGAAAGCGCCGCCGGCGAAACGCGGCGCAGGGGGGGTCGATGGCTTGTTCATGTGGCGTCATCCTTCGCTGGGTTGGTTGCGTTCGGGAGGCTGTCCCGCTCGATGTGAGTTCGCGAGCCACGGGTTCCCGGTTACACCCATGGCGTGAAAGTTGTCGCGGCCCCGGCTGTAACCGCCGACCGATGCACGACGAACTATGTGTCGGATGCACTGATTTGCAAAGGAACGACCATGCGCCCCCAAGGAAGACGCTTTGCCCTGCTGGCCGGCAGCTCCACGCTTGGGCTGGCGATCGCCAACGCGCTGGGCTGGAGCCCGCGCTCCGCCATCGCGGCGGAGCCGGCGAAGTTCGAGGTGACCCACACCGACGAGGAGTGGCGCAAGCTGCTCACACCCGGCCAGTACGCCGTGCTGCGCAAGGAGGGAACCGAGCGCCCCTATTCCAGTCCGCTGAACGACGAGCACCGTGCCGGTGTCTTCGCCTGCGCCGGCTGCAGCCTCGACGTCTTTTCCTCGAAGACCAAGTTCGACAGCGGAACCGGCTGGCCGAGCTTCTGGCAGCCATTGCCGAACGCCGTCGGCCAGACCGAGGACAAGACCTTCGGCATGGTGCGCACCGCGGTTCACTGCCACCGCTGCGGCGGCCACCTGGGCCATGTGTTCGACGATGGGCCGAAGCCGACCGGGCTGCGCTATTGCATGAACGGGGTGGCGCTCAAGTTCACGCCGGCCGCGGCCTGATCGGCTCCAAAGAAAACTGAAACGCCCGGCTTCATCGCCCCATCTAATGGGGGCAGGAAGCCATGCCACACACCGCCCCCCACCCCATCGCCCCGCAGTCCGCCTCCGACCACGAACTGGCCCTGCGGGCCGCACACGGCGACGCGGCCGCCTTCGAGCGCATCATGCGCCGCCACAACCAGCTGCTGTTCCGCACCGCGCGCAGCATCCTCAAGAGCGACGACGATGCCGAAGACGCACTGCAGGACGCCTACCTCGGTGCCTGGCGCGCGATCGGCAGCTTTCGCGACCACGCGCAGCTCGCCACCTGGCTCAGCCGGATCGTCATCAATGAATCGCTGGGACGCCTGCGCCGGCGCAGCGCGCAGGTGATTCCGCTGGACACCGCCATCGGCGCCGACGATAGCGACGCCCCCTGGATGGCGGACGATCCCGGCGACCGACCCGAAGGACTGGCCATGCGGGACGAGATACGACGACTCATGGAGGCTCGCATCGATCGGCTTCCGGACAGCTATCGCACGGTGTTCATGCTGCGCGCGGTCCAGGAACTGAGCGTGACCGAAACCGCGGCCATGCTGCAGCTTGCGGAAGCCACGGTGCGCACCCGCTTCTTCCGCGCCCGCAGCCTGTTGCGCGAGGGCCTCTCGCGCGATCTCGACGTCGCGCTCGGCGATGCGTTCTCGTTCGACGGTGCGCGCTGTGACCGCATCGTGGCGCACGTGCTCGCTGAAGTTGCCGCCACTGCTCACCCGCCCGTCATCGATCCCAACCTACCAGGAGACTAGCCATGTCGTTCTTTCAAATGCCCGCCCCGATCGCCGCCCGGCGCCTGTTCCTCGGCCAGTCCGGCCTGCTCCTGTCCGGGACCGCGGTCGCGCTGCTGTCCGGGCAGGACGCGCTGGCCGCCAAGTCCGACGGCGCGACGGGCAACGACGTCCAGATCCTCAACACCGCCCTGGGTGCGGAACTCGAGGCGATCGCCGCCTACCAGCTGGGCGCCGAGAGCCAGTTGCTGGAGAAGCCGACGCTCGCGCTGGCGCTGACCTTCCAGGGGCACCACAAGGAGCATGCAGAGTTGCTGGCCAAGACGGTCGCCAAGCTGGGCGGCAAGCCGGCCACGCCCAAGCCGAGCTACGACTTTCCGGTGCAGCAGCTGAAGTCGCAGGCCGACGTGCTGCGCTTCGCCGCCCGCCTCGAGCAGGGCGCGGTGAGCGCCTACCTCGGCGCGGTTCCGTTGTTCGGCAACCCTGATCTCGCCAAGGCCGCTGCCAGCATCCTCGGGGACGAGGCGATGCACTGGGCCGTGCTGCGCCAGGCCATCGGCGAGGCGCCCGTTCCGTCGGCCTTCGTGTCGTGAAGCCCTGCAGCCGATTGGCGGCCAGCCTGCTGGCCGCGTGGATGGGTGCGCCCGCGCAGGCCGCGCCGGACGCGCTGCGCGGCGAACAGGTCTATGCCCGCTGCCAGGCCTGCCATGCGCTGGCCAGCGACCGGGTCGGTCCGCACCACTGCGGCCTGTTCGGTCGGCTGGCCGGAAGCGTGCCCGGCTTCGACTACTCGGAGGCGATGAAGAAGTCCCGCATCGTCTGGAACGACGCCACGCTCGACCGCTTCCTCGCCATGCCCCTGGCGGTGGTGCCCGGCAGCTCGATGACCTATTCCGGGATCGCGGACCCGGCCGAGCGCGCCGACCTGATCGCCTATCTCAAGCAGGCCGACGGCACGCCGGCGTGCGCCGCACTCTCGAAGCCGCAGTCCTGAAGACGCACCGAGAAAAGTCGACCGGCCCCAGCCGACGGCACTCCGCCGGCATCCGTTAAATTCGCTCCTGTCGCGCGTCATGCGCCTGGAGGCAAGGAGCGAGAATGCAAGCTGTGTCGATCCACGTCGTTGACGTGGCCAACGGGGTGGTTGCGGTCGGCATGCGGGTCGAGGTCCTGCGCAGGGAAACCGGCGAACGCGGTCGGGCCGAGCGCTGGGAGCCGCTGGTCGCCGGCAAGGTGGGGCGCAACGGCGTGGTGGACGGCATCGAGGGGCAGGCCCAACTGTTCGACATCGGTGTCTACGAGATGCGACTGCACGTGGGCGACTACTACCGGGCGCGCGGACAGGCGCTTCCCGAGCCGGCCTTCATGGAGGTGCAGTGTTTTCGCTTCGGCCTGGCCGATCCTTCGCAGCACTACCACCTGCCGGTCAAGCTCACCCCCTGGGGGCTTTCCTGCTTTCGCGGCGCCGCCTGAGCTTGCCGGCCAGCTTCAAACAGGCAGCAAGGTCTTGACCTGCTCGAGGATCTGCGCAAGAGGTATCTGCGTGGCCGCCACGCAAATCAGCGGAAGCACCGCCGCAAGGACGATCGGCATGACGCTCTCCAGGGTCACCGGCACCGGAAGCATGCGCTTGATCAGGTCGTAGCCGGCAGCGAAGTCGGCCATCGACGACGGGTCGGGCGAGCCCAGCATCTCTTCAGCCGGCAGTGCCCTGGTCGCCGAAATCCACTTCTTCTCGAAGGCGATGTTGTGCTGGCTGGCCAGTGAGCCGTAGTGCGCCAGACCGGCGTGCTTCAAGGCCACGAGCCGGGGCGCGAAGACCGCGAGGGGCGCGACGAAGGCAATGGCGAAGAAGACGATCATGCCGATCAGGGCGAACTTGAAGCCCATCAGGCTGGCATCGCCGTGCACGACCAGCTTGAGAACCGTGGCGGACACCACCGTGCTTTCGGCCAACACGAACAGGACATAGGTCTTCGGGTACTGCCCCATGAAGGCGAGTCCGCCGCAGCGATCGGGATGCGTCGCGACCAGGCGCATGTCGCAGCGCGCGATCTCATGCAGCATCAAGCCCCATGTCACGAAGCGCCACAGCCAGCGCCCGAGCAGGAACCAGTACAGCGGCAGCGCGACCAGCATGGCCCACCAGCCGGCCAGGGTCGGCTGGAGCGTGCCGTCGACCATGCGCCCGTGCCATGTGCCGCCGGCGGCAGACATCGGGGCCTTCGTGAGCCACAGCCAGGAGAGCAGGTAGGCCAGCACGAGGATCAGGCCTTCGGCCAGCCACGACCCGGTGCGCCTCTCCATGTTCGCGCGGGCCTTGGCAAAGCCGCTTCGCGATGCCGATGGAACGATTCCCCGGTCCTCGAACTGACCGACCAGCTGCGCCATGCGCTGATCCGAGCTCTGCTCCATCAACACGAAAGCCACGATGGCGAACGCGTAGGCATAGGCGCTGTAGTCGAACAGGATGGCGCGCTCCGGATGCGCGTCGATGGCAAAGCCCTGGAACGCGGCCAGGACCAGTGCGGGAATCCACCCCACGGCCACGAACAGCGCGGCACGGCGACCCGCCGCGAGATCGGTGTCGGTCAGCAGGCCGACGCGGCGCTGCCAGCGATAGAACGGACCGTGCCTGTTGAACGAGACGCGCATGCGCTGCCACTCCTGTTGTTCGAGCACAGCACGGCCGTGCCGCCTGCGCGCACCGCGGCTGCCGAGGAAACCGATGTTGGCGGTGAAGGCGCCGGGGTGCAATTGCCCTTTGGTGCAACGCCTCTTCGGAGCGACACCAGCGTGGCCGCTGCGCAAAAGGTTTCGCTCCATCGTGAAAGAAGTGAAACCGGAAGTGGCCGTGCCGCGACTGAGACACACCCGGTTGCGTGTAGGCAGGCCCGCAGACTTGCGCGCACCTATCGTGCTTCACACCACTGGCTCCGGCCGAGGGCTCTCATCAACATCAGCAAAGTGAGGCTTTCATGTTCGTCCGACGCACTTTCGCAGCTTGCTGCGCGCTGGCCCTTCCGTATGGTGCCTGCCTCGCGCAGACCACCTTCGCACCGGATCAGTACTTCGACAACCGCTGGTACATCACGCCGTTCGGCAGCTACGTGCATCCCGACGGCGACCGCAATGCCGACAACGGCTGGGGCGGAGGCTTCTCCATCGGCAAGCCGATCAGCCCGAGTTGGAACATCGAGCTGCGTGGCCAGTACGAGGAACTGGACGGCAACGTCGGCACCAACTTCGGCGTCTTCAACAGCACGAACAAGTACAAGAATTGGAGCGGCACGCTCGACGCGCAGTGGTTCCCCTGGAGCCGCCTGGGTATCAACCGCTGGCAGTCGAACACCGTGCATCCCTATCTCGTGGGCGGCATCGGCGCCATCGACAACAAGGTGGAGCGGGCGTTCGGAATCAACGACAGCCACACGAGTTTCATGGCCAATGCGGGGGTCGGCATCGTCTGGCCGTTTTCCTCCTGGGGCCGCCTGGTGGCAGACGCACGCTATCGCTATGTCGACAACGCCAACAACAGCTTGACTGCCAACCGGCAGAGCATGAACGACTGGCTGTTCTCGGTGGGCCTGCAGATTCCGTTCGGGCCGCCCCCGCAGGTGGCGCGAGCCGCTCCGCCGGCGGCCATGCCGGCACCGATGCCGCCGCCGCCGCCGCCACCGCCGGCTGCGCGCAACTTCGAGCTCAAGGCCGACGGCACCTTCGCCTTCGCCAAGTCGGACCTGACGCCCACCGGCCGCACCCGCATCGACAACACGCTCGCGGAGCTCAAGTCCTCGGGCATCCGGTTGCGCGCGATCTCCATCGTCGGCCACACCGACCCGATCGGCAGCAACGAGTTCAACCAGCGCCTGTCGCTGGCGCGGGCCAACTCCGTGCGCGACTACCTGGTCGCCCAAGGCGTCCCGGCCAACATCATCACGACCGAAGGCCGCAGTTTCTCGGAGTTGAAGGTCACCGAAGCCGATTGCAGGGCCCAGGGCAAGGCGAAGACCCGCACCGCGCTCATCGCCTGCTTCGAGCCGAACCGCCGCGTGGAGATCCGCGCCACGGGCGAGCAGCCGGGCTAGGCGCGCGGCGCCGCCGCTGGTCGAGTGTTGACCAGCGTGCACAGCAGCGCCGTCAGCAGCGCCAGACCGATGTGCCACTTGTAGAGGGCGTCGAAGTCGCCGCGCTGCAGCACGCCGTGGCCGAGCAGCACCACCGTGATCGCGACGCCGATCACGGACCCGATCTGGCGCGTGGCCTGGTTGACCGCGCTGCCGACCGCGTAGTGGGCGGCGGGCAGCTTGCTCACCGCCGCGCCCGACAGCGAGGGCATCACCAGGCCGACACTGGCTCCGCTCAGGAACAGGCCAGGGAGCCACTGCGTCGCATAGGCCGGCTCGGTGCCGGGCACCAGCAGGAACCACAGGCCGGTGGCGGCGAACAGCAAGGCGCCGCCGACCAGGAACGGCCGATGGCCGTAGCGTCCGGCGAGCCGGCCGGTGACGATGGCCACCGGAATCACCATCAGCGGTCCCGGCGCGATCGCCAGGCCGGCGAGTGCCTGGCTGTAGTGCCAGACATTGCTCATGTAGAAGAAGAAGGCGAAGAACATCATCGCGAACGCGATCCCGAACGTGAGCGTCGCGGCATTGACCGCGCTGTAGGTCGGGTGGCGAAACAGCGCCAGGTCGATCAGCGGCGCGCGCACGTTGCGGGCCCAGATGACGAAGCTCACCAGCGCGATCGCGCCCGTCGCCGCGACGGCCGCCAGCTGCCCGCGCGACCAGTACAGCGATTCGGACTCGACGATCGCCAGCGTCAGCGCACCCACGGCAACGATCAGCAGGCTCATTCCGACCCCGTCGATCCGGGTCCGGTGGGCCGATCGCGTCGACTCGGTCAGCAGGTAGGCGCCGCACCAGAGCGACAGGGCCCCGATCGGCAGGTTGATGAAGAAGGCCCAGGGCCAGCCGATGGTCTGGATCACGAAGGAACCCAGGCTCGGCCCGACCGCCGCCGCGAAGCCGCCCACCGCGCCCCACAGGCTGACGGTGACCGCTCGCCTGCTTTGCGGAAAGGCCGCCAGCACGATCGACAGCGACGCCGGCGTCAGCAGCGCGGCGCCAACCGCCTGCAGCACGCGCGCGGCGATCAGCCAGCCGACGCTGCCGGCCAGTCCGCAGGCGGCCGAGGCGGCGATGAACAGCGACACGCCGAGCATGAAGACTCGCTTGCGGCCGTGGGCGTCCGACAGGCCGCCGGCGGGAATCAGCATGGCGGCATAGACCACCGTGTACGCGTTGAGCACCCACGACATCTCGGCCGCGCTGGCGTCCGGGAACCCCGTCCGAAGCGCGCCGAAGGCCGAATACAGCATCGTGCTGTCGAGCGAGACCAGGAAGGCCGCCACGCTGGCGACCCAGAACACCGGCCAGGGCGAGGCCTTGGGTGGATGGGCGGCTGCGGCCGGAGCCGGAGCCGTGGGTGCGGTGGCGAGCGTCATCGTGTCGTCCGTCGGATTCGGCTCGGCGCTCAGGCGCGCGTCGGCAGGTAGCTAGGCGTGGCGGCCGTCAGGCCCTGCTTGACCAGCCGGGTGCGATCGTCGGCCAGCACCTCGTCGAGACCGGCCTCGAGGCCATCGAGGGCGCTCTTGACGATGTCCTCGGGACTGGTCTTCGGGCCCTCGAGTCCGCGCGCCAGGTCGGTGTCGACGAAGGCCATGTGCAGCGCCAGGACCTGCGTGTTCTGGGGCGCCAGTTCGTGGCGCAACGAGTTGGTGAGCGACCAGGCGGCCGATTTGGTCGCCGCATAGCCGGCGAGCTGGCCGCCATTGATCCACGAGACGATCGACAGCACGTTGAGCAGCGCGCCGCCTCCGTTGGCCTTCAGCACCGGCGCGAAGGCCTTGCTCATGCGCAGCATGCCGAAGAAGTTGGTCTCGAACTGGCGCCGCGCGACCTCTTCGCTGTCGGCCGCGAGAAAGCCGCCGACCTGCGCGACACCGGCGTTGTTGATCACCAGCGTCACGTCGCCGGCGCGGGCCACGGCCGCGGCGACCTCGTCGGGCTTCGTGACATCGAGGCGGATGGCCTCGACGCCGGGCTGCGTGACGCTGGACGGATCGCGGGCGCCGGCGTAGACCTTGCGGGCGCCGCGCGCCAGCAGCTCACGGGTGAAGGCCAGGCCGATGCCGCGATTGGCGCCGGTGACGAGGACGGTGGCGTTGCTGATTTTCATGATGGCTTCCTTGGGACGAGTGAAGGTGGTGGGAGGGAACAAACAATATGATTTATGTCATATTAATAGGGGAAGCATGGCGATGGCAGGATGTCGGCAGGGTTCAGTGGGCGGCGGCGGGCGGTTCGTACTGCGCGAGCAGCGACTTGCGCGCATCCGCCAGCACCGCGCGCGCTTCTTCGCCGTCGCCCAGCGCCCGCGCCAGTTGCAGGGCGCCGACCAGGGTGCCGGCCACCGCCGCGGCCGCCGCGCGTGGCGCGTCTGGAAGGGCGCCGCGCACGCCGGCAATCAGGCGCCGTACCCGATGGGCGGAGGCTTCGCGCACGGCCTCGGACTGGCGCGGCATGTCGGAGCCGAGCGCAGCCACGGGGCAGCCGCACGCCAGCGATGCCAGGTTCGAATCCGCCAGGTAGGTCTCGACCAGCGCGCGGAATGCGCTCACGCCCCTGCGAGCGCGCCGTTCGGCGGCGAGGGCCAGGGCCTCGGCGCTCTCGCGGCCCGCTCGTTCGAGTGCCTCGACCAGCAGGGCGTCGCGCGAATCGAAATGGGCATAGAAGCCGCCATGCGTCAGGCCGGCTTCCTTCATGACATCGGCCACGCCCACGCCGGCATAGCCGCGCTCCCTGATCGCACGAGCGGCCACGGCGACGATACGCTCGTGGGTTTCTTCCTTGCGGCTGTTCGGGGTGCGGCTCATGAGGGGCTCGTACCAATCGGGATTAATATGATCGCAATCATATTCTGCCGATTGCCGGTTGTCAATCTGCGCGGCGCCACCGGGCTGGACAAGCGCCGACCCGATCGCTACATTGAAAAACCTCGCCACGTGCCGCGACCAAGGAGCACAGCATGCCGACCATGAAAGCCGCCGTCGTCCACGCCTTCAAGCAGCCGTTGACGATCGACGAGGTCCCCGTTCCCGAGGCCGTGCCGGGCCGCATCGTCGTCAAGGTCATGGCTTCCGGCGTCTGCCACACCGACCTGCACGCCGCCGATGGCGATTGGCCGGTAAAGCCCAGCCCGCCGTTCATTCCGGGCCATGAAGGCGTCGGCTATGTCTCGGCAGTCGGCGCCGGTGTGAAGCATGTCAAGGAGGGCGACCGCGTGGGCATCCCCTGGCTGCACACCGCCTGCGGCCACTGCGAGCATTGCATGACCGGCTGGGAGACGCTGTGCGACGGCCAGCAGATGACCGGCTACACCGTCAACGGCGGCTATGCCGAATACGTGCAGGCCGACCCGGGATATGTCGGCCACCTGCCGTCGAACATCGGCTTTTCGGCCATCGCGCCGGTGCTCTGCGCGGGCGTGACGGTCTACAAGGGCCTGAAGGTGCTCGACTGCAAACCCGGCGACTGGATCGCGATCTCCGGCGTGGGCGGCCTGGGCCACATGGCGGTGCAGTACGCCAAGGCGATGGGCTTCCACGTCGCCGCGGTCGACGTCGACGACGAGAAGCTGGCGCTGGCCAGCAAGGTCGGCGCCGAGCTCGTCGTCAACGCCAGCAAGGTGGACCCGGCGCACGAACTGCAGCGCGCGCTGCGCGGCGCACACGGCGTGCTGGTCACCGCGCCCTCGCGCAAGGCCTTCGACCAGGCCCTGGGCATGATGCACAAGCGCGGCACGATGTCGCTCGTGGGCCTGCCGCCCGGCGAGTTCGGCCTGCCGATCTTCGACGTCGTGCTCAACGCCAAAACCATCAGAGGCTCGATCGTCGGCACCCGCATGGACCTGCAGGAAGCCCTGGCCTTCGCCGGCGATGGCAAGGTGCACACCGTCTACTCCGAAGACACGCTGGAGAACGTCAACGGCATCTTCGATCGCATGCGACAGGGCGCCATCGAAGGGCGCGTCGTGATGAAGCTGGCCGACGGCTGACCGCACGGTGCAGATGGCCTGGCGAATCCGCGCCTCAGGCCGTCGCGCACTCCGCGGGAAACTCCGCCAGCCGGTAGTCGTTGCGGCCCGCGCCCTTGGCCTGGTAGAGCATCTCGTCGGCGGCGAGCATCAGCTGCGTGGCGGTCGCCGCGCTGCCGGCGACATGGAAGGCCACCCCAACGCTGGCGCTGACGTCGACGCGGCAGCCGCTCAGCATGTAGGGCCGGCTCAAGGCGTCGACGATCTTGGCCGCTATGCGTGCCGCGGTCTGGGCGTCAGCCACCTGCCCGACGATCACCGTGAACTCGTCGCCGCCCACGCGGGCGACGAAATCGCGGGCCCGCAGGGCCTGGACCAGCCGGTCGGCCACTTCTCGCAGCAAGGCATCGCCGGTTCCGTGGCCGAACTGGTCATTGACCTGCTTGAAGCGGTCGAGGTCCAGGAACATCAAGGCCGCCACACGGCCTCCCCCCGGCGCCGCCGCCAGCGTTTCCTCGAGCCGCCGGTTGAAGCCGGCGCGGTTGGCCAGCCCTGTGAGCGGATCCTCGTGCGCGAGCTGCAGCAGGCGCTTCTCTTCCTGCTTCTGGCGCGTGACATCGGTCGAGACCGCGTGGAAGCCCGTGAGGACGCTGCCGTCGATGCCGCGCTGGGGAATGTAGTTCGACTCGAAGCAGGCATAGCCGCCGTCGCTGACCAGCTCGCTCTGGAACGTGACCGGCTCCCCTTGCAGGGCCCGGACCACGTGGGCCTCGATGGAATGAAAGCGGCTTCCGAACAGCTCCTTCACCGTCCGGCCGACGATCGCCTCCCGCGGGATGCCGAAGGCACCTTCGTAGGCCCGGTTCACGAACCTGTAGCGCTGCGAGGTGTCGATGAACGCCACCCGCATCGGCAGCGCGTCGGCGATGGTGCGCAATCGCGCCTCGCTCTCGAAGAGCGCGACTTCGGTCGCCTTGGCTTCCGAGATGTCGCGCATGATGCCCGAGAAGCGTTCGATCTTGCCGGCCTTGTCGCGGTGGGCGATGACCATGTGGCTGACCGGAAATACGTCCGCCGGATGGGCGCCGCAGATGTCCGATTCGCCCACCCAGACGCCGCGGGAAACGGCCGTGGGGACGATGGTTTCCCGCAGCCGCAGTAGGGTGGCCGGCGGCATGAAGTCAGCCATCGTGAAATGCGTGACGGGCGCGTCCTGGGCCACGCCGGTGCGCAGGCGCGCCGCCGGATTCATATAGCTCAGGCGGCCATGCTTGTCGAGTTGCACCACGTAGTCGGTGGTCATCTCGAAGATCGCGGTCTGGGTGCGCAGCGCCTGCTCGGCCAGCGTGCGTTCGGTGATGTCGATCAGGGTGCCGACCTGGCCGACCACCCGGCCGGCCGCAACGATCGGCTGCATCTGCAGGGACACCAGCACGCTGCTGCCGTCGGGGCGCCGGATCCAGCGCTTCAACTGGAACGGTTCGTTGCTGGCCACCCGCGCGAGCCATTGCCGCCATGTCTCCTCGCGTTGCGCGGGCCGCACGCACCCGAGCCAGCCATCGGCCGCTTGTGCCCGCTCGATCCCGTGGATGGCCAGGTAGGCATCGTTGACGTCCACCATGTGCCCCCGCTCGTCGCAACGAAACAGGCCGACCGGCGCGGCGTCGGTCAGCGCCGCCTTTTCGCTGCGTTGCGTGCGCAACTCGGTCATCAGCGCATCGAACTCGCGCGCGAGGTCGCCGTACTCGTCGTTCGCGCGCACGTCCAGCGACACCGGCGCGTCGGGATTGCGGCGCAGGTGCCGGATCACCGAATGCAAGGAGCCGAGCGGACGCACCAGCCACAGCGTGCCGGCCCATACCAGGGTGCCGGTCACTGCCGCGAGCAGCAGCATCTGGAGCAGCAGCGCCCGGCGCGCCTTCGCCAGCGGCGCATAGGCGGTCCGGGCCGGCAACACCACATGCACGTTCCAGCCGGTGGCCGCGATCTTCGCGCTGCTTTCGAGGTCACCGGGCTGACGCCATTCGCTGCCGGCGTCCTTGCCTTGCACCGGCTGCAGCACGCGCGCGGGGTCGGGGTGGACGACGTAGACCGGCGACTCGCCGCCGGAGTCGACGATGTAGTAGCCCTCGCCGCTCAGGCGCGCCGCCGCCAGGTTGCCCAGCATGTTCGGCCGATGCAGGTTCAGGCCGCCGCCGAGCACGCCCAGCACGCGGCCGTCGGCGTCCTTGACCGGCACCGCCATGAGCACCGCCGACTTGCCGCTGGTGCGCGCGCTCAGCGGCTGCGAGACCGTGGCGAGCCCGCTGTCGCGGGCGCGCCGGAAGTAGTCGCGGTCGGCCACGCTGACCTCCTTGACGACCGGTGACGGCTCGGCCAGGAGGATGTTGCCCGCGACGTCGATCAGGGCGATGCCGTCGAACATCGGGCGCAGGCCGCTGTTCGCGAGAAACGGCGCACGCCGCCCGGGCTCGGAGAAGGTCGCGGCATCGCCACGCCGCGCTTCCCGCGACAGCGTCGCCAAGTACATCGCGAGCTTGTAGTCCAGGTCCGCGGCGGCGGCTTGCGCGAGGCCGTGGAGCTGCTGGCCGAGCAGCCCCGTGTACCCCTTCGACAACTGCCGGTACTGCCAGGCCGCGGTGGCGCCGACCAGGACCAGCACCAGCGAGGTCGTCAACAGCGCGGCCCGGGTGGGCAGGTTCAGTCGCGTGCGCTTCATGACGCCGCGTCCCATGCGATCGGCGGCAGGGTCGCGATGACGGGCCGGGAGAACAGGTAGCCCTGGAACAGCTTGACGCCGATGCCGCGCAACGCGCGCAGCTCTTCGCGCGTCTCGATGCCCTCGGCGACGACGCGCGCGCGCAGCTCGCCGCAGGTCTGCACGAAGCCGCGCACGATGGCCAGGCGCACCGGGTCGGCATCGACGCCCCGCACCAGGCTCATGTCGACCTTCACGATGTCGGGCTGGAAGCCCGCTAGCAGCTCGAAGCCCGCGTAGGCAGCGCCGAAGTCGTCGATCGCCGAGGTGAAGCCGTAGCGCTTGAAGGTCTTGAACGACGCCGCCAGGCCGGGCAGGTTCCGCACCCGTTCGCCCTCCGTGAGTTCGAACATCAGCTGTTCGACCGGGAAGCCGAAGCGCGCCGCAGCGGCCATCGCGCTGCGAAAGCACTGCTCCTGGCCGGCCACGTCGTTGGGCATGACGTTGAGGCTCAGCTTGGCCCGCATGCCCAGCCCGGCCGCCAGTTCGATGGCGCGCATGCGGCAGGCCTCGTGGAACGCGAAGCGCTGCTCGGGGCCGACCTGTCCCAGCACCTCGAGCGCGCCCTCCCCCTCGAGCCCCCGCACCAGCGCCTCATAGGCGAAGACCGCGCGCTGGTCGGCGTCCACGATGGGCTGGAACGCCATGGTGAAGGCGGGGAGGGTGGGGAAAGCCATCTCTCCTCTATCGGCGCCCGGCGCCGAAACTTGAGCGCGGGGCGCCGCGCCCTCAGAAGGCGTACTCCCCGACCACCCGCCGCACCGCCCTCAAGGCACTGTCCAGGCTGTCGAGCGCGACCGAACCGAGCGCCAGCCGCAGGGCGTGCGGCACCTGCCGCGAGGTCGCAAAGGGCTCGGCCGTCGACACCGAAACCCCTTCGCGCATCAGCGCCGTCGCGACCCGGTCGGCGCGGACCTCTTCGGGCAGCGGCAGCCAGGCGAAGTACGACGACGGATGGCGCACGCAGCGCAGGCCGGCGAGCGCGGCGCCGGCCATCGACTGGCGCCGCGCGGCGTCCTGTCGCTTCTCGGCTTCGAGCCGGCCGACCGTGCCGTCCTCCAGCCAGCCGCAGGCGATCGCCGTCGTCACGCCCGGCGCGCACAAGGTGGTGGCCCGGATCGCGCGCTCGATCCTCGGCACCCAGGCCTGGGGCGCGACGACGAAGCCCACGCGCAGCCCGGTCGCCACGCTCTTTGACAGGCCCGAGACATAGACCGTGTGGTCCGGCGCCAGCATCGCCATCGGCGGCGGCGCGTTGTCGGCCAGGAAGGCATAGGCCGCGTCCTCGATGACGAGCAGGCCGTGCTGCCGGACGATCGCGGCCAGGCGGCGGCGACGGGTCGCGCTCATCACCCAGCCGAGCGGGTTGTGCAGGGTCGGCATCGTGTAGACGGCCCGAACCCGACGCCGGGCGCAGAGGCGCTCCAGCGCGTCGAGGTCGGGCCCCTGCCCCGCGGCCGGAACGGGCGCCAGTTCCAGCCGCTGGGCCTCGGCCAGGACCTTGAATCCAGGGTAGGTCAGGGCGTCGACCGCGACCACGTCGCCCGGTTGCAGCAGCGCCATGACCGTCACCGCCAGGCCGTGCTGCGCGCCGTCCACGATCAGTACCGACGACGCCTCGGCCGCCAGCCCCCGCGACGCGAGGTGCCGGGCGACGCAGGCGCGCTCGTGCATGCGCCCGCCATGGGGCGCATAGCGCAGCATCGCTTCCAGATCGCCGCCGGCTGCGATCTGCCGCAGGGCAGCGCGCAGCAGTTCGGCTTGTCCCGGCAGCGACGGGTAGTTGAAGTTCAGGTCCACCAGGCCCGCCGCCACGGCCTGCTGGTCGACGCCCTGGCCGTAGGGAAGCGCCGCCTCGCGAACGAAGGTGCCACGCCCGACCTCGCCGCTGACCAGGCCCATGGCCTCGAGCTCGGCATACACGCGCGACGCCGTGACCAGGGCCAGGCCGTGGCGCTCGGCCAGCCGGCGATGAGTGGGCAGGCGCGTACCCGGCGGAAGACGCCCGGTGCGGATCTCGACCGCGAGTTCATCGACCAGCTGCTTGTATCGGGCTTCGGCCATCGCTCGGTGTATTCATGACAATTCTTTGATTGTATTGATCGCTGCGCCTACGATGGCAACACCATGCACATTGCCATCCTCACCTTCGACGGCTTCAACGAACTGGATTCGCTGATCGCCCTGGGCGTCCTGAACCGGATCAAGAAGCCTGGTTGGCGCGTGACGCTGTGTTGCCCGACGGCGGAAGTCACGTCCATGAACGGCGTCACCGTGCGCGCCCAGTCGTCGCTGGCGGACGCTCGAGATGCGGATGCCGTCGTCGTCGGCAGCGGCGTGCGGACACGGGAAGTCGTCGACGACTCCGTGCTGATGGGGCGCCTGGCCCTCGACCCCGGCCGGCAGCTGGTCGCGGCCCAGTGTTCCGGCACCTTGATCCTGGCCAGGCTCGGCCTGCTCGGCAGCGTGCCGGCATGCACCGACCTGACCACCAGGCCCTGGGTGCAGGCGGCCGGCGTCGAAGTCCTGAACCAGCCCTTCCATGCAAGCGGCAACGTCGCCACCGCGGGTGGCTGCCTGGCCTCGCCCTACCTTGCGGCCTGGATCATCGCCCGTACCGAAGGACCCGAGGCCGCGAGGGCGGCGCTGCACTACGTGGCGCCTGTGGGCGAGAAGGAAGCGTACGTCGCCAATGCCTTCAGGCAGATCGCACCGTACCTGCCGCAATAGGGCTCAGCCCCGGGGCTTTCTCCACGCCCCACCACCCGCTGGATCGAAACCGACTTCGCGAACACGCTGGCCGCGGCGGTGCGGCCCGAGCCTTTGGCGGACGTGGCGCTCGTGCGGACGGCGGTCGAGATCGACGGCCGCCGGATGGCGCTGGGCCTGCCGGCCGCGCCGAGCAGGTCGGACTCAGGCCGTCCGCTCGACCCATCGAGCGCGCCAGGCGGGATCTTGCCTGAGTCGAATCTTCACCGAGTTCCTGCAGCCGCTGACTCGTCGTCGATCGCCTTGCGCACCGCCTTGTAGAAGTCCTCTCGCGCCACGCTGTCGGCACGGTCGTTGGCCCCGCCCGCCCAGTCACCGTTGGAGGCGATCACCAGCCTGCGCTTCGGATCGATGAAGATGCCCTGGCCGAAGATGCCGCGCGCCGCGAAGCTGCCGTCGTCGTAGGTCCACCACTGGAAGCCGTAGCCTCGGCCCGGCTGCCCGATGTCGGCCTGTCGCGTGGTGGCCTCGGCCAGCCAGCCGTCCGCCACCACGGGCTGCCCGCCGGCACGCGCGCCGTCGAGGACGAACTGCCCGAAGCGCGCGAAGTCGCGCGTGGCCGCCTGGATGCAGCAGCCGCTGATCTCCTGGCCGGTGCGGCTCAGGAGCCAGGTCGCCTGCTGCTCCATGCCGGCCGGCACCCAGATCTTCTCCGACAGGTAGCTGGCCAGCGGCTTGCCCGTCGCCCGCGCGACCAGCACGCCCACCAGGTTGGTCTCGCCGGTGCTGTAGTTCCAGCGCGTGCCGGGCGGCACTGCCCGCGGCAGCTTGCGCAGGTAGCTCACGAGCGCATCGACGCCTTCCTCGGGCTGGTGGTTGTTGAAGCGCGCCACGTCCGAGTCCGGATCGGCGTAGTCCTCGTTCCAGCGCACGCCCGAGGTCATGGTCAGCAGCTGGCGGATGCTGACCTCGTCATAGGCCGAGCCCTTCATCTCCTGGATGTAGTCGCTGACCTTGTCGTCGAGGCTGCGGATCTTGCCGTCGCGCACGGCGGCGCCGAGCAGCGTGGAAGTGATGGACTTCGCCACCGAGAAGCTGGTCCAGCGCCCGTCGCGGTCGAAGCCCAGGCCATAGCGCTCCAGGCGCAGCCTGCCGTCATGGAGGATCAGCAGTGCGGCACTCCTTTGCTGGGCCATGTAGGCATCGACATCCAGCGGCAGGGCCAGTGGCGGGCCCGGCGGCAACGGCGAGGGCTTGCCGCCAGCGGCGACGACATGGGCCTTGGCCAGCACCGGCAGGCGATCGAGGGCCCGGAAGGCGGCGTCGCGCTGCGGCTGGCTCCAGAACAGCAGGTCGCGGTCGGTCGGCAGCGTGGCGAGCAGCCCGCGCGTTTCCTTGTCCAGGCTGAACCAGCCCGCGGTTCCGGCGATGGCGGCGACCGCGAGCGCGCCGAGGATGATCTTGCCGAGCTTCATGCTTCGACCCGCTGAAGTGATGATGTGCAGCGCATTGGACAGCAATCCGGACGCACCGGACAAGCGCGGCCCTCGGGCCTTCCCCGCCCTGCCCCCCCTCCGCCAAGGAGGGGTATCCAAATCGCCCCCCCTTCCAGAATTCCGCCTGTCCCGCAAGCGCACCGGGTGGTCGAGGCTGGCCCTCGCCAGCGCTCGATCGCTTCACTTCCTTGCCCTATTTCCAACACCGCAGAGACCCCATGAAGAAAACCCTGATCGCCCTGACCGTCCTCGCCGCCGGCGGCGCTTCCGCCCAGTCCTCCGTCACGTTGTTCGGCGTCGTCGACGCCACGGTCAGCGGCTATTCGAACAAGGCCGAGACGCCGTTCGGCGTCGGCGTCACGACCAGCAGCACCGGGCAGAACAGCTCGGGCTACACCGGCAGCCGCGTGGGCTTCCGCGGCACCGAGGACCTCGGCGGCGGTGCCGCTGCCAGCTTCTGGCTCGAGGCCGGGATACTCAACGACACCGGCAACGGCGTCACCCCCAGCGGCGGCCTGGCCTTCAACCGCCGCTCCACGGTCAGCCTGTCGGGCGCCCTGGGCGAGGTCCGCCTCGGCCGGGACTACACGCCCACCTTCTGGAACGACGCCGTGATGGATCCGTTCACCTCCAACGGCGTGGGCATCAACCTGATCGCCACCGCGAGCGGCTTCAACACCCCG
>NZ_JAUJZH010000042.1 GCF_030486595.1 Variovorax ginsengisoli | reverse complement strand
TGACATCGACTGGGAGCGCGACATCCTTCATGTCGCACGTCCCAAGCAGCGCTGCAAGCACGACTACCCGCTGGCCACCGAGGTCGGCAATGCGATTCTTCGCTACGTGCGCGAGGTGCGACCGCGTTGCGCATCGCGCAAGCTGTTCTTGACGCTCAGGGCACCGGTGGGGCCGTTGGCGCCATATAGCCTGCGCTACGCGGTGGCACCACGCATTCAGGCGCTGGAGATCCGCTGTCCTCGACAGGGACCTCATGCTTTGCGCCATGCCTGTGCAGCTCATCTTGTGGCCGAGGGCCTGTCCCTCAAGCAGATTGGCGATCATCTCGGCCACCGCAGTTCCTCTGCCACGCGCATCTACGCCAAGGTGGATCTTGTTGGCCTGCGTCAGGTTGCCGAGTTCAGTCTGGAGGGACTGCTATGACGATCGAACAAGCCGTCGCGACCTACGTGGGCTACAAGCAATCTCTGGGAATGCGCTTCGTGACCCAGGCGCGCATGCTGAGGTCATTCAGCAAGAGTATGGGCAGCCTCGAAGTCGATCGGATCCGGCCGAGGGCGGTCCGTGTCTTCCTTGATGGCAACGGGCCGATGACGCGGTCCTGGCATTGCAAGTTTGGCACCCTCACCGGCTTTTACCGCTTCTGCCTCGCCCGCGGGTACGTCCACAGCGTGCCCCTGCCCACCACGGAGCCAAGGTGTCCCCAGACGTTTATCCCCTACATCTAT
Source organism: Variovorax ginsengisoli (assembly GCF_030486595.1). GTDB lineage: Bacteria > Pseudomonadota > Gammaproteobacteria > Burkholderiales > Burkholderiaceae_C > Variovorax > Variovorax ginsengisoli_B. The sequence goes on along the minus strand of NZ_JAUJZH010000042.1, from coordinate 49,726 downwards.
TCGGAGGATGAGATCAGGCGGCTCCTGCAGGCAGCCACTGGCCGTGTTTGCCGCAGAATCGATGCGCCCACCAGTCGAACTCTTCTCTTGTTGCTGTACGCAACCGGACTGCGCATCAGCGAAGCGCTGAACCTGGACCTGGCCGACGTCGACTTGGGCGACCGTGTGCTTCACGTGCGCAGGTCCAAGTTCTACAAGACACGACTCGTGCCCATAGGCACCGACCTGACGCAAGTCTTGCGCGAGTACGCGCAGCGGCGTTACAAGCGTTCGCCGCTGGATTCTGACGCGCCGTTCTTGCTGACATCTCGGGGTGAGCGAGTCTCGCGTGCGGGCGCCGAGCAGGCCTTCAGTCAGATGCGATCGCAGGCCAAGGTGTGTCGACATGATGGCGCGCGATACCAACCCCGCTTGCATGACCTACGCCATACCGCGGCCATGACGCGTCTTGTGCGGTGGTATCGCGAAGGCGTCGACGTGCAGCGCATGCTGCCGCAGCTGGCGACGTACCTGGGCCACGTGCACATCAGCGGCACGCAGTGCTACCTGAGCATGACCCCCGAGTTGCTGCAGCAGGCCAGCGCGCGCTTCGAGCAGTTCTTCCTCCGGGAGACCAGCCATGCGTGAGATCAGCACGCTCGGACCGTGGATTCGCCGATTCCTGCTGGAGCACCTGGTCAGCGAGCGGAATCTGGCTGCGAATACGCGGCGCAGCTACCGAGACACGCTGTGCCAACTGCTGCCCTTCGCGTCGGGGCGCCTGCACAAGGCCGTGGACCGACTGGCGGTGGTTGATGTGTCGCCGCAGTTGGTGCGGGAGTTCCTCAGCGATGTCGAGACTCGCCGAGGCTGTGGCATCGCCACGCGCAATCAGCGCCTGTCGGCCATTCACGCCTTGGCCCGATTCGTCGGTGAACACAGTCCCGAACACATCGCCTGGTGTGCACAGGTTCGCTGCGTGCCCTATAAGAAGGGAACCCATGCCGCAGTGCCATACCTTGGCAAGGCGGAGATCGACGCGCTGCTGGCCTGTCCGAACCGGCGCACGGAACAAGGCCGTCGAGACTACGCGCTGCTCCTATTCCTCTACAACACGGGCGCGCGCGCCAGTGAGGCATCGGAGCTGATCGTCGGGGACCTGCACCTTGATCAGGCGAGCGTCGACATTCTCGGCAAGGGGCGTAAACGTCGCCAATGCCCGTTGTGGCCAGCGACAGTGCGCGAGTTGCGCGCGCTTGTGGGTGAACGCTCCCGGCAGGAGCACGTCTTCCTCAACCGGTGTGGCCAGCCGACGACGCGGTTCGGCGTTCACGCATTGGTCGAGCGCACCGCCGCAAGAGCCAAGGACATCATGCCATCCCTCGCGACGAAAAGAGTCAGCCCGCATTCCATTCGCCACTCCACGGCCTCGCATCTGCTCAATGCGGGCGTCGACATCAACACCGTGCGAGCCTGGCTCGGACATGCTTCGCTCGACACGACGAATGTCTACGCCGAAATCGACCTCGAGGGCAAGGCGCGAGCGCTTGCAAAGTGCGAGATCTCCGCGGCGCAGAAGCCGAGCAGCAGCCGTGGCATTCCCAGCCGCACATCATGGAGTTCCTACGATCGTTGTGACCGGAATTTATGTGACGCTCAGCGACCGATGTCCCGGGGGCAGCGCCGCCGGGCGCCACATATGAATCGACACCACATTAGGCATAAGATGTGGTCGACCACATCTCATGCCTAAATACCACTGGTTGCCTTTCTTCGCTTGATGCATCTCCGGGTCGCGATCGCCTCCGGCGTTCTTGGTCGAACTCGGCGCCGAGATGAGCGTGGCGTCCACCACGGTGCCCGTGCGCAGCATCAGACCCTTGGCTTGCAGGATGTCGTTGACCACGCGAAGCATGTCAGCGGCCAGGTCGTGGGCCTCCAGCAGATGGCGAAACCGCAGAATGGTGGTCTCGTCGGGCAGGCGGCTCACGCCATCACCGAGGCCAGCAAACTCCCGGTACAGCGGCACGTCGTGCAGCGCTTCTTCCATCGCCGGATCGCTCAGACCGAACCATTGTTGAAGGTAGTGAATGCGCAGCATCGTCTCGATCGCAAACGGTGGTCGCCCGGTCTTTGCCCGCGGCGCATGCGGCTCGACGATCTGCACCAGTGCGCCCCAAGGCACCACCCGATCCATCTCGTCGAGAAACTCGCGCTTGCGCGTCTTCTTGGTGGACAGGTTCAGCCCCAAGCCGAGTTGATTTGGCGGCGTCACGCGTTTGGAAATCATGGGCTCAGATCATGCAAGGCCTGGGCCTGTTTTGCAGACCATCCCTAGACGTTTCTCCGGAATCATGCAGACGATCTGTAGCTCAAGGCCGGCAAGGGCATCCAGCGATTGCGACATTTCCTCTTGATGGGCTATAGCGCGGGTGCGCTAATCGTTGGCGCCAATCCGAATCATGCAATCGGCCATGGCCTGGGCGGCACCGGTCTGCCTAGACTCGGCTCCCTCCCACTGCAGCCACAGCGCACCCATGACGATGACGCCCGATCCGAAGCCTCCGCGCGCGACCGATTTCCCACCGCTTGCCGGCGTTCGGGTGCTCGACCTCACCCGCCTGCTGCCGGGCCCGGTGTGCACGATGCACCTGGCCGACTTGGGCGCGGACGTGATCAAGATCGAGGACACCGACGCCGGCGACTATGCCGCCCCGGCCCTGCGCGCCCTGCTGCATCGGAATAAGCGCGCGCTGAGCCTCGACCTGAAGCAGCCCGAGGGCGTGGCCGTGCTGCATGCCCTGGCGCGCAGCGCCGACGTGCTGATCGAGAGCTTCCGGCCCGGCGTCATGGACCGGCTCGGCGTCGGCTACGAAGCGCTGTCGAGCCTCAACCCGAAGCTGGTGTATTGCAGCATCACGGGCTATGGCCAGACCGGGCCCTACCGCGATGAACCGGGCCACGACCTTAACTACTGCGCGATGGCCGGCGTCAGCGACCAGGTCGGCCGCGAGGGCGACGCGCCGGCGCTGTCGAACATTCCGATGGCCGACCTGATCGGTGGCTCGCTGACCTCGGCCATGGGGCTGCTCGCGGCGCTGTTCGACGCCGGGCGCACCGGACGGGGCCGCCATGTCGACATCGCGATGGCCGACGGCATGCTCGCCCATGCCGTGGTGCCGATGGTGACCCTGGCGGCGCGCGGCCAGACCCGGCCCGCCGGCACCGACCGCCTCTCGGGCGGCCAGCCCTGCTATTCCGTCTATGCCACGCGCGATGACCGCCACCTGGCGGTCGGCGCGCTGGAGCGCAAGTTCTGGGACCGCTTCTGCGAGGTCATCGGCCGCCTCGACCTGCAGGCACGGCACCAGCCGGCCGACGCCGCCGCCTCCGACGCGCTGCGCGCCGAACTGACCGAGATCATCGGCTCGCAGACGCTGGCCCACTGGCAGCAGACCTTCGACGGGACGGGCGCCTGCGTCACGCCCGTGCTGCGGCTGGAGGAGGCCCTGCAGGACCCGCACTTCAGGGCCCGAGGCCTGGTCGCGGACGCGCCGGCCGGCGGTGGCCCCGCCACGGTGGCCTGTCCCGTGAAGATGAGCGGCTACAGCTTTTCGGTGCGGCGTCCGGCGCCGCAGGCCGGCCAGCACAACGCCGAGATCCTGGCCGAGGCGGGCTACGGCGCCGACGCCATCGCGGCGCTCGAGCGGCAAGGGGTGGTAGGGTAAAAAGCGGGCGTGACCGCCACCAGTTTCACCCACCACACCATCCCGATCCAGCAGGTCGAGCAGATCCTGTTCGGCGCCCGCGAGCGCGGAGCGGATGTGCCGTCGCTGCTGCGGCGCGCCGACATCTCGCCGGCGCTGTTCGGCTCGCCGCTCTCGCGGGTGACGCAGGGACAGTACGCGGCGCTGATCCTGGTGCTGCGGCGGGCGCTGCGCGACGAGCTTTGGGGCCTGTGCAGCCGTCCGTTGCCGCTGGGCAGCTTTGCGCAATGCTGCCAGCTGTTGCTGGCAGCGCGCACGCTCGGCGAGGCGATGCAGGTCGGCCTGCGCTACTACCGCCTGCTGCTCGCCGACTTCGTGCCGCGCCTGCACGTGGACCAGGGCATCGCCTGCCTGCGGCTGGTGCCGCGCGCGGCGCCCGACCCGCTGCTGGGCTATGCCGAGCGCGTCTTCTGCTTCATGGCCTATGGCCTGGTCTCGTGGCTGGTGGCGCGCAGCGTGCCGCTGCTGGGGGTGGACTATCCCACCCCGCGCCATGGCCTGCACTCCGACGCCGTCACGCTGTTCAGGGCGCCGGTGCACGAGGGCGCGATCTGCACCGGCTGGCGCTTCGACGCCCGCTGGCTCGACTTGCCGGTGGTGCAGAACGAACAGAGCCTGCGCGAGTTCCTGCGCCAGGCACCGGTCAGCCTGCTGGTGAAATACCGCGACAACACCAGCGTGACCGAACGCATCCGGCGCATCCTGCGCCGCCGCCTGGCCGGCGAGTTGCCCTCGCTCGAGGACATCGGCCACCAGCTGGCGATGACGTCGCAGACCCTGCGGCGCCGGCTGCGCGACGAGGGCCAGGGCTTCCGCGGCATCAAGGACGACCTGCGGCGCGATGCCGCGATCGAATACCTGGCGCGGCCCGAACTCACGCTGCCCGAGATCGCGAGCCAGCTCGGCTTCTCGGAGGCCAGCACTTTCCATCGCGCCTTCAAGCACTGGACCGGCGTCGCGCCGGGCGAGTACCGGCAGACGCGGCTGCGCGAACGCTGACCGTTTCAGCCAATCAACTTGGTCGGGCGCGCCATTGGAAGCGTCCACGCCTTGATCGATCCTTGGGTCCTGCATTTACAAGGAAAGCTCGAGATGAAACGCAAAGTTCTGGTGGCCGGCGTCGGCATGATTCCCTTCAGCAAGCCCGGCAAGAGCGAGTCCTACACCGTGATGGGCGAACGCGCCGCGCGGCTGGCGCTCGAGGACGCGCGCGTGCCCTACGGCGACGTCGAGCAGGCCTACGTGAGCTACGTCTACGGCGACTCCACCGCGGGCCAGGCCGCGATCTACCGGGTCGGGCTCAGCGGCGTGCCGGTGTTCAACCTCAACAACAACTGCTCCAGCGGCTCGAGCGCGCTGTTCCTGGCGCGCCAGGCGGTCGAAAGCGGGATGGTCGAATGCGCGATCGCGCTCGGCTTCGAGCAGATGGTGCCGGGCGCGCTCAAGGGCGCCTACGAAGACCGTCCCTCGCCGATGGCGCGCTTCGCCGACACGATGACCACGCTGCAGGGCTACGAGCCGAGCTCGCCGCGCGCGGCGCAGTTCTTCGGCGGCGCCGGCCGCGACTACATGAAGCAGCACGGCATCCGGCCCGACACCTTCGCCCGCATCTCGGTGAAGGCGCGCCAGCATGCGGCGCGCAATCCGATGGCGGTGTTCCGCGACACCGTGACGCTCGACGAGGTCATGGCTTCGCCGAAGGTGTTCGATCCGCTGACCCGGCTGCAGTGCTGCCCGCCGACCTGCGGCGCGGCCGCGGCGATCCTGTGCTCGGAGGACTTCGCGCGCCGCCACGGGCTGGACACGCGGGTCTGGATCGCGGCCCAGGCCATGACCACCGACACGCCCAGCACCTTCGACAGCGGCGACATGCGCCGGGTCGTCGGCTACGACATGACGCGGGCCGCGGCGCGGCAGGTCTACGAAGCGGCCGGCATCGGCCCGGAGGACATCGACGTGGTCGAGCTGCACGACTGCTTCACCGCCAACGAACTCATCACCTACGAAGGCCTGGGCCTGACGCCCGAGGGCACGGCCGAGAAGTTCATCCTCGAAGGCGACAACACCTATGGCGGCCGGGTCGTGACCAATCCCTCGGGCGGGCTGCTCTCCAAGGGCCATCCGCTGGGCGCGACAGGGCTGGCCCAATGCGCCGAACTGACCTGGCAGCTGCGCGGCCAGGCCGACCAGCGCCAGGTCGAGGGCGCGCGCCTGGCGCTGCAGCACAACCTCGGACTGGGCGGCGCCTGCGTGGTCACGCTGTATCAAGCGCAATGATCGACCGCCGTCACATCGGCCACGTGCTGCCGCCCTTCGGCGTGCCCGTGGAGGCCGGCCGCCTGCGCTTCTTCGCCAAGGCCATCGGACAGACCGACCCCGTCTACACCGACGAAGCGGCTGCGCGCGAGGCCGGTCATGCCGGCCTGCCGGTGCCGCCGACATTCCTGTTCTGCCTCGAGATGGACGGCCCGAACCCGGCCGCCGTGCGCGAACTGCTGGGCCTGGACTACCGCCGGCTGCTGCACGGCGAGCAGCAGTTCACCTACCACGCGCCCGCGCATGCCGGCGACCTGCTGCGCTTCGAGCAGCGCATCGAGGACATCTACGACAAGAAGGGCGGCGCCCTGGAATTCGTGGTGCGCCGCACCCGTGTGAGCAACCAGCACGGCGCGCTGGTGGCCGAGCTGCGGTCGGTCACCGTGGTGCGCAATGCCCGAGGAGACACCGAATGAACGAACTGGACTACGACGCGCTGCAGGTCGGTGACGCGCTGCCCGCCTTCGAGACCGGGCCGATCTCGCGCCTCGCGCTGGCGCTGTACTGCGGCGCCTCGGGCGACCACAACCCGATCCACGTCGACACCGACTTCGCCCATGCCGCCGGCCAGAAGGACGTGTTCGCGCACGGCATGCTGTCGATGGCCTACGTCGGCCGGCTGCTGACCCACTGGGTGCCGCAGCAGGCCCTGCGTGAATTCGGCGTGCGCTTCGTCGCCATCACGCAGGTCGGCGACCGGGTGCGCTGCCGCGGCACGGTGGTCGAGAAGCTGACGGTCGACGGCGAGCGCCGCGTGCGGCTCGCGCTCGAGACCGTCGACCAGAACGGGCAGGCCAAGCTGGCCGGCGACGCGGTCGTCGCGCTGCGCTGAGGCCCCCGTCCACCCCCTTTTTCCAGAAAACGGCACAGAAGATCGGAGACCCTGAAATGAAGAAATTGCAGAACAAGGTGGCACTGGTGTCGGGCTCGGGCCGCGGCATCGGCCGCGAGATCGCGCTCAAGCTGGCCAGCGATGGCGCCCGCATCGTGGTGAACGACCTCGACCCCGCGCCGGCCAACGAGGTGGTGGCGGCGGTGCGCGCCGCCGGCGGCGAGGCGGTAGCCTGCATCGGCAGCGTTACGCAGGCGGATTTCGGGCCGCGCTTCGTCGCCACCGCGCTGGAGAGCTTCGGTGGCGTCGACATCATCGTCAACAACGCCGGCTTCACCTGGGACAACGTGATCCAGAAGATGAGCGACGAGCAGTGGGAGGACATCCTCGCGGTGCACCTGACCGCGCCCTTCCGCATCCTGCGTGCGGCGGCCGGCTTCATCCGCGAATCGGCCAAGAAGGAAGCCGAGGCCGGCACGCCGGTGTTCCGCAAGGTGGTCAACATCTCGTCGACCTCGGGCGTCTACGGCAACGCGGGCCAGGCCAACTATGCCGCCGCCAAGGCCGGCATCAACGGCCTCACGCGGGCGCTGGCCAAGGAATGGGGCCGTTACAAGGTCAACGTCAACAGCGTCGCCTTCGGACTCATCAAGACCCGACTGACCGAGGCCGACGCGCAGGCCGATGCCAGCATCGACATCGAGGGCCGCCGCATCAAGGTCGGCGTCAACCCGCAGATTCTCAAGAACGCCGAGTCGCTGATCCCGCTGGGCCGCGGCGGCACGTCGGAAGAAGCGGCGGGAGCGGTCTACATGTTCTGCATCCCCGAGTCGAACTACGTCAGCGGCCAGGTGCTGATCTGCGGCGGCGGTCGTCCCTGAGGCCGCGATGAGTCTCGCACCGGCCCCACGCGCGTGGATGAACCCTGAACTCGAGATGCTGCGCGACACCGCGCGCCGCTTCTTCGAGACCGAATGCGTGCCGCACCAGGACGACTGGGCGCGGCAGAAGCACGCCGACCGCGGCATCTGGCGCCGCGCCGGCGAACTCGGCCTGCTGTGCGCCGGAATCCCCGAGGCCTACGGCGGCGGCGGCGGCGGCTTTCAGCACGAGGCCGTGATCTGCGAGGAGCAGATGCGCGCCCAGGTCAACAGCTTCAGCCTCAACGTCCACAGCGGCATCGTCGCGCACTACCTGCTGGTCTACGGCAGCGAAGCCCAGAAGCAGCGCTGGCTGCCGCGCATGGCGGCCGGCGATCTGGTGGCGGCCATCGCCATGACCGAGCCCGGCGCCGGCACCGACCTGCAGCGCATCAAGACCAGCGCGGTGCGCGACGGCGACCACTACGTGATCAACGGCGCCAAGACCTTCATCACCAACGGCCTGCATGCGGGCCTGGTCTGCATCGCCGTGAAGACCGACTCGCAGGCCGGGGCCAAGGGCGTGTCGCTGGTGATGGTCGAAGTCGACGGCCTGCCGGGCTTCCGCCGCGGCAAGCTGCTGGACAAGATCGGCCAGCAGGGACAGGACACGGTGGAGCTGTTCTTCAGCGACATGCGGGTCCCGGCGGCGAACCTGCTGGGCGGCGAGGAGGGCCGCGGCTTCGCGCAGCTGATGCAGCAGCTGCCGCGCGAACGGCTGCTGCTGGCCATCGGCTCGGCCACGACCATGCAGCGCGCGGTGGACGAAACGCTGGCCTACGTGTGCGAGCGGCAAGTCTTCGGCGCTCCGCTGATGGCGCTTCAGAACACCCGCTTCAAGCTGGCCGAATGCCAGACCCGCGCCACCGTGGCCCGCACCTTCGTCGACGATTGCGTGGCCCGCCTCGCGGCCGGCACGCTCGACGTGCCCACCGCGGCGATGGCCAAGTGGTGGGTCACCGACGCCACCTGCCAGGTGATCGACGAGTGCCTGCAGCTGCACGGGGGCTACGGCTACATGGTCGAGTATCCGATCTCGCGCATGTACACCGACGCCCGCGTGGGCCGCATCTACGGCGGCGCCAACGAGGTGATGAAAGAAATCATCGCCCGCGCGATGGCACGCTGAACCAGGCCACCCATGACGACTTGCCTTTCCGCACCCTGGTTCGATGCCTGGCCCGAGCACCTGCCGCGGCAGCTCGAGCCGCCGCGCAGCACGCTCGGCGATGCGCTCGACGCCGCGGTCGCGCGCCACCCCGACAAGCCGGCGCTGGTCTTCTTCGACCAGGTCACTACCTTCGCCGGGCTGCGCGCCGACGCCGACGCGCTGGCGGCGCACCTGCAGCAGCACGGCGGGGTGCGGCCCGGCGACCGCGTGCTGCTGCTGAGCCAGAACTGCCCCCAGTTCACCATCGCGTTCTTCGCCATCGTGCGCTGCGGCGGGGTCGTGGTGCCGGTGAACGCGATGTCCACCGCGACCGAACTCGACCACTACATCGGCGACAGCGGTGCGTGCGTGGCCGTGGTCGCGCAGGAGCTGCTGCCGGCCGTGCGGTCCGCGCTCGACGACGGGCGGCTGCAGCATGCGGTGGTCCACTGCTACGCCGACGCGCTCGGCGCCGATGCCGGCGCCCGTTCGCAGCTGGCGCTGCCCGAGGCCGTGGCGGCGCCGTGCCAGCCGCTCGACCATCCGCGCCTGGCAGCCTGGGCCGAGGTGCTGGCGGCGCGACGGGTGCCGCAACTGCCGGCCCTGAGCGTGGACGATCTCTGCGCGCTGCCCTACACCTCCGGCACCACCGGCCGGCCGAAGGGCTGCATGCACACCCACGCGACGCTGCTGGCCTCGACCCTGTCGGCGGCGCGCTGGCGCGGTCTGCACGCGGACTCGGTGGTGCTCGGCGTGGCGCCGCTGTTCCACCTGCTGGGCATGCAGAACGCGATGCTCATGCCGATGGCCGTCGGCGCCACCGTGGTGCTGCTGCCGCGCTGGGACGCGGCCGCGGCGGCCCGCCTGATCGAGCGCTACCGCGTGAGCGCCTGGGCTGCGCCACCGGCCATGCTGAACGACTTCTTCGCCCACCCGGAGGCCCGGCAGCGCGACCTTTCGAGCCTGGCGATCCTGAACGGCGGCGGCGCGGCGATGCCCGAGGCGGTGGCCGCGATGCTGAAGACCCGTTTCGGCCTGAGCTACATCGAAGGCTACGGCCTGACCGAGACCGCGTCGTTCCTGCACTGCAACCCGCTGGGCCGCGGCAAGCGCCAATGCCTGGGCATCCCGAGCTTCGGCGTCGATTCGCGCATCGTCGACCCCGAGACGCTGGTCGAGCTGCCGGCCGGCGAAACCGGCGAACTGGTGACCAGCGCGCCGCAGGTCATGCGCGGCTACTGGGGCGACGCCGCAGCGGACGCGGCCGCCTTCTTCGAGCGCGACGGACGGCGCTTCTTTCGCACCGGCGACCTCGCCATGCGCGACGACGAGGGCTACTTCTTCATGCGCGACCGGCTCAAGCGGATGATCAACGTGAGCGGCTTCAAGGTCTGGCCGGCCGAGGTGGAGAGCCTGCTGCACGAACACCCCGCGCTGCACGAAGCCTGCGCGGTCGCGATGCCCGATGCCCGGCAGGGCGAATCGGTCCGCGTGGTGGCCGTGCGCCGGCCCGGCGCCGCGCTCGATGCGGCCGAGCTGGAGGCCTGGTGCCGCGAACGCATGGCCGCCTACAAGGTGCCGCGGCGCATCGAGTTCCGCAGCGCGCTGCCCAAGTCGAGCACCGGCAAGGTGCTGTGGCGCACGATCCAGGACGAGAGCGGCGTCGCGCCAGCCTCCGGTCCCGAGCGGCACGTGCCCTTCCTCGGCCTGCTCGGCATGCGGCGCGAGCGTGTCGGCGGCGGCGAGGCGGTGGTGGCCATCGACCTGCATCCCGAACTGCTGAACAACCATGGCGCCGGCCACGGCGGCGTGGTGATGACGCTGCTCGACAGCGCGATGGCCAACGCGGCGCTGAGCCGCATCGACTTCGCGCGCGAGGTCGTGACGATCGACATGCACATCGGCTTCATGCGCCCCGCGGCGGGCCGGCTGCGCGCCACCGGCCGTGCCACCGGCGGCGGCCGCTCGGTCTGCTTCTGCGAGGCCGAGCTGGTCGACGACAGCGGCGAAGTGGTGGCCAAGGCGATGGGCACCTTCCGCTACCGCGCGCCGGTCGATGGGCGGGTGGATGCCGCCACGGTGCGCTAGGGCCCGGCAGTCAAAGAGAAAAAGGAGACATTCGATGTACCTCACGCAGGGCCTGCACCGATCGCTGCAGCGCCATCCCGAGAAGACCGCGCTGTGCCACCTGGCGCCGGCCGGCGAGCGGACCTGGACCTTCGCCGAGTTCGCCGACGCGGTGGCCCGGCGTGCTGCAGCGCTGCGCGGTCGCGGCATCGCGCGGGGCGACCGGGTGGCGATCCTCGCGCCCAACGACGATGCCATCGTCATCACGATGATGGCCTGCTGGTGGATTGGCGCCGTCGCCTGCCCGATGAACATCCGCTGGAGCGTGCACGAGTTGCGCCACGCGATCGCCGACTGCGGCGCGCCGCTGCTGCTGGTCGACCCGGGCTGCGCAGGCGTGGCCGCCGCGCTGGCCGACATCGTCGCCACCGCCGAGACCGGCGCGCTGGCCGCCGAGGCGCGCGCATTGGCGCCGCTGGAGGACCTGCGCTGCGGCGGCGACACGCTGGCTGTGATCCTCTACACCGGCGGCACCACCGGGCGCTCGAAGGGCGTGATGCTGTCGCACGTCAATCTCTGGAGCGCCTCCATGACACGCGGCGCCGAGCTGAACAACGCGCCCGACAGCGTCTCGCTGCTGGTGGCGCCGCTGTTCCACGTGGCGGGGCTCGGCCGGCTGATCGGGCAGAGCATCGTCGGCGGCAGCTGCATCACGCTGCCGCAGTTCCGCGGCGACGCGGTGCTGGCGGCGATCGAGCGGCACCGGATCTCGGACATCATGGTGGTGCCGACGATGCTGCAGGCGCTGCTCGACGCGCCCGGTTTCACGCCCGAGCGGGTGCGCAGCCTGACCCGCATCGCATTCGGCGCGGCTCCGATGCCGCCCGACCTGCTGGACCGTGCACTGGCGGCCTGGCCGCAGGCCGAGTTCTTCCAGGCCTACGGCCTGACCGAGACCGCCGGGGCGGTCTGCATCAACCTGCCGGCCAACCACCGGCCGGGCGCGGGTGCCCCCGAGCGGCTGCGCTCGGTCGGCCGCGCCGGGCTGGGGGCCGAGATCCGCATCGTCGACGAGCGCGGCGATGAGTGCCCGCGCGGCGCGGTCGGCGAGCTCATCGTGGCCGGCCCGATGGTGACGCGCGGCTACTGGAACCTGCCCGACACCAGCGCCGAGGCCATCCGCGATGGCTGGCTGCATACCGGCGATGGCGCGCGCATGGACGCCGACGGCTACATCTTCATCGTCGACCGGCTCAAGGACATGATCATCAGCGGCGGCGAGAACGTCTATTCCGCCGAAGTCGAGGCCGCGCTGCGCAGCCATCCCTCGGTGGCCGAGGCGGCCGTGATCGGTGTGCCCGATGCGCGCTGGGGCGAGTCGGTGCATGCCGTGGTGGTGCTGCACGCCGGCGCCGGCGCCGACCAGGCTGCGCTGTTCGACGAACTCGGCGCCTGGTGCCGCACTCGGCTGGCCGGCTACAAATGCCCGCGCAGCCTGCACGTGGCCGAGGCGCTGCCGCTGTCGGCCGCCGGCAAGGTGCTGAAGACCGCGCTGCGGGCGGGCCATGCGAGCCGCGCCGCCCGGGCGGCGGGGGCCGTGGGGGCCGGCGCCTGATGGACGCGCCTTCGCGCAATGCACAGGCCTTCGCGGCCGTGCCGTTCATGGCGCTGCTGGGCGTGCAGCGCGAGTTCTCCGCCGGCGGCCGCGCGCGGCTGGTGGTCGAGACGCGGCCCGAGCTCGAGAACCCGATCCGGGCGATGCACGGCGGCGTCGTCGCCACGCTGGTCGACGTGGTCATGGCCAGTGCGGCCGTCTCGCGCATCGATTTCGCCAAGACCGCGGTCACGCTGACCATGAACACCAGCTACCTGCAGCCCGGCCGCGGCCGGCTCACGGCCGATGGCGAGGTGCTCGGCGTCGATGCCGACGGCGAGGTCGTGCAATGCGCCGCCTGGGTGACCGACAGCGAAGGCCGGGTGGTGGCGCGCAGCCTCGGCTCGTTCCGCTACCTTGACAACCGCTGAGCCGCCGGAGCGCGCGCGGCAGCGCCTCTCCCACGCCCCTCTTCCACTCCCCTCCTCCTCTCCCCTCCTCCACTCCCCGAGCCTTTCCGGATACCGACATGAGCCACTCCCACCCTGACCCCCTCGACTTCAGCGGCCGCCACGTGTTCGTGGCCGGCGGCAGCAGCGGCATCAACCTGGCGATCGCCGACGCCTTCGCGCGGCGCGGCGCGCGGCTGTCGATCGCCAGCCGCTCGGCCGAGCGCGTGGCCGGCGCGGTGGCGCAGCTGCGGGCCCATGGCGGCGAAGCCGAGGGCCACAGCGCCGACGTGCGCGAGTACGACGCCATCGACGCCGCCCTGGGCGCGGCGCGCGAGCGCTTCGGGCCGATCGACGTCCTGGTGTCGGGCGCGGCCGGCAACTTCGTCGCGCCCGCGCTGGGCATGTCGAGCAAGGGCTTCCGCACCGTGGTCGACATCGACCTGGTCGGCGGCTTCAACGTGCTGCGCGCCGCCCATGCCCACCTGCGGCAGCCGGGCGCCTCGGTGATCAACATCTCGGCGCCACAGGCCTTCAATCCGACGCCCTACCAGGTCCATGTCTGCGCCGCCAAGGCCGGCCTCGACATGCTGACGCGGGTGCTGGCCATGGAATGGGGGCCGGACGGCATCCGCGTGAACTCGATCGTGCCGGGCCCGATCGGCGAGACCGAGGGCGTGCGCCGGCTGGCGCCCGGCGACGCGGCACTGGCGGCGATGGCCGCGTCGATCCCGATGCGGCGTTTCGGCAAGACCGCCGAGGTCGCCGACATGGCGATGGTGCTCAGCTCGCCGCTGGCCTCCTTCGTCACCGGCGCGGTGATTCCAGTCGACGGCGGCAGCTCGCTGCCGGGCGGCCGCGACCTCGGCGCCGCCGTGGCCCGGGCATGAGGAAGAGCAACACCATGAACGCACCGTTTCGCTACGAAATCACCGACCAGGTGGCGACGCTGACCCTGGACCATCCCGCCACGCGCAACGCGCTCGGCCCCGAGGTGCGCGACGCCTTGGCCGACGCCATCCGCGACATCCAGCGCCGCAGCGAGGTGCGCGCGGTCGTGCTGACCGGCGCCAGCGGCCACTTCTGCTCGGGCGGCGACCTGCGCAACATCGCGGGCGCCGGGCTCGACAACCAGGGCTGGCACGGCCGGATGCACGGGGTGCACGAATGGCTGCGGGCGCTGATCATGCTCGACCGGCCGGTGATCTCGGCGGTCGACGGCGCCGCCTTCGGTGCCGGATTCGGGCTGGCGCTGGCCGCGGACTATGTCATCGGCACGCCGCGCACGCGCATGTGCGTGTCCTTCCTGCGCGTCGGGCTGGTGCCCGATTTCGGCCTGTTCTACACGCTGCCGCGCATCGTCGGCCCGCAGCGCGCCAAGGAGCTGATGCTGTCGGCGCGCGAGGTCGGCGCCGACGAGGCGCTGCGCCTGGGCCTGCTGGCCGAGCTGCAGCCGCCGGACCAGTTGCAGGCCAGGGCCCGGGCCGTCGCGGCGAGCTTCGTGAACGCCTCGCCGATGGCTGTGAGCCTGGTCAAGCGGGCCGTGGCCTGCGGCGGCGACCTCACGACCCAACTGGAGCTCGAGGCCAATGCGCAATCGCTGGCCATGGGCTCGACCGGCCACCGCGACGCGGTCCAGGACTTCCTGGCCAAGCGGCCGGCGCGCTTCCAGTGGCCGGCCTGAATTCCATTTCAAACCTACTCGTCGCGTCGGCGCCCGCGACCAAGTCGCGCAGCACCTGCGCCCCCTCGGGCCGCTTCAGGTCCAGCACGATCGAGCGCTTGCCCCGGTCGATGACGGCGAACACGGTCGAGACGCCCCCGTTGGCGGGGCCGATCACCCGCGTGAGGTCGCCCTTGGGCGTTCCACCTTGATGAGCTCGGCGCCCTGGTCCGCGAGCATCCCCGCGGCCATCGGCCCCGAGACGACGGCGAACAAGTCGACGATCTTGAGTCCGGCATAGGGTGCATGCATGTTAAGTTGCGCGCGCGACGGCGCGCTCCGTCTGGACGATGCGATCAGTTCTGATCGATCTTGATGTTGGAAAGCTTTGATGGTCCGGTCGATCAGCGCCGCGTTGTTGCGGATGGCCGAAGCCAGCTCCTGCGCCGTGCTGCCCGCGACGTCCTGTCCCATCTCGAGGGTGCGCCTTCAGGTCCGGCGAGTTCACCGTCCTGGCAACGGCGCCGGACAACTGGTCGACCACGTCGGGCGGCGTGCCGGCGGGCGCCAGCTGCGCCACCAGGGAGCGCGGGATCATAGAGACCGGCGCGAAGTCCCGCTCGATGGTGCCTGCCTGCGTTGAACGGAACGATGACCTGGATCGGCTTGTTCGGGGAGTTCCGGGCCGTCTGCGCAACGCCCGCCGTCGGCAACAGGACGCGACCAGCATGATTTCGTCGAGCGTCTGCTTTTCCAGCGCGTACTGGCGGCAGGTGTCGGCATCGACCACCCAGGGTGCACGGTCGAAGTCGGTGCGGATGCGGATGAAATTGGCGTCGGTCGACGCCTTCACGAAGGCCGACTGCAGCCGCGCCAGCACCGCCGGGGGCATCTTGCGCGGCGCGACCAGGCCCATCGGCGACTGCACCAGGAGGTCGTAGCGCTAGGGGCCCAGGCCGGCGTGGCGCCATGCGCGAGCCGCGAGTTTCGTCATGGGGCGCTCATTCTGCCTTGAAGCCATAGCTCGCGCACCGTCGGCACCTGCGGTCGGCGCGGCAGCCGCTGGTCGGTGAAGCTGACCACCAGCAGCCGCAGCTTGCTGCCGACGTCATGGCGCCGCAGCCAGGGTCGCCGTAGACGTCGAGATGGCGGCCCACGACCGCGTTCAGCTGTTCGCTGCCGCCATTGAAGGGGACGAAGTTGAACTGGACACCGGCGGCGCGGTGCCAGCCGTTCGGCATAGATGCGGTTGGCGCTGATGGCGCCCACTTTGCCCCAGGTGACCTCTCACCCCGCCGGCCCCGGCGCGGCGCCTTGAGCACGATCGGCTGGCCGAGGTCCCTGTACGCCGCTTCGGCCAGGGCGCGCAGCACCGTGTCCACCATACCGCCGGGTGGACGGAACGATCGGCGTGATGGGCTTGATCGGGAAGGCGGAGGCCGGCGCCGCCGCGCCTGCGAAGGAGCCGGCGGCAAGATCGACGCCGAGCAGGCGGGCGTTGCGCAGCACCTGGCGGCGCAACAGCGGTGTGGCAGGCGTAGAGGAAAGCGAGTGAAATGGCTCATGTCTGCCTCCTGTTTGCCGTCTGGCTGCGGCATGGGGTTCGATGCGCACCGGTCAGTCGAGCCGGATTTTGGTGTCCTTGATGATCTTGGCGTAGACGGCCGCATCGTCGCGCACCATGCGCGCGAACTTGTCGGTCGGGATGCCACCCGGTGCCATGCCCAGGCCTTCGATCTTCTCGACCACATCGGGCAGGTGCAGGATGCGGTTGCTCTCGTCGGCGAATTTCTTCGCGATCGGCACCGGAACGCCGGCCGGCATGAAGAGGCCGAACCAGCCCACCGGCTCGAAGGAGTGGAACTTGAGTTCCGCGAAGGTGGGCACGTCGGGCAACAGCTTGTTGCGCTGGGTGCCGGTCACAGCCAGCGGCTTGAGGGTGTCGAGCTGCGGCCGCACGGTCGCCATGTCGATCAGCGCCGCCGTCAGTTGTGAGCCGCGCATGTCCTGCAGCAGCGGCGCCGCGCCCTTGTACGGGACATGCACCAGGTCCAGCCCGGCCTGCAGGTTCAGCAGCGAGCCCTGTATGTGCGAGGACGTTCCCACGCCATAGGAGCCGTAGTTGTACTGGCCGGGGCTGGCCTTCACCATCGCGATGAATTCCTGCAGGTTCTTCACCGGCGTCGACTTCGGCACCACCAGTACCGAGTTTGTGCTCGCCACCAGCGCAAGCGGCTGCAGGTCTTTGAGCACATCGTAGGACAGCTTGGGCATCAGCGCGGGCACTTGGACGATCGCGGTGATCCCCAACAGCACGGTATAGCCGTCGGGCGCGGCCTTGGCCACGGCGTCGTTGCCGATCGTGCCGGAGGCACCGGGGCGGTTGTCGACGATCACCGTCTGGCCCCATGCCTCCTGCAGTTTTTGGGCCATCATGCGGGCCAGGATGTCGGTGGCGCCGCCGGCCGGGTACGGCACGACGAGGCGGATGATCTGGTTGGGGTAGCTGTTGCTGGCGCCGCTGCTGCCCTGTGCCCAGGCGCCGCTGGCGCCGAGGCCCAGCGCGGCGACCGCTGCGGCTGCCATGAAGCTGCGTCGTGCGATGACCGGTCGATCCATGGTTTTCTGTCTCCTGCGTGTTGTGAACTGAGCGATGCGTGAAGTCGGCAGTGTGTGGCCGAGGCCCGGCGCCTCCAATGGCCGCATTGCTTCATGCGATTGGCAGAAAGTGACAAAGCGCCAGTGCTCGGTGCTAACCCTGAGGCCGCGGCGGGGCCGGCCGAAGACACCCTTCCGCAAACGCGAACTGCGCCGCCGCGGCGGGCTCGGCACGAAGGCCGCGATGCCGACTCCGGCGCATTCTTGAAACGGAAATCGGACACCATGGGCACCGCCGACCTTGCGCCCGTCAGCGGCATCCAGGCCTGGCACCAGTCCGCGCTGGACCAGGGCCGCTTCCTGATCCAGCGCGGCGCCGTCGACGGCCGCCATCTCTACTACCCGCGCGAACACAGCAACAGGAGCTTGACCAAGTCGCCTCGGCGCCCACGGAAGACGAAGACGTGACCACAGTACGGGTCCCCGATGAGAGCGGTCTGCACCTTGGCTGCCAGCGTGTCCAGCCGCAGCAAGGCTCCTCATGCTTGTTCTCTCGTAAGGGTCTACGGGGTCGCGACACAGCTGCCTGACGAGAGTCGCGCCGGGCAGGCGATTCATCCGTACGAACTTCCAAAGTATGCTGACCACGGATTCGTAGGGCTGCAACCAGCGACGATGGAACACATAGCCGAAGCGCGGGCTCAGCGCATTCTGATCGAGCATGAGGATAGGCAGCAACATGGCTTGGTTTGCATTAGTCATCCGCACGTCATGCCGCGCGTGTCATCAACTC
Source organism: Variovorax ginsengisoli (assembly GCF_030486595.1). Lineage (GTDB taxonomy): Bacteria > Pseudomonadota > Gammaproteobacteria > Burkholderiales > Burkholderiaceae_C > Variovorax > Variovorax ginsengisoli_B. Next base: position 31,598 of record NZ_JAUJZH010000042.1, on the reverse strand, counting down.
CGCGCTGATGGCCTGACGACTTTGAATGTAGCCGCAGTTGCGTACTGCCACAGACCACGACGCGGGATCAGGTCGATAGCCTGCACCGTCGCGCCGCTCGCTGTCCTTCAGCAAGATCTCCACTGCACGCGTGAACGACTCCATTGGGATCTCAAGGGGCCCCGGCAAGCCGTGCCTGTTGTGCAGTTGCTCGAATGCCGACCACAGCAAACCAGCATCGTTGACCAGCCGATAGCCGCCTTCGGTAGCCTGCGGCAAATAGAAGCGCGTAAAACTCCATTCGCTTGCGCGGGGAAAGCAAGTCTGGTCATAACCGTTCAAACAGGTCGCCACGTCGCGCACGTTGCGGATCCCAAAGAAGGCTAGTTCCTCGACCATCAAGCGCGACATGATTTGGGTCTTCCCGGCGTGCTGCATGGCCGTCTTGACCGCCAGAAGTTCCTGCTGGCCGACCAGGAAAGTGAACAACCGGATCTGTAGCCGATCGAGGTGGTCGTGCACGTCGCGCAGCCATTCATACGCATTTTCATCGTAACGCTGGACCTCGTCGCAGAACAGCACGGCGGTGCCGCTGCCGTTGCGCGCACAGGCCTCCTTGATCTTGTTGATCAGCCGCATGCGCTTGGCCGAATTGGTGCCGGTCGCTGGATCCGGAAAGCCCACCGCCTCTAGCAAATTCGACAGGAACGGTCCCTCGGCGTGGCGGGGCTTGCGTTCCGCTTGAGCATGGTAGGTTGTGATCTTGGGCTGCGTCTGCGCCAGCAGCAAGCGCAGGTATTCGATTGCACGAGTCTTGCCGATGCGCGAGGGGCCGTACGTGAGCGCGCCGGTGATGTGATAGCGCAGGCAGCGGTTAACAAGATCCGGGAATGCCTGAATCGCGGGCGTGGCAATTCGATATCCGGGCAAGGGCAAACCGGCAGGCCGCGCAGGTCCTGCTCGGACACCACATTGTCCACGCCGGCTGCGATGCTGTGCACCATTTGGAGATTTGGCATCTCGCCAAAAATGCCCCGCGGTGGGTCCCAGCACACAGCCACTTCGGCCTGTAGGCTACGGGGGTCTGGCCACGTCACAACGTTGACAGATGGATCTGCGGCACGCAGCAGTGGCTCAAGGAAGCCCATGTCGATAGAGCGGCTGATGAGTGAGATATTCTTCATGATCGACCCGCAACAAGACTAGATAGACGCAAGATGATGCACCTCGATTCGAGGATGTCCGTTGTCGTCAACTCGGCTACCGGTGATGCTCATGTCAGCGTGTAGGCGGTCTTCACCGCCGTGAAGAACTCCTGCGCGTACCTGCCCTGCTCGCGCGGCCTGTAGCTTGAGCCCTTGCGCCCGCCGAAGGGTACGTGGTAGTCCACTCCCGCCGTCGGCAAGTTGACCATCACCATCCCGGCCTGGCTGTGACGCTTGAAGTGCGTCGCGTACTTCAGCGAGGTGGTCGCGATGCGCGCCGACAGGCCGAACTCGGTGTCGTTGGCCGTGGCCAGCGCCTCCTCGTAGTTCTTCACGCGGACCACGCTCGCCCCCGGACCGATGTCGGTGCCCTGCGCCAACGCATCGCCGACCTTGATCTTGGCCATCCGGGCCTTCATCGCCTCGATGAACTTCGGATAGATGCCTTCGGTCACGATCAGCCGGCTCGACGCCGTGCAGCGCTGGCCGGTGGAATAGAAGGCGCTCTGCACGCTGAGCTCCACCGCCTGGTTCAGGTCGGCGTCGTCCAGCACCACCTGCGGGTTCTTGCCGCCCATCTCGAGCTGCACCTTCTTGTGGTTGGTCGCGCACTGCACCGCGATGTTGCGGCCCACGCCGACCGAGCCGGTGAAGCTGATCGCGTGGATGCCCGGGTGGTTGACCAGCGCATCGCCGATCACGCTGCCGCGGCCCATCACCAGGTTGAACACGCCCGGCGCAATGCCCGAGCGGCTGATGATCTCGGCCAGCGCCCAGGCGCAGCCCGGCACCAGGTCGGCCGGCTTCATCACCACGCAGTTGCCGAAGGCCAGCGCCGGGGCGATCTTCCAGGCCGGGATGGCGATCGGGAAATTCCATGGCGTGATCAGGCCGACCACGCCCACCGGCTCACGCGTGATCTCGATGCCGATGCCCGGGCGCACCGAGGGCAGCACCTCGCCCGACAGGCGCAGGCATTCGCCGGCGAAGAACTTGAAGATCTGCGCGGCGCGTGTCGCTTCGCCGATGCCTTCGGCCTTGGTCTTGCCCTCTTCGCGCGCCAGCAGCGTGCCCAGCTCTTCCTTGCGCGCCAGGATCTCGTTGCCGATCTTGTCCAGCGCCTCGGAGCGCGCCTGGATGCCGCCCGTCGACCAGGCCGGGAAGGCGGCGGTGGCGGCCGCGACCGCGGCGTCGACCTGCGCCGCGTCGCCCTGCGCGTAGCGCAACGGCTTCTGGTTGCTGATGAAGCGCCTCGAGGAAGACCTCTTCATCTGGCCGGATGCCGCCGCCGTGCCTACGCTGACAGTCGAGCAGCTGCATTGGCTGCTCGACGGCGTGGACCTCACGGTGGTGCACAAGCACCCCGAGCGCTTCTACGCCCGCGTCGCTTGACCATGTACACCTGAACTCCTGGCCGACCTATGCGATGGCATAGGTCGGGCCGCTTCGACGAACTCCGGGGGTAGACCACGGATCGAAGCATCAATGGTCCAGATGCCCACCCTTGAAGAGTTCGCGGCCTTGAAGCAGGCGCTGGCCGATGCCAAGCGCCAGGGCGAGTCTCTGGTGGGTGAACTGCGCGTGACGCGCACCGAGCGTGACCTCGCGTTGGAGCGGCTGCGCGCGTTGCAGCGCAACCTGTTCGCCGCCAAGAGCGAAGCCCGCGGGACCGATCAGAAGGACATGTTCCTCAACGAGGCCCAGGCGCTCGCAGCCGCTACGCAATCGCTGCCCGCCGAGACCGACGAAGAAGACGCGACGCCGGTAGCGGTAGAGTTGGGCTCTGACCTCAATCCTCTTGTGGCAGTCGTTGGCGTGCAACTTCAGCGAAGTAGCGCGCCCCGATGGGCAACACAGCATCGTTGAAGTCGTACTGGCCATTGTGCAAAGGCACTCCTCCTGGTGTACCGGCTGCACCGTTGCCAATAAATACGAAAGCACCTGGCACGACCTTTAGGAATGCGCCGAAGTCTTCGGAAATCATCATCGGCGGCACGTTGCCATCAACGTTATCTTTGCCGACCACGGCCTCAGCCGCCCGGACCGTGACAGGCACCGCTTGCGGCCAGTTGACTGTTGGCACGAACTCGTGGGTGTACTCCACCTCACACGATGACCCGTGCGCTGACGCGATGCCATTGCAGATTTCGCGCATGCGGCGCTCCAGCAGTGCCTGCACCTCGAGCGAATAGCTGCGCGTGTCACCCTTGATCTCCACATTGGTGGGAATGGCGTTGCGGATGCCATCGGTGTGGATCTCGGTACACGAGACAACGGCCGATTCGGCGGGGTCGACCGAGCGCGCGACAATGGTCTGCAGCGCCAGAATGATCTCGGCGGCTACCACCAGCGGATCGGCTGCCATGTGTGGGCGAGCCGCATGGCCGCCGCGGCCCCTGATGCGGATGACGAAGTTGTCCTCGCTGGCCATGATGCCGCCCACTCGCGTGGCGATGTGTCCGACCGGCATGCCCGGAATGTTGTGTGCGCCGTAGATCTCGTCCACAGGGAAGCGCTCAAAGAGTCCATCCTGGATCATCGCGGCCGCGCCCCGGCCGTGCTCTTCTGCTGGCTGGAAGATAAAGCGCACCGTGCCGTTGAAATCCCGGCTTTGTGTCAGAAGCTGCGCAGCGCCTAGCACCATGGCCATGTGACCGTCATGTCCGCAGCCGTGCATGCATCCGGCGTTTCTCGAGATGTACACGCGCCCGTCGGCTGTTTCAGTCATGGCCAGCGCATCCATGTCGGCGCGAAGGCCGATCACTTCTGCGCCATCGCCGACCGTCAGACTTGCCACGAGACCCGTTGCTCCGATACCTCGGTGAACCTCCAGACCAAGAAGTTCCAACGCCTTGGCCACGTAGTCCGAGGTCTTGTGCTCGTTGAAGCCCGTTTCGGGAATCTGGTGGAGGTGGTGGCGCCAGCGGACCAACTGCGTGCCCAGTTCTTCGTCCTCGATGTACATAGCGGGTTCCTTTTGGTGAATCAGAGCTTCGCGGCTTTCAGCGTCCCCATCTTCCATGAAGTCGCACGTGGACGCCTCAGGATGCAGGTCTCGTTATCGGGCCGACCAAGCTGCTTGCCGCTTCAGCACCGCGTCGGCCGATTCGCCGACCAGTTCCTGGTACACCTTCGGTGCAGTGGCCCCTTCGGTACTGATGATCAGTACACGGGATTGCGCATCGAGGCCGACCTGCGCCGACAGGTTGGAATCGGTGCGCAGGAGTTGCAGGGCTGCCAGACCGGCGCGCCCGACTCACCCGCCACGATTGGGATGTCTCGCTCGCCGCCGGTCGCCAGCGTACGCATTGCTTCGATGGCCTGCCCGTCTTCGATGGTCATGAAGTGGTCGACGCTGGCTGTCAGGAACTTCCAGGCCAGCGGTGAGGTTTCGCCGCAGGCCAGTCCGGCCATCACTGAGTCGACCGAGCCGATCGCCCTAGAGGCGCGGCCATGGATCCCGCTTTGCAGCAGGCAGTCTGCCTGCTCGGGCTCGACCACGATGAAGTGAGGCCGGTGCACTCCCTGGTATTCCCACAGGTAGCTGATCAGGCCTGCCGCCAGGCCGCCGACGCCGCCTTGCACGAATACGTGCGGGTAGGCACCATCCTCGCCGGAACGCGCGCCGGTCCGAGGGCTACGAGGACATTCCGCGTGACGTGATGCAGGGCTACGGCACCATCGCCGCGGAAATCGTCGTAGGAGGTGTCGGAGACGACCTGCCAGCCGTTCTCCGCGGCCAGGCGGGCCAATTCCTCGACCGACTCGTCGTAGTTGCCCTTGATGCGAACGATTTCGGCGCCGAACACCGCAATCGCCTCCTCGCGCTCAACGCTCACGTTGGCGTGTAACACTATCACGCAGCGCACGCCTGCGTCCCGGGCGGCAGCCGCCAGACCGCGGCCATGGTTGCCGTCCGTGACGCTGATGACGGTGTAGCCCTTGAGCTGGTCCGCGTAGCGGCCAGTCAAAATGGCCGCGGGCTCCAGACCGGGATGAAAACGCAGGATCTGACGCACCAGAGCAATCGGGGCCCCCAAGGCCTTGAAGCTGGCGAGCGGCGAGCGCACCGATTCGTCCTTGACGCTGAAGCGCGCGACGTGCAGCTTGCTGGCCAGATCGGGCAGGTCGTACAAAGGCGTGGCGCTGCGCGCGATCTCGGGCCAGGGCGCAAGCCAGCGGCGGCTCTCCTGGGCCCACGCCACGCTCATGATCGATTGGAGTGCGGCGGGATAGGGCGTGCGCGTGGCCCGCGCGTTGGCGATCAACATGGGCATGCTTCCTGAAGAATGGATCAGTGACGGGAACTGGCTAAGGCCATCACGGCCCTGCCTCCACGAAGAAATGAAACCTGGCCTAGGCGGCGGCCAAGCGCCGCTGCACCACATCCAACAACACCTGCGCGCCCTGGACGAGTTGGTCGTCGTCGGTGTGCTCGCGTGGGTTGTGGCTGATACCGCCGCGGCTGGGCACGAAGATCATGGCCGCTGGGGCGATGCGCGCGATCATCTGCGCGTCGTGGCCTGCGCCCGAGGTCATGCGTCGGTGCGACAACCCGAAATGTTGGGCCGACGCTTCGATCTCATTGGTCAAACCGGCATCGAAAACCACCGGCTCGAAGCGCACCAGGCGCTCGGTCTCGATTTTCACACCCTCGCGCTCGGCGACCTCCACGAGGAAATCGGCCAGACGCTTCTCCGCAGCCTGCAGGCGGCTCTCGTCCGGATCACGCAGGTCTACCGTGAAGGTCGCCTTGCGCGGGATGACGTTGATGACATCGGGTTCGAAGCGCAATGAGCCCGTGGTCGCCAGCGTCGTCTCGGGGGCGGCGGCGGCCACCTTCTCGCGCAGGAAGGCCACGATGGCCGCGGCGACGTAGCCCGCGTCGTGGCGCAGCCGGGTCGGTGTAGTGCCCGCGTGGTTGGCAGTGCCCTGCACGGTGATCTTCTGCCAGGAGATGCCTTGCAGGTTCTCGACCACTCCGATACGCTGGCCTTCGGCCTCCAGGATAGGGCCTTGCTCGATGTGCAGTTCCAGATATTCGTGCGGCACGATGGCGCCTGGCTCCAAGTCGCCTGCATAGCCGATGCGCGCCAGTTCATCGCCCAGGCGGGTGCCATCTGTGCCGATGGTGTCGAGAGCCTCGTCCACCGCAAGGCCGCCCGCGTAGACCAGCGAGCCCATCATGTCCGGCTGGTAGCGCACGCCTTCCTCATTGGTGAACGCGCCGACGATGATCGCGCGGGCAGGCTGCACGCCGGCCACGAGGTACGCACGGGCCACGGCCAAGCCCGCCAGCACGCCATAGCAACCGTCCAGGGCCCCGGCGTTGCGCACCGTGTCGATGTGCGAGCCCATCATCAAGGGCTGCTGGTTGCCCGCCTCCGTGGCGGCCGGCAGGATGCCGAAGATGTTACCTATGCGGTCCACGCGCACGTCCAACTGCAATTCGCGCATCCACCGGACGACTTGGTCGCGCCCGGCCTTCTCGTCGTCGGTGAGCGCGATGCGCGTTCGCCCACCCACTGTGGCGTCGGTGCCGATGTCGCCAAGCGTCCTGATCTGGTCGAGAAAAAGTTTGGCATCGAGGGAAGGTGTGGTGGTGGGCATTGGTGTTTCCTGTGCCGGAATGGGCTGGCTATGGAATGATATTTCTCATGAAATGTATTTTTTCTTGGATTTGGTGGAGATATTCGAAGGATTTATCGTTAGGCAAGCGCGTCGCGCCCTTCCTTCTATGAAAGTCGACCGTCACAATGCGGCTGGCGCACAGCGAGGTCGTGACGGCTGCCAACATGCACGACAAGCCCCGCTGACCGAGCTGCCGCACGGATGGGAGCAAGAGGTCGACAACGCACATGCCAATCAGCGCATGCGCAAGCATGCTGCTGGCGATACATCGCACGGCTGGTCAATCGCAGCAAGTCGAGTGTGCGCTCGCACGTGGAGCACGTCTTCGCCGTGGGCAAGCGGCTGCAGGGATTCAGCAAGGCGGGCTCCCGCGGGTTGGTCAAGAACGCCACGCGAGCGTTCGTTGCGCCTCGTGTTAGCCCGCATCGTCCTTGCGCGGGGCTTCCTCCATGGATGAGTGCCTCCGCACGGCGCGTGGCAGTGATGGCAGCAGCGCCAGCGATCAATGCGAATGGGCCTGAACACGGCCGCATGCAGGCACCAATTCCACCATGCGAAAATAGCCAGGCATGCTTGACTGAATTCAGTGGGTTGTTGTTCAGCGTTTCCCTAGCTTCCGGACTGGCCGTGAAAGTGAGCGAAATAGTCGATCACCTCCGCAGCCTGCGTGCCTTGGCGGAATCGACGCTGTTCCTCGAAATTGATCGACGGCACCATATGGATGAACCGATGAACCGGTGGTCGGCATAGAGCCACATCACTGCTTCGGCGTCCAACTCTGCAGGACGCTGCCCAGTCAGCGTATTCACCGCTTCGATAGCGGCGCCGATCAACACGTCGGCCAACTGCACCGCCGGGTTGGTCTTCGAGTCGACCTGCGTCACCGACGCAAGCTTGAGCGGAAATTTGATGCGCGCGATCTCGGATTGGCGGAACTCGATGGCCTGGTCGTGGTTGATGTAACGCTGCAGCAGGTCGTGGTAGGTGAGCAGGTTCTTGGACTGATCGTGTTCGACACAGTATGTCCCGGCGGCCATTCGTCTACGGCCGTTCGCGCATCTTGTGCAACGCGCAATTGCGGCCGGTGCAGCGAGACGTGGGGCAGCAGGATTGGAAGGTGCTGATCCGCAATGCCCATGCGGGTTACTCCTGCCGGTACGGGCGCGGGTTGGCGGGCGTCACATCGATCGCATTTGGCGCGTGCCATGCCCCGCGCGCACGCGGTAGCGGGTTTGAAGGTGGCTGCAGCAGCTAGGAAGGGATGGCTGCGTGTTCAGGGTTTGCACCGAGTGAAGTCGCGCCGACCAGCCCGATCTACGCCGCTTTGAGGAGAGACGATGGCCAGCTTCACGATCCGCATGGTTCTGCACAAGGCGACCTGGGACGACTACACCCAATTGGCCACCGAGATGGCACGGGAGGGCTTCGGGGACATCATCACCGCAGACGATGGAAAGCGCTACAGGATGCCTGATGCCGAGTACACCGGCACCGCGGTGGATCGTGCCACCGCCTTGAACAAGGCCGCCGCGGCGGCAACGCGGGTCGTAGGGAGCAGGTTCGCGGTTCTGGTGACGGAGTCGGCCGGGCGAACCTGGCAAGGGCTCGAGGAGGTCTGAGCCTCGCTTTTGATCAGTTGCCTGAGGCGCTCGAACCCGGCTCGTAGCCGGCCTCGCGCTGGTGGCGCAAGGCCAGCACGGTGACGACGTCGCCCTCGCCGGCGTAGCGGTACAGCGCCACGTAGCCGCTCGCGCCGAAGTCGATCACCCACTCGCGGTATTCAGGCGGCAGATCCTCCACCGGCCGACCCACCATCGGCTGCTGACGCAGCACCTGCACGGCCTTGATGATGGTCTCGCCGGCGCGCCTGGCGGCCGCCGGGTTCTTCGGGCGCAGGAACTCCCGCAGGCGCTCCAGATCGCGCAGCGCCGCCGGCGCGAACCTCACTTGTGGCATGCAGGCGCTGGCAACTCGTCGTCAGTGCCCCAGGTCTCCAGCCAGGCCATCACCTCGTTGCCCGTGACGTGCAAGCCGGTTTCCTCGAACTCGCCCCACGCGGCCACGGCGTCCTGGTGCAGGGCCTGGCGCTTTTCTTCGCGATCGACGTACTGGGCAATCGCCTCGCGCATCAGCCAGTGCGGCGCCCGGTGGCGCGCCGTGGCCAGGCGCGTCAGGCGCACCTTGAGCTCGGGATCGAGCTTGACGGGCGTCGGGCTGATGGGAGTATTCATGGGTAGTACTTTACCAACAAGGCGTTGGTCGGCCAACAATGGTCGCCGAAGCCCGCACGGAGGACCGACAGCCGCTGCGCGCCGCAAGATGGACTCGTGGCCGCAAGATGGATGTTCAGGCGTCGTCGTCCTCGGCCTCCGCCGCCAGGACGTCCAGAAGCACGCTGGCATCGTCCGCGCCCGCCCGTTGAGGGTCGCTCCCCGTCCAAGGCCGTCCGCTCAGGCGAGCAGCGTTCCCCGTGGCCGGTTCCGCTTCGAGGCTGGACGCCTCGTCACCTCCCGGGTGGCTTCCTGCGCTGCGTCAGCGGCGGGCTTCGGTCGCTGGTCACTCCCTGCACCCCAACCCCATGCGTCCGCGTGGGCGCGGACCCGGCGCTTGGACCGCGCCTGCACGGGGTCGGCTCCCGCAGCGCTACGGCAACCCACTGGGGTGGGTGCGCCTTCGCGTCAGTACCGGCGCCCGCCGGCACTGACCGACCGTCATTCCGCGGCGGCTATTTCAACTCATCCAGGCGGTGGGGAAGGCGAACCAGACGCTATCCACATCCGGATCAACTTGAGCGTGCTTCCATTCTTCCACCACGGATTCTGCGAACTTTTGGGGGTCATCGCCAGCGTTTATAGCCAACCGCCAACCGGAAGCGGAGTCCTTATCTCCACTTATCGGCTGTGCTCCGCTTCGCATCAGACCGACTATATGGTCAGTCACGAAGCTTTCGAGTTCGCTGCCCGCCAATCCGAACCCGTGCCGACCATTTTTCACTATCTGCCACAGTCCGACAGGGTCGGTCCGCGCTTCGTCAATAGACTTTTCAATCCACTCAGCTTTCGGAATTCCGAACTTGATATGGCTTGTCATGATTGAATAATCTTCATTTTTGATGGACCTTGGTCACGTCGGGCACAGATGGAATATTAACGTCGAGCGTTCGACCATTGTTGTTGCTAGTTCGAACACCGAACCCGCCTTGATTGCTTGGTAGTTCGTACCAATCGCCCCGATATCTTGGCCTATCAACTTGTGTTGCTCCTAGCCCTTTGAGGCCATCAATGATGCTGTCCAACTGACCGGGGGTCACAGTTCGAATGTCCGGCGTGGCACTTCCTTGGACTTGACCAATGGGCTGCCCACCGGGCGTAAGCACATCTGCCGCAGATTGTGGATTGTTTACGCCGCCCGAGCCGACGCCCGAGTTGTACATAAGGTTGGCCCCTATCACCCCCATCCCGATGAGCGGCGAGACAGTCATAAGCCCGTTCAATAGGCCATTACCCACATCGCTCCACGATGGGGGAGTTCCAAAGCTGGGGAGGCTGAGACCCGAAGTCCCTTGGACACCGCCTGGCACTTCCCTCACAGGGTCATAACCCGGCGAGCCACCCATGGGACCGGACGCTCGAAATCCTTCAGCCGCTCCTCCCAAGGCACCAGCGCTCCCCGGCCCGACGCCCACAAAGGCGGCAGCCGCAGGTCCCATAGCCAACTGAACTCCCGGCGCCCGCTGGTCGGAACCAGCCAGGCCTAGGCTAGAAGCAAGCGATTGCGAAGCACCGGCAGACATGTCGGGCGTGAGTTCCGGCGCTGTCCCTCGGCGCGCATCAACGCCCGAGAAGTCCGGCGTGTAGGCCGGGCCGAAGCGCAGTTCACTGTTACCCAGGCCGCCATCGCTACCGTAGGTCGGCAACTGCGCTGGACTCATGGCCGCCTGCGCTTCCACGTTGGCCTGCCAGTTGGTGATGCCTGCACTGGAGCCCTGGAACCCGTATGGATTAGCCGGGTCGATGCCCCGCCTCTGCGCCGCGCCACCGGAGACGCTGCTGCGTGCCAGGTAGTCCCCCATCACATTGCCAAAGGCATCGGGCCAGTCGTCCGGTCCTAGCCACAGCGCCCCGCGCGCCAGTACGGGCGCGGGTTGGCCAGGCGTGAGGGATGCGTGCATGGGGGCGCATTGTGCCCGGCGCGCGCACGCGATCGCGGGCTGAGGAAGTCAGCGCCTGAAGGCGCGGCGGCTAAGGAAGGAAGCTGAGCGGGCTCCCTGCGGATCACGCGCATCGGAAGCATTTTCCGTGGAGGAAGGTCCTTGCGCGGCCAAGGTTTTCGCACATGTTTAGCTAAACCGTGCGCAATCTGCGCTAAAACCTAAACTACAACCTATTGCGCAACTGCGCAAAGCCACCTGCAATCGAACCACCGCCTTCCAGAGAGCCGGCCATGACCGCCATCGAGACCCGTCTGATCGAACGCCTGAAGCAACTGCCGCCCGGCCGCGTGGCCGAGGTCGTCGACTTCGTGGAGTTCCTGGCTGCCCGCGAGGAACGCGCCGCCGCCGCCGCACGCCTGGGTGAGGCCTTTGCCAAGATCGATGCGCTGGGCCTGCCTCCACTGAGCGAGGCAGAGATCGAAGCCGAAGTGCAGGCCGATCGCCAGGAGCGCCGCCAAGGCGCGTGATCAAGGCTACGTGATACTCGGCAGGTGCGCCTCCTCCTCGACACCAACCTGCTCATCTCGGGCACCATCTCCGCCGGCCTGCCGCGCCAACTGTTGGACGCCGCACGCGCCGGCGATTTCGAGTTGTGTACCAGCGAGCACCTGCTGGCCGAACTCCAGCGCGTGATCGGCCGCACCAAGTTCGCCAACCGCCTGGCCGGCCAGACGAGCATCGTCGCCGACTTGCGCAAGCTGGCCACCGTGGTCACCCCCGCCAGCGTGCCGCGCGTCGTGCCCACCGACGCCGACGACGACCATGTGCTGGCCGCTGCCCTAGCCGGCGCCGTCGATCTCATCGCCTCGGGAGACCTGCGCGACCTGCTGCCGCTGGGCAGCTACGCGGGCATTCCCATCATCACCGCACGCGAGGCCTGGGAGCGCCTCGCACCGCACCCGTAGCAGCCAGTTCTAGCCGCTAAATTTCTGGCACGCAGGATAGGCTTGCGCCGGTGTTTGTCGCGTTTGTCGCTACAGGACCGACGCGGGGAGAGTGCAGGCCCCCGGCCGGCATCGAGCCGACCACGGGCTTGGCAGGCTCTGCGGGGTCAAGGCCTTTGGTGCGCCACGAGGCGGACCTCGCGGCCGGGTTTCCTCGATCAGCGCGCTGCGCGCCGCAAGATGGACTCGTGAACGCGTGACCGCAAGATGGACGTGTGAAGCCCTTCAGGCGTCGTCGTCCTCGGCCTCGCCCGCCAGGGCCTCCAGAAGCGCGCTGGCGGCGTCGTTCGCCTCCGGCCGAGGCTCGCCCCCGTCCGGATCGCTGTGCGCCTGCCTGGCGCGCAGCCTGACCGCAGGATGCGTCTGCGCATGCACCCGCTGCAACTGCCGGATCGCCACCTGGGTGTAGATCTGCGTGGAGCTGATGTCCGCGTGCCCGAGCATCGCCTGGATGTGGCGGATGTCGGCACCGCCCTCCAGCATCAGCGTGGCCATGGTGTGGCGCCACAGATGGCAGCCGCCGCGCTTGTCCACGCCGGCAGCAGCCACCCGGTTGGCGATCAGGGTGGACAGCCACATCGGATGAAGCGGATGCCCCTCGTTGCCCAGGAACAGCGTCCTGTCATTCTGGTTCCAGGCGAACTGCTCGCGCGCCTCGTCCAGGTACAGCTGAACCCAGTGCAGCGCCCGCTCGCCCAGCGGGATCAGACGGTCCTTCTGGCCCTTGCCGAGCCGGATCAACACCACCACCCGCTCCACGTCGAGGTCGTCGATGGCCAGGCCCGAGAGCTCCATCCTGCGCATGCCCGTGGCGTAGAGCACCTCCATCATGGCGCGGTCGCGCAGGCCGATGGGCGTTCCAATGTCCACGCTGGCCAGCACCCGCTCGGCCTCGCCGGCCGTGAGCACGGCATGCGGCAGGCGCTTGATCTGGCGCGGCAGGTCCAGGTCGGCCGCGGGGTTGGCCGGGATCTCGCCCGAGCGCGTGAGCCACTTGAAGAAGCCTCGCAGCGGGATGATCTTGCCGCGCTGGCTGGTCGCGGCCAAGGGGGCGCCGTCCTTCTTGCGGTAGTGGTACAGCCAGCGCTGGTAGCGCTCGAGCACGGCACGCGTCACCTGCTGCGGATGCGTCACGCCGCGCTCGTCGGCCCAGGCGATGAACTCCCGGATGTAGCGCTCGACGTTGTACCGGCCGATCGGGGTGTAGCCCTCCATCCCCAGGTGCTCGAGGTAGCGGTGCATCGCGGCGGTCAGGCCGCGCAGGTCGCTCGGGGCACCGGCCGAGGAGGAGAGGCTCGCGAAGCGCTGTCTCGGGCTGGGCGTGGCCGTGTAGGGGCGGGCGCCAGTGCGCATGGTTTCCCGCCTCAGGCTGCCGCTACGACAGCGGCTAAGGAAGAAGCAGACCGGCCCTCTCTATGCGTTCTGGCCGCCAGGACCGGTGCATCGGCCTGCAGCCCGCGTGGCTGATGGGTTCGAGTCCCATCGGCCACCTCCAACTCGGGGCCAACTTGGGGCCAACCCGGGGCCAACTTGACCGCATCTTGCGCAGGCTGAACCCCAACTTGCGCCGGTCGTAGGGATGGGTGCGGGTGGTTTTGATCAGGGTCGTCGAGATCGGCGTGATCGATGAGGCCGCACAGGTGGCGGTCGCTTTCATCTTCGCCGGCGCTGCCATCCCACAGCAGCTCATAGCGCAGGCTGTGGCCTCGGCTGCCGCCATGGATCAGGAGGTATTCCATGTCGGCCAGGCGCTGGCAGTGCACTTTGAGCTGGTTGTCGCTCCAGGCGGTGGCCGCGCGGATGTCGCGCCGCGTGAAGCGCACGTCCGCGAGCTGGATGCGCTCGGCCCGGGCGCGCTCCTTGACCATGACCTGCACCAGGCCGAGCAGGCGCCGCGTCTGCGGCGGCAGCTCGTCCAAGGTGCGCCCGAGCACCTCGTGCGCGAGACGGTTGGCCAGGGCGATGTCGGCTTTCGTGACCTCGATGTACGAGAGGGTCCGGCCCTGGTGCTCGACCGTCTTGACCTCCCGCTGATGCTGATGCAGCAGCGCGATGGCACGGATCAAGGTCAGGTACTTCATGTGGTCGCGCCGCGTGCGCGTCTTGTCCGAGAGGAAGGTCAACTGGTCCGCCCACGGGTTCACCACCGCCACCGACGCCAGGAGGCGCTGCGCGTTGTGGTGCACCCTCTCTACCACCTCCCGGTTGGCGCCCTCAAGCAGGCCTGCGAGGGTCTGGCGTTGCCGCTGTCGCGCATGGATGGCCGCGGTCTGCTCGCGGCTCTCGTTCACGGCGAGCACCAGGCACCGGTTCAGCAATTCCTCGTCGACGTCGATCGCGGTGGTCGTGAGCATCAGCATCACCGGGCCCTTGACCGTGTACTGCCGCGTCATCAGCGTGCCGCTGGCTTCATCCTTGGCGGTCGACGCCATGGTGAGTTCGCCCTCGGACTGCAAGAGCTTCAACGCATACGCGGCCTGCCGCACGCCCTCCTCCTCCGAGATCGCGAGGATCTTGTGCGACAGGCTGGTTTCTCCCAGGTAGTACAGGCTCTGGCCCGTCATCGCCGAGTAGCGGATATCCGTGGATACCCCCGCTTCGGTGGGTGCGGCGTAGGGCGGCCGGGACGATCCGCTCCTGCGACGTCAGCATCGGAACCGCGGCGAAGGAACCGCAAATCAACGGCCTGCTGGTGCGTCCCGTATCGATCGCTTGTCTGGCCGTTCTTGTACGAGCCGCCACGATGGGAACTGCCCTGCCCGCCTGCGTACTGCCCTCCGTGGCTTGTGGTGTGCTTGCCGCCACCATAGGCGACGCGACCGCCGCCTTTTGCATAGGCGCCAGGCAGATACGCCAACGCAGAAATGGCGATCGCCATGCCGATCCATTTTTTCATCGCAGACTTCCTTGTTCTTCTTCAGCCTCAAATCTATGCGAGGCGACTGCGGTAGTCAGTGAAGTACTTCGCGATAGCACGGACTTCGCAATGCCGATTGCGCCCGGCGGCCCGGCGCAGTCTTAGAAGAAGAAAACTTGGCTGCACCCTCGCGTCCTCGCTGCGGCTTCAGGCTATGCTGGCGCGATGGCTGTCCGATCGTTGAATTCCACGTCTGTTCTCCGGGAGGAGTACAAAGGCTGGACTCTCTATATTCGGTGGCACCATTCCTTCTGGGGCGCAGCCGAGGGCTGGATCTGCAAGCCGATTGCCCCGCAAGAGGCCGCCAGGACAGCTGTCAGCTTGGGCCGTCAGGCCACCAGCGCGGCAGCATTGGCTGCCGGCCGCAAATGGGTTGACCGGAAACTCAGTCCGCTTACCGAGAGAAGCGAGGGATCCCGGATCCGCAGGAGGAGCGAGCGGTCCGCGCGGTAGAGCGCTGGTCGGCCACGGCTACCGTCGCAGCGTCGCGAGCTCGGCAACGTTTTCAATGCGCCTCTGCCATGGCCACGCCAGCAGTGCGACTGATCGGGACGCCTTGCTCCAGAGCCACCCGCTGCGTCAGGCCGTTCAAGGCCGGCGCCGGAGTTTCCATGAAACTGAGCACCTGCCATCCATCCGTCGTTCCCAGCCCATTCCCGACAACTTGGGTCGCGGGCCAAACCAAGGGGTCGAACTGCCAGCGCGGGAGCGCCATCGTTCGTCCCAAAATTCCGATGCACTTCCCGGTGCGAACCCAGGCGACGACCGTCGCCTCTTCCACTTCCATCAACGACGCTGCCTCACCAAGGCTGATCATGTCTGCGGCGCGCAGCCGATCGCGTTGGTACCGGCGTCCTGCTCGAAGCAATGCAGCGGTCGCCTTGGTGCTCGCGTAGCGATCTTTGGCAGCCATGGGGCTCCTGGAAGTGCCGACTACCTGAAGACTACAACCGGGACGAACTCCCGAATCGGAGCTCGAACGCCCACCCCGAGAATTCTTCTTATCAATCAATCACTTACGAGCGCCGCCGTCAAAATTACGTCGTAAATTTGATGGAATTCCGGCCTAACTTTGAACGAACTTCTCACCGAACATGAGATTCCCTACGCACAGGATCCTTGGGGTCCCACTCCTAAGACAAAGAAATTCCGTGCCTCTTCGACCCACTCGAATGTCATCCTCGAGGAGTCAGCCTTGCCGCGGGCCGGTGCACGCCAGAGAAGTCGGATTGCAGGGCGACCTCGCACTCATATAGAACGCCGGCCAGGCAGAACATCAGCTGCCATCGAGCGCCAGGCGCGCGCGGCCCGCCGGTCTCGTCGTAGTAGACGATGATCCCCGCGTCGCGCAGATCCCGGAGGACGAATGAGGCGATCAGACTGCTGTCGAAGGCGTTGCCCCTGAGCGTGACGACCCGCGCGGCGTCGTCGTACTCGACCGCCTCGAGCTCCATGTCCAGAAGCGAGGAGAAGGTGTGCTTGATGATGCACGGGCCCGGCCGTAGCTGGAAGGGTGGTCCTGGAGAAGGTGTGTTGGTGGCGGTCATGGGTTCCTCTGTTGCCTCGTCACGCTTCGTACATTGGTTCGCGGCGAAATATTAAATCGAATGCAAAAATGCGGATAGAAGGCGTGAGTGCTCCACTACACTTGCCGCCCACCGCCTCGGCGGCCTTCGCGACGATCGGGAACCGGTCTCGCATATTCATGAGATGGAGCTACCTTTGGGACTGTTAGACGGAGGGCTTGGCAACGCGGCCAAGATGGACCCTGCGAAGATTCAGCGCGAGTTCAGCCAGATCCTGGCCAGCGGGGAGGTTGTCGAGCATGCCTATCAGCTGATCCGAGACTACTTCGTGTTCACTGACAAGCGCTTCGTCCTCGTCGACAAGCAAGGTCTCACGGGCAAGAAGACCGAGTACCACTCCATCCCCTACAAGAGCATCACGCACTTCAGCATCGAAACGGCGGGCACCTTCGATCTCGACGCCGAGCTCAAGATCTGGATCTCGGGAATGGCTACCCCGTTCCAGAAGCAGTTCAACAAGAAGCTCAGCATCTACGAGGTGCAAAGCGTGCTGGCCAGCTACGTGCTGAAGTAGTCGACAGGACACGCGGCGCTTGCCTCGCACCCGTCTCGCGTGGTCATCGGGCTGAGCGTGCGTCGGACGGGGCCCGACCATTGTTGCTCGGATTATTTCGACGGGGAATAATCGCCGCAACAAACACGAGCACCCGGGCAGCGACCGTCGTGGCGCGAGTGGAAGCTCAGTGCTGATCGATTGCGACGGTCGTCGGCTGATCCCAGCTCGGACCGAGCAACTGGGATGCGTAAAAATCGATCATCAGATGCCGCACGATCTGATGACGCCAGCCGCTTTGTTTGAGCCGCTTGACGATACTCGGGTGCGTGTCGGAACGGATGAGTTCTTGTTCCAGGGCCCCGACCAACTCGGCCTCTGCCTGGGCACTGAGTTTTTCAAGTTGCTCGGCGACGGTGCGCCGGCGCGCCTCCACCCAGGCGCGGCGCTGCTTGTCCTCTTTGCTGTCCTGCGGCCCGAGCGGAGGCCCAGACGATGCCAAGCCCTCGGAAGCAATTTGCTCAGGTACTGGCGCCGACAGTGGAGCCTCGACCGTCGGTTGGCCTGCATTGCCCAGGATCGTCTTGAGGAACCGGTATGGGTCTCGCAAGACGTCGGGAAACGCCACCTCTTTGCGGCGCTCCACATGCGCGAGTGCCTGGTCAACCAGTTCATCGCCGTAGGTGTCCAGCAGGCGCTCGAATTTGCGCTGATCGATGCCAAGTGCGGTGGCGCGCGCAACAAGCGCGAGGTTGACGGGCTGTGTGAGCTCGCGCACCGTATGCCGGCGCTTCTCCTTGACGGTGAACTGTAGGTCGCTCACATAGCGCCCCTGCTTGAACTCCAGAAGGTCGACTTCAATGTCCGTGACAGCGTTGATCTCGGCGATCGCCGGTCGGAGTGTGTCGCGCTTGAAGAAGCGGAAATCCATTTGTTGAAGGTCCGCGTCTGGTCGGCCCAATAGCACGGGCGCCCACCACCTCCAGGGCCTGCGCGCCGTTTGGCCCACCGCCTTGTAACGGTAGCAGGCTTCGTAGAGCGCCAATCCCCCGATCGTGCGGAGCTCAGAGAGCATCTTCAAATTTAGCCTGGCGAAGATGTTCGGATTCAGCAACTCGGAGCGGACGTTCGGAGCGTAGCTCCATTCCACCCACGTCTGGCCGCGAACGTTCTCCAAGGCGGCATGCGCCAACATGCTGCAACCGTCCCAGCGTTCGCCCTCCCCCGCCGTTGGTGACTGCCACTCAACGGTCGTCGCCATCAACGAACGCAAATGCCCTTTGATGACGGCCAGGTTCCGAGAATTGAAATCGATGCCCGCCACGACGTCGGAGAGCGTTGCCCGATACACCTCCTGGCCGTCAACAGCCTGATCCTGCGCCAGTTGTAGCAAGACGTTCCAGGTTTTGCGCCCCAACACAGTGACCTTGCCCGAGGTCGGCACGAGCGAAAGCGTTTCGACCGGTTTTCGGACGATTGAAGGCAGCTGAGAGCGCGGCTCGACGGACATGAAAGAGACTTTACAGCATGAAGCCGTCATGTGAACTCATGATCACAGTGGTGCTTCAGCCTCTGTTCTTCGCTCGTCTGACCAAATCTTCTCACGTGAAGTGGGACGCTCCTGACCAAAAAAGCTCACACGACGCTGAGCCGTCATGACCAAAAACGCTCACGTGACTGGCGAGCCGGGTGACCAAAGAAGCTCACATCACTGGGGAAATCGGCCCTGGATCCCCCCGGCGACTCATTTATACCCTTCGTGTCGGGCAAAACGGGCCGTAGGCCGGCAAAGTGCGACGTTTGGCCCTCCAGCTATGTCCCGGAGTGGATATGGTCAGCCCAACGGGGCTCCGCTTCTCGCACATATCCACGCCACTTGGGCCCAACGGATCTCACATGAGCGACCAACGCGGCTCCGAGATCGGCTCTAAGTCTTTGTCGCGCCTAGAGTTTTTCGACCCAAAGGTATAAAGGAATACGAAGGGTTAAAGAAATACCAGGGGCTTGTGGAGGAGATTTGGTCAGAAGACCAAAGACATCGGACGAGTTTCGTTTAGTTCGACGTGTGTTGTACGATGGCGCACCCTTGCGCGACGAGCGCGTTACCTGGAGAAGAGACCAAATGGAACTAGCCGCGCAGTTTGCCGTTCCCCCCGTCGTCACGTTGGACGATATAGCAACTCAGGCGGAGGTGGCGACAGGCATGATGTCCAGCATCCGCTCGAGCATGCTTGCTCCGCGAACAGCCAAGCAAGAGCCCACCTTCAGTGCCGAGGACCTCGCCGTGATGTGCGGGCAAACCGGTGGCCGGGGTTGGGTCAACCATCAGATGACCATTCGGTCCGACTTGCCCACCGGGCAGCTCAGTGAGTCAGGTCGAAAGCGTCATTTCGGCCTGACCGATGCGCGCGTCTGGGTTCGCGAGTTCCGTAAGGGTTTGCTGCGACCTGCCGGGGCCGAGGCGGTCACGATCACCATCGCTAACTTCAAGGGCGGGACGACCAAGACCACAACTGCCATGACCCTGGCTCAAGGACTCTCGGTTCTCGGGCATAAGGTGCTGGTCATAGACACTGACCCGCAGGCATCGCTCACCACCCTATTTGGCATCCTGCCCGATGTTGAGGTGCAAGACTCAGAGACGATGATGGCGCTGGTAGATGGCTCGCAGAAAAGCGTTCGGCCGTTGATCAGAAAGACCTATTGGGACGGCTTGGACCTGGTGCCCGCCTCCACTTCGCTTTTCGCCGCGGAATTCATGCTGCCCTCCATGCAGAGCAAGAACCCAAAGTTTGAGTTCTGGTCGGTGCTGGATCTTGGGATTGATGACGTCCGGGCCGACTACGACGTCATCGTTATCGATAGCCCCCCTGCCCTCTCCTACGTCACGATCAATTCGTTGTTCGCTGCGAACGGCATCATCATCCCGCTGCCGCCGGACACGCTTGACTTTGCATCGTCGGCTCAGTTCTGGGACCTGTTCAGCAGTCTGACGACCGACTTGTTGAAAGAGCGTGGCTCGACCAAAACATTCGACTTCATTGACGTCCTCCTGTCGCGGGTCTCCAAGTCGATGACGACTGACGTGGTCCGGCAATGGATCAGTGCGACCTATAAGGAGAAGGTGCTGCCGCTGGAGATTCCTCGGACGGCGACCACTTCTCTCAAGTCGGCCGAGTTCGGCACGGTCTATGACGCGGACCCAGAGGACAGCAAGGACCGCACATACAAGCGGGCGCGCGAGGCCTATGACCAGTTCGTCGAGCACATCGAGCGACAAGTCATGCACGCCTGGGTGCGTCAGCTGGCGGCGGCGCCCGCGGCCCAACTCGCGAGCGTTTGACAGGAGAAAAGGCATGTCCAGAAAAGACTTTCTCAAGCGCGCTCTCCAAGTCTCCCCGGTCGGCGTCACGCCAGGCCCGGCCCCGGACGACCATGTGCCGGCGCCACCAGCGGCGAAGGTTTCCCAGCCTGCGCCTAGCAGCATGCTCAACTTCATGCGTGAGCAATCCGATGTCCACAAGGATCTAGAGGACGCCAAAACGCGCTTGGCCGAGTTCGATGGCGCAATGGTGGCCAAGCCGGTTGACCCGAAGTTGATCTCGGCCAGCTCGTATGCGAACCGCGTCGAGCAGTCCTACCTGTCGTCCGACTTCCATGCCCTCAAGGGTGAGATCGCGTCGGCCGGCGGGAACGTTCAACCCATCCTGCTTCGTCGCTCAGGGGAGCGACTCGAGATCGTGTACGGGCATCGCCGGCACCGCGCATGCCTGGAGTTGGGACTTCCCGTCCTGGCCGTCATTACTGACAGCATGAGCGATCAGGAACTCTTTGTTCAGATGGAACGGGAAAACCGGGGGAGGGCTGATCTATCAATGTGGGAACAAGGGTTGCACTACACCCGAGCTCTCGATGCAGCCCTGTTCCCGAGCCTTCGCCAACTCGCGCTAGACCTCGGATTGAACGTCGCCACGGTCTCGCGTGCGATCTCGGTCGCGAAGCTGCCCAAGGAGGTCGTTGCCGCGTTCAAGTCGCCACTGGATCTTCAGTACCGGTGGGCGAATCCGCTGCGCGATGCTCTTCAGCGTGATCCCGAAGGGGTGCTCACCCGCGCGAGGGAGATAGCGGGACTTGCAAAGCGTCCCGCGTCGGCGGAGGTCTTCCGGCGGTTGACAGAGGTTGCACGGCGGCCCGGCAAGCGCGGACGGGAGTGGACCGACGGAGAGGGAAAGAGCGCCGCGAAGCTCGAGATCAATGCGAAGGGCGAAGTCCGACTGGCCATCTACACACAACTGGATGATGCGGCGCTTCAGAAGTTGAACGAAGCCATCGACGGGATCCTTGGCTGAGTGATCTAGAGGGTCGGTCGAAAGACCCTCGCGAGCTTGGGGAAGTGTGGCGCAGCGCAACACCCCCAAAAACATTGCCCAGGTGCACCGTCCTGTTGACTTGGACCTGCGCATCGGACTGTTGCGCAGCGCAACACCCCAAAAAACATCGCTCAGGCGCGACGGCCGTTGACCACAGCCGGACCCACGCATCGCGCTGTTGCGCGGCGCAACACCCAAAAAAACAGCAGCCGTCTCGATAGTTGGCGCCACGCCGTGACAGAAGGGCCGATGCTGTCTGGGATGGCCCCACCTGCCACTTCCTGCCGAGTGACTCGCTCCGCGACCATCGACTTGACGACACGAATGATCGCGCCTGGGCCTCTACGAGCGGATCCCGCGCGCTGCCGGCGCGGCTGCCGGATCCGGACGGGTGAGGAACGGTTCCGCACCAATTTTTTTCCGAGCAGGGGCAGGTCGCCGGTCGCTTCCGACGAGGCGACCACCCCCGTGGATCGATCCGGGTCCGACGGCGCGCCGCGCGCCCGGCCCAGTTGCGTTACCTCTTGCCCAGAGACTCGAGGATCTCCGCGAGCATCGACTTGACGACGCCCATGTCCCGATCGCGCCTGGCCTCGACGAGCGGATCCGGTCCGCTGCCGGCCCGCGCGCCCGTTGCGCTCATTGCCTCTTGGGTTCTGGCCACCGCGTCGTCGAGCCTCGTGATGAGGTTGTTCCTCAGGGCCGTGAACTGCACGAGCTCGCGCTTCACTTCGACCAGCTCCCTGTGCATCGCGGTCATCTTCCGTTCCAGATCCTGGAGGGTCGGGGCGGCCTCGGCCGGCTCGGCGGACCTGGTAGCGGGGGCAGCTTGCTCGACAGGGGACGGAGGCGGAGGGGAGGGCGATTGCCCAGCCGGGGCGATCGGGGTGAGGCGCGACTGGAGGCCTTCCGCCAACCTGGCGACCGCCAAGTCCAGTAGCGCGTGGGACCCGGTGTCCGCCAAGTGTGGCCAGAGCTCATAGACCCGCGTGATAGCTGCGCGGGTGTTCAGCCGCAGGCCGGGTCGACCGGCGCGCTTTCCTCGCTGGAGCAGGGCTTCACGCGTAAACGCCCGCGGTTCTGGTGGAAGGTCCCCGGCGGGGGCTTGGTCGGCAGCGACGCACGCGTCGAACTCTCCCGCCGCACTCCATTTCTTGAGGGACGACTCAGTCGGGGCCTGATGCCCATGCACCATCGTCAGGAGTCGGGCAAGCTCGGCCAGCGAACAAAAAGGCGGCCATCCCTCGCCCGACTCCAAGGCGAGCAACGCGAGAGGAGTTTGCCCCGGCGACGTGGTCCAGAGGGGCGTTTGCGGGTGGGTTGGAGCGCTCACGACGTGCCAGGCCTAGATTGGTTATTAGTAACTGAATTATGAACTGTTCGTGTCGTCACGGCAAGTTCGGCTGTCTTTTTCGTGAAACATTCCGCTCTCGGCGGAAGAGAAAACGAGGTAACTTGTTGTCGGGGAACAAGAAAAACTGTGTCTAGAGATTTCCGTGAAACCGTCATCCGGCGCGCGCCCCTCGGCTCCCGTTTCATAACTTCCTAGTTCATTCCATACATCCCTACACAGGAATAGATCGGGTGCGCCGACCGTTCGTCCACGGTACGGTGACCAGCGGTGGTCGGTAGTCGATGGTGGGTGCGTGACCGAAGAAAAAACGCCCCTGCCGAGCTGGCAAGGGCGAAAGAAGGTCGGTGGTCGACCTTGGAGAAGCAATCTTGCTTAGGGTCGCCTCGAGGCGACCGGGTTCCCTGGGGGCGCCCATGCCGGTGCAGGCCCCGGACCAGGGCGCCTCGAGCCCCGCGAGGATCATCCGGCTGCCGGCGAGTCGCCAGTGGGCGCTGCGGGGGCTCCGCCCAACCCGCCGGCATCCGCCTGACCCACGTGATCTGCTGAACGGTCGGCTGCCTGGTCGCGTTGGTTCTGCGTATCGGCCAGGCCAGGCGCGAAACGACCAGCGCCTCGGTACGCCCGGTCGGGACCCGCGTAGTTCGCCTTGATCGTGCGCTTGCGCTTCATGTAGTGACCCATGACCGCGGCTGCCGCTTCGGCGCCGAGGGTTGCCTGCATGTTGGCCGCGGCAGTCGACCTGGTGTCGTAGAGCGAGTACAGCCTCTTGTCGGGGAAGGCCTCCAGACAGGCGGTGCGTAGGGCGGTCCTGCACCCGTCGTAGTAGCGCTTGAACGTTGGGGGGCCATACCTGCCAGGCTCGCTGGTCAGGTACTGTTGCAGGTTCGTGAGATGGGCGTCAACGGCCCCGATCCAGCGCACGGGCACCTCGATGTCGCGCCAAGCGAGCCCGGCGTTGTGCAGCTCCCAGGCGCGCAGCCGACGGAGCGTGTCGATGGCCTCGGCATTGCTCGAATCGGTCCCGGCCTCGGCCTCATCGAAAAAGGCCAGATTCCGGGCCAGCAATTCGGAGTGGCGTTTGGCGGCCGCGACCACGATCGAGATGTTCTCGAGGTCGGCCTCGGCCATGGACGCCAGGTCGGCGTCCGCGCGGTTGAGGAGCCGCTCGGGAATGTGCTGCCACCGGAAGGGGGCCCGCTTCCTGAGCTTCGCGTTGGGTAGCCGCAGGATCCGGCGATCGCGGTCGAACCAGTACGCGGACTCCCACTCACCGGGGCGAGCGCCTGTCGCGATGCCCGCATTCAGCCAAGACGTGGTCTTCGTGGCCCATGCCTGCTTGGTTATGCGAGCGCCAAGGAGCGCGTTCAAGACCGGACCGAGATCCTCTTGGGGAATCGTGCGGGCCGATACGCGGCTGTTGCGCGTGACTTCCTGGGCCGGACCGCCGTGGGGGTTGAAATTCCGAACCAGCGCCAACCCGTGCTCGCGGACTGCCGGCGGGAAGTCGAAGTCGGGTTGCTTCAAGGCCCATGCTATCGCGGACGCGTAGGTGTTCTTGGTCCCCACTGTGATCGTCGTGTCGTCATGCAGCTGCGCGAGGAGGTCGTCGATCGTCACGAAGTGCGGATCCAGATTGAGTGTCGCGGCGGCTCGCTCGACCATCATGTAGTAGTTGCGCATGTACGCCCTGGCGGTCTCGGGCGCGACGGGCTGGACGGCCTGCTCGAACCAGTTGCTCAGGCTTTCGACGGGCCGGGAATCCTCATTCGCAAGGTCGCCGTTCGCGGTCGCATCTGTGTTCGCGGAAGCGTCGAGTGCGCCGGAAAGATCGGTTTCACGGAGATCACTGTTCGGCTCGAAGTCAGGGTTCAGGTCTGGATTGCTGCTCATGTGGGGGTCTCGGTCCCGGCGCCAGGTGGGAGGAACTGGGCTTGGTGGGTCTGGGTTTCTGGAGGGGTCTGCGGAGCTGGGGGGATCTGGACCGTTTGGCTCGGGGCTCTCATCGGGGTCGGTTCCTGAGCTGCCCTGCTCGCGTGGATTCAAGGTTCCAACAAGGGCGTTTTCACCCGGTTTCCCCCAAATGGCTGATAAGTGTGAGAAGTTCTGTTAACAAGTTCGGGAAACCGACCGAAAGCGGCTCGAAATTGGGGCGGCGCCCAACTGCGAGGAAAGTACTTTTCACGCAGTTAACTGGCGAATGGCGGTGAGAACCGCTCGGAATCAGGTCCGCGCCCAACTGCGTGAAAAGCGTCTTCCTCACAGTTAATGGGCGAGCGCCGTGCAGAACAAGGAAAACCGCGAGGGCGCCAGACCCTTCCAGGCAACTGTGAGAAAGGGGCTTTTCACGCAGTTGCCCGCATGGGCTTCGAAGCCGGCAGGTAAGGCCTAACTGTGAGGAAAGCGGCTTCCTCACAGTTAGGGGCGCGCGCATTTCCATCCCAAAGTGCCGCACGACTGTGAGAAAAGCGCTTTCCTCACAGTTGGGTTGCCTGAAAGGCAAACATTTGCGCCGGCAGCTGACACCGAACTGCGTGAAAAGTCGTTTCCTCACGGTTGTATGCGAGCCTGCGTCAGTCGAGCGACTCGCCGTCCAGCATCCGAACGGCTCTGGCGCCGCCAAGCCGCGGAGGAGGGCGGTCGTCGTCGGCAGGCGCAATGTTCGCGGCCACTGGAGCGGTGACTGCAGCGATCTGAGGAGCTGGGACTGGGGCGGGAGCAGGCGCCGGCGGCGCGGCCTCGGCGGGAGCAGAAGCTGGAGCGGCCGAAACGGCGCGATCGGTTCCTGACTCGGGTGGCGATTCGGGGAGCGCTGGGGGCGCGGCAGCGGGCAGCCCGGTCGGGCGCGCCATCGTCACGGCGGATGCGCTCAACTCGTCTGCGAGTCCGCTGGAAACCCGGGTCGAGAGGCCGTCCTGGCGGCGCATCCGCTCCTCCATGACGATCAACCCCATCTCCATGAGTTGGCGTGCGAACATGTTTCGCTTGCGCATGCCAGGCGCCGCTTCCAGGCCCGCGAAGGCACGAAAAAGCATGGGACTTTCGTCCCGGTGGAACCGGATGCGGAAGTCCAGGGTATCGTCGTTCTGGCTCATTTGCGGGCGCCTTCCAGCCTGGCCTTGGCCGAGCCCTCGGCATTGGAGAGCCCCACGCGCAGATCGATGCGGCGAGTCATAACCACCCTCCTCAGACCGCGTCGGCGTCAGCGCGAGCCTCGGCCTGGGCAATCCCTTCGCCGATCAGCTGCAGGCCCTCGACGTTGCTGAAAACCGAGTGCTTGGGCACGTAGATCGGCATGTCGGGCATGCGCTCGGCGATCTCTTCGGCGTAGTGCGAGGGGTGGCCGCCGACCATCACGACCATGTCGATGATGTCCCACGCGCCCTTGATCCCGTTCATCATGATGCTCACCGGATCTCGCACGGCGCGGCGCGCGGCGGCCAGGATCTCCGGATCCCTCATGTCGATGGCGCGGCCGTCGAGCTTGAAAACGGCACCAGTGCGCAGCGAGTTGTTGAGGCGATTCAGGTTCGTCGGCGCGATCGCCCGGCCGAGTTTCGCCTCCAGGTGTTCCTTCACCGAGGTCATGACGCGATGGCGTCCAGCGTCGCCGGCGGCGCCCGAGACGTCCGTGTTCGGCTTGCCACGGTTCACGAGCAGCCAGTCCAGGGTGTATTCGCCCGGATCGACCGTGACGACCGTCATGGTGTCGACCAGCTGGTTCCAGTCGGCCAGCGGCTTCAGGCCCGACTGCGGGCAGCGCGCGATCGTCGCATTGATGCCGTCGATCTGGCGATCCAGGCTGTAGAAGCCGCCCATCGGCTGCGGGCGAACGACGACCTTGTCGATCACCACGCTGCGCTCACCGTCCAGGCTGACCTTGCCGATGTAGGCCTTCTTCAGGGCGGCCGGCTTGCCCGGATCGCGGAAGTGGCTGACGGGGAGCCCCAGGACGAGCACGTCGATGTGGTCCTCTTCCATATAGGCGAGGGCGCCGCGCATCAGAGCGTGGTACGGCGCGCTTTCGTAGTACTTGTCGTCCAGGTGGCGGCCAAAGTCGGAGCTGGAGGCTGCCCGGCTCATGACGTCAGGGCCGACGACGAACGATTCGCCGTTGTAAGACACGACCTTGACGTTCTCGCTGCGGCGCTCCTCGAGCTCGTAGCGGCGGCGATCGACGCCGAAGGCGACCGAGGGGAACAGGTCGTACTCGACGGCCCCAGTGCCGGCGTTGCGCCGTGTGAACTTGGTCAGGCCGTAGCCGAGGTCGATGGCAGCCACGATGGGCGCGCCGGATGCAATGCTCATGAAGAATCCTGATTGTTCGCGGAAATACTCCGTCACAGATAAGAATCGCACATGAATCATCGTTCCGTCAAGGCAGCGTGACCGGTCAGGTAGATCGTTGCAGCAGGCCTGAGCGAACGTTGTCTCAGAGTTAGGCCAGCACAAGGCTGGTCTAGCACCGGCTCAGAACTGGTCTAGCGCTCGACCAGCGCACCAGGCGGCCGTGGGCCGGATGAAGCGAGTCCGAGGGGGACCGGACAGACTTCAACCAGAACTGGTCGAACTATCGACCAGAGCGCCGGGCCGCCGTGATTCGGACGAGGCGAGCCCGCGGTGACGGGACAGACTTCAACCAGGACTGGTCGAGCGACCGACCAGGGCGCCGGGCCGCCGTTTGCCGGATGAGGCGAGTCCCATGGTGGCCGGACAGACTTCAACCAGAACTGGTCTAGCACCCGACCGGGCGGCGCAGGGAGCGGCTGGTTGAGCGCTGCGCCAGACTTCGACCAGCGAACGCGCTCGATCAACTCCGAGGGGGACGCCGAACCCTGAGTCCCGGCGCCGCAAAAAAACTTCCGTCGACGTTGCAAAAGCTGCAACCTATACTCGGTCGAAATAATTGTCCGCAGCAATAGGCACTCACGAGTCAACAATCCCGCCCTGAAGGACGGGGCTGGTGAGGAGAAGTCCGAGCAAGCCCGGTGTTGACCAGACCAAGCGGTAACCAGCCCGCTACGTTGAGCAGAAGTTAAGAGACCCACCCTGGAATGCTTCCTCAGTTCCAGGCTCTGGAAGTTGCAGATGCAGACAAGCTTCGGGTGAGCACGAAACGGTCTGCGACGGGAAGCCTAAAAAAGCTTCCATGCTGCTGCTCAACATGGTCGAGGGGAGCGGTGCCAGAAGGTCGTGAGACCTGCTGGCGCCCGTCACCAGGCCCGTAAGGGCCGACTGCTGGAAAGACAGCCTGCCTGCGCAGTTCGCAGTGATTCTGGAGTTCTTGTGTCCGTCTACGTTCTGGATCGCATAGGCAAACCGTTAATGCCGTGCAGCGAGAAGCGCGCCCGCAAGTTGCTGGAAGCTGGTCGCGCGCGTGTGCACCGGGTGCAGCCGTTCGTCATCCGGCTTGTGGATCGCGCGCAAGAGGATTGCACCCTACAGCCCCTACGCCTGAAGCTCGATCCGGGCAGCAAGACGACGGGTGTAGCAGTGGCACGAGACATCGAGGCGATCGACCCATCCACTGGCGAGGTTCGTCGTGGCACAGCCGTGGTGAACCTGATGGAGATCATCCATCGCGGCCGGCAGATCTCCGAGGCGCTCTCGGCCCGCCGTCAGATGCGCCGTCGCCGGCGCGGAAATCTCAGGTACCGTGCACGACGGTTCCTCAACCGCGGGAACAAGAAGAAGAGGTGGTTGGCACCCTCGCTCCAGCATCGTGTGGACACGACCATGGCTTGGGTCAAGCGCTTGCAGCGCTGGGCGCCGATCGCCTCCATCAGCTCGGAACTTGTGCGCTTTGACATGCAGGCCCTGCAGAATCCCGAGATCAATGGCATCCAGTATCAGCAAGGCACGCTGTTCGGCTACGAGCTGCGTGAGTACCTATTGGAGAAATGGGATCGCGCGTGTGCCTACTGCGGCAAAAAAGATGTGCCGCTGCAGATCGAACACATCGTTGCCAAAGCGCGCGGCGGCACCGACCGGGCCTCGAACCTGACCCTGGCGTGCGAGTGCTGCAACCAGAAGAAGGGCGCACAGTGCGTCGACGAATTCCTCGCAAAAGACCCCGGACGCCTGGCGCGTATCCTGGCCCAGGCCAAACGTCCGCTCAAGGATGCGGCGGCCGTCAATGCGACACGCTGGGCGCTAGCAGAAGCACTGAAGGCGAGAGGCTTGCCCGTGGAACTGTCTTCCGGCGGTCGCACCAAGTTCAATCGAGCCACGCTTGGTATCCCAAAAACTCACGCACTGGACGCAGCCTGCGTTGGCCAAGTCCACTCCATCGCTAGCT
Organism: Variovorax ginsengisoli; assembly: GCF_030486595.1. Classification (GTDB taxonomy): domain Bacteria; phylum Pseudomonadota; class Gammaproteobacteria; order Burkholderiales; family Burkholderiaceae_C; genus Variovorax; species Variovorax ginsengisoli_B. The sequence continues at coordinate 2,611 of NZ_JAUJZH010000042.1, read as the reverse complement.
GGTCAATGCCAGCCATCGAGGTCAAGTGCGCGGGCCGCGGGAGCTATCAGCGCACCCGGCTGGACAAGTTTGGCTTCCCGCGCGGTTTCCTGATGCGCAGCAAGCGAGTCCACGGCTTCGGCACAGGCGACATGGTGCGCGCCGAAGTTCCCAAGGGCATCAAAGCTGGCGTTCACGTTGGTCGCGTCGCCATCCGGGCGAGCGGCAGCTTCAATATTCAGACGAGGCGGGAAGGCGTTTCCGCTGTTGTCCAGGGCATCGGCCACAAGTACTGCCACCTCGTTCAGAGGAGCGATGGCTATGGCTATTTTCTCAACCGTGCCAACCACAGAGGACGTGAGCAGGTAAGGCACAAGGCAGCAGATGCTTCGCATCTGTCGCTCACCGCCCGCCCTGAGGGACGGGCTTCCCGCGCATACTGATGATCAATTCCAAAGGCGACCGCTACTGCTACCTGAATGCGCGCCACACGCTCGAGACCGTCGGAGCGACGGGAGATGCGGGCTTCTTCTCGAAGCTGCACAACCTGCTGATCAACGGCAACCAGGGCAAGGCGCCGCCAAAGCAATGGGCGTCCATGATCCGAGCGCTCCAGACCAAGGGCGTGAGGCGCTCCGAGTTGGAGGACAGCAAGATCCTGGAGAGCCTGGAAGCGTCGGCCGACAAGTCCCTGACCAAAGAGCAGGTGGCCGGCCTGGTGCTGTCCGGCCTGCCTACGGTCAAGGAACTGGAGCTCGCGTCGCCGCGGTACGCCTCGTGGCGCCATGCGGGCGGCAACTACAAGGAACTGCTGTACGTGCTCAACTCGCAGCGCGACAACGTCCAGGACGAGCTGAGCGAGCTTGAGTTCCGGATCGAGGCGATGCAGTACGACGCGGCCGATCTCGCGTTCAGTCTCGAGACCCTGATGGACGACCCGGACCTGCCCGGAAAGATGCAAGCCCAAATGAAGGCGCTTCGAGATCTGCTCCCGAAGGCCTGGGACTATGCGACCCCGCACTTCCATGACGCCCTCGATGGCAGCGTCGACAAGAACATCATGGCGCACGCACGGATCACCGAGCGTGGCGAGCTCTTCTTCGTCGAGGAGATCCAGAGCGACTGGGCGCAGGCCGGCGGGAAGGCCAGCCGTGCCGGAGCTCGGGAAGCCGTCATCCGTCTGCTCATGGGCCGCATGGGCGAGGGCGCCAACTTCTCAGACCGAAATCTGCTGGAGAGCGCCATCCGCGCGAAGGCCTCGGTCGAGCTGCGCGGGGTTAAGTACGACCCCAAGGATCCGGAGATGATCGCCGCGGCGGAAGAGGGCCGGAAGGCCGGCTGGTCCGGGCGAACGCCCGCAGCCCCGTTCGTCACCAACACCGAGGAGTGGTCGGGCCTGATCCTGCGCCGCCTCATGCAACGAGCTGCCGCGATCCCCACGGTGAACCAGTTCGCCTGGATCACGCAGTCGATGCGAAACGGCGGCCGCGCCGGCGGCGGTGCCAGCCTGGACGACTTCTACAAGAACATCCTGCCCAAGCTGGCCGACAAGCTGCTCAAACCCCTCGGCGCCCAGGTCACCATGGGCCAGGTGTACCTGAACGGCACCATGCACGACGTTCCCCAGTTCGAAATGACCCCAGCCATCAAGGAAGCCCTGCGAGGACCTATGCCGCTCTACAGTATGTCGCCCGTCTGGAAAGGTGCCCGCAATGGCGAGGCCGAAGTGAATCGCGTCCTCGCCGAGTGTGAGCTGATGATGGGCACCGCCCGGCACGTGAAACTGCTGGACGCCCTGTACGACATCGCCACGCACCGCCAGGTCGCCGGCAAGTACATCAACAACGGCATCCTGCTGAATCTGCACGCCCAGAACCTGGACCGTGCCGCCCGGCACGAGGCCTGGCACTTCGCCGCCGAGAACATGCTGACGGTCGAGGAGCGGGTGACGATGCAGCGCGAGTTCGCGGCCCACAAGCCGCTCGCGCGCCGCACCCAGCAGACCTTGATCGAACTCGGTGAGCTCGAGGCCGCGCGTCAGTGCTCCCACCCCGAGGAGTGCGCGGCGCATGCCTTCGCCCTGTGGACCAGCGGCGAGATGGACATCACCGAGCCGGCGCCGAAGGGCCTGTTCCAGGAGGTGTGGGCCGTTCTCAAGGACTGCGGCCGCTGGCTGGCCGAGCGTGTCTCGGGCGAGAAGGCCGTGACGACCGAGTCCATGTTCGAGGCCCTGCGCACCGGCGAACTGGCCAAGATGCGAGAGTCTCGCGTGCGCGGGCCGCAGGAAGTCGACATCGAGCACCGAGCGCCGCGTATGGTGGCGTGACAGGAATGCGCAGCAGGTTCGAGGGCGAAAGCCTCGACGGTTGGAACCGGGACCTGCGTTGTCGAAATCCGCTACGTTCTCTCGTCCGATGGCTCGGACTTTTGGAACGCCATTGGCGCCCAGAATCCTTCGTCGGGCCACCCCGCGGTCGGGCCGAGTTCCCCGGCGGCGCGTCTGCCCTCGCGAAAGTCATTTAGAACTTATCCGTAAATAGGTAAACTATCGATCCGAGCCGCATTGGGCGCGGCGATGGATCGAGATCTTGGCGAAACGTGTTGAGTCGTGGGTGGTGACCGATGAGTTCTG
>NZ_JAUJZH010000041.1 GCF_030486595.1 Variovorax ginsengisoli | reverse complement strand
CGGCGGGGTCTTTTGCTCATGTCGTCTGCTCCTGTCATCCGGGCTCTGTCCTCGCCCATGGGAGCAGCCTATCCACTTTGCGGCGTGTTCAGATTTGCGCGGCCGGCTCTCAGCAATGCTCGCGAAATCAACAACTTAGCGAACCGACCCCGCGCCGTTGCTGGAGTTGCGAACCGTCAGTTTTGACACCGAAAACAAATCGACCCCTGTGCCACGCGCCCCTGCGAATAGCAAGACTGGAATGCCATCGGTGCCGACACCAAACGCCAGTGCATCAAAGAAGGCGGCTTCAGCCTGTAGCGCTTGTTGGATATTCGAGGCTTGTCGAAAGCCATGCTGCTCCCCGGCAAAGAGCAGGTAGAGGGCCGGGATGCCTCGTGCACGCAGGGCCGCCACCATCTCCTCGGTCTGGCTGGGCGGCACGATCTTGTCTTCCGCTCCCTGGAAGAACGCCACCGGCACGCTCAATCGGTCCGCGTGGCGCACCGGCGTGCGGTCGAAGTAGGCCTGCCGGTCGGAGAGCGGTCCGACCAGCCAGTCCAGATAGCGTGACTCGAACTTGTGCGTTTCGCGCGCCAGCGCCAGGAGATCGCTCACGCCGTAGTGGCTTGCGCCTGCTTTGAAGAGCGTCCGGATCGCCGGGTCCGCATGCGTGAGGCAACGGAGTGCCGTGAAGCCCCCGGCACTGCCGCCGGTGATGACCATCCGCGTCGAATCGACCCGCTGATCCGCAGCCAGGTACGACGCGGCGGCCGCGCAGTCTTCGGCGTCGATGAGGCCCCACATCCAATGCAGACGATCGCGGTAGGCGCGGCCGTAGCCGGTGCTGCCACCGTAGTCCACGTCGACGACGGCGATGCCGCGACTGGTCCAGAACTGTGTGCGCAGGTCGAGGCTTCTGGAGGCTGAGGAGGTGGGGCCGCCATGGCACTTGACCACCAGCGGTGGCAGCGCTCCGGCCGGGCCCTGGTAGTTCGCATTGGCCGGCGGATAGAACCATGCGAACGCGACTTCGCCTCGTGGCGTGGGGAACTCGAAGCGTCGGGGCACCGAGATGTGGTCGCGGATCGCGGGATCGCTCTGCACGTTCGAAACGCTCTTGACGGCGGTCGCGTAGCCGGAGCTCGCGTCGAGCACGACGACCGCGCTCGCAACACCCGGCCCGCCGGCCTTGAACACCACCTTGCCGCCGTTCGCCCGCACCGCGGAGAAGTCCGTGTACGGCAGATCGAAGGGTGCGAGCGTGCTGTCGCGCAGGTCCAGCCGCGCGAGCTTGCCCATCCCGTTTTCGATGTACGCGCACACCAGCAGATGCGGCGACAGGAAGGCATACGTCGACATGCCGAAAGCCCATTGCGCGCGGCCGAACTCCGCGGCGATCGGGCACAGGTTGGTGCTGGAGCCACTCGCATCGCACCGGTAGATGTTCCACCAGCCCGATCGATCCGACACGTAGTGCAGCAGGCCGTCGGCGGACCACTCGGGCTGGAACACGGATTCACCCGGGCCGCCCGCAATGTGCGCCGCGTGGGTGACCGCAGTGCCGTCGAAATCGCCGACCCATAGCGCTGCGGCGGTCCACGGCATGTCGGGATGGTTCCATGTCAGCCATGCGAGCCTCGTTCCATCGTGGCTAAGGCGCGGAGAGGCATAGAAGTCATTGCCCTGCACGAGCACCTTGCCGGTGTCGCCTCCGCTCAGACCCACGGCGACGATGGCGTTAACCGCTTCCGTGCCTGCGGCGCGGTGGTCTTCGCGAACGCCGATCCAGAGCCGGCGGCGGGCGTCGAGCAGCCCGTCGGCGTAGCGCAGCGCGGCCCCATCGGACGGCGGGGTCAGGGCGACTGCGGCGGCGGCGCCGTCGATGCGGTAGAGGCGCTGGTCGGAGAAGTTCGAAAAGCAGACCGTGCCCGCCGCCGCCAGGACCGCACCACCGCCGTATTCATGGACCCGCGTGCGCGCCGAGAAGGGCGTCGGCGTGACGTCGACCCCCACGCCGTCCGGTCCCAGCCGCACCAGCACGTGGCGGCCGGCCTCCAGGGGCCTTCCTTCGATCCAGTACACCTCGCCGTGATCGAGCAAGACGTCGACCAGCGTGGTCTGGGCCGCAGCCACGCGTTCGGGGGTGATCGGCGACACCCAGGTGCCGAACGGTGCAGTGATGGGATCGGACATGCGCTGATTGTTCCACCTGCCGTGGCGCGACGCAGCATCGGGCCACTGTGACGCGATGTCACGCTCTTGCGCGCCTCGACTGTTCAACCTTGTAGCAGTCCAACGGGAAAACCCGTATGCCAAGGCCCGCGGATCGACCCGTTTGGCGACGGCGCCGGGTCTGGATGCATGGCATGGCACTTGCCCCTCTGGAGCGTGGAGGGCGCGCTCGTCGCGCGCTTCCTCGACCCATGTTCCACCCTCAGGAGACACCATGCAATTGAAGCTCTTAGCCGCACTCATCGCGGCCGGCCTGGCCGCTGCGGCCCACGCGCAGGTCACGGACAAGATGATCCAGTCGGAAGCCACGGCCACAGGCAACGTCCTCACCTGGGGCATCAACACCCAGGGCCAGCGCTATTCGCCGCTGAAACAGGTCAATGCGACCAACGCCGCCAAGCTTCTGCCGGTGTGGGCCTTCTCGTTCGGCGGCGAGAAGCAGCGCGGGCAGGAGTCGCAGCCGGTGATCATGAATGGCAAGATGTTCGTCACCGCGTCCTACTCGCGCATCTTTGCGCTCGACGCGACCACCGGCAAGAAGCTGTGGAAGTACGAGCACCGGCTGCCCGAGGGCATCATGCCCTGCTGCGACGTGGTCAACCGGGGTGCCGCGCTTTACGACAACCTCGTGATCTTCGCGACCCTCGACGCGCAACTCGTTGCGCTCGACCAGAACACCGGCGACGTGGTCTGGAAGGAGAAGTTCGACGACTACGCCGCCGGCTACTCGGCCACCGCGGCGCCGATCATTGCCGACGGCGTGATGCTGACCGGCGTATCGGGCGGCGAGTTCGGCGTGGTCGGCCGCGTCGAGGCGCGCGACCCGAAGACCGGCAAGTTGCTGTGGGTGCGACCCACCGTCGAGGGCCACATGGGCTACACCTACGACAAGGACGGAAACAAGAAGGAGAACGGCATCTCCGGCACCATCAACAAGAGCTGGCCCGGCGACCTGTGGAAGACCGGCGGTGCGGCCACCTGGCTCGGCGGCACCTACGACGCCAAGACCGGCCTGGCCTATTTCGGCACCGGCAACCCGGCGCCCTGGAACAGTCACCTGCGAGAGGGCGACAACCTCTATTCGTGTTCGACCGTGGCCATCGACGTGAAGACCGGCCAGATCAAGTGGAGCTACCAGAGCACGCCCAATGACAGCTGGGACTTCGACGGCGTCAACGAATTCGTCACCTTCGACATGGACGGCAAGCGCGTCGGCGGCAAGGCCGACCGCAATGGCTTCTTCTACGTCAATGACGCCAGCACCGGCCAGCTCATCAATGCCTTTCCGTTCGTCAAGAAGATCACCTGGGCCAGCGGCATCGACCTGAAGACCGGGCGGCCCAATTTCATCCCGGACAACCGTCCCGGCGACCCGACCGCTGCGTCCGATGGCAAGAAGGGCAGCCCCGTGTTCGCCGCGCCCGGCTTCCTCGGCGGCAAGAACCAGATGCCGATGGCCTACAGCCCCGACACGAAGATGTTCTACGTGCCAGCCAACGAATGGGGGATGGACATCTGGAACGAGCCGGTCGCGTACAAGAAGGGCGCGGCCTACCTCGGCGCCGGCTTCACGATCAAGCCGCTCAACGAGGACTACATCGGTTCGCTGCGCGCCTTCGACCCGAAGACCGGCAAGATGGCCTGGGAAGTCAAGAACGGCGCGCCGCTCTGGGGTGGCGTGTTGACCACCGGCGGCAACCTCGTCTTCTGGGGCACGCCGGAGGGCTACCTGAAGGCGGCCGACGCCAAGACCGGCAAGGTGGTCTGGCAGTTCCAGACCGGCTCCGGCATCGTTGCGCCGCCCATCACCTGGATGCAGGGCGGCGAGCAATACGTCGGCGTTGTTTCGGGTTGGGGCGGAGCGGTGCCGCTGTGGGGCGGCGAGGTTGCCAAGAAGGTCAACCTGCTCGAGCAGGGCGGCATGGTCTGGGTCTTCAAGATTCCCGGCGCCTCGGGCGCGCCGCGCACGGCCCAGGGCAGTGGCGCGGCCAAGGTCGCATCCAACTGACTGAGGACAAGATCATGAACGAGATCAACAAAGACATGGCCGTCGGCGTCACCCGGAGGGCCTTCGCCGGCTGCCTGGTGGGCGGCACCTGCGTCGCGACGCTGATGCCCGTCGTGGTATCGGCCGCCACGCACGTCGAGGAGTCCGATGAGACCGCTGCGGCCCTGGGCTACAAGCACGACACCAAGAGCGTCGACGCCAAGAAGTATCCGAAGCATGCGGCGACGCAGCGCTGCGTGAACTGCGCCATGTGGCAGGGCGCGGCGACGGACCCATGGGCTGGCTGTGCGATGTTCGGGCGCAAGCAGATTGCGGCCGACGGGTGGTGCACGGCCTGGGTGAACAAGCCGGGCTGAGCGTGGCGATGAAGCGAGCCGGCGACACCGCATGGCGCGGCGACCTGGCCTGGGTGCTGGCGATCACCGGGGGGACGTTTGCGCTGTCGAGCGCGCTCGAGCTGCATGAACGGCTGGCCGCGATGTTCGCGCGCCACGAGGCATGGCAGGCCGACGAACTGCCGCTGACGCTGGTGGCCCTGTCGCTCGGGTTGGCGTGGTACGCCTGGCGGCGCCTGGGCGAGGTCGCAGGGCTGCTGCTGCACAACCGCGAGTTGACCCAGCAACTCATGACCGTGCAGGAAGGCGAACGCCTGGCCCTGGCGCGCGAACTGCACGACGAACTGGCCCAGCATTGCACCGCCATCCGCGTCGAGGCCACCTGCATCCAGCGCTCGCGCTCGCTCGGCGAGGCCGGGCTGGCCGCGCGGCGCGTGGCGTCGTCGGCCGAGTTGCTGCAAGACGGCGTGCGCCGGCTGCTGCGCCGGTTGCGGCCGGCCGAGCTCGATGCGCTGGGGCTCGCCGCGGCGCTGGAATCGCTGTGCAAGGACTGGTCGATGCGCACCGGCACCGCATGCGAGTTTCAGTGCGCAGGTGATCTCGGCGGCTTCGGCGAGGCGGTGGACACCGCGGTCTTCCGCGTGACGCAGGAGGCGCTGGCCAACGTGTTCCGGCATGCGGATGCGACCCACGTGCGGGTCGCGCTGGCATCGACGCCGAGCGGCCTCACGTTGCGCGTGGAGGATGATGGCAATGGCTTCGCGTCGACCCGGAAGACGCGCGGCCTCGGCTTGATGGGCGCGGCCGAGCGCGCGGCGGCACTCGGCGGCGTGTTCCGCGCCTTCAGCACGCCGGGTCACGGAACGCGCGTGCAATTGGAGTTGCCCGATGTGCGCGTCCTGCAGGCCGGGAGCCGCGTGTGATCCGCCTGCTGCTCGTCGATGACCATCCCGTGGTGCGCGCCGGCTACGGGCATCTGCTCGAGCAGGACGGCGACATGACCGTGGTCGCGCAGGCCGGCCATGTCGATGAAGGCTGTGCGCTGTACGTGAAGCATGAGCCCGACATCACCGTGACCGACGTGTCGATGCCTGGCAGCAGCGGGCTCGAACTGGTGCGTCGCTTGCGCGAGCGCAACCCGTGTGCGCGCACGCTGGTCTTCAGCATGCACGACGGCGAGATGCTGGTGCGCCGTGCGTTGGAACTCGGCGCGCTCGGCTTCGTGTCGAAGAGCAGTGCACCCGAATGCCTTATCGATGCGGTGCATGCCGCGATCGAAGGGCGGCGCTACCTGAGCCCGGGCCTGCCGCAGCGTCTGCTTCAAGGTGCCGGCGAAGCGCCGGGCGTCGAATCGCTCACGCAGCGCGAGTTCGAGATCTTCCGCCTGCTGTCGCGAGGCGAATCGCTCGCCGATTGCGCTCGCTCGCTGCACCTGAGTCCCAAGACCGTGTCGAACCACCAGAGCCTGATCAAGGACAAGCTTGGCATCGCCACCACGGCGGCGATGGCGCACCTCGCGATTCGACACGGCCTCATCCAGCCGGAAGCCTGCTGAGCCACAGCGGGAAGTCTTCCCTGTCGCGGCGCAGCGGTTCCGCATACCTTGGGCGATGGGCGCACACGCGCTCCGAAACGAAATTCTCGCCCGAGGAAGCCCAACCCATGAACCGTCGCGATCGTCTTCCCGCCTCTTCCATGACGGCGCTCGCCACCGCCGGCCTGCTGCTGTGCCAATCGACCGGCGCCGTCGCGCAAGAGGCGGCCGCATCGGGCGAGCTGGCCACCATCGAGGTCGTCGCGCCGACGCCGCTGCCCGGACTCGACGTGCCGCGCGACGACCTGCCGTCCAATGTGCACACGGCCACCGGTGCCGACCTCGAGCGCCTTCATGCGCCCGACCTGACGAACTATCTCTTGCGCGCCGTCGGCGGCGTGACGGTGAACGAGACCCAAGGCAACCCGTTCCAGCCCGACATCAACTACCGCGGCTTCACTGCGTCGCCGCTGCTGGGCACGCCGCAGGGCTTGTCGGTGTTCATGGATGGCGTGCGCCTGAATCAACCCTTCGGCGACGTCGTGAGCTGGGACCTGATTCCGCGCTCGGTCATCTCGACGATCGCCCTGATGCCCGGCAGCAACCCGCTGTTCGGCCTCAACACGCTCGGCGGCGCGCTGGCCATCCAGACCAAGGACGGCTTGCACGACCCCGGCACTTCGGTCCAGGTGGTGGGCGGCTCGTGGGGCCGCGCCGCCGCCGAGTTCGAGACCGGCGGCAGCGACAAGGACAGCGGCTGGAACTGGTTCGTCGCCGGCAACCGCTTTCACGAGAATGGCTGGCGCGTCGCTTCGCCCACCGATGTGCGCCAGCTCTTCACCAAGGTCGGACGGGTGACGCGCGACGGCAGCATCTCGCTCACCGCGGCCTTCGCCAACAACGACCTCACCGGCAACGGCACGCAGGCGCTGGGCGCACTGCAGCGCGACTGGGCCAGCGTGCGCACGATTCCCGACAACACCAGGAACAAGTCGACCTTCCTCAATCTCGCGATGACACAGGCCTTGAACGACACCTGGACGCTGTCGGGCAACGCCTACTACCGCAACATCAGGACGAACACTTTCAACGGCGACGTCAACGACGATGCCTTGAGCGAATCGGTCTACCAACCGAGCCCGGCCGAGCGCGCGGCACTCGCCGCCGCGGGCTTCACGGGCGTGCCGACGAGCGGCGCCAACGCGTCCAATACGCCGTTTCCGAAGTGGCGCTGCATCGCCAACGCGCTGCTCAACACCGAGCCCAACGAGAAGTGCAACGGCCTGATCAACCGCACCGAGACGAAGCAACAGAACCAGGGCCTCGCGGGGCAGTTTTCCGCGCAAGCGAAGACGGGGAGCGTCGAGCACCTGGCCGTGCTGGGCGCAGCCTACGATGCGAGCCGCGTGCGCTTCGGCCAGAGCACGCAGTTCGGCTACATCAACCCCGACCGCAGCGTGACGCCGGTGTTCGGCCCCGGCGCCTTTGCCGATGGCACGCAGGATTCGGAGAACGCCTTCGATGCGCGCGTCGCCCTGTCGAGCCGGTCGAGCACCTACAGCGTGTATGCCACCGACACCATGGCGCTCGATGCGAAGACGCACCTCACGCTCTCGGGCCGCTACAACAGTACTTCGGTCAACAACACCGATGGCCTCGCGCCCGGTGGCGGCCCGGGCTCGCTGGATGGCCGCTACACCTTCAGCCGCCTCAACCCCGCGATCGGGCTGACCTTCGCACCGAACGAAGCCGTCACGCTGTATGCCGGGGCCAACCAGGGCAGCCGCGCGCCGACGGCGATCGAACTGGGTTGCGCCGATCCGGCGAGCCCGTGCAAGCTGCCCAATTCCTTTGCCGGCGACCCCCCGCTCAAGCAGGTGGTGACGACGACCTTCGAGGCCGGCCTTCGCGGGGTGGTGCAGCCGAATACGACATGGAATTTCGGCGTGTTCCGTTCCGACAACCGCGATGACCTGTTGTTCGTGGCCGATGATTCGAGCGGCTTCGGCTACTTCAAGAACTTCGGCAAGACGCGCCGGCAGGGCATCGAACTGGGCTTGAACGCGCAGCCCGCCCGGGGCCTGACATTGGGCGGCAACTTCATGCTGCTCGACGCGACCTACCGCAGCGTGGAAACGGTCGGTGGGTCGGGCAACAGCAGCAACGACCAGGCACTGGCCGGCTTCCCGGGCACCACCGGCAATATCCAGATCCGGCCGGGCGACCGCATCCCGATGCTGCCGCGGCAAGTGCTCAAGCTGTCCGCCGACCTCGAACCGAACGCGCAATGGCGCATCGGCCTGGACATGGTCGCGTCGAGCGGCGCCAACGTGCGCGGCAACGAGAACGGCCTGCACACGCCCGACGGCGTGTACTACACCGGGCCGGGGCGCACTTCGGGCTATGCGGTGTTCAACCTCGGCATCGACTACAAGCCGCGGCCCGGGCTGAAGTTCTTCGTGCAGGTCGCCAACCTGTTCGACCGCAAGTACAGCACCGGCGGCCAGCTTGGCACCGATGCTTTCACGGCCGGCGGGGCCTACATTGCGCGCGGGCTGCCGCGCAACGCCAACGGCGATTACCCGGTGAGCCGGGCCAGCCTGGTGTCGCCCGCCGCACCGCGCGCGGCCTGGCTGGGCGTGCGCTACACCTTCGGCGCGTGAAAGCCGAAGCTCAAGCCCGGTCGAGCCGAAGGCCGGGCGTGGCTTCCCAGCGGCCGGCCTTGTCGACCCACAGGGCGTCGACCTTCCAGCGGCGCGCGAGTGCCCGCGCCTGCGACGGGCCGGCCACGAAGAACACCTTGGTCAGGGCGTCGGCCATGGCGCCGGTGTCGGCCGCGACAGTCACGGCCGAGAGCTCGGGCGGCGAATAGCCGGTGTGCGGGTCGAAGATGTGGTGATGGCGGCGGTCGGCGCTGAAGCTCGTGAGGGCGTCGGCCGAGGTGGCGATGCATCGACCATCCGTCATCAGCCGCGCGATCCACGCAGACTCTTCATGCGGGTCGGCGATGCCGAGCGTCCAGGGCCTTGCCTCGCTGCTGCGGCCCAGCGGTGCGAACTCACCCGCATCCACCAGCGCATGGCGAATGCCGTGCGCAGCGAGCACGGCGCGCACATGATCGGCCGCATAGCCCTGCGCGATGCCGTTGAGCGTTGCGCCCATGCCGGGCATGTCGAAACGGATCAGACGCCGCGTGACGTCGAGTGCGCGCCAGTCCACCTTGGCGCGCGCCGCCTCGACCTCGCGTGACGCAGGCAGGCGTCCTGCGCGCCGCGCCCCGTCGAAGGCGAGCCACAGCGGCTGCACCGTGACGTCGAAGGCGCCGTCGCTGTCGCGGGAGACGGCATGGGCGATGTCGAGGATGTCGACCAACTCGGCGGGCGGCGAGTGCAGCCGGCCATCGCGATTGAGCCGAGAGAGTGCGCTGCCGGGGTCGAAGAGGCTCATCTGGCGCTCGATGCGGCGCAGCGCCTGCGTGCCCGCATCGAGCGCAAGTCCCACCACCTCCGGATCTTCATGCCCGGCTTGCAACGAGAGCGTGGTGCCGAAGCCCAGCATCGAACGCCGGCCCCAGTGTAGCGCGCTCAGCGCAGGTGCCAGGCCCGTGACGCCGGCCAACGCACCCAGCCCCAGCGTGGCGCGCAGCCACTGGCGCCGCTTCATGCGTCGCTCCGGATCGATGCCGGCAACGGGCGAATCGTGATGACCCGGTCGCGTCGAAGGGCGATCAGCGGCGCGCAGCGCTCGGGGCTGTCGTGGATCGCCACGCAGTCCAGGCACTGGAAGCACTCTTCGTAGACGATCGCGCCGCCGGGCTGGATGGCCTGGTACTCGCAGCGATGGCGGCAGGTCTGACATGGCGTGCCGCATTCGCTGCGGCGTGGAATCCAGCGCAGCAGGCGCATGCGGCCGAGCAGGCCCAACCCTGCACCCAGCGGGCACAGGTAGCGGCAAAATCCCTTGTAGAGGACGGCGTTCATGAGCAACAAGCCAAGCGCCCACGCCACGAACGGCCACGAACGCACGAAGTTCAGCGTGATCGCGGTCTTGAAGGGTTCGATCTCCACCGCCCGGTCGGTCCATGTCGGCGACACCACGGCCAGCCCGATGATAGCCGCCAGCACCGCGTACTTGACCCCCTTGAGCTTCGCATCGAGCGCACGGTGCAGCTTGAAGCGCTGGATGCCGGCGCGCCGCGCGGCCTGGCCCACCAGTTCCTGCATGGCGCCGAACGGGCAGAGCCAGCCGCAGAAGGTGCCGCGCCCCCACACCACCAGCGTCGCCGCGACGAACGCCCACAACGCCACCGTCATCGGGTCGTGCAGGAAGAAGGCCAGGTCGCGCCCGGCCCGGGCCGACTGGATCAGCGCCGTGAGGTTGACGATCGACAGCTGCCCCTGCGCAAACCAGCCGATGAAGCCGAGCGTGAAGACGAGGTAGCCGGTGCGGAAGCGCGCCAGCCGTGTCGGCGTGGCGACGATCCATCGCGGCCGGGCCAGGACCACCGCCAGCAATGCCAGTGCACCGGTCAGCACCGCCAGCTCCCAGGCGCGCGAGCGCCAGACCCCGTGCCAGCCCTTGCTGTCGGTGTCAGGCGGGGTCAGCTGGCTGGCGGGCAGCGTGTAGGGCAGCGCAAAGCTGCGGCTGATGCGCTCGGGGTAGACCATGACCTTGTCGCGCGTCACGCGCAGCGAGAAATCCAGTGTCTGCGCCGGGTCGAGGCCGGCCGGGCCGATCACGCGGAAGACTTTCGCATCGGCACCGCGCAAACTGGCCGGCAACGCGAGCGGGTCGTCCAGGTCGAGGTCGCGCAACTCCAGGGGCAGCTCGCCTTGCTTCAGCGTCAGCCGGTCGGGCACCGCGCCGCGCACGAACTTGTCGCCGACGAAGGTGTAGGGGCCGGAGGCGATCACCAGCAGGGCATGGTCGCCGTCGTCGATGCGCCCGAGCAAGTGCTGCCAGCCGGCATCCGACAGCAGGTTGCGGCCCACCGGCGGCGCGTTGAGGTAGGCGACGTAGAGGTCGCAGAAGGTCTCGCCCGCCGCGCCGGCCATGGGCTGCTCGACGCCGCTGCCTTCGAAGGCCTTCTCGACCGTACCCAGGGTGATTCGCGCGTGCCGGATCAGGCCGGCCTTCAGCAGCGCGTCCCAATGCATCGGTGCATAGGTGTCGCGCCGCAGCCGCGCAACCAGCGCCGGGTCGCGCCCGGGCGCAAAGCCGAGCCTGGCGCGCGCCACGTGCAGCGCGGCCGACAGCAGGCTCTGGTTGAGGATCCGCACCGAGGCCGTCGCCTTGGCCACGCCGTCGATATAGACATTGGCGCTGCCGCGCTCTTCGCCGCGATTGGCGTTCGAGCCGATCTTGATGTTCTGCCGCAGCGAGAGCCCCTGGTACTGGCCGGCAAAGCGAATGAGCGGCGCTTCGCCCAGCCCTTCGAGGAAGACCGGCTCGTGCTGCGACAGCACCTGCACGTCGAGGAAACCGCCCTTGGGGTCGAGCGCGACGAGCAGGTTGAACGGCGTGCCGGAGAAGCCGGGGATGGCCGCGAAGTCGATCGACTCGAACACATAGCCTGCCAGCGCCGTCGCGGTCGCATCCTGCCTGAAAATGGGCCAGACCGGGAGCTGCGCGTCCCGCTCGCCGACCACCAGCGGCGCGGGAAGGCGTTGCTGCAGGCTGGCGCGCGTCATCACCCCGGCCTGTGCATCGCTCGCGAGGCCGTGCAGGAACGCGATCAGCCAGACGACCCACAGTCGCGACATCGTCGTCACGCCGGGCCGAGACCCAGGCGCTCCACGGTGCGTTTCTCGGCGGCATAGGCCTCGCGCATGCTGAGGCCGTAGTCGGCGCTGTCGAGGTAGACGACCTCCTGGTCGTACTTGGCCAGTTCGGCGATGTGCCGCGGGTCGAACAGCGCGCTCTTGAAGGCGTCGTGCAGCCGCCGCACGATGGGGTCGGGCATGCCACGCGGCCCGGCCAGGCCATAGGGCGACATCGCGACGATGCCGTGGCCCAGTTCGCTCATGGTCGGCACATCGGGCCAGCGCCGGGAGCGGGCCGCGCCGAAGGTCGCCAGCAGGCGCAGGCGGCCCGAGTCGACGAAAGGCGCGAAGCCGTTGGCGTTGACGCCGGCCATGACCTGGCCGGACGAGAGCGCGATCAACTGCTCGGCCGCGCCCTTGTACGGCACGTGAATGAAGCTCAGCCCGCGTGCCGCGAACAGCGCGTCGAGCACGACATGGGGCGTGGTGCCGACGCCGTTGGTCGCAATGGTCAGCCGGCCCGGGTCCGCCGCGGCATGGGCCAGCAGGTCGGCCACGCTGCGCAGCGGGCTGGCGGCGGGAACAAGCAGGCCGAAGGTCACGCCGCTCACCTGGATGATCGGCGTGGTGTCGCGGATCGGATCCCAGGCCACCTTCTGCGTCCAGGGCGCGCGAAATACCGGCTGCGGCATCTGCGCCAGCGTGTAGCCGTCGGGCAGGGACTGCTGCAGGATCGGCATCGCGAGCGTGCCGCCGGCACCCCCGCGGTTCTCGATGACGATGGGCTGGCCCAGTCGGCGACCCGCCAGTTCGGCCAGCACGCGCAAGCTGAGGTCCGTGCCGCCGCCGGCGGACCATGGCACCCACAGGAACACGGGGCGCTGCGGGAACGCGACGTCAGCCGGCTGCGTACGAACCCACGCAGAGGCAGTGACTGCTGCCAACGATGCGCCGAGGCGCAGCAGGCTGCGCCGTGTCGTCATGCGGCGCCCCGCTGCGTCAGCCCGCCGAAGCCGCGCTGCGGGTCGTAGCCCCGGCAGGCCAGCATGAAGCACACGAGCAGCGTGCCCAGCACGACCATCGGCGCGCTGCCCGGGTCCTTGTCGTAGAGCGCAAAGCGGATCCACTCGACCGCATGGGTGAACGGATTGAACTGCGCCACCCGATACACCCAGGTCGCGCCCGACTCCTCGAGCTTCCACAGCGGGTAGAGCGCGGTGGAGAGGAAGTACATCGGAAAGATCACGAAGTTCATCGTGCCGGCGAAGTTCTCCAGCTGCCTGACGTAGACGGAGAGCAGCAGGCCGAGCGAAGCCAGCATCAGCGCCGAGGCGAGCGTGGCGAACAGGGCATGCAGCAACGCGAGCGGCGCCATCGGCAGCGTGGTGCCGAGCATCGCGGCCACCGCGACGAAGGCCAGCACCTGCACCAGGCTGAGCAGCGCGGTGGCGAACATCTTCGACAGCAGAAGCCACCAGCGCGGCAGCGGCGCAGTCAGCAGCAGCCGCATCAGGCCCATCTCGCGGTCGTACACCATGGCCAGCGATGACTGCATGCCGTTGAACAGCAGCACCATGCCGATCAGCCCCGGGGCGATGTAGACGTCGTAGGGGATATAGGTGTCGTAGGGCTCGATGATCGCCACGCCGAACACATTGCGAAACCCGGCCGCGAACACCGCGAGCCACAGCACCGGCCGCACCAGCGCCGAGACGAGGCGAGCCTTCTGCTGCCAGAACTTGAGCAGCTCGCGCGTGACGATGGCACGCAGCGCCTGGATCGCATGGCCGATGTCGCCGTGGCGCCCGGCGCGCGTCATGGCGCGCCCTTGCAAGGCGATTCCGGTGCGTCGGTGCCGAGCGTGTCGAGCACGTTCTTCGCGTGCATGACGCCGTCGACCGGTGCGGTGCCGATCAAGGCGACGCCGTCGCTCAGCAGCATCGGCTGGCGCAACTGGTGGTCCCAGGCACGGAAGCTCAGACGAACGCCCTTGAAGCCGTCGAGCGTGAAGCCAGGCTGGTTGAGCGAAGCCTTCAGCCTCGCGGCCGTGGGTGCCGCGGGCTGTTCCAGCGCGGCATTCAACAGGGCCTTGGTGGCGATGTAGGCCGCCCAGTCGTGGCTGGTCATCGGGCGTTGCGTCATGCGGGCGAAGCGGCGCGCGAGCTGCGGCGCGCCATAGCGCTCGAAATGCGGCGCCCAGGCGAGCGCAGTCATGCCGGCATCTCCGACCACGGGGCGCGGCAGTGCGATGCGCCAGGGCAATGTGCGCGCGAACTCGCCATCGCTGTCGACCACCCAGGCGACGTCATAGTCGCCGCCCACAGCCGCGGTGCCGGTCAGCAGCAAGGGGTTGGCCGACTCGCGCTCGCGCGGGTCGGCGGAGAGCGTGAAGTTCCTGTTCGCCACCTGCTTCAGGCCGTAGCGCTTCAGCGCGGCCTGCGCCAGGACAAGGCGGCTGGCATCTTCGGGTCGCGGGCCGGAGATCAGGAGCACATGCATCCATTTGCGGGCGAGCAAGGCCTGCGCCAGGGCATCCGCGCGCATGCGCTCGCTCGGCAGCGTGTGGAACAGGTTGGCGCGACAGTTTTGCTGGCGCGACGCATCGGCGCTGTCGCCGACATTGAGCAGGGGCACGGCGGTCGCGGCCGACGCACCGGCGATCCATGCGGCAGGAAGGTCGAGCAGGGCAGCCGCCGTGCCGGTCGCTTCGAACTGGCGCAATTGCATGGCGGCGTCGTCCGCCGAACTGGCCGCGCGCACGACGACGGCCACCTGCAAGCCCGCTGTCTCCAGCTCGAACTGGCGCTCCTGGACGGCTAGGTCGACGCCGTCGCGTGCGCGCCCGCCGGGCTGGCCCGGGTAGGCGAGCGCGACGCGCGCCGGCTCCAGGCGATCGTCGTCGGCGCGCTGCACGATGCCGAGCGTCAAGGTTGCGGCACAGGCCGAGGCGCCGGCCAGCGCCAGTGCCGCGATCGCGAGCCGGGCGAACTCAGTCATCGACGACCACCGTGTGCGGCACGCGCCCGACGGCGATGGTCTTGATCGGCTTCGCGGTGGCGGCATCGACCACCGTCATGTCATCCGACATGCCGTTGACCACGAAGAGCCTTGAACCATCGCGATTGACCGCCACGCCCCAGGCTCGCTTGCCCACCAGCGCCAGGGCCCTCGTCGTGCGCGACGCCACGTCGACGAAGGCCACCTGGTTGGCACGGCCCAGCCCGACGTACATCGTCTTGCCATCGCGCGACAAGGCGATGCCGACCGGCGTGATGTCGTCCGGCCGCATGCCCTTGACCGCGAAGGGGAGGGTGGCCAGCACCCTGAGCTCGCCGGTCGAGATCACGCTCACGCTGCTGCCCAGCTCGTTGGTCACCCACAGCTCGCTGCCGTCGGCCGAAAAGGCGAAGCGGCGCGGGCGTTGGCCGACCGGGATGTTCTTGATCACCTTGAGCGTGCCGGCGTCGATGACATGCACCATGTTCGCGACCTCCGAGCTCACGTACACGCGCTTGCCGTCTGGCGACACCTTGACACCTTCGGGTTCCTTGCCGACGGGCACGCCCTTGACCAGCTTCTTCGTCGTGAGGTCGAACACGTTGAGCGTGCCGTCGTCCTCGGCCGACACATAGGCGGTCCTGCCGTCGGCCGAGAGGTCGAACACCTCCGGATCGTCGCCGAGCGGCGCGCTCGCGACCGACTTGCGCGTCGCCAGGTCGATGATGTCGGCGCGGCCCGAGTCGCTGCAGGCCACCATCAGCTGCGTGTCGCCGTTCAGCCTTTGCATGTGGCGCGGACGCTTGCAGGTCGGGATGACGCCGACGACGGCCAGCGTCTTCAGGTCCACCAGGGTGATCGCGTGGTCCTTCTCGCTGGAGACGAAGGCGAGCTGGCTGTCTCTGGCTGCCGCAGGCAGTGCGACGAGCGCGGCAGCGAGCGCCAGCAGGGCGAGGATGTACTTGATCATGCTGTCTTGTCTCCGAGGGGGAGGGCTATCGCGTGGCGTTCAGGAACGCCGCCTCCAGCGTCGCGCCGCCCAGGGCGGCCTTGACTTCGGCGGGGCTGCCATTGGCGAGCAGGCGGCCGCGGTGCAGGACCAGCACGCGGTCGGCATGCTCGGCTTCCGACACCCGATGCGTCGCCCACAGCACGGTCACGCCGCGTTGGCGAACCTCGTCCTGCAAGCCGTCCAACAGTTCGCGGCGCGATCGGGGGTCGAGTCCGACCGTGGCTTCGTCCATCAGCAGCAGATCGGGCCGGTGCAGCAGGGCGCGCACCAGCTCGACCTTGCGCCGGTTGCCGCCCGACAGTTCCCGCACGCTGCGCTGCATGTCCGCCATGAGTCCGAAGCGCGCCGCCTCGAAGGCAATGCGCTCGCGCGACACATGCGACGGCAGGCCTTGCAGCTCGGCATGGAATTGCAGGTTGCGTGCAATGCTCAGGTCGAGGTCCAGCGACTGCTGCTGGAACACGACGCCGATGTGCGCCAGCGCGCGGCGGGCGTCGGTGCGCATCGACAGGCCGGCCACTTTGACATCACCCTCGTCGGCCGCGAACAAGCCGGTCAGCACCTGGAACAGCGTCGACTTGCCCGCCCCATTGGGCCCCAGAAGCACGACGAAGCCGCCGCGTGCGATCGACAGGCTCAGCGCATCGAGCGCGATGCGCGTCCCGTAGCGTTGCGTGAGGCCGTGGATCTTCAGCATGCGAGGGCCCCCGCGGCGCTGCAGGCAAGTGAGTTCTCGTCGCTGCGGAACACCAGGCCCGCGCCGCGCCTTGCCCCCGGCACGAAGCGCAGCGTGTGCGTGGACGCGCCGTCGGCGCGCGCCGCGGCGGCCGCGTCGAGCATGTCGTCGATGCGGCCGCGATGCGCGCTCTTCGGGCATACGGGGTCGGTCGCCGCCGCGTCGCCCGTGACCAGAAAGGCCTGGCAGCGGCAGCCGCCGAAGTCATGATCCCGTTCATCGCAGCCGCTGCAGGTCGGGTCCATCCAGGCCTGGCCGCGGTAGCGGTTGAAGGCTTCGCTGTCGTGCCAGGCTTCGCGCACGGACATGGCTTGCAGATTCGGCAGCGCCGGACCGGGCAGCATGCGGGCGCTGTGGCATGGCATCGCAACACCATCCGGCGCGACGACCATGAACACCGTTCCCCAGCCGGCCATGCAGGGCTTGGGCTTGGCGTCCGCATAGTCGGGCGAGACCCAGATGACCTTCATCCGGCTGGCCAGCCTTGCGCGGTGCGTCTGGACGATGGCCTCCGCATCGCGCAGTTCTTCCGCCGTCGGCATCAGCGCGGCGCGGTTGAGCCAGGCCCAGCCGTAGTACTGGGTGTTGGCCAGTTCGAGGAAGTCCGCGCCCATGCGCTCGGCCATCTCGATGATGCGGCCGACATGCTGCAGGTTGAAGCGGTGCATCACGCAGTTCAGCACCATCGGATAGCCCTCGGCCTTGATGATGCCGGCTACTTTCGATTTCAGTTCGAAGGTTCTCGTGGAGCTGAGGAAGTCGTTGAGCTCGCGCGTCGAGTCCTGGAACGAGAGCTGGATGTGGTCGAGACCGGCCGCCTTCAGGGCCCTGGCGCGCGCGCTGGTGAGTCCCACGCCGGACGTGATGAGGTTGGTGTAGAAGCCGAGCCCGCGGGCGTGCGCCACGAGTTCCTCGAGGTCGTCGCGCAGCAGCGGCTCGCCGCCCGAGAAGCCGAGTTGCACGGCGCCGAGTGCGCGTGCTTCGGCCAGCACGCGCCGCCAGCTCGCGGTGTCGAGTTCTTCATCGTGACGCGCATAGTCGACCGGGTTCGAGCAGAACGCGCAGTGCAGCGGGCAGCGATAGGTCAGCTCCGCCAGCAGCCAGAGCGGCGGCCGTACCGTGCCGTGGCCCGGGGATGTCACGGTCGCGCCTCCTGCAGCCAGCCGCGTTGCAGCGCCTGGCTCAGGAAGTCGACCACGTCGTCGCGCAGCGGTGTTGGCGCGAAGGCGATCTCGAGCTCGGTGACGATCTCGTCCACGCTGCGCCGACCGTCGCAACGCTGCAGGATCTCGGCGGCCGGGGCGTTGAGGCGCACCATCCCCTCGGGATAGAGCAGGACCCAGCTGTCCTGCGTCGGCTCGAACTGCATCCGGTACAGCGCCGACATGCGGGGGTGGGCGTCGGG
This sequence comes from Variovorax ginsengisoli, assembly GCF_030486595.1. Classification (GTDB taxonomy): domain Bacteria; phylum Pseudomonadota; class Gammaproteobacteria; order Burkholderiales; family Burkholderiaceae_C; genus Variovorax; species Variovorax ginsengisoli_B. The sequence continues at coordinate 32,749 of NZ_JAUJZH010000041.1, read as the reverse complement.
CGTGATCATGGTCGTTGGGCCTCGGGCATGTCGTCGGGAAAAGCGCGCTCGATGGCGTCGAGCATCGACCAGAGGATGTCGAGCTTGAAGTGCAGGATGGCCAGCGCGCGCTCCTGGCGCGCGCGCGTGGTGCACCAGCGCCGCGCGATGTCGAGTCCGTGTTCGACATCGCGCGTGGCGAGCGGGATGCGGCTGCGGAAGTAGGCCAGGCCCTTGTCGTCGATCCACGGGTACAGCGCAGGCCAGCCGGCCAGGCGGTCGGCATGGATCTTCGGCGCGAACATCTCGGTCAGCGACGAGATGGCGGCTTCCTCCCACGGGCGCTGCCGCGCAAAGTTGACATAGGCGTCGACTGCAAAGCGCACCGCCGGCTGCACGTGGCGATGCGACCAGAGGTCGGTCGGGTCCAGGCCCACGGCCTCGCCGAGGCGAACCCAGGCCTCGATGCCGCCGGCGTCATCGCCCGTGTAGTCGCCGCGGCCGTCGTGGTCGAGCATGCGCAGGATCCAGCGGCGACGCTCGGCCCGGTCGTCGCAGTTGGCCATCACCGCCGCGTCCTTGCGCGGAATGTTGACCTGGTAGTAGAAGCGGTTGGCCACCCAGGCGCGCACCTGGAAGGGCTGCAGTTCGCCGCGATTGAGCCGCTGGTTGAAGCGATGGTGGATGTGGTAGCCCGACTCGCAGGCGCGCAGGCGGGCCTCGAACTCGTCGAAGGCCCACAGGCGCTGTAATTCGTTTCGTGCCGCCTCGCGCGGGTTCAGGCGGGTCGCCAGGGTTGCCGTCATAGCGTGATCTCCATGCCGTCGTAGGCCACTTCGATGCCATGGCTGTCGAGCATGCGGCGCTGCACGCTCGCCTCGTCCAGGATCGGATTGCTGTTGTTGATGTGAATGAGCACCTTGCGCCGCGCGGCGGTGGCCAGCATCACATCGACCATGCCGATGCGCGCGTCGTTGCCGATCTGCGGCAGATGGCCCATCTCGCTGGCCGTCTTGCTGCTGAGGCCGGCGTGCTGCATCTCGTCCTCGACCCAGAAGGTGCCGTCGACGAGCAGGCAGTCGGCCCCATGCATCCACTCCAGTTCGTGCGCGCCGACCTCCGCCAGGCCCGGCGAATAGAACAGGCGCGCGCCCTCATCGAGGTCTTCGATCAGCAGCGCGATGTTGTCTCCGACCGTTTGCTCGCGGCGGTGTGGCGAGTAGGGTGGGGCCTTGCCCGGAATGGCCACCGCGGTAAAGCGCAGCGACGCAAACCCGTCGACCGTGAAGGCGGCGCTGGTCTCGGTGCCGGCCACCGGCAGCATGTGCCAGCGGGTGCCGCAATAGTGTTCGAGCACGCTGAGCACCGGGAAGACGGTGGTCAGGTCCTCGAAGACGCAGGGCGTCGCATAGATGTCGATGCACGGGCCTTCGCGCATGCCGAGCAGGCCGGTGACATGGTCGATCTGCGCATCCATCAACACCACCGCCTTGATCGGCGTGTTGCGAAGGCCCTGGCGCGGATGCAGTTGCGGATGGCTGCGCAACTGCTGGCCGATGTCGGGCGAGGCATTGAGCAGCACCCACGATTCGCCGTCGCTCGACACGGCGATCGAGCTCTGGGTGCGCGCATGGGCGGTGAGTCCGCCAAGGCGCTGGCCGGCGCATTGCCGGCAGTTGCAGTTCCATTGCGGAAATCCGCCGCCGGCGCCGGATCCGAGCACGAGTATTTTCATGATGAAGGGAGAGAGAAGATTCGGGCCGGCGGCAGGGCGGCCGGAGGCCGTACCGCCGCCGGCTTGAACAGCTCAGCGGTGCGAGATGTACATCGTGATCTCGAAGCCGAAGCGCATGTCTTCAAACGCGGGTTGCGACCATTGCATGGAGTCTCCTTCGTTGCGGAACAGGCCCAGGCGGAATTGCCTTGTGGTGCCTCTGCTGTTCCGCAAATCGCGTGCCCGCGGCGGAATGGCGCAACGCGCGCGAAAAGACTCGGGATTGCCCTGATGCCGAAGGCTTCGGAGGGCGTGATTGGGGCCTCGGCAGGCCGCCGATGGCAGGCGCCGACGAATGGTGTTCCAGGCTGGTACAGCGCCGTGCGACGGCGGTACAGGGAAATCCCCTAGGGTCGATGTGCGCCGGCGCGCTTCACTTGGCCCAGCGAAGCTTGCGATAGATGGTGTTGCGGCTGATGCCTAGTTGCTTCGAAGCCACCGAGATGTTCCCATTGGCGGCGGCAAGGGCGTTTCGGATCAGCTCGACCTCGGCCTCGCTGAGCGTGCGGGGCGCGGCGACCTCGGCCATGGCGGCTGGTCGCGCCGGCGCGATGATCGGCTCCGCCGCGCGCCCCTGGGGCAGGGCCGGGGAATGCACGGGGACAGCGTAGGCCGCGGGTGGCGCGGCAGGCATCGCCACCGGCGCTGCGGGCTCCCGCCCCTGTCGCAAGCACCGCACATCCTCCAGGAAGTCATCCGACAGATGGTGCTCGGCGATCTGGCCTTCGCCGGCGGCCATGACGGACGCCGTGCGCAGGACATTGGCGAGCTGGCGCACGTTGCCCGGCCACGCGTAGGCCTTGAAAAGCGACATCACCGGCGCGCTGATGTCCGGCGTGCCATGCGGGCACTCGGCCAGCAGGATGCGGCGCGCCACCACGTCGAGGTCGCAACGCTCGCGCAGTGCTGGCAGCTTCACGACGAGGCCGTTCAGGCGGTAATAGAGGTCTTCGCGGAACGAGCCCGCCTCGATCATGTCGCGCAGCTTGCGGTGCGTCGCGCCGATCACCGCGATGTCCACTGGAATCGACTTGAGACTGCCCAGTGGCGTCACGTTGCGCTCCTGCAGCACGCGCAGCAGACGGGCCTGCAGGGGCAGCGGCATGTCGCCGATCTCGTCGAGGAACAGGGTGCCGCCATTGGCCTGGACGATTCGGCCGACCGCTCCCTTGCGGCGTGCGCCGGTGAAGGCGCCGTCTTCGTAGCCGAACAGTTCGGCCTCGATCAGCGACTCGGGGATCGACGCACAGTTGACGGCCACGAAGGGCTGCTTGGCGCGGTTCGAATCCTGGTGGACGGCGCGCGCCAGCAGCTCCTTGCCCGTGCCTGTCTCACCGAGAATCAGCAGCGGGATGTCGCGGTTGATGACGCGTTGCACCTTCTGCACCAGCGCACCGATCTGCGGATCGCCGGTGTTCAGATAGTGCAGGCCCGAGAACAGCGTGCCGTCCGCGGAGTTCGCCGTGTCGCCCGCCAGCGCGCCGGAGCGCCTGCTGCTGTTGCCCGCGGCCGCCCGGTGGTCGACGACCTCGGCGGCAGCCTGGGAAAAGCCCGGCTCCATGACCATCGAACGCTGGGGCCCGTTGAACCGTGCGTTGACATGAAACTCCCGCCCGCCGGCAAGGCTCAGCGTCATCGGCACGGGCAAGGGCGTGCGGAAATGGTCGAACACCGCCGAAGCGGTGGTGCCGAACAGGCTGGTGAGGCTGTGCATGCGCAGCGCCGCGCTGCTCATGTCGAGCTGGTCGAGCGCGCTGCGATTGGCGCCGAGGATCTTGCCGTCGGCGCCGACCACGATGATCCCCTCGAGCAGCGTGCCGATGAACTCCACACGGCTGTGGAAGTGCAAGCGAAGTCGGTTGCCATAGTCGTCGGACAACCACTGGTTTTCGATCATGCGCGCCGACATGCGCACCAGGCCCATCGTGTGCTGGTGGTAGGAGCGCTGGTCGCCGGTGACATCCAGGACGCCGAGCATGTTGCCGCGCGGATCGAAGATGGGCGCCGCCGAGCAGGTCAGGAAGTGGTTGGCGTGGATGAAATGCTCGCCGCCGTGGACCACGGTGGGAGTCTCCTCGAACAGCGCGGTGCCGATGGCGTTGGTGCCCTTGGAGTGTTCCGCCCAGTTCACGCCCGGCGTCAGGGCGACCTTGTCGGCGCGCTGCAGGAATCTGTCGTCGCCGACGGAATGAAGGATGGTGCCTGTCACGTCGGCCAGCACGATCATGCTTTCGGTGTTGACGATCTGCTCGAACAGCATTTCCATCACCGGCGCGGCGTGCGTGAACAGGCGCTGGTTTCGTTCCCGCGCCACGGTGAGATCGCAGCGCGTCAAGGGCTCGAAGTCGGGCCGCTCGATGCGCGTCAGGCCGAGCGCCGAGCAGCGTTGGTGCCATTGCTCGATCAATTCCGTACGCGCCGGCTGCTGGGGGACGGGTAGCACTGCGGGCGTGGTCCAGGTCCTGGCACTCGTGGCCAGCGCACGGTGGGTGTCAACCATTGTCTGTCTCCTCTGCTTCTATGCGAGCAGCTTGTCTCGTTCGAAAAACATTGTGTCAGCGGCCAATGTGTCCCGCTTTGATACATCGCAAGCCGACCTCCGCTGTACACGCCGGCTGCCAGGCGACGAGGATGCCACATGCCGGGACTTTCCACGCAATTTGTGTACCTGCCTGCAACAGCTCGGCATGGCACGGCGTTTGCGGATTCGGCCATGTTTCTACATTTTGATGAACGGAGACTGACATGACGAGTTTCGATCGGAAGGAAGGGCGGCCCCTGAGCAGCCTGCGTCGCCAGAATGCGTGGGGCCAGGCGGCCCGCAAGGCCGGGGCGCTGTTGGCTGCAGCGGCGTGGATGACCGGCGCCACCCTGGCCTGGTCGCATGGCGACGTGACGCCGCAAGCCGTGGACACCACCGGCCTGCCTGAACTGGGCAAGGATTGGCGCCCGGAGAACCCCTATCGCGGAAATGGGACCGCCATCAAGATCGGCACCTCCGCCTACAACCAGAACTGCGCGCGCTGCCATGGCATCGAGGCGATCTCCGGCGGCATCGCTCCCGATCTGCGCAAGATCGACAACGACTGCGCGGCGCTGAAGGATGCCGCGAAGAAGGCCGCCTGCATCAAGGAGATCGACGACTACTTCCTGAACACCGTGCGCCACGGCCGCACGCGCAACGGCGCGGTCTACATGCCGCCGTTCGAAGGCATGATGAACCAGGAGGCGATCTGGTCGATCAAGACCTACCTCGAGACCCGTCGCGACAAGCCGATGTAGGAGCCGACCATGCACGCCTCTCTGCCGTCGCGCCGCGACTGCCTGCGTTGGCTCGGTGCGGCCGGCCTGGCGGGCGCGCCGCTGATCTCGAGCGCCGCGCCGCTGGATCGCATCCGCGAGCGCGGGACGCTCACCGTGGCGCTCTACAAGGACATGCCGCCATTCCACATCGACGGCAGGGGCATCGACGTGGACCTGGCGCAGGCGCTGGCGGACGCGCTTGGCGTCAAGCTGTCGATGCTGCCTTTCAACGCCGACGAGAACATGGGCGACGACCTGCGCAACATGGTCTGGCGCGGGCACTACCTGGGCTTCGGTCCGGCCGACGTGCTCATGCACGTGCCGGTCGACAAGCCGCTGATCGATGAGACGCCCCAGGCCCGCATCCTTGCGCCGTACTGGCGCGAGCGCGTCGTGCTGGCCCGGCAGCTCGACCGCCTGCCGCAGCTCGACAGCCTGTCGGGCCTGGGCGATGCGAAGGTGGCGGTGCCCGGGCAGACGCTGGCTGGCTGGTTGATGATCGGCGCCGATGGCGGAGCCTATCGCAACCAGCTCAGCACGCAATGGAAGGACGGTGCCGAGGCCGCGCGCGCCCTGCAGCGTGGCGAGGTGGCCGCTGCCGCGGGTCTGGCGTCGGAGATGGAGTCGGTGCTGCGTGGCGACGCGCGCTTCGCGATCGCGCCCCTGCCATCGCCGCGCGCCCAACGCAATGGCTGGGCGGTCGGAATGGCGGTGAAGAAAGACGCGGCAGACCTGGCGCAGGCACTGCAAGCCGGGCTTGACGAGCTCGCCGGCAGCGGGCGGCTGCGCAGGATGTTCGAACGCGCCAACGTCGCCTGGCTGGCGCCTTGATGCGACAGGGCCAGGGTCCGGCTATGGCCGCCCCTGCGCCTCCAGCGCTTGCCACTCGGCGTCTTCGTACAGCCGCGAGCGCGTCAGGAAGCGCAGTCCGGTCGGGCGTTCCAGCGAGAACATCCCGCCATTGCCAGGCACCGCATCGATGATCAGGTGCGTGTGCTCCCAGTACTCGAACTGGGAGCGACTCATGTAGAAGGGCGTGCCCGCGATCTCGCCGAGGCAGATGTCGGCATCGCCGGTGATGAACTCGCCCAGCGCGAAACACATCGGCGCGCTGCCATCGCAGCAGCCCCCCGACTGGTGGAACATCAATGGGCCATGTTGCGCGCGCAGACGCTCGATGAGCGCCTGCGCGGCCGGCGTCACGGACACGCGTCCCACCCGGGCCGTGGACGGTTCGTGCGGTGGCGTGCCGGACGACATCTGCTGCCCGCTCAGAAGAAGCCCAGCTTGTTCGGGCTGTAGCTCACCAGCAGGTTCTTGGTCTGCTGGTAGTGGTCGAGCATCATCTTGTGGTTCTCGCGGCCGATGCCCGACTGCTTGTAGCCGCCGAAGGCCGCATGGGCCGGGTACTGGTGATAGCAGTTGGTCCACACACGGCCGGCCTGGATGCCGCGGCCCATGCGGAAGGCACGTGCGCCGTCGCGGCTCCACACGCCGGCGCCCAGGCCATACAGCGTGTCGTTCGCGATCTCGAGTGCCTCCTCCTCGGTCTTGAAGGTCGTCACCGACACCACCGGCCCGAAGATCTCCTCCTGGAAGATTCGCATCTTGTTGTGGCCCTTGAACACGGTCGGCTTGATGTAGTAGCCCGCCGCCAGCTCGCCGCTCTTCACGTTGCGCTCGCCGCCGGTCAGGCACTGTGCGCCTTCCTGCTTGCCGAGGTCGATGTACGTGAGGATCTTTTCCATCTGCTCCTGCGAGGCCTGCGCGCCCAGCATGGTGGCGGTGTCCAGCGGGTGGCCCTGCGTGATCGCCTCGACGCGCTTGATTGCGCGCTCCATGAACCGGTCGTAGATCGATTCCTGGATCAGCGCGCGGCTCGGGCAGGTGCAGACCTCGCCCTGGTTCAGCGCGAACATCGCGAACCCTTCCAGGGCCTTGTCGAAAAAGGCGTCGTCGGCCGCGAGCACGTCTTCGAAGAAGATGTTGGGCGACTTGCCACCGAGTTCTAGCGTGACCGGGATCAGGTTCTGGCTCGCGTACTGCGAGATCAGCCGACCGGTGGTCGTCTCTCCGGTGAAGGCGATCTTGGCGATGCGCGGACTCGACGCGAGTGGCTTGCCGGCCTCCAGGCCAAAGCCGTTGACGACGTTGAGCACGCCCGGGGGCAGCAGGTCGCCGATGATCTCCATCAGCACCAGAATCGACGCGGGCGTCTGCTCGGCCGGCTTCAGGACGATGCAGTTGCCCGCGGCGAGTGCCGGTGCCAGCTTCCACACCGCCATCAGGATCGGGAAGTTCCACGGAATGATCTGGCCCACCACGCCCAGCGGCTCATGGAAATGGTACGCGTAGGTCTCGTGGTCAATCTCGCTGATGCCGCCTTCCTGTGCTCGCACGCACGACGCGAAGTAGCGGAAGTGGTCGATGGCCAGCGGCATGTCGGCGGCCATGGTTTCGCGCAGCGGCTTGCCGTTGTCGAGCGTCTCGGCCACGGCCAGCGTCCGCAGGTTCTGCTCCATGCGGTCGGCGATCTTCAGCAGGATGTTGGCGCGCTCGGTCGGCGACGTGCGGCCCCAGGGGGCCTTGGCCTTGTGGGCGGCATCCAGCGCCGCCTCGATGTCCTTGGCGTTCGAGCGCGGGATGCTCGTGAAGGGCTGGCCGGTCACCGGGGTCAGGTTGTCGAAGTACTGGCTGTCGATCGGTGCCACCCACTGGCCGCCGATGTAGTTGCCGTATTGCTTCTTGTAGGGGTTCGCAATGCCGAGATTGCGCATTTCTGCCATGTCCATGAAATCATCTCCGTTGAAGTTGAGGAAGGAACGCGTGGAGTGCTTCGCAATCGTCGGGCCAGCGCGTGCCAGCAGATGCAAGTCGTTGTCAGGCAATGGATTTGGACCGGATTGCTCCACGGCGGCGTGACCGCATTGCGCCGGGCGCTGTGCCGAAGCGGAGCAAGGTGTTGCAGATTGAACCAATGCCGCGCCTTGGCGCATGGGCATCGAACTTGCGCGCTTCGTTCGTATTCAATCGACTGAAGGAAGAGAGACGAAGCAATGACGAAGAACACATCGACGCGCATCGAGTCCGTCTTGATCGAGACCCGCGTGTTTGCCCCTGATGCCACCGCCAGCGCGGGCGCGCGCATCGCCAGCATGGCGGCCTACGACGCGCTCTGCAAGGAGGCCGCGGACGACTTCGACGGCTTCTGGGCCCGCCAGGCGAAAGCCAACGTGACCTGGACCAAGCCCTTCACGCGCACGCTCGACGAGTCGAACGCGCCGTTCTACAAGTGGTTCGACGACGGCGAGCTCAACGCCTCCGCCAACTGCCTCGACAAGCACATCGGCACCCCGGTCGAGAACAAGACCGCGATCATCTTCGAGGCCGATGACGGCGCGGTCACCAAGGTCACTTACAAGGAACTGCTGGCACGTGTCTCGCAGTTCGCCAACGCGCTCAAGGCCGAGGGCATCCGCAAGGGCGACCGGGTCATCATCTACATGCCGATGACCATCGAAGGCGTGATCGCGATGCAGGCCTGCGCCCGCATCGGCGCCACCCACAGCGTGGTCTTCGGCGGCTTCTCGGCCAAGGCGCTGCAGGAACGCATCATCGACGCCGGCGCGGTCGCCGTCATCACCGCCAACTATCAGCTGCGCGGGGGCAAGGAACTGCCGCTGAAGGCGATCGTCGACGACGGCATCGCGCTCGGCGGCTGCGAGTCGATCAAGAGCGTGCTGGTCTACCAGCGCACCGCGACCGCCTGCGCGATGGTGGCCGGGCGCGACAAGACCTTCGCCGAGGTGCTCCAGGGCCAGCCCAGCGAATGCCCGCCGGTGCCGGTCGGCGCCGAGCATCCGCTGTTCATCCTCTACACCTCGGGCTCGACCGGCAAGCCCAAGGGCGTGCAGCACGCCACCGGCGGCTACCTGCTGTGGGCCAAGCTCACGATGGACTGGACCTTCGACGTCCGTCCCGAGGACGTCTTCTGGTGCACCGCCGACATCGGCTGGATCACCGGCCACACCTATGTCGCCTACGGCCCACTGGCCGCCGGTGCGACCCAGGTGGTGTTCGAAGGGATCCCGACCTTCCCGCACGCCGGGCGCTTCTGGCAGATGATCGAGAAGCACAAGGTCACGATCTTCTACACCGCGCCGACCGCGATCCGCTCGCTGATCAAGGCGGCCGACAGCGACGAGAAGGTGCACCCGAAGAACTGGAACCTGTCGACCTTGCGCATCCTCGGCGCCGTCGGCGAGCCGATCAATCCGGAGGCCTGGATGTGGTACCACCGGAACATCGGCGCCGAGAAGTGCCCGATCGTCGACACCTTCTGGCAGACCGAGACCGGCGGCCACGTGATCACGCCGCTGCCGGGCGCCACGCCACTGGTGCCGGGTTCATGCACGCTGCCGCTGCCGGGCATCATGGCCGCGATCGTCGACGAGACCGGCAAGGACATCCCCAACGGGGCCGGCGGCATGCTGGTCATCAAGCGCCCCTGGCCGTCGATGATCCGCACCATCTGGAACGACCCCGAGCGTTTCAAGAAGAGCTATTTCCCCGAGGAGATGGGCGGCACGATCTACCTCGCCGGCGACGGCGCGGTGCGCAGCGCCGACCGCGGCTACTTCCGCATCACGGGACGCATCGACGACGTGCTCAATGTCTCGGGCCACCGGCTCGGCACGATGGAGATCGAATCGGCGCTGGTGGCCAAGACCGACCTGGTGGCCGAGGCGGCCGTGGTGGGGCGGCCCGACGACGTGACGGGCGAAGCGGTCTGCGCCTTCGTGGTGCTCAAGCGCGGCCGGCCGGCGAGCGACGAGGAAGCGCGCAAGATCGCGACCGAACTGCGCAACTGGGTGGCGAAGGAGATCGGTCCGATCGCAAAACCGAAAGACATCCGCTTCGGAGAGAATCTTCCGAAGACGCGCAGCGGTAAGATCATGCGGCGCCTGCTTCGCAGCCTCGCCAAGGGCGAGGCCATCACCCAGGACACCTCGACTCTGGAGAACCCGGCCATCCTCGAACAGCTGGGACGAGCACACTGATGACCGCCTGTCGGGTAGTGAGCGGAAACAACCACCGGGCGTTGAAGCGGTATCTCAGATCTCATTCGCTCCGTGCGGTGGCTGACCGGCCCTGAACACCCCAGCTGGTCGGCGAAGGCGCGCTGGTAGGCCGGCCGTGCCTCGCCGCGGGCGACATAGGCGAGGAGATACGGGTATGCGTCCAGCAGACTCGAGTCGCTCAGCCTGCGCAGCATCGTCACCATCAGCAGGTCGCCGGCGCTGAATGCAGCGTCGAACCAATCCGCGGCGTCCAGCCGCTGGGAGAGTTCACCCAGCCGGACCGGGACGCGCTGCTCGAGGACGGGGCAGGCGCTCCTCGAACCAGGCCTTGTCGCGCTCCAGGAGCATGGCGAATTCGGAGGGCCGACGCTCCCGAACCGCGCCCGCCGCGGTCGGAGCGGACGTACTCGGAAACGAGTCGTTCGAGGCGAGCACTGAATGCTCCGCGTGTCGCCCCGCCCTCGCAAGGGCGTCGATCGACGTAGCCGGTCTCGGGCTTTCAGTGCTGCGCATCGGACTCGTGCCGATCGCGCCCCTGCCAGGTCACAAATCCCTAACGCACACGGCCCGGAGGGCCGCACAAACCCATGCAATCGCTCCTCCGGGCCTAATGCGAAAACTCCCAAGAGCGCCGACCACATCGGAGGATTCATCTATGTCGCAGGGTAAATGTCCTACTGCATCAGCCAGCGGCGTCTCTATCGTGGTTCTCAGCCAGAGGAACGCCGACTGTCCGAGTGGGCGCTGCCTGGCGTGACCTGCCGTCGAACTCACAGGGTACTTCCATGAAAAAGCATCTTCTGGCACTCGCCTTCGCCTCCTGCGCCCTGGCCCTGAGCAGCGCTCATGCAATGACCAGAGACGAGTACAACGTAGCCAAGGAAAAGATCTCCGCTGACTACAACGTCGCGAAGGCAAAGTGTGACACCCTGAAGGACAACGCCAAGGATGTCTGCATGAAGGAAGCGAAGGGGGCGGAAAACGTCGCCAAGGCTGAGCTTGAACAGCAGTACAAGCCTTCAGTCAGTCGTTCGAAGAAGGTAGCGGAAGAGAAGGCGGAAATGAAACACGAAGTCGCCAAGGAAAAGTGCGACGACCTGGCCGGCGACGCAAAAGGGGCATGCGTTAAACAGGCCAAGGCTGATTACAGTGCCGCAAAAGCCTCGATCAAGCGCGAGAAGTACTAACGTCTGAAATGCGCGTTCTCACTCTCAGGGAAACGTCAGTCATGACCAGTACACGCGAGCCAGTGGGAGGACCGAGCGAGCGGACTCGGCGCGTCGAGCGCGCCTGATCTTGCTGCTCGCAAATGACCTGACCTGGGCCGAGATCAGAGGCAAGCTCGATTGCAGCGACAGCTATATCGACCGCTGGAGCAAGCGCTTTGCAGCAGATCGCTTGGGAGGTTTGTTTGCTCGTCATGCCGGGCGCGAACGCTACAAAGTGACCGATCGCATCGAGGCGCTTGTGCTGGCACGCACGACCAAGCACACGCCCGCGGACGGCTCCACGCACTGGTCCACGCGCAAGCTTGCGGCCGAACTCGGTGGCGACATCTCGCCCATGACGGTGGCGCGCATCTGGGCCAAGCACGGCATCAAGCCGCATCGCCTGGAAGGCTATCTCGCCTCCAACGATCCGGACTTTGAAACCAAAGCCGCCGACGTGAACGGGTTGTATCTGAACCCAGGGCATGCAAGCCCATCGCCTACGCCACCTGCGCTGGCGGGATGACCACGCCCCCTTGCCCGGCAACAAACACTGCAGCCTTCACATTTCAACAGGCGATCGCCGCCCGCGCCCCGGGCAGCGGCAACAGCAATCGTGGAACCTCTGGACCTCGTGCAATGGCCTGCATTCGCAGCCTCGATCGCAGCGGCCTACCTCGTGGGCTCCAGCGCAAAGGGCAAACGCAATGCGGGCTTCTGGATATTCCTGCTCAGCAACGTCCTTTGGGTGGCCTGGGGCTTTCACACCGACGCCTGGGCCCTCGTCGCCCTGCAGCTTTGCCTGGCTGGGCTCAATGTGCGGGGGCTGTTCAAGACGGAGGCGCCGTCGTGACCGCTCTTGCCGATCGATTCGCGGCACTTCTTCTGACATTCGGCAACTCCTCGTGCGACAAGAATCAGATAACAGATCCGTCGAGGAGACGCCATGTTCGAAGGATACAAGGCCAGGATTCAAAGCTACTGCGAGGAAGCTGGCATCGAAGTCCCTGTCGGTTTCGGCCGCCACGCGGCCGGCCGCTACGTGGCGATCGACGATGAGTCCTCGCCGCCCAAACTCGTGGCGACGACATGGCCGAACCGAAAGGATGTGGTGAACTACCTGGTCAGCTTGGCCGCAGGCCGGAGGACGCGGATACTCGACTTCAAGGATCGTCGCGAACTGAGTTTTGACGGCAAGGCGAGCCTGCTGAGGGGCGCCGTTTTCTGAGCACCGCTGCTAAGCGCCGCGCGCCGTAGATGCGGACATTAGATGGCGGGGCTGCTCACAGAATGGCTGCGCATCGAGCCAGCCGTGCTGCTCGGCCAACGCGCGCAGGTCCGCCAGCTTATGCCGGCCCATGCAATGACTTCGCGCGATCTCTCGCTCGGAGGCGCCCCGACGCATCTGCGCAAGGGCGATTCGGTACTGAAATATCTCGATTCTCCTTCGCTCATCGCGGCCTCCGTGGGGACTTCATCAAGTCGCCCACTTCAGCACGCAACTACCCCATCAGATCGAGGTGTCCTTCAACTCAAGTGGCTCCAAAATGCCGAAAACGCAGTGGCTCCATTACGGCGGAAATCCACTGGCTCCAATACGCCGGAAAACGAACTGGCTCCTATGTGCCGAAAGATGACAGCCGCTCAGACCCGATCGAATGATGGGTGGGGGGCCCGCTCCCCGCGGCGCTGATGAGCATGGAACCATTGCAAACAGGCACCCCTGGAACATGGCCTACATCAGATTCGGTTCGGCCTGATCGCGCAGCGGACCACGGGGAGCGACAAACAATTTGCTGGGCATTGGAACGGTAGTCGTCGCCTCCCAGCGGCGCCGGCTTGGGAGCTTCTCATGGCGATCTCGTCCTCTGTCATTTCCTCTGAACGGGTCGAAGGCACTTCCGTGTACAACGTTGCAGGCGACAAGCTTGGAACCATCGACGATCTGATGATCGACAAGGTCTCCGGGCAAGTGCGCTACGCGGTGCTGGAGTTCGGCGGCTTCTTGGGCATGGGTACCGACCGCTACCCCATCCCGTGGAACATGCTCAAGTACGACACCGCTCAAGACGGCTATGTGGTCCCGCTCGACAAGACCCAACTCGAAGCCGCGCCTCGCTATGGTCAGGACGCAGTGCCCGAGTATGACGACGCCTACCGGACGAGTGTGGACAAGTATTACGACTTCTGAATAGGGGCGTTGGCTCAGAGCCGCGTAGTAGACAGCACCGAGCGGCATTTGTGCTGTCCGACGCAACCGCCGCAAGACCTGCCCTGGGCACGAAAGACTTCATTGACGACTGGATGTCCCGCAACGAGATCGGCGGAACGCGGTTCTCGGATCTGTAGGGCTCCGTCACGGCGACACCGTCGGCCTCCGGCGCTGGTAGAGGAGGCTTCGGCATCCACCCGGAAACGCGGCTCCTCGATGCCGGCGGCCGTCCGTCTCGGACTGTAGTCGGACAGGCTAGCGAACACCGTTGGATGCTGGCTTTCAACGTTCAGCGCATCCAGCTCCAGCGGTCCTGCTGGGCGGCGGCAGGCGAACGGGCCTTTGCCGTTGCGCTCTTGTCCGACAGACCTTCTCTAGTGATTGAAGTACGGTTGACAATCCGGGAAGTCGCACGCCAGGGCAACGCTCAGGAGGTGAAACTCATGACAACGAGACAAGAATGGGACGAATCTCTCCGGTATGTCCAGGGGGACAAATCTCTCTCACCTCTTCACGAAGAGAAGCGCAGCGATCCGCCCTCAAAAGAGGTTGCTATGCCCTATGATCCCAAAATGACTGGTCGGACAGTCGAGCGAACAGGGGCTTCAGACCCCAGCCTTTAGGCGAGCGAGCGCATCCAGCCGGCGCAGCGCCTGTCGCTCTCCGGGCCTCAAGCGCGCCCAGCGCTTTCGAGATCACGGCGACGTCGTCCGACTTCGACGAGGGTGAGCGGCCGGCGCCGGCTGTCCGTCATCGGCCAGCACCTCGACGTCGGGTTTGATACGGTTTGGGGTGCCACATTTAACCTGCCTCGTCTTCGCGCTTGCCCTTCGTTGAATCCATCATCCTTGCAACCGCGCTCACCTGAGCCGCACCCGATCTGAAATACCCCGCGACGGTATCCGTGCTCCGATGCCCCGTCATCGCCATCGTTTCCTGAAGCGGCATGTTCTGCCGCCCGGCTTCGGTGACGAACCCCGACCGCAGCGAATGCGCCGAGAAATCCTCTCCCACCCCCCCAGCGCACACCGTGCCTTCACGATGTCCCGCACCGCCGTCCCCGAGAGTCCGTCGGTGCCGACCTTGCCGTTCTTGAGGATGGAGAGCATCCAGAAGTTGGGGGTGTGCGGTGCAGCATAGAACCACTCACGGTCGGGCGGCTGCGAAGTGGCAGGGCAAGTCGTCCTACCCTGGACTTTTGTTGCAACGCACACCCCCAGGAAATGGATGCTCTCCGGGAATCGATCGATGCGCTCGCCGATATGCATCCGCAGTTCGCGCGCTACTACTGCTATGACGAAGCATTGCCCTCGCATGTCGGGCATGCAATCGGCCGCCTCGACGTGGAATTGCTCGCGCGCTGGATGCCGCCTGCCTCGTGCGGGGGTCTCGATGTCGACGCCTACTTCCTAGGCCCCAAGTCTTTCAGCTCTGTTCGGCGACGGGCCTGCATGGACGCGGCGACGCCACGCTTGTCTCTGCACGACGATTGCACGATGATTTCCTGGCCATGAATCGTCTTGCTGGCTGCTCAGGACAAGTTCGCGCGAAGCCTTTTGCGCTTGCCATGGCCGTTGCGCTGGCGATTTCGGCAATGCTGGCATCGCCGGCACTGTGCGAGACCACTTCGAGGCTTCCTGACAGACCTCTGCGCGTTGTCACCAAGGTCATCGCGCCCTTCGTTCTGCCGGACACGGATCCGCCAGCCGGATTCAGCATCGATCTCTGGGCCGAGGTCGCGCGGCGCATCAATGTGCAATACCAATGGCTCGTCGTCCCCACGGTGCCCGAGTTGCTGCAAGCCGTGCGCACAGGCGACGCGGACGTGGCTGTCGCCGCGATCTCGATCACACCGGAGCGAGAGGAGCTTCTGGATTTTTCATTTCCATACTTCGACTCCGGGCTGCAGATCATGATTGGCGCTGCGCACCAAGGCGCCATCCTGGCCTCATTGCGTTCCTTTCCCTGGCTCGCGCTCGGCGAGCTGTTTGCCTTCGCGAGCGTCCTGATATTCGTGCTGGCCAACGTGCTCATGGTGATCGAGAAGCGTCAAGCCAACCCGAGCTTTCGCAAACCCTACTGGAGGGCCGTCGGAGAAGGAATCTGGGGAATCATGCTGATCTTTTCCACGGGCGAGCACGGAGACCGCGATACCCCGCGCGTGTGGAAGCGAATCGCTGTGGCCGCCATGTGGTTCCTGGGCGTCTTGCTGGTCGCGCAGATGACGGCCACCGTCACCGCGACCCAAACTGTCGAGCGGTTGGAGTCGAGCATCCGGGATGTCAACGACCTTCCGGGCAAGAAGATTGCAAGCGTCGCCGGAACAGTGGCGGGCGACGAACTGACGCAGCGGGGCCTGCCTTTCGTGGCCGCAAGCGACCTGGGCGATGCCGTGCGCATGCTGTCGCACGGTGACGTGGTGGCTGTTGTCTACGATTCACCGACGCTGCAGTATTTGGCCGCGACTCAGGCGAGCGGCGCCGTGCAGGTGGTGGGGCCGATCTTTCGGCCCCAGAAGTACGGCATCGCCGTTGCCGAAGGCAGCGCGCTGCGCAAGCCGATCAATGAAGCATTGCTGAAGATCTATGACGACGGCACCTACGAACGATTGCGCGCCAAGTGGTTCTTGAAGCAGAGGTGAGCGGCGAACGGCGCGAGGTTCGCGGTACCAAAGCACGCATGCCACCGCGAAAGATCTCATACAGCGAAGCCGCCTGCGTTGGCATACCGTTTTCAGCTAGTCCTTGTGCTTGATCGTCACCGTTCGGATGGTGCCGGAGATGGCGTTGTCCCACGGGTCGGGGTAGTCATTCTTATCGTGCGGTTTGATACGGTTGCGAGAAATTTCCCTTTGAATATCAACAACTTACGCCAGACGGTTTTCGCGCAGAGGTGCGTCGCCCATAAGTGGTTGTCGTGCATTGGATTTCCGGCTCCGAGCGTATCAATCTCCACCGAAGGTACGACTACCCCATGTCGGTCTCCCCGCGTCGACGGCCGTGCACACGATGCTGGCGCGCGCCGCCGCCATCATCGGCAAGCCGATCAGCTATCGCGCCGTCGTTTCGACCTTCGATGCCTCGTTGCGCTGTGTCCGCGCCAACCTCGGGATCGCGGTCGTTCCGCGCGAGGTCGCGGAGCCGGTGGCTTCGACCTATGGACTGAAGGTGCTGCCGCTGACCGATCCATGGGCGCAGCGCAGTTTCGCCATCTGCTTCTACGACGAGAAGCGCCTGTCACCTGCGGCCATGGCGTTGGCTGCGCATCTGCAGGCGTTGGCGACGACTCGCCGGGACGCCACGTGACGCCGAGGGTAGAGGTGCGTTCTCGGAGCGCACTCGAGCACCGATTTCTCGCCCTTTCGACATCGACACGCGTACAGCGGCGAGCGCTGCGACGATGGCATTCTGCCATTCCAGATTGGCATCTTCATGTGGCCGAAACACACTACTGGTGCTTCCGATTGACGGGGTCTAGCGTGCCCTATCCGGGAGACATTCGTGCGTCAGTCACACGAGTGTCATCGTTGCTTTGACTGGCCGCATCACGAAGCTAGTCTTGCAGTCCTGAACGCTCGGATGCTTGAGCAGCGTGTCCATCACGAAGCGTGTGTAGTGGTCCATGTCCGCCACGACGATGCGCATCAGATAGTCCATCTCTCCCGTCAGGGAGACACAGTCGATGACTTCCGGCCAGGTCTGCACGGCGGCCGCGAAGAGATCCATGGGGCTGCGCTTGTCGCCGCCCGTGTGCTTCTCCATCCGGACGTTGATGTAGGCGGTCAGGCCCAGCCCAATCCTCTTGGCCCTCACTAAGGCCACGTAGCCCGCAATGACTCCCGTTTCCTCGAGTCGCTTCACCCTCCGCAGCGCCGCCGAGGCGGAGAGCCCCACCTGCGTTCCAAGTTCTTCGTACGACAGCCTGCCGTTTAGCTGCAGGACCGAAATAATGCGCTGATCTATCGAATCGAGCGTCGTTTCTATCGACATAGGCAGATTGTCACATGAATCGTGCGTAGATGGCGCGAATCCGCCTCGATACGCACAATCCCTGCGGGCGAATTTGCCTACAGTGATGAACCACGACGGGGCCCGCATGCGGTCCCGAACCCCTATCAACCGCCCTGGAGCATCCACCATGACCACCGACCTCTTTGAAAACCCAATGGGCCTGATGGGCTTCGAGTTCGTCGAGTTCGCCTCGCCCACGCCCGACACGCTGGAGCCCTTCTTCGAGAAGCTCGGCTTCCAGCTCGTGGCCAGGCACCGCTCCAAGGACGTGGTGCTGTACCGGCAGGGCGACATCAACTTCATCGTCAACCGCGAACCCAACAGCCCGGCGGCCTACTTCGCCGCCGAGCACGGCCCTTCGGCCTGCGGCATGGCGTTTCGCGTCCGGGATTCGCACAAGGCCTACGCGCGGGCACTGGAACTCGGCGCCCAGCCGATCGAGATCGCCACCGGCCCGATGGAGCTGCGTCTGCCTGCGATCAAGGGCATCGGCGGCGCACCGCTCTACCTGATCGATCGCTTCGAGGATGGCAAGTCGATCTACGACATCGACTTCGAGTTCGTCGAAGGCGTCGAGCGGCATCCGGCCGGCCACGGCCTGAAGGTGATCGACCACCTGACCCACAACGTCTACCGCGGCCGCATGGCGTTCTGGGCCAACTTCTACGAGAAGCTCTTCAACTTCCGCGAGATCCGCTATTTCGACATCCAGGGCGAATACACGGGCCTCACCCCGAAAGCGCTCACGGCGCCCGACGGCAAGATCCGCATCCCGCTGAACGAAGAGTCGGCCAAGGGCTCGGGCCAGATCGAGGAGTACCTGATGAAGTTCAACGGCGAGGGCATCCAGCACATCGCGCTGCTCACCGACAACCTGATCGACACCATCGACCAGCTGGGGCTGGCCGGCGTGCCGCTGATGACCGCACCCAACGACGTCTACTACGAGATGCTCGAGACGCGGCTGCCGGGCCACGGCGAGCCGGTCGGCGAACTGCAGGCGCGCGGCATCTTGCTGGACGGCACCACCGAGGGCGGCACGCCGCGCCTGCTGCTCCAGATCTTCTCCGAGACGGCCTTCGGGGGTCCGGTCTTCTTCGAGTTCATCCAGCGCAAGGGCGACTACAGCGAGGGCTTCGGCGAAGGCAACTTCAAGGCCCTCTTCCAGTCGATCGAGCGCGACCAGGTGCGCCGCGGCGTTCTTGCTACAAGTTGAGCGTCTTCGCCTGATCTTCGAAGCATGTCATGAACAGACTCGAGATTTCCCATGCCACTGAACTGCTTGCAGATCTTCCGGGGTGGCGCTGCGAGGACACCCGTGGGGGCCTGATCAAGCGCGAGCTTGTTTTTGCCGACTTCAGCCAGGCGTTCGGCTTCATGACCTGCTTGGCCCTCGCGGCGGAAAGGGTCAACCACCATCCCGAATGGTTCAACGTATACAACCGCGTGGACATCACCTTGACCACACACGACGTCAGCGGCATCTCGATGCGAGACATCGAGATGGCCCGCCTGGCAGCACGGCTTTACGAAGCCATCGCGGCGTCCTGAAGACAGAAACCGGAGAACTCTCATGCAGCGACAACTCAATGAACAGTCTGGCGAGGCAAAGAAGCATGGCCTCGCCGCTGACGACGTACAGCCTCACCGGCCCGACTGGACCATCGATCAGGGGTGGTCGAACTACTCGGTCGAAGAACATGCCGTCTGGAGGACGCTCTTCGACCGTCAAAGCAAACTGCTGCCAGGGCGCGCTTGCGACGAGTTCGTGGAGGGCATGAAGAATTTGCCAATTGGCCCGGAACAGATCCCGAACTTTGAGGCATTGAGCGAAGTGCTCATGAAGAAGACCGGGTGGCAAGTGGTTGCCGTCCCTGGTCTCGTCCCGGACGATGTGTTTTTCGACCACTTGGCGAACCGGCGATTTCCCGCTGGACACTTTATCCGCAAGCCCCACGAACTGGACTACCTTGAAGAGCCAGATGTTTTCCATGACGTGTTCGGTCATGTCCCGATGCTCATGAATCCTGTCATCGGTGACTACATTCAGGCCTATGGTCTGGGCGGCCTTCGCGCGAAGGAACTGGGAGTGCTCGACAAGCTGGCGCGCGTCTATTGGTACACGGTCGAATTCGGACTGGTCAAGCAGGCCGATGGCATGCGGATCTATGGCGCGGGCATTGCGTCGTCCTTCACCGAAAGCGTATTCGCGCTTGACGATCTGTCACCCAATCGCATCGGCTTCGACCTCGAACGCGTGATGCGCACGCACTACCGCATCGACGATTTCCAGGAGAGCTATTTTGTGATCGACAACCTTGATGAGCTTCTTGCGCTCGCACGCATCGACTTCGCTCCAGTCTACGAGCACATCAAAGGCCTTCCCGAGCACCAGCCGGGAACGGTACTGGCGACCGATCGAATCCTGTCCCGAGGATCCGGGCGCTATCACCGACAAAAGCAGGAAATCGAGCAAGGAGGAACTTCCGCGACAAGACAGTCCTGATCACGGGCGCCGCGGGCAACCTGGGGCCACGTCGTGGCGAAGAGCTTTGCTGACAGGGGCGCACAGCTGGTGTTGGTGGACCAGCAATCCGTCAGCTGGGACAGCGAATTCCCAGTCAGGGGAGCGCATCTTGTTGTCGGAGCGAACCTGCTGCAGGCTGGCGAAGTCCTCTCGGCAAACGCCCCAGGCGGTGCTGAGGATGCACGACTTCGAGCCCACACCTCGCCTTGCCGGTGTGACGTGGGGCGCTTAAGACCTTTCGGCCGCGATCGGCGCCGTCTCCAACCGCGACGAGCTCAAGGGCCAGGTGCGCGTTCTCGCCACGGTCTCCTCCATTGCCGAGTACCTGCCTGACGACATCGCCTCGTTCCTGCAGGTCCCGGAACACCGGGAGATCCGGATCGACATCGAGGTGGCGCTCCGTCGAGACGTGGTCAGCGGCTTGCGGGAAGGCCTGGCGCCTCTGGCGGTCTGCTGGGACGCCGCGGACCTCGAGGGATTGCAGACACGGCCCTATCGCAACGACCATCTCTCGATCATCGCCGGCCCCTCACACCCGATCGCGAGCAAGAAGCGGTGCTCGTTCGAGGAGACACTCGACCACGACCATGTGGGCCTGCCCGCGCCCACTGCCGTGCACACGATGTTGGCGCGCGCTGCCGCGATCATCGGCAAGCCGATCAGCTACCGGGCGGTCGTCTCGACCTTCGATGCGTCGTTGCACTGTGTTCGGGCCAACCTCGGCATCGCGGTCGATCCGCGCGAGGTCGCCGAGCCCTTGGCTTCGACCTACGGGCTCAAGGTGCTGCCGCTGACTGATCCCTGGGCGCAGCGCAGCTTTGCCATTTGCTTCTACGACGAAAAGCGACTGTCACCTGCAGCCAAGGCGTTGGCTGCGCATCTGCAGGCATTGGCGCCTAAGCGTGTCAGAGCGGCCCGCAGCGAACCGACGTAGCCAGTCGAGTGCGGGCGCCGCACAGACATTCCCAATTGGAACCGTTCCGGTGCCAAAGCATCGCTGGTAGCTCCTGTTGATGGCGGCTAGAGTGGCCGCTGCAAGGAGACACGCTGCGCCAGCCCGCAGACCAGCCAATGACCAGCCAATGACCAAGTCAATACTGCTCGAACCGATCGAGTTCGGCCCCTACCGACTGTCCAACCGAATCGTCATGTCACCCATGACGCGCAACCGTTCGCCCAACGAATTACCGAATGCGTTGAACGCCGAGTACTACGCACAACGCGCAACCGCTGGGCTCATCATCTCGGAATCGACTGCGATCTCCGCGGAAGGTCTCGGATGGCCCGAGACGCCTGGAATCTTCACGGACGCACAGGAAGCGGGCTGGAAGCGCGTTACGGACGGCGTGCATCAGCGTGGTGGACGCATGTTCCTCCAGCTCTGGCATTGCGGCCGCAACTCGCATCCACTGACACAGCCCCATGGACAGGCTCCCATCGGACCGTCGGCGGTGCAGCCGACGGGGACCGTGCGCACGCGCGAAGGTCGACTGCCGCTGCACGTGCCACGGGAACTGCCAGCCAATGAGGTCGGTCGCTTGATCGACGACTATCGGGCCGCTGCGCGGCGCGCCATGGCAGCGGGCTTCGACGGCGTGGAGGTTCATGCCGCAAACGGCTATCTGCTCGACCAGTTCCTCAAGGATTCTTCCAACCTGCGCGCCGATCGATACGGGGGGGCGCCGCTGAACCGATGCCGGCTCATGATCGAGGTGGTGACCGCAGTGGCGGAAATCTGGGGGGCCGAACGCGTCGGCGTGCGACTCTCTCCCGTCAGCCCCTCGAACTACCAGTTGGTCGATTCCGATCCCGAGTTGCTCATGGTCACGGCGTTGACGGAGCTGAGTCGCCTGGGCATCTGCTATGTCGCAATGGTTGAAGGATCGTCGAACGCCATGCCTGCGACGCACGAACTGGACTACGGCAGGCTGCGAAAGCACTTCACCGGCCTGTACATCGCCAACAACGCGTTCACTCAAGCGCGAGCCGAACAGGCACTCCAGGAACGTCGCGCCGATCTGATCTCGTTCGGTCGCCTCTACATCGCCAATCCCGATCTGGTCCGCCGCTTCACATTGAATGCGCCTCTCAATCCCTTGAACGCGGACAGTATCTATACATCGGACCACCGCGGCTATACCGACTATCCCGCCTTGGCGGACGAGCCGGCAACCGCCGCCTAGCAACGACCCAACAAGTAGGAGAGACATCATGAAATTTCTGCATCAACTTGCGTTGTCCGTGGTGCTGTGCGCAACGGGCGTCTCGACGATGGCTCAGAGCGCAGCGCCGGAGTATCCGACGCGCGCCATCACGTTTGTGGTCCCCTACAGCCCTGGTGGCGGTGCCGACGTGATCGCTCGGGCAGTCGCCAAGACCCTGAGCGAATCGCTCCGCCAGCCCGTGGTGATCGACAACAAGCCGGGCGGCGCTGGCCAGATCGCCGCTGCCTTCGTCGCGAAAGCGCCGCCGGACGGGTACACGCTACTGCTCAATGCCGACAGCATCTACACAATCAATCCCGCGCTGAAGGGCAAGCCGGCCGAGGATGCGTTGGCCAATTTGAGCCCGGTCGCGAACATCGTGGGTGCACCGGTGGTCGTGGCCGTGAGTGCGAGTAATCGCATGCAGGCCAAGACCTTGAAGGACTTGATCACGTTCGCGAAGCAAAGCAAGACACCTCTGAGCTACGCATCGCCCGGGATCGGAACGCCGCACCAGTTGATCGCCGAAGCGCTTGGGAAGGCCACCGGCATCACATGGACACACGTTCCCTACAAGGGCACCGCGAACGCCATGACAGACCTGATCGGCGGCCAGGTCGACGTACTGTTCGGAATGCCGTCCAGCGTGACGCCGATGGCGGAGGCCGGCAAACTGAGGATTCTCGCCCTGACCTCGTTCGAGTCGTTCCCGCTGTTGCCCGGCACCCCAACCGTTGCGCAGACCTATCCCAAGGTGGGCATGGCGACGGTGGACATGGGCCTCGCGGTCCCGCGCGGCACGCCGGTGGCCATCGTGCGACGACTTCATGACGAGGTTCAGCGATCCTTGGCCGATCCTGGCGTGCAGAAGGTGATCCAGCAGAACGGCATGGTGGCGCTGCCAGGAAGCACGGACGAGTACATCAAGAGGATGCGAGTCGCCCGATCGGAACGTGAAGTGATGATCCGCGAGGCGGGCGTGACCTCCGACTAGACGAATGCCAAAGGCGCATCGCCGCCATGCCCTACGCTATTGCCGCGCAGCCTTGAGAACGTCGGCGATCATGAATGCGAGCTCCAGGCTCTGCGAGCCGTTCAATCGGGGATCGCAGGCGCTGCGGTAGCGCGCGGACAGCGCCTCGTCAGTCAACGCTTGCGCGCCTCCACGGCATTCCGTGACGTCCTGACCCGTCATTTCAAAATGAAGACCCCCCGGATAGGTGCCTTCCTGCGCGTGGGCGGCGAAGAAGCCTCGCAGTTCCAGAAGGATACGCCCGAAGTCTCGGGTCTTGTAGCCATTGGACGAGGTCACGGTGTTGCCGTGCATGGGATCACAGCACCACACGGGCGTTCGCCCGGCACGACGCACGGCACGCAACAACGGCGGCAGACGCTCGGCCACAGCGTCGCTCCCCATGCGAGTGATCAACACCAGACGGCCGTCGCCGGCATCGGGGTCCAGCACATCGATCAATCGCAGGACGTCGTCCGGGCTGGCCGTTGGGCCCAACTTTACCCCGATCGGGTTCTCGATGCCGCGCAGGTATTCCACATGCGCACCGTCGAGCTGGCGAGTCCGCTCGCCCAGCCACAGCATGTGGGCGGAGCCGCCGTACCAGCGACCGGTCCGCTCGTTGAGTCGTGTCAGCGCCTCCTCATAGTGAAGGTGCAAGGCCTCGTGCGAGGTGTAGAACTCCACCGCGTGCAACTGCGGCGCACGCTCGGCGTCGAACCCACAGGCCGCCATGAAGGCGAGGGATTGCGTGATGCGGTCCGCCAGTTCCTCAAATCGCTCGCCTTGGGGGCTCGAGCGAACGAAATCTGCAGTCCATCGATGCACCTCATGCAGGTCAGCGAACCCGCCCTGCGAAAGCGCTCGCAGCAGGTTCAAGGTGGTTGCGGAATGCGAATAGGCGCTGAGCAGGCGCGAGGGGTCGGGCTGGCGATCCTTCGCATCGAAGGCACTGCCATTGATGATGTCTCCCCGGTAGGAGGGAAGCGACTTGCCATCCTGAACCTCGATCTCGGAGGATCGCGGTTTGGCGAACTGGCCTGCGATGCGCCCGACCTTCACGACGGGGCATGCCGCGGCATAGGTCAGCACCACGGCCATCTGAAGAATCACCCGGAACGTCGATTCCACGGGTTGCTGTCCAAACTCGTCGAAGCTCTCGGCGCAATCCCCGCCCTGCAGCAGGAAGGCCTTGCTGCCGGCGACGGCGGCGAGCCTTGAGCGCAACTGCGAGACTTCGCCCGGGAAGATCAGTGAGGGCAGGCCCGAAAGCCGGCCTTCCGCCTCGCGCAGCGCAACCGGGTCAGCGTAGGTCGGCAGTTGCATCGCGGGTCGGGCGCGCCAGGCGTCGGGGCTCCAAACGTTTTGGAAGGGCATCATCTGGCTCCAGTTGCGGTCGATTAGATCAGGGCTGGCTGCTGACGGCATGGTGTGAGGCGAACGAGGTGCTCTGCTCTTCTACTTCGATCACGCCTATCGCGATAGATCTTCTTGTCACGGCAACGACGTTCGTCCCACCTCGAGAGCAGCGGTATGGAAGGGTTCGCACCGCAGGGCAGGGTGTTCACCAACCCCTCCTACCCTTGGGGGGAAAAAGTATTTCCACGATGGTGCCCTTTGGCAGCGACCGCCGCGTCCAGCTCGAGCGCTGGCCACGCTTCGAATGCGATGCGCAAGGTAGACGCGTGAGACAACTTCTCATTGGGGTAATCGTACTTAACGTGCGATTTGATACGGTTGCGAGAAACTTCCCTTTGAATATCAACAACTTACCCGCGCAGTTTTGGCGCAGACGTGAGCCGCGACTAAGTGGTTGTCGTGCCTTGGGGTGCTGGCTCCGACCGTATCAAACTCCACCGAAGCTACGATTACTCCGGCCAGGCCCTTCATGGACTCCACGCGGCGCGGCAGATCCCCTTGGTGTACGCGTCGTGGAGCTTATCGATGCCCTTCTTTTCGGGCGCTGCATGGACTCGCCGAGCTTTCGGAACACTTCGACGCCGCTTGTCGCGGCCTCGAGTACGCCAATTTGGTTCAATGGGCCGGGTTGACCCTCTTGCAGGTGGCGGGCCTGAAGCTCATCGTGTCCGCCCGCTGCCGCAGGTTTTCCGCCGACGAGACCCCCCAGACCCGAGGAGCGCTTGCCATGATCCGCAAACTGCACCACAGCGCCTACCGCTGCCGCGATTCCGAACAGACTCGCGCCTTCTATGAGAATTTCATGGGCCTGCCCCTGGTCGGCTGCCTGGAGATCCGCGAGACCAAGACCGGCCGCGCGACCCAGGTGCTGCATACCTTCTATCGGCTCGATGACGGCTCACACCTGGCCTTCTTCGAGGCGCCCGACATGCCCTTCGACTTCAAGCCCCAGCATGACTTCGATCTGCACATTGCACTGGAGGTCGACGCGCCGGTGCTGGCCGACATGTTGGCAAAGGGCAAGTCGCAGGGCATCGAGACGCGCGGTGTTTCGAACCACGGCTTCATCGACTCCATCTACTTCCGCGATCCCAACGGCTACGTGATCGAGTTGTGCGCCAAGCGTGACCGTCACGATGCTTTGATGGACCCGGCGACCAATGGCGCGCGCGACGCGCTGCAGCGTTGGACGACCGCCAGGGCGAAGGGGTGAGGGGTTCGAACTGGCGACTCGAACGCGGCACGGTCGGCCAGTGCAGGCGGGCCTCGAGGTCCGAGAGGGTCTAGGCAACGCCCGAGTCCACGCCGGCGGCGCGCGCCAGCAGCATGAGCTTGCCAACGGTTCACTTGCCGATTCCGACGGCGCGGGCGACCTGGGCGTAACTCAGGCCGACCTCAGGCAGCACGCGCAAAGCCTGGCGTATCTGGCGCATCGTGATCCCGTTGGTAGGCATGGCCGTCGCGGCTGGAGTTGCATCGATGGACCGTGCCCGCGGCGCACGGCGCTGCGGCGGCGCCGGAATCAGGGGAGGCCGACGTCTGTAGCAACGGTTGGCACCTTCAGTTCTACGCAATCCGAACCGCAGGCCCCCTGTTCGATCGGGTCGGGTCGGCGCGCGGGTCGATGCAGCACCGCTCGGCTCGGCGTGATCCGCAGCATTTCGCCATCCGGGACTGCTTGCCCGTCGACGATCAGGGAGTAATCGGACTCTTCCCGTGGCGGCCAGATGAGCCCGACGGCGGGCTGCTGGATCAGGTTGTTGCGTGTGCGGCGGCCGATGCCGTCAATCACCAATACGCTACCTTCGAGCATCGGCACCACTGCGACCGCATGCGGGGCGCCATGCGCGCTGGCCGTCAGCAGGTAGGCAAAGCGGTACCGCGTCATGACCTCCGCCAGGTTTTGCAATTCGACTGGAATGCTCATCTTTGTCACCATCGGTTGGCGTTCGCGCCGAACGGCTCTTGCTTCCCGGCCTCGACCCGGCGAGGCCCGATGGCGCGCACAAATGGACTGATTCGATTATCGGTCTAACGTCTCTGTCGACGCCTGGCTCCGCCAGCTTCGGCGTTGAACACCGGACATCTCCGGGCACATAGCGCCACTCAAGCTTTGTCGGACTTCTGCTTGCCCGAGTCCATCATCCTCGCCACCGCGCTCACCTGGGCGGCTCCAGTGCGGAAGTATCCCGCGACGGTATCCGTGCTCCGATGCCCCGTCATGGCCATCGTCTCCTGCAGCGGCATGTTCTGCCGTCCGGCCTCGGTGACAAACCCCGATCGCAGCGAATGCGCCGAGAAATCCTCTCCCACCCCCGCGAGCGCACACCGCGCCTTCACGATGTCCCGCACCGCCGTCCCCGAGAGCCCGTCAGTGCCCAGTTTCCCGTTCTTGAGAATCCGCCGGAAGAGGGGGCCCGAGCTGATGCCGCTGGCCTGGAGCCAGTCCTCGAGCGCCACGGCGGCCGATCCCACCACCGGCTTCACGTCTTCCGGGCGGATCTTCCCGTTGTGGTTCGTCTTCGAACTGGCCAAGGTGTACAGATAGGCGCCTTCATCCCCGCGGTGCAGGTTATCGAACACAGCCTCTGAGACTTCCGAGCGCCGGCGCCCGCCCGACGCCCAGGCGAAGAGGAGGAGGGCGCGGTCGCGCTTTCCCTTCAGCGAGTCGTCGCAGGTCTGCAAAACCGCCTCCAGCGGCTCCTTGGTCAGCGCGCGCTGTTTGTGGGGCAGGGCGTTGCGCTTCGCGTAGGCTTTTCGGGTCTTGCTCAGCAGCGCCTTCACGGCAGGGTCGACGCACGGATTGGGCTGCTTGGAAACGTGGTGGGCCATCGAGAGCACGGAGATCCGGTGCATCAAGGTGTTCAGCGCCGGCGCCCCGAGCTTGCCTTTAAAGCCGGCCTCGACCAGCGCCTGGTCGATCTCGGGCGGCAACTGGTGCTCGAGGCCCGCCTTGGTCGAGCGCTGCGCGTGGTCGACGATGAACTGCACGACCACGGGGACGGCCACCGGCAGCGCCATCTGCTGGCCATAGCGCGCGCCGAACCAGGCGGCCCAGTAGCGCATGGCGGCGCGGTACGCCAGCCGGGTGTTGTCCGAGTCGCCCTCGGCCATCAGGTCGTGCGCGGCTTCCTCCGCCATGTCGGACAACTGGCTGGGGTCGAGCAGCGCGTGGTCGCTTTTCAGAGGCACCAAGGCCTTGGACACCTTGGATGGCGACACTTTTTCAGCAGATTTCATGGGCGAGCTCCAGCAGCATGGGTTGACGGGACGACGGCGCGCGCAGTCAGTCCGCAGTCGTCTTTTTGTTATGTATCACACGTGGCATGTATGATGTCTTACGTACATTCTACATCACTTCCGATAATCTATTATTATCGCAAGTAATAGATTGCAAGAAAAGCCGGCATGGATCCGAAAAGTTCGAGCAACAACACCTGGGTGACATGAAGTTCCAACATCTGCGACGTGAACGTCCAACATCCGCGGATCTCGGCCACGCCTGCAGAAATGTTGGCCGTTTAGGTCACAGATTCCCCCGAGCTTGGAAGGTGTGAGCCCAAATGACCACGACTGACAACACCCCGGTTTCCGTTTCACCGTCTTTGCCGGCGGCGCCAAGTTCGACGAACCGCTTCACGCGTCGGCCCAGCACGCGTGGCGTTCAGCTCGAGGACGTGCTCACCGCGGCCGACGAGATCGTGGCCAAGGGCCAGAAGCCCACGATCGAGCGCGTGCGCCAACACCTGGGCAGCGGCTCGCCCAACACCGTGAGTCCCATGCTCGATGTCTGGTTCGAGCGGCTCCCGCAGCGTCTGGCGGGTCTGGCCGCGCCGCAGGCGCGCCCCCAGCTCGACGGCCCACCGCTCGCCGTGCTTCAGGCCGCCGAGCAGTTCTGGGACGTCGCCCGGCGCGAAGCCGAGCAGGTCCAGGTCCAGAAGGGCGAGGCCGACCGGCGCGAGATCGAACTCCAGCGCGACGCCCTCGCCCACCAGCAAGCGCAATTGCAGCAACGCGAGGCCACGTTCGAGCAAGCCCGCACCCACCTCGACAAGGCGCTGGCCGTCGCCGAGCAGCGCCTTGCCGCGAAGGAGGCGGAGTTGCATGCGCAGCAGCAGGAGTCCGCACGCATCTTGAGCGAAACAGCAGCCGAAGTGCGGCGCCTGCGCAAAGCGCAGGAAGAAGCTTTGGCCAGCAAGGAAGCCCTGCGCGAGAAGTCCGAGATGGCGCTCGGCGCTGCGCAACGCGACGCGAAGGAAGCGGAGCAACGCCACGACGCACGCGCGCGCCGGCTCCTTGCTGACATCGATCGCGAGCGGGTGGCGGCGCGCCAGGCCGTGGCCGACCTGAAGAAGGAGCAGAGTGCGCGTTCTGCCGAACAGGACGCCTCGCGCGCGGCGCTGGAGGCAGCACGACAGGCACTCCAGGCTGAGAAGGCCGCGCGCACCGATGCCGCCGCGTCCTGGTCGCGTCAAGAGCAGGCGACCCAGATCGAGTTGGCCACGCTTCGAGAGCGCGCCGGCGCAGCCGAGCAACGAGCGGGCGACCTTGCTTCGCAGCTGATGCACCAGCAGGCGCAGGTCGAGCGCGAGATGGCACAGCTGCGCGATAGCCACGCAGCGACAACCGCCGCGCTGCGGCAGCTTGAGGCGCGAGAGCCGCGAGAGCCGCGTGATGAAGTCGATACCGGGAAAAAGTCGTCCGGCCGGCCACCGCGAGGAAAAAAGCCTTCTGGCTGATCGAGGGACGGCACGTCTGCGCGCAGAGCACGCAGGAGGTGCCCCGCGTAACAAAGCGCTCGATTTGAAGCATCCACGATCCGGTCGCGAGGCGATCGTGGAGCACAGCGATCCCCGGTGACGCGCTTGCTCAGGACGAGGTTGGCGTGAGCAAACGCGCGCTGCATCGCGCCGAATATCGCAATGCCGCTGTTCGGCAAATCTTGGGCAAACAACACTTCCTCGGTGGGTTTCCATCCGAATGACCGAAACACTTCGTCGATGACCGGCGATCGTTCCCACGGAAAATCGTTGCTGACGTTCTGCACCGGCACGCCGTCAGCTTCCCCCGGCAACACAGCGAATGCGGCTGCTCGGGGCTGGCTCGCTGAGGGACTCGCACACCAACGCCTCGCCGGAGCCTCCACGATTCACGGAGCTTCGCCATGCCCAAGATTCGATCTGGTGGCCGCACTGACAGTGGGTCGCCTCGCTCACGCACCAAGGGATTTCGGCCGCTTGGGCCTCTGGCTGATGAGGCGCTGAAACGGGGCAAGCGCGCGTACAACCTCTGGTATCTCTACGGCCCGAAGGCCGGCAGCGACTTGGTCGTTTCAAGCGATGCACAGGCGATGGACGTCTGGTGGAGAGAGCTGGATCCGAGCGTGCGACAGTACTCGCTGGCTTGCCCCGTGCCGAAGAGCAAGGTGGACTCCCTCCCGGATATCTCGTTCACCGCAACGGTGAAGCTGTCCGATGAAACGACCCAGCTGCGAGATGTCCGGTCAGACGACTTGGACCTCTCGGGTACGGGCGGCGAGAAGGCCCGCAAGGAAGCCGACGTGCATGAGAAGGTTGCATCTTCCCTGGGCTGCTCCTATTGCCGAGTCGGCCCTGCTCAGCTCAGGGCCAACGACCTCCTGGTTGCCAACGCCAAGGTCGCCACGGCAACGCTCGCAGCCGCGAGAGATCATTCCACCGAGAGCCAGCACGCCAGCCTCCTGGCTCTCATGAGACGCAGCCCGGTGTGGACCGTCGAGGACCTGCTTGCGCACGTTGGATCCGAAGAGCATGCCCTCTTCCTCGCGGCAGTCTTCCGCGCAGTCGGCCGCGGCGAGCTGAGCTCAGACCTCCATCAGCACCGCTGGGGCAAGCGCACGCGCCTTTGGGTCGACAACGGCGATGCCACGCCGGCCGCGGGCTCCTTGGCAACCGTCGCCGAGGGCAACGATCGCGACAGGGGTGTAGCCACGCCTCGGACGGAAGGCTCGAGCGCCAAGCGCCGCATCGAACGCACGGCGGACGCCCGCGCGGCCATGGCGTCCACCCTGGAGCGCGCTCAACGAGGACAGGTGCCCGACTGGTACACCCGCAAGAACATTCCACCTGAATACGGCGATCCCGCGTCCTGGCCTTCGGCCGACCTGGACGCGCACGAGAACGCCGAAGCGCGCGAACGGGCCCTGCGCTTGCGCGCAGCGCTTTGCGGCTACCTGGCGGGTGCGCCTGTTCGGCTTTTGGAACAGGCCCACCGGATCTCGCGCTCCGAAGTTCTGCGCCTCCTCAATCGCGCGCTCGAGCCTCATCCCGCAGGCGGCATCGTTGGATGGCGAGCACTCCTGTACGGGTATCACCACCACGGATACCAAAGATCTGCCCCCGTCCTTCGAGGCCCGCGCGGCGGCGGATTCGCCGGCGCATTGCAGCAGCTCTTCGCTCGGCATGCGGACATCCACGACAGCCTTGTCGCGGTCATCCTCCAACAGAGCGGCCCCGACGACACGAAGGAGTCACACGTCTCCGTGCGGCGCGCGCATTCCGCGTTTCTGAAGCTGTGCGCCGCCCGTGGACTGGCGCGAGATCAGTACCCGTTCAACAGCTCGACCCAAGCACTCCGGAGCATCTACCGGTTCTTCAAGGCCGTGCGCGAGTCACACTTCACTCGCAGCGCCGCCCTCCTCGGAGGCCGAGGCGCCGCCAAGCGCTCAAAGCTTCACAGTGGCTATGAACCCCTGTTGCGTCACACCGAACCCTACGATGCGGTCCAGCAGGATGCGCACTCCCTCGACGTCATCGGATCGATTCGCATCCCGCATCCCAAGGGCAGTCGACGCATCCCCATCTGCCGCTTGGCCCTGCAGGTCGTCATCGAAGTGGAAACAAAGGCGATCCTGGGCTACAGCGTGTGCCTGTTGGGTCGCATTTCTGCGCAAGACGCGCTGGTTGCGGTCCAACACGCATTGAGCAAGTGGAAGCCGCTCGAGTTGGACGCGCCCTTGATCTCCTATCCAGACGGCGCGGGATTCCCATCCGGAGTGATCCCCGAACTTGCCGGTGCGGCCTGGGCCACCCACTACCTGGACAACGACACCGCGTATACCAGCGCGTTGATCGCCGAGCGCATTCGCAATCGCATCGGCTGCGCGGTGAACTGGGGACCCGTTGGCGATTGGACGCGCCGCTTTGTGGTGGAGGGCGTGTTCAGCGTGCTGGAGAAAGCGGGTTTCCAAAGACTGCCGAGCACCACAGGCTGCGGCCCCAAGGATCCCCGTCGTCGACAGCCAGAACAACGCGCGATCAAGGATGAAATCGACTACAGCGAGCTGATCTACCTCATCGATGTCGCCCTCGCAACCTACAACGCCACGGCGCTGGAGTCGCTTGGCTATCGCAGCCCGCTCCAACTGCTGCGTGAACGAACCCAGAGCCCGAACTGCGGCTACTTGCCCCGCTACCTGCCTCCCCTCGCCTGCTCGAAGGCGGATATGCACGTCGACACCGAATCGAGGCCCGTGCGTGGCGATCTGGCGCAAGGTCGTCGCCCGTACGTGCGGGTCGACGACGTCATGTACACAAACCAGATGTTGGCCAACTGCCCTTCGCTGATAGGCCGGCCCGTGACGGTCCACATCGACAGCGACGACATGCGGCACGTCAAGGCGTTCCTGCCGGATGGACAACCGCTGGGCATTCTGATGGCCCAGTCCGGATGGAGCCGGATCCGTCACTCTCGGCAAATGCGCAAGCTCATCAATCGGCTGAGGAAGACCCGTCAGCTGATCCGCTCTCCGGGCGAGGACTGGGTCGAAGCATACCTGCACACGAGAACGCGTGAGGCGGCGAAAGCGGCCGTCGCAAGGCCCGGCAAGGTGTCCAAGGAGGCCACTCAGGTGGCTGACATCGCCCACAGGTGTTGGCGCCGGCCGAAATTTGACCCACCTGTGAGGGTTGTGCCGGTTCAAATTTGACCCGGGTGTTCAGCCTACCCTGCTGCTTTTTTAAGCGGTGGGGGTATGAGGATT
>NZ_JAUJZH010000040.1 GCF_030486595.1 Variovorax ginsengisoli | reverse complement strand
TCGGCGATCGTCTTGCCGTCGGCCAGCGCATCGATCGCCACCTTGGCCTTGAATGCCGCTGAGTGATTGCGGCGGGGTCTTTTGCTCATGTCGTCTGCTCCTGTCATCCGGCTCTGTCCTCGCCCATGGGAGCAGCCTATCCACTTTGCGGCGTGTTCAGATTTGCGCGGCCGGCTCTGTTGCCACTGTTTGGCTGTCGCCGCCCCCGCCCGGATTCTTTCCGATGAGGACGGTCCCTCCGCGGTAGTGCCGTCCGACCCACCCGAGATAGGGTGTATTGACAGAATCGACGAGCGAAGTTGGAAGACCACGGTCGGCGTCGAATAGCTCCGCCCGAGGCACGCGCGTAGCCTTCTGAAATGCGTCAGTCAGACGCCGTCGGTCAAACATCATGATTTCGAGAGGGGTGAGGGCATTCGAGAGACTGCTGCAGCATAGTGCAAAGACAGCCTTCGCCCGACGACGATTTCGCCAGCACGGTTCGTCTCGGGGTGCACTCGCTGAAGAAACTGGAGGTCCGTGATGTACTTCCGCTCCTGGCCGTCAGCCGAAGCGTCAACACGAGGCCTTGCACCCATCAGGCTTGTGCACTCGCGTCGTTGAGGCCGGATATTTCGCGAGCTTGTCCGCCGGCCGCCTTGGACGAGGAAGCAATTCGCCGCCGCAGTTTGGGCACGTGCTGGCAAGCTGCCTGTCTGCGCATTCGCTGCAGAACGTGCACTCGAAGGTGCAGATTCGAGCATCGGATGAATCGGGCGGCAAGTCGCGGTCACAACACTCACAGCCGGGACGCATTTGGAGCATGGCGGAAACTCAAGAAGCAGGTCGGCGGAGCTTAAACGACGGCGAGCGGCAACTGTTGGCCCGATTTGCCTGTTGGCAGGAACGCGACCGACCCGGCCCAAGCAACCGGTAAGTCCTGCCAAGCTCATGTATGCTCATTCACCCCAAGCTTAAATCTATCGATGAGCCGAGCACTCACTGAACACCGCGTGGTTGTCATTGGCGGGTACGGCTTTTTCGGGCGTCGACTGGTAGAACGCCTGACGTCGCAGCCGAACGCTCACGTAGTTGTCGCTGGTCGCTCCCTTCAGGATGCTCAGGCTTTGGTTGAGGAATTGCGTCCGCAGTCGAAGGCGCGCCTCGGCGCCGCCGTCGTGGACGCGATGTCCGCGGACTTGCCTCGGCAGCTCAAGCCCCTTTCCCCCACCACCGTCGTTCTCGCTTCCGGGCCATTCCAAGGCCAGGATTACCGGGTCGCGCGAACATGTATATCGGTCGGCGCGAACTACATCGACCTGGCTGATGCGCGCGCGTTCGTGGTAGGAATCCGGGAGCTCGACTCAAACGCCAAGGCAGCCGGCGTTTTCGTCAGTAGCGGGGCAAGCTCGGTCCCAGCCTTATCCAGCGCGGCCGTGGACCACCTCGCTCAAGGCATGTCGACCGTTCGCAACATCGATATCGGCATCAGTCCAGGCAATAGGACCGAGCGAGGTCTGTCGACCGTGAAGGCCATCCTCAGCTACTGCGGAAAGGCGATACCCGCCCAAGGCCCGACTCAAACGATTGGATGGAGCGGGTCTCGTCACCACCGTTACCCAGCGCCGGTCGGAAGTCGCTGGCTGTCATCATGCGATGTCCCGGACCTCGCGTTGCTGCCACTTCGGTATCCCGGCGCGCCAAACGTACAGTTTGGAGCCGGCCTCGAGCTCTCGTTCTTGCACAGGGGGATGAACGCCATGGCGTGGGCCGCTCGCCATGGCCTCGTCCGCGACTGGTCTACGCACGCACACTGGCTCAAAAATGTTGCAAACATCTTCAAGGGCTGGGGGTCCGATGCGGGAGCCATGCACGTTTCGGTCTCTGGGCTTCGGAACAACAACGTCGAGACGTCGCGCACCTGGAGCCTGGTCGCGACGCATGGCGACGGGCCTTACGTTCCGACGTTGGCTGCAGCCGCATTGGTTCGAAAGCTCGCTTCAGGCGACGGACTACCCGCTGGTGCGATGCCCTGTGTGGGCAGCCTGTCGCTCGAAGACTTTGATGAAGAAGCGCGAGGCCTGAACATCCACATGGCAGAGGTAGCCACATGAAAGCCGCGTCGATGTACGAGCAGGCTCTGGGAGAGAGTTTCAACAGTCTTCCGCTCGCCGTGCAGCGCTTTCACACATTGGTCGGCCGGCATGAGCTTCACGGCTGGGTCGACACCGATGCACCTTCAACGCTCGCGGCGAGGCTCCTTGCGCTTTGCCTTGGAACACCTCGTCGGGCGACAAGCGGCCCCATCCGATTCGAGCTCCAGGCGGCCCCAGAGGCCGAGACATGGACCCGTCATTTCCCGGGCCAGAAGATGACCTCCCGCATGCGCCTCGATGCTCGTCAGGTCGTCGAACACCTCGGCGCCGCCCGGTTGACCTTTAGCCTCTGCGAGGCAGGAGGCCAGCTTGAGATGCGGCTGATTGGACTGCACTTTCTTGGAGTGCGATGCCCGCACTGGCTACTCCCGAGGGTCGTTGCGGAGGAGACGGGGCAAAGTGACCGGCTTCACTTTCGAGTTCAAGCCTCGCTGCCTGCGATTGGCACTGTGGCAAGCTATCGCGGACACTTGACCATCAGCGAGAAGGAACCAGTGTGATTGTTGTCTTCGATGCTCAATGCCTGCTCTGCAACGGTTGGGTGCAGTTTCTACTGCGACACGACCGAAAGGGAATCGTTCGGTTCGCTTCAATCCAAGGCGCAACCGGAAAGGGCTTGCTCGCCGAGGCGGGTTTGAAAGTAGATGGCTTGCAAACGCTGCTCGTGGTTGACCGGGAACGCACGTGGCAGCACACATCCGCCATCCTGCGCGTTCTCCATGCGCTGGGATGGCCATGGCGGCTCGCCTGGGGAGCCTGGCTGGTGCCGGCGCCGTTGCGCGACACGCTCTATCGGTGGGTCGCGCGAAACCGATATTGGTTGTTCGGCCGCACCGAAACATGCGCGATGCCACCTCTCGACTACGCCGAACGCTTCTTGGACTGACGGCCAAGGCATGCAGGTTGGCAGCACCCGCCCGGTCAACCGACCGACTGCTTTCGGGCGAATTCTGGGTCTTCCTCGAGCGGCCGCTTCTGGCCGCGAGCACCAGTTCGCGGCCGCGCCTGATAGCTGACCTTCGGCGTGACCACGCTGTTGGCCAAGGACTGCTATCGGCGAGTTTGGCGAACAGGCAGTCCCGGCCATGACCGGTCCTTGGGCTGCGCGAAGCGAAGGGCAAGTCAAGCCCTGCAAGCCGACATAGACTTGCGCTCGCTGACGATCTGGCCGTGCTCTTCATGCGCAGTGCCGAGTCCATCTGCCGCGCAGACTCCATGCGATAGATCTGAGGCCTCGAAATTCCGTTGTACTACGCTGCCCATCCAAGAACCGGACCCAGCACCCACAAGGCGATGCTGATTGTCAAAAACGACAAAACGGTTGCCAGCAACAGCGCTGCCGCACACATTTCCTCGAAGCCATACTTCTGGGCCAGGATGGGATAGATGCTGAGCATCGGCGTGGCAGCGAACACCACGGCTGCGGCCCGCAATGTCGGGTCGTTCGGCGGCACCAGCCACATCATCAGTCCCACCGCCAGGGGATGCAGCAAGAGCTTGCCCAGGGCGATGGTGGTCACGTCCCGCCGCATACCCTTGGTTTTCAATCCGGTCAATGTGCCCCCGATGACGAAAAGGGACACTGCTGCCGAGGACATCGCCAGCATGTTGATGGTGCGCGCCAGCACGCCGGTGATCGGAATTCCGATCAATGAGACGGCAAGGCCGCCCACGATCGCCAGGATGACCGGATTTCGCGACAGCTGGCTGAGCGACTGCATGAGGATGCGATACCACTTGCCCGCGCCCGCATGGCCGCTGTCCGCCATCACCAGTGCGAGCGGAATCATCAGCAAGTTCTCGACCAGCATGCACATCGCGAGGCCGACCGCAGCCGACGACGGCCCGGCCGCCAGTATGGCGATAGGGTAGCCGATGAAGCCGCTGTTCGAACTTGAGCAGCCGAGCCCGCACAGCGCACTCAGCGTAAAGCTCTTGCCCTGCCAGCGCCACGCCCAGCCAAAGGCAGCCATCATCACGACGAGCGACCCGACGGCATAGCCGAGCACGTAGCGGCCATTCATGACCTCGTCGACCCGGCGCTGGGACAGCGCCGTGAACACCAGCGCGGGGAGTGCAAACTTGACAACGTAAGTGCCGAGCACGCGCATGTCTAGCTTGCTGAAGGTGCCGGCGCGCCCGGCCAGAAAGCCGAGCGCAATGACGAGGTAGATGGGGCCTGTGATGGCCAGTGTTTGCAACATGGAATCAGCGTCGCCTGTCCGTCGTGACGGATTTCGACGCGCAAAGGTTCTTCAAAGCACTGAGCGTGCCAAGTGGCCGGCAGATCCTTGACGGACCGACGGTATCCGAATCCGCAAGCTCGTGCGCAACGTTTTCTATGGCATCCCCGCGGCTAGCTCGTAGTGTGTCGTGACGGCTGAGTCGTCCTTTGCACCCAGTCCTCGTGCCGTGGTACCAAGGAAAGCGAGGTGGGCTGCGTGCGCGAGTGCCGCGGGAAAACGCGACTCGCGTGTCGCGTCCAGCACCAACGACATGTCTTTCACAATGATGTCGACCGCCGAGGAGATGTCGTCGAACTGGCCAGCGACCATCCGCGGCCCTCGGTCGGCGAGCATCCAGGAGCTGGCCGCCCCGCTGCTGAGGATCTCCAGCGTCAGATCGAGCGGCAGACCCTGGTGCTTCGCAAGCGCCAGCGCTTCGCCCGCAGCAGCCAGATGCACGCCACACAGCAGTTGGTTGAGAACCTTCATCTGCGCACCGGAGCCCGCCGGGCCAAGGTAGTGCACGCGTGAGCCAAAAGTCCGGAGCACCGGAAGCGCCAGATCGAAGGCCTCACGCGTCCCCGAACCCATGATGGTCAACGTCCCGCGCTCGGCACCGACCGCGCCACCCGTGACAGGCGCATCGATCAGCGAGATTTCGTGACTCGCCAGTCGCCCTTCGAGTGCGCGAACGTAGGACGGATCCATGGTGCTGCAAGCGATGAAGACGGCACCCGCTGCAAGCTCCCCGACCAGTCCGTCGTCGCCAAACAGCACGGCCTCTGTCTGCTGCGAGTTGACGACGAAGCACACGACGATCTGAACCTGGGCCGCCAGCTCTGCAAGTGAGCATGCAGGCGTTCCCCCTTGCGCTCGCAGCCAGTCGAGCGCGTCGGAGCGCACATCGCAGCCCACCACGTCAAAGCCCTTTGCCAGCAGATTGCTGACCGCGCCGCGGCCCATGGCGCCGAGACCGATGAATCCCACCTTTGTCTTGATACTCATGATGTCTGGATCCAGAAGATGCTTGAAGCTGCGGCGGCGCGTGTTCAGGCCTTAGACCCAGCGCTTGATCTGCTGGCCCATCATCTGGGTGGAGATGCCGTAGCGGTCGTGCAGAGTCGGCAGCGCGCCCGCGTCCAGGAACGCATCCGGCAATCCGATCTGGCGGAACGTCGTCGTGACGCCCGAGCGCATGAGGAGCGTCGCTACCGCCTCGCCCAGGCCACCGATCACCGAGTGGTTCTCCGCCACAACGACGAGCCTTCCCATCCGCCGGACCTCGGCCAGGATCGTCGCCTCGTCGAGCGGCTTGATGGTCGGAACGTGCAGGACCGCGACATCGATGCCGTCGGCCTGCAGTTGTTGTGCGACCTCCAGCGAGCGCATCGTCATGAAACCGCTGGCGATCACCAGCACGCTCTTGCCGTCGCGGATCAGCTTGGCCTTGCCGAGTTCGAACTTGTAGTCGTACTCGTCCAGCACCATCGGCACGTTGCCGCGCGGCAGCCGCATGTAGACGGGGCCCTGGTGATCGGCCATCTGGGGCACGGCCTGTTCGACATCGAGCGCGTCGCACGGATCGATGATCGTCAGGCCGGGAATGCCGCGCATCAACGCCAGGTCCTCGGTCGCCTGGTGGCTCGGTCCGTAGCCGGTGGTCAGGCCCGGCAGCGCGCAGCACATCTTGACGTTGAGGTTTTCCTCGGCAATCACCTGGTGCACGAAGTCGAAGGCCCGGCGCGTTCCGAAGACGGCATAGGTCGTCGCGAAGGGAATGAACCCCTCCTTGGCCATGCCGCCGGCGGCCGCCATCAGCAACTGCTCGGCCATGCCCATCTGGAAGAAGCGTTCGGGATACTCGTTCGCGAACAGGTGCAGGTCGGTGTATTTGGCGAGGTCGGCCGTCATGCCGACGACCTCCGGGCGATTGCGGCCCAGCTCGACCATGGCTTTGCCGAAGGGCGCCGCCTTGACACGCTGGCCCTCGCCGGCGATGGAAGCAATCATCGCCGAGGTCTTCAGACGCGGCTTCTTTTCAATGGTGGCATTCATGATGCGGCTCCTTCGGTTTGTGTGCGGTCGGTATGGGCGATGGCTTCTTGCCATTCAGGCGGGTCTACGCGGATGAAGTGGTTCTTGTCGCGGCTCTCGAGGAAGGGCACGCCCTTGCCCATCAAGGTATCGAAGAGGATGACGCGTGGCTTTTCATTCTTGAGCGCACGGGCCGCATCGAAGGCACCCATGACGGCGGCCAGGTCGTTGCCATCGACGCGCTGCACGTGCCAGCCGAACGCTGCCCATTTGTCGGCGAGCGGCTCGAAGCCCATGATCTTTCCGGACGGGCCATCGGCCTGCTGGTTGTTGATGTCGATCAGGCAGATCAGGTTCGTGAGGCGATGGTGGGCCGCGCCCATCGCAGCCTCCCAGGTCGAGCCTTCGTCCAGCTCGCCGTCGGACATCGAGTTGTAGACGAACGCTGGGTTGTTCTTCAGGCGCAGACCGAGCGCCATGCCGACCGCGATTGGAAGACCCTGGCCGAGCGAACCGCCGGACATTTCCATGCCGGGCGTATAGGTGACCATCCCCGACATCGGCAGGCGGCTGTCGTCGCTGCCGTAGGTTTCGAGTTCCTCTTCGGAGATGATCCCGGCTTCGATGAGTGCGGCATAGGCAGCGATCGCGTAGTGGCCGTGCGAGAGCAGGAAGCGGTCACGGCCTTCCCACTCTGGGTCCTCGGGCTTGTAGGTCATGGCGTGCTTGTAGGCGACCGCCAGGACGTCGGCCCAGCCGAGCGCCTGGCCGATGTAGCCCTGTCCCTGAACTTCGCCCATCTGCAGTGCGTATCGGCGAATGCGGTAGGCGCTTTGTTGAAGCGACGATAAATCAGACATGAAAATCTCCTTGCTAGAGGTGAGTTGGGAGGGTGAGCGGGGAGGTGAAGGGGTCAGAGGAAGCCGATGGAGATCCATGGGATCGCCGCGACAAGAACCGTTCCGAGGAACAAGGCGACCATGTAGCCCACGATAGGCTTCATGCCCTCGTTCGGATGAATCCGGCTGATGGCGCACGCCGCGTAGTAGCCGACGCCGAATGGCGGCGCAAAGAGACCGATGCCCATCGCAAGGGTCACGACCATCGCGTAGTGCACTTCGTGGATGCCGACTTGGCGGGCGATGGGGAACAGCAGCGGTCCAAGCAGCACGATGGCGGGGATGCCTTCGAGCACCGAGCCGAGGATGATGAAAGCCACCACCGACACCGCCATGAAGGTGATCCCGCCGCCCGGCAAGGCTTTCATCGCGTCGGCGAGAGCGGTCGAGAATCCCGATTGCGTCAGCGCCCAGGCCATGCCAGTGGCGGCACCGATGATGAACAGGATCGAGCCGGAGAGCGACGCTGTACTCACCAGCATCGGATAGACCCGCTTCCAGTCGAACTGACGGTACACGAGAAGCCCGGCAATCACCGCGTAGACAATGCCGATTGTGGACACCTCGGTCGCCGTGGCGACGCCCTCGACCACCGCTGCGCGGATGACGACCGGAAGAGCAAGTGCCGGGATCGCAATCATGAAAGATTTGGCGATCTCGCGACCGGAAGCCTTGCGCACGCCCTTGAGGTTCTCGCCCCGATAGCGCCACCACACGAGTGCGGCCAACGTCGCCCCCACCACGACACCCGGCAGCAGGCCCCCAGTGAACAGGGCTGCAATCGAGACGCCCGTCGCGGAGCCGATCGTGATCAACACCAGCGACGGCGGGATCGTCTCAGTCTGCGCGCCCGTTGCCGAAAGCAGGGCCACCAGGTCTCCAGGCTTCGCGCCCCGCTTGCGCATCTCCGGGAACAGGGCTGGTGCCACGGCTGCCATGTCGGCCGCCTTGGAGCCCGAGATGCCCGAGACCAGGTACATCGCGCCGATCAGCACATAGGACAGCCCACCGCGCACATGCCCCAGCAGGTTGGCCAGGAAGTTGACCATGGCGCGGGCAATGCCGGTCATTTCGATGAGCAGGCCCAGCAGCACGAACAGCGGAACGGCAAGCAGGATCAGGTGGCTCATGCCCTCGTCCATGCGGCCGACGACAACGACAGTCGGCGTCGTGGTGGTCAGCGCGATGTAGCCGAAGGTCGCCAGTCCGAACGAGAACGCGATCGGCACCCCAAGCAGCACCAGTGCACCAACGCCAACCACGAAAAAGAGCAACAGATTCCAGTTGCCGAGCTTCGCGAACAGCGGGCCTACCAACGCCATCGCCCCAATGACGAGGGCGACGAGGCCCAACGCCAGAAGCGCGTCCTTCAGTCGGGCGATTCGGAACATCTGGATGACGCCGACCAGCAACATCAGCCCGAGGCCGATCGGCAACGCCGAAGCCCGCCAGGAGTTCACGATGCCCATCGCCGGCGTCGTGACAAAGACCTCGTCTTGCGCGAACTCGTAGGCAGGATGAACCACGAATGCGAGGAACGCAATAGCCGCAGCGATGGCGACCAGATCCAGGAAGGCTCGTTTTCGGGGTTCGAGCTTGCCGACGATCGCCGTCATGCGCATGTGTTCGCCGCGTTGGAAGGCAACGATCGACCCCAGCATCGCCAGCCACAGGAACAGGATCGATGCCAGTTCGTCAGACCACACGAGCGGCTCGTGAAAGACGTAGCGGCTCGTCACCCCTGCCAGCAGCACGACGACCTCGGCCAGCACCAACAGTGCGGCCGGAATTTCGATCAGCGTGCCAAGCGCCTTGTTCAGCGTCTCCAGCCAGGCAATCGGCTCGCGCCTGGCCACGGCGCTCGCCGCTTCAAGCTCATCACTACTAATGTTCATGGCTTTCTTTCGGGCGAACGGTGGCCGAGGGCCTGCGCAGCAAGGCGCGGCTCACCGATCAAAATGAATGAATGAATGATCCACCGGGCCCCGGAGACATCCGGAGCGAGGCAGCGACCTGTCAACCGAGCTTGCCGGAGACCTTTTCGAGGAGTTCCCACGGCGCCGCGCCGTACTTTGACTTCCACTCGCCGTAGAAGCCCGTGCTCGCCAGCTTCTTGCGGAAGTCTTCCTGCTGCACGTCGAGGAAGGTGATGCCCTTGGCCTTGAGGTCGGTCATCAGGCTGGTGTTGAGCTTGGCAACGTCGACCCGTTGATCGGTCGCGGACTTGTCGAGCTCCCGCTTGATGACCTGTTGCACGTCCACCGGCAGCTTGTCGAATGCGCGCTTGTTGCCCAGCACCCAGTAGCCGTCCCAGACGTGGCCGGTCAGGCTGCAACTCTTTTGAACCTCATAGAGCCGCGCCGTTGCGATGATGGCGAGCGGGTTCTCCTGGCCTTCCACCACCTTCGTCTGCAATGCGGTGTAGACCTCGTTGAAGTTGATGGGCGACGGGGCGGCCTCCAGCGCCTTGAAGAGGGAGGTCAGCGGCGGCGCAGCAGGCACGCGCACCTTGAAGCCCTTCAGGTCGGCTGCGGTCTTGATCTCTTTTCCGGAAGAGGTGATTTGACGGAAGCCGTTGTCCCAGATCTTCGACACGGTGAAGATGGGCGTCTTCGCGATCTCGGCCCGAATATGGTTGCCCAGATCGCCATCCATCGCCTTCCACACGTCGTCATAGTTCTTGAAGGCAAAGCCAACGCTGGTCATGCCCGACACTGGCACGAAGGTCGACAGAATCAACGACGAGAGGTTGAAGAACTCGACCGAACCATTGCGCACCTGTGTCAGCAGGTCGGTATCGCTGCCCAACTGATTGGCCGGAAACAGCTTGATGTTGACCCGACCCGAGGTGGCTTCGCGGATGCGGTCGAGCGCTTCCTTGGCACGCACGTTGACGGGGTGCGTCGGGTCTTGCCCGGTGGCGTACTTGAGTTCGAACTCGGCCGCGTCCGCACGGCGCGTGAGGATCGAGAACAGGGGCAGTGCTGCACCTGCGGCCAGCAGTTGCCGACGGTTGAACTTGGTAGGGGCGAGCTTGGGATCGGTCATGTCTGTCTCCTGGTTGTAGAAGTGAAAGCGGTCGCTGATGACTCAATGGATCAACATGCCGCCGTTGACGTCGAGCGTGATGCCCGTGCAATACAGCGACAGGTCGCTGGAGAGGAATACGCAGGCGCCAGCAATGTCCTCGGCGCGGCCCAGGCGGGCGAGCGGGATGGTCTCGGCAATCTCGGCCTTCTTCTCTTCGGTGAGCTTGCCTTTGATGATGTCGGTGCCGATCAGGCCGGGCGTGATGCTGTTGATGCGGATACCGACTGGACCGAACTCCCGTGCCATCGCGCGTGCCAGGCCCAGCACACCGGCCTTCGCCGCGGAGTAGTGCGGACCGCCCAGAATGCCGCCGCCGCGCTGCGCGGAAACCGACGAGATGCAGACGATCGACCCGCTCTCTTGCTCCTGCATGGCCGGCAGGACGGCCTGCGACATGTACAAGGTGCCGCGCAGGCTCACGTCGAGTACGCGGTCGTAGTCCGAACCGCTGATGTCGAGCGTCTTCACCGGCTGCGTGATGCCCGCGTTGTTGACCAGCGCATCGATGCGACCGAATGCCTTGAGCACCGCTGCGGCAGCGGTATCGCATGAAGCCTTGTCGGTGACATCGGCCACGATGCCGAGATGGCCCGGGCCAAGTTGCGCGGCCGCCGCCGCCGGGTCGGCGCGCTCCAGGTCGAGCACGGCGACCCGTGCACCGTGGGCAGCCATCAGGCGCGCCGTAGCGAATCCGAGACCGTTGAGGCCGGCGCCGCCGGTGATGACGATAGCTTTGTCTTTGAGAAGCATCGATTTGTCTCCAGAGTGGTGTGAAACGGCTGCGGCGCGGACATGCAAATTTGTTGTCTGTGACCGCCTGCAGCGAAGTGGTCTCGTTGCATTGGGGCCAATGGTCCTCCGGTGCGAGCATGACGACAAGCGAAGTGTTTTCAGCCTAAGATGACGTTCTTTCATCTAACGACCGGGTTGACCCTATGTCCACATTGCCCGCCGTGACCAACCTGCAGGCGTTCGAGGCGGTAGCGCGTCGACGAAGCTTTGCGCTTGCAGCGTCTGAGCTCAATCTCACTGCCTCGGCCATCAGCCATCAGGTCTCGCGACTCGAAGCGCATCTCGGCGTGAGGTTGTTCGAGCGCAGCGCGCACGGCGTGCGCCTGAGCGCTGCG
Source organism: Variovorax ginsengisoli (assembly GCF_030486595.1). Lineage (GTDB taxonomy): Bacteria > Pseudomonadota > Gammaproteobacteria > Burkholderiales > Burkholderiaceae_C > Variovorax > Variovorax ginsengisoli_B. Next base: position 53,188 of record NZ_JAUJZH010000040.1, on the reverse strand, counting down.
GGGGACATGTACCTGTCGAAAGTTGGCGGCGCGCTGTTGGCCATCGCATCCGCGACAGACGACTTGCGCCAAGGCGTGAGCAACAGCCTGTATGTGCACTCGGCGCCCAGCATCGCGAGCCTCTGGTTGATGTCGCGGCTGCGCGGCTTCGCGCAGGCCTTCCCGGACATCTCGCTCAACTTGTCAGCTGCGCACACGCCCAGCGATTTCGCCCTCGGACAGTCCGACGTCGACATCCGCTACGGCATACCGAACTGGCCCGACCTGGTGGTGGAACCCTTGTTCGAGGAACGCATCGTGCCGCTCGCCAGTCCTGCGTTCATCAAGCAGCACGGCCTGAAACGCATCGATCAGCTTTCCACCGTGAAGCTGATTCAGAGCAATGTCAGCGTGGTGCAGTGGTCGGACTGGTTTGGGCAGTTCAGCGACAAGCGGGCGCCGGACTGGTTCGCCGTGCGCTTCGATCGGGCCCAGATGTCGCTCGATGCCGCCACTCAGGGCCTCGGCGTCGCGCTTGAAAGCACGACGATCGCCGCCAAGCATATCGCCGAGCGCAAGCTGAAGCCTGTGTTCGGCCTCGATCAAGCCGTCAAGGTCAAGGCGCACTTCGCCGTGTATCCACCACGGCACGCCAAGCGACCCTCCGTCAAGGTGTTTCTGGAATGGATCCACGGCGAAGCGGCAAGAAGCTGATCGCACTCACGGCGCTAACTTCAGCGCTGGCCATAGAGAGCATTTCACTGCCAAGCCCGTGCGGCGCGTTGCGTGCTTTGCGAACGCCCGCTTTCCGTTGCAGCGGACCTTGTGGATTCCCAAACGAAAGACGGCACCGGGCCCTGAACGCCAGTTTTCGCGATTGAAGAGCAGTCGTTGGCCGACGCTTCTGCCACTTCCCGTCGCCGACCGACGAGCGAAGTCAGGTTCCGGCGTAGAGCCGACGCTTGTCCGGAATATCGCCAAAGTCGGCTCTCGGTAACCGCTGTCGTTCCGCTGCAAAAAGCGACCGGCAGCAGCCAGTCTGAACCGGTAGTAGTCTCTGCGCAGACCCCACGCAGGACCCGGCATCGCGGGCGAGTGTACGAAGCCGACACGGCTTAATATCGACCAGCGACGATAGAAAGCTCGATGAGCATGTCGAACGTGTTCGCGCAGATGGTTGTGCTGGCCGGCAACGCGGCGCTGCAGTGGCGGCGCATGTAGACCGGCGAACCGACGCAGGCTGTCGGAGCCGCGCCGACGATCCCCGACGCACGCCCTCAGGGCCGCATCCCGACACTGAAGATGCCGGCTGCGTGCGGCTGGTCCGACGGGCGCAAGCCAACACCGGCGCCCGGTCTCGAGGTCAGCGCTTTCGCCACCGGACTGCAGCATCCGCACTGGATCCACGTGCTGCCCAACGGCGACGTGACGGTGGCCGAGGCGCTGTTCGAACCGGGCCCGATCAAATCGGTGTTCGAATATGCGATGGTCAGCACGATGCGGCGCGCCGCCGCGATCGGCCCGAGCCCGAATCGCATCACGCTGCTGCGCGATGCCGACCGCGACGGCGTCGCCGAGGTCCGCTCGGCGCTGCTCGAGAATCTGAGTCAGCCCTTCGGCATGGCGCTGATCGGCGACGTGTTCTATGTCGGCAACACCGACGGTGTGGTGGCGTTCCCGTACACCCCTGGCACAACGCGCATCGACGCGCCGGGCCACCGCCTGAACGAATTCGAGCCGGGCGGCCACTGGACGCGTAGCCTGCTCGCGAGCCCCGACGGCAGCAGGCTCTACGGTCGAAACCGGGCGCGCCTGCATCTACGGGATCGACCTCGCCAGCGGTCGCAGCCGGACTTACGCGGGCCGCCTACGCAACCCGGTCGGCCTCGCTTGGGAACCGACCACCGGTCAATTGTGGACCGTGGTCAACGAGCACGACGGCCTCGGTGACGAGAAGCCGCCCGACTACCTGACCTCGGTGCGCGACGGCGGCTTTTCGGCTGGCCGTACTGCTACTGGCTCCGCACGGTCGACGACCGCGTGCCGCAGGACCGGGCCGCGGTCTCGCGTGCGCTGACACCCGATTCCGCACTCGGCGGGCACACTGCGTCGCTCAGCCTGTGCTGGCTGCCCGCCGGCGCCCTGCCCGGCTGGCCCGCGGGCATGGCGATCGGTCAGCACGGCTCGTGGAACCGAAGCAAGCTCAGCGGCTACCGGGTCGTGTTCGTGCCGTTCGAGGGCGGCCTCCCGGCAGGCCTTCCGCGCGACATCCTGGGAGGCTTCCTGTCGCCCGACGAAAGCGAGTCGTACGGGCGTCCGGTCGGCGTCGCGATCGGGCCCGAGGGCGCGCTACTGGTGGCTGACGATGTGGGCGACGTCGTCTGGCGCGTCACCGCCAGCGGCGCGGGCTAGTCCAAAAAGGCCCGCCACCTGCTCGCGGTTCGGGTCTACACGCTCGACAGCGCCCAGCCTCGGTCCTATAGTCCGATTTCTCTTGGGTCACGAACAGCCGCAGGAGAGATCCGCGGCTTGCCGGCGGTGCAAGAGATTTCGACAGTTGTGCATATCCAATAATCCAGGAGACACAATGAACAAGTCGCTTCTCAAGTTTGTCGGCGCAGCATTGGCGGCGCTTCTCGTCGCCGCACCGGCGATGGCCCAGAAGAAGACCCTGGCGGTCGTGGTCAAGGGTCTGGACAACCCCTTCTTCACCGTGCTCGGCGATGGCTGCGCGCTCTGGAACAAGGAAAACCCAAGCTCCGAATACACCTGCCTGTACACCGGGCCGGCATCGAGCGCGGACGAGGCCGGCGAAGTGCAGATCGTCGAAGACCTCATCAACAAGGGCGTGGCGGGCATCGCCATTTCGCCCTCCAACGCGCCGGCCATGGCCACCATGCTCAAGGCCAAGGCACCGAAGATGCCGATCATGACCATCGACGCCGATCTTGCCGCGGCCGACCGGTCGCTGCGCAAGACCTACCTGGGCACCAACAACTACGACATGGGCGTGCTGATGGCCAAGCACCTCAAGCAACTCAATCCCAAGGGCGGCACGGTGTGCATGCAACTGGGCAACGTGGCCGCCGACAACATCAATGCCCGTGCAGCCGGCTTTCGCGACACCATTGCCGGCAAGAAGGGGGTCGACCGGCTGAAGGGTGACGGCGGCTGGACCGAGATCGACGGCTGTCCGCTCTTCACCAATGACCAGATCGACCTGGCCAACCAGCAGATGTCGGACGTGTTCACCAAGAACCCGAAGCTCAATGCCTTCATCCTCGTGGGGGGCTGGGCCCAGTTCGGTCCGTCCGCGTATGCACAGGTGACGGACCAGGTGATGGCCAAGCTGAAGTCAAAGGATCTGATCATCATCGCCGGTGACACGTTGCCGCCGCAGCTCGACGCGCTGAAGAATGGCCGCAGCCATGCGCAGATCGGCCAACGCCCCTTCGAAATGGGGCATCGCGCGCCCGCCGTGCTGATCGACCTCATTGGTGGCAAGAAGGTCGCCGACCCGCTCTACACCGGGCTGGACGAATGCGTGCCGACCAATCTGGACAAGTGCCCGGCGAAGTAATCGCATGGCCGTTCTGGAGCTCGCCCGGGTCTCCAAGCATTTCGGCGCCATCCAGGCGCTCATCGACGTCTCCCTGCGCATCGAGCCCGGCGAGGTCGTCGGCCTGATGGGCGACAACGGCGCCGGCAAGTCGACGCTGGTGAAGATCGTCGCGGGCAACTACCCGCCCAGCGACGGGACGGTGATGATCGAAGGCCGCACGGTGGCCTTTCACAAGCCGGCCGATGCGCGCGGCGAAGGCATCGAGATCGTCTACCAGGACCTCGCGCTCTGCGACAACCTGACGGCGGCCGAGAACGTCTACCTCGGGCGCGAACTCACGCGCGGCTTCGGCCCCGTCAAGGTGCTGGACTATCGCGCCATGTTCAAGCGCGCGGCCGAACTCTTTGCCGAGTTGAAGTCGGAGACACGGCCGCGCGACCTGGTGCGCCGGATGTCCGGCGGCCAGCGGCAGGCGGTGGCCATCGCGCGCACACGCCTGGCCGATCCGAAGATCGTGCTGATGGACGAGCCCACGGCCGCCATCAGCGTGCGCCAGATCGCCGAGGTGCTGAATCTGATTCGGCGCCTGCGAGAGCACGGCATCGCGGTGGTGCTCATCAGCCATCGCATGCCGGACGTGTTTGCGGTAGCAGACCGCATCGTCGTGCTGCGCCGCGGCGTGAAGGTGGCCGACAAGCCCATCGCCCACAGTTCGCCGGAGGAGGTCACCGGCCTCATCACCGGCGCCATCGAAACCGCATGATCACACCCGACCCAACGACAAGGCAGTCCGACATGGCCGCAAGTCTCGAGGACAGCATCGACCGGCGCGTGCATGGCAACTGGCTGAGCTGGCTCGTCAGCCAGCAGACCTTCTGGGTCTCGGTGGCGGCCGTTGTCGCGTTCGTGGTGCTCACCTTCGCGAGCGATGTCTTTGCGACGCAGCAGAACCTCTTCAACGTCACTCGCAACTTCGCCTTCGTCGCGATCATTGCGATCGGAATGACGGCCGTCATCGTTACCGGGGGCATCGACTTGTCGGTGGGCGCGGTGCTCGTGCTGTCGGGCATGGTGGTCGGGATGACGATGCACACGGGCACATCGATCTGGGTGGCGATTCCGCTGGCACTGGGCGCATCGTTGCTGGCGGGTGCGATCAATGGCTTCATGATCGCCTACATCGGCGTGCCGCCGTTCGTGGTCACGCTGGGCATGCTTTCCATCGTGCGCAGCCTCGCGATGGTGCTGTCGAACAACCGCATGGTCTACGAGTTCGGCCCGGACCAGCCGAAACTGCTCGCGCTGGGTGGCGGCTTCGTCAGCGTGTCCTTGCCCTTCGTCGACCCCATCCGGGTGCCGAGCCCGGTTCTCTTCCTGATCGTTCTGCTCCTGATCGCGAGCTTTCTGTTTCGCTGGACGCGCTGGGGCCGGCACCTGTATGCCATCGGCGGCAATGAACGTGCGGCGACGATGACGGGTGTGCCGGTGAAGTTGGTGAAGGTGAGCGTCTACATGTTCTGCGCGCTGTGCGCGGGCATTGCGGGCGTGCTCGAAGTCGGCTGGCTCGGCACTGTGACGACCAGCCTGGGACAGGGCATGGAGTTGTCGGTGATCGCGGCGTCCGTCATCGGCGGAACCAACCTGGCGGGCGGCATCGGCACGGCTTTCGGCGCCGTGGTGGGCGCGGCCTTGATCGAGGTGATTCGCAACAGCCTGATCCTTCTGGGCATCAGTACCTTCTGGCAGGGCACCTTCGTTGGAGGATTCATCATCGTGGCGGTGCTATTCGACAGACTACGGGCGCGCAGCGCGAACGAGTGACACGTTGGGCCACGCGCGCCCGCAAAAGGAGCTCAGCCGATCGGTGCGGCCGGACTCAGCAGGCCGGCGGACTGAAGGTCGCGCCACAGTGCGGCCGGCACGGGCTGATCGGCATCGGTGGAGTTGACCTGGACCTCCTGTGGCGTCACGCCACCGAGCAGCACCGTCACGACCGCGGGATGCGCCATCGCGAACTGCACCGCCGCGCGGCGCAACGGTGTGGCATGCGCTGCGCAGATCGCCTCGATCTTGCGCACGCGCTCCATGATGTTCTCGGGCGCCGGCCCATACTCGAACTTGGCGCCCGGCACGGCGCCGGTTGCGAGGATGCCGGAATTGAACACACCGGCCAGCATCACGCCGATGTTCTTCTCGAGCGCCAGCGGCAGAAATTCGTCCAACGCGTTCTGGATCAGCAGCGAGTAGCGGCCCGCCAGTATCGCCACGTCGAAATCGCCGGCCTTCGCGAACTTCACCGCGATGTCGGACTCGTTGATGCCGAACCCAATGGCCGCGACGATCCTCTCGCTGCGCAACCTCTCGAGCGCCTTGTAGGCGCCCTCCATCACCTCCTTGAAGCGCACGGGCGCATCGACTGGACCGTGCGTCCACACGTCGCAATCGTGGATCAGGAGGATGTCCAGGCGATCCAGGCCGGTGCGCAGCAAAGACTGTTCGACCGAACGCATCGTGCCGTCGTAGGAATAGTCAAAGCGCGGCGCATGCGGATGGCCGCCGGCAAAGCCCGGCGAAAAAACTTCGGGGTTCTTCGGCGGTGGCTTGGCAAAGGCATCCATGACTCGCCCGATCTTGGTCGAGACGATCACGTCCTGGCGCGGCAGATGGCGCAGGCCTCCACCCACGCGCGCTTCGGCCAAACCGTTGCCGTAGTGCGGCGAGGTGTCGAACACGCGCACCCCGCTGGCGTATGCCTGTTCGATGGTGACGATGCAGGTTTTCTCGTCCAGCGGTTCGTACAGGTCGCCCAGGGGTGCCGTACCCAGACCGAGGGCCGAGAAGGCGAGTTCCGTTCCATTTCGAGTCGTGAAGCGGCGTGACCTCATTGCGTTTCTCCTCGTCGGATTGCGAGTGGAAGGCCCGCGCAAAGCATAGCGCGCGCGCCAGGGAGATTTCGGACATCGCGCAGGACATCGCCGAAGCCAGCGCTCGCCCAATCCGCGCGATCCGCGGCGGCCCTTGGTACCTCACGCACTGGCACTTCGCGCCCCTCCGATATTCCCGATCGCGCGCGTGCTCGGCGCCGCCCTGATCGTCGCCGGGTTGCCCATTTTGCTCGATTCGTTCGCTCGCTTCGCGTTGCAGGGCCCAGGCACACCGACGCCCGTCATGCCTCCCAAGCGCCTCGTCGCCACCGGGCTCTATCGTTACGTCCGCAATCCGATGTACATCGCAGGCACGGCGATGATCGCCGGCCAGGGCCTCCTGTTCGGGAGCGTCACGGTGCTGGCGTACGGCGCGATCGTGTGGGCCGGATTCTTCTTGTTCGTTGTCGCCTACGAAGAGCCTGCGCTGGGCGAGCAGCTCGGCGACGAGTTCAAGCGCTATCGGGCGAACGTGAGGCGATGGTTTCCGCGCATCACCCCATGGCGCGGGTAGGTGGGGTGCGCTGATCGTGAGTCAGCTCATCGCTGCATCGCAGACGTTCATGCGCCACATCGCCAACGCCCGGAACGGGACGTGAGCACCAGTTCGCGGCCGCGCTTGTTAGCTGACCTTCGGCGTGGTCACGCTGTTGGCCAAGGGCGGCTATCGGTGAGTTTGGCGAACAGGCACGCACGGCCATCGCCGGTCGGTCGCCCTCACCTCTGCTACGGTAGGTTCCGCCCTGACTGCAATCATTCAATCTGATTCAGTCAGCTTTCGCCTCCGTCCACTGCGCACCTTCTGTCGAGCCCTCTCCAAAATTGATGCTGGTGCGGCGCGGGCTGCGATTGACCATCAACCTGACCACGTCGCCACGCGCATAGTGCCCCGACGGGTCGTAAGCCGCCTTTGCAACGGCAATGGTGGAAAGATCGATGTCGGCGTAGAGAATGCCTTCCTGATCCTGCGGCAGGTGCTCCACCAACGGCTGGCCATCGGGGCCAAAAATCATCGAGTAGCCACCGCCGGGCTTGCCGCCGTCGGAATTCAGCAGGAGCGCTTTTTCGGGCGTATCGCACATGACGTCAAACATGTCCTTTCCCGTGATGGCACTCGAATGCAAGACGAAGCAGCCGCCTTCCAGCGCATAGATCTGACTTGCGGAGAGATTCACTTCGTGGCCCAGCGCATAGGCGGTGCCACGGTACAGCGTGAACGACGGCCACGAAGCGACATGGACCTGTTCGTGCATTGAGTACATCGCGTACTTCGAAAGCGGCTGGATGTGCTCGGCGCAGCAGAGTGCACCCAGGCGACCAACACTGGTGTCGACCACCTGAAAATCTGAACCATCTCCCTCTCCGAAAAGTGTGCGCTCTACGTGCGTCGGTTTGAGCTTGCGACGCTTGAAGACCATCTCGCCCTTGTCGCTGATCAAGGCCTGGCTGATGTAGAGCGATCCACCATCGATTTCTGAGAAGCCGATCACCACATTGATGTTCGCCGCAGCGGCAGCCGCCGCGATGGACGCTAGTTCCGGACCATCCGCGCGCAATGAGTTTGCGTGGTAGCGCGAGACAAACTGCATGCCCCAAGCCGGCGTGCCGAGCCAAAGCCACCAAGGGTAGCCAGGGATGAACACCTCGGGAAAAGCCAGCAGCTTGGCCCCATTTGCGCCTGCGTCGGTGATCAGGCCAATAGCCTTTTCCGTGGAAGCGGCGGCGTCTAGGAAGACAGGGGCAGCCTGCACGACAGCGATCTTGAATGCAGTTTCAGACATTGGGTTTCCTTGCGTGATGAAGAACAGTGGAATTACTTGCGCGGCATGTCGCGTCTCACACCGAAGGGATCGACAGGCCACTTGCGCGCGATGAGACTCCAGGCGCCACCAGGAGCGAAGACCATCGTGAGGATCGCGAGAGAGCCCAGCCCGATGAAATACCACGAGCCGTACGAGGCGAAGTTCTCGCGCAGGAGGAAGTAGAGGAGCGTGCCGAGGATCGGTCCTTCCAGCGTCCCGATGCCACCGAGCACCGCGATGAAGATCGCTGCCGCCGACCAGTTGAGCGAGAACGTCGCGTCGGGCGTGACTTGCAATGTGTTCATGTAGGCCACTGCGCCTGCCACGCCGGTGATCGAGCCCGCGATGACCCACAGCGCCAGCTTGGCCCTGCGGATTGACACCCCGGAGGCCGCAGCAGCTGCTTCCGAGTCGCGCACGCTCATGAGCGCCAGGCCCAGTCGCCCTCGCAGGATGCTGCGCGCGACCACCAGTGTCCCGACGCCGACAACGAGCGCGGCCCAGTAGACACCGGCGTTGCGTGTCCAGCGATCGAAGCTGCCCAATGCTTCCAGCGGCATGCCGCCGCCCGCGCCGAGCCATTCGCCATTCAGCGTCAGGATCCTCAGCATTTCGGCCAGCACCCAGGTGCCGACCGCAAAATGAGCGCCGCTGAGCCGGAACATCGGATAGGCGCTCACGATCGCGAAGAGCCCGGCGGCGACCGCCGCGAGCGGCAACATCAGCCATGGATTGAGTTGCAGCTTGTTCGAAAGCGCGAACAGCGCATACGCACCCACGCCAACGAACATCTGGTGGCCGACGACCACGAGCCCGCCGTAGCCGGCCAGCAGGTTCCACGCCAGGGCGATGGCGAAGACGGTGAAGACTTCCACCATCAGGCGCTGCGTCGCAAAGCTGGTGAACCAAGGCGCGGCTGCGAAGAACACGCACAGCACGAGCAATGCGATCGCAATCGACGCACTTCCGGTTCTTGCGCGCATGGCAACGGGGGGCTGCAAGGTGGTGCCGGCGTTCATCGCTGCGCCTTTCCGAGCAAGCCCTGGGGCCGTGCCAGCAGCGCGACCAAGAAGACCAGATGGCCGAAGAAGGGACCCAACCCCGAAGAGACCTTGGCGCCGAACAGTTGCGCGACACCGATGATAAGGCCGCCGATGAAGGTGCCCCAGATGTTGCCGAGCCCACCGAGGACCACCGCCTCGAACGAGTACAGCAGGCGCTCCGGGCCCGCGGTGGGAGAGAAAGGCGTGCGGATCCCGTACATGACGGCGGCGAGCGCGATCACGGCCAGGATGAATCCGGTAACGAGCGCGAAGAAGTTCCGATCGTCCACCCCCACCAGGCGCGCCGTGCCGGGATCGTCCGCCACGGCCCGCGTCTGGCGGCCGAGGTGCGAATGGCCGATCAGCCAACTGGTTCCCGCGAAGATCAGCACGCTGATCAGCGTCGAGACCAGAGGCAGCAGCCCGACCGACACGCCCGCGATGTCGAAGCCGCGAACCGACAGGTCACCAGCCTGCAGGCTTCGGGTGTCGGCGGTGAACGTTTCCTGCAGCACGTTCTGCAGGACGATCGAAAGGCCGAAGGTGAGCAGCAACGGCGACAGCGTGCCCTTGCCGACCACCCGATTGAGCAGCACGCGTTGCAGGACGTAGCCGATGAAGAACATGATCGGCACCACCGCGACAAGTGACACGAAAGGTCCGATGCCAGCCAGCTGCATCACGGTTGCGCACAGGTAGGCACCAAGAACGATCAGGTCGCCATGCGCGATGTTGATCATCTTCATCACGCCCAGGCTCAGGCTCAGGCCGAGCCCGAAAAGGGCATACAGCGCACCCAGCATCAGTCCACCGAGCAGCGTTTCAATGAATGTTGTCATTTCAGATCCCGAAGTAGGCTTGCGCCACTTGCGCGTGGTCGGCCGATTCCGATGCGCCCTCCAGCACAACCTTGCCCTTTTGTATGCAGTAGTAGCGATCGGATTCCGCCAGGGCGCGCTTGACGTTCTGCTCGACCAGCACCACGGCCAACCCGTCGTTGCGGGCCCGCCCCAGCAGGTCGTAGACCTCGTTGACCGCCACGGGTGAAAGCCCCAGCGAGATCTCGTCGCACAGCAGGTACGCCGGATTGCAGACCAGTGCGCGCGACAGCGCGACCAGCTGCTGCTGGCCACCGGACAAGGCTGTCGCCGGCCGATGCTGGAAGGCTTGCATCACCGGGAACTCGCGCATCAGGCGGTCGATCGTCCAGGCACCGGCTCGGCCGTTGCGCGCCGCGAGTTGCAGATTCTCCAGCACGGTCAGGCTCGCGAAGAGTCGACGCCCTTCGGGTACCAGCGCGATGCCGCGGCTAAGTTGCTTGCGCTCGGACTCGCCGCCGACGGGCTGGTCGTCGAGCACGACGCCGTCGCGACGGGTTCGCACCGAGCCGACGATCGAACGCAGCAAGGTGGACTTGCCGGCACCGTTCGAGCCGATCAACGCCACCGTTTCGCCGGGAAACACCTGGAAGCTGAAACTGAACAGCGCCTGGAACAATCCGTAATAGGCGTCGAGTCGGTCAGTGCGCAGCATGGTCGAGTTCCTCCTCAATGTCCGATCCCAGATAGGTGTCGCGCACCATCTGGTCGGCCATCACCGTTTTCGGATCGCCATCGCAGATCACGGCGCCGCTTGCAAGAACGACGAGCCGATCAGCGGCTGATACGAGGGCGTGAACTAAATGCTCGATCCACAGAATGGTCACGCCGCCTTGATGAATCGTCACGATCAACTGCAGCAACTGCTGCATCTCGTCATCCGTCAGCCCCCCGGCAACTTCGTCGAGGAGCAACAAGCGCGGACGCGTGGCAAGCGCTCTCGCCAGTTCGAGCCGTTTGCGCTGCAGAAGCGTCAAGGTTCCCGCGAGTTTGTCGGCCACAGCTTCAAGTCCGCAGCCCTCTATAGCGTCGACGGCGGCGGCCTGCGCCGCATGCCCGTGCCGCCCATTGCCGAACGTGGCGGCGACCAGCGCGTTCTCAAAGGCCGTCATGCCTTCGAAGGGTTGCGGGATCTGGAAGGTGCGCCCGATGCCGGCCTTGCAGCGCTCGGCGGCATCGAAACTGGTGATGTCCTTGCCGTCCAGGAATACGCTTCCGCTGTCGCACGCAGTGCTGCCGGAGATCAGCCCGAACATCGTGCTTTTTCCGGCGCCGTTCGGGCCGATGACGCCGATGAATTCACCGTCCTCCACAGACAGCGAGAGTTTGGGAATCACCACCATGTCGCCGTAGCGTTTGCTGGTGTCACGCAGTTCGAGCAACATGGTGTTGCCCGTCAGGCGATAGCCAGCAGTTCGAACTTGCGCTGAACCGGGATCTCGGGCGCCGTCTTGTTGTTGGTGATGAAGAGCTCTGGCTTTCCACCGTTGAGAATGCGCCATTGACCGCCGACCACGCGCATCTTCGACACGTTCTTGATGCCGCTGGAGGTGAAGTCGAGCTTGCCTATGATCGTGTCGTGCTTCATCACGCGCAGCGCGTTGGCGACCTTGACGGGATCCTTGGGATCACCGCTCGCCTTGAGGGCCTGAATGCCTGTTTCGAACAGGGCGTGCACGACACCCAAGGGTTGCGTCCACTCGCGCTTGGTGGCGGCTGTATACGCGTCGGCGAACTGCTTTGCGGTCTGGCCGGTCAGGCTCGACTTGAACGGATAGGCGGGCGTCCACCAAATCTCCGTTGACATGCCATCGGCGCGCGGGCCGAGGGCGGCAACCCCGCCGGGAAACAGCAGCGCTTTCGCCACCGTGGCCGCCTTCGGCTTGAAGCCCATCTGTGCAGATTGCTTGACGAACGAAGCCCATTCAGGAGGATTGAAAAGGCCCGTCACGATCTCAACATTTTCCTTCTTGAAGGCCTGGATGTACGACGAGAAGTCATCAGCACCGACCGGGAATCGTCCAATGTCGACGATCTTGTATCCGGCCTTGGTGAAAGCGGCTGGCATGCCAAGCTTCATGTCGCCCATCGCGTTCCCCGGCACATCGTTGCTGAATGCCGATCCGATCACCTTGTTCGACGGCACACCTTGCCAGATGTCGAGATAGACGTCGGCGATGTCTTCCAGACCCCAGAAGAAATGGAAAGCGCTCTTGAAGCCCTTGGATGGATCGCCCTTCAGAGGAAACATCCATGCTTGCCAAGGACCGACCGTTGAAAGGCATGGCACGCCGTTGAGTTCACACTGCTGGGAAGCGTTTGGACCGATCGCCACCTGCGCCAGCATCAGATCGATGTTTTCCTTGTTGATGAGTTCGGCGGCCAGGTTCGATTGGCGATCGGGGCTGCTTTGGTCGTCTCGCGCAAGGATTTCGACCTTGTATTTTTTGCCGCCGACGACAAGCCCATCGGACAAGGTCTTGCGGACCTGGTCGAGTATGAAATCGTCGGCTTCCGCAAAGGGCGAGAACGGTCCCGTCTTGGGGCTGATGTAGCCGATCTTGATCGTGTCCTTGTCGGCCGCCCATGCCAGGCTGGCCTGACCCAGGGCGGCGACTGCCGTCAGCGCGGCGGCGCCACGCAGGAGGTCCCGGCGACTCGATGAAAGCCCCGCGACGGTGGCAGTTTGGGTGTCGTTTGCAGTGGTCACAGTGCTCTCCTTTGAAGTAGAGGCCTTCACAAGGCCCTGAGAGCAATGGTCGGCCTTTGAGGGCCAAAAAACTTTGTTGCATCAGCCTGGAAACTTGTCTCAAACGGCCCTAGACCGACCGTTCCAACCGTGCCGTCAGCGACAAATGCAAGGGTTTGTTTGGCATCAACCTTGCATCGAATGGTCGAAAATCACTAGAGCTTCTGGTTTTGATCCGTTTCGGTCTTGCTCAGCACCATCAATGTGCGAGCCAAGTCCTGGTCGTGCGCAATGCAACCCCTTACTGCAGAACCCTCCCCACGAGTCATCGACGCTTCCACTGCCGGTCTGAACCAAACCGACAAGTTCGAGTTCTGGCAGGAGGTGGTGTGCAAGGCTCTCGTCGACCTCGAATGCCGACCTGACGGCAAGAATCCGTTTGAAGCTTCTGTCAGCGGGACTCGCCTCAGTGCGCTCAGCGTTGCGCGCATCGAAGCGTCGCCTCACCGCGTCGCGCGGTTGCCTGCGGGGATCTCGCGCTCAGGTGACGAATCCCTGATTTTCAACTTCATCCTTGCCGGCGTAGCACTGGCCGAGCAAGACGGCCGCTCTGTGGTGTTGAAGCCGGGCGACGGTGCGGTATGCGACGCCCAGCGACCCTATTACTTGCGTTTTGACGACGCATTCAAGCTGATCACCGTCAAAGTCCCACTCGCCTCGTTGTCTCACCGTTCTGCGGGTGTTCATCGCATCACGGCACGCAGCCTGACGGAAGCGGGCCAGATGTGCCCGATCCTTTTCGGCTACCTCGTCGGCTTGAATCAGCAACTGCCGTCCCTCGACGCTGTTGCGTCCGAGAAAGTTGCGCGCAATTTCACGGAGCTTCTCGCGTCGGCGCTCGACGAGGCAACCCTCAACTCGCCGTTGCCACTCTCCGAATACCGCGCAGTGGCACTTGTCCGGGTGAAGGACTTCCTGGAACGCAACCTCGACGCTTGGGACCTAGACGCGACCATGGTCAGTGCCGCGCTCAATCTGTCGCCGCGATATATCAACAAGTTGTTCGAAGCCGAGAATACGTCCCTCGCGCGCTACATCTGGCGCCGGCGCCTGGAACGTGCGGCAAGCGATTTGCGCGATCCGGCGCGCCAATCGCTCGGGATCTCAGCGGTCGCGATGGCCCATGGCTTCAACGACCTGAGCCACTTCAGCCGCGCATTTCGTCAAAGGTTTGAGATGTCGCCGCGTGCCTATCGCGTCGCAGGGGGGCGCGGTCCGCTGGAATGACAGCCTAGGTGAAGTTGCCGCTTGCGCCCTCGAGCGCGCCGGGCAAAGCGGACACTGACGTCGCCCCGAGGAGGGTCATGGTGCGCAGCAGTTCAGCTGCAAGCAGCTTGATCACCGCCTCGGCACCTTCAGCCCCGTCGGTTGCCAAGCCGTAGAGCGCAGGACGACCCAGGAAGGCCGCACTCGCACCTAGCGCCAGGGCTTTGGCAATGTCGCCGCCGCGCCGGATCCCGCCGTCCATGAACACAGGAATCCGACCGTCGATCGCCGCGACCACCCGTGGCAACGCTGAAATCGCCGACGGCGAAGCGTCATTCTGGCGCCCCCCGTGATTGGAAACGATCAAGCCGTCGACGCCATGGTCCAAAGCCAATCGAGCGTCGTCGGGGTGGAGGACTCCTTTCAGCAACAGTGGGCCTCTCCACAGCCCGCGCAACCACGCGAGCGTGTCCCAGACGACTGAGCGATCCATCGCCCGGGCAAGAAGCGCGGCCTGCACATTGGCCGAACCCGCGTCGCCGCCTGCCGTTGTCAAGTTGGCGAAATCTGGCGCGCCATTAGGCAGCATGCGCATCGACCACCTCGGGTGCGTCACCACGTCCCAGGCCAGCTTGGCGGTCGGCTTGAAAGGCATGCGAAAACCGTTGCGCAAGTCTGGTTCCCGATTGCCACTGACCGGGACGTCGACCGTCAACACCAGCGCTTCATAGCCCGAGCGCGCCGCGCGCTCGACGATTTGTCCCGCCATGTCCCTGTGCATCACGTAGAGCTGCATCCAATGCATGCCATCTGGAGCTCCGGCACGCACGTCTTCCAGCCGCATGTTCGACGCAGTAGACAGCGCGAATAAAATGCCGTTGCGCGCCGCAGCGGTCGCAAGCAGTCCGTCGCCCCTAGGCCGAACGAGGCCATTCAACCCGGTCGGAGCAATGCCGAAGGGCAGCGCCCACTTCCGGCCGAATACCTCGATCGATGTGTCGACTGCTGTGGTGTCACGCAAAATGCGTGGCGTAAGTTCGACGGCCGCCAGATCGCTCAGATTGCGACGAAGACAATGGCCGTCGTCGGCCGCTCCTTCGATGTAGTCGAAGACAAAGCGCGGAAGGCTTTTCCGCGCCTGGCGGCGAAAGTCTTCCGTGTTGATGCGCATGGTGTCGATCACAATCCCAAGGCCATGTTTGGATCAGTCGAGTGTAATCTGCCGGTCACGAATGAGCTTGGGCCAGTACTTCGATTCATCGCTCCAATGCCTGGCCATTCCGGCGGCGTCGCTCGGCGTAGCTTCGAGGCCCATGGTTGCGAACTGCGTCTGGATGGCCGGAGATGCGATGGCCTTTTGCAGTTCGGTACTCAACTTTGCAATCACGTCCTTGGACGTGGATGCCGGCACGACCAGGCCTTGCCAGGCAGCGGCTTCGATGTCGGTGTAGCCAAGTTCCATCAGGGTCGGAACATCCGGCATCGACGGCAGCCGGGTCTTCGAGAAGGTCGCCAGCGGCTTGAGCTTGCCGGCCTTCATCATCTGCATGCCCGCCGCCGTGTCGACCACCATGATCGGGAGTTGACCGCCCACCACGTCCTGAATGGCCGGGGCTGCACCCTTGTACGCGACGTGCGCGGCGTCGACCTTGGCGCGCTCCTTGAGCATCTCCATTGCCAGATGGTGAGGACTGCCGACGCCCGGCGTCGCATAGCTGAGCTTGCCGGGTTGCTTTCGCATGGCTTCGATGAGTTCCTTCGCGCTTCCATACCCCGAACTGGGGTTGACTGCCAGCACGAGAGGAAACTTGGCCATCAGCCCGACAGGTGCGAAGTCCTTGTTCGGGTCGTAGGGCAGCTTCTTGAAAAGCGCCGTGTTGAATATCAGAGTGCCATTGTCTGCCGTGAGGACGGTGTAGCCGTCTCCTGCCGACTTGGCCACCGCGTCGGCCCCAATCACGGTTGCGCCGCCAGGCCGGTTGTCTATCAGGACCGATTGGCCGAGCTGTGTGGAGAGCTGAGCGCCGACCGCGCGTGCCAGTGCGTCGGAACCGCCCCCGGCCGAGTATGCAACTACCCATCGGATGGGCTTGGTCGGATACGCATCGGAGGCGCTGGCGGCGGTCACGGCGACCGACAGGCACGTGCACGCGATGGCAAAGATCTTCGAGAGTTTCATGATTTGTCCCCTAGTGGATTGAGGTATCGGACCAAACGCGTCATGTCAGGCGAAAGCACGAGCTTCCGCAAGGCGCACGAGCGACAACAGCGTCTCGGTAGTGGGTAGCTTCATCTCGAGGCGCCTGGCCGCAGCGACCACAGCACCATTGATGGCCTCGATCTCGGTGCGACGTCCCGCAACAATATCCTGCAGCATCGAGGGCTTGTGTCCTTTGTGCTGTGCGATGGCGCCTGCGACGTTGGTCTTGCACATGTCAGGATTCACGTTAATGCCAAGGCGTTGTGCGACCGAAAGCACCTCCGAGACGACCTCGTCTGCAAGGCGGCGACCGTCAGATACCAAACCGAGCTGATCAACGGTGCATCCGGAAACAGCGCAGATGCTGTTGAGTGCAGCGTTGAACGCAACCTTCTCCCAGATTGCAGCCCACACAGTGGCATCCGACGTGCACTCTAGGCCAGCACGTGAGAGCGTTTCGGAAACCAATGTGACTATCGGTCGAGCGATCCCATCGGCTGCCATGAGCCGCACGACGCCTTTGCCGTGAGAATGCACGTGACCCGGTCCAACCAAGTCGGCCGGCCACGTGGTCACACCGATGAGAACGCGCTCCGTATCAACGAATTCGGAGATCGCCTCAACATTGCCCAAGCCGTTCTGCAAGCTCACCAAATGCACATCAGGTCCGATCAGATGTTTCACACCCGAGAGTGCGGCGTGCGTGTGTAGCGTCTTGGTGAACACGACGAGTAGCTCTGGGATGTCAGTGGCCTCTTCCGGCCGGCAAATCTTGAGCGCCTTGATATGCCGATCGCCGCTATCGGTAGTCAGGCGTAGGCCGTCAGCGTGGATTGCGCTAACGTGCGCATCGTTGACGTCGATCAGCGTGATGTCGTTGTCGCATTCGGCCAGCAGGCCCCCGAACATGGAGCCCATAGCTCCCGCACCGACGATAGAGATTCTCATGATCTGTTTCGATTGCTGAGTTGCACGATGAGATAGGCGTGAACAGGCCTGGCGGTTAGTTCGTGGCCGTCGCCGCTTGGCTCGGGCGCAGCAGTACCGCGCGCTTCGGGATGTGGCGCCTGACGGCCAGGAGGGCAACCATCGCGAAGACCATCGCCGAACCAAGCAGCGTCAGATAGGCCGTAGCGCCGCCCGCCGTGATCACCGCAGCGCCTGCAAAGGCACTGAGGATGGCGCCCAGCCGTCCGAAGGCAAGGGCGGAAGCCGTCCCGGTCGCCCTGACACTCGTGGGGTACATGAAGGCGCACAGCGCATACATTGTGGACTGCACCGCATTCACGAACATGCCATGCACACCGAAGCCGAAGATCAGCAGGTTCGTATCGCGTCCCACATTCAAGGTTTGCAAGGCGAACGCACTTGCTGCCGCACCCGCGCAGCACAGGACCAATGGCCAACGTGAACCGAAACGGGTGATCGCAACGGCGCAAACCAAGGCGCCAACGACGCCTCCGAGGTTGTAGGCAGTCAAGCCCGAGCCCGCAACAGCCATCGACAGGCCTTCGGAAGCGAGCATGGTCGGCAACCAGCTGAAGGCGCTGTAGACGGCGGTAAGACACATGAAGAAGGCCGCCCAGGTCGCCAGCGTGTCACCTGCCAAGCCACCTGAGAAGAGCGCACCGAAACCAGCGCGTTTCTCGACGACCTGTTCTGCAGCGTCGCTGTAGGTCACGTCGGCAGCCATCGGACGATTCATGCGGCCCAGCAGCTTGCCCAACTCACTCCAGCGCGCCGGATGGCGTGCGAGAAAGCGGGGCGACTCAGGCAGCGTGAACAGAAGAATGACGGCCAGAGCAATCGGAAAGCTTCCACCGATCATGAACAGGCCGCGCCAGCCGAAGGCCGGAAGGATTTCCGCAGCGAACAATCCAGCGAGCATGCCGCCGAGCGGTACGCAGACGATCGTTGCCGTGACCGCCAGTGTTCTGCGTCGCGCCGGGGTGAACTCCGCCGTGACCGTAGTCGAACTCGGCAGCGCACCCCCGATGCCTAGACCGGCAACAAACCGGAGTGCGGCGACAGTCAGGACGTCCGGTGCGAAACCGATGGCACAAGTGACTGAACCAAACACAAGAACACTTGCAATGACTGCCATCCGACGGCCGAAGCGGTCAGCGAAGAGACCCGCGCAAGCGCTGCCAATCCCCATGCCAATCAGGCCCGCGGCCACCGCCGGTGCGAAGGCGCTGCGGGTGATGCCCCATTCCTTGATCATGAGCGGAATCGCGAAGCCGATGAGTTGGCCATCGAAGCCGTCCATCACGATGGACATGGCTGCCAGAAAGACCACTACCTTTTGCATGGTTGTGTAGGCGCCATCGTCGAGCAAACGACCGATGTCGGCATTGCCCCTGAAGGGGATTGCTTGGGCGGTCATGCGCATGCTCCGGAGTCACAGGTAGCTTGCATCGAACGCTGAGGGGGGCGGTGCGAGCGCAAGGATTGCGCGACAGCCGTCAACGGGGTTCGTTTAATCATGTCTTGTCTCCTGGTTGAGCGCTTCGGCGTCGCCTCGCGCTTCGGTAATGCAGTGTCAAAGTTGGAGCACTATCTGGAAATTGCTTTAATGAGAGATAGTCATGCCACCCGAGCATGGCTTTGGACGCAGTCCGCCTCTGCACGGGCGGTTCTGCATGGACTCAGTCCTCGAAGGCGTCGAAGGGAAGACCCACGTAGTTCTCCGCCAGTGCTGTTGAAGCAGCGCGCGACCCCGTGACGTAGTCGAGTTCGGCGACCTGCACCTTGTGCTGGAACTCATCGGCACCGGGGAATCGATGCAGCATCGATGTCATCCACCATGAAAAGCGCTGCGCCTTCCAGATTCGTCGCAACGCGGTTTGGCTGTAGCGCTCGAGCAGATCCTCTCGGCCCGCCTTGTAGAACTCGCCGATGGCGCGCGCAAGCACACGCACGTCGGCCACGGCCAGATTCAGGCCCTTGGCCCCAGTCGGTGGCACCACGTGAGCCGCATCACCAGCCAGAAAAAGCCGCCCGTACTGCATCGGTTCGGTCACGAAACTACGCATGCCGACGACAGTCTTGCTAAAAATCTGGCCCTCCTTCGGTGCCCAACCGTCGCGCGTCGCCAAGCGAGCGCGAAACTCGCTCCAGATGCGGTCGTCGGACCAGTTCTCGATCTTGTCAGTTGGCTCGCATTGAAGGTACATGCGCTGCACATCGGGCGAGCGCGTGCTCACGAGCGCAAACCACGATCACTCAGGGCATAGATCAACTCCTCGGACGATGGTGGCGCCTTGCAGAGGATGCCGAGCCATCCGAAAGGATAGGGGCGCTCAAAGCCTCTCAGCACGCCTTTTGGAATTGCGGGCCGGCTGACGCCCTGCGTGCCATCGCAACCGGCGATGAAGTCAGCTTCGATCGTCTGCAACTCGCCGCCTTGCTGGCGAAAGCGCACGCTCGGCGACGTCGTATCCAGGTCATGGACGCTGACATCGGTCACTTCGAAGCGGATGTCGCCGCCGCTGGCCAATCGCGCTTCAACCAGATCCTTGATGACCTCGTGCTGCGCGTACACCATCACAGCCTTGCCGCCGGTGAGCTCCGGAAAATCGATGCGGCGGTCGATGCCATCGAAGCGCAGGATCGTTCCATCGTGGCGAAAGCCTTCGCGTTCCATCCGGGCGCCGACGCCGATCTCCTTCATGAGATCGACCGTGCCCTGTTCAAGCACGCCGGCACGGATGGTGGCCTCGATGGCCTCGCGGCTACGTGTTTCGAGTACGACGGACTCGATGCCCTGCAAGTGCAGGATATGGGAGAGCATGAGGCCAGCGGGGCCAGCACCAATGATGGCAACTTGGGTGCGCATGATGATTCCTTCGACTGCGTTGATGCGTTGACTGGGTGCGGGGGTGTCCGTACTGCTCGTTGGAGCTCAGTCCCCGACGATCTTTTGCTCGCGAATGACCTTGCCAAATCGCTTTCCGTCCTCGAGCGCCTTGTCTCGGAACTGTTCCGGCGTCATAGGTGCAGCTTCGCCGCCGAGGGCTGCAATGCGCTCGCGTGGGCCGGGCAGCGCGAGGGCCTTGTTGATCTCGAGATTCAATCGAGCGATGACTTGAGTTGGCGTACCTGCGGGTGCGTAGAAGCCAAACACAGTATCCGCATCGAAGCCTTTGAGCCCTGCCTCGTCCAGCGTCGGCACGTCGGGAAACAGCGGAGATCGCCTGAGGCTGCCGACGGCAAGAACCTTGACCTTGCCCGCCTTGATGTGCGGTATCGCAACACCCGGGTCGAACAGGAAGTCCAGCTGGCCAGCCAACAAGTCCGTCAGAGCAGGTGCGGCGCCCCGGTATGGCACATGCGTTGCAAAAACGCCGGCTTGCGACTTCATCATCTCGGCTGCGAGGTGAGGCGAGCTGCCATTGCCTGGCGAGCCAAACGAAAGCTTGCCCGGGTTTGCCTTGAGATGAGCCAGGAAGCCCTTGGCGTCTTTGGCAGGGAAGGCAGGCTGCGTCACCAGGAAAACCAGCACGCGCGCCGCCGAGGCCACTGGCACCAGATCCTTGGCGGGATCGAACGGCATCTTGGGATAGATGTGCGGATTGACGGACACCATGCCGCCAGAGCTCATCAACAGGGTGTAGCCATCGGGCGCCGCTTTTGCCACAGCTTCGCCGCCAATATTGCCGCCGGCACCGCTCTTGTTCTCGACGACCACCGGCTGGCCTAGCGCTTCCTGCAGCGGCTGCGCCAGGGATCGTGCAATCTGGTCTGCGGCACCGCCGGGAGGGAAGTTGACCACCACCTTCACAGGCTTCGCGGGCCATGCTTGGGAGAAGGCTGCGGTGGGCAAAGCCAACGCAATGATGGCAGCCAACACAACACTGGCGTTCCGGCCGCGGGGGCCCGTCGCCGGTGCACGAGAGTGAATCAAGCGCATTGTTGTCTCCTTGGAATTTGAGGACGCACCGGTCCAATCCGACCGCAATGACGCGGTCGGTGTGCGCCAGAAAGCACCGAGTTGTTAGAAGGGATAGTGACGCGGTGTTGTCTGCACAGTCATCCAGCGCAGTTCGGTGAATGCGTCCACGCCAGCCTTGCCGCCGAAGTGCCCGATCCCACTTCCCTTGACGCCGCCGAACGGCATCTGCGCTTCGTCGTGCACCGTCGGGCCGTTTACATGGCAAATCCCGGACTCGATGCGTCCGGCCACCTGGATGGCCCGCGCAATGTCACGGCCAAAAACAGCGGCTGCCAGGCCGTACTCGTTGTCGTTGGCGCAAGCCACCGCCTCGTCGACGCCACTGACGCGCACGATGCCTTTCACCGGGCCAAACGCTTCCTCTCGGAAGATGCGCATGTCGGCGGTGACATGGTCGAGCAGTGTCGCTGGCATCAGCG
This sequence comes from Variovorax ginsengisoli, assembly GCF_030486595.1. Lineage (GTDB taxonomy): Bacteria > Pseudomonadota > Gammaproteobacteria > Burkholderiales > Burkholderiaceae_C > Variovorax > Variovorax ginsengisoli_B. The sequence continues at coordinate 31,472 of NZ_JAUJZH010000040.1, read as the reverse complement.
TGTCGTTCGCCTTCCCGCCCGTCACGAGCGTCGCGCCCTTGGCGATCGCATCGTCGATCAGATCGTTGCAGCGTTTCGCCGTGCTCATGTCCACTACGGAGCCGAGGACCACCGGGCCGAGGCGCGGGTCACCGAGCGGCAGACTCGATGCGCGCGCGCCGAGCTTCGCAACGAATTCGTCAGCAATGCTCTTGTCGACGACGATGCGCTCGGTTGACATGCAGATCTGGCCCGAATTGGCGAATGCACCGAAGACGGCCGCATTGACGGCTGCGTCGACATCAGCATCGTCCAGGATGACCAATGGTGCCTTGCCACCGAGCTCAAGCACCACTGGCTTCAGGTGCTTGGCACAGGTCGCGGCAATGAGCTTCCCGACGTGGGTCGACCCGGTGAAGTTGACGCGCCGCACGGCTGGATGCGCAATCATCGCTTCGACCACGGCAGCTGCGTCCGCCGGCGCATTGGTAACAAAGTTCACGACGCCCTTGGGCAGACCAGCTTCCTGCAACGCTTCGATGATCAGGCCGTGGGTGGCCGGACAGATTTCACTTCCTTTCAGCACCACGGTGTTCCCGCAAGCCAGAGGTGTTGCAATGGCGCGCACCGCAAGGATCACAGGCGCATTCCAGGGGGCAATGCCCAGGACGACGCCCGCAGGCTGACGCACGCCCATCGCGAGGCTGCCCGGAACGTCCGAGGGGATGATTTCGCCACTGATCTGAGTTGTCAGCGACGCGGCCTCGAGCAACATGCCAGCCGCAAGGTGAACGTTGAAGCCCGCCCAGATCGCTGAGGCACCCGTCTCGGAAGCGACGGCTGCTGCAAATGCCTCGGCCTTGGCTTCCAGCGCCTGTGAGGCCTTCATCAGCAGCGCGCGGCGTTCGCTCGGGCCGGTGCGCGACCAGGCCTTGAAAGCCGTGGCGGCGGCCTCAACGGCAGCGACAGCGTCTTCCGCGGTGGCTGCGGGTGCGATAGTGGCGACACTGCCGTCGAGCGGATTGCGTCGCTCGAAGGTGGCGCCGTTGCGAGCTTGGGTTGGCTCGCCGTTGATCAACATCGAAATCTTCATGGCTTCTGTCTCCGGCTGGTGATTTGAATGTGGGAATCGGATAGGCGTGAAATCGAGAGGTGGGAGCAGTCAGGCGACGCGAACCTCCACGACGCAGGGGGCGTTGCTGGCCAGGGCGCGATCAAGCACCTCGCGCAGTTCGCCGGGAGCGGTGACGCGGGAAGCGGCGCAACCCATTCCCTTTGCCAGCGACTGGAAGTCGATGTCGGGCAATTCGGTCCCCTGGACAACATCGGTGGAAGAGAACCCGAATACCGGCGCGAACTCTTGTAGCGCTGCGTAGCGCCGGTTGTTCAGGATCACGAATGTGATCGGCAGTTTGCTCTGGGCTGCACTCCAAAGCGCCTGTATGGAGTACATGCTCGACCCATCGCCGATCAGGCAAATGACGCGGCTTTCCGGTTTGCCAAGTGCGACGCCGACAGCCGCAGGCATGCCGTATCCGAGGCCGCCACTGTCCATCGTGTAGAAGGTTTCGCTGCGCGTAATGGGTAGGTAGGACTGCATCACCGCACGGGCGCTGGGTGCTTCTTCGACCACGATGTCATCGGGTTCCTTTGCTTGCGCAAGCGTCTGCAGCACGTATGCAACGGACATCAGCGACGAAGGCGCTGCTCTCGGTACTGCGCTTTTCGCGGGTGGAATGGGACGATCTTTTTGCGGCGGGCGCGCCAGCAGATCGAGGACACCCAGACGGATACTTCCGACGGCCGATATGCCGACTGGCGCCCAGGCTGCGGTGTCCGGGTCTTCGGTCAGCTGGCACAAAGTCGCGCCAGCGGGAATGTGCGGGCCCGCACCCTCGATGTGGTACGCGAACGCAGGCGCACCAACGGCCAGGATCAGGTCATGACCGCCCAACAGTTCGACGATCCGTTCCCGCATTGCAGGCAGGAACCCGGCAAACAACCTGTGGTCTTCCGGGAAACTGCAACGGCCCGACATCGGTGCAACCCACACGCGGGCATTGTGTGCTTCAGCTAGCGCGACGACCTCGTCCCACGCGTTGTCGCGGTCGATCGCGGCGCCCACAACGATTGCAGGTCGATCGCTTGCGCCTATTGCATCAGCGATCTGCGCAAGGACGGCAGGCTGAGGACGCAATTCGGTACTGACAACTCGCGCCGGCACCAATTCAGCCGCCCGGTCCCAATCGTCGACGGGCACCGAAACCAGCACCGGGCCGCACGGCGGCATCATCGCAATGTAGTACGCCCGAGCAATCGCCAACGGGACGTCTTCGGCACGCGCTGGCTCGATGCTCCATTTCACGTAGGGCCTCGGCAGTTCTGTAGCCTGCGCGGAGGAAAGGTACGGATTGAACGGGAGGATCGAGCGCGCCTGCTGACCGGCCGTGATGACCATCGGCGTGCGATTCTTGTGCGCCGTGAAGATATTGCCCATTGCATTGCCGACACCCGCGGCCGAATGCAAGTTCACGAAGGAAGCATTGCGGGTTGCTTGAGCGTAGCCATCGGCCATGCCGACGACGCTGGCCTCCTGCAACCCAAGTACATAGCGAAAGTCGCTGGGAAAGTCCCGAAACATTGGCAGTTCGGTCGACCCCGGATTCGCGAACACGGAGGTCATGCCGAAGCGGCGCATGAGATCGAACACTGCGTCGCGAACGGTAATGCTGGTGGGTTGCTGGGCCGTCTCGGCGACGGCGTGCGGTCCTGGTCCGGTCATTTCGCGCTCTCACTTTCTGGCTGTGCGCTGGGGAACGTCCCAACGCTTGTCTCGATGCCTGAAGTGTGGAATCTCGCGGCCTCCTTGAAAATTGCCTTTTCGAGCAAAAGTCATTACTGTTACGTATGACTTTCGATCTTCAACATCTCATCGCTTTCAATGCCATCGTCTCGTCCGGAAGTCTTGGCCGAGCAGCCGCTGCATTGAACGTGACGCAACCTGCCTTGAGCCGCACGATTCGCAGGTTGGAGGAACAGGCGGGCGCGCCGTTGTTTGAGCGTCACTCGAAAGGAATGGAGCTGACGGAGGTGGGGCGCGCGCTGCAACCGCACGCGGTCCTTTTGCAGCGCGAATCGGAGCACGCAAACGAGGACATCAAGGCAATGCTGGGCTTGGCAAAGGGCACCATTCGTGTCGGCGCCGTCGGTAGCATCGCGTGCTTGGTCCTTCCATTGGCGATCGGCGCTACCTGCGAAAAATGGCCGAACCTGCAGGTTCAGATCATTGAAGGCGTGTGGGATCGCCTTGCGAATGCGCTTGTTTCACACGAAATCGATCTTGCGCTCGGTGTCGACATCGAGGACACCGATGAGATCGTAGCGGTCAAGGATTGCCGGTGGGAAGACACAAGCTACGTCGTCGCGGGTCGACGCCATCCATTGCGAAAGGAACCGAAGCTGAAACTTTCAGACACGCTGTCTGAGCGATGGGCCATCCTTCCAAAGGGAACTGGACCTTTTGAGCACATGAAGAAAGTGTTTTCCCGACAGAACCTGGCACTGCCAAACGTCGTAGTCGAGACGCGTTCCGTCACCGCGCTCAAAAGCTTGATCGGCCGCTCAGGCTTCCTTGGCTGGATGCCTGAGCCGATGTATGACGCCGAGCGGAAGGCTGGACTGATCGACGCCCTGGATATACCGGGTGCTTCCGACCGCCGGACGCTCACCGCCTTCAGACGTAGGGCAGGTATGCTGCCCGGTCCCGCGGTAAAACTTCTTGAGGCACTACGTTCGATGACAGCAAAGTAGGAAACCTTTTGCGGCGGTGTGATGGCAACGTTCACCAGCGGTCCAATTGCGTGTGACAGGTGTCGAGTGCAGTGCAGTCGCGCGTCGGGTTGAGTCACAAGACGGCTTGGGCCCCTCTACCTGCGCCCGTCGTGTGGCTGCTGTGCAGATGCTATGAGGGGCTGAAGGAAAGCGTAAAACAGCGGCTCCAGTTCTCTTAAAGGAGCATCGAAATGACTACAACTGGAACAGCGCCACGGTGCCAGGAGAAGGCCAAGCCCGAAGACCTGTACATGAGCTTTGAACTGGGCGACAAGCAGTGGAAGCTGAGTGTCGGCGACGGTCGCAATACGGTGAGTCGATTCACGATCTCTGCGGGCGACCAAGTTGCCGTGACCGACTGCATCGTGCGAGCCGGCAAGCGATTCAAGACGCCCGCGTGCGCTCAAGTGCACACGTGCTACGAAGCCGGCCGCGACGGCTGGTGGCTGCATCGCTGGCTCAGCGAACTGGGTGTAGACAACATCGTGGTTGACGCCGCGAGTATCGAGGTCAACCGGCGAGCCCGACGCGCCAAGACCGATCGGCTCGATGCCGACAAGCTGCAGACGATGCTGGTGCGTCACCACCGCGGGGAGCGAGTGTGGTCGGTGTTGCGCGAGCCCAGCAAGAGCGACGAGGACGAACGCCGTGAACCTCGTGAACTCGAACGGCTGATCCACGAGCGCACCTCGCACACCAACCGAATCGGTTCGCTACTGGTGCTGCACAACCTGCGCCCACGCGTGCACATCGGCGGCCGCGACTGGTCCACTTGGTGGGCACAGCACGGTGAACAGTTGGGCAGAAAGCTGTGCGCGGAAATCGAGCGTGAACTCGCGCGGCTGCAACTCGTCAAGGAGCAAGTTCGCCAGATCGAGGCTGCACGCCGCATCGCGCTTCAACAGGGAGAAAAGCCGATGGTCGCGCAGTTGATGCGCCTATGCGGGATCGGTGAGACGGGAGCCTGGGTGCTCGTGCACGAGATATTTGGCTGGCGTCGGTTCGCCAACCGGCGGGAACTCGCCAACTGCCTGGGCCTGGCACCCACACCGTATGCCAGTGGCGACAGCCAGGTCGAACAGGGCATCAGCAAGGCTGGCAACCGAAGGGCCCGAACTCTGCTGGTGGAACTGGCGTGGGGCTGGTTGCGCTTGCAGCCAGGCAGTGCGATCGCCCGCTGGTTCAACAAGCGCTTCGCGGGCGAAGGTGCACGCATGCGACGGGTGGGTATCGTGGCCCTGGCAAGGCGTCTGGCCATTGCCCTGTGGCGCTTCCTGCAAGACGGCGAGATACCGGCCGGTGCGCAAATGAAGGTCGTCCAAACCTGATGCCCCGGCGCCGAGTCACTTGTTGATCCAGATGAACTTCATGATCGAATGTCGAAGCGCCCGTGCAACCACAGGGTCACATCTCTATTGTGACCGGTGCTGCAGATGGGGCGCCTCGCAAAGCGGGAACCTGCCAGCGCGTCTGGCGCGCATGCAGCATGAGGTGCAGGGTTCACGGACCCGCACGGATAGAAGCTCGTCCGGGCACGGACTCGGACTTCCATCGGTTCCCGACCTTCGATCGCTCAGTCTTGACGATCGACCGCCATGAAGGGCCTTGACATTCCAGCCCTCATAGAAGCGGTTGCTGTTCTTCCCCGCTGCCGGGCGAACTCACGCTGCGATGCCGTTCGCAGTCGTCTGGAGGCGCGTAGACCTCTGATTCGAAGGCCGCTTCCAGCAGTGATGCAGACGTTGCCCGCCGCTGGCCCGTTGAGCGGCCGATGTCACGCCTTGGATTTGGGACCGATTGAATGGCCGCTCTCCTGGTTGCCGCACAGGTGCTCCGGGCCCCAACGCTGACACTCTGTCGAAGGGTTTGACCCAATGAAGCTGACGTCCGCATCCCGGGCGCTCAAGCACGCCGTGTCGGCGCGGAAATGCCAAGCCATCAGACGTCATAGCGCCAGGCCGGCCTTGCTCAGACCCTCGTAAAAACGCTCGCGCTCAGCCCAGAATTCAGGGCTCCTGGAGCTTTCGGTCGCCCTCAGGCCACTCACGGTCTGATTCGGAATGAGCTTCTGGAACGACGCGAGGTTGGACCGCGCCGACTCGTCGCGGCCATGCAAGGCATCGATGACCGCGATCCACTGCCAGGGAAAGCCATTGCTTGGATTGGCCGCCGCGGCTTTGCGCATCTCCGCGTAGGCTTCTTCGTCGCGTCGCAGATGAAACTGCGCCATCCCGAGAAAGACGTGCCCTTGCGAAGCCCACTGGCTGTCAAGCGGATTCAAGCGCAAGGCAAGCCGGACCCGCTCGACCAATTCCGTCGGCCGACCTTGCTGCAGGCGGTAGAAGCCCAGTCGCTGCAGCGCGTAGATGTGGTTCGGCCACAGCGCGAGGGCCTGCTCGCAGGCCTGAGCAGCCTCGTCGATGCGACCCCGCACGTACAGGATCTGGCTGCGGCCGTAGTGCGTCATCGCATAGTTGGGCGCGAGTACCAGCGAGCGGTCAAGCAGCTTCGAGGCAGTCTCGATGTGTGAGTCGCGCTTCGTGCTCCAGCGGTGCGACACCTCTGCGATGTGCGTAAAGGCCAACCCGTCGAGCGCGACGACTGAGTCCGGATCGGCCAACAGCGCCGTCGCGAACAAGCGCCTCGCGCGGTGCATATCCTCACGCACCTTGGCGTGCCGAAGCATAAAGTCGCCCTTCTGCGTTGCCTCGATGGCGCCCATGGCGTAGCCGGCATCCGCTGCGTGCGGAACGTGTGCGTCCCGAAGCCGGGTGTCCAACGCGTTGGCCACACGCTGCGTGATGTCGCGTTGCCAGTCCCAGTGCGCCACACCGGTGTATTCGAAGCGTTCGCTCCACAGGAACGTGGACTCCATGGCGTTGCGCAAATGGGCGCGGATCAGCACCGACTCTCCGTCCCGCAGTACGCTGCCGGTCAGCACGTGTGTGGCGCCCAAGGCCTTCTGCGCCCTTGACGCATCGACCTTGGCATCGCCGAATCCGGCTGTTGAGCCGGTGGAAATGACGAGCGTCTCCGAATGCTGCGCGACTGCGACCGTCAGGTCTTCGACGACCGCCTCGGCAAACGCCGGTGACACCGGCTCGCTCAGATCGCTGAAGGGCAGGAGGCGATGACACGGGTGGCCGCGATGGCTCGATCAATGTTCGGGTGGCCCTGTTGCAGCCACCACGTAACTCCCACTCCAACCAGAGAGAGCGATCAGCAAGGCGAGCACCAGCCGCTTTTGCACCCCGCCTCCTGGCGAACGGGCATTTGCGACGCTTGCCGCAGCCGCATCGCTCGAATCCGGCCTGGACGCCAGCGCACTCGACGAAACCACCACGTCGAGCAGGTAGCCGCGCCGCGGTATGGTCTTGACCAGCACCGGCCCGCGCGCGCCAAGCGCCGCTCGCAATTCGCCTACGCACTGGACCACCGAGTCTTCGGTGACCACCGTGCCCGTCCATGCCTATTCCAGCAGCTCGTCTTTCGAAACAAGCCGACCGACATGTGCCAGCAAGTAGCACAGCAACGCGTAGGTCTTCGGCCGCAGTGGAGTCTCGACATCGGCCGACCGAAGCGTTCCGCGACGCAAGTCGAGTTGAGAACGATCGAAGGCGTTGATCTCGCAGCCGCTCGCCATTGTGCCAGGCCGGTTTCCGACTTTCGGCGATGTTTCGGCGTCTATTCGACGTTCCTTCGGGACCGAATCGCGGCCCGACGTCCATCCTAACCCTCGTTTGTGGGCCAGCGCGCCAAGGCGCTGCCGTTGCGCCCGATCCCACAGCGTCCACCACCAAGGAAGAGACCGATGGACCACTCGCAACGTTCCAGAATGTTGTCGCCCTGCTCGCCCTCAGGAGCCCATTGGATGGGGCATCCTGACGGGAAGCTTCATTTATGGATGGGACAAGATCGCCGGCATAGGGCTCTCCGGCCAAGCCGTCGTGCGGAAACCAGGGGCTTTGGTGGTCATAGTGCTCGGCGCTGGCAGGAAAGCCATTCACCTATACCGCGGGGCCGACCGGTCCGGGCCAGTACGTCATCGACTTCAAGGTCGAGTGAACAGGGCCATCGTCGTCACGATGCGCTTGCCGACGGGCTCTGATGAAGAGTCGATCACCTTGCTTTGTGAAAACGACGAAACAAATCCGAATCAGGCTTTAGGGGAAAGGGGCGGCTTCGCACAGATAGCGCGGCTTTCATGCGGGACAGCGGTGAAGAACTCGCGCGGCCAGGCATCGAGCCCGGCATGAAGGTGCTCGATGTGGGCCGCGGCGACGACGCATGACAACGTTGCCGGAAGCGAAGCTTGGAGCTGACGTGCCTTCTTCGACCTTGCCCGCAACCTGATTGCCGCGGCCGGCGATGCGCGCGACGGCGTCCAAGCCGTTCGACGTGGCCGGGCGTTCGAGCGTGTCGCCAGGCACGGCGGCCGGATCATCATGGGCAATTGGATTCCGAACGATCCGACCTTCGTCGCGCGAGTCCTGACGATCAGTTCCGCGTATACGCCGCTGCCGCACGAAGGCTTCATCAGCCCGATGACCTGTAGATCCGCCGCCAGCCCGAGGTCGGGTCCGCGGGGGACCCCGGCGGCCGTGAAACGCTCGACCACGTGCGCATGTTCGAGATCGCGTCACCGATCAGCCAACGGCGGCCAGCAGTTCGTCCAGACGCTCCACCGGCAGTTCCGCATGCTCGCGCTGGAACACCAGCGGTGGGCGGATCTTCAGCACATTGGCCTGGGGGCCGGTGGCGCTCAGCAGCACCTTGCGCAGGCGCAGGCCGTTGACGACCTTCGCCGCCTACGCCGTGGCTGGTACGCGCGTGGCGCGGTCGGCCACCAGTTCCAGGTCGATGAACAGGCCGGCACCGCGAACCTCGCCCACAAGGGCGTGTCGCTGCCCCAGCGCGGCCAGGCGATCGCGCCGGTAGTTGCCGACCTCCAACGCGTTGCGCTGCGGTTGCTGCTGCTCGAGCACATCCAGCACGGCGGCGGCCGCGGCCATCGAGACCGGGTTGCTGCCGAAGGTGTTGAAGTAGCGGCTGGCTTGGCCGAAGGCCTCATCACCTCGGGCCGCACTGCCAGGCCGGCCACCGGGTGGACGTTGCGCATGGGTTTGCCCATGGTCATCACGTCAGGCACCACGCCGGCGCATGGAGCCCCAGAAGCCCCGCCCGTTCGGCCAAATCCGGGCTGCACTTCGTCGGCGATTAACACGCCGCCAGCTGCGTGGATGGCATCCAACGCCGCGCGCAGAAAGCAGGCTGGCGCGGTGAGCACGTCGTCGCTGGAGAACACGGTGTCTGGCGTTGTTGCAGATGAGGTAGGCCGTGTTGTCGGGCGGGCGCGCACGAGGTCCAGTAGCACGAAGGTCTCGCCCTCGGTCAGTGGCAGGACGGAGTGGCAGTCTGCCGCGAAGCGAGCAATGGTGGTCAGCGCGTCGCCCTTCTCATCGATGTGGTACGACGCGGCCACTGCCAAGTCGTTCACCAGTGGCGCATGCGCCATGTCGCCAAAGTCAAGGATGCCGGAAACGCGCGCCGGTTCATCGGGATCGACCAGCAGGTTGTACAGGTTGAAGTCGTTGTGGCGCACGCGCTCGGCGCGCTGGATGTCCCAGGGCAATTCGCCCTCGCCGGCCGGGTGACTCAGGTGGGCCAGGGCCCGGTCGAGCCGCGCCAGCATGCTGGCCACGATGCTGCGCTGGGCGGCCGAGCGTGGCGCCTGCGGCGTGGGCATGCCTTCGAGGTAGCTGAACACGCGGGCCACGCGCGTGCGGTCCTCGGCGTCCTGAATCTGCACCGAAGCCACGCCGTGCAGATCGGGCAGCAAGCGCTGCACCGGCAGGCTGGGGTCGGAGCGGGCGACATGCAGGAGCGCCTGAGTCCGGAAGTCGGCCACCAGCGGCGCCTCGATCGGGTGCGAGAGCTTGAACATGCACCGGGCGCCGCCGTCGCTGGCTCCAGCAGGAAGTTGGCATCGCGCTTACCGGGCAGCGGATTGAGCTGCCCGTGCAGGCCGCAGACGCTGCACAGCAGACATGATGGGCGCCGCCCAGTAGACAGGCGGCGACCATCATGTCTAGGCCGCGTGCGCCTGGCGCGCCCGCTCGACTGGTGGCACGATGGCGCCCGCCGAGGCGATGGCCTCGGCCAGAAACTCCGCATCCCGCGCCACGCCGGAGAACCGGCCCGAGCCCCAGGTATGCAACCACGGCAACCCGAGGAAATAGAGCCCCGGCTGCCCGGTCACGCCGCGCAGATGCACCGGCTCGCCGCGCCCGTTGAACACCGGCGCATCGACCCAGCCGAAATCGGGCAGGAAGCCGATGCACCAAACCACGCTGGTGATGCCCGAGGCGCGAAGGCCCAACCTGGTGCGCTCCCGGTCGGGTTGCCAGACCGGCACATACGGCTCCCCCGGCGGAGCGTCGATGCCGCGGCTGGCGATGAACTTGTCGATCGACGCATTGATGCCGTTGAAGATGCGGTCCGCATGGTCGAGGTTCTCGCGCAAGTTCGGCTGGAACTCGAGCTCGTCGCCGTCGAGGCCGGTCATCAGGCCGTAGAGTTCCATGCCTTCCAGGGCAAAGCGCCGCAGGTCGATATCGCGGCCGCCGTCGCGGCCAGTGACGTAGTGGTTGGTGTTGTCGCGCACCCCTTCGCGCAGCGGATGCTGGGTCACGGGCATGTCGTAATAGTTCATCTCCGCCAGCCAGTCGACCACATCCTTGCCGCGATAGAAGCGGGCACAGCGCGGCGCGTTGCCGGTCGCGAGGTAGACCTTGCGCCCCGCCAGATGCAGGTCTTCGGCGATCTGCGCGCCCGACTGACCGCAGCCGACCACCAGCACCGCGCCCTCGGGCAACTGCGCAGGGTTTCGATACTGGGCCGAGTGGTATTGCACGATGTCCATCGGCAGCTTCTCAGCCATCCGCGGCACCACAGGCTTGTGGTAGCCGCCCGAAGCCACGACCACCTGACCGGCGGTGAAGCTGCCGGCGCTGGTCTGCACGGTGAACTGGTCGGCGTCGCCCGCCCGCGACACCTTTTCGACGGTCACGCCTTCGATCGCCGGCGGCTGCACCTGCTCGACGAAGCCCGCGAGCCAGTCGTTGATCTGGTCCTTGACCATGAAGCCGTGCGGATCGTCGCCCTGGTAGGACCAGCCCGGCAAGTTGCATTGCCAGTTGGGCGTGACCAGGCAAAACGAATCCCAGCGCTGGCTGCGCCAGCTATGGACCAGCGTGCGCTTCTCGATCACCAGGTGGTCGATGCCGCGCTGTTGCAGGAAATGGCTCATCGACAAGCCGGATTGGCCGCCCCCGACGATGATGACGCTGTAGTGGGTGGTCTTGGGAGACATGATGTTCTTTCGGATGTGAAGCAGTGGGAGTGTTCATTCGAAGGCCACGACCGTGACCTCGGCGTCGGGCCGATCGGCGAACTGGCCAGCGATCCGTTCGATTTCGGCCAGCTGGTCCATCGCCTGAGAGCAGGCAAAGCCGAACTTGGCGCGGACCCGCTCGGAGGCGATGCCGAGCGCTTCGCGGGTGCGCTGCAGAAATTCTTCCAGCGCATAGCTCTGGCCCGGGGTCAGATAGTCCTGGACCACGAGGGACGGCGAGTAGCAGCGCGTCTCGCGCTGGTCGGGCCATCGAATGCTGAAGTGCATGACGGGCATGGGGTTCTCCGTACGGGTTGCGATCTAGGAATGGGAGGCGTGCAAGCCCTGGCGATAGAGCAGCGCGTGCCGCCGTGCGCTCGCAGTCCAGCTGAACTGCCGGCCCAGGCGCTCGGCCGAGCGCGCGATCCGGTCGCGGTCGCGGGTATCGACCGCACGGCCCAGCGCGAGCGCAATCGCCGCCGGATCGCAGGGGTCCGCCCACTCGCAGTCCTCGTCCCCGAGGTATTCGGTGAACGGCGCGATGCGCGACACCACCACCGGCACGCCGCTGGCCAGCGCCTCGAGCACCACCAGCCCGAAGCCCTCGACCAGCGACGGCATCGCCACCACGTCGGCCTGCCGGTAGAGGCCAGGCATGTCGTCGTCGGCCAGCGGTCCGGTGAGCACGATGGCTGGCCCGGGCCGATGCCCAGGCCGCTCGCCCGTGCCAGCGCCTTGAAGTCGAGCGTGTAGCACGCATGGTCCAGCAGGCTCGCACCGCCAGCCACGACCAGTTGGGCATCAGGCCTCTGCCCGCGCAGCGTCACGAAAGCCTGCAGCAGCCGCAGCGTGTTCTTGCGCTCCTCGATGCCGCCCACCGCCAGTACGACCGGAGCGTCGCGGCGAATGCCGAGCCGCTGTCCGAGCGCAGCGTCCGACGGCTGCCCGACGGCGCTGAAGCGCGCTCGATCGACACCATTGCTGATCTCGGACGCGCTGACGCCATGCTGGTGCGCCAGGATGTCCCGCCACATCCGGCTGGCGCAGAACACCTGGCTGGCGCGCCGGAAGCCGCGCGACTGCCAGGCCATGAGCTGCGCCGAGGCGAAGACTTCCAGGTGATGCACCGTGCGCACGAAGCCATCGATGAGGCCGGCGTCCTCGAGGTCGGCCAGCGCGTTGCCCCCGATCGGATCGTGGGCATGCAGCACGTCGAAGCGCGTACGCTCGAACTGCGGCGCCAGGTGGCGCTTGAAGGCCTCGATGCGGGTGGCGACCATCTCGACCATGTCGGTCGGCACAGCTCCCACGGGCACCAGTTGCGTCGCGCAACGCACCGGCCGGAAGAAGCGCTGCCCCTCCACCGCCGGCGCCATCACGGTCACGACGTGCCCGGCGTCATGCAGCGCATGGGCCAGTTCGAGCGTATGGACGACACCGCCGCGCGGATTGACCGAGTGCGTCAGCAGCCCGATCCTGAGCGGGCCCCGAGCCGGCATGTCATGCATGCAAGCCCTGCGCAACGGCAGCCTCGCGGATGAAGACATCGTCGTTCAGGTCCCAGAGCAGTTCGTGATCGCTGTCCCGGCGGAGTACCAGCTGGCGCGTGTCGTCGACCTGCCCCACCACTGCGCAGTCAATGTCGCGCGCGGTAAATCGCCGCTTCACTTCGGCCGCGTGCGACGGCCGCACGCTCAAGACGAAACCGAAGCTCGGGAAGGCGCCGAGCCAACGCGGCAAGGGCGCGCCGTTCGGCCTCGGGATGGCGTCGACGTCGATCGTCGCGCCGACACCGGAGCATTCGAGCAACATCAACGCGGTGCCGACCGCGCCGGCCATGCTGATGTCCTTGGCCGCATCGCAGAGGCCGTCTTCGGCCAGCTGCGGCAGCAGTTCGAGATCGCCGCACAGGCGATCCGGCGGCGCAGAGGTGGAGGCGTTCCAGTACGGAAACGGTTCCTCGTAGGCGCCGCGCAGGTCGATCGCCATCAGCAGGCTGTCGCCCGGTCGGGCATCGAAGCTGGTCAGCAGGCGCTTGGCGCGACCCAGGATCGAGACCGCCAATTGCGGCCGCTCGCTGCGGTTGTTGCTGTGGCCGCCGACGATCGGCACGCCGTAGCGGCTGGCCGCGGCCGCCATGCCCTTGAGCATCTGGTCGGCCGGGTCCATGCCCGCGCTCCACAAGGCGTTGACCACGGCCACGGGCCGGCCGCCCATCGCGTAGATGTCGCTGACGTTGACCATCACGCCGCAGTAGCCGGCGAACCACGGCATGCGGACGATGAAGTCCTCGACCAGGCCCTCGATCGCGAACAGCAGATAGCCGCCCTGGCCGTCGGGCAGGGCCGCGCAGTCGTCGCCGACCGGTACCGCCTGGCCGAGGTCGGCGCTGCCGTTGGGCAGCGCTCGGCCCAGCGCCGAGACAACATCGCTGATGTCGCGCTTGTGCGCAAAGCCGCGACTGGCCCGCAGCGCGGCGCTGAGTTCTGAAAGGCTCATGAGGCACTCCGCGCGCGCGAAACGAAGCCGCTCACCGGGTCATGGCAAGGCGGGTAGAAGTCGAGCCCGGCCCGCATCTCGGCATGCGGCCGCCCATGCACGACGAGCTCGCCTTCGAGCGTCCAGTGCAGCTTCTGGAACAGGGGCACGTTCTGCGACTGCACGTGGGCGTGAAAGTCGATGCAGCCTTGGGCATGCGCGCGGCACACCGCCAGGCGAATCAGCGTTGCGCCCAGGTGGCCCTGGCTCCTGAAGGCCGGATGCACCGCCAGCCGCGAACCCCACCAGACCTGCGGCGCGCTCTCGTGGATGCGCACCGTGCCGACCACTCGGTCGGGCATGCCGCCGATGCATGACATCGCGACCAGCAGTTGCGCGCGATCGTCGATGGCGTCGCGATCGTCGCCGACGAAGATGCCCTGTTCGATGCAGAACACGGCGCGGCGCAGCGCATGCGCCTGTTCCCGCTCCCAGTGCTGCACGGCTTCGCGCACCAGGAACTCGATTGGCTGGTACTGCGCTGCCGGCTCGAGCCGGTCATCGACGATGCAGCCCATGGTCAGCTTTCGTAGACCGACAAGGACGAGCAGGCGCCGCACTTGCCGCAACCCGCCTTGATGTCGCTCGAGCGCAGGTTGGCTGCCGTCACCATCCGCCCGAGCGGCTCGAGAATCGACTTCATGAACGCCGGCGTCGGCGCCGGATGGTCTTCGAGCGGCGTTCCGCTGATCGGCACGAAGGGCACCACGAAGGGATAGACGCCGAGCGACAGCAGGTGCGCGCACATCTCCAGGATGGCTTCGCGCGTGTCGCCGAGCCCAGCCAGGACGTAGGTGCTGACCTGGCCCCGGCCGAAGACGCCGACCGCCGCCTCGAAGGCCGTCATGTAGCGCGACACCGGCACGCTCGCCTTGCCGGGCATGATGCGTTCGCGCACCTCTGGCGTGACCACTTCGAGGTGCATGCCGAGCGTATCGATGCCGGATGCCTGCATGCGTCGAAACCAGCGGTCGTCGTCGGGCGGCTCGCACTGGCCCTGGATCGGCAGATCGACCGCCGCCTTGATCGCGAAGGCGCTCTCGCACAGGATCTGCGCGCCGCGATCGGTAGCGTTCGGCGTGCCGGTGGTCAATACCATGTGCTTCACGTCGTCGAGCAGCACGGCAGCACGGGCCACCTCTGCGAGCTGCTCGGGCGTCTTGCGCGCCACGGTCCGGCCGGCCGCCAGCGACTGGCCGATCGCACAGAACTTGCAGCTCTTGCGCCGGCTCTCGTAGCGGATGCAGGTCTGCAGCACCGTGGTGGCCAGCACGTCGCTGCCGTGCAGGGTCGCGATGTGCGAGTACGGCACGCCATCGAAGGTCTGCATCGCGTAGAAGCGCGGCTGCTTCGGAAAGCTGATGCTGGCGATCGGGATGCTGCCACGCGTGAGCGTGCTGCGGCCCTGTGCGTCGGGCGCCTGCGCCGTGAAGGGCGAGTGCCAGGCGCTCGAAGTATGGACCGGCACCATGATCGTGTGGCCGTCGACCGTCACGGCCTTGTGGTCCGAGGGTCCGGCACCGCCGCGGCGGCTCGCCGCCCCGGCGCTCGGGTCATCCAGCCGCAACCCGAAGGACTGCAACTCGGTCATCAGTTGCCGGCTCGATGGCGAGGCTGGATTGGCGGTCGTGGTCATGGAGGCTCCCGTTGGAGAGGGTTGAAGAATCGGTGGCGGACGCGGGCATCGCGAAGGTGGTCGCCGCGGGACGGCCATTGACGGCCAGGCTCAGCAATTCGGGCCGCGCGTAGTGGCCGACCGAATCCATCATCCGTTTGCGCTTGCTGATCAGCGCCATGTCGAGGTCGGCGATCAGCATGCCCTCTCCCTCGGTCAGCGGTGGCGCCAGGTGCTTGCCCTCGGGCGAGACGATCGCCGTGTGGCAGCCGCCGCGCAACGCCTTCTGCAGGCCGGCATCGGGCGTGATGGCGGCGATCTGCGCATCGGTCAGCCAGCCGGTGGCGTTGATCACGAAGCAGCCCGACTCCAGCGCGTGGTGGCGGATCGTGACTTCCATCTGCTCGGCGAAGATGGGGCCCACCAGCGAGCCCGGGAACTGGGCGCAATGGATTTCTTCGTGCTGGGCCATCAGGCTATAGCGCGCCAGCGGGTTGTAGTGCTCCCAGCAGGCCAGCGCGCCGACCCGGCCGACCGCCGTGTCGACCACTTTCAGGCCGGCTGCATCGCCTTGGCCCCAGATCATGCGTTCATGATAGGTCGGCGTGATCTTGCGGCGCTTGAGCACCAGCGCGCCATCGGCATCGAACACCAGCTGCGTGTTGTAGAGACTGCCATGGTCGCGCTCGTTGACGCCGAGCACCACCACGATCCCGCGCGAGCGTGCCCGCTCGGCCACGGCGGCCGTCACCGGCCCCGGCACCACCACCGCGCGTTCCATCAGCCGCAGGTGCGGCGGGCCCTGGAGTACCGGAGGCAACACGAAGGAAAAGTAGGGGTAGTAGGGCACGAAGGTCTCGGGGAAGACCACGATCTGCGCGCCCTTGTCCGCGGCCTCGTCGATCGCCGCGCAGACCTTGGCCAGCGTGCCGCCGGGGTCGTCGAAGTCCGGGGCGATCTGGACCGCCGCGGCGCGGACGATGCGTTGTGATGTCATGGCAGCCGCCGCCGTCACAGCGTCCAGGTGTCGAGGATCACCGCGCCGGCCTTCTTGTGCAGCAGCACGATGTCCAGCACGTCGAGCGGGTTGATCGGCACGATGCCGGGGATCAGCGCGCCTTCGCCGTGGCCGTACAGGGCCTGCAGCGCGAAGCGGCAGGCATAGACCTTGCCGCCCTCTTCCATGAACTTGGTGATCTGCTTGTTGAAGTTCTGGTGGCCAGGAAAGGCCTCGTCGCCGAGCGTCGGAAAGCCGCGCTGCACGCCCAGTGTCACGCCGGGCCCGTAGAGCAGCACCGAGGTCTCGTAACCCTTGCGCTTCAGGCGGGTGGCCTGCAGCAGGTTGACGAAGCCGATCGAGCCCTCGAAGGCGACCGTGTGGAACGTGACCAGGGCCTTCTCGCCCGGTTCGGCTTTGACGTCTTCGAAGACCTTTTCTTCGTAGTCGACGAGGACGTCGCCGGTGACGTTGGCTGCTTTGGTGACTTTGGGCATGTTTGCTCCGAGATGAGGATGAATGAAAGGTGTTGCGCGCCCTCTTCATTCGCATGCGCTGTGCCATTGCCGGCGGCCCCTCGTGCGATCAATGCGCGATCAATCAAGCGCCGCGCCCGATGCAGGGCCAGAAAAATAATCAAAGCCCTCCGGCGGGCGCCCTCAAGACGCCGGTAGCACCGCTCATTGCACTCAATTGATGCACTTTCGATGCAATCAATGCACCCGATCAAGGTCGGTGGATGCACGTGATCCATGCATCCATCACCCGTAGGGCCGGCACGCTTCATGCGTTCATCTACAGGTACCGATGCAATCAATCCATGCGATCAACTCCGCCATGACCAAACTCACCCAGCATTGGCAGAAGCGCCTGGAGGCCAGCCCGAAGCCGGCCTATCTGCTGCTTGCGGACCTGATCGCCGAGGACATCCGGACCGGGCGCCTGAGCGCGCGAGACCAGTTGCCGACGCTTCGCGACCTGGCGGCTGAACTGCGGCTCAACTACACGACCGTGGCGCGCGGCTATGCCGAGGCCCGCAAGCGCGGGCTGATCGACTCGCGCTCGGGCAGCGGCACCTTCATCCGCGGCGTCAGCCCGAGCCTCCCGCTGCGCGGTGGCGGCGGCGCCGAGATGACGATGAACCTGCCGCCCGAGCCGCAGGATGCGGCGCTGATCGAACGCATGAGCATGTCGGCCAGCCGTGTGATGGCGGAGGCTGGCCTGTACGACCTGCTGCGCTACCAGGACTTCGGCGGCTCGACGCGCGACCGCGAGGCCGGCATGCAATGGATCCGCCCGCGGGTGCCCGATTGCCGGCTCGACCAGATGCTGGTTTGCCCGGGCATCCACAGCGTGCTGACCGCGCTGTTCTCGCAGTTGGCGCGCCCCGGCGAGCTGATCTGCGTCGAAGCGCTGACCTACCCGGGTGTCAAGGCGATCGCGACGCAGTTGGGCATCCAGCTGCATGCGCTGCCGCTCGACGAGGAAGGGCCGATGGGCGAATCATTCGAGCACGCGTGCAAGACCCTCAAGCCCAAGGCGCTCTACTGCAACCCGACGCTGAACAACCCGACCACCGCCACCATCTCTCGCGCCCGGCGAGAGGCGCTGGCCGACATCGCGCTGCGCTATGCCATCCCGATCATCGAGGACGACGCCTACGCGCTGCTGCCGCGCCAGGTACCGCCCGCGATCGCCACGATGGCGCCCGAGCTCACCTACTACATCACCGGCTTCTCGAAAACGCTGGGCGCGGGGCTGCGCAATGCCTACGTGCGCACGCCCGGGGCGCGGCAGTCGCAGCGGCTGGCGGGCGCCCTGCGCGCGACCACCGTGATGGCCTCGCCGATCACCAACGCACTGGCCACGCTGTGGGTGGAAGACGGCACCGCCGACGCCATGCTGCAGGCGATCCGCAACGAATCGACGGTTCGCCAGGCGCTGGCGGCTCGACACCTTGGGGCGCACAACGTCGCCGCGCAGAGCGAGGGCTTTCACCTGTGGCTGCCGTTGACCTCGGCCTGGAGCACGGTGGAGTTCGCCTCCTACCTGCGTTCGCAGAACGTCGGCGTCGTTGCCAGCGCGGCGTTCTCGACCGACGGCTCACCCCCCGAGGCGGTGCGGATCTGCCTCGGCGGCCCGATGTCGCGCGAGGAGTGCGATCACGCTCTGCGCCTGATCGCTGACACACTGGCGCATCCACGACACCCCCATGCCACAGTGATGTAGGTGCACTCGAGGCCGGGTCAGCCGGGGCATGCTGGCCAACGTCATCCAGACTGAAGGCGATTCGTTTTCCGCGAGCATGCAACCGAGCCGCAGCAGTTATGCCCTTCCAGCCCTCGACACGGCGCGCGCCAGCGATGAAACTCGGGACATGCGGTGCCCACAGTGTCGCCATCCCAGTGCGCTGGATGCAAAGTTCTGCGAAGAATGCGGCGCTGCGCTGCCACGCCCGTGCGCCAACTGCGGCCATGAACTTGCGGCACAGGCGAAGTTCTGCAGCCAATGCGGCACGCCGGCCCGAGTCGCGGCGCCTGCACCTTCCATGCCAGAGGCGACGCACAAGCCCGCGCAGGACGAGCGTCGGCCGGCAACAGCAGCCACGACGACCGCGGACCGGCGACAGGCGGCTGTGCTGTTCGCCGACATCACTGGCTACACCGCGCTGTGTGCCAGCAGCGACCCGGAGCAGATCCAGGAGATGCTTGGGCGTTTTTTCGACGCGATGGACAAGGTCGTCGAATCCCATGGCGGCCGCGTGATCGACCGGGCCGGCGATGCCGTCATGGCGGTCTTCGGCGCGCCGGTGGCCCATGGCAACGATGCGCAGCGAGCGCTGCATGCCGCGCTCGCTATGCACAGCGCGGCCGCCGGCGTTCCAGACTGCCACGGCGCCCCGCTGCGGCTGCACATCGGCATCACCAAGGGCGAGGTGGTGGCCGCGGTGATCAGCGGCGGTGGCAAGGCCAAGTACTCGGTCACAGGCGATCCGGTCAATCTGGCCGCCCGGCTCGATGCGCTGGCCGTGGCGGGCGAGACGCTGATCTCCGACGCGCTGTACCGCGAAGTCGCGGCCAGCATCGAGGTGCAATCGGCCGGCAACCAAATTGTCAAGGGCTTCGCCGCGCCGGTGGAGATCTGGCGTGTGCTCGGCTTTCGCCTGGCCCGCGGCGAACGCATGCCCTTCGTTGGCCGGCAAGCTGAACTCGGGCAACTGGTCGGTGCGCTCAACGCCGTTCGCGAGACTGGCGTCGGAGTGACAGTGCTGGTCCGCGGCGACGCAGGTATCGGCAAATCCAGGCTGGTGGAAGAGTTCCAGGCGCGCGCGCGCGATCAGGGATTCGACACGCCCTCGGGGCAGGTGCTGGATTTCGGCGTCGGCAAGGGGCAGGACGCCATTTCGACGCTGCTGAAGACGGTGTTGCAGGTGAACGCGCGCGACGACGAGGGCCAGCGCCGCGCGGCGGTGCTGGCTGCCGCCGCAAATGGCCTTGTGACTGACGACGAAATGCTGTTCGTCAACGAGTGGCTCGACCTGCCGCAGCCGAAGTCGCTGGAGGCGATTTTCGAGGCGATGGACAACGACACCCGGCTGCGGCGCGCGAGCGAGGCGCTGGGTTCCCTGTTGCAACGGGCCGCCGCGGCGCGTTCGCAACTGGTGTTGATCGAGGACCTCCACTGGGCCTCGTCGGAGTTGCTGCGGCTGGTCGCGGCGGCCGCCCGGGCGGCCGCCCGGGCGCCGCTCGTCCTGCTGCTGACCTCGCGCATCGAGGGCGATCCGCTCGACAAAGCGTGGCGGGCATCGATCCACGGCAGCGCCTTCATGACCATCGATCTCGCACCCCTGCGGCCGCAGGAAGCTCGCCTGCTGGCCGGCGGGCTGGTGGAGGCGTCGAGCCGATTTGCGCTGATGTGCATCGAACGTGCGGAAGGCAATCCGCTGTTCCTCGAACAACTGCTGCGAACCGCGCGCGCCGGCGAGACACCTGGGCTCGTGCCAGCCGTGCCGCCGACCATTCAGAGTCTGGTGCTAGAGCGCATGGACCGCCTCGCCGCGCCCGATCGCGCTGCCCTCCAGGCCGCCGCGGTGATCGGCAAGCGCTTCTCGCTCGTCAACCTGCGCGGTGTCGCAGGCGCGCCGGATGCAAGCTGCGACGTCCTGGTGGCCGCCGACATCGTGCGGCCCGACGGCCCGGATTTTCTGTTCGCGCACGCACTGATCCAGGAGGCCGTCTACGCGTCGACGCTGAAGAGTCGGCGACGCGAATTGCACCAGGCCGCCGCGCGATGGTTCGGCGACGACGATCCGGTGCTGCAGGCCGAGCATCTCGACCGCGCCGACGACGCGGCGGCCGCGGCGGCCTACTTGCGTGCGGCGACCCAGGAGGCCGGGCGGTTGCGCTTCGAAAGCGCCCTGCGCCTGGCAGAACGCGGCGGCACGCTGGCAGCCGACCCTGCGCGAAGCGATGCCGACGCGGGCTGCGAACTCGCGTTGCTGTGCGGCGAGACGTTGCGCGAGATTGGACGCTCGACCGAGTCGATTGCCGCATTCCAGCGTGCGCGCGAACTGGCCGGCGATGACTTGCGACGCTGCCGCGGATGGATGGGCATCGCCGCGGGTTATCGCGTGACGGGCGAGTTCGAGGCGGCGATGCAAGCTCTCGGCGAGGCCCAGCCGATCGCCGAACGGCTCGAACTGGCTATCGAGCGTTCGCGCATTCATCACACGCGGGGCAATCTCTATTTTTCTCAGGGCCGAATTTCCGAGTGCGACGCGCAACATGTGCTTGCGCTGGAGGCTGCCGAGCAATGTGGCGACGCGGAGAGCCGAGCGCGGGCGCTGAGCGGCCTCGGTGACGCCCGCTACGCTCAAGGCTTCATGGCCAGTGCGCTCGATTACTTCAGACGCTGCGTCGCGCTGTGCGAGGGGCAGATCCGCATCGCCGGGCCCAACCGCTGCATGATTGGGCACTGTCTGTGGTACGCCAACCAACTGGACACGGCCATCGCCGAGGCCCATTCGGTCTGCGAGGACGCGCAACGCTTAGGCGTCGTGCCCGTGCGGGTCTTCGCACAGGCCACGCTGACCCAGGTGCTCACCGAAGCTGGCCGCTTCGAGGAAGCCCGCGCGTCAGGCGACAAGGCGCTTGTGCTCGCGCGGCTGGCCGGTTCACGGCGCTATGAGGCGACCGTGCTGTACTTCTCCGCCGAGCACAAGCTGCGACAGGGAGATCGCGCACGGGCGCGCGACGATCTGGACCAGGCACTCGCGCTGGCACGGCAGACCGGCCTCGGATTCATCGGCGCCGCGCTCGAGGGGCGGCTGGGACGGGTGGCAGATTCAGCCGAAGAGCGGGCCGCGCACCTGGCCGCAGGCGAAGCCTTGCTGAAAAACACTGGGCTCGCCCACAACTACCTCTGGTTCTACCGCGACGCCATGGAGGCCTGCCTCGCAGCGCGCGACTGGTCGTGCGCACTGCACCATGCGGCCTTGCTGGAGCGGATGTTCCAGGTCGAGCATCTGCCCTGGGTCGAGTTGATGGTCGAGCGAGCGCGTGCGATCGCCGCGGCGGCGGCGGCGGGCAATGACGCAGCGGCCACGGCTCGGCTGCGAGCGGTTCGCGCAACGGCTATCGCGGCAGGCAATGGCTGGGCTCTCGCGGGCATCGACCTGGCGCTGACATAATCGTTGGAGGCGTTCGGTTCGGACCTCCTGCCGCAATCCCGAGCCTGAAATCGTTCCGCTGCTCGAGAACGCGCCCAGCCTGGACAGAACGGCTTGAGCCGTTGACGTGGCCCGGCCCAGAGTGGCGACTCGCTTCTTTCGCCCACCTACAATGCTGCGCTGCACCATGTGTCCATGGCGACATCCGATTCCCGGCCCTGACCTCGTCAGCAAGCCCGGGCCCTGACAACCGGCGATCGCGGCTGCAGCTGCCCGATCGGCCGATTTGGAGCAATCAATGAACCGCACGCAACCCCCATCGTCCGACGGTGTCAAGCCCTCCCTGCTTCGCCGCATTCCACTGGCATTCGGCGCCTTGTTCGGTTTGTTGGCGAATGCAGATCTGGCTGCGCGGTATGCCGCGCTGCGCGATGGCGCTGCTGTACCGACTCCGGCTTCGCCAACGGCTGCAACGGCGCCCCCATCGTCGGTGCTGAAGGAACTGAGCCCCGACGCCGCGCTGCAGCTGCTCGCGCTGCTGCAGCGCGAGGCGCGGTTGATCGATTTCGTTGGCGAGGATCTCAGCGGCTATGCCGACGCCCAGATCGGCGCGGCGGCACGCTTGGTGCACGAAGGCTGCGCCAAGGTGCTGCGCGAGCATTTCAGCCTCGTGCCGGTGCGCGACGAGGCCGAAGGCAGCCGCGTCACGTTGCAGGCGGGCTTCGACGCCGCGGCGGTCCGGGTAACTGGCAACGTGGTCGGTCAACCGCCCTTTGCCGGCAGCCTGAGGCATCGCGGCTGGCGCGTCACCGAGGTGCGCTTGCCCAAGCTGGCCGAGCGACACGACGCGCGCGTGGTGGCGCCGGCGGAGGTCGAGCTGTGACCGGGCCGCGCTTTGCGATCGGCATCGACCTCGGGACCACGCACAGTGCACTGGCCTACGTCGACATTGCCGGCAGCGACGGCGAGGCCACCGTTCACGGCACGCTGCCGATTCCGCAGCTCACCGCGCTCGGTGCGGTCGAATCGATGTCGTTGTTGCCGTCGTTCCTGTACCTGCCGCATGCCGATGAAATGGCGGCCGGTGAGCTGATGTTGCCCTGGCCGTCCGACGGCCGGCAGGTGGTCGGCGAACTGGCACGCAGCCGCGGCGCGACGACGCCGATCCGGCTGGTGTCGAGCGCCAAGAGCTGGCTTTGCCACCCTGGCGTCGACCGGCGCGCCTCGATCCTGCCGCACGACGCGCCGCCCGAGGTGGCTCGGGTGTCGCCGCTCGACGCCTCGACGCATTACCTGGAACATGTGCGCAACGCCTGGGACCACGCGCACCCCGAGGCGCCGTTCGCGCAGCAGGATGTGACGGTGACGATCCCGGCGTCGTTCGACCCCGCCGCGCGGGAGCTGACGGTCGAAGCCGCCAAGACCGCGGGCTGCAGTTCGCTGACGCTGCTCGAAGAGCCGCAATCCGCGCTGTACAGTTGGATCGAGGCCAGCGGCGGCGCCTGGCGCAAGCAGGTGCAGCCGGGCGACATCATCTTGGTGATCGACGTCGGCGGCGGCACCAGCGACTTCTCGCTGATCGCCGTGCTCGAACGCGACGGCAACCTCGAATTGCACCGAGTCGCGGTCGGCGAGCACATCCTGCTCGGCGGCGACAACATGGACCTGGCGCTGGCGCATGGCGTCGCCCGCAAGCTGGCCGCTGCCGGCACCACTCTCGATGCGTGGCAGCTGCGCGCGCTGACCTATGCCTGCCGCAGCGCGAAGGAAGACCTGCTCGGCGCTGCCGACGGGCCGGCCGACACCGCCGCGCAACCCATCGTCGTGCCCAGCCGCGGCAGCAAGTTGATCGGCGGCTCGATCCGTACCGAGCTGACGGCCGACGAAGTGGGCATGACGATCGTCGACGGCTTCTTCCCGCAGGTCGAGGCTTCGGCACGGCCGATGAGTCGCTTGCGCGCCGGCCTGGCGCAGCTCGGTCTTCCGTATGCACAGGATGCGGCCGTCACGCGTCACCTGGCGGCGTTCCTCGGCCGGCAGCTCGGCGCGGTGGCCGAACTGGAGGGCTTCGACGACCGCATCGGCAAGGGCGCGGAAGGCGCCAGCTTCCTGCATCCAACCGCGGTGCTGTTCAACGGCGGCGTCTTCAAGTCGGCGCTGCTGGCCGATCGCACGCTGGCGACCGTCAACGGGTGGCTTGCCGCCGAGGGGGCCGCGCCGGCGCGGCTCCTGGCCGGCGCTGACCTCGACCTGGCGGTGGCGCGCGGCGCCGCCTACTACGGCTATGTGCGGCACGGCCACGGTGTGCGCATCCGCGGAGGCACCGCATTCGCGTACTACGTCGGGGTCGAATCGTCGATGCCCGCGGTGCCCGGGATCGAACCGCCGGTGGAGGCGCTGTGCGTGGCACCGTTCGGCATGGAAGAAGGCACCGAGGCCGAGCTGCCCGGGCTCGAACTCGGGCTGGTGATCGGTGAGCCGGTGCACTTCCGCTTCTACGCCTCATCGGTGCGACGCCAGGACGTGGTCGGCACGCTGATCGGCGCCTGGGCGCCCGAGGAACTGCAGGAGCTCGCCCCCCTCTCGGCCACGCTGTCGCCCGAAGGCCGCAGCCCCGGCGAGGTGGTGCCCGTGCGGCTGCACGCCCGCGTGACGGAAGCCGGCACGCTCGAACTCGAAGCGGTGCCGCGCAGTGGCGACGAACGCTGGAAGATCGAATTCGATGTGCGCGGCGAGCGCCGGCAGGACGCGTAGCGGGCCGCCGCCGGTTGGTCTTCTCATGAGCGCCGCCTGGACGGTCGGCATCGACCTCGGTACCACGCACACCGTCGTCGCCTGCGCGCCAGCGCAAGGCCGCGTGGACGCCATCCGCTTGTTCGACATCGAACAGCTGGTCGCGCCCGGCGAGGTGGCGGCGCGGCCGCTGCTGCCCTCGATGCGCTACCACCCGGCGCCGGGCGAACTGGCGCTGGGTGACTTGGCGCTGCCTTGGGCGCCGGACGCCGCCGGCAACGCGGCCGTGATCGGCAGCCTGGCGCGTCAACTCGGTGCCCAGGTGCCCGGGCGGCTGGTGGTCAGCGCGAAGAGCTGGCTGTCACATGCCGCAGTCGACCGGCTGGCGCCCATCCTGCCCTGGGGCGCAGCGGCCGATGTGTCGAAGGTCTCCCCGGTGGAGGCCAGCGCGAGCTACCTCGCGCACCTGCGCGCGGCCTGGAACCATCGCTATCCGACGGCCTTGCTCGAGCACCAGGAGCTGGTGCTGACGGTGCCGGCCTCGTTCGACGACGCGGCGCGCGCCCTGACCGTCGAAGCGGCACGCGACGCCGGCCTGCCGCTGCTGCGCCTGCTCGAAGAACCCCAGGCGGCGCTGTACGACTGGCTGTTCCGCCACCGCGACGCGCTCGGCAAGGCGCTGGAGCGCACTCGGCTGGTGCTGGTGTGCGATGTCGGCGGCGGCACCACCGACCTGAGCCTGGTGCGCGTCGACTGGGATGGGGGCGAGCCACGGCTCGAGCGCATTGCGGTCGGCCGCCACCTGATGCTCGGTGGCGACAACATGGACCTGGCCCTCGCGCATCTGGTTGAAGCCAGACTCGACACGGCGGCGGGCCAGACCGCGGCACGCGTGTCGGCCGGCCAGCTGTCTCAGCTGGTCGAGCGCTGTCGCGCCGCCAAGGAACGGCTCCTTGCCGCCGACGCGCCGGCCAGCGCGCAGCTCACATTGCTCGGCGCGGGTTCGCGCCTGGTCGGCGGCGCACGCTCGGTGACGCTGAGCCGCGAAGAGGTCGAGCGCATCGTGGTCGATGGCTTCTTTCCGCAGGTGGCGGCGACCGAACTGCCGCGGCGCGAGCGCGCCAGCGGCCTGGTCGCGTTCGGCCTGCCCTACGCCAGCGATCCGGCCGTGACGCGCCATATCGCCGGCTTCCTGCAACAGCACGCGTCGGCCGGCTTGCCCGACGCGCTGCTGCTCAACGGCGGCGTGTTCCGTGCCGATGCGATTGCCGCGCGTCTTCACGCGACGCTCGGCGCGTGGCGCGGCGCGCCGCTGCAGACGCTGCACAACGCCGACCCGGACGTCGCGATCGCGCGCGGCGCGGTTGCCTACGCGCTGGCGCGGCGCGGCTTGGCGCCGAAGATCGGCGGCGGTTCGGCGCGCAGCTACTTTCTGCCGATCGACGACGGCAAGGGGCGAGCCGTCTGCGTGCTGCCGCATGGCAGCGAAGAAGGCCGCGAGATTCGCCTCGAAGGCCGGAACTTCGAGCTGCGCGTCGGCGAACCGGTACGCTTCCGCCTCGTTTCGACCACGGCCGGTGGCGCGGGCCAGCCCACGCCGCTGGCCGGCGAACTGGTTGATCTCCGCGAGCGCGATGTGCAGCCGCTGCCGCCGGTTGCCACCGTGGTGCGGGCCGATGGCGGCACCGCGCGACGCCACATTCCCGTACAGCTGGTGACGATGCTGACCGAGGTTGGGACGCTCGAGGTGCACTGCATCTCCGCCAGCGACCCGATGCAGCGCTGGAAGCTCGAGTTCCAGCTGCGCACCGATTCGACTGCCCCGGCATCCGCCGGGGCCGGACTGCCAGCGCGCTTTGGGGAGGCGCTCGAATGCATCGAGCGCGTCTTCGGCGCCCGCGACCGCGAGGTCGGACCCAAGGCCGTCAAGCAGTTGCGCACGCAACTCGAAGCCCTGCTCGGCAGCCGCGAGCGCTGGCCGACCGCGCTGCTGCGTCCGCTGTTCGACGCGCTATGGCAACGCGCGCGTGGCCGCCACCGATCGGCCGACCACGAACGTCTGTGGCTGAGCCTGGCCGGCTGGTGCCTGCGGCCGGGATTCGGCGACGCGCTCGACGGCTGGCGCATCGAACAGTTGTGGTCGATTTTCGAGCAGGGCGTGCAGCACAGCCGCGATCGCCAAGTCGATGCCGAATGGTGGACGCTGTGGCGCCGCGTTGCCGGCGGGTTGGACGACGCAGCCCAGGCGCGGCTGCTCGAGGATTTCGCGATCAACCTGCGTGGCGAAGAGGCGGGCATCCACGCAAGACCACCGCGGCTCGTCAAGGGGGGCTGGGACGACATGGTGCGTATGGGCGCTTCGCTCGAACGCATCCCGGCCGATCACAAGGTTGAGATCGGCGACTGGCTGGTCGAGCGCCTGCAGCGACCGGGCGCCGCAGGCGATCCTCAGGCCCGCGACACCTGGACGCTGTGGGCCATCGGCCGTATCGGTGCGCGCGCCCCTCTGTACGGCAGCGCCCATGGCGTGGTGCCGGCCGCCGCCGCCGTCGCCTGGCTCGACGCCCTGCTCGCGCTGGACTGGAGAAGAGTCGAAGGCGCCGCCGCCGCCGCTGCCAACCTGGCCCGTCTGAGCGGTGATCGTGCTCGCGACCTGTCGCTCGAAGCGCGCGAACGAGTCATCGCCCGGCTCGAGGCCCATCGGGCTCCGGCGCCGTGGATCGCCCGAGTGCGCGAGGTCGTTCCGCTCGACGAAGCCGGTGAACGCGGCGTGTTCGGCGAAGCCTTGCCGCCGGGCTTGAGGTTGATCGGCTGAACGCCGACCCAAAGAGGCCTCGGTCTCAGTGCATGAACTCGCGCACCAGCACACGGCGGCTCTCCGGCTTCGACGGCCATGGTCGAGGGGGCAGTCTCAGCCAGCACCGATACGGGCCATGCGAATACCGCGAATGGCGGCTCGTTCGCGATGAATCCGGACGGCATCATCAACACGGTCTTGTGGAAGGACTTTGCGCAACGCGGCATTCACGAGATGGCAGTCAAGACGAAGCCTCTCACTCAAGCCTATTAAGGATCGCCAGCACGCCATGCCTACTGAAACGGCTTCTCGACCGGCGGCCGCCAAGGTCACATGGAAGCGCAAGCCAACCCGGCGGATTTCGACGGCATCCTGGCGGGCGCACCGGTCGTGAACTGGAGCAAGTTCATTACCGCCGAGCTCTATCCGCAGAGGCGAGATCTCGGTGGTGTGCCACTCACCACTGCGCAGGCGGCGTCGATGGGGAACGCCGCCATCAACGCCTGCGACGTGGTCGGAGGCGTGCACCTGGGCTACATCCCCGACCCGGCACAGTGCCACTACGATCCTACGCTCGATCCCGCCGTTCTTTGTGCGTCCGCCGGCGGCACGGCACCGGACACCAGCTGCGTGACGCAGCTGCAGGCGCAGGCCATGAACAAGATCTGGTATGGCCAGTCCGCGGACGGTTCCGTCCCCGCGCCGGGCACCGACAACGGCTTCGGCCTCGAGTCGACGGGCAAGCAGCGGTGGTACGGCCTCACACGTGGAACCGCCCTCGGCGCCTCGGCGGGCCGACGCCGTTCACGATCGCCGCCGACATGGTCGCGCTGGAACTGCAGGATCCGACCATGGCGACGACATCCTTCGTCAACGCTACGGGGAGCGGTGCGAAGCTCTACGGCGCACTCACGGACTGGGTCGAGAATGGCAACTCTCCGGATCGCATCGATGTCAGCGCTCCTGCCACGCCCTCGGCGCCGACGTCGACCCGGCCGCTGCGCCTCTATCCTGCAAAAGCGACCTTCATCGGAGGGAATCCCCAGGCAGCGTCCTCATACACCTGCGCATAGGCCGCACGAGAACTCAAAGGCGCGCGTCCGGGCCTACAGCAAGAGGGGATGCGTTCAGACATGGTCGAGTCCGGAAACACCCAAGATGAGCTGTCCAGCAGAGCAGTTTTTGGAGGTCATCATGAGCGACGAAGCAACTTTCTCGGAAACCCCGAGCACCACGAGCGGGATCACAGCTTCCGCATCCCCCATGGTCGCCGGATTCAAGCCATCGGCGGCCGAGGCAGGACAGGCGGTCAAGGAGGCCGTTTCCGATGTGGCCGGCCAAACCCGCCAGTCCGTCGCGAAGGCCGCCGAGCAGGTCCAGCGCGCCGGCGTGCAAGCTGTCAATGCGACGAAGGCCTACGCCCACGATGCGGTTGATGCGGCCGGCCGCAAGTTGCAGGCTGTCAAGACGCAGTTCGAGACCACCAAGTCGAGCGCTGCCGAATACATCCATGAAAACCCGGTCCGCGCCGTCAAGATGGCGGCCATCGGGGGCGCCGTGCTGTCCGCAGCGCTCGTGCTATTCACCCGCCGGGCGCGTTGACCGAAGGCGACTGGGCGCTGTGCGGGGTGGTGCGGCCGAACGCGACTCACAGCGCGGCTGACGCTGTCAGGTGGAAAGGAGCGATTTCGCATGTTCACGCGCCTGCGTCCTGCTTGGCGTGGCGGCAATGGCGTTGTCGATCAGTCTCGTGGCCGCGCAGCCACTTCCCAAGCCGTCCGCACGGCCAGGGTCGGAAAGCCAGCGGTCGGGCGCCGACCCGGCGATGGTCGTGAGGCCCCCGCCGTCGGGCGACCCCAAGATGGCGGAGCCTGCCCCGCGTCAGATCGATCCGGGCCTGGCCGAGCGCCCCCCGGCGGATCGACGTCCGGGCGATCGAGCGAAGCCCGGCCTCGATCCCTCGGCACGCTCGCGTCAGGACGACTGCAGGGGGTCGGCCGCGGACTGCAAACAGACTTCGGCGCGATAGGGGCAAGTCCACGGTCGGCTGAAGCGCCCTGCCTGGGCACCTACTTCTGCGGCTTTCCCAGATGTTGCCGGACGGCGTCGGCACTGACCCCTACGGCCACCACCGTCTCGCGCAGTTGCGGGGGCTGTGCTCGGGCGATGGGAAGCTCCTGTCTAGCGGGTGGCTTCCCGTGAATCTACGTCCATCGCCCACGTCATTGCCGCAAGGTGTGAGGCATTGACCCTCTCCGCACTCAGTCCGACCGACTTCGCCAGACTTGCGGCCCCACTGGCGTCGATCTCGCACGTCTCGGCCAGCGCAACGAACTGCCCGTACAGGCCGCCACGCGTCCGGATGGCTTCCTGCACCGCTCCGGGCAGTTGCACCTTGGTCAACACTTCTTCCATGGGAATACCCAGCACACGGTCGATCAGCGAGAACATCCCTGCGACGAAGAGATTGTTCGACTCTTCCGCCGGAAGCGTGCCTTGCCCCATCAATTCGACAAAACGCCCGCGCATGATGGCCTTCTTGGTCATGTACGCCAGGCCACTGGCTTTGGTGCTGGTCGCCAGCAGCAGCGACAACCACCGGAACAACGCCGCGTAGCCGAGCAGACCGACCGCGTGGTGCAGCGAGTGCACCTCCACGTCGTGGCTGCTGGCGAGCGTGTTGATGTGGCGTAGCAATCGGGCTGTCAGCTCTTCATCGATCCGCAACGCAGCCTCGACTTCACGGACGTCCTCATTGCGCTGGAGCATCTGCAAGACGCGGATGATGAGGACAGACTCCGGTTGCAAGCGGGCGCCCGACTCCAACTCGGCCGCGATGGCCAAATCGCCGCCCACGAAGGCGTCGAGCTTGCGCGAGGCGCATGCGTCGAACTCGGGCCAATTTGCGATCCGGGTGGCGATTGGCAAAACGGCCGGCTCTCCCGGCCCTCGAAGGTGTCGCGCGCCGTCGACCAAGTCCTTGCGCCCGTCGAGCACGTCCAGGTGCGTGATGAAGGACAGGCCGCCATACTGGTCCTCCGATATCCGGGATCGCTCATCCCCCGTTTCCGATGGCACTGGTTCTGGCGCTTCGAGAGCTTGGGGCAAGACCTCCTGACCGCACAGCATGACCCCAAAGCCCTGAGAACGAAGCGCCTCCAGCGAGGGACGCAGCTTCATGTCGGCCAGTTCGGCCAGGCGAAGACAGAGAACCACACGGTCCGCCGGAAGGGCCTGCAGTTCCTTGAAGCCCAGACCTTCGGCGGTGGCATCGATGTAGACCACCAGCTTGCCCAGCCGCCAAGCCGTCTTCGCGCCCCTGAGGTTCAAAGCCAGAGTGGTGAGCAAGGTCCTGAAGTTTTCGGAACCGCTCGCAGCATCCGACTCCGCGCGCCACTCGAACTTGCAGCCCTTGATGTGTCTTTCCGAGTCGAGCTGAAGCGCGCAGGTCAAAAAGCCTCCCTCAGGCGCTGGCCCGGTCGAGCTCGACGCCTCTGTCGCCTGATCGGCGGGAGGCCCGGCGGGTTCAGCCCGTTTCCGTCGGAAGATGTTGAAATACATTGCTGTTGTCCCTTGCCGGCGCATGCGCCTTCTCTATGGGCACAACCACCTCGACCCCCGGCCGTGCTCCTTCTATATCGGCACATCTTCCAGTTCCTTTAGCGATGTCGCCGGCAAGATTCGGCCAGCTGCTGCGTACTCACCCTCATTGCTCGCCATCGTCCGGCCGTAGAAACAAACCGAGGAGGCCGCAGGGGACGATGCGGCCAGGCAGCGAGGGCTTTCTACGCCGGGCTGCTCGGAGCAGGTCTCATACCAATTTGCGTTCAATAGATTAGATATGATGTTGTCCCACGAACTTCAAGGAGTCGTGGATGAAGACATTGATCGTGGGTGATAAGCCGACTGTCGAGCGCTTGG
>NZ_JAUJZH010000004.1 GCF_030486595.1 Variovorax ginsengisoli | reverse complement strand
GCACACGCACTTCACCGCCGAGGTGTACGTTCTGTCGAAGGACGAAGGCGGCCGTCACACGCCGTTCTTCAACAACTACCGTCCGCAGTTCTACTTCCGCACGACCGACGTCACGGGCGCGATCGAGCTGCCGAAGGACAAGGAAATGGTCATGCCGGGCGACAACGTGTCGATCACGGTCAAGCTGATCAACCCGATCGCGATGGAAGAAGGCCTGCGCTTCGCCATCCGTGAAGGCGGCCGCACCGTGGGCTCGGGCGTCGTGGCGAAGATCCTCGACATCTGATTCGAAGCAGCGAAGGAATCACCATGGCTACCAAGCAAAAAATCCGCATCCGCCTGAAGGCGTTCGACTACAAGCTGATCGACCAGTCGGCCGCCGAGATCGTCGATACCGCCAAGCGCACCGGCGCGATCGTCAAGGGTCCCGTGCCCCTGCCGACCCGCATGAAGCGTTTCGACATCCTGCGTTCGCCGCACGTCAACAAGACCAGCCGCGACCAGTTCGAGATCCGCACGCACCAGCGCCTGATGGACATCGTCGACCCGACCGACAAGACCGTGGACGCGCTGATGAAGCTCGACCTGCCGGCCGGCGTCGACGTCGAGATCAAGCTGCAATAACAGCCTGTCCCTGCAAAAAGGCCCGCCCACAGCAATGTGGGCGGGCCTTTTTCATTTCGGGTGCCCGCCGGGTGATCGCGTATCCGCCATGTAACCGCGCGGTATCGCCAAGGCAATGACGCAGCGCGCCTGCCCGCGGCGGCCTAGACTGCGGGCATGGCTGCCCCGGACCGCCGACATCGCGCCACCGACACCCCCGCGTGGACCGACGCGGCCGAGGCGATGTATCGTGCCGCGCGGGCCGTGGCCAGCGCCCATGGCCCGGGCACCATGGCGGCGCTGGTCCAGGAACTGGCGCAGATCCTGGGCGTGGCGACCGTCTTCGTGGCGGTCTTCACCGACGGCTCGCGGAGCACCTTGCGCACGCTGGCCGCCGTGCTCGACGGAAAGATCCTGCGCAACTTCGACTATCCGCTGCAGGGCTCGCCGTGCGCCCAGGTGGTCGGCCGGGCCTTTCGCTTCGTCGCCTCCGGCGTCGCCCGCGAATTCCCCCCGGGCACGATGTTCGCGGCCAAGGGCATGGATTCGTATGCCGCCTTTCCGCTGAACGACAGCGACGGCCGCCCGCTCGGACTGCTGGTGGCGATGGACCCCCGGCCGATCGAGGACGCGGTGTTGGCCGAGGCCCTGCTGAAGATCTTCGCCAGCCGCCTGATCGCCGAGATCGAGCGCAGCAGCGCCGACGAGGCCCTGCGCGCGGCGGCGCTGGCCGTCTCGGCGGCCAGCGGCCGATCGGTCTTTGCGGAGCTGGCGCGCTACCTGGCGACGATCCTGGACGTCGAGATGGCGTTCATCTCCCGCCACCAGTCCGACGACGACACGACCTTGCACATGCTGGCGATGGTGAGCGACGGCGAGGTGCGCGAAGGCTACCGCTACCCGATCCAGGGCACCCCGTGCGAGCACGTGCTGGGCCAGCGGTTCTGCGTCTATCCGTCGAACCTGCACACGCTGTTCGCGCTCGACCAGGACGACCGGCTGCTCGGCGCCGAAGGCTATGCCGGCCTGCCCCTGAACGACGCCCACGGGCGGCCGCTCGGCACCATCGGCATCGTCTCGCGCCATGCGCTGACCAACATCGAGCGCATCGAGTCGATGCTGCGGATCTTCGCCGGACGGGCCGCGGCAGAGATCGAGCAGCTGGGCGCCCGCGAGGCGCTGCAGCGCTCGGAGGCCAGCTACCGTGCCATCTTCGAAGCGTCCGAGGACGCGATCTTCATCCTCGACTGGACGAGCGGCGAGATCCTCGACGCCAACCCGAAGGCCTGCGAGGCCTACGGCTGCAGCCGCGACGAACTGTGCCGGCTGTCGCTGGCCGACCTGCGCTCGGGCGAGGCGCCCTATACGGCCGAGCAGGGGCTGGCCCACATGCAGCTGGCCAAGCTCGGGCGCTGCCCGCCCTTCGAGTGGCATCGGCGCAGCCCCGACGGTGCGCTGCGCTGGGACGAGGTCCGGCTGAAGCCGGCCATGATCGACGGGCGCCATCACGTCGTGGCCTTCACCCGCGACATCACCGAACGCAAGGAGGCGCTGGCGGCGCTCGGTGCCAGCGAGGCGCAGTACCGCGGCATCTTCAACGCCTCGGCCGACGCGCTGGTGCTGCGCGCCGCCAACTTCGCCATCGTCGACGCCAACGCCACCTACGAGCGCATGAGCGGCTTCCGGCTGTCCGAGGTGCTGGGTGTCGACCGGGTGCTGGCCAACCCGCCCGAGATCATGGCCACGATCCGGGCCCTGCACGATCAGGCGCTGGCCGGCGAGCCGGTCCGGCTCGAGACCGAGCTGCTGCGGCGCGACGGCGAGCGCTACGACCTCGAGCTGCGCGGCGTGCCGGTGCTGCATCGCGGCGAGCCGCACGT
The DNA here is from genome assembly GCF_030486595.1 of Variovorax ginsengisoli. Lineage (GTDB taxonomy): Bacteria > Pseudomonadota > Gammaproteobacteria > Burkholderiales > Burkholderiaceae_C > Variovorax > Variovorax ginsengisoli_B. The sequence continues at coordinate 307,700 of NZ_JAUJZH010000004.1, read as the reverse complement.
GCTCTACATCGGGCGCGACATGACGCAGAGCAAGCGCGCCGAACGCGCGCTGCGCAACAGCGAGGAGCAGTACCGGGCGATCTTCAACGCCTCCGCCGACGGGCTGGTGGTGCGCGATGCCGGCTACCGCGCGGTCGACGTGAATCCGGCCTACCTGGCGATGAGCGGCTATACGCGCGACGAGGTGCTGAGCGCGACCCGGGTGCTGACGCAGCCCGACCCGGCGCTGCAGCAGCGACACCGGGCCCAGCATGCCGATATCCTGGCGGGCCGGCCGGTGCGCTTCGAGGTGCCGGGCGTGCGCAAGGACGGCAGCCCCTTCTACCTGGAGGTCAGCGGCATGCCGCTGACCTACCGGGGCGAGCCGCACGTGCTCTATGCGGCGCGGGACATCACGCAGCGCAAGGCCGCCGAGGCCGAACGAGAGCGCCTCGAGGCCCAGCTGCGCCAGGCCCAGAAGATGGAAGCCATCGGCCAGCTGACCGGCGGCATCGCGCACGACTTCAACAACATCCTGACCAGCGTCATCGGCTACCTGGTGCTGGGCCAGGAGCGGGCCGAGACCCTGGGCGACGCCCGGCTGCAGCGCCAGCTGGGGCAGGCGCAGCTCGCGGCCCAGCGCGCCCGCGAGCTGATCGCCCAGATGCTGGCCTTCGCGCGGCGCCAGCGCGGCCAGCGCCGCACCCTGGCCCTGGGCCCGCTGGTCGACCAGACGCTGCAGCTGCTGCGCGCCACGCTGCCGGCCTCGGTGTCGCTGGACTTCGTCACGCCGCCGGCGGCCGGCGGCGACGCGCTGCTGGTTGCGGCCGATGCGGTGCAGCTCGAGCAGGTGCTCTTCAACCTGTGCATCAACGCGCGCGACGCCATCACCGGGTCGGGCTGGATCCGGGTCCGGCTCGGCCGCCGCGGCGGCGCCTGGACCTGCGCATCGTGCCGTGCCCACGTCGACACCGGCCACTGGGTCGAGGTCAGCGTCGCCGACAGCGGCGGGGGCATCGCGCCGGACCTGCTCGAACGCATCTTCGAGCCCTTCACCTCGAGCAAGGAGGTCGGCCGCGGCTCGGGCATGGGCCTGGCGATGGTGCACGGCATCGTGCACGACCATGGCGGCCACGTGCTCGTCGAGACCGTGCCGGGCGCCGGCTCGGTGTTTCGCGTGCTGCTGCCGCCCGCCACCGGCGCGGCGGCGGACGCGCCCGGCGCGCCGGACCTCCCGGCGACGGGGGAGGCGCTCTGCGCGCGGGTGATGGTGGTCGACGACGAAGTCATGGTCGGCGACTTCATGGTCGAACTGCTGTCGGGCTGGGGCCTCGAGGTGGTGCTGCAGCGCAGTCCGCTGGACGCGCTGTCCTGGCTGGAGGACAGCAGCCAGCCGCTCGACCTGCTGATCACCGACCAGACCATGCCGCAGCTCGACGGCCTGCACCTCGCCCAGCGAGCCAACGGCCTGCGCCCCCACCTGCCGGTGCTGCTCTACACCGGCAACGCCGACGGCATCGACGAAGCGGCGGCCAGGCGCCATGGCGTCTGCGGCGTGCTGCACAAGCCGATCGACAACCAGGCCCTGCATGCGCTGATGAAGGCGTGCCTCGACAAGGCGCACCGCGGCCCCTGCTCGGGCGCATGAAGACAGGGCCGGCGGATACCGGCCCGATACAAAGGCGCGGCGCCGCGACACGCGGCGAATACCGCGGCCTCGCAGACTGAGTTGCACGTCGTGGCACCGCGCATTCCGCCCGGACGACGGCGATGTTCGCTTCGGCAGTGCGGCCGGACGCTGCGCGATGCGCGAACGCTGGTTCCGGCCGCACCGACGAGGAGAGCATTTTCATGGTCGACTTTCAAACCCCCCAAGGCGGCACGATCGGCATCGCCGACGCGCCCATCGCAGCGCTGCGCGACTCGCTGCGCGGCAGCCTCCTGTTGCCCCAAGACGCCGGCTACGACGCCGCGCGCTCGCTGTGGAACGCCATGATCGACCGCCGGCCGGCGGCGATCGTGCGCGCCGCGGGCGCCGCCGACGTCATGAAGGCGGTGAACTTCGCGCGTGAGAACAAGCTGTTGCTTGCGGTCAAGGGCGCCGGCCACAACATCGCCGGCAAGGCCGCGTGCGATGGCGGGCTGATGCTCGACCTGTCGGCGATGAAATCGGTGCGGGTCGACCCGGTGGCCCGCATGGCAAGGGTGGAGCCCGGCGCGCTGTTGTCCGACTTCGACCGCGAGACGCAGGCTTTCGGGCTGTCCACGCCGACCGGCATCAATTCGACCACCGGCATGGCCGGGCTCACGCTCGGCGGCGGCTTCGGCTGGCAGAGCCGCAAGCGCGGGCTGACCATCGACAACCTCCAGTCCGTCGACATGGTGCTCGCGTCCGGCGAGCTGGTGCAGGCCAGCGCGACGCAGAACCCCGATCTGTTCTGGGCCGTGCGCGGCGGCGGCGGCAACTTCGGCGTCGTCACCTCGTTCGAGTACCGCCTGCATCCGCTCGGCCCGCAGGTGCTGGCCGGGCTGATCGTCTATCCGTTCGCCCAGGCCAGGCAGGTGTTCGACGGCTATCGCAAGTTCACCGCCGCGGCCAGCGACGACATGACGGCCTGGATGGTGATGCGCAAGGCGCCTCCGCTGCCCTTCCTGCCGGCGGATGTGCATGGCAAGGAAGTGATCGTGGTCGCCTTCTGCTGGATCGGGGAGCCTGCCCAGGGCGAGGCCATGGCCCAGACCTTGCGCAGCTTCGGCACGCCCGTCGGCGAGCACGTGGGACCGATGCCCTTCGCCGGCTGGCAGACCGCCTTCGACCCGCTGCTGCAGCCGGGCGCGCGCAACTACTGGAAGTCGCACGACTTCAAGATGCTGAACGCCGACGTCGAGCGCATCCTGTGCGATGCCATCGTCAAGCTGCCGACCGAAGAATGCGAGGCCTTCATCGGGCACCTGGGCGGCCAGGTCAACCGGACGGCTGTTGCCGACACGGCCTACCCCCACCGCGATGCCGAGTTCGTGCTCAACGTCCACACCCGCTGGCGCGATGCCGGCGACGACCGCCGGTGCATCGACTGGGCGCGCGGGCTCTTCGATGCGCTGACGCCGCATGCCACTGGTGGGGTGTACGTGAACTTCATGCCGGATGACGAAGCCCAGCGCGTGGCGACCGGCGCCTACGGGTCGAACTATGCGCGGCTGGCGGCGCTGAAGGCGCGCTACGACCCGACCAATCTCTTCAGCCAGAACCAGAACATCCTGCCCAAGGCCTGAGCCATCCCGCCCGCCACGCCCGGGGTTGCAGGGCGTGGCGGGCCAGGGCGTTCAGGCGGCCATGGGGAGGGGCATCTCCGGATGCCGCGGCATCGCATAGGCCAGCGGTGCCAGTGCGCTCTTGATGCGCTCGCCCTGCGCCTCGTCGAGCATCGGGAACAGCACCTTCTGGAAGCGCGGCGCCATCACGCCCGAGACAATGTATTGCCAGCGGTAGGCCTTCAGGATCGTGTCGTTGATCTGCGCCTGCTGCGCGTCGCTGAAGAGCGTGCCGGCGATGGCACAGAAATAGCGCGCGTCGGCCGTGGCCTGCGCCTGCAGGATGCCGTCGACCGCGCCGACCAGCGCGATCAGGTCGTCGACCGCGGCATCGCGCTCGGCGGCGCCGAGCCGCGCGTTCTCGGCGACGAACTCGAGCTCGTCCAAGATCGCGTGCTGCGACTCCTCGCGCCAGTGGAACAGGAACACGTCCTTCCACAGCGGCGACAGGTTGGCATCCGGCTCGATGCTGGCGCGGTAGTGCGCCAGCGTGAACAGCTCGATGTCGAGGGTCAGTGCCAGCACGGCCCAGGTGCTCTTGCCCAGCACGGCCTGCGCCACCGCGTTCGGCTGCGCGGTCATGACGTAGCCGGCCGGCATGTCGGCCGCCATCATCTCCTCCAGGCAGCGGAACAGCGCCTGGTGCTTGATTTCCTCGTCGGCCATGCGGACCAGCGCTTCCAGTGCCACCTGGTCGCCGAAGACATGTTCGCGGCTCAGGTCGATGACTTTCGACGAGATGAAGCGTTCGGCCAGGCCGAAGATGTAGGCATAGGTGCGGCCTTGCACCTGGCTCATGAGGCGCTCGTCCTCCGGGCTCAGGAACGCCAGTTCGTCGGCCAGGGTCAGGCCCTTCGGCAGGAAGGTCCTGGCGTAGTCGAACTGGCGGCCGCGAATGACGTCGCGCTCGATGTCCCAGCGCACGCGCTTGGACACCTCGATGACCTTGGCGTAGCGGTCGGTGGGGGTGGATGTCGACATGGTGATGCTCCTTTGCTGATGGAAATGGCGGGGCGGTGCCCTGCCGCGTGTCGGCCCGGGGGCCATGCCGGCCCGGTGCGCTTCGGCGCCGCCGGGTCAAGGCATGGCAGGCAGTCTGGTCGGCGCCGGTATCCGCCGTGCATCCGCGGATCGCGGTTGTGTCGCCGTTGTGTAGCGGGCCCGCGAGAGCGGCCGCGACAGCGCCTGTGCCACGCGTTCGCGCAGGCGGGCGTTGAAGGGGCTTTGCGGCCGGCTGGCGACGCGCTCGCCGAGCAGGCGCTGCGCCAGTGCCGGCTGGTGGCTGCGCAGGGCCGCTTCGAGCCAGGTCAGGTGCAGCAGGTCGCACTGCGCGCGGCTGCCGCCGCAACCGCGCGCCAGCCGCTGCTGGGCCTGCAGCTGCCGTGCGGCGGCCGCATAGCGCTGCCGACCGAAGGCGATGAAGGCCTCGCACACCGGCAACGCTGCGTCATGCACGGCCCGCCGCAGGTCCGGCGCCTTGCGCGCGCAGTCGCGCAGCGTGTCGAGCAGGCGGCGGGCGCTGGCCCAGCGCTGCGTGGCGACGAAGGCGAGCATGGCGTGCACGTCGTTGAAGGGCCGCAGGCCGGTGCTGGCGCGATCCTCCCAGGCGTCGGCGACCCGTTGCCAGCGGTCCGACACGTCCTGGCCCCGCAGGTGCAGGCGCCACAACAGGGCCGAGCTGTCGACCAGGGTGGCGGTGTCCGGATCGCGGCAGTCCATCAGCCGGCGGTCGAGGATGCCCAGCACCGCGCCGAGATCGCCCTGGTCGAGGCGGAACAGCGATTCGTGCCAGGACAGGTGGGTGGCGAAGGCGGGGCTGTCGGACCAGACGCCGCGCGTGTGGTCGAGCCAGGCGGCGCCGTCGGCGCTGCGCCCCTGCATCTCGAGCGCATGCGCCACGGCGTGCACCGCACCGCACTGGCGGGGCTCGAGGCGCAGCGCCTCGCGCCCGACCGCGTCGGCCGACACCGGGTCGGCCGTCTCGGCCAAGCCGAAGGCGTACATCGCCAGCATGTGGCCGTAGCCGGGCTCGTCGGGGTGCCAGTGCCGCAGGGCCGCGACGATGCGCGCGCGCAGCCACTCGGTGCGGCCGAACTGGAGATCTCCGAAATGGGCCACGCGCAGCGCCAGCGTGTCTTTCGGGTCGGCTGCGGCGATCTCGCCGTACAGGCGCAGCGATCGCGCCATGTCCTTGTCCAGCCAGGCCTGGGCGGCGGCGAAATGGGCGCGTTCGCGCTCGCTGGCCCGCGCCAGGTGCGCGCGGGCCGTCTGCAAGGTGGCGGCGAGCGCCGGCAACGCGTCCTCGCGGGAGGCCATCACCAGGCCCGCCGCGCGCAGGCAGTGTGCGGCGGCGAAATCGGGCCGCGCCCGCAGCACCGGTTCGATGACGGCCTGCGGATTTCCCTGCCCGGCATGCAGCAGTTCGAGCGCCTGCCGGCAGGCCGCGGCGGCGGCGGCATCGTCGAACTCGGCGGCGGAGTGCGGAGTGCGTTGCATGGGGCCACTTTGCGGGCCGCTGGTATCGGGCGTGCATCCGCCGGGTGCTGCCGTGTAGCCGTTGCGTAGCGCGCCACTGGTGCAATCGCGACCCCTCGGCGCAGAATCGCGCCATGGACGCGACCGCCCGTCTGCTGATCGTCGACGATGATCCGTCGGTGCGCGCGATGCTGCGCGAGTACCTCGAAGACCATGCCTTCCGCGTCGCCGAGGCCGGCAGCGGTGCCGAGATGCGCGAGCGCATCGAGCGCGAGCTGCCCGACGCCGTGCTGCTCGATATCCGCCTGCCGGGCGAGGACGGCCTCAGCCTGGCCAGGTACCTGCGCGAGCACTACGACCTCGGCATCATCATGGTCACGGCCTCGGGTGACGTGATCGACCGGGTGGTCGGGCTGGAACTCGGGGCCGACGACTACATCGCCAAGCCTTTCGATCCGCGCGAGCTGCTGGCGCGGGTGAAGAGCGTGTTGCGCCGGCTGCAGGCCAAGCCCCCGGCGGAAGCCCCGCCGCCGGCAGCGCCCAAGGGGGCGCGGCAGCGTTTCGGCCGCTGCGAGCTCGACATCGACGCCCGCCGCCTGTTCGAGTCCGACGGCGCGGAAGTGGCCATGACCGCGATGGAGTACGAACTGCTTCGGGTGTTTCTCGCCAATCCGAACCGCGTGCTGTCGCGCGACCAGTTGCTGATGCACACGCGCAACCGCGAGTGGGAGCCATTCGATCGCTCGATCGATATCCGCATCGGACGCCTGCGCCGCAAGGTCGAACCCGAGCCGGCCGGCGAGCCGCGCTGCATCCGCACGGTGCGCAACGCCGGCTACATGTTCGTGCCGGACGGCTAGCGAACAAAGAATTTGAGTGAAAAAGTGTCGAAAAGTGTCTAAAAAACCAGAAAAGGCTGAAATTTGATAGGATCAGGAGGAATGTGAATTAGGAATTTTCGGATATTGATGGAAGATCAGTCGAAAATTCCATCAGGGAGTTCCGAATGCAGGCAGTGTGGGCAAGGCGAAGCGTGGCAGTGATGGCGGTGGCGATGCTCGCGGCCTGCGGTGGTGGTGGTGGTGGTGGGGGTGGCGGAGGAGGCTTCGTCGGGTTTCCAGCCGCGAGCACGGTCACGCTGAGCGGCACGGCGACCTATGTGTCGATTCCCAACCCCAATGGGGCGTTGGCCTATGGTCAGGCTGCGCCCAAGCCGATCCGCGGCGCCAGCGTCGAGATCGTCAACGGCGCCTCCGCGGCGGTGATCGCGACTGCGACGACCGATGCCAACGGCGCCTATTCGGTCAGCCTGCCCGCAAGCATCCAGGTGCTGGTCCGCATCAAGGCGCAGATGACCCAGGGCGGGTCGGGCGCCACCTGGGATGTGACGGTGCGCGACAACACGCAGTCCGATGCCATCTTCGCGCTCGAGACGCCGGCGTTCTCCACTGGCACCGCGGCCATCACGCGTGACGTCCAGGCGCCGTCCGGCTGGGACGGCAGCCGCTATGCCTCGACCCGGGTGGCCGCGCCGTTCGCGGTGCTCGACACCGTCTACGCGGCGCAGGCCAAGATGCTGTCGGTCGCGCCCGCCACCTCCTTTCCGGCGCTGAAGCTCTACTGGAGTGCCAACAACGTGCCGGCGGTCGGCAATCCTGCACTCGGGCAGATCGGCACCACCTCGTTCACGATGAGCAACGGCGCCCGGGCCATCTACGTGCTGGGCAAGGAAAACGTCGATACCGACGAATACGACGCCTCGGTCATCGCCCATGAATGGGGGCACTACTACCAGTCGGCCTTCAGCCGCGACGACTCGCCGGGCGGCAGCCATGCCCTGACCGACAAGCTCGACCGGCGTGCGGCCTTCTCCGAAGGGTGGGGCAACGCCTGGTCGGGCATCGCGCTGGCGCGCAACAACTACACCGATGCGGTCGGCCAGGGCCAGGGGCAGGGCGCCAACATCGACCTGACGGCCAGCGGTGTCGCCGGCCCCGGGTGGTTCCGCGAAGCCTCCGTTCATTCGATCCTCTGGCGCCTGAACAGCCAGGTCGGCTTCAAGCCGATCAACGACACGCTGACCAGCGCGGCGTTCAAGAACGGCGTGGCCGTCACCTCGATCCATCCGTTCACTGCCGCCTTCGGGCTCGCGGCCCCGGGCAGCGTCTCGGTGCTGACCGGCCTGCTGTCCGGCGAGCAGATCAGCGCCGCCGCGAACGATCCCTTCGGCGTCAACGAAACGAACGATGGCGCTGTCGCCGGCGTGCTGCCGATGTACCGGCCGGCCACCGTCGGCGGCTCGACCCCGGCCTGCGTCACCAACGCCGCGGGCACCGGCAACAAGCTCGGCAGCTACGTCTACCTGCGCTTTTCATTGCCGAGCGCCGGAACCCACACGATCACGGTCTCCGGTCCGGCCGCTGCCGATCCGGATTTCGCGGTCTACGCCGGGCGCCAGGTCGACGAAAGCCAGGGATTCGGCGCCAGCGAGACCAAGTCGGTCAGCCTGCCGGCCGGCGACAACGTTCTGGTGATCAACGACTACAACAACTCCTCGGCCAACACATGTTTCAACGTCAGCATCCAGTGAAAACCGCAGCGGCCCTGGCCTGCGCCCTGGCGCTGGCCCTGCCTTTGGCCGCGAGCGCGGCCGGTCCGGCCGGCAAGGCCATGACCACCGCGCCGATGAAGTCCAACGGATCCGGCGTCCAGGTCCAGTACCGGGTCGACGGCACGCCCGAGGCCGGCCGTCCGGTGGCGGTGGTGCTCGGCTTCGACGGCATCGCCGCCGCTGGCGCCACGGTCCGGATCGCGACCGAGGGCGGCCTGGCGCTCGCAGGCATCGAAACCACCCGCAGCCTGCCGGCGGGGCAGGCCACCACCTGGACCGTCGAGGTGTTGCCGGCCGCCACTGGCATCGGTTACCTGAACGTCTTCACGACCCAGGGCGGTGCGACCAGCGCCACGTCGATCCCGGTGTCCGTGGGCAAGCCGTCGGCCACCATGCCGGCCAGCGGGGCGCTCAAGCAGTCGACCGACGGCGAAAAGATCCTGCCGATGCAGGTGAAGTAGGGCGCCTGGGGCCTGCGCCGGCCCCTCTTGCGTCCTCTCCCGTTCGCGGGCTATAATCTTCGGCTCTGCCTAACTTGCGTCTTCTTGGCGCTTGTTGGAGCAGAGTGCAGAAACTTTACCAACCCTCTTTCGTGGGCCAACGTTCGTCGCCGGCCCAACGCTGTCGCCAATTGAAGTGGCAGCGGCGGAAGAGGACTTCCATTTTTGGAGAAAACAAATGAGTCTGAGCAACTCCCTCGGGTTGCTGGGCCGCAAGGTGGGGATGATGCGTCTCTTCACCGATGACGGGGACGCAGTTCCTGTCACGGTGGTGGATGTGTCCAACAACCGCGTGACCCAGATCAAAACCCAAGAGACCGATGGCTACGTCGCCCTGCAAGTGACGTTCGGTTCGCGCAAAGCATCGCGCGTGACCAAGCCGGCAGCAGGCCACCTCGCCAAGGCGGGTGTCGAAGCCGGTGAAATCATCCAGGAATTCCGCGTGACCGCCGATACGGCCGGTCAGCACAAGGCCGGTGGCGTCATCGCCGCGGCCAGCGTGTTCGCGGTGGGCCAGAAGGTCGACGTGCAAGGCACCTCGATCGGCAAGGGCTACGCTGGCACGATCAAGCGCCACAACATGTCGTCGCAGCGGGCATCGCACGGTAACAGCCGTTCGCACAATGTCCCCGGCTCGATCGGCATGGCGCAGGATCCCGGTCGCGTGTTCCCCGGCAAGCGCATGACGGGCCACCTCGGCGACGTCACCGTGACGACCCAGAACCTCGACGTGATCCGCATCGACGAAGCACGTCAGCTGCTCCTGATCAAGGGCGCGATCCCCGGCTCGAAGGGTGGCTTCGTCACCGTGCGTCCGGCCGTCAAGGCCAAGCCGCAAGCCGCTGAAGGAGCCAAGTAATGGAACTCGAACTCCTGAACGAACAAGGCCAGGCCGCGTCGAAGTACGACGCCCCCGAGACCGTGTTCGGCCGTGACTACAACGAAGACCTGGTCCACCAGATCGTCGTCGCATTCCAGGCCAACGCCCGCCAAGGCACGCGCGCCCAGAAGGACCGCGAGCAGGTCAAGCACTCGACCAAGAAGCCTTTCAAGCAAAAGGGAACGGGCCGCGCCCGTGCCGGTATGACGTCCTCGCCGCTGTGGCGCGGGGGTGGCCGGATCTTCCCGAACATGCCTGACGAAAACTTCTCGCAGAAGATCAACAAGAAGATGTACCGCGCCGGCATGGCGTCGATCTTCTCGCAGCTCGCTCGCGAAGGCCGTCTGGCCGTGGTCGATTCGTTGACCGTCGATTCGCCCAAGACCAAGGCGCTGGCCGCCAAGTTCAAGGCGATGAACCTCGAGTCCGTGCTCGTGATCGCCGAAGAAGTCGACGAGAACCTGTACCTGGCCTCGCGCAATCTCGTCAACGTGCTCGTGGTCGAGCCGCGCTACGCCGATCCGGTGTCGCTGGTCCACTACAAGAAGGTGCTGGTCACCAAGGGTGCGGTCGACAAGCTCAAGGAGATGTTCGCATGAGCCGCATGAACCCTACGCCCAAGCAGCGTCAGTTCGACGAAGGTCGCCTGATGAACGTGCTGGTCGCCCCGGTCGTGTCCGAAAAGGCCACGATGGTCGGCGAGAAGTCCAACGCCGTCACCTTCAAGGTGCTGCAGGACGCCACCAAGCCTGAGATCAAGGCCGCTGTTGAACTGATGTTCAAGGTCGAAGTCAAGGGCGTGTCGGTGCTCAATACCAAGGGCAAGTCCAAGCGCTTCGGCAAGTCCATGGGTCGCCGCGACAACGTTCGCAAGGCCTATGTCACGCTGAAGGCTGGTCAAGAGCTCAACCTCGTCGGGGAAGGCGCTTAATCATGGCCGTCATCAAGATGAAACCCACTTCGCCGGGCCAACGCGGCGCGGTGAAGATCTCGCGGGACCACCTGTACAAGGGTGCTCCTCACGCCCCCCTGCTGGAACCGCAATTCCAGAAGGCCGGCCGCAACAACAACGGTCACATCACGACCCGTCACAAGGGTGGTGGCCACAAGCACCACTACCGCGTGGTGGACTTCGTGCGCAACAAGGACGGCATCCCGGCCAAGGTCGAACGCATCGAGTACGACCCGAACCGCACCGCCCACATCGCGCTCGTGTGCTACGCCGACGGCGAACGCCGCTACATCATCGCCCCGCGCGGTCTTGAAGCCGGTGCAACGCTGCTGAGCGGTTCGGAAGCCCCGATCCGCGCCGGCAACACGCTGCCGATCCGCAACATCCCGGTCGGCTCGACCATCCACTGCATCGAACTGCAACCCGGCAAGGGCGCGCAGATCGCTCGCTCGGCTGGTACCTCCGCAACGCTGCTGGCCCGCGAAGGCGTCTACGCCCAAGTCCGCATGCGCTCGGGTGAAGTGCGCCGCGTGCACGTCGAATGCCGCGCCACCATCGGTGAAGTCGCCAACGAAGAACACAGCCTGCGCCAGCTCGGCAAGGCCGGTGTGAAGCGCTGGATGGGTATCCGCCCGACCGTTCGCGGCGTGGTGATGAACCCGGTCGACCACCCGCACGGTGGCGGCGAAGGCAAGACCGGCGAAGGCCGTCATCCTGTCGACCCATGGGGCAATCTGACCAAGGGTTATCGCACCCGTAACAACAAGCGCACGCAAGTCTTCATCGTGTCGCGTCGCAAGAAGTAAGGGTTAGCACATGACTCGCTCTCTCAAAAAGGGTCCGTTCGTCGACCACCACCTCGTGGCCAAGGCCGACAAGGCCGTGACGACCAAGGACAAGAAGCCGATCAAGACCTGGTCGCGTCGCTCGATGGTCCTGCCCGAGTTCATCGGCCTGACCATTGCCGTGCACAACGGCAAGCAGCACGTGCCCGTGTACATCACCGACCAGATGGTCGGCCACAAGCTCGGCGAATTTGCGCTCACGCGCACGTTCAAGGGGCACCCCGCGGACAAGAAAGTCCAGAAGAAGTAAGGAACGACCATGTCTGAAACACGTGCAGTCCTCCGCGGCGTCCGCCTCTCGGTCGACAAGGGCCGTCTGGTCGCTGACCTGATCCGCGGCAAGAAGGTCGATCAAGCGCTCAACGTTCTGCAGTTCACGCAGAAGAAGGCCGCTGTGATCATCAAGAAGGTGCTCGAGTCGGCGATCGCCAACGCCGAGCACAACGACGGTGCCGACATCGACGAACTGAAGGTCAAGACCATCTACGTCGAGCAAGGCGCCACGCTCAAGCGCTTCACCGCGCGCGCCAAGGGTCGCGGCAATCGCATCAGCAAGCCCACGTGCCATGTGTACGTGACGGTTGGCAATTAAGGCTGGAAGAAATATGGGACAGAAAATCCACCCTACCGGCTTCCGCCTCGCGGTCAGCCGTAACTGGTCCAGCCGCTGGTACGCAAGCAACAAAGACTTCGCCGGCATGCTGGCCGAAGACATCAAGGTGCGCGAGTACCTGAAGAAGAAGCTCAAGAACGCATCGGTTTCGCGCGTGCTGATCGAGCGTCCCGCCAAGAACGCCCGCATCACGATCTACTCGGCACGTCCGGGCGTCGTGATCGGCAAGAAGGGCGAAGACATCGAGAACCTCAAGCGTGAACTCGGCCGCCAGCTCGGCGTGCCGGTCGCGGTCAACATCGAAGAAGTGCGCAAGCCCGAAATCGATGCCCAGCTGATCGCCGACAGCATCACGCAGCAGCTCGAAAAGCGGATCATGTTCCGCCGTGCCATGAAGCGCGCCATGCAGAACGCCATGCGCCTGGGTGCCCTCGGCATCAAGATCATGTCGTCGGGCCGCCTGAACGGCATCGAAATCGCTCGTTGCGAGTGGTACCGCGAAGGTCGCGTGCCGCTTCACACGCTGCGCGCCGACATCGACTACGGCACCTCGGAAGCCAAGACCACCTACGGCGTCATCGGCGTCAAGGTCTGGGTCTACAAGGGCGACACGCTGGGTCGCAACGACCTGCCGGCCGTCGAAACGCCGCGTCCCGACGACGAGCGCCGCCCCCGCGGTCCGCGTCGCGATGGCCGCCCGGGTGGCGACCGTCCGGGTTCGGACCGTCGCGGTCCTGGCCCGCGCGCCGGTGCCCGTGGCCCGATCGGTGGCAACACCGCGCCGGCCGATGGCAGCGACAAGCCCGCAGAAGCCACTGGTGGAGCTCCGGCTCAACCGGGTGCAGACTCGAAACCCGCCGTTAAGCGCGTACGCAAAGCCGCGCCAGCTGCAGCAGCTGACGGTGCCAAGACCGAGTGATCGGTCTTAGAACTACGGAGTAACAAAAATGCTGCAACCTGCACGCAGAAAGTTCCGCAAGGAACAAAAGGGCCGCAACACCGGCATCGCGACGCGCGGCAACGCAGTGTCGTTCGGTGACTTCGGCCTGAAGTCGATCGACCGCGGCCGCCTGACGGCCCGCCAGATCGAAGCCGCACGTCGCGCGATCTCGCGCCACGTCAAGCGCGGTGGCCGCATCTGGATTCGTGTGTTCCCCGACAAGCCGATCTCCCACAAGCCCGCAGAAGTGCGGATGGGTAACGGCAAGGGCAACCCCGAGTACTACGTCGCCGAAATCCAGCCTGGCAAGGTGATCTACGAGATCGTCGGCGTGCCCGAAGAACTCGCTCGCGAGGCCTTCCGTCTGGCCGCTGCCAAACTGCCGCTGCGCACGACCTTCGTCGCACGCCAGCTCGGCGCCTGATCGAGGACAACACCATGGCAACACGTAAAAAGAAGGAAGTCGCGGCTCCGGCCAAGACTTCGAAGGCCGCAGTGCTTCGCGACAAGGACGTCGCCGGCCTGCAAACCGAAATCAAGGACCTGCAGAAGGCCCATTTCGGCCTGCGCATGCAGAAGGCCACGCAGCAGCTGTCGAACACCTCGACGCTGCGCGTCACCCGCCGCGACATCGCGCGCGCCAAGACCATTCTTGCTCAGAAGCAGCAAGAAGCCGCCAAGTAAGGAGTGACCATGACGGAAGCTAAAAAATCCCTCAAGCGCACCTTGATCGGCAAGGTGGTCAGCGACAAGCGCCAGAAGACCGTGACCGTGCTGGTCGAGCGTCGTGTCAAGCACGAGCTCTACGGCAAGATCGTGGCCAAGACCAGCAAGTACCACGCCCATGACGAAAAGGGCGAGTACAAGCTGGGCGACACCATCGAGATCACCGAAAGCCGGCCGATCTCGAAGTCGAAGAACTGGGTCGTGACCCGCCTGGTGCAGAAGGCCGTTCTGGTCTGAATGTAGTAGCCCCCACGCTCCCCACTGCGTGTGGTTCGCTGCCCCCCCGAGGGGGCCGCAGGCCGCCTTGGGAGCGGCCCGGCGCCGGCCTGAGCCCCGCGGCAGACGTCCAACCCGAAAGCGGCCCACAATGTGGGCCGTTTTTCTTTTTCTGGAGCACACACATGATCAAAGTCGGCGATTCCCTTCCTTCGGCCACCCTGCAGGAGTATTCCGAGGTGGAAGGCGAGGGCTGCAGCATCGGACCGAACCCGGTCGACGTCACCAAGGCGGCCGCGGGCAAGACCATAGCCCTGTTCGCGCTGCCCGGCGCCTTCACGCCCACCTGTTCGGCCAAGCACGTGCCGGGCTACGTGCAACACTACGATGACTTCAAGGCCGCCGGCGTCGACGAGATCTGGTGCGTGAGCGTCAACGACGCCTTCGTGATGGGCGCCTGGGCGCGCGACCAGAACACCGGCACCAAGGTCCGCATGCTGGCCGACGGCAGCGCGGCCTTCGCGACCGCCACCGGCCTCACGCTCGACCTGACGTCGCGCGGCATGGGCGTGCGCAGCAACCGCTATTCGATGCTGGTCAAGGACGGCAAGGTCGCGACCCTCAACGTCGAAGGCCCGGGCAAGTTCGAAGTCAGCGACGCCGACACCCTGCTGGCCCAGGCCAAGGGCTAAAGATCCACCTTGAGGTAGTGCGACCCCGCGATGGGGTTGTGATAGTAGGGCGGCACTTCGGAGAATCCCAGGTCCTCGTAGAGGGCCCGGGCCGATTCCATGTCGTCCAGGGTGTCGAGCAGCACGCAGGCATAGCCGGCGCCGCGGGCGGCATCCAGGATGGCCTCGGCGAGCTGGCGGCCGAGCCCCACGCCCCTGAACTGAGGCCGGACATAGAGCCGCTTCATCTCGGCGGCATTGGGATAGTCGGCCGTGTCGAGCGGCCGCAGCGCACAGCAGCCGGCCACGTGCGCCAGCTGGCCCTGCGTCCTCGCCAGCGGCTCGGCATCGACCGGCACCGCCACTTCGCCGACGTCGACCACCGCCAGCAGCAAGGCACCGCGCGGCTCCGCGTACTCTCCCGGCAGGCTGGCCAGTTCCTGGTCGAAATTCTGGAAGCCGAGATCGATGCCGAGCGAATCGGCATAGTCCCGGAAGATCGCGCGCACGGCGTCCAGCTCGTGCGGCTCGTCCGGCGTGATCATGACGATTTCCGGCGTGTCTGCCAGGGGCAGCGGACGCGACAGGGAATGGCTCATTGGCGGTTCATGGACGCAGCGACGCAATCCAGGTCGCGAAAGCGGCACAGGCCGCGAACACGGCCATCGCCAGCAGGCGCGAGGCGGCGTCGTCGCGGCTCGGCGCCGTGCCGCCCTCCGGGAGCCGCTTGTCGCCGGTGATCATCGGCCGCACCAGCCGCTGGCGCCGGACGCCCACGTAGAACAGCACCGCCAGCACATGGAGGCTGGCCAGGCCGATCACGATCCACTTGCCGATCATTGCATGCCAATAGGTCGCTGCGCTGACGATGGCGCCGGGAACGAATTGCGCCAGCGGCCCGGAGGCGGCGATCTCGTCGTCGGCGACCAGCCCGGTCGCGACCTGGACCACCAGCAGCAGAAGCAGGGCGAACACCGACAGCGCGCCGAGCGGCGAATGGCCGACCAGGTGGTCGGGAGGGGCCCGCCCTCGCAGGTAGTCGCGCAGCGAGCGCGGCGAATAGAGAAAGGATGAGAAGCGCGACCAGCGCCCGCCCACGAAGCCCCAGGCGATGCGAAACAGCAGCAGCGCCAGCAGCACGTAGCCGATCCGGAAATGCCATTCCATGGCGCCGCCGAAGCCGGTCGCGATCTGGGCGATCACGGCCACCGCCAGCACCCAGTGGAACACGCGCGTCGGGAGGTCCCAGATGCGGGTCTGCGCGGCGGGAGTGGCGTCCAGCCCCGGGCGCTGCGCCTGGGCCGGGATGGAAGCGGTCATCGGTCGGAAAGAAGCGGCTGGAGGCGCAGATTAGCAAACTTCCGGGGTTCCGCGACCTGCGGGTTGTCTCTAGTCGTATGCGGCGGCAAATCCCTAAACTGGCCCGGCGGCATCGCCCGCGCCCCAGAAGAAGGACCCACGAATGAAGAATTCAGCCCTGCTGGCCCTGGCGGCCGCCTCTTTCGCGCTGGCGCTGCCGGCCTCTGCGCAGTTCGCCAAGCCCGAGGATGCGGTCAAGTACCGCCAGAGCGCGATGTTCATCCAGAACCAGCACTTGGGCCGGGTTGCGGCGATGGCGAGCGGTCGGGTCCCCTATGACGCGGCGGCCGCGACCGCCAATGCGGAGGTGGTGGCGATGATCTCGAAGCTGCCCTGGGCCGGTTTCGGGCCGGGCACCGAGGGCGGCAAGGCCAAACCCGACATCTGGAAGGAACAGGCCAAGTTCAAGGAACTCAACGAGCGCCTGATGGCCGAGACGGAAAAGCTCGCAGCGGCCACCAAGGCCGGCAACCTGGACGCCGTCAAAGCCGCGGTGTCGAGCGTCGGCGAGACCTGCAAGACCTGCCACGACACTTTCCGCAGCCGTTGAAGACCGCGGCTACGCTTCGGCGAGCAGTTTCTCGATCAGCTTGTGGAGTTCGGCGAAGTCGGGTTCGCCGACATAGCGCTTGACGATCTCGCCGCGCTTGTTGACCACGTAAGTGGTGGGCGTCAGCTGGACATCGCCCCAGGCCTTGGCAACGGCGCCGGTGTTGTCGATCGCGACCTTGAACGGCAGCTTGCGCGTTTCGGCGAAATTGACCACATAGCTTGGGGGGTCGTAGCTCATGGCGACCGCCAGCGTGTCGTAGCCGCGCCCCTTGTACTTGTCGTAGGTGGCGATGACCTTGGGCATCTCGCCGACGCAGGTGACGCAACTGGTGGCCCAGAAATTGACCAGCGTGACCTTGCCCTTCAGGTCCTCGGTGCTCTTCTTGCTGCCGTCGAGCAGCACGAAAGTCGAGGCCGGCGCCGCCGAGACGCCGGTGTTCAGGTAGACGCCGACCCCGACCGCCAGGGCGAGCGCGACAGCGGCGGCGGATATGACTTTTTTCATGGGCAAGGGATGGAGCGGGCCGCCGGATTTTAGTTCCGATCGGCCGCAGTTCGATAATCGATCTCCCGATGCCCCTGTCCACCCGTTCCCACGCCGCCGCCCTGGCACTGGCCATGGCCAGTGCGCTCGCCGGCTGCAACCCGACCTTCAATTGGCGCGAAGTGCCGATCGGGAGCGAGGGTGTCATCGTGTTGCTGCCCTGCAAGCCGGACCGGGCGACCCGCGCGCTGCCGCTGGGGGTCGAGGCGGTCACGGTGGACATGGCCGGCTGCGAGGCCGGCGGCGCCACCTTCGCGGTGGCCCATGCGGTCGCCGGCAGCCCGGCGCAGGCCGAAGGCTGGGCCCGGGCCTGGCGGGCGGCGACGCGCAGCCAGCTGGCCGGGGCCCCGGCGACCGAGCGCCCGGCCGACCTGCCGCGGGCGGCCCCCGCGCCGCCACCGGTGCGGCTCGACACGCCCGAGGGCGGCGGGCTGCACGTGCTGTGGTTCGCCCAACAGCGCCCGGACGGCGTCTCGCTTTACCAGGCGACCGTGCTCGGCAGGCCGTCGTCGACCGAGGCGCTCGCCACCTTCTTCGAGGGCTTGCGCCTGCCATGAGCCGTCCCGAGGTTGCCTGACGAGCCCGGCCCCGCATAATCGAGAGACCGCCCACCGATCCGCATGACCAGCATCTTCATCATCGCCCACTCGCCGCTCGCCCAGGCGCTGCGCCAGTGCGCGCTGCATGTCTTTCCCGACAGCGAAGCGTCGATCGTCGCGCTCGACGTGCTGCCCAACGTATCGCCGGACGAAACCCTCGCCGCCGCCCGCATCATGCTGGCCCAGCTCCAGGCCGCCCCGCGGTCCCAGGTGCTGGTGCTGGCCGACGTGTTCGGCGCCACGCCCTGCAACGTGGCGCAGAAGCTGGTCGACGGCGTCCGCTCGCGTCTCGTGGCGGGGGTCAACCTGCCGATGTTGCTGCGCGCGGTGAGCTACCGCAACGAGCCGCTCGACACGCTGGTGCAGCGGGCGGTCACCGGCGGAACGGCCGGCGTCATGCAGGTGGCCGTGGCGGCGCCGCAGAACCAGGCAAGAAGAAAGCACAGTGACCAAGACATCCGTGACCATCAGCAATAAGCTGGGCCTGCATGCGCGCGCCTCGGCGAAACTCACCAAGCTCGCAGGCAGCTTTCCGTGCGAGGTCTGGCTGTCGCGCGGCGACCGCCGCGTCAACGCCAAGAGCATCATGGGCGTCATGATGCTGGCCGCGGGCATGGGCGTCACGGTGGACGTCGAGACGATCGGCGACAGCGAGCAGGAGGCGCTTGATGCCATCGTCGCCCTCATGAACGACAAATTCGGCGAGGGCGAGTGACCTTCGTCGTCCACGGCCTTCCCGTTGCCCGAGGCATCGCCATCGGGCGGGCGGTGCTGGTGGTATCGAGCCGCATCGACGTGGCTCACTACTTCATCAAGCCGGAGCAGATCGAGGCCGAGATCGACCGGGTCCGCATTGCGCGCAACGCGGTGGCCGAAGAGCTGCTGAAGCTGCAGGCCAACGTCGCGCTGATGGGCCCCAACGACGCGCCGCACGAACTCGCGGCCCTGCTCGAAGTGCACCAGATGCTGCTGCAGGACGAGGTGCTCACGGGCGGCGTCAAGCACTGGATCGTCGAGCGGCTCTATAACGCCGAGTGGGCGCTCACCACCCAGCTCGAAGTGGTGGCGCGCCAGTTCGACGAGATGGAGGACGAATACCTGCGCGAGCGCAAGGCCGACCTGGAGCAGGTCGTCGAGCGGCTGCTGCACCGCATGAAGGGCACGGCGGCGGTGCTGGCGCCGACGCCGCCGCGGCGCAAGCGCACCGCCGACGAGGACGATCACCACGACCTGATCGCCGGCGATGCCTTCGATGCGCCGCTGGTGCTGATCGCGCACGACCTGTCGCCGGCCGACATGCTGCAGTTCAAGAAGAGCGTGTTCGCGGGCTTCGTGACCGACGTCGGCGGCCGCACCTCCCACACCGCGATCATCGCCCGCAGCATGGACATCCCGGCCGTGGTCGGCGCCCGCAGCGCCAGCCAGCTGGTGCGCCAGGACGACTGGGTCATCATCGACGGCGATGCCGGCGTGATGATCGTCGACCCGTCGCCGATCATCCTCGCCGAGTACGGCTTCAAGCAGCGCCAGGGCGACCTCGAACGCGGCCGGCTCTCGCGGCTGCGCCACAAGCCGGCCGTCACGCTGGACGGCCAGCGGGTCGACCTGCTGGCCAACATCGAGATGCCCGAGGACACGATCGGCGCGGTCAAGGCCGGGGCGGTCGGCGTGGGCCTGTTCCGCAGCGAGTTCCTGTTCATGGGCCGCGAGGCCCACAACCTCGCGCGGCTGCCCGACGAGGAGGAGCAGTACCAGGCCTACCGGCGCGCGGTCGACGGCATGAAGGGCATGCCGGTGACGATCCGCACCATCGACGTCGGCGCCGACAAGCCGCTGGACGGCAAGCAGCAGCGCGAGGACTACCACCTGAATCCGGCGCTGGGCCTGCGCGCGATCCGCTGGAGCCTCGCCGATCCGGCGATGTTCCTGACCCAGCTGCGCGCCATCCTCCGAGCCGCGGCGCACGGAGAGATCCACCTGCTGATCCCGATGCTGGCGCATGTCAGCGAGATCCGGCAGACGCTGTCGCTGATCGACTTCGCGCGCGCCGAACTCGACAACCGCGGCGCGGTGCACGGCAACGTGAAGCTGGGCGCGATGATCGAGATCCCGGCCGCCGCGCTGACGCTCAAGACCTTCCTGAAGTACTTCGACTTCCTGTCGATCGGCACCAACGACCTGATCCAGTACACGCTGGCGATCGACCGCGCCGACGAATCGGTGGCGCACCTGTACGACCCGGCGCACCCGGCGGTGCTGCGCCTGGTGGCCGAGACCATTGCCGAGTGCCGGCGCCAGGGCAAGGGGGTCAGCGTCTGCGGCGAGATGGCCGGCGACGTCGTCTTCACCCGGCTGCTGCTGGGCCTGGGGCTGCGCAGCTTCTCGATGCATCCCTCGCAGATCCTGGCGGTCAAGCAGGAGGTGCTGCGGGCCGACACCAGCAAGCTCGAAGCCTGGGCGCAGGAGGTGCTGGAGTCGGAGAACCCGGCGGCGGCGCTGGTTCGTACGTAGCCAGATCCGCTGCAATAAAACGAAACAGAGCGAAACCGCACGGAAAGGACTTCGGCGGGCCCCGCGCCGACCATCGAGTCTTCCGGATCACCCCGATCCCCTCTGAAGGAAGACTCTCATGAAACGCTGGTTCAAACGATCTCTTTTCGGCATCGCCGGTGCCGCCCTGCTGGCCGGCAGCCTGGCCGGATGCGGCGGCCATCGCCATGGCTGGAGCGGCTCCGAGCAGGACCGGGCCGAATTCCGGGCCCGGATGGTCGAACGGGTGGGCAGCAAGCTCGAACTCGACGCCGCCCAGAAGCAGAGACTCACTGTCCTGGCCGAGAAGCTGCAGGCGCAGCGGGCGGCGCTGCGCGGCGGCGGCGACCCGCGGGCCGAGTTCCGCAGCCTGTTCGCCGGCGCCAAGCTCGACCAGGCGCGGGCGAAGCAGCTGGTCGACGACAAGACGGCCGCGGTGCAGGCGGGCAGTCCGGAGGTGATCGCCGCGGCGGCGGATTTCTTCGACAACCTGAACCCGGCCCAGCAGCAGAAGGTGCGTGACTTCATGGACCGTCCGCGCTGGGGGCGCCGTGGCTGAGGCCCCTGTCGCCTGGGGGGCGGCCGGGCGCCGTCCGAGACCGGCCGAATCCGACGCGGTGCCGTCGGCAGGCGCCGCCCGTGGTGGCGTGCGCCTGCTGCTGCGGCTCGAAGGACTGGTCGTGCTCGCGGCCTCGCTGGCCGGCTATTCGCAGCTCGGCGCCGGTTGGGGCTCTTTCGCCTTGATGTTCCTGCTGCCCGACCTGTCGTGGCTCGGCTACCTCGCCGGCCCGCGCCAGGGCGCGGCGGCCTACAACGCGGCCCATTCCTACCTGGGGCCGGTGGCGCTGCTGGCGCTCGGCGGCCTGGGCGGCCAGCCGGTGGCGCTGGCGCTCGGGCTGATCTGGTGCGCCCACATCGGCTTCGACCGGATGCTGGGCTACGGGCTCAAGTACGCGAGCGGCTTCGGCCACACCCACCTCGGCCGTCTCGGACCCGCGGACCCTTGGTGAGCGGCGCGGGCGGTGGGCCAAAATGCAGCGGATGCGCATCCTCCTGATCGACGACGACGAGCACCTCGGTGCCCCGCTGGCGAGCTACTTTGCGCGCTTCGACTTCGTGCTGGACAGCGCCAGCCGGCCGAGCGAAGGCCTGGCGAAGCTGCGCGCCGGGCACTATGACGCCGCGATCCTCGACGTCATGCTGCCCGAGATGGACGGCTTCGCGCTGTGCCGCGAGATCCGCCGGGAGAGCGACATCCCGATCGTCATGCTGACGGCGCGCGGCGACGTGATGGACCGGGTCGTCGGCCTCGAGATCGGCGCCGACGACTACCTGCCGAAGCCTTTCGAGCCGCGCGAGCTGGTGGCGCGCGTCCAGACCATCCTGCGCCGCCGGCGCGCCGTGGCGCCTCCCGCAGCGGCGCCGCAGCAGCGGCTGTTCGAGGGCCTGGCGATCGACCTCGACAAGCGCGAAGTGCTGCGCCACGGCGAGCGGATCGAATTGACCGGCACCGAATTCGAATTGCTGGCACTGCTGGCCGACCCGCCCGGCCGGGTCTGGAGCCGCGACGAGATCCTGAACCGGCTGCGCGGCCACGAGGCCGAGCTCTACACGCGCGCGGTCGACATCGTCGTCAGCCGGCTACGCAAGAAGCTGGAGCCGCTGGACTGCATCAAGACGCTGCGCAATGCCGGCTACGCCCTGGCCGTCGGGCGGAGCACGCCGCCGTGAGGCCGGCAGGCCCGAGGCGCTCTCGCCGCTGGCGCCACAGCCTGCGGCATTCGCTCAGGGTGCGCCTGATCGTGGTGTTCGTGCTGCTGGCGCTGGCGATGACCGCGGTGTTCCTCGGCGGCGCGCAGCGGGCCTTCTCGACCGGCTGGCGCGACGCTGCCCGGCCGGTGGTGGCCGACTACATGGACCGGATCGTGGCCGAACTCGGGACGCCGCCCGATGTCGCCCGCGCCCAGGCGCTGGTCGAACGGCTGCCGATCTCGATCCGCATCGAAGGGCCGGCCGTCAACTGGGATTCGCACCCCGACAGGCATCGCTTTGGCTTCGGTCCGCGCGGCGACTGGCTCAGCCGCACCACGGCGGACGGCCATCGCGTGAGCTTCGGCATCGGCACCTTGCCCTGGCAGCGCGAGCCCCAGGGCATTGGCTGGATCACGCTGGCGCTGCTGCTGGCCCTGATCGCCCTGGCCTATGCCTATGTCCGCAAGCTGCTGCGGCCGCTCGACGACATCCGCGCCGGCGCCGAGCGCTTCGGCCGCGGCGCCTTCGACACGCCGATCCCGCTGCGCCGTCGCGACGAGCTCGGCGACCTGGCGCAGCGCATCAACACCATGGCGCACGACATCCAGGCCATGCTCGATGCCAAGCGCGGCCTGCTGCTGGCGCTGAGTCATGAGCTGCGTTCGCCGCTGACCCGGGCCCGGCTCAATGCCGAGCTGCTGCCGGCGACGCCCGAGGGCGCGGCCGAGCGGGCCGCGCTGCTGCGCGACCTGGCCGAGATGCGCGACCTGATCAGCGACCTGCTCGAGAGCGAACGGCTGGCCAGCCCGCATGCCGCGCTGCAGCGCGAGCCGGTCGACCTGGCGGCGCTGGTGCGCGAGGTGGTGGCCGAGCATCCCGAGGGCGCCCGCGTGGTCGCGGAACTGGCCGAGGGCCTGCCGGCCCTGGCGCTGGACCGTTCGCGGCTCAAGGTGCTGGTGCGCAACCTGCTCGACAACGCGCTGCGCCACGGCGCCGACGCGGCCCAGCCGCCGCGCATCGCTTTGCGCGGTGACGACGCGGGCGTCGAACTGGAAGTGCGCGACTTCGGGCCCGGTGTAGCCCCGGCGCAGCTGGCCCACCTGACCGAGCCCTTCTACCGCACCGACGGTGCGCGCCAGCGCGCCACCGGCGGTGTCGGCCTCGGCATGTACCTGTGCCGGCTGGTGGCCGAGGCGCACGGGGGCAGGCTCGCGGTGCGCAATGCGCAGCCGGGGCTGGCGGTCAGCGTCTGGCTGCCTGGCGCCTGAAGTCGATCGGCTGAGAGCGACCGGGCGTTGTCGCATGCGCTACCGGCCGCCGGGTGGCTTGGGTCTACGATGCGCCGGGCATAGACACCCCAAGGAGACCCGCGCATGAGCACCCTCACCAATCGCCAGGTGCGCCTGGCCAAGCGACCCGAAGGCGCCGCGACGCGCGACGACTGGCAGTTCACCGACGAGCCGGTCGGCGAACCGGCCGAAGGCGGCGTTCTCGTCCAGACCCTGTCGCTCTCGCTCGACCCGGCGATGCGCGGCTGGATGAATGAAGGCAAGAGCTACATCGCGCCGGTCGAGATCGGCGCCGTGATGCGGGCCGGCGGCGTCGGCCGCGTGGTGGCCTCGCGCAACCCGGCCTTCGCGGTCGGCGACACCGTGTACGGCACGCTCGGCGTGCAGCAGTACGCGCTGATCCCGCAGGAGGAGATCCAGCGCAACGGCCTGGTCAAGATCGACCTGCGCGCCGGCACCATCGGCCAGTGGCTCAACGTGCTGGGCATGCCGGGCATGACCGGCTACTTCGGCCTCATGGACGTCGGCCAACCGAAGCCCGGCGAGACCGTCGTGGTGTCGGGGGCCGCCGGCGCGGTCGGCCAGACCGTGGGCCAGCTGGCGAAGATCAAGGGCTGCCGCGTGGTCGGCATCGCCGGCGGCGCCGCCAAGTGCGACTGGGTCGTGAAGGAACTCGGCTTCGACGCCTGCATCGACTACAAGGCCGGGCCTTTGGCCGTGCGCGAAGGCCTGAAGGCCCATTGCCCGAAAGGCGTCGACATCTATTTCGACAACGTCGGCGGCGACATCCTCGACACGGTGCTGGCGAAGCTGGCGCGCGGCGCCCGGATCATCATCTGCGGCGCCATCAGCCAGTACAACAACACGACGCCGGTGCAGGGCCCGAAGAATTACCTCAGCCTGCTGGTCAACCGCGCGCGGATGCAGGGCATGGTCGTGTTCGACTACGCCGACCGCTATGGCGAGGCGGTGGCCGAGCTGTCGGGCTACCTGAAGGACGGCCGCATGAAGAGCCGCGAGGACGTCGTCGAGGGCATCGACACCTTCCCGGAGGCGCTCGGCCGCCTTTTCACGGGAGAGAACTTCGGCAAGCTGGTGCTCAAGGTCAGCGACTGATCCCGTCAGCGCGCCCGCGTGCCCATCACGGCGGCCGAGATGATCAGCACCGCGGCCAGCGCGATGCTCCAGCTGAGGGCCCGCCCGGTGACCAGCATCAGCAGCGCGGTCGAGGCCAGCGGCGTGAGGTAGCTCAGGATGCCGATCTGCCGCGCATCGCCGCGCTTGAGCGCCAGGTCCCAGAAGAAGAAGGCGGCGCCCAGCGGGCCCAGCCCGCACAGCACGACCAGCATCCAGTCGTGCGGCGACAGCGCGACCGAAGGCTCGAGCAGCGCATGGCAGGCCAGCGAGAGTGCCCCCGACAGCAGGCCGAACAGCCCGATCGCGGTGGTCGGGAAGGCCGGCACGCGCTGCGTCCAGAGCGAATAGCTGGCCCAGATGAAGGCCGAGCCCAGCGCCGGCAGGAAGCCCCAGTACGAACTCGCGCCCGACGCGCCGGCGCCGCCGCGCGCGCCGAGGATCGCGATCGCCGCGCCGGCGAAACCCAGCAGCGCCGCCAGCACGTGCAGCGGACGCAGCGACATGCCGGGCAGCAGCACCGGCGCCAGCACCACCATGAACAATGGCCAGAGGTAGTTGACGAGGTTGGCCTCGACCGGCGGCGCATGGCGCAGCGCGATGAAGAGCAGGAAGTGGAAGCCGAACAGGCCGTAGACGCCGAGCGCCAGCGTGCACGGCGGGATCGCCCAGGCCTTGCGGTCGCGAAGCGCCAGCGGCCAGCTCATCGCACTGCCTATCACCAGCGCGAGCCCGGTAAGCAGAAAGGGCGGCAGGTGCGAAAGCGAGGTGCCCAGCGAGGCCAGCGTCGCCCAGAGGGCGATCGCGGCGAGGGCATGGAGGGTCGACGACATGGCCGCCGAGCTTAAGCGCTGCGATCGTCGCGGATCGACGGGACGTCGTCGCGCGACGAGGGTTCGAGGCCTCAGCGCGCGCTGCCCGAACGCCGCATCGCTGCCGTCAGCGCCGACGGCGATCGATAGCCTGTTCTGCGGGCGGCTTCCGCGACGCCGATGCCGCGATCGCGCAACTGGCGCGCATGCAGCAGCCGTTGCGCGCGCAGCCAGTGCATCGCGCTCACGCCCTGTTCGTCGCGGCAGCGCTGCGCGAACTGGCTCGGGCTCAGGCAAGTGACGGCTGCGAGATCCGCAACGCCGAGCGGGCGATGCCAGCGGCTGCGCGCCCAGTCCGACAGACCCTGCCAGTCGATCGCGCGACGGCGGCCATTCGGCACGATCGGCCCCCAGGCTTCGAGCAGCAGGGCCGGCGCATGGTGCAGGGCGGAGGCCGAGGTCGAGGGCGCGGAAACGCACAGCGCCAGATAGCGCGCCAGCGCCAGCAGTTGCGGTGCCAGCGGCGCGCGGCCGGCGCATCGCGCCCACAGGTCCTGGGCGGTGTCGAGGATGAGGCAGCGGCTGCCGTCCTTCGATTCGAAATCGTGCCGGTCGCCGGGCGTCACGACCCAGCCCTCGCCAGCGCCGACGCGGCGGCCCCGGCCTTCGACTTCCAGGTCGAGCACGCCGTCAATGCCGATCAGAACCTGGAAATGGTCGTGCGAGTGACTGCCGCGCGAGGCGCCGTAGCGCCGCAGCGAAAGTCCCAGCGATGTGGAGGCCGGCGTGTCCATGGAAGTCGACGGATTTTCTCCCGCGCATGCGGCCCTGTCACCCCAGCCGCAGCAGCAGCGCCGACGCCCCGCACACCAGCAGGAACGGAATGCTGAGGCGATGGAACTCGCGCAGCCCGTTCGGCAGCTTCGCCAGCCGCAGCGCGATCAGGTTGGCCAGCGAGCCGAGCACGCAGCCGAAGCCGCCGACGCTCACGCCCGCGGCCAGCGCCGGCAGGTCGTGCACGAAGGGGTCGAGCACGATGGCGGCGGGCACGTTGCTGATGAACTGCGAGGTGAGGATTGCGGCCAGGTAGGCGCGCCAGCCCTCGCCGATCGGCAGGCCGCCGAGCAGGGTCGCCACCGCCGGCAGTTCGGCCAGCTGCCGCAGGTCCACGAACATCAGCGCGATGATGGCCAGCAACGCCCAGTCGACGCCCAGCAGCACCCGCGGTCGCAGCAGCAGGAACGCGCCGAAGACCACGCCGAGGCCGGCCAGCAGCCAGTGGCGATCGAGCGCGATCACGAAACCCACGAACAGCAGGCCCGACAGCGCCAGCAGGCGCGGCTGCACCGGCGCCGCTTCGCTCGATGGCTTGAGCGCGATCGGGATCCGAGGCACGCCGAACCAGATGGCGGTGAAGAGCCAGAACAGCATTACCCCCACGGTCGGGCCCATCATGGCCACGAAAGAAAGGAAGCTCTCGCCCGAGCGATGCCAGAGGAACAGGTTCTGCGGATTGCCGATCGGCGTCAGGGCCGAGCCGGCGTTGACCGCCAGCGCCTCGATCACCACCAGCCGCGCCAGCGGCAGGTGGGCCTGGGTCGCCAGCACCCGCGTCAGCGGCACCAGCAGGAACAGGCTGACGTCGTTGGTCACCAGGGCCGACAACACGGCCGCGCTGGCGGCCAGCAGCAGCACCAGGCTGCGCAGGTCGTCCGTGCGCGCCAGCAGCCGCGCCGCGGCGGCCTGCAGCATGCCGCTGCGCTCGACGCCCTGGGTGATCGCCAGCAGCCCGGCCAAGGCCCCGATGGTCTGCCAGTCGACCAGCCGGATGTAGTCCATCGGTGCGCGCGGCCGGACCAGGGCGAAGAGGACGGCCGCGGCGATCAGCACCCAGAGCAGGCCGTTGCCGCCGCCTTCGTGCGGCGCGGCCTCCGGGGTGGGTTCAGCGCGCGACGAGTTCACGCAGTTCGCGCTTGAGCACCTTGCCGATCGCGCTGCGCGGCAACTCGTCGATGAACTGCAGCCGAGCCAGGCGCTGGGTCTTGCCGAGCTGCTCGTTGGTCCATTGCAGGATCGTCTCGGCGGCGGTGTCGTCGCCGGCCCGGCGCACCACGAAGGCCACCGGCGTCTCGCCCCATTGCTCCGAAGGAACGCCGACCACCGCGACATCGGCCACCGACGGATGGGCCCGCACCACGGTCTCGAGGTCGCTCGGGTAGATGTTGAAGCCGCCGCTGATGATCATGTCCTTCTTGCGGTCGAACAGCGTCAGGAAGCCGTCGTCGTCGAAGCGGCCGACGTCGCCGGTGCGGATGAAGCGCTTGCCGCTCGGGTCGAACCATTCGGCCTCGCGCGTCTTGGCGGGCTGGCGGTGGTAGCCGACCATCATGCCGGCCGAATGCCCGACCACTTCGCCCGCTTCGCCGCGCGCCACCTCGCGGCCTTCCTCGTCGATCAGCCGGATGTCGCTGCCCTCGGCCGGCTGGCCGACGGTGTGCAGCTTGTCGGGGTGCAGGTGGGCTTCGAGGATGCAGGTGCCGCCGCCTTCGGTCATGCCGTAGAACTCGATCAGGCCGCCGGGCCAGCGCTGGAGCACGTCGGCCTTGAGGGCCGCATTGAAGGGCGCGCTGGTGCTGAACTTGTACTGGAAGCTCGTCAGATCGTGGGCTCCGAAATCGGGCCGGGCCATCAGGCGCTGGTACTGCACCGGCACCAGCATGGTGTGCGTGACGCGGCGGCTTTCGGCGAGCTTCAGATACGCCGCCGCATCGAACTTCGGCATCAGCAGCACGCAGCCGCCGAAGGCCAGGG
Organism: Variovorax ginsengisoli; assembly: GCF_030486595.1. Classification (GTDB taxonomy): domain Bacteria; phylum Pseudomonadota; class Gammaproteobacteria; order Burkholderiales; family Burkholderiaceae_C; genus Variovorax; species Variovorax ginsengisoli_B. Next base: position 279,599 of record NZ_JAUJZH010000004.1, on the reverse strand, counting down.
TCGGGAAGAACACGACCAGCGTGGTGTTGGAGTAGAGCGGCGTCGACAGCAGCGTGACCGTCTCGGGGCGGTACTCGTACCTGGCGCCGCGCTGCACGTGCGCCCAGCGCATGCCGTGGCCCTGGACGATGCCCTTGGGCTCGCCCGTGGTGCCGGAGGAATAGATGATGTTGAAGGGCGACGAGCGCTGCAGCTCGACCGCGGCGGGCCGAACGCCCGCTGGTGCGAGCCAGGCCTCGAAGTCGCCGCCGGCGGCCGAGCCGTCGAGCGCGAGGCGCGGGATGGCGTCCGGCGCCGCCGGCCCGATCACCTCGGCCGCCGCCTGGTCGACGAACAGGATGCGTGCGCCCGCGTCCTCGATCATCCGCGCCAGGCTGGCTTGTGTGGAGCCGGGCGCCAGCGGCGCGACCGCGACGCCGGCGCGCAGCGCGCCGAGGAACACCGCGGCGTAGTCCACGCTCGATGCGGCGCAGATTGCGATCGCATCGCCGGGCGCCAGGCCATCGCGTTGCAGGCTGGCCGCGATGCGGTCCATCAGCGCGTCGAGCGCGCCGTAGCTCAGTGTCTGCGTGGCGTCGGCCAGGGCGGGCCGTTCGGGCCCCTGCTGCGCGTGGATGGCGATCAGGTCGGCGATCAGGCCGAAGTCGCGTTGGATGGCTGCCTCGAAATTGCTCATGGTCTCTTCAGCTTCTGGGGGTCGGGCGATGGCCGCGAGGGGCCGCATGAATCTTACGCGTCGCGCACGGCCGAGGCCGGGCCGGCGCCAGCCGATCGCCGACCCGAGCGAAACTGGCTCGGCGCGGCGCCGGCCGCCCTGCGCATGAGCCGTCGCAGTGCCGTCGCGTCCTCGTAGCCCACCTCGGCGGCGACTTGCTCGACCGTCATCCGGCTCGACTCGATCAGCATGCGGGCCCGGTTGAGCCGCACGCTCTGCACCAGCGCCAGGGCGCCCTGGCCGGTCGCGGCGCGCACCTGCCTCGCCAGCGTCCGCTGCGACATGGCGAATCGCTCGGCCAATGCCGCCACACTGGGCGGATGCGGCAGGGCCGACTCGATGCAATGCGTCAGGCGCGCCACCAGCGGGTTGCCGTTGGACATCATGGAAGGCAGCGCGAACGGCGCCTGCGCCTGGCGCCCGTCGATGAGCAGGACCCGGCCGACCGCGTCGGCGAGTGCCGTGCCGAAGCGCGTGCGCAGCAGGTGGAGCATCAGGTCCGATTGCGCGAAGGCGGCACCGGCGGTCGTCACTGGCCCGTCGGCGCACACCATGCGGTCGGCATCGACGACGCAGCCCGGTTCGATGCGCCGCAGTTCGGGCGCGAGCCACCACGAGGTCGTGACCCGCCGTTGCCGCAGCAGGCCCGCCGCCTGCAGCAGGAAGACCGCCGAGCAGGATGCGGCGACCGCGCTGCCTCGCCGGCCGTGCCGCCTGACGGCGGCGATCGTGGGCGCGATGTCGGCGCCCGCCAGGCGGCGCGCCAGTTCGGCGGGATCGTCCACGCCCAGGCCGGGAACGATCCAGGTCGAGGCATCGGCGCGCGAGCGCGCGGGCAACACCGCGGTGTCGACCCGCAGGCCGCTGCCGAGGGCCACGACGCCGCCGTTCGGCGACACCACGCGCCACGTCGGTCGCGGCGACTTGGCCCGCGGCGCCAGCGCGGCGGCGGCATTCAGGATGTCGAGGGTCACGGCCACGCTGCTGCCGTAGGCGCCAGGCAGGATCAGGATCGTGAAATCGTGCATGGCTGAAAACGCCTGAATTGGGGTTAATTGGACACTGGCAGTCTAAGATGGTGCAGGTTGCAATGGCGATCCGCATCCCAGAAAAAGGACGCCCATGCCCACGATCCTCGTCGACATTCCCAAAGACGCCTTCCCCGGTTCAGCCCGCGCTGCGCTGGTTCGCGGCTTCAACGCCGCCGCCGGTGCTGCCGAGCAGATCCCGGCCGATCCGAGGCAACGGTCCTTGTGCTGGGTCCTCGTCAACGAGGTGGCCACCGGTGGCTGGATCTGCGGCGGTGTCGACCTGACTTCGCAACTGCTGCCTTGCAGCGCCAGGATCTACTTGCCATCGGGTGTTCTGGATGAGACGTCGCGAGCCAGCTACGTGCAATGCGTGCACGCATCTTTCGAACAGGCGCTTCCTGCCGACGACCGGCGGCGCCTCGTCACGTCGGTGCTTCTGCAGGAGGTGGCTGACGGCCGCTGGGGTGTCGGCGGGGCCGTCTGGACGTTGGCGGACTTTGCCCGGGCGGCCGGTTTCGCCCATCTGCAGCATCTCGTCGACCATGGCCAGGAGCCCCGATGAAACCGGACCGCAACCCGAACCTGCCCGACCCGCTGGACGATTTCGATCCGCGCGAGATCACGCTGGAGGGCGTCGCCAAGGTCGTGCACGTGGCCGGCACCGGCCCGGCCGTGATCGTCATGGCCGAGATGCCGGGCATCAGTCCGCATGTCGCGCGCTTCGCCCGCTGGGTCCGCGATGCGGGGTTCACCGTCTACATGCCCTCGCTGTTCGGCCGCGACGGGGCGGTGCCGGAGGTCGAGGAGGGCACGGCCACCGTCCGGCGAGCCTGCGTCAGCGCCGAGTTCCGGGCCTTCGCGGCCGACCGGGCCAGCCCCGTGACGCAATGGCTGCGCGCCCTCGCGCGCCTGGCCCATCGGCAGTGCGGCGGCCCGGGCGTGGGCGCGATCGGGATGTGCTTCACGGGGAACTTCGCGCTGACGATGGCGCTGGAGGCGGCGGTGCTCGCGCCGGTCCTGTGCCAGCCGTCGCTGCCGCTGGACCAGCCGGCGGCCGTCGAAAGCCCGCCGGACGAGCTCGCGGCGGTTCGGCAGCGCCTGGAGCGGGACCGGCTGAGCGTCCTGGCCTATCGCTTCGAAGGGGACCGGTTCTGCACAGCCCAGCGCTTCGCCGCCTATGCCGATGCCCTGGGGGAGCGCTTCGTGGCGCGCGTGCTGCCCGACAGCGCGGCCAATCGCCACGCACTGCCGCCCTTCTTCGCCCAGGTGGTCGCCAGCCCGCACAGCGTCGTGACCGCCCACCTGATCGACGAAGCGGGCCAGCCCACCATCGCGGCGCGCGACGAGATCCTGGCGTTCTTTGCGCTCCGGCTGGGCGCAGGAAAGACTAGCTGAGGTCGCATGGGTCTGCGCGGAGACCCGGATCCGCGATTTCGACGGCGGCTTGCCGTACCGCACGGATGACGTATTCGACTTCCTCGTCGTCGAGCATGGGATAGAGCGGCAGGGCCAGCGAGCAGTCGGCCAGCTTTTCGCTGTGCGGCAGGGCGCGCGCGCCGTGCCAGGCACGAAGGGCTTCGTGCCGGTGCAGCGGCTGCTCGTAGTAGATGCGGGTGGCAACGCCGGATTCGGCCAGCCGAGCCGCGAACCTGTCGCGCTCGCGCCGTTCCGGCAAGGCAACGACGAAATAGTTCCAGGCGTGGCCCGCGGCATCGCGCGGCAGCCGCATCGGGCAGCCGGACCAGGCTGCCAGGTAGCGCGTCGCGATCGTTTGCCGCCGCGTGATCGCCGCCGGGAAGTCATCCAGGGCCGCGTTGAGCAGGCAGGCCTGCAGTTCGTCCATGCGGCTGTTGTGCCCGAGGCAGTGATGGCGGCCATCGCTCCAACCGTGGTTGCGCAGCAGGCGCGCCTGCTGCGCGTGGCGCGGATCGCGGAAGGCCAGCGCGCCGGCATCACCGGCTGCGCCCAGCGTCTTGGTCGGATAGAAGCTCATCGCCGTGGCGTCGCCCCAGGTGCCGGCCGGCTCCAGGCGAGCGGTTGCGTCGCCCGTGCGGGCGCCCAGGCATTGCGCCACGTCCTCGATCAGGTGCAGTTGCTCGCCCCGGCAATAGGCGGCGAGTTCGGGCAGGCCGGTCGGATCGCCGAACAGGCCGACCGCGAGGACGGCGCGGGTGCGCGGCGTGCGCGCCTCGCGGAAGTGTTCAAGCGACGGCAGGAAATCATCGACGGCGCTGTCGACGAAGACCGGCCGCGCGCCGACCGCGATCACGGCTTCCGCGCAGGCGATAAAGGTGTAGGACGGAAGCAGGACCTCGTCTTGCGCGGTTCCCCCGCCTGCGCTGCCGATGCCCAGGGTCTTGAAGGCCAGCAGCAGCGCCTCGGAACCTGAACCCACGGCCACGGTCTCGCGACCCTTCAGCAAGCCCGACAGCCGCGCTTCGAGCATCCGGACCTGGGGGCCGAGGATGTAGACCCCGCTTCGCAGCACGTCGCCGCACAGCTGTCCCAGGTGGGCCGCCATCGGTTCGGAGGCGGCCGCCGAGCGGAACAGCGGGATGGTCTTCTTCACGCGCGCAGGACCTGCAAGGCCCGGGTCACGGCTGCCAGTCCTTCGGCGCCCGACGCGATGCGGCGGCCCTGGCCGTGGATCGCGCGCCGGAAGTCCTGGTATTGCTGCGCCAGCGCGTCATCGCCCGCGACCAGGCAGCGCTCGCCCTCGCGCAGGTCGAGCGTGAGTTCGCGGCCGGCTTCGTCGATCTGCAGCCGGGTCTGTGGCGACGCGCTGTCGTAGCCGCTTTCCAGGTCGGCGACGAGGCCGCCCAATTGAACGCGCGCGCTGACGCTGCGCACGCCGACCTTTCGGGCGAGGACCCGCAGCGGCGCATCCGTGGGCACGGCGCACAGCCAGGCCAGCAGGTCGAGGTCGTGCACCATCAGATCCAGGATGCTGTCGGCGGCCGTGGCATTGCGTGTGGAAAATCGGCGAAATCGCAGGAACGGATGGGGGCTGTGGCCGTGGTCCGCAGCCGCGTGTCGCAGCCGCGCCAGCATGACGTCGTCGAATACCGGATTGAAGCGTTCGATATGCCCGGTGCTCAGCGTGACACCGCATTGCCGGGCGGTCCCGATCATCAGGGCGCCGTCGCGCGGCTCGATGCACAACGGCTTCTCGACCAGCACGTGGCAGCCCCTGCGCATCAGGGCCAGCGCGACCTTGGCATGCGCCGCGTCGCTGGTGACGACGGTCGCCGATGCGATGTCCGAGGGCAGTTCGTCCACGTGCGACAGCAGCGGCAGCGTTGCGAGCTCGGCATCGGCGCCGGCTGCCGGCGAACAGTCCACCGCGGCGCGCAGGCAAAACCCCGGCAGCCCGGCCAGCTTGCGCGCGTGCGTGCGGCCGAAGCGGCCGAGACCGACGACGGCATGGAGGAGGTCGGCTTCGACGCGACCAGACGGCGGCTGCCCCGTGGGCGCGTCGATGGGGCCGTCTGTGAAGGCGGGGGTCGAGAAAGTCATCGATTCCGGGGGGCGCTTCAGCGAGCCGGTCCGCGCAATCGGTCGGCGACGGCCTGGAGGTGGGCGCCGCGGATCACGTGGCGGTAGACGCCCGCCGCGACGCGTTCTTCGCCGAAGGTTTCGAACGCCGGCTTGGCGAGCGCCGCCTCGGCCCGCTCGTAGCGGGTGGGCTGTGCGGCGAAGAGACACTCCCGGCCATAGGCCCGGGCCCCGAACTCGGCGATGAAGCCGTCGAGTTCGCGCTCCAGCTGGCCACCGAAACTGCGGGCGTAGCCGTGCATGTCGTCGAGCTTGGCCTGCAGCTCGCGTTCATCGAGCTCGATCATGAGATGCTGCTCCGCCGACAGGCGGGCCGGCGGGCTCGGATGGCCCACCGTCGGGTAGCCGAACGCGGCGACCGCATGACCGCGCGCCGCGCAGCGCACCGCGACCTGGTTGGCCAACAGGCGGCAGAGGTCGTGCGACGGGTTGTAGTCCTCCGCCTCGTCCGCGACGATGCAGTCGATGCCCTGCGCGAGCACATGCGTCGTCAAGGCCTCGAGCCACTGCGCGAACAGAAGGCTGTCGCCCTCCAGCAGTGCGCGGTAGATCTGCGCATCGGCCACCGGCTGCACGACCCCCGGCACCCAGTTCGCACCGGCACCAGCCAGGTTGGCGAGCGTGGGGTCGAGCCGCGGCACGCCGCTCGACCCGGCGCCGTTGGTCAGCACCACGAAGTCGGGGCGCTCGTTGCGCAGCCATTTCCAGAGCAGCAGTTCGTGCCCCGAGTGGGCGGCGATGACCAGGGATTTCATGCGCGCTGGCTTCTCGACAGGAGGAAGGTCGAAATCCGGCGCAGCGGCGCGGTCACGCGCCATGAACGGCTGGCGTGGACTTCGCGCAACTGCGCCTGCAGGCCCGCCAGTTCGGCGCGCGCCTGCCGGCTCTGTTGCTCGGCGTCGGCCAGCCTGGCGCTGCAAGCGGCCTCGGTGGCTCGCAACTGCTCGGCCAGCTCGGCCTGCGCGGTCGCTCGGTCGGCATGACCCTGCACCTGGGCCTGCCGCGCGTCGAGCTCAACCTGGTGCGCGCGCTGGCGGTCGTTGAGGGCTTGATGCAGCAGCGCGAGCTGCTGCTGCAGCGCCGCCATGGCGAGATGCGCCGCCGTGGGGCTGCCGCGCCGGATCCAATCGTCCATGTAGTGCGCCATCTCGCGTGCGCGTTGGTCCGAAGGGACCTCGACCGTCGGGTATTGCTGTGAGAGTCGCAGTGCCCAGGTCTCCAGCGCGCCCAGCGTCACATCGAGTCCACCTTTCGCGCGGCCCCACGCAGCGGCGGCGCCCGCGTCCTGCGCGTCGTACCGGTCGAGTTCGGCGCCCACGTTGTCCCGCGTGATCGGGCGGACCATCAAGGCGCGGCCGAAGTTCCAGCGCCGTGCGTGCGCGACCTCGCCCGCCGTCACCATCTCGCCCATCCCCATGCTGGGGTCGAGCACCACGACGGCATTGCCGGTCACCAGCGCCTCGGTGGCGCAGCGGCCCTTGGCGAAGACCACGTCGTAGCGGCCGAGGGCCGCCGCCGGGTCGGTCATGTGGTTGCCGCTGCCGCTGCCGATCACGTCCAGAGTCAGTCCGCGCTGCGTGCAGGCTGCCCGGACTTCTTCGAGCTGCGCATCGTGCGAAGCGTAGTTGCTGAACACCAGCGCGCTGCGTGGCCGCACCGGCAGCGCGGGGCGCGGCAGGAAGCGCGAGAGGTCGACCCCGTTCTGGATCAGCTCGATGCGCTCGCGCGGGATCCCGAATTCGTGCACCAGGCGCTCGGCGCAGTTCTCGTCGACGGCCACGTGGCAGACGACCTGGGCGAACCGGGCCGGGCGCCCATGGTCCGCGCTGCGGTCGTGACAGATCGTGAGAACCGGCACGTCGTGGAAATGAAGCAGGGCGCGCACCGTCTCGTGGTGGGTGTTGCCGATGATCACGTCGGGCCGCCCGGCCATGTCGGCCACGTCCGTCACACAGGCGATCGAGGCGTATCGCAGTTCGTCGGCCATGTCGCCGAAGGTAGTGGCGAAGATGGTGACCGCATGCCCGCGCCGACGCAGCCAAAGTGCCAGATCGCGGGTGAACATTTCCGCACCCGAGCGATGCACGAGATAGCACATCGCAAGCAGGATGTTCAGCGGGCGCCCGGCAGCCGGGCCCGGCGCAGCGGTGCGCACCCTCAGCCGAGCGAAGGCGCGCCGGCCAGGACGTGCCCAGCCTGCTGGTCCGCGTGGTAGCTCGAGCGCACCATCGCGCCGACGGCCGCATGGCTGAAGCCCATCTTGTAGGCCTCTTCCTCGAACATCTTGAAGGTGTCGGGATGCACGTAGCGGCGCACCGGCAGGTGGCTGTTGCTGGGCGACAGGTACTGGCCGATGGTCAGCATGTCGATGTCGTGGGCGCGCATGTCGCGCATCACCTGCAGGATTTCTTCGTCGGTCTCGCCGAGGCCGACCATGATGCCGCTCTTGGTCGGCACGTCGGGGTGCAGCGCCTTGAACTTCTTCAGCAGGTTGAGGCTGAACTGGTAGTCGCTGCCCGGCCGCGCTTCCTTGTAGAGGCGCGGCGCGGTCTCGAGGTTGTGGTTCATCACGTCCGGCGGCGCGGCCTTGAGGATCTCCAGCGCGCGGTCGTCGCGGCCGCGGAAGTCGGGCACCAGGATCTCGATCTGCGTCGTTGGCGAGAGCTCGCGGATGTTGCGGATGCAGTCGACGAAGTGCTGGCTGCCGCCGTCGCGCAGGTCGTCGCGGTCGACGCTGGTGATCACCACGTACTTGAGGCGCAGCCTGGCGATGGTCTTGGCCAGGTTCAGCGGCTCATCGGTGTCGAGCGGGTCGGGCCGCCCGTGGCCGACGTCGCAGAACGGGCAGCGCCGGGTGCACTTGTCGCCCATGATCATGAAGGTGGCCGTGCCGTTGCCGAAGCACTCGCCGATGTTCGGGCACGAAGCCTCCTCGCACACCGTGTGCAGGTTGCTCTCGCGCAGGATCTGCTTGATCTCGTAGAAGCGGGTGGTCGGCGAGCCGGCCTTGACGCGGATCCAGTCGGGCTTCTTGAGCACCTCGCCCTGCACCACCTTGACCGGGATGCGCGACAGCTTGGCCGCGGCCTTCTGCTTGGCGAGCGGGTTGTAGTTTTCGGGGCCTTGTGCGTCGCGGACGACTTCGACGGTGCTCATGGCAACTCTCTTTGACGGGGCTCAGGGCGCGAGGTAGGCGGCCAGCTTGCGGCCAAGCACCTGCGCGGCTTCGTCCCAGGTTGTTCGAACGCCGATTGTAGAAAGATCGACGGTTTCAAGCCCTGCGTAGCCGCAAGGGTTGATGCGGGTGAAGGGTTCCAGGTCCATCGCCACGTTGAGCGCCACGCCGTGGTAGGTGCAGTGACGGCTGACCTTGATCCCGAGCGCGGCGATCTTGCCCAGGCCCCGAAAAGGGTCGGCGGGATGCTGCGGGCCGGTCAGCGCCGCATGCGAGAACGGGTCGTCCAGCCGCACGTAGATGCCGGGTGCGCCGGCCACCCGGTGCCCAGTGACCTCGAAATGGGCCAGCGTGCGGATCACGGCCTCCTCGATCCGGTAAACGTATTCCTTCACGTAGTAGCCGGCCCGCTTGAGGTCGATCAGCGGATAGGCCACCACCTGGCCGGGGCCGTGGTAGGTCACCTGGCCGCCGCGATCGGTCTGCACCACGGGAATCGGGCCAGGGTTCAGCACGTGGTCGGCCTTGCCCGCCAGGCCCTGGGTGTAGACCGGCGGATGCTCGCAGAGCCACAGCTGGTCGGGACTGTCGGGGCTGCGCGCCTGCGTCGCCTGCTGCATGGCGGCGTAGGTCGGGGCGTAGTCGACGCGGCCGAGCAGCGTCGGCGCGAGCGCTGGGGTCAGAGCACCACCTTCACCATCGGGTGGCTCGACAGCGCGCGATAGATGTCGTCGAGCTGCTCGCGGCTGGTGGCGGTCACGGTGATCGTCACGCCGAGGTAGTTGCCGGCCTTGCTGTTGCGCAGCTCGATGGTGGTGGCGTCGAACGCCGGATCGAACTGCTCGGCGATCAGCGTCACGGCATGCACGAAGCCTTCGACTTTCGCGCCCATCACTTTGATCGGGAACTGGGAGGGGTACTCGATCAGCGATTCCTTGCGGGCGTCGATCGGGGTGTCGGGGACTTGGGTCATGCGGGCACTCCTTGAAAACCCTGTCGTTGCGTGCTGCGGGCCTTGGCCTGCTGGTAGCCGGCGTAGAGCGCCTGGTAGATCGGGCCGGGGCGGCCGGCGCCGATGGTGCGGCCGTCGAGCGTCACCACCGGCAGCACTTCCTTGCTGGCGGAGGACAGCAGCAGCTCGTCGGCGCCGAACACCTCTTCGCGCGTGATGCGGCGCAGCGTGAACGGGATGCCGGCGTCGGCGCAGATCTGCTCGATCAGGCCGTAGCGGATGCCGGCCAGCACCAGCTGGTCCTTGGGCGGGCCGCTGACGATGCCGTCCTTCACCACCCAGACGTTGCTGGAGGAGGCCTCGCTGAGTCCCTCGTCGCGGAACATGATCGTCTCGGCGGCACCGGCCGCGACGCTGATCTGCCGCGCCAGCACCGCGCCGAGCAGGCTGGTGGCCTTGATGTGGGCTTTCTGCCAGCGGAAGTCGGGCGCGCTCACGCAGGCCACGCCCTGGGCACGCACGGCGTCGGCGACCGGTTTCATGGGGTTCACCATCACGAACACCGTGGGCGTCAGGCCCTGCGGCATCGCATGGTCGCGCGGCGCCACGCCGCGCGTCACCTGGATGTAGATGCCCTGCATGCCGGCGCGCTGGGCCGGCGGCGCGGCCTCGACCAGCCGCATCGCGATCTCGCGCCATTGCGCGGGTGACAACGGGCTGCGGATCTGCAACTCGGCCAGCGAACGCTCGAGCCTTGCCATGTGCAGGTCGAAGCAGAAGGGCTGGCCGCCGTAGGTCGGCACCACCTCGTAGACGCCGTCGCCGAAAATGAACCCGCGGTCGAGTACGCTGATCTTGGCGTCGCGCAGCGGCGTATAACTACCGTCGAGGTAGCAGAGGTTGTCCGGGAGGGCGTGGGCGATCGGGTGCATGGAGAATTATGGTGGGGGCGCGCAGAGCTTTCCCAAGCGGGTTCGGAGCGCCCCGGCGCCGGACTGGGGAACTTTTCCTCCGCATCCGTGTGGGCTGGCCGAACGCCATGGGTTTTTACTTATAATCAATGGCTTTGTAGAAATTCTGGTTCGTCATCCGGGCTTCATTCGAAATGAAAACAATCGCCCGCAATGCATCGAAAGAGGTCCCCGAGGATCCCGAGGATGGCGACGGTCCGGAAGAAGAGTTCAAGCCGCTGACCGCCGAAGAGGCCCAGCGGCTACGCGAACTGAAGCCGCTGATCTCGCCCTGGCGGGTGATCGCGATTCAGGTCGTTGGGGGGCTGCTGGCGGCATTGGCGGCCTGGGGTCTGACAGGGAGGGAAAATCTGGGGTGGTCCGCCGGATACGGTGCGCTCGCGGTGGTCGTTCCCGCGGCGGTGTTCGCACGGGGGCTCACCGGACGTTTTGCATCCCTGAATCCGGGCACTGCGGTGTTCGGGTTCTTCTTGTGGGAAATGGTCAAGATGGCCTTGACGGTGGCGATGCTGATCGCCGCGCCAAGGCTGATTTCGGAACTGAGCTGGCCGGCGATGCTGGTGGGCTTGGTGGTGACAATGAAGGCGGCTTGGGTGGCGGTGATGCTGGCCCCCAAACGCCTGAAACTTTGAGACGAGTAACGGATGGCTGCTGAAAACGCTGCGGAACACGGTATGACCGCTGGTGAATACATCGTTCACCACTTGACGCACCTGCAAAGCGCCAAGCCTGGAGGTGTGGCCGATCTCTCCGTCTTCAACTTTGATTCGCTGTTTTTCTCGATCCTGCTCGGCGTGCTGGGCTGCTGGATCCTGTGGCGGGCCGCCCGCAAGGCGACTTCGGGTGTTCCCGGGCGCTTTCAGGCCGCGGTCGAGATCCTGGTCGAGGTCGTCGACCAGCAGGCCAAGGGCATCGTCCACAACGTCGAGAGCCGCAAGTACGTCGCTCCGCTGGCGCTGACGATCTTCGTGTGGATCTTCATGCTCAACGCGATGGACTTGTTCCCGGTCGATCTGTTCCCGGCCATCTGGGCCAAGATCTTCGGCATCGCCGGCCATGACCCGGAGCATGCCTACCTGCGCGTCGTGCCGACGGCCGACCTTTCGGTCGCGATGGGCATGTCGGTCACGGTGCTGATCATCTGCCTCTACTACAACATCAAGATCAAGGGCCTGGGCGGCTGGATCCACGAGCTCTTCACCGCGCCTTTCGGCAACCACTGGGCGCTGTACCCCTTCAACTTCGCCATGCAGATGATCGAGTTCATCGCCAAGACGGTCTCGCACGGCATGCGGTTGTTCGGCAACATGTATGCCGGCGAACTGATCTTCCTGCTGATCGCCCTGATGGGCGGCGCCTGGACGCTGTCCGCCACCGGCATCTTCCTGGCGCTCGGCCACATCATCGCGGGCACGGCCTGGGCCATCTTCCACATCCTGATCATCACGCTGCAAGCCTTCGTGTTCATGATGTTGACGCTGGTCTACATCGGCCAGGCGCACGATCACCACTGATCATTCGTTTTCGTTTTCTTTTCTCTTCAACCAAAGTCCTCTAGGAGTCATCATGGAAGTTATCAGCTTTGTCGCACTGGCCGCCGGCCTGATCATCGGTCTGGGCGCTGTCGGTGCATGTATCGGCATCGGCATCATGGGCAGCAAGTACCTCGAATCGGCTGCCCGTCAACCCGAGCTGATGGGCGAACTGCAAACCAAGATGTTCCTGCTGGCCGGTCTGATCGACGCCGCGTTCATCATCGGTACCGGTATCGCGCTGTGGTTCGCAACGGCCAACCCGTTCCTCTCGCAAATCGCCAACCTGCCGAAGTAATCGGGTCCAGGCTTTCTCGTCGAACCCATGTCGTTCCGCGTTGAATGGCCTCGGATTCATTCCCAAAGAGAGGGTGAAAAGTGAGCATTACCGGTACCCTGATCGTCCAGATGATCGTGTTCCTGATCCTTGTCGGGTTCACGATGAAATACGTGTGGCCGCCGATCGCCAAGGCGTTGGACGATCGTGCCCAGAAGATCGCCGAAGGCCTCGCAGCCGCCGACAAGGCCAAGAGCGAACTGTCCGCCGCCAACAAGCGCGTGGAAGTCGAACTCGGCCAGGCGCGCAACGAGTCCGCCCAGCGTCTTGCCGATGCCGAACGTCGTGCGCAGGCCATCGTTGAAGAGGCCAAGGGCCGCGCCACGGAAGAAGGCAACAAGATCGTTGCGGCCGCCCGCGCCGAAGCCGAGCAGCAAGCCGTGAAGGCCCGCGAGGCCCTGCGCGAGCAAGTCGCCGCGCTGGCCGTCAAGGGCGCCGAGCAGATCCTGCGCAAGGAAGTGAATCCGGCCGTCCACGCCGATTTGCTGGCCCGCCTGCAGACCGAACTCTGATCACGCCATGGCCGAACTCGCCACCATCGCACGTCCCTACGCCGAAGCGCTGTTCAAGGCGTCTTCGTCGGACCTCGCCGGAACCGGCGCTTGGCTCGACAACGTCGCCGCCATCGCCGCCAATCCCGAGTTGCTCCAGTTTGCGGACAACCCCAAGGCCACGCCCGAGCAGGTGCTCGGCGTTGTCGCCGCCGCGCACGGTTCGCCGCTGCCGCCTGCGGCGAACAACTTCCTGATGGCGCTGCTCGAGAACGGCCGCTTCACCGCGCTGCCCGAGATCGCCAAGCAGTTCCGCGTGCTGGCCAGCGCGCAGAGCGGCACGTCGGATGCCGTGGTGTACAGCGCCTTCCCGATCGACGGCGCCGCCCTGGGCAACATCTCCGCCGCGCTCGAAAAGCGTTTCGGCCGCAAGCTGCAGTTCACGGTCCAGCAGGACCCGTCGCTGATCGGCGGCATTCGTGTGGTGGTCGGTGACGAAGTGCTCGACACCTCCGTCAAAGCGCGCCTTGAACAAATGAAAGTTGCGCTGGCAGCCGCTTGAGGTCGCCAGCCCCTTACAAAGAAAGAAGGAAAGAGTCATGCAACTCAATCCCGCAGAAATTTCCGAACTGATCAAGAGCCGCATCGAGGGCCTCGGCGTCAGCGCGAACATCCGCAACGAAGGCACCGTGGTGTCGGTGACCGACGGCATCGTGCGCGTGCACGGCCTGTCGGACGCGATGCAGGGCGAAATGCTCGAGTTCCCGCCGTCGGCCGACGGCACGCCGTCGTTCGGCCTGGCGCTGAACCTCGAGCGCGATTCGGTCGGCGCCGTGATTCTGGGCGAGTACGAGCACATCTCCGAAGGCGACACCGTCAAGTGCACGGGCCGCATCCTGGAAGTGCCGGTGGGCCCCGAACTGATCGGCCGCGTGGTGAATGCACTGGGCCAGCCGATCGACGGCAAGGGTCCGATCAACGCCAAGATGACCGACGTGATCGAAAAGGTCGCCCCGGGCGTGATCGCCCGCAAGTCGGTCGACCAGCCGATGCAGACCGGCCTGAAGTCGATCGACTCGATGGTGCCGATCGGCCGTGGCCAGCGCGAGCTGATCATCGGCGACCGCCAGACCGGCAAGACCGCCGTGGCGATCGACGCGATCATCAACCAGAAGGGTCAGAACATGACCTGCGTCTACGTCGCGATCGGCCAGAAGGCTTCGTCGATCAAGAACGTGGTGCGCGCCCTGGAACAAGCCGGCGCGATGGAATACACCATCGTGGTTGCAGCTTCCGCTTCGGAATCGGCCGCCATGCAATACGTGTCGGCCTACTCGGGCTGCACGATGGGCGAGTACTTCCGCGACCGCGGCCAGGACGCCCTGATCGTCTATGACGACCTGTCCAAGCAGGCCGTGGCCTACCGCCAGGTCTCGCTGCTGCTGCGCCGCCCGCCGGGCCGCGAAGCCTACCCCGGCGACGTGTTCTATCTCCACAGCCGCCTGCTCGAACGCGCAGCCCGCGTCAACGCCGAATACGTCGAAGCCTTCACCAAGGGTGAAGTCAAGGGCAAGACCGGCTCGCTGACCGCGCTGCCGATCATCGAAACGCAAGCCGGAGACGTGTCCGCTTTCGTTCCGACCAACGTGATCTCGATCACCGACGGCCAGATCTTCCTGGAAACCAACCTGTTCAACGCCGGTATCCGCCCCGCCATCAACGCCGGTATCTCGGTGTCGCGCGTGGGTTCGTCGGCGCAGACCAAGGTCATCAAGGGCCAGTCGGGCGGTATCCGTACCGACTTGGCGCAGTACCGTGAACTGGCTGCGTTCGCGCAGTTCGCTTCCGACCTCGACGAAGCGACCCGCAAGCAGCTCGACCGCGGCGCCCGCGTGACCGAACTGCTCAAGCAAACCCAGTACAGCCCGCTGCCCATCTCGCTGATGGGTGCCACGCTGTTCGCGGTCAACAAGGGTTTCATGGACGACATCGAGATCAAGAAGATCCTGCCCTTCGAACACGGCCTGCACCAGTTCCTGAAGTCCAGCCATGGCGCGCTGCTCGACAAGATCGAGCAGTCCAAGGCGCTCGACAAGGACGCCGAAGCCGAACTGAACACGGCCGTCGCCGCGTTCAAGAAGTCGTTCGCCTGATCGACGACCAAGGAAGGAACGCTCATGGCAGCTGGTAAGGAAATCCGCGGCAAGATCAAATCGGTGGAGAACACCAAGAAGATCACCAAGGCCATGGAAATGGTCTCGGTTTCCAAGATGCGCAAGGCGCAGGAACGCATGCGCGCGGCCCGCCCCTACAGCGAGAAGATCCGCGACATCGCGGCCAACCTCGGCCAGGCGAACCCGGAGTACACGCACGCCTTCATGAAGACGAGCGAGGCCAAGGTGATCGGGTTCATCGTCGTGACCAGCGACAAGGGCCTGTGCGGCGGCTTGAACACCAACCTGCTGCGCGCCGTGACCGCCAAGATGCGCGAGGCGCAGGCGGCCGGCAAGACGATCGACTCGGTCGCCATCGGCAGCAAGGGCCTGGGCTTCCTGAACCGCATCGGCGCGCGGGTCGTCTCGCACGTCACGCACCTGGGCGACACGCCGCACCTCGACAAGCTCATCGGGCCGGTCAAGGCGCTGCTCGACGCCTACGCCGAAGGCAAGGTCTCGGCCGTGCACCTCTGCTACACCAAGTTCGTCAACACCATCAAGCAAGAGCCGGTGGTGGAGCAACTGCTGCCCCTGGCCGCGGACACGCTGCGCACCGAGTCGGGCCATCACTCGTGGGACTACATCTACGAACCCGATGCGCAAAGCGTGATCGACGAGCTGCTGGTGCGCTATGTCGAATCGCTGGTGTACCAGGCAGTGGCCGAGAACATGGCGTCCGAGCACTCCGCCCGGATGGTGGCCATGAAGGCCGCGACCGACAACGCGGGCAACGTGATCGACGAACTCAAGCTGGTCTACAACAAGACCCGCCAGGCAGGCATCACCAAAGAGCTGTCGGAAATCGTCTCGGGCGCCGCGGCGGCCGCCGGCGTCTGAGCCTTTCGGCCCTCAACAGATTTAAATTTTTATCGGAGCAGACATGGCTCAAGCAGAAGCAGTTCAAGGCAAGATCGTTCAATGTATCGGCGCCGTGGTCGACGTGGAATTCCCGCGCGACAAGATGCCGAAGATCTACGACGCGCTCAAGTTCGAAGGCAGCGCACTGACCCTCGAAGTGCAGCAGCAGCTCGGCGACGGCGTGGTCCGCACGATTGCGCTGGGTTCCTCCGACGGCCTGCGCCGCGGCCTGATCGTGACCAACACGCAAGCCCCGATCACCGTGCCCGTGGGCAAGGGCACGCTGGGCCGCATCATGGACGTGCTGGGCGCGCCGATCGACGAACGCGGCCCGGTCGACCAGACCCTGACCGCCTCGATCCACCGCAAGGCCCCGGCCTACGACGAACTCTCGCCCTCGCAAGACCTGCTTGAAACCGGCATCAAGGTGATCGACCTGGTGTGCCCGTTCGCCAAGGGCGGCAAGGTGGGCCTGTTCGGCGGCGCCGGCGTCGGCAAGACCGTGAACATGATGGAGCTCATCAACAACATCGCCAAGGCGCACTCGGGTCTGTCCGTGTTTGCCGGCGTCGGTGAGCGCACCCGCGAAGGCAACGACTTCTATCACGAGATGGCCGACTCCGGCGTCGTGAACCTGGAGAACCTCGGCGAGTCGAAGGTGGCCATGGTCTACGGCCAGATGAACGAGCCCCCGGGCAACCGTCTGCGCGTGGCGCTGACCGGCCTGACCATCGCCGAGTCGTTCCGCGACGAAGGCCGCGACGTCCTGTTCTTCGTCGACAACATCTACCGCTACACGCTGGCCGGTACCGAAGTGTCGGCACTGCTGGGCCGGATGCCTTCCGCCGTGGGCTACCAGCCCACGCTGGCCGAGGAAATGGGCCGCCTGCAAGAGCGCATCACCTCGACCAAGGTCGGCTCGATCACCTCGATCCAGGCCGTGTACGTGCCGGCCGACGACTTGACCGACCCGTCGCCCGCCACCACCTTCGCCCACCTGGACTCCACCGTGGTGCTGTCGCGCGACATCGCTTCGCTCGGTATCTACCCGGCCGTGGACCCGCTCGACTCGACCTCGCGCCAGCTCGACCCGAACGTGGTCGGCGAAGAGCACTACAACGTGGCCCGCGCCGTGCAAGGCACGCTGCAGCGCTACAAGGAACTGCGCGACATCATCGCCATTCTGGGCATGGACGAACTGGCTCCCGAAGACAAGCTGGCCGTGGCCCGCGCCCGGAAGATCCAGCGCTTCCTGTCGCAGCCCTTCCACGTGGCCGAAGTGTTCACCGGCTCGCCCGGCAAGTACGTGCCGCTGAGCGAGACCATCCGCGGCTTCAAGATGATCGTGAACGGCGAAGCCGACCACCTGCCGGAACAAGCGTTCTACATGGTGGGCAGCATCGACGAAGCGTTCGAAAAGGCCAAGAAGGTCGCTTAAGGAATCCCCATGGCAGGCACCATTCACGTCAACGTGGTCAGCGCCGAGGAGTCGATCTTCTCGGGCGAGGCCAAGTTCGTTGCTCTGCCCGGTGAAGCCGGCGAGCTCGGCATCTACCCGCGCCACACGCCGCTGATCACGCGCATCCGCCCCGGCGCGGTGCGCATCGAGACGGCCGACGGCGGCGAGGAATTCGTCTTCGTGGCCGGCGGCATCCTCGAGGTGCAGCCCACCACCGTGACCGTGCTGTCCGACACCGCGATCCGCGGCAAGGACCTCGACAGCGAAAAGGCCAACGCCGCCAAGGCCGCGGCCGAGGAAGCACTCAAGAGCGCCAAGACCGACATCGACATCGCGATGGCACAGTCGGAACTGGCCGTGATGGCGGCCCAGCTGGCCGCCCTGCGCAAGTACCGCCAGAAGAAGTAGGCGCGCCCGCGCTTTCCGAGTCAAAGCCGCCTTCGGGCGGCTTTTTCGTTTCAGCGCCTGACAGTCAACAACTTCGGACTTTATTTGGTCGAAGATGGGACTTGTTTGGCTGAAGCCGCGCCCCTAGTATTCGCCATCGTTCAGGCCGGCCCCGGCCAGGCACGACAGAAGAACGAATACCGGAGACAAGCACTTGGCCCCCTGGAGCCGATTGACCGCGGACGAGATGCAGCTGCTGGAGACCACCTTCTGGTCGGCCGGCGGGTCGCGCCACGGCATGGCCGAACAGCTCGGCTTCTCCAAGAGCAAGACCAACGCGCTGATCGCCGGATTGGTTGAACAGGGCCTGCTGGCCGAAGCCGGCCTGCAGCGCTCGTCGGGCGGACGCCGGCCCGAGAACCTCCAGCTGCATGCGGGCCTGGGCGTGGTGGTCGGCATCGACATCGGCGCCACCAGCGTCGATGTGGCGGTGCTCGGCCCCGACCTGGCCGTGCTGGCCCACCATGGCGAGCCGGCGGACGTGCGCGAGGGCCCGGGCGTGGTGCTGGCGCGGGTGCGGGTGCTGGTGCGCGAACTGCTGTCGCGTGCGGGCTTCGCGCCGCGCCAGGTGATCGGCATCGGCATCGGCGTGCCCGGCCCGGTCAATTTCGAGATCGGCCAGCTCGTGAATCCGCCGCTGATGCCTGCCTGGGACAGCTTCTCGATCCGCGACTACCTGCGCGAGGAGTACGCCGCGCCGGTGTTCGTCGACAACGACGTGAACCTGATGGCGCTCGGCGAGTTGTGGCGGCTGCGGCGCTCGCTCACCAACTTCCTGGTGATCAAGGTAGGCACCGGCATAGGCTGCGGCATCGTCTGCCACGGCGAGGTCTACCGCGGCGCCGCCGGCTCGGCCGGCGACGTCGGCCACATCTGCGTCGACCAGGAAGGCCCGCGCTGCCATTGCGGCAACCTGGGCTGCGTCGAGGTGATGGCGGCCGGCCCGGCGATCACGCGGATGGCGGTGGAGGCCGCCATGGCCGGCGAGAGCGCCGCGTTGGCGGAATGCCTGCGTGCCCAGGGCCGGATCGACGCCATCGATGTCGGCGAGGCCAGCCGAGCCGGCGATGCCTCGGCCAATGCGATCGTGCAGCGCGCGGGCAGCCTGATCGGCCAGATGTTGGCGTCGATCGTCAACTTCTTCAATCCCTCGCATGTGTTCATCGGCGGCGGCATCACGCGGATCGGCCCGCTGTTCCTGGCCGCGGTGCGCCAGAGCGTCTACCAGCGCTCGCTGGCGCTGTCGACGCGCCACCTCGAGATCCAGTACACGCCGCTCGGGGCGCAGGCCGGGCTGATCGGCGCCGGCGCGCTCGCGATGCACGAGACGCTCAAGGTGCGGGGGGTGGCGCCATGAAGAGCGTGTCGGTCTCGTTCGAGCAGGTGCGCAAGTCCTTCGGCCCGGTGCAGGTGCTGCACGGCGTGTCATTCGCGCTCGAGCCCGGGCGGGTGTATGGCCTCCTGGGCGAGAACGGTGCCGGCAAATCGACGCTGATGAAGATCCTGGCCGGCTACGAATCGCTCACCGACGGCACGCTGCGCGTGAACGGCGAGGCGCGCAATTTCGCCAGCTCGCGCGATGCCGAGGCGCTCGGCATCGTGCTGATCCACCAGGAGTTCAACCTCGCGGAAGACCTCAGCGTGGCGCAGAACATCTTCCTCGGGCATGAAAAGAAGAAGGGATGGCTGCTCGACGACGCCGCGATGGAGCGCGAGGCGGCGAGCGCCCTGGCCGCGGTCGGCCTCGACGTCGACCCGAGGACCAAGGTGCGGCGGCTGATCGTGGCCGAGAAGCAGCTGGTCGAGATCGCCAAGGCGGTCTCGCGCCATGCCCGGCTGCTCATCATGGACGAGCCGACGGCGACGCTGACGCCCGGCGAGACCGAGCGCCTGTTCAAGCTGATCGCGCAGCTGCGGGCCGACGGCGTGACCATCGTCTACATCTCGCACAAGCTCGACGAGGTGGAACAGGTCACGGACGAGGTGATCGTGATGCGCGACGGCCGCTTCGTGACCCGGGCGCCGACCGCCGAGGTCACGCGGCAGCAGATGGCGAACCTGATGGTCGGGCGCGAACTCGCCGACCTGTATCCGCCGCGCGACGTGGTGGTCACGGCGACGGAACCGGCGCTGCGGGTGCGTGATTTCGTCGTGCCGGGCTGGGCCCGGGACGCGAATTTCGACGTCCGACCCGGCGAGATCCTCGGCTTCGCGGGCCTCGTCGGCGCCGGGCGCACCGAGCTCTTCGAGGGCGTGCTGGGACTGCGGCCTGCGACCGGCTCGGTCGAGATCGACGGCCACGTGCGCAGCTTCCGCAATCCGCGCGACGCCGCCCGCCATGGCCTGACCTACCTGAGCGAGGACCGCAAGGGCAAGGGCCTGCACGTCAACCTGGGCCTGCGCCAGAACCTCACGCTGATGGCGCTGGAACGCTATGCGCAGCCCTGGCTCAAGCCCGACGCCGAGCGCGCCGCGCTGGCCGAGGCCGTGAAGGACTACGGAATCCGCACCGGCGACCTCGACGCCCGCGCCTCGTCGCTGTCGGGCGGCAACCAGCAGAAGCTGGCGCTGGCCAAGGTGCTGCAGCCGCAGCCCAAGGTGGTGG
The DNA here is from genome assembly GCF_030486595.1 of Variovorax ginsengisoli. GTDB lineage: Bacteria > Pseudomonadota > Gammaproteobacteria > Burkholderiales > Burkholderiaceae_C > Variovorax > Variovorax ginsengisoli_B. Next base: position 259,255 of record NZ_JAUJZH010000004.1, on the reverse strand, counting down.
TGCTCGACGAGCCGACCCGCGGCGTCGACGTCGGCGCCAAGCGCGACATCTATTTCCTGATCCAGCGGCTGGCCCGGCAGGGGCTGGCCGTGATCGTCGTCTCGTCCGAGCTGATGGAGCTGATCGGACTCTGCCACCGCGTCGCCGTGATGCGTGCGGGCAAGCTGGTCACCACGCTCGACGCCGAACATCTCACCGAAGAGGAGCTCATCGCCCATGCCACCGGAACAGCTCCCTAGCACCGACACACAGGCCGCGCACCGCCCGGTCGTCCAGCCGCGCTGGACCGAGCGCCTGCATGGCTTCGGTCCGGTCATCGGGCTGGTGCTGCTGTGCATCGCCGGCACCCTGCTGAACGGCGACTTCGCCACGCTCGACAACGCGATGAACGTGCTCACCCGCACCGCCTTCATCGGCATCATCGCGGTCGGCATGTGCTTCGTGATCATCTCGGGCGGCATCGACCTGTCGGTCGGCTCGATGGCCGCGCTGATCGCCGGCTGCGTGATCATGTTCATCAACGCGATGGGCCCGGCGCTCGGCTCGCCGCTGCTCGCGGTGGTGCTCGGCGCGGTGCTGGCCGTGGTGCTCGGCGCCGTGTTCGGCCTGGCGCACGGCCTGCTGATCACCAAGGGGCGGATTGAGCCCTTCATCGTGACGCTCGGCACGCTGGGCATCTTCCGGGCCTACCTGACCTACTTCGCCGACGGCGGTGCGCTGACCCTGGACAACGAGCTGTCGGACCTCTACGCGCCGGTGTACTACGCGAGCCTGCTGGGCATTCCGGTGCCGGTGTGGGTGTTCTTCATCGTCGCAGTGATCGGCGGGCTCATCCTCAACCGCACCGCCTACGGGCGCTACGTGCAGGCCATCGGCTCGAACGAGCAGGTGGCGCGCTATGCCGCGGTGGGCGTCGACAACGTGAAGATCATGACCTACGTGCTGCTGGGCGTGTGCGTCGGCATCGCCACCTTGCTGTATGTGCCGCGGCTCGGGTCAGCCTCGCCCACCACTGGCCTGCTGTGGGAGCTCGAGGCGATCGCGGCGGTGATCGTCGGCGGCACGGCGCTGAAGGGCGGTGCCGGCAGCATCACGGGCACCGTGATCGGCGCGATCCTGCTGTCGGTCATCAGCAACATCCTGAACCTCACCAGCATCATCAGCGTGTACCTGAATGCCGCGGTGCAGGGCATCGTGATCATCGTCGTGGCCTTCCTGCAGCGCGGCAAGCGCTAGGGGCCGCATTCGCTTTCCCGTCCGTTCCACTTCTTTTTCACAACAGGAGACAAGCAGCATGACTTCCCTCACACGACGCCTGGCGCTCGGCGCCATCGCCGCCGCGAGCATCGCGGCCTTCCCGGCGCTGGCCGCCGCCGAGACGGTCAACCTCGGCGTGTCGATCCCGGCCGCCACGCACAGCTTCATGGGCGGCATCAACTACTGGGCCAACCAGGCCAAGAAGGACCTCGAGAAAGAGCACAAGGACCTGAAGATCACGATCAAGACCGCGGCCAACGCGCCCGAGCAGGCCAACCAGCTGCAGGACCTGTCGACCGTGACCAAGATCAACGCCCTGGTGGTGTTCCCGTTCGAGTCGGCGGCGCTGACCAAGCCGGTGGCCCAGGTCAAGGCCAAGGGCGCCTACGTCACGGTGGTCGACCGCGGCCTGACCGACACCAGCGCGCAGGACGCCTACGTGGCCGGCGACAACACTGCCTTCGGCAAAATTCCGGCCGAGTACATCGCCAAGAAACTGGACGGCAAAGGCAACGTGGTGGCGCTGCGCGGCATCGCGACCACGCTGGACAACGAGCGCATGGACGCCTTCAACAGCGTGCTCAAGAACTACCCCGGCATCACCTTGCTTGACGCCAAGTACGCCAACTGGAACCGCGACGATGCCTTCAAGGTCACGCAGGACTACCTGACGCGCTTCAAGAAGATCGACGCCATCTGGGCCGCCGACGACGACATGGCGGTGGGCGTGCTGAAGGCGATCGAGCAGGCCAAGCGCGACGACATCCTGGTGGTGTTCGGCGGCGCCGGTGCCAAGGGCATGGTCAAGACCATCATGGACGGCAAGGACCCGCGGATCCAGGCCGACGTGAGCTACTCGCCGAAGTTCATCTACGACGCGATAAAGCTCACGGCCGAAGCCCGGCTGAAGGGTGAGAAGCTGCCGGCGACGACGATCATTCCGTCGGTGCTGATCACCAAGGACAACGCGAAGTCGTTCTACCACCCCGACTCGCCATTCTGATGTCTCCGGAGACCTCTGGCCGCAAGCTGCGCTACGCGATGGTCGGCGGCGGCCGCGACGCCTTCATCGGCGCGGTGCACCGCAAGGCGATCGCGCTCGATGGGCAGGCCGAACTGGTGGCGGGCGCGCTGTCAGGGAGCCCCGACAAGGCCAGGGCCTCGGGGCGCGACCTGTTCCTGGCCGACGATCGAAATCATGGCGACTGGCAGGCGCTGCTCGATGACGAATCGAAGCGCCCGGAAGGGGAGCGCATCGACTTCGTCTCGATCGTCACGCCGAACCATGTGCACTACCCCGTGGCGCAGGCCTTCGTCGACGCCGGCTTCCATGTCGTCTGCGACAAGCCGCTGGTGCATACGCGCGACCAGGCCGATGCACTGGTCGCGGCGGTGGCGCGCCGGGGCACGGTGTTCGGCGTCACCTACAACTACACCGGCTACCCGATGGTGCGGCAGGCGCGCGAGATGGTGCGCGCGGGCGAGCTCGGCGAGATCCGCAAGGTGGTGGTCGAATACAACCAGGGCTGGCTGGCGACCCGGCTCGAGGGCGAGGGCAACAAGCAGGCGGCCTGGCGCAGCGATCCGGCGCGCAGCGGTGCCGCCGGGGCCATCGGCGACATCGGCTCGCATGCGGAGAACCTGGTGGCGACCATCACCGGCCTCGAGATCGAGAGCCTCTGTGCCGACCTGAGCGCGCTGGTGCCCGGGCGGCCGCTCGACGACGACGGCAGCCTGCTGCTGCGATTCCGCGGTGGCGGGCGCGGGGTGCTGATCGCATCGCAGGTCAACACCGGCCTGGAGAACGACCTGCGGCTGCGGGTCTCGGGCACGCTCGGCACGCTGGTCTGGCGGCAGGAGCAGCCGAGCGAACTCGTGCACTTCCCGCACGACGGCCCGAAGCGCATCTTCACGCGCGGCGCGCCATGGCTGTGCGAGTCGGCGCGGCGCGCGAGCCGCTTGCCGAGCGGGCATCCGGAGGGCTTCATCGAGGCCTTCGCCAATGTCTACGGCGGGGTGGTCGCGGACATCCGGGCGAGGCTCGCGGGCCAGGCGGCCGATCCCCTCGCGGCCGACTATCCGCGGGTCGAAGACGGTGCGCGCGGTGTGCGCTTCATCGAACGCACCGTGGCCTCGGCGGGCAGCGAGCAGAAATGGACGGCGTGGTAGGGCGTCGGGCGCGCGCGTAGGCCCCGGCCCACATCGCGTCGCGCCCGAGTCACGGCGCTGCCGGCCCTTGCGCGGCCTACCATGACGGGAACCATGGTCACTGCGCCGCCCACGTCCTCCGGCGACCTCGTCGTCGCCCGCCCCGAAGGCCTCTACTGCCCGCCGGGCGACTTCTACATCGATCCATGGCGCCCGGTCGACCGCGCCGTCATCACCCACGCGCACTCCGACCATGCCCGCGTCGGCCACGGCCACTACCTGGCGCACACCGACAGCGAAGGCACGCTGCGTACGCGGCTCGGCGAGATCACCTTGCAGACCCTGCCCTACGGCGAGTCGATCGTGCAGAACGGCGTGCGCATCTCGCTGCACCCGGCCGGCCATGTGCTCGGCTCGGCCCAGGTGCGGCTCGAACACGGCGGCCGGGTCTGGGTCGCCTCGGGCGACTACAAGACCGAGCCCGACGGCACCTGCACGCCCTTCGAGCCGGTGCCCTGCGACACCTTCATCACCGAGTCGACCTTCGGCCTGCCGATCTATCGCTGGCCGACGCAGGCGGCGCTGTTCGCCGAGATCAACGACTGGTGGCGCGCCAACGCCGAACAGGGCAGGGCGTCGGTGCTGCTCTGCTATGCCTTCGGCAAGGCGCAGCGGATCCTGCACGGCGTCGATCCGGCCATCGGGCCGATCGTGGTGCACGGCGCGGTCGAGCCGCTCAACGCGGTGTACCGCGCCGCCGGCGTGGCGCTGCCGCCGACCGTTCGCGTGACCGATCCGGGCGTCGATGCCGCGCTGCTCAGGCGCGCGCTGGTGCTGGCGCCGCCATCGGCCCAGGGCACGCCCTGGATGCGCCGCTTCGGCAACTATTCGGATGCCTTCGCCAGCGGTTGGATGCAGCTGCGCGGCACGCGGCGTCGGCGCGGCGTCGATCGCGGCTTCGTGATGTCCGACCACGCGGACTGGCCCGGCCTGCAGCAGGCCATTGCGGGCACCGGCGCCGAGCGGGTCTTCGTCACCCACGGCAGCGTCGCGGTGCTGGTCCGCTGGCTGACAGAGAACGGGCTCGAGGCCCAGGGCTTCAAGACCGAGTACGGCGACGAGGACACGGAGCCGGTCGCGCCTGCGCCATGAAGCAATTCGCCGCGCTCTATCGCGAACTCGACGCGACCACCTCCAGCCTCGCCAAGCAGGCCGCGCTGCAGCGCTATCTGCAGGACGCACCGGCGCCGGACGCGGCCTGGGCCGTGTACTTCCTGGCCGGTGGCAAGCCGCGCCAGCTGGTGCCCGCCAAGCTCTTGCGGCTGCTCGCGCAGGAGGCCGCGGGCCTGCCCGAGTGGTTGTTCGACGAAAGCTATGAAGCGGTCGGCGATCTCGCGGAGACGATCTCACTGCTGCTGCCGGCGCCGACCGACAGGCACGACATGGGCCTTGCGGAATGGATCGAGGCGCACCTGCTGCCGCTGCGCAAGCTGCAGCCCGAGGCCTTGCCCGATGCGCTGCGAGCGCAGTGGCAGCGCCTCGCCACCGACGAGCGGCTGGTCTACTTCAAGCTCATCACGGGCGGGTTTCGGGTCGGCGTGTCGAAGCTGCAGGTCACGCAGGCGCTGGCCGCGGTCGGCGCGCTCGACCCCAAGCGCGTGGCCCAGCGGCTCATGGGCTACACCCACATCAGCGGCCAGCCGACGGCCGCCGACTATGCGGCGCTGATCTCGCCGGAGAGCACCGGAGAGCGCGACCAAAAGACCAGCGGCCAGCCCTACCCATTCTTCCTCGCGCATCCGTTCAACCTGCCGCTCGACCAGTTCGACGCCGCGCTGGGTGCGCCTTCGCAATGGATCGTCGAGTGGAAGTGGGACGGCATCCGGGCCCAGCTGGTCAAGCGCGCGGGCCAGGTCTGGCTCTGGTCGCGCGGCGAGGAACTGGTGACCGATCGCTTCCCCGAGCTCGCCGTGATGGGTGATGCATTGCCCGACGGCACGGTGCTCGACGGCGAGATCGTGGTCTGGCGCGAGGACCGCGCGCAGCCCTTCGCCGAGCTGCAGAGGCGCATCGGCCGCAAGACGCTCGGGCCGAAGCTGCTGCGTGAGATCCCGGTGGTGCTGCTGGCCTACGACCTGCTCGAATGGCAGGGCCGCGACCTGCGCGCCATGCCGCAGCAGGAGCGCCGCGCGCTGCTCGACGACCTGCTCGCCAGCGTGCAGCATCCGTCGCTGATCGCGAGCCCGATGCTGCACGGCGGCGACTGGCCGGACCTGGCCCGGCAGCGCGAGGCGGCGCGCGCCATGGGCGTCGAAGGGATGATGCTCAAGCAGCGCGACGCCCACTATGGCGTCGGCCGCACCAAGGACGTCGGCACCTGGTGGAAATGGAAGATCGACCCGCTCTCGATCGATGCGGTGCTGGTCTACGCGCAGCGCGGCCATGGCCGGCGCGCCAGCCTCTACAGCGACTACACCTTCGCGGTCTGGGACGGTCCGCCCGAAGCGGCGGACCGCAAGCTCGTGCCTTTCGCCAAGGCCTACTCGGGCCTCACCGACGCCGAGATGGCGAAAGTCGATGCGGTGATCCGCAAGACCACCATCGAGAGCTTCGGGCCGGTGCGCAGCGTGCGGCCCACGCTGGTGTTCGAGCTCGGCTTCGAGGGCATCGCGCGCAGCGCGCGCCACAAGAGCGGCATCGCGGTGCGCTTCCCGCGCATGCTGCGCTGGCGCGAAGACAAGACCGTCGAAGACGCCGATACCCTGCAGACCCTGGCGGCGCTGCTGCCTTCGTGATGACGACGAAACAAGCGCTCGATGCCTGGTTCGCGGCGCGTGGCTGGAAGGCCTTCAAGTTCCAGCGCGCCGTGTGGAAGGCGGTGGCGCAGGGCCGCTCGGGCCTGCTGCACGCGACCACCGGCGCCGGCAAGACCTACGCCGTCTGGCTGGGCGCGCTGCTGGCCTTCGCGTCGCCGCCGAAACGTCCCGGCGGCAAGCGGCCACAAGCCCCGCCGCCGCTCACGGTGCTGTGGCTGACGCCGATGCGCGCGCTGGCGGCCGACACGCTGCGTGCCCTGCAGCAGGCGCTCGACGCCGCCGGTGCCGAGATGCACCCGTGGAGCGCCGGCGCACGCAGCGGCGACACCGGCTCGGCGGAGCGCAGCGCCCAGAACCAGCGCCTGCCGACCGTGCTCGTCACCACGCCCGAGAGCCTGTCGCTGCTGCTCGCGCGCGCCGATGCGCGCGAGGTACTCGGCACGCTGCGCATGGTGGTGGTCGACGAATGGCACGAACTGCTCGGCAACAAGCGCGGCGTCCAGGTGCAGCTGGCGCTGGCGCGCCTGCGGCGCTGGAACGACAGGCTCTGCGTGTGGGGCATGTCGGCCACGCTCGGCAATCTCGAAGAGGCGATGCGCACCCTGCTGGGCGACGAGCCGGGCCTGCTGGTGCAGGGCGAGGTGCCGAAGAAGCTGGTCGTCGACTCGCTGCTGCCGGGTCGGGCCGAGGGTTTTCCGTGGGGCGGCCACCTGGGCCTCACGATGCTGCCGCAGGTCATCGAGGAAATCGCCGCCAGCACCACCACGCTGGTCTTCACCAACACCCGCTCGCAGTCCGAGATCTGGTATCAGGCGATGCTCGAGGCGCGGCCCGACTGGGCCGGGCAGATCGCGCTGCATCACGGCTCGCTCGACCGCGCGGTGCGCGAGTGGGTCGAACTGGGCCTGAAGAACGGTGAGCTCAAGGCGGTGGTCTGCACGTCGAGCCTCGACCTGGGCGTCGACTTCCTGCCGGTCGAGCGAGTGCTGCAGATCGGCTCCCCGAAGGGCGTGGCCAGGCTGCTGCAGCGCGCGGGCCGCTCCGGCCACGCGCCGGGCCGGCCATCGCGCGTCACGCTGGTGCCGACCCACAGCATCGAGATGGTCGAGGGCGCGGCGGCGCGCGCCGCGATCGCGGGCGGCCACATCGAATCGCGCCGCTCGCCCGAGCATCCGCTCGATGTGCTGGTGCAGCACATGGTCACGGTGGCGCTCGGCGGCGGCTTCGAGCCCGACGCGCTCTACGACGAGGTGCGCAACACGGCCGCCTATGCCACGCTCTCGCGCGAGAGCTGGCAGTGGTGCCTGGACTTCGTCTCGCAGGGTGGCGCATCGCTGGCCGCCTACCCGGACTACCGGCGCGCGGTGCCCGACGCGGAAGGCGTCTGGCACGTGCCCGATGCGCGGCTGGCGCGCCGTCATCGCATGAACATCGGCACCATCGTGAGCGACGCCAGCCTGTCGGTGCAGTACCTGGGCGGCGCGAAGATCGGCAGCGTCGAGGAGGGCTTCGTGGCGCGCATGAAGCCGGGTGACTGCTTCCTCTTCGGCGGCCGCCTGCTCGAACTGGTGCGCATCCACGACATGACCGCCTGGGTGCGGCGCGCCAGCGGCAAGCGCTCCGCGGTGCCGCGCTGGAACGGCGGCCGGATGCCGTTGTCGAGCACGCTGGCCGACGCGGTGGTGCAGCAGCTCGCTCTCGCCGACGAAGGCCGCTACGAGACGCCGGAACTGCAATGCGTGCGTCCGCTGCTCGAGATCCAGCAGCGCTGGTCGGCGCTGCCCACACCCGATACGCTGCTGGCCGAAGTGCACAAGTCGCGCGAGGGCTGGCACTTGTTCCTGTATCCGTTCGCGGGCCGGCCGGTGCACCTCGGCCTCGCGAACCTGGTCGCCTGGCGCGTCGCGCAGCACCAGCCGCGCACCTTCTCGATCGCGGTCAACGACTACGGCTTCGAGCTGCTCAGTGCCACCGAGGTCGACTGGCCGACCCTGCTGCCGCAGGTGCTGGTGGCCGGGCACGACGCCGAGGCCCAGGACGCGATCGCGCACGACGACGAGCGCACGGCGCTGCTGCACGAGGTGCTGGCGTCGCTGAACGCCACCGAGCTTGCGCGCCGCCGCTTTCGCGAGATCGCGCGGGTCTCGGGCTTGATCTTCCAGGGCTATCCGGGCGAGAAGCGCAGCAACAAGCAGCTGCAGGCGTCGTCGTCGTTGTTCTACGAAGTGTTCCGCAAGTACGACCCGGCCAATCGGCTGCTGCAGCAGGCCGAGGCCGAACTGCTGGCGCTGGAGCTGGAAATCGGCCGCCTGCGGGCCAGCCTGGCGCGCATGCGTGCGCAGCGGCTGGTGCTGCGAACGCTCGCCAAGCCCACGCCCTTCGCGTTTCCGCTGATGGTCGAGCGATTTCGAGAGAAGCTTTCGAACGAGAACGTGGCCGATCGCATCGCGCGCATGGTGCAGCAGTTCGAAAGTGCGGCCGCGGGCCATTGAAGCCCGCCGCGCCGCTTTTTGGGAAACTCGAACCGTGACCTCGCCGCTCGCTGCCTGCCGGATCGAACTGGCCGGCGAAACCATCGAACTGCTGCCGGAACGCGCCCTCTGGTGGCCGGCCGCCCGCGTGCTGTTCGCGGCCGACCTGCACCTGGGCAAGGCGGCCACCTACCGCGCGCTCGGCCAGCCGGTGCCCGGCGGCACCACGCAGGAGAACCTGGCACGGCTCGACCGCCTGATCGAGCGGTTGACGCCACGCGAGGTCGTTTTCCTCGGCGATTTCCTGCATGCGGCGCAGGCCCGAACGGCCACGCTGCTGGCGGCGGTGGAGGCCTGGCGCGACCGCCACGCCGCGCTGGCCTGCACGCTGGTGCGCGGCAACCACGACAGCCGTGCCGGCGACCCACCGGCCGCGCTGCGCTTCCAACTGGTCGACGAGCCGCATCGGTTCGGCCCCTTCGCGGCCTGCCATCATCCGCAGCGCCATCCGACGCATTTCGTGCTGGCCGGCCATCTTCATCCGGCCTGCAGGCTGCATGGCCGTGGCCGCGACAGCCTGCGCATGCCCTGCTTCGTGCGCGAGGGCGAACAACTGATCCTGCCCGCCTTCGGCGAATTCACCGGTGGCTGGCAGGTGGAGCCGGCGCCCGGGCGGCGTTTCTATGCCGTCGGCGGCAACGGTGTCTGGGCGCTACCCGGCCTGGCCTGAAGGGCGGCGCGGTCAGGACAGGTGCCGCGTCCCCGCCAAGGTGGCGGCCACCGCGGCCTCGAGGTGCGTGCGCAGCCAGCGGTGGATCGGATCGACCTGGTGGCGCTGGTGCCAGGCCATGTACATCGGCATCGCCGGCGTGTGCAGCGGCACCGGCGCCGATGCCAGCCCGCGCAGGGCGCCCTCGATCAGCAGCGAGGGGGCGGTGGCCAGCCACGGCCCGCCGCGCACCAGCGCGCCCAGTCCCGCCATGCCGGGCACGCTGGCCACGATGCGGCGCTCCACATGGCGCTGCACGAACCAATCGTCGATGTCGAGCCGCCGCAGCGGTTCATAGAGAACGCTCACGTGTTCGGCGGCGAGGTAGTCGGCCTCGGAGGTTGGCGCGGCACGGCATTCGGCGTCGAAGTAGACGCGGTAGTGGTCCTCGAACAGGCGCTTCTGCATGATGTCCGAGCCCTCGGGCGGACGCGGCGTGATGATCAACTGGCAGGCCTGTTCGCGCAGCATCGCGGGCACCGGCGCGCCCGATGCGATGACCCGCAGCGTGACGCCGGGCGCCTCGGCCCGAAGGCGGCGCAGCAGCGCCGGCACCAGCAGGTCGCGCTGCAGGTCGTTGGCGGCCACGGTGAAGCAGGCCGTGAGCCGGGCCGGCTCGAAGCCGGCCGCGGTGCTGAAGGCGCGCAACTCGTCGAGCAGCACGAGGGCGCGCCCGGCCAGCAGGTCGGCCTGCGCGGTGGCCACGATGCCGCGGCCGGACTTGACGAACAGCGGGTCGCCGACGATGGCGCGCAGCTTGTCCAGCAGATGGCTCACCGCCGATTGGGTGACGCCCAGGCGCTGCGCCGCACGCGTGATCGAGCCTTCCTCGTGCACCGCGAGCAGCAGGCGCAGCAGGTGGCCGTCCAAGTCCAAATGATCGAATTCGCTCATGGGTGGGATGAGTATGTCGGCCTTTATCGGCGCGTCGATTGCCGGAACACTGCGCAGGCCGGTCTGGAGCGCACGCGATTGATCCAGATCAAGCATTCGCCCGACCGACCCCTCCAGGAGACCTTCATGTGCACCCCTGACATTCCCGGCACGACTCTGTTCGACGGCCGCCAGGCCCGCAAGGGCTACGCGCTGAACAAGATGTGCTTTTCCTTCAACCAAGCCGCCAACCGCGAGGCCTTCGTTCGCGACGAGGACGCCTACTGCGCAGCCTACGGATTGAACGAGCAGCAGCGCGAAGCGATTCGCGCGCGCAATGTGCTGCAGCTGATCGAGGCCGGCGGCAACGCCTACTACCTCGCCAAGTTCGCCGGCATCTTCGGCCTCGACATGCAGGACATCGGCGCCCAGCAGACCGGCCTGACGAAGGCCGAGTTCCAGGCCCGGCTCCTGGCCGCCGCCTGACCCGCCAGGAGACACCTGCCATGGCCAATCTTGTTGGTGCCATCACCACCTCCCACGTGCCGGCGATCGGCCGCGCAATCGCCCGCAACCTGCAGCAGGAGCCCTACTGGCGCCCCTTCTTCGATGCCTTCGCGCCGGTGCACCGCTGGCTGGCCGAGACCCGGCCCGAAGTGCTCGTGGTGTTCTACAACGACCACGGCCTCAACTTCTTCCTCGACAAGATGCCGACCTTCGCGGTCGGTGCCGCACCGGTCTACAGCGGCGCCGACGAAGGCTGGGGCCTGCCGGTCATGGCCTCGTTCGAGGGCGAGCAGGCGCTGTCGTGGCAACTGATCGACGCGTTGGTGCAAGACGAGTTCGACATCACGAGCTGCCAGGAGATGCAGGTCGATCACGCCTTCACGCTTCCGATGGCGCTGCTGTGGCCGGACCAGGCCTGGCCCGTGAAGGTCGTGCCCGTGTGCATCAACACGGTCCAGTTCCCGCTGCCTTCGGCCAGACGCTGCTACGCACTGGGCGAGTCGGTCGGGCGCGCCATCCGCAATTGGGACAGCGACGCCCGGGTCGCCGTGATGGGCACGGGTGGCCTGTCGCACCAGCTGGACGGCCAGCGCGCCGGTTTCATCAACAAGGACTTCGACCTGCGGTTCATGGACAGCCTGGTTGACGACCCGAAATGGGCGACGCGGTTCAGCACCCATGAGCTGGTCGAGAAGGCCGGCACCCAGGGCGTGGAGTTGCTGATGTGGCTGGCCACTCGCGGCGCCCTCGGGTCAAGCGCCCGCTGCCTGCACCGCAACTACCACCTGCCGATCTCCAACACGGCCTCGGGCCTGATGTTGCTCGAACCCTAGAGGACGACTGGCGCGTCCGGCAGTTCGTTGCTGTCCGCGTGGCCCTCGGCCAGCGGAAAGTGCGCGACCAGCAGCGCCGAGACTTCTTCCAGCGCCTGGGTCAGCCCGTCCTCGAAGCGCCCCTCGCGAAAGGCGGCGCCCATGCGCTGCGCCAGGGCCGCCCATTGCGCGTCGTCGACCCGCGCATCGATGCCGCGGTCGGCGACGATCTCGATCGCGTGCTCGGCCAGCAGCAGATAGATCAATACGCCGTTGTTGTGCTCGGTGTCCCAGACCCGCAGCTTACCGAACAACATGATGGCGCGCTCGCGGGCCGGCGCATCCCGCCACAGGTAGGACAGCGGCAGGCCGGCCTCGACGCAGATGCGGATCTCGCCGGTGTGGCGCTTTTCGCTGGCCGATACGCGGTGCGTCAGGCGGTCGAGCAGGTCGGCCGGCAGCGCGCGGCGCAGGTCGGCTTCGTCGGTCCAGCGATGGCGCCAGATGCGGGCGAGGCGTGCGAACAAGGCCATGGCTACCAGTCTCCCGAGGCGCCGCCGCCGCCGAAATCACCACCGCCGCCGGAGCTGAAACCGCCGCCGAAGCCACCGCCGCCACCGCCGCTGCCACGGGAAGATCCGCCACCCCAGCCGCCCAGGCCGCCGGCGCCCAATCCGCCGCCCAGGCCGCCGCCGAAGCCGCCGCCGCGCCGGCCGATCGTGGGCCCGGCACCGAAGGCGGTCGACAGCAGCGTGAAGAGCAGGGCGCCCAGCGCGGCCAGCACCGCGATCACCAGGCTGGATGTCAGCACCATCACCACCACGCCGGTCAGGCCGCCGAGCGCCAGCGAGCCTGGGATCTTGCCCAGGATGCGGCGGGCGATCGGGCCCCCCACGAGCACCACAGCGAACAGGAAGATGCCCAGGTCCTGCCAGTTGAAGCCGCTGCCTCCGCGCGGGGCCTCGCCGAAGTCGCCGCCGCGGGCGTCGACCTCGGGCAGGGCCTCGCCGTTGACGCGGGCGATCAGCTGGTCGGCCGCGGCATCGAGGCCGCCGGCGAAATCGTTCTGGCGGAAGCGCGGCTTCATCGCCTCGTCGATGATGCGGGCCGCGGCCAGGTCGGGCACCGCGCCCTCGAGCGCCTTGGCGACCTCGATGCGCATCTTGCGGTCGTCCTTGGCGACCACCACCAGGATGCCGTCGCCGACCGCCTTGCGGCCGATCTTCCAGGCGTTGCCGACCCGGTTGGCGTAGCTCGCGATGTCCTCGGGCTGCGTGGTCGGGACCATCAGCATCACGATCTGCGAGCCCTTCTTCTGCTCGAAGGCCTGCAACTTGGCGTCGAGCGCGCTGCGTTGCGCGGCGCTCAGGGTGCCGGTCTTGTCGATCACGCGGGCGTCGAGCGCGGGCACCGGCAGCAGGCCCTGCGCCCGCGCCCCCAGCAGCGCCGCCGCCATCAGGAGGAGGGCCGTCAGTGCCTGCCGGATGCGGGCCGCCGTCATCGCGTGCTTGCCGCGCCTACTTCTTGGGGGCGCTGAAATCGACCGTCGGCGGCGCCGAGATCTGGGCTTCGTTCTGGACCGTGAAGTTGGGTTTGGGCTGGTAGCCCATCACCTTGGCCGTCAAGTTGGTCGGGAAGCTGCGGGCCAGCACGTTGTACTCCTGCACCGTCTGGATGAAGCGGTTGCGCGCCACCGTGATGCGGTTCTCGGTGCCCTCCAGCGTCACGCGCAGGTCGCGGAAGGCCTGGTTGGCCTTCAGGTTCGGATACTGCTCCGACACCGCCATGAGCCGCGACAGCGCGCCCGACAGCTCGCCCTGCGCCTGCTGGAAGCGCGCGAAGGCCTCGGGGTTGTTGAGCGTCTCGGGCGAGACCTGGATCGAGGTCGCCTTGGCCCGCGCCTCGATCACCTTGGTGAGCGTCTCCTGCTCGAAGTTGGCTTCGCCCTTGACCGTGGCGACGATGTTGGGCACCAGGTCGGCGCGCCGCTGGTACTGGTTGAGCACCTCGCTCCAGGCCGACTTGCTGGCCTCGTCGAGGCGCTGGAAGTCGTTGTAGCCGCAGCCCGCGAGCGACAGCGCCGCGATCAAGATCAGTAGCCAGCGTTTCAACATGTCCGAGCCCTCTCTGTACGAAGTCGGCAAAGGTAGCATAGAAGGATGGCGCCCGATCCGCTCCAGGCCCTGCAGGCCGCGAACCGGCGACCCTTCGATGGCCGGCCGTCGAAGGGCGCGCTGCTGATCGCCGGCGCCACCGGCGTGCTGGGCCACGAACTGGTGCGGCGGCTCGCGGGCCGCCATCGCTTCGACCATACCTACGTGCTCGCGCGCGAACCCATCCGCGACGGCCTGCCCGGCGTCGAGACCGTGCAGGTGCCGGACCTGCCGATGGCGCAGTGGCCGCCGGTGGCCGCCCGCACGGCGCTGGTGCTGTTCGAGCCGCCGCGGCTTTTCTACGACCGCGAACGGGCGCTGTGGACGCCCGAGCCGGCGCAGCTGCCGGCGCTGGCCGGCTGGCTGCGGTCGTGCGGCGTCCAGACGCTGGCGGTGGTGCTGCCGCACGACCAGGGCCGGCTGCCCGAGGCTCTGAAGCGAGGCCTGGCCAGCCTCGACGAGCAGGCGGTGGTGGCGCTGGGCTTCGAGCGCGTGCTGCTGGTGCGCTCGGCGCAGAAGCCGGTGGCGCGGCGCCTGGCCCATCCCGCCGAGCGGCTGGCGGCCTGGATGCTGTCGATCGCCCGTTTCATGGTGCCGCCCAGCGAGCAGCCGGCGCGGGCCTCCAAGGTGGCCGAGCTGGTCGACGTCGCATTGGCGCTGGCGCCGCCCGGGGTTCACGTGGCGGCGCCCGAACTGGTCTGGCGCGCCACCCAGGGCGAACTGCGCTCGGTGGTGCAGGGCTGGGTGGCCGCCGGCCCTTGAGGCGACGCGCGACCGAGGCAAAATCGCTACTTCCGGCAGCACCACCATGTCCACCAAAGCCAAACTCCGCGCCAGCACCATCGGCGGCACCGCCGACGATGTCGAAGCCGCCTTCTACGAAGCCCTGCAGCGGGGCGACGTCGACGCCCTCATGGATTGCTGGGCCGACGAGGAAGAGGTGTTCTGCGTCCACCCGGGCGGCCCGCGCCTGGTCGGGGCCGAGGCGATCCGCGCCGCCTTCGAGCACATGTTCGGCAACGGCGCCATCCAGGCCACGCCGGCGCGGGTGCGCAAGGTCGAATCGCTCGCCAGTGCGGTGCACAACGTGCTGGAGCGCATCGAGGTGCTGACCGCCGAGGGGCCGCGCCATGCCTTCGTGCTGGCCACCAACGTCTATCACCGCACGGCACAGGGCTGGCGCATGGTCGCGCACCACGCGAGCCCCGGCAGCGCGCACGAGCCCGGCGACGCCAGCGAGGCGCCGCAGACGCTGCATTGAGCGCGGCCATGCAGTACGTCGCCCCACGCTGGCTGCCCGGCGGCAACCTTCAGACCATCTGGCCCGCGCTGTACGCGCGGCGCGCCGAGGCACCTTTGCCGGCCTACCGGCGCGAGCGCTGGGGCACGCCCGACGGCGACTTCGTCGATGTCGACTTCCTGGATGCCGCGGTGTCCGGTCCGAAGCCGCTGCTGGTGCTGTTCCACGGCCTCGAAGGGTCGTCCAGAAGCCACTACGCCGAGGTCTTCGGCGCCTTCGCCCATGCCCGGGGCTGGGACTATGCCGTGCCGCATTTCCGCGGCTGCAGCGGCGAGCTCAACCTGGCGCCGCGGGCCTACCACTCGGGCGACTTCGAGGAGGTCGGCTGGATCCTGGCCCGCCTGCGCGCACAGCGCGACCCGGCCCAGCCTCTGCTGGCGGCGGGTGTCTCGCTCGGCGGCAATGCGCTGATGCGCTGGGCCGAGGAGGCCGGGTCCGAAGCCGCCAAGGTGGCCAGCGCGGTCGCCGCGATCTCCGCCCCGCTGGACCTGGCGGCCGGCGGCGCCGCCATCGGCCGCGGCTTCAACCGGCTGGTCTACACGCGCATGTTCCTGTCGACCATGAAGCCCAAGGCGCTGGCCAAGCTGGCCCAGCACCCGGGCCTGTTCGACCGCGAGAAGCTGCTCGCGGCGCGCGACCTGTACGCCTTCGACGATGTCTTCACCGCGCCGCTGCACGGCTTCCGCGGCACCGACGACTACTGGTCGCGGGGCTCGGCCAAGCCGCACCTGCACCAGATCCGGATCCCGGCGCTGGTCGTGAATGCCGTCAACGACCCGTTCGTGCCGGCCGCGAGCCTGCCGCGCCAGGGCGAAGTCGGCAGCCACGTGACGCTCTGGCAGCCCGCTCACGGCGGCCACGTGGGCTTTCCGCTCGGTGCACCCCCGGGCCACGTGCGGGCCATGCCCGAGCGCGTGGTGGCCTGGCTGAACGAACACCGCTGAGGCACAGCCCCGCACGGCGCAAAATGGCGCCATGGATGAGATCGTTCTGAAGGCCCTTGCCAAGTGGCCCAACGTGCCGCACTGCTACGGCTGGCTGGGGCTCGACGCCCGCGGCAACTGGTTCCTGCGCGACGACCGCACCCAGGCCCTGGGGCCGTTCAGCCAGGCCAGGGGCTCGCAGCTTAGGCACGACAAGCTGATCGACTTCATCCAGCGCAACTACGAACACGACGACCAGGGCCAGTGGTTCTTCCAGAACGGGCCCCAGCGGGTCTACGTCGAGCTCGAGGCCGCGCCGTGGATCTGGCGGGTGTCGGAGGATTTGTCGGTCCGCTCGCATTCCGGTCTGCCGATCGAGCCCACGGCCTGCCTGCTCGACGGCGAAGGCCGGCTCTACCTGGTGGCGGACATCGGCCTCGGCCTGGTCCATACGCAGGATGTCGGTCTGGCGGCCGAGGCGATCGAGCAGGGGCGATGGGTCCCCGAGGATGTCTGCGCCGAAGACCTTCCGGCCCGTTTCGGCCATGTGCTGAGCCCGTCCGCCGGCCAGCCGTTGCCCCGGCCATGAAAAAAGCCCGCATCGCGCGGGCTTCGGGTCGGGTCGCGGCGGCTTACTTGCCGCTGGCCACCGCGGGGGCCGCATCGGCCGGGGCTGCGCCCTCGGCCGCCGGGGCCGCGGCCGGACGGTCGGGCACCGGGAAGGTGGCGCCGCCCGCGTTGGCCATGTAGACCACCGCGCGACCGATCTCGATGTCGTCGAAGTCGCCGCCGCCCTGGGCCGGCATCGCGCCCTTGCCCTTGAGCGCGTGCTCGACCAGCGTGGCGTAGCCCTGGCCGATGCGCGGGCCCCAGGCTGCGGCGTCGCCGTAGTGCGGCGCGCCCGGGATGCCCGGTGCGCCGTGGCAGGCCACGCACTGGGCCTTGAACACGGCCTCGCCGGTGGCCAGCGGCCGGTTGGCGTCGCGGATCTCGATCGAGCCGACCTTCTTCAGGCGGTCGGCGATGTCGCGGTCGCGGGTGTCCTTGGAGACGCCGTACAGCGACATGCTGTCGCCTTGCGCCGAACCCGAGGGATGGGTGCCCGAGACGACGAACGACACGAGGCCGACGATGATCAGGATGGGAGCGATGAAGGAGAAAAAGACCGCGAGCAGCAGTTGCTTCGGATTCTTGATCGGGCCGGTGTGGGCTTCTTCTGTGGCCTGGTAGTGCGGGTCGTCGCTCATTGCGTCCTCAGTATCGGGGGCTTTTTTCGGATCAACGGCGGATTATAGAGAGGCCCCCGGGCCCGGCCGTCTCAGGCCGGACCCGGGGCGTCCCGCGGCCCTACCTGGTGGCCCAGCCGCCACCCAGGGTCTTGTAGAGCACGACCTGGTTCTGCAGGCGCTGCTGCCGGATCTGGGCGGTCGCGAGCTGCGAGGTGAACAGCGAACGCTGGGCATCCAGCAGGTCGAGCCCACTGGCGACGCCACCGCGATAGCGCATGTCCGACAGCTGGAAGCGGGTTTCCTCGGCCTTGGACTGGGCCACCAGCGCGCGCAGTTCCTCGTCGTAGGTGGCGCGGCCGGCCAGCGCGTCGGCGACCTCGCGGAAAGCCGACTGGATCGACTTCTCGTACTGCGCCACCGCGATCTTCTGTCCGGCGCGGGCCGAGTCCAGGTTGGCCTGGTTGGCGCCGGCGTTGAAGATCGGCAGCGTGATCTGCGGCGCGAAGGCCCAGGCCTTGGTGCCGCTGCTGAACAGGTTGGAGAACTCCGAGCTCGTGGTGCCGATCGAGGTGGTCAGCGTGACCCGCGGGAAGAAGGCGGCGCGCGCGGCACCGATGTTGGCGTTGGCCGCGATCAGCTGCTGCTCGGCGGCACGGATGTCGGGCCGCTCGACCAGCAGGTCGGACGGCAGGCCCGCCGGCACCTCGGGCATCGGCGCCAGCGCCTGCAGTCCCTCGGCGGCGCCGACGATGGTCTCCGGCGGCACCGGGGCACCGAGCAGCAGTGCCAGCGCGTTCTCGTCCTGCAGCCGCAGCCGCTGCTGCTGGGCGTAGGTGGCGCGCGCGGTCTCGGCCTGCGCCTCGGCGAAGCGGTAGTCGATCTCGGAAGCCACGCCGTTGTCGAAGCGCAGCTTGGTCAGCTTGAGCGAGTCGTCGCGCGTGACCATGGTGCGGCGCGTGATCTCGAGCGCCTCGTCGTCGCCGAGCACCGCCAGCCAGCCGTTGGCCACGGAGGCGATCAGGCTGATCTGGGTCGCCTTGCGGGCTTCCTCGGTCGCCAGGTACTGGGCCAGCGCGGCATCCTTCAGGCTCGCCACGCGGCCGAAGAAATCGAGCTCCCAGGCCGTCACGCCCAGGCCCACCGAATAGACGGAGCTCACGCCGTCGCCGACCAGCGACGGACGCTGGCGCGTGCCGCTCGCGCTGGCGTTGAGCGCCGGGTACAGCGCCGCGCGCGTGATCTGGAACTGCGCCCGCGCCTGCTCGATGTTGAGGATCGACACCTGCAGGTCGCGGTTGTTCGTGAGCGCGAGGTGGATCAGCTGCTGCAGCCGCGGGTCGGTGAAGTAGTCCTGCCAGGCCACGGTCGCGGCCGGCGGCTGGCCGGGCGCGGTCGGCGCCGCCGCCGCGTTCGGGAAGGTGGCCGGCACCGGGGCCGCCGGGCGCTCGTAGGTCGGGATCAGCGAGCAGCCCGCCAGCATCAGGGCGGCGGCGCCTGCCAGCGCGGTGGTGATGAATCGCTTAGTCATGTTTTTCTTCCTCGATGCCGGCGGCCTGGGCGTGCCGCTTGTCGGCCTCGTGCTGTCGGGCGCTGCCCTTGAAGAATCCGCGCACCACCACGAAGAACACCGGCACGAAGAACACCGCGAGGGTGGTGCCGGTGATCATGCCGCCGAGCACCCCGGTGCCGATCGCGCGCTGGCTCGCCGAGCCGGCGCCGGTGGCGAAGGCCAGCGGCATCACGCCCAGGCCGAAGGCCAGCGAGGTCATGATGATCGGCCGGAACCGCAGGTGCGCGGCCGCCAGCGCCGATTCGACGACGCCCTTGCCCTGCGCCTGCAGGTCCTTGGCGAACTCGATGATCAGGATCGCGTTCTTCGCCGACAGGCCGATGATGGTGATCAGCCCGACCTGGAAGTACACGTCGTTGGAGTAGGCCCGCAGCATCGTCGCCAGCAGCACGCCCAGCACGCCCAGCGGCACCACCAGGATCACCGCCAGCGGGATCGACCAGCTCTCGTAGAGCGCCGCGAGGCACAGGAACACCGCCAGGATCGCGAAGCCGTACAGGATGATGGCCTGCGAGCCGGCGAGCTTTTCTTCCCGCGACTGGCCGGTCCATTCGTAGCCGAAGCCGGGCGGCAGCTGGGCGGCAAGCCGCTCCATCTCGGCCATCGCAGCGCCGGTGCTGTAGCCCGGCGCCGCGTCGGCGCTGATGCGCATCGCGGGATAGCCGTTGTAGCGCACGGTCTGCTGCGCGCCGGTGATCCAGCGCGTGGTCGCGAAGGCCGACAGCGGCACCGGCTTGCCCTGCGCATTGGCCGCGTTCAGCTTGAGCAGGTCCTCGGGCTGCATCCGAGCCGGGGCGTCGGCCTGCACCACCACGCGCTGCAGGCGGCTCTGGTTCGGGAAGTCGTTGACATAGCTCGAGCCGAGGGCGGTCGACAGCGTCGCGTTGATCGCATCGAAGGTCACGCCCAGCGCATTGGCCTTGTCGCGGTCGATGTCGATCTGCAGCTGCGGTGCGTCCTCGAGGCCGTCGGGCCGGGTCTGCGTCAGGATCTTGCTCTGCGACGCCATGCCCAGCAGCTGGTTGCGGGCGTTGACCAACGCCTCGTGACCCGCGCCGGAGCGGTCCTGCAGGCGGAAGGTCACGCCGCTGGCATTGCCCAGTTCGGGGATCGGCGGCGGGCTCAGCGGGTAGATGAAGGCATCGCGGACGCCCGACAGCGCACCGAAGGCACGGCCTGCCAGGGCCGAAGCGGATTCGCCCTCGCCCTTGCGTTCCTTCCAGTCCTTGAGCGTCACGAAGGCGAGGCCGGCGTTCTGGCCCTGGCCCGAGAAGCTGAAGCCCATCACGCCCACCATGCTCTGCACTTCGGGCTGCTTGAGGATGAAGCCCTCGACCTGCTTCATGACGTCGAGCGTGCGCTCCTGGGTCGCGCCCGGCGGCAGCTGCACGTTGACGATGATGTTGCCCTGGTCTTCCTGCGGCAGGAAGGAGGTCGGCACCCGCAGGTAGGCGATCACCACGACGCCGATGATGGCCGCGTAGATCACCAGGTAGCGCAAGGCGCGGCGCAGGATGCGCGCCACCAGGCCTTCGTAGCCCTTGGCGGTGCGCGAGAAGCCGCGGTTGAACCAGCCGAAGAAGCCGGTCTTCTCGTGGTGGTGGCCGGCTTCGACCGGCTTCAGCAAGGTCGCGCAGAGCGCCGGCGTGAGCGACAGCGCCATGAAGGCCGAGAAGCCGATCGACGCCACCATCACGGCCGAGAACTGGCGGTAGATGTTGCCGGTCGAACCGGCGAAGAAGGCCAGCGGCACGAACACCGAGATCAGCACCACGGTGACGCCGATGATGGCGCCCGAGATCTGCTTCATCGCCTTGCGCGTGGCCTCCAGCGGCGGCAGCCCTTCCTCGCTCATGATGCGCTCGACGTTCTCGACCACCACGATGGCGTCGTCCACCACGATGCCGATCACCAGCACCATGCCGAACATCGTCAGCACGTTGATCGAGAAACCCAGCGCCAGCAGCACGCCGAAGGTGCCCAGCAGCGCGATCGGCACCACGATGGTCGGGATGATGGTGTAGCGCCAGTTCTGCAGGAACAGGAACATCACCAGGAACACCAGCACCACGGCCTCGACCAGCGTCTCGGCCACCTGCGAGATCGAGATCTTGACGAAGCGCGAGCTGTCGTACGGGATCTCCCACTTCACGCCCTGCGGGAAGAAGCGCGAAAGCTCCTCCATCTTGGCGCGCACCAGCCTGGCCGACTCGAGCGCGTTGCCGCTGGGCGCCAGCTGGACGCCGATACCGACCGCCGGTTCGCCGTTCAGGCGCGCCGAGGTCGAATAGGCCTGGCCGCCGAGCTCGATGCGGGCGACGTCGCGCAGCCGCACGGCCGAGCCGTCGGTGTTGGCGCGCAGCACGATGTTGCGGAACTGCTCGACATTGGTGAGCTGGCCGTTGACCACCACCGTGGCCGCGATCGCCTGGCCGGCCACGTTCGGCAGGTCACCGATGGTGCCCGAGGCCACTTGCGCGTTCTGCCCCTTGATGGCGTTGGTGACGTCGCTCGACGACAGGTTGAAGCCCTGCAGCTTTGCCGGGTCGATCCAGACCCGCATCGCCCGCTCGGTGCCGAACAGCTGCGCCTGGCCGATGCCCTTGACGCGCTGCAGTTCGGGCACGACGTTGCGCGAGGCATAGTCGCCCAGTGCGATCGGGTCGAAGGCCGGGTTGTCGGAGGAAAGAATCGTGAACAGCAGGAAGTTGGAGCGCGACTTGTCGACCCGCACCCCCTGCTGCGTCACCGCCGCGGGCAGCCGCGGGGTGGCGCGCGAGAGCCGGTTCTGCACGTCCACCTGCGCCAGGTCGGCGTCGGTGCCGGGCGCGAAGCTGATCGTGATGGCGCCGGTGCCGTCGGCCTGCGCCACCGACTCCATGTAGATCATGCCGGGCGAGCCGTTCATCTCGCGCTCGATGACCGACAGCACGCTGTCCTCCAGCGTCTGGGCGGAAGCACCGGGGTAGGCGGCGTTGATGACGATGGCCGGCGGGGCCACCGGCGGGTACTGGGCGATCGGCAACTGCGTGATCGCCACACCGCCCACCACGAGGATGAACAGTGCGATCACCCACGCGAAGATCGGACGGTCGATGAAGAACTTGGCCATGCGGGCGGGCTCCTTACTTCGCGGCCGCAGCCGGGGCGGCCGCAGCGGAAGCAGCCGGCGCCGGGGCGGTGGCGCCCTGCGGCCCGGTCCACGGCACCGCCTTCACGGGCGTGCCGGGCGGCATCATCTGCAGCTTCTGGAAGCCGTCGACCATCACCTGCTCGCCGGCCTTCAGGCCGTCGAGCACCACCCACTGGTTGTTCTGGGCGGCGCTGATCTTCACCGTGCGCTTGCTCAGCTTGCCGTCGGCGCCCACCACTGTGAGGGTGTCGCCCTGCTGGGTGCGCGTGACCGCCTGCTGCGGCACCGTGATCGCGTTGGTGGCCTGGGCCTGCTCGATGCGCACGCGCACGTACAGGCCTGGCAGCAGGTCGCCCTTCGGGTTCGGCACCTCGGCGCGCAGCGTGACCTGGCCGGTGGTCTGGTCGACCGTCAGGTCGGAGAACAGCAGCCGGCCCGGGTGCGCGTATTCGGTGCCGTCCTCGAGCGCGATGCGCACGCTGGCGGCCTCGCCGCCGGCGCGCTTGAACTGGCCTTCCTGCAGCGCGCGGCGCAGCCGCAGCACCTCGGTGGCCGACTGCGTGAAGTTCACATACAGCGGGTCGATCTGCTGGATCACGGCCAGAGCCGTGGCGTCGCCCTGGCCCACCAGTGCGCCCTCGGTCACGAGCGAGCGGCCGATGCGGCCCGAGATCGGGGCCGTCACGGTCGCGTAGCCGAGGTTGATCTTGGCGGTCTGCAGCGCGGCGCGGCCGACCGCGATGTCGGCTTCGGCGGTCTTGGCCGCGGCGACCGCGTTCTGGTATTCCTGCTTGCTGACCGCGTTGGCCGCGACCAGCGGCTTGTAGCGCTCGGCCAGGGCCCGGGCCTGTACCGCATTGGCTTCGGCGCGCGCCAGGCTGGCCTCGGCGCTCGCCGCCGCGGCGGCGTAGGGGGCGGGGTCGATGCGGTAGAGCACCTGGCCGGCCTTCACGTCGCTGCCTTCCTGGAACACACGCTGCATCAGGATGCCGGCGGCGCGGGCGCGCACCTCGGCCACCCGGGTGGACTCGAGCCGGCCCGGCAGTTCGGTCACCAGCCCGACGTTGGTCGGGGTCGCGACGACCACGCCCACCTCGGGCGCCGGATGGCCTCCGCCGCCGGCGGCCTTCGGGGCTTCGCCCTTGCCGCAGGCGGTCAGCGCGAGCAGCATGATGGCGGCGGCGGCAATGGTGGCGGGGCGGCGCGGCGAGAACAACGAATGGCGCGAGACATGCAAGTCGGGCATGTGATTCCTTTGAAGGAGGACGGGAGATTGGCGCGACCGCGCGGGTGCCTAGAGCAACGGGGCGATCTTGACTATCGGGGAAAGGGCTCTATCTTACATACATTCATGAATGTATAGTGTGACCTTCCCCAGCCGGTGGATTTTAAGAAGGGAGTCTCTGAACAATGGTCAGACGAACCAAGGAAGAGGCCCAGGAGACGCGCAACCGCCTGCTCGACGCGGCGGAGATCCTGTTCCAGGCCCAGGGCGTGTCGCAGACTTCGCTGCAGCAAATTGCGCACCAGGCCGGCGCGACCCGCGGCGCGATCTATTGGCACTTCAAGGACAAGGCGGCGCTCTTCAACGCCATGATGGACCGCGTCACGCTGCCACTCGAGGCCGAGGTGGCCCGGGCCTCCGCCGGCAGCGGCGCCGAGCCCATGGGAGAGGTCGAGCACCAGATGGTCGAGGCGCTGAAGCTCATGACCAGTGACATGCAGGTGCGCCGGGTGTTCGACATCGCCACCCACAAGGTCGAATACACCCACGACATGGAATCGGTGCAGCAGCGCCACCTGTCGGCGCGCAACGGCTGCGTGACCGAATTCGAGAAGGCCATGGTGGCCGAC
Organism: Variovorax ginsengisoli; assembly: GCF_030486595.1. Lineage (GTDB taxonomy): Bacteria > Pseudomonadota > Gammaproteobacteria > Burkholderiales > Burkholderiaceae_C > Variovorax > Variovorax ginsengisoli_B. The sequence goes on along the minus strand of NZ_JAUJZH010000004.1, from coordinate 235,440 downwards.
GCCCGCCGCACCCGCAGGCGGCTGCCGATCCCGGCCCCGGCGGCGGCCCAGGGCCTGCATGCGCTGATCAGCGGGCTGATCCAGAACTGGCTGCTGGACCCGTCCGCTTTCGACCTCGTGGCGACGGGGCGCCAAGCCTTCCGGGTGTACCTCGCGGGCCTCGGATTCACCCCGGACGTGCCGGGCGCCGTCCGATAGGCGATAATAGAGAGCTTCCGATGTTTCGGAAGCCCCTCTCGCTGTATTTCAACGGATAGAATTCGGCCCTCCGAAGGCTGAGATCCAGGTTCGATTCCTGGCGGCGGGACCAAATTTGAGGCCGGAAGCATCCCAATTGCTTCCGGCCTTTTCACATCTGCAGCCCTGATCGATGCGGTGCTTCTCCATGGTGCAGGGCAATCCGCTATCGTGCGGTACATGTCTTCCTCCGAGTTCCCTGCGCCTGGCACCGTCGGCCGCCCGACGCTCGACGTCGCGGTCGTGATGCGCCGCGAGCGCCTGCACGGCCCGTCGAGCCACTGGCAGCCCTGGCGCTGGACGCTCGACAGCGTGATCCCCGACGCGCCAGGCTTCGGCGCCGGGCCCCGGCTGCTGCACGACGACGACGGCGCGCAGCGATGGCTCCATCCCGGCTACAAGGTCGAGCTGTTCCGCGACGAAGCCGAGGGCTACCACCTGAACGCGACCACCCCGGCGCCCTGCTGGTTCGTGCTCTGGCGCATGGACGAGGAGGCGACGCTCGCCCCCGAGCCGATTCCGCGCCCGGTCGTCGTGACGCTCAGCTACTACGAGGCCGGCCGCTGGCTTGATGCGCAGGAGACCGTCGAACAGGTGCCGGCCCCGCCCGAGGTGATCGACTGGGTGCGCGACTTCGTGGATGCGCACTACGTGATCGAGCCCAAGCGCCGCCGGCGGCCCGAGAGCTTCCGGCCGCTGGTCGATCGCTTCGGCAACGCGGCCAGCGTGACGACCGAAAAGAAGCGCGGACCGGGAGCCGGCGATGTCTGAGGGATTTCTGGGCCGGTGGTCGCGCCGCAAGCAGGCCGAGCGCGCCGGCCAGGTGCCGGACGAGCAGCCGCCGACAGCGCCGGCGCCACCGCAGGACACCCCGCCTGCGACGCTCGAAGCGAGCACGACGCCTGCCGATCCCGCGCCCGAACCGCCGCCGCTCACCTTGGCGGACGCGCAGGCGCTCACCATCGACTCCGACTTCAGGCCGTTCGTCGGCCGGGAGGTGGCGCCCGAAGTCAAGAACGCCGCCTTCAAGAAGCTGTTCACCGACCCCCACTTCAACGTGATGGACGGCCTGGACACCTACGTCGACGACTATTCCAAGCCGACTCCCCTGCCCGAGAGCGTGCTGCGCCAGATGGCAAGTGCGAAATTTCTGAACCTCTTCGACGAAGAGCCCGAGCAGACATCCCGCGACGATGGATCGCCAGACGTGGCACAGTCGAGCGATCCAGGGGACCTTTCCAGCCAGCCGGTTGCCGATGCGCAATCCGCCAGCCAAGATGCCGATGACCACCACGCTGATCTGCGACTGCAACAAGACGATGCCGCTCGAGCCGAAGACGCTCGGGACGGCCCTGGCTGAGTCACTCCCCCTTCATTCCTCGCTCTGCCGCCGCGAGGCGGCATCGTTCCAGCGAGCCGTCCAATCCGGCGACGACGTGGTGGTCGCCTGCACCCAGGAAAAGCGGCTTTTCGCGGAACTGGCGGCACAGGTCCCGGCGGCCACGTCGCCGATCCGCTTCGTCAACATCCGCGAAACCGGCGGCTGGAGCCGCGACGCCAGGAGCGCGATGCCGAAGATCGCCGCGCTCCTCGCCGCCGCCCGGCTGCCCGAGCCCGATCCGGTCTCGACCGTGCGCTATGTCAGCCAGGGCCGCCTGCTGATCGTCGGTCCGCTGGACGAGGCCGAGAAGGCGGCGGCGCTGGTCGCCGACAGCCTCGACGTGACGATCTTCTCGCAAGGCGCGGGCGCGGCCGGCGGTGCGCAGGAGCGGCGCTGGCCCGTGCTCGCCGGGCGCATCGATTCGCTGGCGGGCTGGCTCGGCGCGTTCCGGCTGCAGTGGACCCGTGACAACCCGATCGACCTCGATCTCTGCACCCGCTGCAACGCCTGCGTGGCCGCGTGTCCCGAACAGGCCATCGGCCTGGACTACCAGATCGACATGGCCAAGTGCAGCGCGCACCGTGATTGCGAGCGCGCCTGCACCGCGGCCGGTGCGATCCGCTTCGACCGGCCGCCGGAGGCGTTCGACGGCGACTTCGACCTCGTGCTCGATCTCGGCGCTGCGCCCCAGATCGATTGGCATGCGCCGCCGCAGGGTTATTTCCACCTGCCGGGCGGCGTGGCGCATCCCCAGGGCCCGCAGATCCTGCTGCGCCTCCGCGACATGGACGGCGAGTTCGAGAAGCCGAAGTTCTTCGACTACAACCAGAAGCTCTGCGCCCACAGCCGCAACGAGGTGGTCGGCTGCAGCGCCTGCATCGACGTCTGCTCGGCCCACGCGGTGAGCAGCGCCAAGGAACGCCAGCGCATCGTCGTCAATCCCCATCTCTGCGTCGGCTGCGGCGCCTGCACGACCGTGTGCCCGACCGGCGCGCTGGGCTATGCCTATCCGCGCGCGCCCGACCAGGGGCTCAAGCTGCGGACGCTGCTGTCCGCCTACGCAGGCGCGGGCGGACGCGACGCGGTGCTCTTGCTGCACAGCGAGGAGGGCGGCCAGGCGCTGGTGGCGCAACTGGGACGACAGGCGCAGCTCGGCAAGGCGCAGGGCGTGCCGGCGAACGTGATCCCGGTCGGGCTCTTCCACGCGGCAAGCACCGGCATCGACCTGTGGCTGAGCGCCGTGGCGTTCGGCGCGTCGCAGGTGTGCGTGCTCGTCACCGGCGAGGAAGCGCCGCAGTACCGCGCCGCACTCCAGACACAGGCGGCGCTTGCCCAGTCGCTGCTGCACGGGCTGGGCTACACGGGCACCCACTTCCGCATCGTCGAAGCGGCGTCGGTCGCCGCGCTCGACGGCGCGCTCGGCGCACTGCGCGACACCCGGCCGCAGGTGCCCGACAAGGTCGCCCGGTTCGCGGTCGGCGGCGACAAGCGCAGCACGCTCGAACTCGCGCTCGATCACCTGACGGAGGCCGCGCCGGCGCTGAGGGCGCAGCCCGACACGCCGATCGCCATCCCGTTGCCGCCAGGCGCGCCCTTCGGCACCGTCGCAGTCGACAAGGACAAGTGCACCTTGTGCCTGGCCTGCGTCGGCGCCTGCCCGGCGGGCGCACTCCAGGACAACCAGAACGCGCCGCAGCTTCGCTTCATCGAGAAGAACTGCGTCCAGTGCGGGCTGTGCGAAACGACCTGTCCCGAGCGCGCGATCTCGCTGGTGCCGCGGCTCCTGGTGGCGCCCGAGCGCAAGCAGCCGGTGGTGCTCAACGAGGCCAGGCCCTGGTCGTGCATCCGCTGCGCGAAGCCCTTCGGCACCCAGAAGGCCATCGAAGCGATGCTCGGCAAGCTGGCCGGCCATGCCATGTTCCAGGGCGAGGCCCTGGAACGGCTCAAGATGTGCAGCGACTGCCGGGTGATCGATCTGTACAGCGCGCAGGGCGAAATGAAGATCACTGACCTATGAGCCAAAGCTTCCCCGCCTCCTCGGCACTCGACGAAGAGATCGCCCGCGCGGAACTCTACGGACTGCTGGCGCGCCTCTGGTACGCCGCACCCGACGCGGAACTGCTCGAGGCCGTCCAGGTCGCACCGACCGAAGCGCCGGCCGCGGGCGCATTCCTGGAGGAGCCGTGGCGCACCTTGGTGGGCGCGTCACGCAACACCGACGCGGCGGCGCTTCGCAGCGAATACGACGCGCTCTTCGGCGGGATCGGCAAGCCGGAGGTCTATCTTTTCGGCTCGCACTACCTGAGCGGATTCCTCAACGACAAGCCGCTGGTGCACCTGCGCCGAGATCTCGAGCGGATCGGCCTCGCGCGCGACGAATCGATGCCCGAGACCGAGGACCACATCGCCTGTCTCTTCGAGGTCATGCGCTACCTGATCGCCGGAGAAGACATCGAGGTCTCGAATCTCACGGCCCAGCAGGCCTTCTTTTCGACCCATGTGCAGCCATGGCTGCCGGCGATGTGCGACGCAGTGACGCAGCACCCCAAGGCGCGCTTCTACGCCTCCCTGGCCGGCCTGACCTCGGCCTTCGCGGAGGTCGAACGCCAGGGCTTCGACATGCTGGACTGAGATCGAAGGACATTGACGACGACCTATTAGGGTCAGGACTAGTATCCAAACGTACGCAACTGGTTTCATATGTGGGTTCGCCCAGCCACTCCTGGAGTTGACATGCCGGACAGCCAAAACGCCGCCCCTCAGCGGGCGTCGCGCAGGGGATTCTTTTTCGGCGCCGCCACGGTCGGCGCCGCCGCCGCAGCCGTCGCCGCGCTGCCCCAGGTCGCCCCGGCGCCCGCCGCCACGGCGGCGCCCGAGCTCCCGCCACCGCCCGCGAAGGGCGGCGGCTACTCGCTGAGCGAACACGTCAAGCGCTACTACCAGACCACGTCCGCCTGAGAACGAAGGCACCTGCGATGCTATTGACCAAAAAATCGACCGGCGCCCCGCATGGCGGCGCCGCTTCTTCCTCGTCGTCCCTTGTCCACAGCTTGCGGCGCGGCCTCTCGAGCGCGCTGCCGACCATGGACCGGCGCGCCTTCCTGCGCCGATCGGGCCTGGGCGTCGGCGCCGGCCTCGCGGCCGGCCAGCTCACGTTGCTGCGCAAGGCCAATGCCGCCGAAGGCCGGCCGACCGCCGTCGGTGCGGGCAAGGTCGAGGTCCGTCGCACCATCTGCTCGCACTGCTCGGTGGGCTGCGCCTCCGACGCCGTGGTCGAGAACGGCGTCTGGGTCCGCCAGGAACCGGTGTTCGACTCGCCGATCAACCTCGGCGCGCACTGCGCCAAGGGCGCCGCCCTGCGCGAGCACGGCCACGGCGAGTACCGCTTGCGCTATCCGATGAAGCTGGTCAACGGCAAGTACGAGCGCATCAGCTGGGACACGGCGCTCGACGAGATCACCGCCAAGCTCAAGGATCTCTCGAAGGCCAGCGGCCCCGATTCGGTCTACTGGATCGGCTCCAGCAAGCACAGCAACGAGCAGGCCTACCTGCTGCGCAAGTTCGTGAGCTTCTTCGGCAGCAACAACTGCGACCACCAGGCGCGCATCTGCCACTCGACCACCGTCGCGGGCGTGGCGAACACATGGGGCTACGGCGCCATGACCAATTCGTACAACGACATGCGCAATGCCAAGGTGGCGCTGTACATCGGCTCGAATGCGGCCGAGGCCCATCCGGTGAGCATGCTGCACATGCTGCATGCCAAGGAAAACGGCTGCAAGATGATCGTGGTCGACCCGCGCTTCACGCGCACCGCGGCCAAGGCCGACGAGTACGTGCGGATCCGCTCGGGCTCCGACATTCCCTTCCTCTTCGGTGTGCTGCACCACATCTTCAAGAACGGCTGGGAAGACAAGAAGTACATCAACGACCGCGTCTTCGGCATGGACGAGGTGCGCGCGGAGGTCATGGCCAAGTGGACGCCCGACAAGGTCGAGGAGGCTTGCGGCGTCAACGAGGCGCAGGTGCTCAAGGTCGCGACCTGGCTCAACGAGAACCGTCCGGGCACCATCGTCTGGTGCATGGGCCAGACGCAGCACACGATCGGCAACGCGATCGTGCGCGCCTCCTGCATCCTGCAGCTGGCGCTGGGCAATGTCGGCACCGCGGGCGGCGGCACCAACATCTTCCGCGGCCACGACAACGTGCAGGGCGCCACCGACGTCGGCCCGAACCCCGATTCGCTGCCCGGCTACTACGGCCTGGTCGAAGGATCGTGGAAGCACTTCGCCGCCACCTGGGGCGTCGACTTCGACTGGATCAAGAGCCGCTTCGCCTCGCCCGCGATGATGAGCAAGCCCGGCATCACCGTCTCGCGCTGGATCGACGGCGTGCTCGAGAAGAACGAGCTGATCGACCAGGACTCGAACCTGCGCGGCGTCGTCTATTGGGGCCACGCGCCCAACTCGCAGACCCGCGGCCTCGAGATGAAGCGGGCGATGGACAAGCTCGACCTGCTGGTGGTGGTCGATCCGTATCCGTCGGCGACCGCGGCCATGGCCGCCATGCCCGGCCGGGCCGAAGACCTCAATCCCAATCGCGCGGTCTACCTGCTGCCGGCCTGCACCCAGTTCGAGACCAGCGGCTCGGTGACGGCGTCGAACCGCTCGCTCCAGTGGCGCGAGAAGGTGATCGAGCCGCTGTGGGAAAGCCGCAGCGACCACATGATCATGCAGCAGTTCGCCGACCGTCTCGGCTTTGGCAAGGAGCTCAGCAAGAACTACAAGATGCAGCAGGTCAAGGGCATGGACGAGCCCGTGCCCGACGACATCCTGCGCGAGATCAACAAGTGCTGCTGGGCGGTCGGCTACACCGGCCAGAGCCCCGAACGGCTGCAGGCCCACATGCGCAACATGGCCGCCTTCGACGTCCGAACGCTCAAGGCGAAGGGCTCGGTCAAGGACAAGGTCAACGGCTACGACATCGCGGGCGACTACTACGGTCTGCCCTGGCCCTGCTACGGCACGCCCGCGTTGAAGCACCCCGGGTCGCCGAACCTGTACGACACCTCCAAGCACGTCATGGACGGCGGCGGCAACTTCCGCGCCAACTTCGGCGTCGAGCGCAACGGCAAGAACCTGCTGGCCGAAGACGGCTCCCATTCGCTCGGCGCCGCCATCACGACCGGCTACCCAGAGCTCGACCACCTGCTGCTCAAGAAGCTCGGCTGGTGGGACGAGCTCACCGAGGCCGAAAAGGCCAAGGCCGACGGCAAGAACTGGAAGACCGACAGTTCGGGCGGCATGATCCGCGTGTTCATGCAGAACCACGGCTGCCATCCCTTCGGCAACGCGAAGGCGCGCGCCGTGGTGTGGAACTTCCCCGATGCGATCCCGCAGCACCGCGAGCCGCTCTACGGGACCCGGCCGGACCTGGCGGTGAAGTACCCCACGCACGACGACAAGATGGCCTTCTGGCGCCTGCCCACCCTTTACAAGAGCGTTCAGCAGCGCAACATCGCCGACAAGATCGCGGAGAAGTTCCCGTTCATCATGACCTCCGGCCGCCTGGTCGAATACGAGGGCGGCGGCGAGGAGACGCGTTCCAATCCCTGGCTGGCCGAGCTGCAGCAGCAGATGTTCATCGAGATCCATCCGCGGGTGGCGGCCGAGAAGGGCATCCGCAACGGCGAGCGCGCCTGGGTCCACACGCCCACCGGGGCGCGGCTCAACGTGCAGGCCCTGGTGACCGAGCGCGTCGGGCCTGACACGGTCTTCATGCCTTTCCACTTCTCCGGCCACTGGCAGGGGGCCGACATGCTGGCCTACTACCCGGCGGGCGCGCATCCGATCGTGCGCGGCGAAGCGATCAACACCAGCACCACCTACGGGTACGACAGCGTCACGATGATGCAAGAAACCAAGACGACGGTCTGCAACGTCGAGAAGGCATAGAGGACTCAGTATGGCAAGAATGAAGTTCGTCTGCGATTCCGAACGCTGCATCGAATGCAACGGCTGCGTCACGGCCTGCAAGAACGAGAACGAGGTGCCGTGGGGCGTGAACCGCCGCCGCGTCGTGACGCTCAACGACGGCGTGCCCGGCGAGCGCTCGATCTCGGTGGCCTGCATGCATTGCTCCGACGCACCCTGCATGGCGGTCTGCCCGGTCCAGTGCTTCTACCGCACTGAAGAAGGCGTGGTGCTGCACGACAAGGATGTCTGCATCGGCTGCGGCTATTGCTCGTACGCCTGCCCATTCGGCGCGCCGCAGTTTCCGTCGCAGGGCACCTTCGGCGCCCGCGGCAAGATGGACAAGTGCACCTTCTGCGCCGGCGGTCCGGAAGAAAACGGCTCGCAGGCCGAGTTCGAGAAGTACGGCCGCAACCGGCTGGCCGAAGGCAAGCTTCCGGCCTGCGCCGAGATGTGCTCGACCAAGGCCCTGCTGGCGGGCGACGGCGACGTGGTCGCCGACATCTTCCGCACCCGCGTGGTCCATCGCGGCAAGGGCGCCGAAGTGTGGGGCTGGGGCACCGCCTACGGCTCGCAGACGGCCGGCACGCCGACGGCCGGCACGCCGACCAACGGGGTCACGAAATGAGGCGGCTTTCCGCAACGGTGGCGCTGGTCTCGGCGCTGGTGCTGCTGGCGGCCTGCACCGAGAAGCCGCAGACCAACGCCCATGGCGTGCGGCTGGATGCCGCCCCATGGACCGGCACCGGCACCAAGCCCGACACCGGCACGGCGTTTACCGCGAGCGGCTGGCAGATCGGCGACCGGTCGTCCTGGGAGCAGCACCAGAAGACGCGCGCCCAGAACCAGAACGAATACAACCGGATCAACTGAGCCGGAGGTCGCATGAGACAAGCGCTTAACGCCCTGGCGATGGCCGCCGTGCTGGGTTGCAGCATCGCCGCCCATGCCCAGACGCCGGAACCGCCGGCCGCAGCCACCGCGCCGGCAGTCGCCACACCGGCGCCGGCCGCGCCGGTCGCGGGCGGCATCCGCAGCCAGAACATCTTCGACGTCAAGCCGGAAGCCAGCGCCGACCCGAACTACCTCAACCAGACCAATGGCGAACGCCAGCGGGTCCAGCCGGGCAACAACGCGCCGATGTGGCGCCAGGTGAGCGGCGGCGTGACCGGCTTCAGCAGCCTGCCGGCCAGCGAAGCGCCGGAGGCCGGCAACCTGATCCAGGGCTTCGTGAAGTACCCGGGCTCGCTGTACACCAACGCCGGCGAAGCCTGGCGCCAGGTGCGCAACAACTGGATCATTCCCTACGGCGCCGCGCTGCTCTTCGTGACCTTGCTGGCGCTGGCGATCTTCTATTTCACCCGCGGGCCGATAGGGCTGCACGGCCGCGAGACCGGCCGCAAGATCGAGCGCTTCACCCCGTTCGAGCGGGCCACGCACTGGTCGAACGCGGGTGCCTTCGTGGTGCTGGCCATCTCGGGCATCGTGATGGCCTTCGGCAAGTTCTTCCTGCTGCCGGTGCTGGGCGGGGCCTTGTTCGGCTGGCTGGCCTACGTCCTCAAGACCGTGCACAACTTCGTGGGTCCGCTGTTCGTGGTGACGACGATCTTCATGATCTTCACCTTCATTCGCAGCAACTGGCCCAGCAAGGACGACTTGACGTGGCTCAAGCGAGGGGGCGGCCTGTTCGGGGGCAAGGAGCCGCCTTCGCATCGATTCAACGCGGGCGAGAAACTGGTGTTCTGGGGTGGCGTGATGTTTCTTGGCAGCCTGGTCATCGGCTCGGGGCTGTTCCTCGACAAGCTGCTGCCGGGCTTTGTCTACACGCGCGGCGAGATGCAGGTCGCGCACATGATCCACGCGGTCGCGACGCTGTGCATGATGGCGCTGATCATGGGCCACATCTACATCGGCACGCTGGGCATGAAGGGCGCCTACTCCGCCATGCGCGAGGGCTCGGTCGACGAGACCTGGGCCAAGGAACATCACCCGCTCTGGTATGCCGACATCGCGGCCGGCAAGATCCTGGCGCAGCGCAGCGTGCAGGCACGCGAGCATGCGCCAGTCGCCAACGTCCGGGTCGAAGGAAGTCCCTCATGAAGAACGCGCTGAAACTTTGCGGCCTGTCGTTGGCCTTGGCTTTTGCATCCTCTGCGCTGGCCAGGTTGCCCGCACCGCCTGCCACGCCCGAAGCCAAGGCCAAGGCGGCCGAGGCGGCGGCCAGGACCGCCTGGAGCGCCAAGGTCGACAGTTACCAGCTCTGCCAGGCGCAGACGCGGGTCGCGGACCATGTCCGCGAAGGACTGGTCGCCGCGGGCAAGCCGGTGCCGGTCGCCACGCCGACGCCGCCATGCACCGACCCGGGCCCCTTCGCCTTTGCGCCACCGACCGAGGAAGCGAAGCCGATCGAAGCCTCGGGCGCCCATTCGCCCGCAACCACCGCCGCTTCGCCGCCGAGCTCCAACCAGACCTCGGCCGAGACCAATCCCGCCCCCAAGAAGTAAGGCACGCCACGGCCGCCACTGCACTTAAGTGCAAGTGACAGCCGGCCTCGGCCCGCGTATGGTCGCTTCGGCTTCCTTCCACAACGCAGGTCCAACATGAAAAACCTCCAAAGACAGGCATTGCTCGCGGCGTGCGCCGCGTTGACTCTTTGCGCAGGCACCGCCAGCGCTCAGACCGAGGCTCCCCGACGGAGCATCGAGGTCGAGGACGCCCGGGGCGGCTCGGCGGTGCTTTCCGTCACCGGCGAGGTCACCGCCGTGGATGTCGCGAACCGCATCGTCTCGATCAAGGGCCCGAGGGGCAATATCAACGACCTGCGGGTCGACCCGGCGGTGCGCAATCTCGAGCAGGTCAAGGTCGGCGACCGGGTCCGCCTGAGCTACCGCATCGGCGTCGCCGTGGCGCTCGTGAAGGGCGGCGACGGCATTCGCGAGCGGGTCGAGACCGATGCGGCCGCTGTGGCCCAGAAGGGCGCGCGGCCGGGCGGCATCGCCGTCAACCGCACCACCATCGTCGCCAACGTCTTCTCGCTCGATCGCAAGAAGAACATCGTCACGCTGCGAGGCACCAGCGGCCAGCTGGTCGACGTCCACGTGCGCGATCCGAAGGCGCTGCAGGACGTGAAGGTGGGCGACCAAGTGGTGGCCAACATCACCGAATCCGTGGCGCTGCGGGTGACGCCGGCACCGGCGAAGTGAGCCTTCGGGGCGGAGCTTGTCGGGCTGCGTGCGCGCCCGCCCGATAATCCGCCCATGACCTCACCTGCCCTGGACCGCTTCATTGTCGAAGCCGCGGCACGCAGCCGTGTGCATTCGCTCGCCGCCGACCGCGTGCTCGCGCTGGCGCCGCTGATGCTGGACCTGATCGAGGACGCCGAGAGCTTCCTGGAGCCGCAGCACTACCGCAGCGACCCGGAGGGCTACACGCGCAACCTGATCCGCGACGATCCCGACCACGGGCTGTCTCTCTACGCGCTGGTCTGGCGCCCCGGCCAGTGGACACCGGTGCACGACCACGGCAGCTGGGGCGTGGTCGGCATCGTCGAAGGCGTGCTCGAGGAGCGCAGCTACCTGCGGGTCTCGCCTGAGGGCGGCGATCAGGACATCGACCTGGTGCGCGGCGGCCTCCAGCTGCTCACGCGCGGCGCGGTGACGAGTTTCGTGCCGAACCCCGACCACATCCATGTCACGGGCGTTCCCGCCGAGCGCGCCCGGGCCGTCAGCCTGCATCTGTACGGGCGCACGATGAAGGACTTCAACATCTACGACGTCGCGGCACGCACGCGCCGCCGCGTGCAGGTCGCGCACAACGAGAGCTGAGGCCGGCGAGCGTGGCGAATCAGAAGAACGCGCGCAGATAGTTGACCGGCGAGTGGTCGGTCAGGGCCCGGGCGGGAAGGGCTTCCGGGCGTGGCTGCGCGAGCACGCGCGCGGCGTGCGCGGCCTGTCCGGTGAGCCGGTCCTTGAGCACGAACGGGGTTTCCGGGTTGTCGTGCAGCACGCCGTCCTTGTCGATGTAGAGCAGCCTGCCGACATGGTGGTAGGAGGTGATGCCGGGCGGCAAGGTCGGCACGACGTCGGCGCAGTTGACGATGCGCGTCATGGCGCGCGCCGGCAGCGAATCGACGAAGTCGATGTCGCCGACGCGCGGCGAGCCGATCGTGATGACGTCGGTCGGTTCGACCAGGCCGGCGAATATCGTCGCCATGGCAGCCCCGAGGCTGTGGCCGCAAAGCAGCAGCCGCCTGCGGTGTGGGGCGCCGATCGAAAGCCATTGCAGCACCTGCGTCTCCAGCGATTCGGCCGCCCGGCCGAATCCCGAATGCACGTGGCCGCCGGCCCAGGGCGTCGGCAGCAGGGCCAGGTCGGCCAGCACGTCCTTCGGATCATCGGGCTGGGTGCCGCGGAAGGCGATCATCGCCAGCCCGTCTGCGGCCCGCAGCGACGCGTACCCGTAGGCACCGGTGGACTGGTCGGCGAAGTGGGCGGGTTGCGCGAAACCCGCCAGGCGCAGCGCGTCCGCCAGCCTGCGCGATTCGGCCGGATCCGACTCGGCATGCAGGTAGGCCAGGCGCGCTGCTTCGACCGCCAGTCCGGGCAATGTGACATCCGGGCGCCCGACGAACATCGTGGGTTGCTTCTCTGGATGGAACAGTGCATCGGGGGATGCGTCGTATTCGATGGATACCTTCGCATCGGCCCCGCTACTCATCGCTTCGCCTCCATGGTGTGGCTGGCATTGTGTGATGGACCGATTGCGGCCGGCAAGCGCGCAGGGTCCCGGGGCTTCGGTTCCTCCTCAATATGTGGGAGGCGCAGTCGCGTCGCTTTTCTTCAGGGCGTCGGCTGAGACAGGACCCAGTCGGCGAGCAGCCTGGCCTGTGCCTCGTCGACCCCGGACTGGCGCGGCATGATGACCCGGCCCCAGCTGCCCACGCTGCCGCCGCGGATCTTGCCGGCCAGCCGCGCCGGCGCAGCCGGGTCGTCGCGCCAGCGCGCCGCCACCTGGGCGAAGCCGGGGCCGACCTGCTTGTGGACCATGCCATGGCAGGCCATGCAGCCGTTGGCCCGGGCCAGTGCCAGGGCCTGGTCGGCCGGCGCTGCGGCCGTGGGGCCGGCGAGTTGCACCAGCCCGCCGATCGACAGCACCAGGGTTCGAATCATCGTCAAGCGCATCGGCCAGGATTCTCGGCCAACTCGAAGTGGTGGACGCGCATGGCCGAACTTTCTAGGATGATCGCGAAGGCGGCAGCCGCCCAAGGAGCAGCAGACATGCATCGACTCAAGGCTTTGGCAGCGATCGGGTCCTTCGTCGCGGGGCAGGCCGCGCTGGCGCAGGCGCCGCGGGAGGCGGACGATGCGTCCGTTCTGTCGTGTGCCGACTTCAATGCCGCGGCGTCGCAGGTGCTGCCCGGCCAGAACGCCAGCGAAGCCCAGCGGCGCCGCGCCATCGAGGCGCAGGACTACCTCGGCAACGGCATGGTCTGGCTGCACGGCTATCTCACCGGGCGCAACGGCCCGGCGGTCGGCAAGCTGACCCGCGACTGGATCAGCACCCAGGTCACCCGGCTCGGCAAGGAATGCGCGGCCGCCGCCGACCCGGCCAAGACCCGCATCGTCGACCTGGTGCAGAAGCCATGAAGACGCTGCATGCGCTGGTCGCCGTCGCGCTGCTGGTGGCGGCAGGCGCGGCCGATGCACAACGCCACCATTCGCGCCATCGTCCGCCGCCGCACCACTGGAACAGCGGCTGGAACAACAACCACTGGAACAACGACTGGCACAACCGCCGCGACGCCCAGCGTGCCGGCGTGGTGACCGGCGTGCTGGCCGGCGGGGTTGCGGGTTCGGCGGAGCGCCAGCGCGCGGACCAGCGCCACGCCGACTGCCTCTGGATCACCGGCAACACCTGGGAGTGCGACCGCCGCCGCTGGGACGACGAGATGCGCGCACGCGACCGGGCGCGCCGCACCGGCGTGGTCGCGGGCGTGGCGGCCTACGCGATCGTTCGCAATTGAGGGTCGCCAGGCTCGTATCCTCCGGGCTCCACCCCTTCGTGCGGAGGATGCTTGACCTACCAGCTTCATTACTGGCCCACGATCCAGGGCCGCGGTGAATTCGTCCGCCTGGCGCTCGAGGCCGCGGGCGCTGCCTATGTCGACGTGGCGCGGGAGCCCCCGTCCAGGGGCGGCGGCGAATCGAATCTAGGGCGCCGGCTTGGCGATCCGGACAATCCCCGGCCCTCGTTCGCGCCGCCCTTCCTGGTCGACGGCGACATCGTGGTCGGCCAGACCGCGGCGATCCTGCTGTACCTCGGTCCGCGCCTCGGGCTCGCGGGAGTGGGCGAGGCCGACGGCCTCTGGACGCACCAGCTGCAGCTGACGATCGCCGACTGCGTGGCCGAGGCGCACGACACCCATCATCCGCTGTCGACCGGGCTCTACTACGAGGACCAGCGCGAGGCCGCGCTGGCACGCGCCAGGGCCTTTCGCGAGGAGCGCATTCCGAAATTCCTGAATTGGTTCGAGACGGTGCTGAAGCGCAATCCGTCCGGCGACCTGCACCTGGTCGGCGACGTCCTGACCTACGCCGACCTCTCGCTGTTCCAGCTGGTCGCGGGGCTGCGCTATGCCTTCCCCAAGGCGGCTGTGCGGGCGCTGGCCGACACCCCGGCGGTCGCGAAGCTGCATGCCAACATCGGTCGCCGGCAGCGGGTCCACGACTATCTGCGCAGCCCGCGCCGGATCGCCTTCAACGAGGACGGGATCTTCCGCGCCTACCCCGAACTCGACGGCTGATGCCGGCGGGTCGGCGGTCGCACTAGGGGGCGATCGACTCGTCCCCGTCCTTGCGCATTCGCAGCGCGGCCTCGTAGAGCGCATTGCGCGGGGCGCCGCTGATCTCGGCGGCGACGCGCACCGCGGTCTTCACGGGCAGTTCGGCCAGCAGCAGGCGCAGCACGCGTTCGCCCTCGATGCTGTCGTCGACGGCCGTGGGCTTCGGGTGCAGCACCAGCGCGAACTCGCCGCGCGTGCGGTCGCGGCTGGCGGCGAACCAGCTGGGCAAGTCGGCGGCGGCGACGGTCGCGATCTCCTCGAACTGCTTGGTGAGCTCGCGCCCGACGGTGACCTTGCGCTCGCCGAGGGTGGCCAGCGCGCGGGCCAGTGCCTCGATGCGATGCGGCGCCTCGAGCAGCACGACGCTGCGGGGCTCGTCGGCCAGCAGCAGCACCGCGGCATCGCGCTCGCCCGCCTTGCTCGGCAGGAAGCCGCCGAACACGAAGGCGCTGCCCGCGTCGCCGGCGGCGACCAGCCCGGCGGCGCCGACCAGGGTGGTCACGCTGCTGGCGCCCGGCAGGGGCAGCACGCGATGGCCGGCGTCACGTGCCGCGGCCACCAGCCGCGCGCCCGGGTCGCTGACGCCGGGCGTGCCGGCGTCGCTGACGTAGGCGATGCGCTCGCCCGCGGCCAGCCGCGCGATCACCGCCTGCGCCGCCTCGCTCTCGTTGTGCTGGTGCAGTGCCAGCAGCTGCGCGCCCGGGCGGTCGATGCCATAGGCCCGCAGCAGGCTCTGCGTGTGGCGCGTGTCCTCGCAGGCGACCGCGTCGACCAACTGCAGCACGTGCAGGGCGCGCAGCGTGATGTCCGCCAGGTTGCCGATCGGCGTCGCGACCACGTACAGGGTCGCCTGCGGATAATGCTGCGAACCCGCGGCATCACGCGCGGCGAGCAGGGCGGCGCCGAACGAAGCGGGAGCGATGGAAGTCAATGGCTTATCTCCAGAACAAGGCGGCGGGGCGGACATCGCTGCCGACGACCAAGCAGCGCGGCGACGCGGCCGAAGACGCCGCGCTCGAACACCTGCAGGCGGCCGGCCTCGGGCTGGTCGCGCGCAATTATCGAACCCCCGGCCGCGGCGGCGGCGAGATCGACCTCATCATGCGCGATCCGCGCGACGGCACGCTGGTGTTCGTCGAGGTCCGCGGCCGTTCCAGCGCGACGCACGGCGGCGCCGGCGGCAGCATCACCGGCGTGAAGCAGCGCCGCATCGTCTTCGCGGCACAGCACTACATCAGCCGGCTGCGCGTCCTGCCGCCGTGCCGCTTCGACGTGGTGCTGGTCGAAGAACGCATCGAGTGGCTCCAGGCCGCGTTCGATGCCGGCTGAGCTCGGCGGCTGCTCACGTTTTGTTTCAGTCCCAGGGTGGAAACCCGCAGTTATCATCCGGGCCAAATGCTAGAGCAACGGATTCAGCAGCACTTCATCGACAGTGCGGACCTCAAATACCAGGCCGGGCCACTGCTCGGCAAACCGATCTCCCAAGCCATGCAGGCCTTGCTGGCCTGCGTCACCAGCGGCGGCAAGATCCTCGCCTGCGGGGCCGGCGTTTCCGGCTTCCTGGCGGCGCAGTTCGCGGCCCAGTTCGTCGGCCGCTTCGAGCGCGACCGCCCCGAGCTGGCCGCGATCGCGCTGCCCGGCGATGCCACCGACCCCGCCGCGGACACGGCCGAATCGCTGGGCGCCGATCGCTTCGCGCGCCAGGTGCGCGCCCTGGGCCAGGCCGGCGACGTGCTGCTGGTGCTGAGCGTCAGCGGCCAGTCCGCCGCCGTGCTGGCGGCGGTCGAGGCGGCCCATGCGCGCGACATGACCGTGGTGGCCCTGCTCGGCAACGCGGCGCCTTCGGGCAGCGGGACCGGGGGCGCCGTGGGCCGTGCGCTGCGCGAGACCGATGTCCAGGTCTGCGTGCCGCACGAGCGCGCGGCGCGCATCCACGAGATCCACCTGCTGGTGCTGCACTGCCTGTGCGACGGCGTCGATGCGCAGCTGCTCGGTGACCAGGACAGCGACTCTTCCTCGGCCTGAGCGCGCCCGGTCGTCCCGCTACTGCGATGGCGCCCCGGCCTTGGCGGGTGCCTTGCGGTCGCTGATCCGGTCGAGCAGATCGCGATAGCCCGGCGATTCGCGCAGCAGCCTCCCGCCCAGCGCGCGCAGCCGGTCGACCTCTTCGGCCGACAGCACGAAGCTGGTCGGCAGATTCATGAAGTAGCGCTGCTCTTCGGGGTCTTCGATGGCGTCGAAACTGACGTCGATCGCATCGAAGCTCAGCGTCGGCACTGCCGCCTCGGCCTGCGCGCGCGACATGCCGGACAGCCGCAGCTCGGCCACCTTGAGGTCGCGCTTGTCGGCCCAGCGTTGGGCGATGTCCTTCAGCAGTTCGACCGACTCGTAGGAGAAATGGTCGATCGGCACGCTCGACGACTGCAGCAGTTGCGCCACGATGCCTGGCGCGCGCGCCTTGCGGTCCCAGTCGGTGGCCGGCGCCGAGCGCGAATTGACCACCACGACCACGATGCGCCGGATCTCGTCGAATCCCGCCTGGCGCTGGAAGGAAGGGCTGGCCTCGAGCTCCTCGAGGGCCTCGAGCAGGCCGCGCAGCCCCAGGTTGTCGGAGACGCCGCCATCGACCACGTGCAGGTAGGGCCGGTTCTTGCTGTCCTCGAAGTTCTTGATGTCGCGATAGCGCAGCAGGGCGCGGCCGGCGGGGCGCGCGGGCGAGTCGGGCCGGGTGACGTCGCGGACCCAGGGCGGCAGGGTGGCGCCGCACTGGCCGCCGTAGTTGTAGTAGGTGACCGGCGACAGCACGGCGGGCACGGCCGAGGAGGTCGCGGCGGCCCGGGCCAGCCGCACCGTGCCGAGGTCGGAGCAGATCAAGTCGAACTGCTCCTGCGAGAACTGGAAGCGGGCACCGGTCGAGAGGTCGGTGCCGGTGACCGCGGTCACCGGCGTCGGCAGCTTGAGAAGGTCGGCGAAGGTGGCGCCGTTGAACAGGATCTCGTCGTAGTAGTCGGCCGCCAGTTCGGAGCGTCCGTACAGGCCGCTGCCGAGGCTGAACCAGTTGAGTGGGTTGAGCGCGCGCCAGGTCAGCGTGCCCTGCACGTCGCGCTTCAGGAAGCGCGGCTCGTACTCGGTGAACAGCCGGTCGCCGTAGAGCGCGTAGGCCAGGGCCGTGAAGCTGCCGCCCGAGACGCCCGAGATGGCATCCACTTCTTCGAGCAGATTGCGCTGCACGCCCCCCACCATGACATCGGTGCGCCGCAGTTCCTCGAGCACGCCGTACGAGAACGCCGCGGCCCGCGTGCCGCCGCCCGAGAAGGTCAGCATGAACACCGTGTGCGGGTCGTTGGTGACGCCTTCGTGCTGCCGCTTGAGCATCCGGTTGACCCGGTAGCCGCTGTCGAAGTCGACCTTGGCGATCGGCGGGTTGACCGGGGCCAGCGCGTTGCACCCGGCCAGCAGCAGCGCGGCCGCTGCGGCGGACATCCGGCGCAGCGCGGCCGGACGCGCGATGGATTGATTCACGATGCCTTCCTTGCTCGAACGGTTCGATATCGAATGCCGGATGCGGACCATGCAACATATGCGCCATCCACCGCGCCGAATTGTAGGCAAGAGGCGCGACATGCCGATGGCACGCCCGGCCATGACAGCCGGTAACGGGGGGCGCAATACCCTGGGCTAAACTCGCCGCGGACACAACGCACCGGAAGGCCAACACCCATGAAGACCACATCCACTCAACGCATCGCGATGGCTTTGACCGCAGGCGCCGCACTCGTCGCCGGTCTCACAGCCTGCGTGCCGCTGGTGGTGGGCGGGGCAGCGGCGGCCGGTGTCGGCATGGTGGCGACCGACCGGCGCAGCTCGGGCGCGCAGGTCGACGACCAGGCGATCGAGCTGCGCGGCGGCGCGCGCGTGCGCGAGATCGCCAACGACAACATGTACGTGAGCATCACCAGCTTCAACCGCCAGGTGCTGCTCACCGGCACGGTCGGCAGCGAGGCCGACAAGCGCCGCGTCGAAGACGTGGTGCGGCGCGTCGACAACGTCCGCTCGGTGGTCAACGAACTTGTGGTCGGACCGCCGAGCACCTTCCAGGAACGCTCCAACGACACCTTCATCACCGGCAAGGTCAAGGCCTCGCTGCTCGATGCCAAGGACATCTTCGCCAACTCGTTCAAGGTCGTGACCGAGCGCGGCACGGTCTACCTGCTGGGCATCGCGACCCGCCGCGAGACCGATCGCGCGACCGACATCGCGCGCGGCGTCTCCGGCGTCACGAAGGTGGTGCGCGTGGTCGAGATCGTCAGCGAAGCGGAACTGCAAAACCAGCTGCAGCAGCAACAGCAGCAGCCGCAGGGCCAGCCCGGCGGCACGGGCACACCCGCGGGCAGCGCACCGGCCTCGCGTTCGAGCGTGCCGCTGCCGCCGATGGAGCCGCTGCCCCCGCTGCCGTCGTCGTCGACGCCACCGGCCAGCGGCGGCGTCACGACCTCGCCGGTGCGCTGAAGCGAACCCCTACTTGAGTCGGGTGATCAGGCTGGAAGTGTCCCAGCGATTGCCGCCGGCCTGCTGCACGTCGGCATAGAACTGGTCGACCAGCGCGGTAACCGGCAGCCGGGCGCCATTGCGCTTGGCTTCGTCGAGCACCAGGCCCAGGTCCTTGCGCATCCAGTCGACCGCGAAGCCGTAGTCGAACTTGCCTTCGATCATGGTCTTGCCGCGGTTGTCCATCTGCCAGCTTTGCGCGGCGCCCTTGCCGATCACGGCCAGCACCTCGTTCATGTCGAGGCCGGCCCGCTGCCCGAAGGCGATCGCTTCCGACAGCCCTTGCACCAGGCCCGCGATCGCGATCTGGTTGACCATCTTCGCGAGCTGGCCGGCGCCGCTGGCGCCCAGCAGCGTGACGGCGCGGGCGAAGGCCGCGGCGACGGGCTTGACCTTGTCGAAGGTGGCGGCGTCGCCGCCGCACATCACGGTCAGCGCGCCGTTCTGGGCCCCGGCCTGGCCGCCTGAGACCGGGGCGTCGATGAACTGCAGGCCGCGTTCGAGCGCCGCCTTCGACAGTTCGCGCGCGACGTCGGCCGAGGCGGTCGTGTGGTCGACGAACACCGCGCCCGGGGCCATGCCCGCGAAGGCGCCGTTCTCGCCGAGCACCACCGAGCGCAGGTCGTCGTCGTTGCCGACGCAGCAGAACACGATGTCGGCATTGGACGCGGCGCCGCGCGGCGTGGCCGAGTGGCTCACGGACGCCGGGGCCTGGGGCGCGAATTCGGTCTCCCAGTCGTGGGCCTTGGCCGCGCTGCGGTTGTAGACCGTGACGTGGTGGCCGGCCAGCGCGAGATGCCCGGCCATCGGGTAGCCCATCACGCCGAGGCCGAGGAAGGCGACCTTCTGCGAAGGGACGGGGTCGTAGGTTTTGGGGTTGAGGCTGCTCATGGGGCGTACTTTAGCTCGCCCCCAGGTTGCCCGGCACTTCGTGTCCGGGCGCCCACCCCCGACCGGGGGCGCAGTCGGCGGCCCGGCAAAGCCGGTTCCGCGACTGCCCACCAACGGGCGGGCGCTGCGCGCCGCCGAAGAACAACCACCGCGCCTGCATTCACCGGCCGGCGCAGCCAGGCCCGTTGGTGAAACACCGCGGAACCGGCTTCGCCGGGCCGCTGGTGTTGCCCCCGGCAGGGGGTGGGCGGGCTACACGCAGTGAGCCCAACCTGGGGGCGAGTCAAGTCAGACGATCGCGAAGTGCTCCGTGCCGGCCGAAAGGTCGGTCGTGCGCGCGCGCTGGCTGTTCAGCTTGATCTGCAGCCGCAGGTCGTTGGCCGAGTCGGCGTTGCGGATCGCGTCTTCGAAGCTGATCGCATTGGCCTCGAAGAGATCGAACAGGGCCTGGTCGAAGGTCTGCATGCCCAGGTTGCGGCTCTTCTTCATGATCTCCTTGATCTCGCCGACCTCGCCCTTGAAGATCATGTCGGAGATCAGCGGCGTGTTCAGCAGGATCTCGACCGCGGCGATGCGGCCGTGGCCGTCCTCGGTCGGGATCAGCCGCTGCGAGACCAGCGAGCGCAGGTTCAGCGACAGGTCCATCAGCAGCTGGGCGCGGCGCTCCTCGGGGAAGAAGTTGATGATCCGGTCGAGCGCCTGGTTGGCGCTGTTGGCGTGCAGGGTGGCCATGCAGAGGTGGCCGGTCTCGGCGAATGCGACCGCGTGCTCCATCGTCTCGCGGTCGCGGATCTCGCCCATCAGGATCACGTCGGGCGCCTGGCGCAGCGTGTTCTTGAGCGCCGCCTCCCAGCTGTCGGTGTCGATGCCGACTTCGCGTTGCGTCACCACGCAGTTCTTGTGCGGGTGCACGAACTCGACCGGGTCCTCGACCGTCACGATGTGGCCGTAGGAGTTCTCGTTGCGCCAGTCGATCATCGCGGCCAGCGTGGTCGACTTGCCCGAGCCGGTGGCGCCGACCAGGATGGTCAGGCCGCGCTTGGTCATCGCCACGTCCTTGAGCACCTGCGGCATGCCGAGGCCGTCGATGGTCGGCAGCTTGGCGGGGATGGTCCGCAGCACCATGCCGACCTTGCCCTGCTGCACGAAGGCATTGACGCGGAAGCGGCCGATGCCGGTCGGCGAGATCGCGAAGTTGCACTCCTTGGTGCGCTCGAACTCGGCCGTCTGGCGGTCGTTCATGACCGAGCGCGTGAGCGCCAGCGTGTGCTGGGCGCCGAGCGCCTGGGCAGATACCTTGGTGACCTTGCCGTCGACCTTGATCGCCGGCGGGAAGTCCGCCGTGATGAACAGGTCGCTGCCGTTGCGGCTCACCATGAGCTTCAGCAGGTCGTTGATGAACTGGCTGGCTTGATCGCGTTCCATGACGGTACTCCGGTGCGGCTGGGCAAGGGCTGGGTCAGCCGGGGAAATTCTCGGGGATCTTGGCCTTTCCGCGCGCTTCGGCGGCGGAAATGACACTGCGCCTCACCAGGTCGGTGAGGTTCTGGTCGAGCGTCTGCATGCCCTGGCCGCTGCCGGTCTGGATCGACGAATACATCTGCGCCACCTTGCCTTCGCGGATCAGGTTGCGGATGGCGGGCGTGCCCAGCATGATCTCGTGCGCCGCCACGCGGCCCTGGCCGTCCTTGGTCTTGCACAGGGTCTGCGAGATCACCGCCTGAAGCGACTCCGACAGCATGGCGCGGATCATTTCCTTTTCCTCGCCTGGGAAGACGTCGATGATCCGGTCGATGGTCTTGGCCGCCGACGAGGTGTGCAGGGTGCCGAACACCAGGTGGCCGGTCTCGGCCGCGGTCATCGCCAGCCGGATGGTCTCGAGGTCGCGCATTTCGCCGACCAGGATCGCGTCCGGGTCCTCGCGCAGCGCCGAGCGCAGCGCGTTGGCGAACGACAGCGTCATCGGCCCGACCTCGCGCTGGTTGATCAGGCACTTCTTGGAGTCGTGGACGAACTCGATCGGGTCCTCGACCGTGAGGATGTGGCCGTACTCGGTTTCGTTCAGGTAGTTGATCATCGCCGCCAGCGTGGTCGACTTGCCGGAACCGGTCGGGCCGGTGACCAGCACCAGGCCGCGCGGCTTGAGCGCCAGATCGCCGAAAATCTTCGGTGCGTTGAGCTGCTCGAGCGTGAGGATCTTCGACGGAATGGTCCGGAAAACGGCAGCAGCGCCGCGCGACTGGTTGAAGGCGTTGACGCGGAAGCGCGCCAGGCCGTCGATCTCGAACGAGAAGTCGACCTCCAGGAACTCTTCGTAGTGCTTGCGGTGCGTGTCGCTCATGATGTCGTACACCATGGCGTGCACGGCCTTGTGATCGAGCGCATCGACATTGATGCGGCGCACGTCGCCGTGGACCCGGATCATGGGCGGCAGCCCGGCCGAGAGGTGCAGGTCGGACGCCTTGTTCTTGACGCTGAAGGCGAGCAGTTGGGTAATGTCCACGCAGTTCCTCGGTGACGTTTTGATACGACTTTGAAGATTATGACGATGATTGGCGACAAGCTCCAGCAAGTTCGGACCCGGATCGTGACGGCCTGCACGGCCGCCGGGCGCGATCCGGCGAGCGTGCGCTTGCTCGCGGTGTCCAAGACCTTCGACGCCGACGCGGTGCGCGCGGCGCATGCGGCCGGCCAGCGGGCCTTCGGCGAGAACTATGTGCAGGAGGGCGTGGCCAAGATCGAGGCCCTGGCCGATCTTCGCGAAGAGCTCGAATGGCACTGCATCGGCCCTCTGCAGAGCAACAAGACGCGGGTGGTGGCCGAGCATTTCGACTGGGTGCACAGCATCGACCGGCTGAAGATCGCCCAGCGGCTGGCCGAGCAGCGGCCGGCGCACCTGCCGCCACTTTCGGTCTGCCTGCAGGTCAACGTGGATGGCGGTGCGAACAAGTCCGGCGTGGCGCCCGAAGACGCGCTGGCACTGGCGCAGGCCGTGGCGGCTTTGCCACGTTTGCGGCTGCGCGGGCTGATGGCGATCCCGGAGCCGGCGCCGGATTTCGAGTCGCAGCGGGCGCTTTTCCAGCGGGCGGCTGCGGTTTTCGAGCAGATCCGAGGGGCGGGGATCGAGGTCGACACTTTGTCGCTGGGGATGTCCGCCGACCTGGAGGCCGCGGTGGCGGCGGGCAGCACGATGGTGCGGATCGGGACGGCGATCTTCGGGCAGCGCTAAGGGCGCGCGACCTGCCGGACCTCGTGCCTGGCTGCCCGCCGCAACCTCACCCGCTCCGAGCCTCTGCCTGCTCCCGTCGCCACTCGACCACCGGCCGGCCGCCCACCCCCCAGTTGTCCAGGTCCACTTCGTCGATCACGACGAAGGTGGTGGCCGGGTCCTTGTCGAGCACGCGCACCATCAGCTCGGTGGCGCCGGCGATCAGCTGCTTCTTCTGTTCCTGGGTCACGCCTTCGCGCGTGATCTCGATCCTGATGTAAGGCATGGCGGATCACCAGTGACCTGCGGCCTGCCCGCCGTCGACGTGAAGGATCTCGCCGGTCACGAACTTCGCGTTCTCGAGGAACAGCACCGCGTCGACGATCTCTTCCATTTCACCCATCCGGCCCAGCGGATGCAGGCCGCTGAGCGCCGCATGGGTCTCCGGCGGATGCATCGGGGTCTTGACGATGCCGGGGGCCACCGCATTCACGCGGATGCCGCGCGACGCGTACTCGATGGCCAGCGACTTGGTGGCGGCGTTCAGGCCGCCCTTGGTCAGCGACGCCAGCACCGACGGCACGCCGTTGATCGGCTGGTCCGCGAGGCTGGTCGTGATCTGGACGATGTGGCCCGACCCCTGGGCTTCCATCCGCTTCAAGGCCAGCTGGCTGATGTGGAAGAAGCTGGCCAGGTTGGTGCCGATGTTCGCCGCCCAATCCTCGGGGGTGAACGCGGTGAATGGCTTGGCTGTGAAGATGCCGGCGTTGTTGACCAGCGTGTCGATGCGGCCGAAGCGGTCCACGCCCTCGCTGAAGATCCGCGCGGCCGTCGCGGGGTCCGCGGCGTCGCCGGCGATCGCCAGGACGTCCGGATCGGTGCTGGCGGCGATCGAACGCGAATTGGCGACGACCCGGAAGCCGGCCCGGCGATAGGCCTTGGCGAGCGCGGCACCGATGCCGCTGGAGGCGCCGGTGATGACGGCGACCTTGGAATTGCTTTCTGTCATGACGAGTCCTTTGAAGTGGAGTGGAGGACTCGACTGTATTGATGTGCTTTCGTTTGATAAAGCTGGTACGAAGTAAATCTATCAATACATGATGTAATGAATGCGAACGCCAACGGAGCGAAACACCATGAATCGACAATTCGACGACGTGATGCTGGGCAGCATCGAACTGTTCTGCCTGGCCGCCGAGCAGGGCAGCTTCACGGCCGCGGCCGCGGTCGCTTCCGTGACGCCGGCGGCGGTCAGCCGTTCGATCTCGCGGCTGGAGGAGCGGCTGGGCGTGCGGCTCTTCACGCGGACGACGCGGCAGATGCGGCTGACCGAGGCCGGGCGCGGTTATTTCGAGCAGTGCCGGCAAGCCCTGAACCAGTTGGTCGAGGCCGAGCGGGAAGCCTCCGGCCACCAGGTCGCGCCGTCCGGCCTGCTGCGCATCAGCGCGCCGACCACCTACGGCCACTACCGCCT
This sequence comes from Variovorax ginsengisoli, assembly GCF_030486595.1. GTDB lineage: Bacteria > Pseudomonadota > Gammaproteobacteria > Burkholderiales > Burkholderiaceae_C > Variovorax > Variovorax ginsengisoli_B. The sequence continues at coordinate 210,888 of NZ_JAUJZH010000004.1, read as the reverse complement.
CCTGCCGCTGCTGCCGGGCTTCCGCGAGCGCTTTCCGGCCGTGAAGGTCGAGGTCAACGTCAGCAACCGCAACATCGACTTCGCGGAAGAGGGCTACGACCTGGCGATACGGGCCCGGGCGACCGCCGACTCGAGCCTGGTTTCGCGCCTTCTGGAGGACACGCCGCTGGTCGTCGTCGCCTCGCCCGACTACCTGCAGCGCTACGGAACGCCTTCGACTCTCGATGAGCTGCAGGCCCATGAATGCATCCAGTTCGAATTGCCCAGCAGCGGACGCGCCATTCCGTGGCTGTTCCGGCGCGACGGGCAGGAACTCGAGCTGCAGACCTCCGGCGGCTATGCGTGTTCGGACGACGTGACCGCCGGCGCCACGTTGGCGCGCCACGGTGCCGGCGTGTTCCAGGCCTATCGCTTCGTCGTCGAGGAGGACCTGCGCGCCGGCCGGCTGGTCGAGCTGCTGCAGGATTTCGGCGGCCGTTCGCGGCCGCACGGCCTGTTGTATCCGCACCGGCGCTTCGTGCCGCTGCGGGTGCGCGCGTTCGTCGATTACCTGCTCGGCGAACGTCCGGCCTAGCCCGGCAGCGGAATCCGCGCGCTGCTCTTCACCTCCTCCATCACCGCGTAGGTCCGCGTCTCGCGCACGCCGGGCAGCTGCCACAGCACCGTGCCGGCGAAGTCGCGGTAGGCCGTCATGTCGGCCATGCGGGTCTTGAGCAGGTAGTCGAAGCCGCCCGCGACCATGTGGCACTCCATGATCTCGTCGCGCACCTGCACCGCGGCCTTGAACGCGTCGAACACGTTGGGCGTGGTGCGGTCGAGCAGCACCTCGACGAAGACGGTGAAGCCGCGGCCCAGCTTGTGCGGATCGAGCCGGGCCTCGTAGCCGAGGATGAAGCCGTCGCGCGCGAGGCGCTGCACCCGGGCCAGCACCGCGGTCGGCGACAGCGCCACGGCCTCGGCCAGCTTGAGGTTCGAGATTCGACCGTCTTCCTGAAGAACCTTCAGGATTTTCATGTCGATGCGGTCGAGATCGGTGGTCGATTCATTTGTCACTAGAGAATTATCTGGTGGATGGATGAATTTTGGTGAATAACTCGGTGACGGAAGGCGGAGCATCGCCGCATTGACCACGGAGTTTTCGCCATGCGCCTGCCCAGCCCCTACCGCCCCGAAGCCGATATCGCCTCGCACCGCCTCGCCTCGCTGAAGGGCGCCCTCGACTGGGCGGCCATCGTGCCCGTCGCCACGCCCTGGGTGCGCGCCGTGCGCCACAGCCCGCCGCCGTTCTGGGCCATGGAGAGCCTGCTGCGCGAATACCCGATCTCGAGCGCCGAGGGCCTGGCCCTGATGCGCTTGGCCGAGGCGCTGCTGCGGGTGCCCGACGCCGAGACCGCGATCGCGCTGACCGCCGACCAGCTGGGCCGCGCCAACTTCGACAGCAGCGCCGATTCGACCCTGGCGCGACTGTCGTCCTCGGCGATCGCGCTGTCGAAGAAATTCCTGCCCGACCAGGAGGCCGAGCCGGGCCTGATGGCCAGGCTCGGCGCCCGCACCGTGGTCGCCGCGACCCTGCGCGCAGTCCAGTTGCTGGGCCGCCAGTTCGTGCTCGGCCAGACCATCGAGGAGGGCATGGCCGAGGCTCGCTCGGCGCATCGCAAGCACTCGGCGCTGCGCTTCAGCTACGACATGCTGGGCGAGGGCGCCCGCACCGATGCCGATGCGCTGCGCTACCTCGACAGCTACGTGAACGCGACCCGCTCGATCGCCGCCGGCGCCGACCGCGACGGCACGCCCGAGCAGAACGACGGCATCTCGATCAAGCTCAGCGCGCTGCATCCGCGCTACGAAGACGCCCAGCACGCGCGGGTGATGCGCGAGCTGGTGCCGCGCGTCTGGCAGCTGTGCCTGCTGGCGGCCGATGCCGATCTCAACCTCACGATCGATGCCGAGGAGGTCGACCGGCTCGAGCTCTCGCTCGACGTGTTCGAGGCGCTGGCGGCCAAGGTGGCGGCCGAGAAGCCGCAGTGGCGCGGCTTCGGCCTGGCGATGCAGGCCTACCAGACGCGGGCGCTGGAACTGGTCGAGCACGTGACCGGGATTGCCCGCAAGCACAAGCTGCGGCTGATGTGCCGGCTGGTCAAGGGCGCCTACTGGGACGCCGAGATCAAGCGGGCCCAGGAACTCGGGCTGCCGCACTACCCGGTGTTCACGCACAAGCACCACACCGACCTCAGCTACCTGGCCTGCGCCCGGGCGCTGCTGGCGGCGCCGGATGCGATCTACCCGCAGTTCGCGACGCACAACGCGGGCACGATCGCGGCGATCCTGGCGATGGCGGGCAGCGTTCCATTCGAATTGCAGCGGCTGCACGGCATGGGCGAGGGAATCTACCGCGAGGTGATGAAGAGCACCGCCGTGCCGGTGCGCGTCTACGCGCCGGTCGGCCGCCACAAGGACCTGCTGGCCTACCTGGTGCGCCGGCTGCTCGAGAACGGCGCCAACTCGTCCTTCGTGAACCAGCTAGCCGACGCTCACGTCGGCATGGACGAACTGCTGGTCTCGCCGCTCTGGCTCGACCGCCATGCCTCGCTGCCGCTGCCGCCCGAGCTCTATGGTCCGGTGCCTGCCCGCCGCAACAGCAGCGGCGTCGACCTCGCGGTCGAGGCGATGCGCGCGCCGCTGCTGGCGGCCCACGCAGCCACGACGGTGGCGGCGGTGCCGGAGTTCGACGCCCAGGGCGCCGAAGCGGCGGTGGGCGCCGCAGCCGCGGCCTGGCGCAGCTGGAACCGGACGCCGGTCGCCCGGCGCGCCGCCGTGCTGCGCCACGCGGCCGACGCGCTGCAGGCCGAACTGCCGCGCTTCTGCGCCTTGCTGGTCAAGGAAGCCTTCAAGACCTGGGGCGACGCGGTGGCGGAAGTGCGCGAAGCGGTCGACTTCCTGCGCTACTACGCCGACGAGGCCGAGCGGCTGATGCAGCCGGTCGCGCTGCCCGGGCCGACCGGCGAGAGCAACGAGCTGCGCCTCACCGGCCGCGGCCCCTGGGTCTGCATCAGCCCGTGGAACTTCCCGCTGGCGATCTTCCTGGGCCAGGTGGCGGCCGCGCTCGCCACCGGCAACACGGTGCTGGCCAAGCCGGCCGAGCAGACGCCGGCCGTCGCCCTGGAAGCGGTGCGGCTGCTGCACGCCGCCGGCGTGCCGGCCGAGGCCCTCCAACTGCTGCACGGGCCGGGCGAAACCGTCGGTGCCGCGCTGGTCGCGGCGCCCGGCGTGGCCGGCGTGGTGTTCACCGGGTCGACGCAGGTGGCCAAGATCATCCACCGCGCATTGGCGGCCAAGGACGGCCCGATCGTGCCGCTGATCGCCGAAACCGGCGGCATCAACGCCATGCTGGTCGACTCCAGCGCACTGCCCGAGCAAGTGGTCGATGCCGTGGTGCAGAGCGCCTTCCGCTCGGCCGGCCAGCGCTGCTCGGCGCTGCGGCTGCTGCTGCTGCACGAGGGCATCGCCGACCCGGTGATCGAGATGATCCGCGGTGCGGCCCGCGAACTGACCGCCGGCGATCCGGCCCTGCTGGCCACCGATGTCGGGCCGGTGATCGACCGCGAGGCCTTCGACAACATCCGGCGGCACCTGCGGCGGCTGGACTCGGAGGCCACCCGGCTGGTGGCGCCGGCCGACGCGCCGCCGGGGATCGACAACCTGATCTCGCCCCACGCCTACGAGGTGCCGGCCATCGACCGGGTCAGCGACGAGATCTTCGGCCCCGTGCTGCAGGTGGTGCGCTGGTCGGGCGAGCCCCAGGCCGTGATCGAGGCCGTCAACCGGCTGGGCTTCGGGCTCACGCTGGGCATCCAGACCCGCATCGACAGCCGGGCCCTGGCGCTGGCGGCGCGCGCCCATGTGGGCAACGTCTATGTCAACCGCAACATCATCGGGGCGGTCGTCGGCGTCCAGCCGTTCGGCGGCGAGGGGCTCAGCGGAACCGGCCCGAAGGCGGGCGGCCCGCACTACCTGCTGCGCTTCTGTGCGGAGCAAACGCTCACCATCAACACCACCGCCGCGGGCGGCAACGCGGCGCTGCTTGCCGCCATCGCATAAACGCCAAAGCAACGCGCATAGGCATGGCGCGACGGGCGCACCAAGACTATCGTGGCGCCTGTCCGTTCAACACCAAGGATCGCATCGCCATGAGTTCCATACTCTCCTATGTCCAGCCGACCGCCAACAGCCCCTGGGGCACCTACCTGTCGCAGGTCGATCGCGTCATCCCCTACCTCGGGGACCTGGCTCGCTGGGCCGAGACCCTCAAGCGCCCGAAGCGGGCGCTGATCGTCGACGTGCCGATCGAGATGGACGACGGCTCGATCGCCCATTTCGAGGGCTACCGGGTGCAGCACAACCTGTCGCGCGGCCCGGGCAAGGGCGGCGTGCGTTTCCACCCCGACGTCACGCTGGAAGAAGTGATGGCGCTGTCGGCCTGGATGACGGTCAAGACGGCGGCGGTCAACCTGCCATACGGCGGCGCCAAGGGCGGCATCCGGGTCGACCCGAAGAAGCTCTCGCTCAAGGAGCTCGAGAAGGTCACGCGCCGCTACACCAGCGAGATCGGCATCATCATCGGCCCGCATTCCGACATCCCGGCGCCCGACGTCAACACCAACGCCCAGATCATGGCCTGGATGATGGACACCTATTCGATGAACGTCGGCGGCACCGCCACCGGCGTCGTCACCGGCAAGCCGCTGCACCTGGGCGGCTCGCTGGGCCGGGTCAAGGCCACCGGCCGCGGCGTCTTCGTGACCGGCCGCGAGGCGGCGCGCCGGCTCGGGCTCGACCTGCGCGGCGCCCGCGTCGCGGTGCAGGGCTTCGGCAACGTGGGCTCGGTGGCGGCCGAGCTGTTCGCCGAGGCCGGCGCGAAGATCGTGGCGGTGCAGGACCACACGGGCACCATCGTCAACGAGAACGGCCTCGACCTCGCCGGGCTGGTGCCGGCCTCGCGCACCGACGGCGGTGCCGTGAGCTTCAAGGGCGGCGACGTGATCGACAACGAGGCCTTCTGGGAAGTCGCCTGCGACATCCTGATCCCGGCCGCCCTCGAAGGCCAGATCACGGCCGAACGGGCCCAGAAGACCAAGGCCCGGCTGGTGCTCGAAGGCGCCAACGGCCCGACCGTGCCGACCGCCGACGACATCCTGGCCGAGCGCGGCGTGCTGGTGGTGCCCGACGTGATCTGCAACGCCGGCGGCGTCACGGTCAGCTACTTCGAGTGGGTGCAGGACTTCTCCTCCTTCTTCTGGGACGAGGACGAGATCAACGTGCGGCTCGACCGCATCATGATGAACGCGCTCAACAACATCTGGGACACCGCCGACAAGCACAAGATCACGCTGCGCACCGCCACCTACGCGGTGGCCTGCGAGCGGATCCTGATGGCGCGCCAGGAGCGTGGCCTGTACCCGTGACCGGGTTGCGGACCGCCGAACGGGCCCGCCTCGAGGCCCTGCTGGCCGGCGGGGGGCGCAAGCTGCTCGGGCTGGTCGGCGCACCGGGCTCCGGCAAGTCGACCGTGGCGCAGGCGCTGCTGGACGCCTTGCCGGGCCGTGCCCAGGTGGTGCCGATGGACGGCTTCCACCTCGCCAACGCCGAGCTGGGCCGGCTCGGCCGCGCCGGGCGCAAGGGCGCGCCCGACACCTTCGACAGCGCCGGCTACGTCGCGCTGCTGCAGCGGCTGCGCAACCAGCCGGCCGGCGAGGTCGTCTATGCGCCCGAGTTCCGGCGCGAGATCGAGGAGCCGGTAGCCGGCGCGATCGCGGTCCGGCCCGAGACGCCGCTGGTCATCACCGAGGGCAACTACCTGCTGCTGGAAGAGGGCCCCTGGGCCGGGGTGGCGCCGCTGCTCGACGAGGTCTGGTACGTGGAGGTCGACGACCGGCTGCGCATCGAACGCCTGCTGCGTCGCCATCAGCAGTTCGGCCGCAGCCCGGAGGCCGCGCGGGCCTGGGTGGCGCAGACCGACGAGCCCAATGCGGCGCGGATCGCCGCCACGCGGGCACGGGCGCATCACATACTTCGCCTGGCCGACTGAACCGGGGAACGCGGCGCCGCCGCCGATGTCCAAGCCGGGCCGTGCTCCCGCGGCTTGCTGGCTTGCCCCCACGCTCCTAACTTCGTGTGTCGCTGCCCCCACGGGGGCCGCAGGCCACCTTGGGGCGGCCCGGCGCCGGCCTATCATTCGCACTTCGACCACTCCATGCCTGCCATGCGCCTTCCGTCCTGCCGCGCCGCCGTCGCGCTGCTGCTGCTGTCCTTGTCCATCGCCGGCTGCAGCTCGCCGACCCGGGTCTACTACGAGCCCGAGGAGTTCGACTCCACCACCACCCATACGCGCAGCTACCCCGCGACCGAGGCCCAGACCTGCGAGGCCGCGCGGCGTGCGCTCTTGAGCCAGGGCTACATGATCACCGCGGGCACCGCCGACCTGGTGACCGGCCGCAAGAGCTTCCAGCCGGCCGCCGAGGTGCACGTCGAAGTCGAGTTCCGCGTGGTCTGCGCGCGCGACAGCCAGCGCGGCGACGGCGGGCGCCGCACGATCGCCTTCGCCAGCGCGCTGCAGGACCGCTATGGGGTGAAGAAAACCAACAATTCGGCCAGCGTCGGCGTCGGCGCGATCGGCTCGCTGTCGCTGCCGTTCAGCTCCAGCGACGATGCGCTGGTCAAGGTGGCGAGCGAAACGCTGACCGACGAGCGCTTCTACGACCGCTTCTTCTCGCTGATCGACCGCTTCCTGCCGGCCGCGGCCGAGGGCAAGCCGGCCGAAGCCTCGCCGGTGGTGACGCCGCAGCCGCTGATCGAGGCGCCGTTGCGGCCGGTGCCGCTGTCGCCGACGCGGGGCTGAGGTTTCCTCCGCTCAGGCGGCGGTCCGGGCCAGCGCGGCTTCCAGCTGTTCGATGCTGAAGGGCTTCTGCAGCCACAGCGCGCCGGGTATCGGTGTCTCCGGCGGCGGCCGGCCGCTGGCGAAGATGATGCCGAGCCGGTCGACCCGGTGGCGGGTCCGCAGGATCTCCGCCAGGTCGAGGCCGGAAAGCGCAGGCAGCCCGACGTCGGTCATCAGGACGTCGAAGGCCTTGTCGTAGAAGCGGTCCTTGGCGCTCTCGGCGCTGCGGACCCCGGTGGCCCAGTGCCCCAGGAGCTGCAGCATCTCGACGGTGGCCGACAAGGCGTCGGCATCGTCTTCCACCACCAGCACGCGCAGGCCCCTGGCGCGCTCCTCTGTCGTTGGTCCGTTGGTTGGCATCGTCGTGTTCTGTCCGGGGGACCATGACTCTAGCGACCGCCAGCGGCGAGCGGGCTTCCGCGAACGCGCCTTTACGCGTAGGAAAGCGGCGCGGTGCGCGATGCCTTCAGAGCGCGACCGCGCGGGCGGCGTAGGCCGGCAGGCCGTTCAGCCCGCAGAGGCGCTGGAGCACGCCGTAGCCCTGGGCCAGGGCCGCCGAATAGGTCGCGAACGAACGCTCGGCGCGGTGCAGGGGCTCGAAGCGGCCGTCGCGCCGGACGTCTTCGTGGATCACCCAGAAATACGATCCATCCGTCGGTTGTTCCACCAGCAGTCCAATCTTGCGCACGCCCATCTTGTTTCTCGGTATCAAAAAAGAATACTTAAGAATGTAGTTCGAGGGTGCGGATTCGCCGCGGGAGAAAAATCACGGAGCGCCGCTTTTTGCGGCGGCCGGGTCGGCTCAACGCGCCAGCGTCGACTTGCCGAACAGGCTTTCGATCAACTCGACCGCGATTTCCGCCGTCCGGTTGCGCACGTCGAGCGCCGGATTGAGCTCGACCACGTCGAGCGAGCCCAGCCGTCCGGTGTCGGCGATCATTTCCATGCACAGCTGCATCTCGCGCCAGGTCGGGCCGCCGCGCACGCCGGTGCCCACGCCCGGCGCGTAGTCCGGGTCGAGGCAGTCGAGGTCGAAGCTCACGTGCAGGTGGGTGTCCTCGTCGACATCCTGCAGCGCCTCGGTCATCGTGGTGCGCATGCCGTGTTCGTCGATGTGGCGCATGTCGAAGACGCCGAGGCCGAGCGAGCGGATCGCCGACTTCTCCTCGGCATCGACGCTGCGGATGCCGAGGAAGCGGATCGCGTCGTGCGCCAGCGCGGCTGGCTCGCCGCTCCAGCCGGTGAGTGCCGCCGGCCCATGGCCGAGCAGGCACGAGACCGGCATGCCGTGCATGTTGCCGCTCGGGCTGGTGGTCTCGGTGTTGACGTCGGTATGGGCGTCGAGCCACAGCACCCGCAGCTTCTGCCGCCGCTGGCGCACGTGCCGGGCGATCGCGCTGATCGAGCCCACAGCGATGCAGTGGTCGCCGCCCAGCAGGATGGGGAGCTGCTTCGCCTCCAGGGCCTGGTCGACGGCGTCGTAGACCAGCCGGTTCCACGCGATCACCTCGGGGAGATGGTGCAGTCCTTCGGCCGGCACCTCCCAGGGCGTGCCCGGCCCGGCCAGGTTGCCGCCGTCGATCACCTCGAAGCCGAGGCCCGCCAGTGTGTTGGCGAGCCCCGCCACGCGCAGCGCGTCGGGCCCCATGCCGGCGCCACGGGTGCTGGCGCCGATGTCGGTCGGGGCGCCTATCAGTCGAAGGGTGCGGGTCATGCGCGGCTCTCCAGTTGCCTGTCCAGGCGCTACGGTAGCGCACCGGCATGACAACCGGCAACCGCGACGGCTAGGGCTGGGGCCGAACCATCTTGCAGTCGGTGCCCTGGGCCAGTTCGTTGCCGCTGTAGATCGCGTCGGTGCGGAAGCCGTAGTTTGTGCCTTCCCAGCCGACCTTGACCGCCTTGCCGTCGACCGGCGCGATGGTGTTGACCACCTGCGGCAGCAGCAACTGGTGGTCTTCGGCGCGCATGCGCACCGGGCCGACCACCGAATCGAAGCCCAGGTCTTCCAGGGCGCGTGCGACCTGGGTGGTGTCGGTGCTGCCGGCCTTGTTGATCGCGGCGGCCAGCAGGCGCGGGGTCATCTCGATGCGCGGCGCCAGGAAGTCCTTGCCGGTCTTGGCCTTGTAGCTCTTCGCGAGCGCATCGACCTTGGGCGAGTCAGCCTGGCCCGGATGCCACTCGGCGACCCAGGTGAGTTGCCCCAGCCTGGCCTGCGACATGGCCAACACCGTGCCCGGCACCGAGCCCGCGCTGTGGTTGTAGTAGTGCAGGTCGTAGCCGGCATCGCCCGCGGCCTTGAGCAGCAGCGTCATGTCCTGGCCCCAGTTGCCGGTGATCACCGAATCGGCACCCGACTGCTTGATGTTGGCGAGGTAGGGCGCGAAATCCTTGACCTTGCCGATCGGGTGCAGCGTCTCGCCGACGAACTGGATGTCGGGCCGCGCCAGTCCGACCAGCTGGCGGCCGTAGCTGGCCCACTGCTTGCCGTGCGCATAGTCCTGGTTGAGCAGGTAGATCTTCTTGACCTCGGGCGTCTTCTTGATGGTGTTGGCGATCGCCTTCATCTTCATCGCGGTGTTGGCGTCGGTCTGGAAGTGCCAGAAGCTGCAGGCCTTGCCAGTGAGTTCGGGGTCGATCGAGGAGTGGTTCAGCACCAGCAGCTCGCGGCCCGGATTGCGCTGGTTCCAGCGGTTGACCGCCTGCACCAGCGCGCTCACCACCGAGGAGCCCGAGCCGCCCGTGACGATGGCGCGGGCGCCCTGGTCGATGGCCGCCTGCAGCGCGCTCTGGCTCTCTTGTGCCGACAGCTTGCTGTCGAACTGCAGCAGCTGCATCTTGGTACCGCCGAGCACGCCGCCCCTGGCGTTGATGTCCTCGATCGCGTACTGCGTGTGCGTGAGCATCAGCTCCCCGACATTGGCGAAGGGTCCGGACAGCGGATCGATGTAGGCGATCTTGTAGGTCTGCTGGGCCTGGGTGGCGCCGGTGGCGAGCAGGGCCGCGGCCGCGACGGGCGCAAGCAGGCTGGGGAACTTCATGGACGGTCTCCGTGGTTGGAATGAAAGTAAGGCTCGGCGATCAGGCGCCGGGCTCGCGCAGCCCGAGCACCCGCCAGGCCAGCCTGGACAGCTCGGCGACCACCTCGTCGGGCGAGAGCCGGCCGTCGGGCCGGTACCAGCTGTAGAGGAAGCCGGGCAGGCTGAGCGCTGCGAAGGCGGTGATCTTGGTTTCGCCGAAGTCCAGGTCGCCGTCGCTGCGGGCCTGCTCGAGCAGCGGAAAGAGCTGGTCGTAGAAGTGATGGGCCAGCTTCTTCTGCGCCGCGATGTACTCCGGACGGTAGACCTGCGGCTCCTTGTAGGCGAAGAAGGCGCAGGGGTGGTGCGCCACCGTCGCGCGGATCAGCCGCTCGATGCCTTCCTTGACCTTGTCGACCGCGCGCCGCGGGTCGCCGGCGGCGAAGTCCATCGATGTGAAGCAGTCGACCGCGGGCCGCCACGAGAGCGTCTCGAAGATCTCCTGCTTGTCGCGGAAGTAGTAATAGACGAAGGGCTTCGTGACGTCGAGCGCGCGCACGATCTGCGCCATCGTGGTGTTGGCGTAGCCCTGGGTGGCGAACAGCTGCGCCGCCGCCTGCAGGATGCGCTCGCGCTGCACGTCGGTGCCGGCCGTGGCGGTGCGCTGCCGACCGGTGCCCTGCGGCAGGTCGCTGCGGGGAGAGGGCACGTCCTCGTGGCCAGAGGGTTTGTGCGGTGTCGCCGAAGTTATACCCATGGGTAGGATCTTGGTGCACCATGCCGGCCTTGGCAAGCACCCGAGTTCATCGATAACCCTGAGAGACTGACGCCATGGAGACAAGCCCCCTTCGCGAGCTTCCCGGTCGCCCGCAGCAGCCGCTGCACGAGTACCTTCGCACGCATGCGCGCGAGCGCGGCGGGCACCCCGCCTGCCTCTGGTACGGCCATGCGATGAGCTACGCCGAGCTCGATGCCGCCAGCGATGCCTTCGCCGCTAGGCTGCAGGCCATCGGCGTGAAGAAGGGCGAGCCGGTGGTGCTGTTCCTGAACAACTGCCCGCAGTACCTGGTCGCGCACTTCGGCATCCAGAAGATCGGCGCCATCGTCTGCCCGAGCGGGCCGCTCAACAAGGAACACGAACTCGCCTACCAGGTCGACGACCTGAAGGCGCGCGTGATCGTCGCCGCCTCGTCGCTGCTGCCGGTGGTCGACAAGGTGCGCGCATCGAGCACGCTGGCGCATGTGTTCGCGGTGCACTACGCCGACCTGCTGCCCGCGGCGCCGACGCTCGATGTCCCGGCGGAGCTCGCTGCCGCGGCGAAGGAGCCGCGTGCCGTGCCGGACAGCTGCGAAGACTTCTTCGCCGTCATGCAGAGCGGCGCGCGGCCGTCGCCAATCGCGGCGCTCTCTATGGACGACGTCGCGCTCATGACCTACACCTCGGGCACCACCGGCCTGCCCAAGGGAGCGATGCTGAGCTACGGCAACGCGCTCTTCAAGACCCGCGCGGCGGCGGACTGCAATGGCGTCACGGGCGGCGACGTGCTGCTGTCGATCGCGCCGCTGTACCACATCGCCGGCATGCTGATGGGCGTCAACGTGCCGGTGCTCACCGGCGCCACCTCGGTGCTGCTGCATCGCTTCGACCCGCGCGCGACCCTGCAGGCGATCGAGCGCTACCGGGTCAGCTGGTGGTACAGCATCGCGCCGATGAACGTCGCCTGCATGCAGGTCGAGGGCATCGCGGGCTTCGACCTGTCCAGCCTGCGCATGAACCCGGTGACCAGCTTCGGCATCGCCTTCACGGCGCCGCTGGCGCAGCAGTGGCGCGGCTTCGCGGGCAACTGCAGTTCCTTCGAGGCCGCCTACGGCCTGAGCGAGACCCACACCTGCGACACCTACACGCCGCACCACGCGCCGCGCTGGGGCACCCAGGGCATCCCGGTGCCGGGCGTCACGATCCGCATCATCGACAGCGACACCGGCGAGGCCAAAGCCACGGGCGAGATCGGTGAGATCGTGCTGGCGAGCGCCGGCTCGTTCAAGGGCTACTGGAACAAGCCCGAAGCCACCGCCGCGACCCTGCGCGATGGCTGGGTGCACACCGGCGACATGGGCAAGCTCGATGCCGACGGCTACCTCAGCTTCATCGGTCGCTTCAAGGAGATGATCAAGGTCTCCGGCTACAGCGTGTTCCCGGAGGAGGTCGAGACGATCCTGATCAAGCATCCCGCGGTGGCGCAGGCCGCGGTCATTGCCCAGCCCGATGCCGAGAAGGGCGAGGTGGTCAAGGCCTTCATCGTGCGCAAGCCCGGCACCGAGCTCGATGCCGACGCCCTGATCGCCTGGTCGCGCGACAACATGGCGAGCTACAAGGCGCCGCGCGCGGTGCGCTTCATCGATGCCCTGCCCACCACCGGTGCCGGCAAGGTGCTGCGCCGACTGCTGAAGGATTGATCGAAATGCTGACGAAAGTCTTGATCGCCAACCGCGGCGAGATCGCGGTCCGGCTGGCGCGCGCACTGCGCGATCTGGGCATCGCGAGCGTCGCGGTGCATTCCAGGGACGACGCCGAAGCGCTGCACGCGCAATTGGCCGATGCCGCGGTGCCGCTCGATGCGACCGGCCCCTCTGCCTACCTCGACGGCGCAGCGCTGATCGCGATCGCGCGCGAGCAAGGCTGCGACGCGGTGCACCCGGGCTACGGCTTCCTGAGCGAGCGCGCCGACTTCGCGCAGGCCTGCGCCGATGCCGGCCTGCGCTTCATCGGCCCGACCCCCGAGCAGCTCGCGTTGTTCGGCGACAAGGCGCGCGCGCGGGCGCTGGCCGGGCAGTGCGGCGTGCCGGTCATGCCGGGCAGTGCCGGCGCGGTGACGCTGGCCGAGGCGCAGGCCTTCTTCGCGGTGCAGCAGGCCGATGGCGCAGGCGTCATGGTCAAGGCCATCGGCGGCGGCGGCGGCCGCGGCATGCGCGCGGTGCTGAACGCAGCCGATCTGCCCGATGCGCATGCGCGATGCACCTCCGAGGCCAAGGCAGCCTTCGGCGTCGATGGCGTCTACGTCGAGCGCCTGATGCGCAACGCGCGCCACATCGAGGTGCAGGTGCTCGGCGACGGGCAGGCGGTGGCGAGCCTCGGCGAACGCGAATGCACGCTGCAGCGGCGCTTCCAGAAGCTGGTCGAGATCGCGCCCAGTCCCTCGCTGCCCGAGGCATTGCGCCTGCAGGTCACGCAGGCCGCGCTGCGCATGGCCAAGGCGGTCGGCTACCAGAGCCTGGGCACCTTCGAATTCCTGGTCGACGAGCGTTCGACGACGCTGCCCTTCGTCTTCATCGAGGCCAATCCGCGCCTGCAGGTCGAGCACACCGTGACCGAGGCGGTCACCGGACTTGATCTGGTCCAGCTGCAGGTCGGCATCGCCAACGGCCAGACGCTGGCCGACCTCGCGATCGAAGCCGACCGCACGGCAGCCCAGCGCGGCTTCTCGGTGCAGTGGCGCATCAATGCCGAGACCCTCGATGCCGAAGGCCAGGCTCGGCCGTCGGGCGGCACGCTGGCGCGCTTCGACCTGCCGGCCGGCCCCGGCGTGCGCGTCGACACCCATGGCTACGCGGGCCTGGCGCCGTCGCCGCACTACGACACGCTGCTCGCCAAGCTGATCGTCCATTCGTCCTCGCCGCGTTTCGCCGACGCGCTGCGGCGCTCGCTGCGGGCGCTGGAGGAATGCCGCATCGAGGGCATCGCCACCAATCTTCCGCTGCTGCGCGCGATCGCCGGGCGGCCCGAGTTCGCGACCCAGGCGGTGCACACGCGATTCGTCGAGGCGCATCTGGCCGACCTGTTGGCCGCTGCGGCGCGCATCGATGCAGCGGACGCCAAGCTGGCGCGCGGCGCGCCCCTGCGCGCCGAAGCCGGCTTGCCGGCCGACGAAGACGACGCCCTGGTGGTCAAGGCGCCGATGCCCGCGAAGCTGGTCCAGTTCGAGGTCGATGTCGGCGACCTCGTGCCCGCCGGCGCGCAGCTCGGCGTAATCGAAGCCATGAAGATGGAGCATCTGCTGCACGCGCCTTTCGCCGGCCGGGTGGTCGCGCTGCTGGCCGCGCCGGGCGACTACCTGGTCGAAGGCCAGTCGCTGGTGCGCATGGACGCCGTCGATGCGCAAGCGGTCGAGACGCAGGCGCAGGCCGCGCACGACCTCGACCAGGTTCGTGCCGACCTGCAGAATGTCATCGACCGCCACGCGCCGACGCTCGACGCCAACCGCCCCGCCGCGGTGGCCAAGCGCCATGCGCAGGGCGGACGCACCGCGCGTGCCAACATCGCCGACTTGTGCGACTTGGCGCACGATCCCGGCAACTTCAGCGAGTACGGTGCGCTGGCGATCGCCGCCCAGACCCGTCGCCGCTCGCTCGAGGACCTGATCGCCAACACGCCGGCCGACGGCATGGTGACCGGCATCGGCAGCATCAACGCGCGGCAGTTCGGCCCCGAGAAGTCGCGCGCCGTGGTCATGGCCTACGACTACACCGTGCTGGCCGGCACGCAGGGCATGCGCAACCACAACAAGACCGACCGCATGCTCGGCATCGCCCACCAGCTGCGCCTGCCGGTGGTGCTGTTCGCCGAGGGCGGCGGCGGACGGCCGGGCGACACCGACATGCCCATCGTGGCCGGCCTCAACAACCACACCTTCAGCCAGTTCGCGGCGCTGTCGGGCAAGGTGCCGGTGGTCGGCATCGTGCACGGGCGCTGCTTCGCGGGCAATGCGGCGCTGCTCGGCTGCGCCGACGTGATCATCGCCACCGAGGCCAGCAACATCGGCATGAGCGGCCCGGCCATGATCGAGGGCGGCGGCCTGGGCAGCTTCGCGCCCGAGCAGATCGGGCCGAGCAGCGTGCAGTCGCGCAACGGCGTGATCGACATCCTGGTCAAGGACGAGGCCGAGGCCGTGGCCGCCGCGAAGCAATACCTGTCGTACTTCCAGGGCGCGACCGCCGAGTGGCAGTGCGCCGATCCGCGGGCGCTGCGGCATGCGGTGCCCGAGAACCGGCTGCGCGTGTACGACGTGCGCGCCGCGATGCGCGGGGTCGCCGACACCGGCTCGCTGCTCGAGCTGCGCGCCGGCTTCGGCGCCGGCATCGTGACCGCGCTGGCCCGCATCGAGGGCAAGCCGGTCGGCCTGCTGGCCAACAACCCGCACCACCTGGGCGGTGCGATCGACGTCGAGGCGGCCGACAAGGCGGCCCGCTTCATGCAGCTTTGCAACGCGCACGGCCTGCCGCTGGTGGCGCTGTGCGATACGCCGGGCTTCATGGTCGGCCCCGAGATCGAGGCCCAGGCGCAGGTCCGTCATGTGTGCCGCATGTTCATGGTGGCCTCGCACCTGCGCGTGCCGTATTTCGCGGTGGTGCTGCGCAAGGGCTACGGCCTCGGTGCCCAGGCCATGACCGCCGGCGGCTTCGACGCGCCGGTGTTCACGGTCGCTTGGCCGACCGGCGAGTTCGGCGCCATGGGGCTCGAAGGCGCCGTCCGGCTCGGCTTCCGCAAGGAACTCGAAGCCGCGCCCGAGGGCGCCGAGCGCGATGCGCTGTTCAAGCAGCTGGTGGCGCAGCAGTACGCCAACGGCGAGGCGATCCACATGGCGCAGACCCTCGAGATCGACGCGGTCATCGACCCCGCCGACACGCGGGCCTGGCTGGTGCGCGGGCTGGCTTCGGCGTCGGCGCCGCGCGAGCCGGCGCAGGCCTACGTCGATACCTGGTGAAGGCCTGGCGCGGATCGATCGGGCGTCCGTACACTGCGGACCCCATGAAGCATTTATCGCGGCGCCGCGCCGCGCTCCTCATCGGCGCCTGGGCCGCGGCCCTGCATGCGCCGCTGGCTGTATCGGCGGGCGCGCCACGGGTCGTGGTGGCCTTCGGCGATTCGATCACCGAAGGCGCCGGCGCGATCAACGAGAACGGCAAACCGGTGCGCTATCCGGAACGGCTCGAAGCGAGGCTGCGGGCAGTGCCGGGCGCGGTCCAGGTGGTCAACGCCGGCATCTCCGGCAATCGCCTGCTGGCCGACAACGTCGGTCCCAAAGGCATCGCGCGCTTCGAGCACGACGTGCTGGCGCAGCCGGGCGTCACGCATGTCGTGATCCTCATCGGTATCAACGACATCGGCTTCAGCATGCCCGAAGGGGCCAGCGAGCCGATCCGGGGACAGCCGGCGGCGGAAGAGATCACCGCCGGGCTTCAAGGGCTGATCCAGCAGGCGAAGGCGCGCGGGGTCAAGGTGCTGCTCGGCACGCTGCTGCCGTTCAAGGGCTCCTCCTACTGGAGCAAGGAAAAGGAATCGCGGCGCGACGCCGTCAACCGCTGGATCCGCAGCCGCCGCCATGTCGAAGCGGTGGTCGACTTCGATGCCGCGATGCGCGACCCTTCCGATCCCCAGGTGCTGAAGGCCGCCTACGACAGCGGCGACCACCTTCATCCCGGCAATGCCGGCTATGCCGCGATGGCGGACGCGATCGACCTGCGGGCGCTGCGCAAATAGGCTTCGCACGGCGCGTTCTGGCGTCACACGTCTACACAAGACTTCGTCAGTGGCTTACAGCAGCTTCACATGATGCAGGGAGGATGAAGGCTCCAACAACTCGAAGGAGTCCTCATGAAGAAACTTGCAGTCAGCCTCGCCGTCGGTGTCGCCTCTCTGTTGTCGCTCGGCGCTGCCGTGGTGCCGGCCACCGCACAGGCCCAGCCCGGCGTGGTCGTCCGCGTGGCGCCGCCGCCCCCGCGTCCCGAACACGTGCCGCCGCCGCGCAGGGGCTACGTCTGGGCGCCTGGCCACTACGAGTGGAATGGACACCGCTATGTGTGGAACAAGGGCGCGTACATGCGCTCGCGCAACGGCTATGCGTATCGGGCGCCGCAATGGGATCAGCGCGATGGACAGTGGGAGTACCGCCGCGGCGGTTGGGACCGTGACCATGACGGCGTGCCCAATGCACAGGATCGCCGCCCGGACAATCCCAACCGCAGCTAGAACAGCTTGAACACCAGCGGCATCAGCAGGGCGGCCAGCACGACCTGCATGCCGAGCGCCAGCCCGGCATAGGCACCGGCGTCGGCGTTCACGTGCAGGGCACGTGCCGCGCCGATGCCGTGGGCCGCGGTCCCCAGGCCGAAGCCGCGGGCGGCGAAGCCGGTGGCGTCGGTGCCGATGCGCAGCGCATCGAAAAGGTACTTGCCCGACAGCGCGCCGATCATGCCGGTGAGCACTGCGAACACCGCCGACAGCGCCGGGATGCCGCCGATCTTTTCCGATATGCCCATGGCCACCGGCGCGGTCACCGACTTGGGGGCCAGCGACAGGACGACGTCGTGCGGCAGCCCCACCGCCCATCCCAGGGCCACAGCCGACCCGCCCGCGGCGGCGCCGCCGAGCAGCGAGGCCATCAGCAGGCGGCCGAAGCGCTCCCGCAGTTCGGCGCGCCGCTGCCACAGCGGCCAGGCCAAGGCGACCACGGCCGGGCCCAGCAGGAAATGGATGAATTGGGCGCCCGCGAAGTAGGTCGGGTAGTCGACCCGGGTGGCCAGCAGGCCACCGGCCAGCACCACCACCGACCACAGCACTGGATTGGCCCAGGGCGCGCCGCCCGTCCGGGTGTAGGCCGCATTCGCCAGCAGGTACACGACCAGCGTTGCCGTCAGCCCGAACAGCGGCGTGGCCGACAGGTAGATCCAGAGTTCGACGAAGCGCGGCATGCGGCTAGGCCTTGTTGCGCCGGTCGGGCCAGTAGAGCACCAGCGCCGTGACCGCCAGGCCGATCCAGGTCGACAGCGCGATCACCAGCAGCATCCGCCCGCCGTACTGCCCGAGCAGCGCGAGGTGGGTCATGACGCCGACGCCGACCGGCACGAACAGCAGCGAGAGGTGCGCGAGCAGGAAGCTGGCGCATTCGGCCACCGGCTCGCGTACGATCGCAAAGCGCAGTCCGGCCAGCATCAGCATCATGCCGAGCACCGGCCCGGGCAGCGGCAGCGACAGGCCGCGCGAGAGCAGCTCGCCGACCGACTGGAACACCAGCAGCCAGGCCATCCCGCGCAAGCCGTTCATGGGCCGGCCCGCGCGCCTACTTGAAGACCACCGTGCGGTGGCCGTTGAGCAGCACCCGGTGCTCGCTGTGCCACTTGACGGCGCGCGCCAGCACCTGGCTCTCGGTGTCGCGGCCGCGGGCGGTCAGCGCCTCGACCGTGTCGGTGTGGTCGGCGCGCTCCACGTCCTGCTCGATGATCGGGCCCTCGTCGAGGTCGGCCGTCACGTAGTGGGCGGTGGCGCCGATCAGCTTCACGCCGCGGTCGTGCGCCTGGTAGTAGGGCTTGGCGCCCTTGAAGCTCGGCAGGAACGAGTGGTGGATGTTGATCGCCCGGCCGGCCAGCTTGCCGCAGAGGTCGTTGCTGAGGATCTGCATGTAGCGCGCCAGCACCACCAGGTCGGCGCCTTCGGCCTCGATGATCTCGAGCTGCTTCGCCTCGCCCTGCGCCTTGGTCGCGGCGGTCACCGGGATGTGGTGGAAGGGCACGTTGTAGCTCGCCGCCAGCTGGTAGAAGTCGCGGTGGTTCGAGATGATGGCGCGGACGTCGATCGACAGCAGGCCGCTTTTCCAGCGGAACAGCAGGTCGTTCAGGCAATGGCCTTCCTTGCTGACCAGGATCACGGTCTTCATCGGCTCGGCGGCGGCATGCAGCTTCCAGCGCATGTCGAAGTCGGCCGCTAGGGCGGCGATCTGCTCGCGCAGCACGTTCTCCCCTTGCTCGCAGGCGAAGCGCACCCGCATGAAGAACAGGCCGGTGCCGTGGTCGTTGTACTGCGCCGCTTCTTCGATGTTGCCGCCGCGCTCGAGCAGGAAGCCGGAGACGGCGTGCACGATGCCCGTGCGGTCGGGGCAGGAGAGGGTGAGGATGTACGCGGGGTTCATAAGGCCGCACATTGTCGCAGGGCCTGCCGCGGGCCGCGGCTGGTGCCAAAATGCCCCATTCCTCGACCACCCGAACTCAGCAGGAGTGAATTCATGGCCTTCAACGACTTCAACATGGACAACCAGTGGTTGCCCTTCACGCCCAACCGCTCGTTCAAGAAGGACCCGCGGGTCTTCGTCGCGGCGGATGGCATGGAGTTCACCACCCATGACGGCCGCAAGGTGGTCGACGGGATCTCGTCGCTGTGGTGCGTCGGCGCGGGCCACAATCGCAAGCCGATCAACGAGGCGATCAAGAAGCAGCTCGACACCCTCGACTACGCGACCGCCTTCCAGGTCAGCAACGACAAGGCCTTCAAGGCGGCCGAGATGATCGCGGCGATGGCGCCCGGCGACCTCAACAAGGTGCTGTTCTGCAATTCGGGCAGCGAAGCCGCCGACACCTCGATGAAGGTCGCGCTGGCCTACCACCGGGCCCGCGGCGAAGGCCACCGCAACCTGTTCATCGGCCGCGAGAAGGGCTACCACGGCGTCGGCTTCGGCGGCATGTCGGTCGGCGGCATCCCGGGCAACCGCAAGGTGTTCGGCTCGGCCTTCCTGCCGCGGGTGGACCACATGCGCTTCATCCACGACCCGGTCAACCACGCCTATATCCACAACCAGGAGCCGGTCTGGGCCGACGACCCGCTGGCCGACCTCGAGCAGCGCATCCTGCCGCTGCACGACCCGAGCAACGTGGCGGCGATCATCGTCGAGCCCATTGCCGGGTCGGCCGGCTGGTACGTGCCGCCCAAGGGCTACCTGCAGAAGCTGCGCGAGATCTGCGACAAGCACGGAATCCTGCTGATCTTCGACGAGGTCATCACCGGCTTCGGGCGCATGGGCACCAACTTCGCGTCCGACTTCTACGGCGTGGTGCCCGACATGCTGAACTTCGCCAAGTGCGTGACCAACGGCGTGATCCCGCTCGGTGGCGTGATCTGCCGCGACAAGCTCTACGACGAGATGATGAAGACCTCGGCGCCCGAGCACGTGGTGGAGTTCTTCCACGGCTACACCTACTCGGGCCATCCGGTGGCCTGCGCGGCGGCGATCGCAACGCTCGACCTGTTCAAGCAGGAGCAGCTGTTTGCACGGGCCGGAGAGATGGGCAAGGTCCTCGGCGATGCCTTCCACAGCACCTTCAAGGGCCTGCCGAACGTGATCGGCATCCGCAGCCTGGGCCTGGCCGCGGCGGTCGAGCTAGCGCCGATCGCCGGCGCGCCAGGCAAGCGGGCCTACGACATCTTCGTCGACTGCTATCACAAGGGCGCGCTGGTGCGGCCGGCGGGCGACGTGCTGGTGATCGCGCCGCCCTACATCGTCGAGAAGTCGCACATCGACACGCTGGTCAACACGCTGGCCGACGCGATCAAGGCGAAGGCCTGATCAGACGGCTCAGCCGGCCGGCCGGGGCGGCGGCTTGACGCCGGCGCAGTAGTCGGCCTCGGCCAGGGCCGGCGTCGGCCAGACGGCGTCGAAGGCGCGGTCCGCCTCGTCGGGCGGACCGGCCCGCATCCGCACCGCCTTCACCGAGACATCGGTGGGCAGGTGCTGCGGCACGCCCAGCTGCTTGTTGCCGTGGCCGGCGCCGCTCACGAGCAGCACGGTCTTGCCCGGTACCCTGGCCTTGACCACGGCCTGCGCCATGGCGCGGTCGCGGGCGATCTGGATCCGGGTCATCGGCACGATCTGGGACTCGGGCAGCAGGTTGCAGTGGCCGCTGCGCACGGCCTGCTGCTGTTCGGTGCGGGCGGCTTCCGGCAACTGCGCATCGAGCGAGACGTCGGCCATCGCGTCCTTCATGTGGGCCCGCTGCAGGTTGGCGCCGATCACCGGCACCCCCGCCCGGACGGCGGCCATGACCACCGGGCCGTAGGCGGCCCATGGCCAGCCCTTGTCGTTCCAGCCGAGCGCGGTCTGCACCTGGGCTTCGGTCGCGTCGCGCGGCAAGTGGGCCGTGCTGTTGCCTTCCTCGGCCATTTCGAGTGCCAGGGCGGCGAGGCGGCCGCCTTGGGCCAGTGCCATGACGGTCTCCCGTTCGATCTGCTGGTGCTCGGCGGCATCGTGCTGCTCGCCCAGCAGCAGGGCGTCGGTCGGCAGTTGGGCGGCGGCGCGGCGGGCGATCGGCGCCTGGCTGTCGCCCGGGCCCGGCGCTGCACAGGCGGTCAGCAGCGCCGCGGCGACGGCAACCAGGCTGCGCATGGCGGGGCGTTGCGCCGGCTTCGTGTTCAGTGGACCAGAACGGGAGTGTGCGCTAACTCGGCGTAGCCTTCGAGGGTGTCCTCGACTTCTTCCTGCGTCGGCGTGTTGAGCTGCCAGGCGGCAATCTGCTGCTGGAACAATTCTGCCCAGGAGCCATCGAGGTAGACCTCCTTGCCCGAGCGCTTGTCCACGATCTCGAAGCCGTGGCGTGCCAGCACCGGCAGGTGGGGCGCCGCGGGCGCCTCGCCTTCGGTCGGCTGCACGTGCACGACGACGAAGGAGTCGGAATCGTAGAGCATTTGCATGTCGGGTCCTGTGAGGATGTCGATGGCATTCATGGTGGTTAGATAGCAATCAACGCGCCAGTTTCAATATGCAGCGTTGCGTTGTAGGCACCCGCCTGTTACTGCGTGTTATTTCTCACGGATTCGACGACTGGCTGCGCAGCTGGAGGTCGATGAAGTCGCCATTGGGCTGGGTCTGCCGGATCCGGACCGGGAGCCAGCCCAGCACCGGCGCCAGCCACAGTTCGATCTTGTCGTCGCCGGGCTTGCGGGGGTTGCGCGTGAGCCTGCGGGCCGAGAACTCGCCGGCCGGCACGCCGACCTCCTCCTCGCCCTCGACATTGAAGGTCCAGATTTCGGCATCGTTGATCCCGACCGTCTGGACCGCGATCACGGCGCCGGGCGGATAGTGCGCCGTGTTGCCCGCCATCAGGGCGCCGAGCTGGAGCACGACGCTGAGCCGGTCCTGTGCACCGGCGAGGAGCATCTCGCTCGGGACGTTCCCGCTGAACTGCACGCGCCTGTTGTCGCGGTCGAACAGCGAAACGGTCTCCGTCCTGCGGGTGTCCGAGAAGCGCAGGGGCTCGATGCCGGTCGGCCCGATGCGCCCCGTGCTGTGCTGGCTGCGCAGGGTCTTGAACAGGAAGGTCCAGGCCAGGCGGAGGTCGTACTGGCTGCCGTCCTGCAGCCAGACCAGTTCGCCGAACACGCCCTGCAAGGGCTGGGCGCCTTGCTGCGCCGTGGCGGCGAAGCGCAGGCGCACCGAACCGGGGACCTGCGCCTCCACCGAACCGGCGATCTGGCCGGCCGCGTCGCCGCCGGCACCCGTGTTCGAGCCCGCGGCCCCAGTGGCACCCGACCCCTCGGGGGCGGGCGCGCCGGCTTCCTGCGGCTGCGCCTCGCCGGTGTCGGGGCCCGTCGCGGCGTCGGGATCGGCCACCGCCATCTCGGCGGGCGCCGGCCGGTCGATGGCGGGCGCGGGTGCTGGCTCCACGGCGGGGCGGGGGCGCGGCGCGGGCCGGGGCCGCGCGGGCCTGGGTGGCGGTGGCGGGACGGCTGCCGGCGGTGCCGCGCTGGCCGCTTCGACGGCGGGCGGCGGCGCGATGACGATGCTGCGCGTGATGAAGGTCTGGGCCAGCGGCGAGGGCCGCGGCCCCGAGCCCAGGGGCGCCAGCCCCAGCAGCGCCAGGTGGACCAGCACCACGGCCGCCGTCAACAGCGCCAGCCCGCGCCAGGGCGGGCGCGGAAAGCCGGGGTCGACGGACAGGGCGGGGGAGGGCATCGAGGATGGAGTGGACGCCGGCCCGGAGGTTCACCTCGGTACACTGCCGCCCGTCCACTCAGTTTAGTTGCGTGTGCCCTGCCGGCATCCGCCGCCACCCATGAAACTCGCCACCCTCAAAGACGGTTCGCGCGACGGCCAGCTGGTCGTCGTCTCGCGCGACCTGGCCAGCGCCCACTACGCCACCGGCATCGCCAGCCGCATGCAGCAGGTGCTCGACGACTGGGGCTTCATGAGCCCGCAGCTGCAGGATCTCTACGACGCGCTCAACGCCGGGCGGGCCCGCCACGCGTTCCCCTTCGATCCGGCGCAGTGCATGGCGCCGCTGCCGCGCGCCTACCAGTGGGCCGACGGTTCGGCCTACCTGAACCACGTCGAACTGGTGCGCAAGGCGCGCAACGCCGAGGTGCCCGCGAGCTTCTACAGCGACCCGCTGATGTCCCAGGGCGGCAGCGACGACTTCATCGGTCCCTGCGATCCGGTGGTGGTGGCCAGCGAGGCCTTCGGCATCGATTTCGAGGCCGAGATCGCGGTCGTCACCGGCGACGTCAGGATGGGCGCGACGGCGGCGCAGGCGCTGGACGGCATCCGGCTCGTGATGCTCGCCAACGACGTCAGCCTGCGCAACCTGATCCCGGCCGAACTGGCCAAGGGCTTCGGCTTCTTCCAGAGCAAGCCGGCCACCGCCTTCAGCCCGGTGGCCGTGACGCCGGGCGAGCTGGGCGAGGCCTGGCAGGGTGGCCGCGTGCACCTGCCGCTGCAAAGCACGTGGAACGGCCGCAAGGTCGGGATGTGCGATGCGGGCGAGGAGATGACCTTCCACTTCGGCGAGCTGATCGCGCACATCGCCAAGACCCGCAACGTGCGCGCCGGCAGCATCGTCGGCAGCGGCACCGTGAGCAACAAGGGCGTCGAGAAGAAGGGCCGCATGGAATGGCCCAAGGGCTACAGCTGCATCGCCGAGAAGCGCTGCATCGAGACCATCCAGGACGGCCAGCCCAGCACCGAGTTCATGAAGTACGGCGACACCATCCGGATCGAGATGAAGGATGCGGATGGGCAGTCGGTGTTCGGTGCGATCGACCAGGAAGTGGTGGCGGCAGCGGGCTAGCCACTGCCCCGGCGCTCAGGCGCTGCGCATCAGTTCCTTGAGGGTCCGCAGCCCGAGCCGACGGAACGCACGGTATTGGTGCGTGCGCACCGTCGTCAGCTCGATCCCGATCTCGCGCGCCGTCTCCTTGGCGGTCTTGCCGGCCAGCAGGTGGCCGATCACCTCGCGCTCGCGCAGGCTCAGCGCCAGCAGGCGCGAGGCCAGTGCCGGCTCCGCGGCCTCGCGGGCGGCGACGGCGCTGCGGCCGTGGGCGGCGGTGGCTTCGGCCAGCAGCGCGGCGTGGGCTTCGAGCAGCGCGAAATCCGCCGGCCCGAAATCGGGCTGGGCCAGGCTGCGGTAGAAGCTCACCGCGGCGCGCTGGCCGCTCGGCAGCAGCAACAGCACCGAGCTGCGCTCGCGGATGCCGACGTCGCTGTAGCAGGCGGCACGGTAGGCGGCATCTTCGACCTCCTCGGCCCGGTGGTGGCCGAGCCACAACTGCGGCCGCTTCGGCAGCTTGCGGCCCGCCAGCCAGGCCATGTGCGGGTCGAGCCGGTCGAAACGCTCGGCCACGTAGCGCTCGGCGGTGCGCTCCGCCGTGTTGCCGTAGCTGCTGGCGGCCGAGATCGTCTCGATGCGGCCGTTGGCGCCGGCCGCGAAGACCGTGCAGAAGGTCACCGGCAGCACCCGGTGCATCGCCGCTAGGTAGCTGGCGGCCAGGTGGGCGGTGCCGATGCCGGCCAGCACGCTGCCGACCACCGGGCCCGCCAGGGCTTGGTCGTGGGCACGGACGGGCCAGCGTTTCATTGCATTCCTAGGGTAATCACTTCGTACGAAGTTATGACAAAGGGCGAGCCGCCGCATCCGGACAATCCCCTTCCATGAACACCGCTGCCGCGACCCCTCCCGCCGCCCGCGCCGGCGACGCCGCCACCGGCCCGATCCCGCCGGCCGGCGTCGAACTGCCGCCCTCGGTCGGCGCCTTCCACTACACGCGCTTCGCGCCTTCGCTGCCGCCGCTGGTGGGGGGCGTCGAAGCCGGCCTGCATCCGGTGGTGATCGCCGGCGGCGGCCCGGTCGGCATGGCGCTCGCGCTCGGGCTCGCGAACCATGGGGTGCGCAGCGTGGTGCTCGAAGCCGACGACACGGTCTGCGTCGGCAGCCGCGCGGCCTGCATCTCGCGCCGAAGCCTCGAGATCATCGAGCGCCTCGGCGCGCTGCCGGCCTTCCTGGCGAAGGGCCTGCCCTGGACCGGCGGACGCAGCTTCTACAAGACCGAAGAGGTGTTCCGCTTCGAGATGCCGCATGACGAGCGCCAGAAGCTGCCGCCGATGATCAATCTCGAGCAGTACTACATCGAACAGTACCTGCTGGACGAGATCGAGCGCCGCAACGCCGCGGCGCCGGGCCTGGTCGACATCCGGTGGGGCAGCACGCTGGCCGGGATCGAGGAGGAGGCCGATGGACTGCGGCTGTCGGTGCGCAATGCGCTCGGCGACCATGCGCTGCGCAGCCGATGGCTGGCGGCCTGCGACGGCGGCCAGAGCTTCGTGCGCAAGTCGCTCGGCCTCGAGCTGGTCGGCACCGGCTACGAAGGCCGCTACGTGATCATCGACATCGAGCTGCACAGCGGCCATCCGACCGAACGCCGCGCCTGGTTCGACCCGCCGTGGAACCCTGGCTCGACGGTGCTGATGCACAAGCAGCCCGACGACATCTGGCGCATCGACTATCAGCTGCGCGCCGGCCAGAGCACCGAGGAGGCCCTGCAGCCCGCGGCGGTGCAGGAATTCGTGCAGCGGCATCTCGATGCGATCGGCGAAGGCCACCTGCCCTGGCACACGGTATGGACCTCGGTCTACCGCGCCGGCGCGATGACGCTCGAGCGCTACCGGCACGGGCGCGTGCTGTTCGCCGGCAACGCGGCCCATGCGATGCCGATCTTCGGCGTGCGCGGACTCAACTCGGGCTTCGACGACGCCGACAACCTGGCCTGGAAGCTGGCGCTGGTGGCGCGCGGCGTGTCCGATGCGTCGCTGCTCGACAGCTATTCGCAGGAGCGCATCGCGGCCTTCCACATCAATGCCGAGAACGCGATGCGCAGCACCGAGTTCATGTCGCCGCCCTCGCGCGGCTTCGACCTGCTGCGCGAGGCGGCGCTGTCGCTGGCGGGCGCGCACCGCGGCATCGCCAACCTGATCAATCCGCGCCAGACCCAGGCCGTGGGCTATGAGGGCTCGATGCTGTCGAGCCCGGGCGACGAACTGGCGCAGGGGCCGCGGCCCGGCGAGGCCCTGCCCGAGCAGGCGCTAGCCGACGGCTCGCACCTCACCGACCGGGTCGGCGCGGCCTTCACCGTGCTGCTGCTGAACCTGACGCAGGCCGACGACGCCCTGCGTGCCGAGGTGGCGCAGGCGCAGGCCGGCCCGTTGTCCGTGGCGCTGTGCGCGCTGTCGCCGCGGGACGCCGACCCGCAGGTGTTCGAAGCGCTTGGTGCGCGACAAGGGGCCGTCTATCTGCTGCGCCCCGACGGCCACGTGGCGGCGCGCTGGCGCTGGCCGCCCCCCGGCGCGCTGCGCCAGGCCCTGGCGCGGGCGGCCGCGCTGATCCCCAAGGAGTCCGCATGACTATTACCGCCCTGCCACCCGAGGCGCGCGATCGCGTCTACGCCGAATGCGCACGCGCCATCAGCGAGGCCGGCCCCGAGCGGGAATCGCTGTTCCTCGCCCGGCTCGCGCTGCTGCTGTTCGAGCAGGTCGGTGACGAGGCGCGCTGCCGCGAGGCGCTCGCGCAAGCGATCGACGGGCTGCCGACGCCGTCGCTCTCCGCCTGAGCCCTCGGCGGAGCCCTTACATTTGAAGACACAAACCAGGAGACCTTTCGATGGATCGCAGAACCCTGCTCACCACCCTCGCTGCCACCGCGGCCGCTGCCGCGGCACCGTGGGCGCGCGCCCAGGGCGCTTTTCCCGACCAGTTGATCAAGTGGGTCGTGCCGTACCCGGCCGGCGGCGGCACCGACGTGATCGCGCGCACCCTGTCCGAGGCGATGCGGCAGACGCTGGGCCAGCAGATCGTGATCGACAATCGCCCCGGCGCCTCGACCAACATCGGCGCCGAACTGGTCGCCAAGGCCAAGCCCGACGGCTACACGATCATGTCGGCCGACAACGCGCTGCTGGCCTTCAACGAGCACCTGTTCAGCAAGCTGCCCTTCAATCCCGAGAAGGACTTCAGCTACATCGGCGCGATCGGCAAGTTCCCGCTGGCGCTGGTCGTGCATCCGGACTTTCCGGCGCAGGACTTCAAGGCCTTCCTGGCCTACGTGAAGGCCAATCCGGGCAAGGTCAACTACGCCTCGCCGGGCAACGGCTCTCCGCACCACCTGGCGATGGAGATGTTCAAGGTCCGCACCGGCACCTTCATCACCCACATTCCTTACCGCGGCGCCGCACCGGCGATGGCCGACGTGATGGGCGGCCAGGTGCCGGCGATGTTCCTCGACTTGGCCTCGGGCCTGTCGATCATGCAGGGCAAGAAGGTGCGCGTGCTGGCGATCGGATCGGGCAGCCGCTCGAAGCTGCTGCCGGACGTGCCGACGCTGGCCGAAGTCGGCGTCGCGAATTCCGAGGTGTTCGCCTTCCAGGGCATCGTCGGCCCGGCCGGGATTCCGGCGCCGATCGTCGCGCGGCTGAATGGCGATCTCAACCGTGCCTTCACGACGCCGGCGGTGCAGAAGCGCTTCAGCGACTTCGGCATGGAGGCGATGCCGGGCTCGCCGGCTCAGTTCGCGGCGCTGTCGCGGGCGGAGTCGCAGCGGTGGGGGCCGATCATCAAGGCGGCGGGGATCAAGTTGGATTGACCTAGTCAGTTGAGGACAGAGCAAAAACTGCTGCGCAGTTTCTTGGTCTGTCCCGCAAGGTCTCAGGGCTTCACTCTCCGCGACCCATCCTCGAACACTTCGTCGTCCCGCTCCAGCTTGCCGTTGGCGTCCCAGCTGCGTTCGCGGGTGACGCGGCCCTTGTCGTCGTAGACCGATTCGGCGATGAGCAGGCCGCTGTCGCTGAATCGCTGGTGGGTGCCGGTCGGCAGCTGGCGCAGGCGGTCGTTGGCCAGGTAGCGGCCGATCGCGGCGCGCTGGCCGTTGTCGTGGTATTCGGTGACCTCGATCAGGCGCGGGTTGCCGTCCACGCCATAGACCGACTTGCTGCGCGGCTGGCCGTTCTGGTAGAAGCTCTCGTCGCTCAGCGGCGATCCCGTGCTGTTCCAGCGCTGCTCGCGCACCAGCGTCCCCCGCTCGGAGTACTCCTGCTCGCGCTGCCTGACCGCGCCGCGCTCGCCCAGCAGCGAGACCGCCTCGCGGCGCTTGACGCCTTCGGACGAAAAGCGCCGTTCGATGCGCTGGTTGCCCATCATCTCGTCCTGGGCCGCGGGCTTGCCGTTGTCGTAGAGCTCTTCGCTGCGCACCCGCTTGCCGGCCACGTAGGACAGCCGCGAGCGCAGGACGCCCCTGGCATCGAACAGCTCGACCCGCGAGGCGCCGCCGACGAAGCCGCACAGCTGCGCGTCGTCGGCCGCGGGGGCCAGCACCGGCTTGTCGCCGCAGCGCAGCGCCGAGAGCTGGCCGCGTTCGGTGAACTCGACCGAGGCGCGCTCGCCCGCCGCATCGGCGAAGAAGGTGACGCGGCGCAGCGACCCGTCCGGGTAGAAGATGCGCACCAGGCCCATTTCGTGGCCGTCCTCGTAGGTGGCGTCGCGCAATACCTGACCGGAGGGCGAGAACTCGCGCGCCCGGCCTTCGATGTTGCCGCGGGCGTTCAGGCCGTGCTCCTTTGCGAGCTTGCCGTCCTCGTAGAAGCGCACCAGGCCCATGAAGGTGCCGCTCTGGACCTGCTGCTCGCGGACCAGCTGGCCGCTGTCGCGGTCCTTGCAACGCATCACGCCGGTCTTGCCGGCAGTGGTTGCCGCGTTGGCCGGGTTCACGGCCTGGCCGTTGAGTTCGCAGTCCTGCACCGCGTGGGCGGCCGTGGCGGCGAACAGCAACGCAGCCGCCGCCCCGCCGATGCGCAGGCGCATCGGCGGGGCGGCTGGCGCGGCCCGCACAGTCATGCGTCGTAGACGGTGTCCAGCGACCGGAAGCCCTTGGCTTCGATCGGATTGCCGAAGGGGTCGCAGAAGAACATGGTCCATTGCTCGCCCGGCAGGCCCTCGAAGCGCACCTGCGGCTTGAGCACGAAGTCCATGCCCGACGCCTCGAGCCGCTTCGCCAGTTCCTGCCAGGCCGGCAGCTCGAGCACGATGCCGAAATGCGGCATCGGCACCATCACCTCGCCCACGCGGCCGGTGCGCGCGGTGGCGAAGGGCTCGCCGAGATGCAGCGAGATCTGGTGGCCGAAGAAATCGAAGTCGACCCAGGTGTCGGTGCTGCGGCCTTCTGCGCAGCCCAGCACGCCGCCGTAGAAGCGGCGCGCCTGGTCGAGATCGCGGACATGGAAGGCGAGATGGAAGATGGACATGTGTCTTTCTGTGTCTGTTTGGGCATTGTCCACAAGCCGGGCCCTCATGGCGAGTGCCGGATGCAGCCGGGCACCCCAAAAGCCCTGACGCTTGGAGTAAGCTGCCCGGACAATAAACACAGACCCGGAGCACGCCATGAGCGACGCCAGCAAGCCCTTCGCCTTCAGTCAGTTCGTTCCGGGCTTCGACTTCCTCAAGAATTTGACGGGCGGCGCCAGCGCCTCGCCCGGCGCCGTGCCCGGCCTGCCGAGCCTGTCGAGCTGGGTGGCGCCGACGCTGAGCGTCGAAGAGGTCGACAAGCGCATCCAGGAGCTCAAGACCGTGCAGTATTGGCTCGAGCAGAACGGCCACGCGCTGAAGGCGACCATCCAGGCGCTCGAGGTGCAGAAGATGACGCTCTCGACCTTGCGCGGCATGAACGTCCGCATGGAAGACCTCGCCAACGCCTTCACCCGGCCGGCCGCGGCCGAACCCGAACCCGAACCCGAACCCGAACCCGAAGCGCAGCCGGAGGCCGAAGAGCCCCCGGCGCCGAAGCGCGCCAAGGCCGCCGCCGCCCAAGACTCGGCTGGCGTCGTCGATCCGGTCCAGTGGTGGGGTGCGTTGACCCAGCAGTTCCAGCAGATCGCCAGTTCGGCGCTGCAGGAAGCCTCCCAGCTCAAGATGCCGGTGATGCCGCAGCCGCTGGGCGATCACGCGGGCTCTGGCGCAGCGTCCGCAACGGCCCGGGCCGCCGAGAGGCCGGCCGCCGCCAAGAAGGTGCCGGCCACGCGCCGCGGCGCCAGCGCGTCCGCCAAGCGACCTGCGCCGGCGCGCAAGCGCGCGGGCTGAAAGGCCAGCCATGAAGCTGTTTCCGAGCGGGCACGCCACCCATCCGCAATGGCGCATGGCGGCCGGCCTGGTGCTGGCGCAGCTGCGGGCGCAGATGGCGCTGCCGGACTACGCCCGCGCGCCGTCGCTGGGCCTGCTCTACATCACCGACCACTACGGGGAAGATGCCCAGGAGATCCTCGATCACCTGGGCGCCGAGCTGCCCGAGATCACCGACTGGACCGGCACCGTGGGCGTCGGCGTGGCCGCCAACAACGCCGAGTACTTCGACGAGCCGGCGCTCAGCGTGATGCTGTGCGAGCTGCCGAGCGACCAGTACCGGGTGTTTTCCGGCGTGGCGCCGCTGGCCAGCTCCGAAATGAGCGGCTTCGCGGCCCACACGGCACTGGTCCATGCCGACCCGCGGACGCCCGAACTCGGCGAACTGATCGCCGAGATGGCGGACCGCACCGACACCGGTTATTTGTTCGGCGGCCTGTCCTCCGGGCGGGTCGGCTCGCTGCAGTTCGCGATCGGCGGCAATGGCAACATCCGCGGCCATGGCGCGGTCGGCGGCGTGTTCTCGGGCGGCCTGTCGGGCGTCGTGTTCGGCGAGGGCGTACGGCTGGTCTCGCGCGTGACCCAGGGCTGCCAGCCGGTCTCGCGCGAACGCGAGATCACCGAGGCCGACGGCAACCTGCTGCTGGCGCTCGATGGCCAGCCCGCGCTCGACGTGCTGCTGGCCGACCTGCGGGTCTCGCTCGATGCCCCCGAGCAGGCGATCGACGCGGTCCGCGCGACCCTGGTCGGACTGGTCGAGGCCGGCAGCGACGGCGTCCGGCGCACCGGCGATCTCGGCGCCGACGTCCGGGTGCGCCACATCATCGGCCTCGACCCGACGCGTCGCGGCGTGGCGATCGCCGACAACGCCGAGGCCGGGATGCGCCTGAGCTTCTGCCGCCGCAACGCGCAGGCCGCGCGGGCCGACCTGATGCGCGTCTGCGCGGAGATCCGCGAGGAGCTGGAGCCGCAGGAGCAGACGCTCGCCACCGCGCGCGAAGTCGCGGCCGGCGAGGCCGAAGCCGCGCCGCATCCGGCGCGCCGCATCGCGGGCGCCATCTACGTCAGCTGTTCGGGCCGCGGCGGCCCGCATTTCGGCGCGCCCGGTGCCGAGCTGCAGATCGTGCGCCATGCCCTCGGCGACGTCCCGCTGGTCGGCTTTTTCGCCGCCGGCGAGATCGCCCGCAATCACCTCTACGGCTACACCGGCGTGCTGACCGTCTTCACCGCGGGGGATTGAGCCGCGGCGCGGAGCCCGGTGAACGCGAAATCGACTTCCGGCTTCAGCCCGCTCACGATCCGCGCGATCGACTTGCCCGAGCCGCAGGCGTGGGTCCAGCCCAGCGTGCCGTGGCCGGTGTTCAGGAACAGGTTCGGCAGCCGGGTGGCGCCGATCAGCGGCACGTTGCTCGGCGTCGCCGGGCGCAGTCCGGTCCAGAACTGTGCTTCGGATGCCTCGCCGGCGCCGGGGAACAATTGCTCGACGCGCCGCACGATGGCCTCGCAGCGCACCCGGTTCAGGTCGCGGTCGTAGCCGTTGAGCTCGGCGGTGCCGGCGATCCGCAGCCGGTCGCCGCTGGCCGAGGTGTAGCGCGAGAACACCAGCTTGAACTCGTCGTCGGTCAGCGAGACTTGGTGCGCCCTGGACGCATCCTTGACCGGCATCGTGACCGAATAGCCCTTGGCCGGATAGATCGGCAGCCGGATGCCCAGCGGCGCCGCATAGAGCGGGCTCAGCGAGCCCATCGCCAGCACGAAGGCATCGCCGCGGATGCGCTGGAAGCGGCCTTCGCTGTCGGTCGCCTCGACATGGTCGATGGCGCCGCCGGCCTCGCGCAGTGCGGTCACCGTGTGGCTCATGAGAAAGCGCACGCCGGCCGTCTCGGCCAGCTTGACCAGCTCGCGCGCGAAGCGGTTGGCGTCGCCTGATTCGTCTTCCGCCGTGTAGGTCGCACCGGCCAGCTGCGGGCGGATGTGGGCCAGCGCGGGCTCGAGCTTCACCGCCTCGTCGGCCGAAATCACGCGCCGGTCGCAGCCGAGCGCGCGCATCTGCTCGGCTGGCGCCAGCGCGGCGTCGAACTCCTTTTGCGTCGTGTAGAAGTGCAGGATGCCCTGGGTGCGCTGGTCGTAGGCCAGGCCGGTGTCGCGCCGCAGCTGCTGCAGCGTGTCGCGGCTGTACGTACCCAGGCGCACGATCTGCTCGATGTTGTGGCGCGTGCGTGCCGGCGTGCATTCGCGCAGGAACTGCAGGCCCCAGAGCCACTGGCGCATGTCGGCGCGGATGCGGAACAGCAGGGGGGCGTCTTCCTTGCCCAGCCATTGCAGCACCTTGAGCGGCGCGCCCGGATTGGCCCAGGGCTCGGCATGGCTGACCGAAATCTGGCCGCCGTTGGCGAAGCTGGTTTCCGCCGCCGGCGTGGCCTGGCGGTCGATGACGGTCACTTCGTGGCCGAGTTGCTGGAGGTAGTAGGCCGAGGTCACGCCGAGCAGGCCGGCGCCAAGAACGATCACGCGCATATCGAGAACCCTTGAAGGTTGCAGCGCTCGGACGCGACGGTTCGGATTGCCGACGGGAACGAAGGCAACCGGACCGGAAGTCCGAGTTGCCGCTCCCCCTGTCCTCGGTACCTGAGAGATTCACCCGCTGCGCCCGCAGCGGGTTTGCTCCTTCGGTGCATCACGCGCGGGCGCGATGGCTCTCCAGACGGCTTTGACAGTTGGTGCAGTACAGGCCCATCACGTGGGCCGACCTGAGCGTTTATGGGAGTTTGCGCCTTCGGTGGGGCCCGTGGGCCCGCTCTCCTGCAGTGGGCGGATTCTAAGGGCGCCGGAACGCGAAGTCGAGTTCGGGCCGCAGGCCGCTGACGATGCGCGCGATCGACTTGCCGGCGCCGCAGGCGTGGATCCAGGTGCGGGTGCCGGGCGCGGTGTTCAGGAACAGGTTGGGCAGCCGGGTCTTGCCGATCATCGGCAGCCGGTTGGTGCTGACCGCGTGCATCGCAGTGTCGAAGCTGGCCCGGCTCGCGTCCGCCACGCCGGGCAGCAGCATCTCGGTGCGGCGCACGATCGCCTGGAAGCGGTCGGAGTCGGGTTCGGCCTCCTCGTCGAGTCCGGCCGCCACGATCGCGTGGACCCGCAGCTGGTCGCCGGCCGGGGTTTCGATCCGCACGATGCGCAGCTTGCCCTGGCGGTCGCGCAACGCGATGCGCGGCGCCATGGCGGGATCCAGGATCGGCATCGTGACGATGTATTCGCGCACGAAGCGCAGCGGCATGTCGATGCCGAGCTCTTCCGCGTGCGGCACGCTGGCCGCACCCAGCGCCAGCACATAGGCCTGGCCGCGCAAGGTGATGGTCCGGCCGGCGCCATCGAGCAACTCGACATGGTCGATGCGACCGTCCTGCTCCTTGAGCGCGACCACCGTGTGGCGGGTCATGAAGCGCACCCCGGCGGCGCGGCACAGGAAGACCAGGCCGGCGGCGAACTGGGCCGGGTCGCGCGCCGGATCCTCTTGCGCGTAGGTGGCCCCGACCAGCTTGCTGCGCATGGCCGCCAGCACCGGTTCCAGGCCGATGGCCTCGTCGACCGACAGCAGCCGCTCCTCGCAGCCCAGCCCCGACCAGTGGGTGGCGTTCGCCATCCGGGTCCGAAAGGCCTCGGGGTCGGTGAACAGGTTCATGAGGCCGGCCGTGCGCGCGCCGTGCGGCACGCCGGCTTCGTCGCCCAGGGCGCGCGCGCTCTTGCGGCTGTAGGCGGCCAGACGCACCAGGTGATCGAGCGGATCGCGCTTCGGCGGCGTGCCGACGGCGCGATCGATCAGCCGGGCGAAGCCGCGGCGGATGCCGCTGCGCAGCTTCGAGAATTTCTTGCCGCGCCGCTTCGGCGGCGCGGTCGCAGTCGCTGCGCCGGGACGGGCGGCAGCGACGCCGCGCGCCTTGGCCGCTGGTGTTGCGTGCCGATCCACCACGATCACTTCGTGGCCCAGCTGTTGCAGGTAATAGGCCGAAGTCACGCCGAGCAAGCCGGCGCCAAGTACAACCACGCGCATGTCCGAATCCTTGTGGGAGGGCATGAACGGCGGGCGTTAGCGCTTACTGTGGCAAGCGGCAAGACCCGGGGTTCAGAATGCCGCTCCCCCTGTCTCTGTTACCTGAGAGTTTCACCGCGCTGCGACCGGCAACGGGTTTGCTCCTTCGGTGCACCACGTGGCGTGGTGACTCTCCAGTCGGCGATTGATCACGAATAAGGCAGTGTCTGAACCGCTGCGGGGGCGGTTCACCTGAGCGTTCATGGGAGATTGCGCCATCGGTGGGACGGATGCGTCCGCTTTTCTGCTGGGCGAATCTTACAGAAGAAACCGGTTTCGTGTGTTTTCAGGCCCGGCGCAGGCGGGTGAACAGTTCGAACTCCCAGTTGCGCATGCCCAGCAGCAGCGTGTAGCCCTCGCGCTCCTTGGGCGACAGCTTCTGGTCGGTCTGGTGCTGCTGGGCGAAGTCCTGCGCCACCCGCTGGAGCCGGTCGAGGAAGGCCGGCGCCAGCGACTTGCTGATCGATCCGTGCACCAGCAGCAGCCCTTCGGCCGGGCCGTCGAAGCCGCCGCGGTAGTAGTCGAGCACCACGTTCTCGCGGAAGAAGTCCATCACCGGCCCGTGCGGCCGCCAGCGAAAGGTCTTGGCGAGCTTGAGCCGGTAGCGGTTCAGCGGCCGCAGCTCGATGATGCCGATGCGGTCCAGCTGGGCCAGGTGGCCGATGCACTCGGCCTCGGTGATCCGGTAGGCGCCGACGATCTGCTCCAGCGTCCACTGGCTCAGCACGCAGATCGCCAGCAGCAGCAGCTTCTTGTCCTTGACCACCGCCTTTTCCTGCTCGAGCGTGAGTTCCTTGAGCAGCGGCTGGGCGTCGGCCACCCGGCGTGCCAGTTCGGCGAAGTCGATCTTCAGGGCCCGGCAGATGGCGTCGACCCGGGTCAGCGGCATGTCGCCCTTGGCCAGCATCCGCTTGACGCTGGACTCGGCCATGTCCAGCGACTTGGCCAGGTCGGCATAGGTCATGTGGGCGGACTTGAGCTCGTTCTTGAGGGCATTGACCAGGTCGACAGTGGTACTCATGGGCGGAGGAAGTATTGCGGATTGATACCCGAAGTGGTGAAAAAGTGCTCCGTATCGATTCTCGATGCCGGCCGGTGGGTTGACAACCTAGATTCAGCTCCCACGCGCACCCATCGGAGCCTGTCATGTCCCTGCCGTCCCTGCCGTCGCTCACCCGTCGTGAACATTCCCTGCTCGCGCTGGCCATGCTGCTGGTCAGCGCCGCGGTGCTCGGGCCCTCGGTCGCGGCCCCGGCGCTGGGCGGCGCGCCCTTCGCCGATGGCCAGTCCTGGCGCACGCTGCCGAACGCCATGGACGTGCTGAGCAACCTGCCTTTCGCGGTGCTGGGCATCTGGGGCCTGCGCTGGCTGCATTGGCTGGACCGTGCCCACGAGCGGCTGCAGGACGCCGCGCCGCTGCCCCAGGCGCTCGCGCTGCCGCCCTTCAATGCGCTGGACTGCGCCTGGATGTTCTTCGCCGGCCTGATCCTGACCGCGCTCGGCTCGGCCTTCTATCACCTGCAGCCCGACGACCTGCGGCTGGCCGCGGACCGCGCCGGCATGGCGGTGGCCTTTTCGGGCCTGGTCGGCTTCTCGGTCTGCGAACGGGTCAGCGCCCGCGCCGGCTGGCCGGCCGCCTGGTTCACGCTCGCGGGCGGGCTGCTGGCGGCGGCGGTCTGCCAAAAGTACGGCAACGTCTTGCCTTGGGCCGTGGTGCAGTTCGGCGGCATGGCACTGGTGCTGGCGCTGGCGCTGTGTCGGCCGGTAGCGGGGGCGATCGGCCTCAAGCTCGGCTGGGTGGTGTTCTTCTATGCCCTGGCCAAGCTGTTCGAGCTCGCGGACCACGCCATCTTCGAGGCCACCCGGCACCTGGTGTCGGGCCACAGCCTGAAGCACCTGACGGCGGCCCTGGCGGCGCTGCCGGTGCTGCACGCCCTGCAGGTGATGGGGCGGCGGACGCTGCGGCACAATTCGCACGCCGCTTCCCTGCGAACGCGCTCCGCCGCCTCCACCTGAAACATGACGCCCACCACCGAAGCTGCCTCCACCCGCCTGCCCGAAGGCCACGCCAACCAGTTCGCGCTGTTGCGGCAGCGGCGCTTCGCGCCCTTTTTCTGGACCCAGTTCGCCGGTGCCGCCAACGACAACCTGTTCAAGTTCGCCTTCACGGTGATGGTGACCTACCAGCTGCAGCTGGCCTGGATGCCCCCGGCGATGGCCGGGCTGGCGATCGGGGCGCTGTTCATCCTGCCTTTCCTGCTGTTTTCCGCCACCGCGGGACAGCTCACCGACAAGCACGACAAGACGAAGATGATCCGCTTCGTCAAGAACCTCGAGATCGCGATCATGGCGATCGCGGCCTGGGGCTTCCTGCGGGCCGACGCCGGGGTGCTGCTCGCCTGCGTCTTCCTGATGGGGCTGCACTCGACCCTGTTCGGCCCGGTCAAGTTCGCCTACCTGCCGCAGGTGCTGGCGCCGCGCGAATTGACCGGCGGCAACGGCATGGTCGAGATGGGCACCTTCGTCGCCATCCTGCTCGGCCAGGTGGCCGGCGGGCTGCTGGTGGCCCTGCCGCAGGTCGGCCATGCGACGGTGGCCGTGGCCTGCCTGCTGCTGGCGCTGGCCGGCCGCGCGGTGGCGCAGGCGATCCCGCCGGCGCCGGCCACCGACCCGGGCCTGAAGATCAACTGGAACCCGGTCAGCGAGACCTGGCGCAACCTGAAGCTGGCGCATGGCAACGTGGTGGTGTTCCGCTCGCTGCTGGGCATCTCGTGGATGTGGTTCTTCGGCGCGGTCTTCCTGGCCCAGTTCCCGAGCTTCGCCAAGGAGGTGCTGCACGGCGACGAGCAGGTGGCCTCGCTGCTGCTGGTGGTGTTCTCGGTCGGCATCGGCGCCGGCTCGCTGCTGTGCGAGACGCTCAGCCGCCGCCAGGTCGAGATCGGCCTGGTGCCGCTCGGCGCGATCGGCATGAGTGTGTTCGCGATCGACCTGTATTTCGCCTCGCGGGGGCTGCCGGCCGCCGCGCAGATGGGGCTGGGCACCTTCACGGCCCAGCCGGCGCACTGGCGCGTGATGGCCGACCTGGGCCTGCTGTCGCTGTTCGCCGGGCTCTACAGCGTGCCGATGTATGCGCTGATCCAGATGCGCAGCCAGCCCACCCACCGGGCCCGCATCATCGCGGCGAACAACATCCTGAACGCGCTCTTCATGATCGCCAGCTCGGTCATCGCCGGGGCGCTGCTCAAGGCCGGCTTCACGATCCCGCAGATCTTCCTGTTCACCGGCATCGCCAACGCCGTGGTCGCCTTCTACATCTTCATGCTGGTTCCCGAGTACCTGCTGCGTTTCGTGGCCTGGGTGCTGTCGCGCTTCGTCTACCGCTTCGACATCCAGGGCCAGGAGCACATTCCGGAGGAGGGCGCCGCGGTGCTGGTCTGCAACCACGTCAGCTTCATCGATGCGGTGCTGCTCATGGCCGCCAGCCCGCGCCCGATCCGCTTCATCATGGACCACCGGATCTTCCGCGTGCCGGTGCTCGGCTGGCTGTTCCGGCTCGCCAAGGCGATCCCGATCGCGCCCCAGAAGGAAGACCCGGCGGCCTACGAGCAGGCTTTCGCC
The DNA here is from genome assembly GCF_030486595.1 of Variovorax ginsengisoli. Classification (GTDB taxonomy): domain Bacteria; phylum Pseudomonadota; class Gammaproteobacteria; order Burkholderiales; family Burkholderiaceae_C; genus Variovorax; species Variovorax ginsengisoli_B. The sequence continues at coordinate 172,986 of NZ_JAUJZH010000004.1, read as the reverse complement.
GACGCCGTGCAGGTGCTGCGCGAGGGCGACCTGCTGGCGATCTTTCCCGAGGGTGCGATCACGCGCGACGGCAGCCTGCAGCCCTTCAAGGGTGGCGTGATGAAGATCATCGAGGCGGCGCGCGCCGAAGGCATGGAGACGCCGGTGGTGCCGATGGCGCTGACCAATCTCTGGGGCTCCTACTTCAGCCGGATCGAGCAGCGCGACGGCCAGCAGGTGGCGATGGTGCGGCCGTTCCGGCGCGGCCTCTTCAGCCGCGTCGGGCTCCGCGTCGGCAGCGCGATGCCCCGCGCCGAGGTGCAGCCCGAATCCCTTCAGCGGCGCGTCAGCGTGCTTCTCGGCACCTGACGCCCCGCCGATGCCCCATTTGCACGATCTCCTGCACGCGATCACCTGGTTCGGTGACAGCGGCTTCCTGCTGCCGGCCTCGCTCTGGATCGGCGTCTGGCTCGGAATTCGCAGCCCCACCCGGCCGCTGGCGTGGCTGTGGATCCTGCTGTTCGGCTTCGGCGGCAGCCTGATCGCCGCGTCGAAGATCGCCTTCCTCGGCTGGGGCATCGGCAGCGCCCGGCTCGATTTCACGGGCTTCAGCGGCCACACGGCGATCGCCGCCAGCGTCTGGCCCGTGGCCTGCTGGCTGGCGGTCTCGCGCTGTGGGCACCGCGCGCGGGTCGCGGCGGCCGTTTTCGGCTGGCTGTTCGCCGCCTTCATCGGCGCCACCCGGCTGGCGCTCGACGCCCATTCGTGGTCGGAAGTCATCGCCGGCTACGCGCTCGGCGTGGGCGTCAGCGCCACCTTCCTCTGGTGGCAGCATCGCATGCCGCACCCCCGCGTGAGCTGGGTGCTGGTGCTGCTGAGCCTGGCGACCCCCCTGTTCTTCCTGCAGCCCGGCACGCCGGCGCCGACCCAGAGCCTGCTCGAGAAAATCGCCGTGCGGCTGGCAGGGATCGAGCGGCCTTTCACGCGCGCCGACCTGCTGGCCGGCCGCCGGACGCCGCTTGGTATCGAATAGCGATACCGGCGGCGCAGGGTATCGGCACCACCGAAGGAGTGGACCCGGGGCGTCCGGTGGCCGAACCATGATCCGCCCACTTTCAACGGCGGACGAGAAGAATTCCATGAAGCTGTATCTGCTGACATTCCTGGTGGCCGCCTGCGCCGCCTGCACCCACCTCATCACGCCGGGCGGGAGCCCGTGGTGAGCCGCCAGAGCACCAATTTCGGTCCTTACGAGCGGGAGTACCGGGAGCGGGTGCCGCGCTCGCAGCACCTGCTGCGGCTGGCGCTGCAGGCAGGGCTGACGGCCACCGCCGTGATCGCGGCCGGCGTCTTCGTGTTCCCGATGGAGCGCAAGCCGGAGGCGGCCGTCGTCCAGAATCAGCCGGCCCGTTTCACCCCCCCCGTCAACAGAGGAAGATTGCAATGAGCAAGGCACTGCGCCTGTCCGAAAAGTGGTTTCGCCGCGGCCTGTGGGTGGTGGCGATTGTGTTCGCCAGCTTCCTGGTCGGGCTCGGTAGCACGATCGTCGGCGACCTGCCCCGGGTCGAGCACCGGATCGAGCTCGATGATTTCATCGACCGCGCGGCGGCCGACCCGCTGCGCACCACGGTGCGCGATGCCGAGCGCAGCGAGCAGCAGGCCGGGCGCGAGCGCGAGCAGGCCGAGCTCAAGCTGGTCACGGCCCAGCAGGCCAGCCGGGCGGCGCGCGAGACCTTCGGCAACTGGCTCGCCACCCGCCGCGCCACCGCCCAGCCCGACCAGGACACCGAGCTGATCGCCCGCACCAGGGCGCTCGACGCCTTGAAGGCGAAGGAGGACGAGGCAGAGCGCGGCGTGGTGGCGCAGCGCCAGATCGCGCTCGACGCCCGGCAGTCGCGGCAGCGGGCCCAGCAGCAGCTGGCGCTGCTCGAGGAAGAAGCACGCAAACGGCTCGAGGCCGAGAACCGCAAGGTCGAATTGCGGGTGTTCCTTTACCGGCTGGCGCTCACGCTGCCGTTGCTGGTGGTCGCCGGCTGGCTGTTCGCGAAGAAGCGCAAGAGCACCTGGTGGCCCTTCGTCTGGGGCTTCATCTACTTCGCGCTGTTCGCCTTCTTCGTCGAACTCGTGCCTTACCTGCCAAGCTATGGCGGCTACGTGCGCTATGTGGTGGGGATCGTGGTGACGGTGCTGGTCGGGCGCTACGCCATCCTGGCACTCAACCGCTACCTGGCACGGCAGAAGCTGGCCGAGGCCCAGCCGGAGACCGTGCGCCGCAACGAGCTGAGCTACGACACCGCGCTGGCTCGGCTGGCCAAGAGCGTGTGCCCGGGCTGCGAGCGTCCGGTCGACCTCAAGAACACCGAGATCGATTTCTGCCCGCACTGCGGCATCGGCCTGTTCGACCACTGCCGGGCCTGCGACGCGCGCAAGAGCGCCTTCGCCAAGTTCTGCCATGCCTGCGGGACCTCTGCCGCGCCGGACGCCACGGCGCTGCCGGGGCCGCTTCAGGTCCAGCCGGCGTCCACCACGTAGTCCTGGGCGCTGCACATCTTCGAATCGTCGGCGGCCAGGAACAGCGCCATGGCGGCGATGTCCTCGGCCATCACGCGGCCGGGCAGGCATTGGGCGGCGTCGATCTCGGCGTGCGACTCGGGCTTGACCCACAGCCGCAGCTGGCGCTCGGTCATGACCCAGCCCGGCACGATCGTGTTGACGCGGATATTGGCCTTGCCCAGGTCGCGCGCCAGCGAGCGCGTGAGTCCGCGGGCGGCCGACTTGCAGGCCTGGTAGACCGGATAGCCGGCGCCCTTGATCATCCAGCTGATCGAGCCGAAGTTGATGATCGAGCCGCCGCCGAGCGCGCGCATGTCGTCGGCCACCGCCTGGGCGGCGAAGAACTGGTGCTTGAAGTTGACCGCCACCAGGCGGTCGAAATCCTCGCTCGTGACGTCGGCCATCTGGTGCCGGCGGTCGTTGGCGGCGTTGTTCAGCAGCACCCGGATCGGGCCGAAGCGCGCGCGCACCGCCCCGATGGCGGCCGCGAGCGCGGCCACGTCGGTGACGTCGCATTCGAGGAACAGCGGCGCGTTGCCGCCGCCGAGCTGCTGCGCCAGCGCCGTGCCGGCCGCGACGTCGAGGTCGCAGAAGCCGACCCGGGCGCCCTGCGCATGGAAGGCGCGCACCAGGCCCTCGCCGATGCCGGAGGCACCGCCGGAAATGAAGACGGTGCGTCCGGCCAGCGAAGGGTAGATGGCCGATGGGGCCGGGGAAGTCGATGTGGTCATGGGCAAATTCTGACCTCCTCGCGTGTCGCCCGCCACCCGCGTGGCCGAAAATAGCCGGCGTCCGCAACGCTTGACGAGGTGCCTTCGAATGAGTGACGAGCAGACAGGCGCAGCCAGCCCCGCGGGCCTGGTCGAACTGGCCGCCGGCGCGATGCGGCTGCGGCTGGCGCCGCGCGTCGGCGGTGCCATCGCGGCGCTGCACGAGCAGCACGGCGACGAGCGGCTCGACTGGCTGCGGCCGGCCACGCCCGAAGACCTGGCGCGCGGCGATCCCTTCGCGATGGGCAGCTTCCCGTTGCTGCCGTGGTGCAACCGGATCCGCGACAGCCGGGCGCATTTCGGCGGCCGCGAGATCGCCCTGGCCGCCGGCCACCCGGCGCGGCCGTCGGGCAAGCATGCGCTGCACGGATTGGGCTGGCTGCGGCCCTGGCAGGTGGCCGAGGCGGGTCCGGCGCGGGCACGCCTCGGGCTGGCCCGCGAGGCCGACGGGCAATGGCCCTGGGACTTCGAGGCCTCGCAGCTGTTCGAGCTCGATTCCACGGGGCTGCGCTGCACGGTGGCCTTGACCAACCGGGATTCGGCGCCGATGCCCGCCGGCATCGGCCACCACCCGTACTTCCCGCACCGTCGCGGCACGCGGCTGCGGGCCGATACCGCGGCCATGTGGCGGGCCGACGCCGAGGTCATGCCGGTGTCGCTCGAAGCCGGCGCCGAGGTCGCGCGGCTGCGCGAGGGCGTGCTGCTGTCGGAACTGGATCTCGACAACAACTTCACGGGCTGGCAGCGCGAGACCCGCATCGAGTGGCCCGATGCCGGGCGCGTGCTGGAGCTGGCGGCCGATGCGCCGCTGGACTTCTTCGTTCTCTATTGCCCGCGCGGCGGCGACCACTTCTGCGCCGAGCCTGTGAGCCAGTGCACCGACGCGATCAACCTGGCGGGGCGGCATGGGCCGCGGGAGATCGGCGGCGCGGTGCTGGCGCCGGGCCAGACCTTGTCGGGGTCGTGGACCCTGCGCCGCGCGTAAATCCGGCGGGCCTAGATCCCGCGCGCCCGGTCCGCCTTGAAGCGGACGCGGAATTCGGCAAAGGTGCCGGCATCGAGCGCCTCGCGGATCTCACGCATCAGGTTCAGGTAGTAGTGCAGGTTGTGGATGGTGGTCAGCATCGGGCCCAGCATCTCGCCGCAGCGGTCGAGATGGTGCAGGTAGGCGCGGCTGAAGCCGTCGCGGCCGCCGGCCTCCCACGGCACGCCGGAGGCTCCGGCGCAGGCATGGCAGGTGCAGCTGGCGTCGATCGGCTGCGGATCGCTCTTGTGGCGGGCGTTGCGCATCTTCAGGTCGCCATAGCGCGAGAACAGCGTGCCGTTGCGCGCGTTGCGCGTCGGCATCACGCAATCGAACATGTCGACGCCCTGCGCCACGCCTTCGACCAGGTCCTCGGGCGTGCCGACACCCATCAGGTAGCGCGGCTTGTGGGCCGGCAGCTTGTGCGGCGTGTGCGCCATGATCCGCAGCATCTCGTCCTTGGGCTCGCCGACGCTGACGCCGCCGATCGCATAGCCAGGGAAGTCCATCTCGACCAGCTGCGCCAGCGATTCCTCGCGCAGGTTCTCGAACATGCCGCCCTGGACGATGCCGAACAGGGCGTTGGGGTTGTCGAGCCGCGCGAATTCGGACTGGCAGCGCCTGGCCCAGCGCAGGCTGAGTTCCATCGACTTGCGCGCTTCGGCCTCGGTCGTGACGTGGCCGTCGACGTCGTAGGGCGTGCATTCGTCGAACTGCATCACGATGTCGCTGTTCAGGATGGTCTGGATCTGCATCGAGACCTCGGGCGTGAGGAACAGGCGGTCGCCGTTGACCGGCGATGCGAAGCGGACGCCTTCCTCGCTGATCTTGCGCATCGCGCCCAGCGACCAGACCTGGAAGCCGCCCGAGTCGGTGAGGATCGGCTTGTCCCACTTCTCGAACTGGTGCAGGCCGCCGAAGGCCGCCATGACGTCGAGGCCGGGCCGCATCCAGAGATGGAAGGTGTTGCCGAGAATGATCTGGGCGCCCATCTCGTGCAGGCTGCGCGGCATCACGCCCTTGACGGTGCCGTAGGTGCCGACCGGCATGAAGATCGGCGTCTGCACCACGCCGTGATTGAGCGTGAGGGTGCCGCGGCGCGCGTGGCTGGTCGGGTCGGTGGCGAGGAGTTCGAAGTTCAGCATGGTGCAGTAGGGGTTCTTGCGAGCAGCATCGCGTCGCCGTAGCTGAAGAAGCGGTAGTTCTCGCGGATCGCGTGGGCGTACAGCGCCATCACGCGCTCGTAGCCGGCGAAGGCGCTGACCAGCATCATCAGCGTGCTCTTGGGCAGGTGGAAGTTGGTGACCAGCAGGTCGACGTGCGCGAAGGCGAAGCCCGGCGTGATGAAGATCCGGGTGTCGCCCGCGGCCTCGCCGCTCTTCGCCCACGACTCGAGCGTGCGCACGGTGGTGGTGCCGACCGCGACCACGCGGCCGCCGCGCGCCTTGCACTCGGCGATCGCCCGCTGCGTTGCCTCGGGCACCTCGTAGCGCTCGGCATGCATCTGGTGCTGGGCGATGTCCTCGGTCTTGACCGGCTGGAAGGTGCCGGCGCCCACATGCAGCGTGACGTTGGCGCGCTGCACGCCGCGCGCCTCCAGCGCAGCCAGCAGCGCGGCGTCGAAGTGCAGCGCCGCGGTGGGTGCCGCGACCGCGCCGGGCACGCGCGCGAACACCGTCTGGTAGCGGCTCTCGTCGTCGGCCGAGTCGGTGTGGGTGATGTAGGGCGGCAGCGGCACGTGGCCGCAGCGCGCCATCAGCGCGTAGGGGTCTTCGCCCGCGGGGCTGTCGAAGCGGAAGCGGAACAGCGCGCCGTCCTCCTCGGGCCAGCGGCCCAGCAAGGTGGCCGCGAAGCCGCCCGCCATCGCCAGCGTGGTGCCGACCGGCGGCTTCTTGCTGACCTTCATGTGGGCCACCACCTCGGCGCCCTGCAGCACGCGCTCCACCAGCAGCTCGAGCTTGCCGCCGGTGGGCTTCTCGCCGAACAGGCGCGCCTTGACGACGCGGGTGTCGTTGAACACCAGCAGGTCGCCGGCGCGCAGCAGCGAGGGCAACTGGTTGAAGATGCGGTCGACGGCCGGCGCGCCGGTGCCGTCGAGCAGGCGCGAGGCGCTGCGTTCGCTGGCGGGATGCTGGGCCACCAGTTCGGGCGGCAGGTCGAAATCGAAATCGGAAAGCGTGAAGGCGCGCATGGTGCTTGAGGGCCGGACGGGCCCGTGCCAAGGAGGCATGGGGAAAAGGAGGGCGGCGAGGAGCCGGGCAGAATTGTCCCATGTCCGCCCTGCCCAAGTCGCCTCCACCCCCAAAGCCCGCCGCCGCGCCCGCGCCCGGCACCGGCCTGAGCGTGGTGCAGCGGGCGCTGCGCAAGCTCGGCCTGGTGCGCGACATCGACTTCGCCCTCTACCTGCCGATGCGCTACGAGGACGAGACCCGGATCGTCCGGCTGGCCGACGTGCGCGACGGGGAGAGCGCGCAGATCGAGGCGGTGGTGACCGACAGCGAGGTCGTGTTTCGCCCCCGTCGGCAGCTGATCGTGACCGTCGACGACGGCAGCGACACCTGCCAGCTGCGCTTCTTCAATTTCTACCCGTCGCAGCAGAAGCAGCTGGCGGTCGGCGCCCGGGTGCGGGTGCGCGGCGAGGTGCGCGGCGGCTTCCTCGGGCGCCAGATGATGCACCCGGCCGTCAAGGCCGCCGGCACCGCGCTGCCCGAGGCGCTGACGCCGGTCTATTCGACCATCGCCGGCCTGGCCCAGCCGGTGCTGCGGCGCGAGGTGCGCGCCGGCCTGGCGCGGGCCGTGCTCGACGAGACCCTGCCCGCGGGCGCCGCGCCGCATGGCGCCTGGGAGCTGCGCCGCGCGCTCGACTTCCTGCACTACCCGGCGCCGGACGTGCCGATGGCCACGCTCGAGGACCACAGCCATCCGGCCTGGCAGCGGCTGAAGGCCGACGAGCTGCTGGCCCAGCAGCTCTCGCAGCTGCAGGCGCGGCGGGCCCGGGCGGCGCAGCGCGCGCCGGTGCTCGATGCGGCCGCTTCGGGCGCCTCCCTGCACACGGAACTGCTGGCCGCCTTGCCCTTCGCCCTCACCGGGGCGCAGCAGCGGGTCGGCGTCGAGATCACCCGCGACCTCGGGCGCGCGCTGCCGATGCACCGGCTGCTGCAGGGCGACGTCGGTTCCGGCAAGACCGTGGTGGCGGCGCTGGCGGCGGCGCGCTGCATCGATGCCGGCCACCAGTGCGCGCTGATGGCGCCGACCGAGATCCTGGCGGCCCAGCACTTCGGCAAGCTGGTCGGCTGGCTCGATCCGCTGCTGGCCGAGCGCGGCCTGCGCGTGGCATGGCTCACCGGCAGCCAGAAAAAGAAAGAGCGCGACCAGATGTCGGCCGCGGTCGAGAGCGGCGAGGCGGCGCTGGTGATCGGCACCCATGCCGTCATTTCGGAGAAGGTGCATTTCAGCAAGCTCGCGCTGGCGATCATCGACGAGCAGCACCGCTTCGGCGTGGCCCAGCGGCTGGCCCTGCGCGGCAAGGCGGTCGGCGACCTCGAGCCGCATCTGCTGATGATGAGCGCGACGCCGATTCCGCGCACGCTGGCCATGAGCTACTACGCCGACCTCGACGTCTCCACGCTCGACGAGCTGCCGCCGGGCCGCACGCCGATCGTCACCAAGCTGGTGGCCGAGCACCGCCGCGACGAGGTCATCGACCGCATCCAGGCCCAGCTCGAGCAGGGCCGGCAGGTCTACTGGGTCTGCCCGCTGATCGAGGAGAGCGAGGCGGTCGACCTGCGCAACGCCACCGAGACGCGCGACGAACTGGCCGGCGCGCTCGGCGAGAAGGTCGGCGTCGGCCTGCTGCATTCGCGCATGCCCATCGCCGAGAAGCAGGCGGTGATGGAGAGCTTCACGGCCAACCGGCTGCAGGTGCTGGTCAGCACCACGGTGATCGAGGTCGGGGTCGACGTGCCCAACGCCTCGCTCATGGTCATCGAGCACGCCGAGCGCTTCGGGCTCTCGCAGCTGCACCAGCTGCGCGGCCGGGTGGGGCGCGGCGCCGCTGCCTCGGCCTGCGTGCTGCTCTATGCGCCGAACGAGGGCGGCCGGGTCGGCGAGGCCGCGCGCGCCCGGCTCAAGGCGATGGCCGAGACCGCCGATGGCTTCGAGATCGCCCGCCGCGACCTCGAGATCCGCGGTCCGGGCGAGTTCCTCGGCGCCCGCCAGTCGGGCGCGCCGCTGCTGCGCTTCGCCGACCTCACGACCGATGTCATGCTGCTCGACTGGGCCCGCGAACTGGCGCCGCAGATGCTCGACCGGGACCCGGCGCTGGCCGAAAAGCACGTCGACCGCTGGCTCGGCAGCAAGGCCGAATACCTGAAAGCCTGACGGCCTGCGCCGGCCGATGGCGCAGGCGATGCGCCCCTTGCGCATAATTGACGCAGACTATGACCCTCACCGAACTCAAATACATCGTTGCGGTCGCCCGCGAGCGGCATTTCGGCAAGGCGGCCGAGGCCTGCTACGTCTCGCAGCCCACGCTGTCGGTCGCCATCAAGAAGCTCGAGGACGAGCTCGAGCTCAAGCTGTTCGAGCGCAGCGCCGGCGAAGTCACGGTCACGCCGCTGGGCGAGCAGATCGTGCAGCAGGCGCAGAGCGTGCTCGACCAGGCGGCGAGCATCAAGGAGATCGCCAAGCGCGGCAAGGACCCGCTGTCCGGTCCGCTGAACCTCGGCGTGATCTACACCATCGGCCCCTACCTGCTGCCCGACCTGGTGCGCCAGAACATCGCTCGCACGCCGCAGATGCCGCTGGTGCTGCAGGAGAACTTCACGGCCAAGCTGCTCGAGATGCTGCGCGCCGGCGAGATCGACTGCGCGATCATGGCCGAGCCCTTTCCCGACACCGGTCTCGCGATGGCCGCGCTCTACGACGAGCCCTTCATGGCTGCCCTGCCGGCGCACCATCCGTTGGCCGAGCGCGAGTCGGTGAGCTCCGACGAGCTCAAGAAGGAAACCATGCTGCTGCTCGGCACCGGCCATTGCTTCCGCGACCATGTGCTCGAGGTCTGCCCCGAGTTCGCGCGCTTCTCGAGCAATGCCGAGGGCATCCGCAAGAGCTTCGAGGGTTCCTCGCTCGAGACCATCAAGCACATGGTGGCCTCGGGCATGGGCGTGACGCTGGTGCCGCGGCTGTCGGTGCCGGCCGAGGCGCTCAAGCCGCGCGGCAAGGGCCGCAAGGAGCCCGAGCAGATCGTGCGCTACCTGCCGGTGCGCGACACCCACGGCGGCGAGCCGCCGACGCGCCGCGTGGTGCTGGCCTGGCGGCGCAGCTTCACCCGCTACGAGGCGATCGCGGCGCTGCGCAACGCGATCTATGCCTGCGAGTTGCCGGGCGTCAAGCGCTTGTCCTGAGATAGAGTGCGGCTGTTGCGAAGCGGCCCCCGCTTGGCTCCGTTCCTCCTGCCGTCAACCTTCCTCTAGAAAGACCCGTCGCCATGGCCAAAGTCGTCAAGAAGCCGAAGTCGCCCGCCACCCCTGCACCGGCATCCTCCGCCGGCAAGGTGCCGAAGAAAGGCGGCGTCAAGGTCGCCGAGGAATCGGGCAGCCGCAATGCGCCGATCATCAACATCGGCATCGACCGCCAGGACCGCGCAGCCATCGCCGAGGGCCTGAGCCGCGTGCTGGCCGACACCTACACGCTGTACCTGACGACCCACAACTTCCACTGGAACGTGACCGGTCCGCATTTCAACTCGCTGCACGCGATGTTCATGACCCAGTACACCGAGCTGTGGGGCTCGACCGACGTGATCGCCGAGCGCATCCGCGCGCTGGGCCACTACGCGCCGGGCTCCTATGCGGAGTTCAGCAAGATCGCCACCGTGCCCGACGTGCCGCAGACGCCGCCCAAGGCCATGGAGATGGTGCGGATCCTGGTCAAGGGCCACGAGACCGTGTCGCGGATCGCGCGCGAGTTCATTCCCGTGGCCGAGGAAGCGGGCGACGATCCGACCGCCGACATGCTGACCGCCCGCTGCACCGTGCACGACCAGACAGCCTGGATGCTGCGTTCGCTCCTTGAAGAATGATGCCTTGGCCGGGCCCGGGCAGGACGCCGGGCCGGCCGTCTCGACGCCCATGCCCGAGCCCCGCCGCACACGCCTCGCGCTCTACCTGGACCTGATCCGCTGGAACCGCCCGGCCGGCTGGCTGCTGCTGCTCTGGCCCACCCTCGGCGCGCTGTGGTTCGCCGGTGGCGGCTGGCCCGGATGGCACCTGCTGGTGGTCTTCGTCCTCGGCACCTTCCTGATGCGCAGCGCGGGCTGCTGCATCAACGACGTCGCCGACCGCGACTTCGACCGCCACGTCAAGCGCACCGCGCAGCGGCCGGTCACGAGCGGCGCGATCTCGGTCAAGGAGGCGCTGGCGCTGGGCGCGGCGTTGGCGCTGTGTGCCTTCGCGCTGGTGCTCACCACCAACCAGCCGACGGTGCTGTGGTCCTTCGTGGCGCTGGCCGTGACGCTGGCCTATCCCTACGCCAAGCGCTTCGTCTCGATTCCGCAGGCGGTGCTGGGCATCGCCTTCAGTTTCGGCATCCCGATGGCCTTCTCCGCGGTCCGGGGCGAGGTGCCGGCGCTGGCCTGGTGGCTGCTTGCGGGCAACCTGTTCTGGGTGCTGGCCTACGACACCGAGTACGCGATGGTCGACCGCGACGACGACCTGCTGATCGGCATGAAGACCTCGGCGATCACTTTCGGGCGCTTCGACGTCCCGATCGTGATGGCCTGCTACCTCACGTTCCTGGTGGTCTGGACCGCGATCGGCGCCGGCATGGGACTGGGCCCGGTGTTCTACCTGGCGATCGCCGCGGCGGCGGCGCAGGCGCTCTGGCACTGGCGCCTGATCCGCGACCGGACGCGCGAAGGCTGCTTCAAGGCCTTCCGCCTCAACCACTGGCTGGGCTTCACCGTGTTCGTCGGCGTGGTGGCGGGCTACGCCCTGCCTTGAATCGGGCTCAGCCCTTGCCGAACTCCGCGCCCAGCTCTTGGGCGCGCTGGTGCGCGGCACGGGCGGCGGCCTTGATCTTGCCGGCCACGTCGGCGTTTTCCATCGATGTGATCGCCGCGTAGGTGGTGCCGCCCTTGGAGGTCACGCGCTCGCGCAGCACCGCGGGCGGTTCGCTGGCGCTGGCGGCCAGCGCCGTGGCGCCCGAGAAGGTGCCGACCGCGAGCTGGTGGGCCTGCTCCGGTGTCAGGCCCAGCTCGATGCCGACCTCGGTCAGGGCCTCGATGAAATAGAACACGTAGGCCGGCCCGGAGCCGGAGATCGCGGTGACCGCGTCGAGCGCCTCCTCGGCGGCGACCCAGAGCAGTTCGCCGGTGGCGCCCAGCACCTGCTCGACCCGCTTTCGGCCCGCCGCGTCGACGGCTTCGCGAGCGAACAGCCCGGTCATGCCCTGGCCCACCAGGGCCGGCGTGTTGGGCATGGCGCGCACCACGCGCTCGGTGCCGAGCCAGCGCGCGATGCTGTCGGAGGGGATGCCGGCGGCGACGCTCAGGTGCACGGCGTCGGGTGCCAGGCCGCGGACCGGCTTGGCGGCCTCGGCGAAGCTCTGCGGCTTGACCGCCCAGACCACGAGCTCGCAGCGCGCCAGGGCCGCGCCGGCCTCGGCCTGGGCGACGATGCCGAAGTCGCGCGCCAGTCGCTCGCGGGCCTCGGCGAAGGGTTCGACCACCTCGAAAGTACTGGCCGGCGTGTCCTGCCGGATCAGCCCGGCGATGATCGCGCTGGCCATGTTGCCGCCGCCGATGAAGGCGATCGGGGGCAGGGGGGTCGGCTCCTGGCGGGGCAGGAAGGTGACTGCGATGTTCATGACTTGTCCGTGAATTCGAAGGCTGCGAACTGGGTGACCTGCAGAGGGTTGAAATTGTCGTCGCTCACCGCCACCAGCATCCGGCGGCCGCCGGGCAGATCGGGGCCCCAGCAGAGGCCCTCGGTGTTGTCCAGCCGTGAAAGCCCGAGCGCGGCGAAGTCCGCCACCAGTTTCTTCGGCACCGGACGGAGATTGTCGGCGGTCAGCGCGTCGAGGGCCAGGGTGTCGCTGGCGTCGCGGGTATCGATCTCGTAGAGCCGCAGCGAATTGCCGGCCCCGACCGCGTAGGCGCGCTCCAGCACCAGCATCCGGTGGGCGTCGATCATCAGCACCTCGCTCACGCCGTTGTCGGCGTGCGTGCCCGGCAGCAGGGGGCGCAGCGGGATCGGGTCGGGCAGGTAGGCGATCTGGCGCGCGGCCTGCCCGCTCGCCAGATCGATCCCGGTGAAGCGGCAGGGGCCGCCGGGCGCGCGCAGCGTGGGCGGCGGGCCGTCCTGGCGCAGCGCGTTCTCCATCGCCACCCAGGCGTGGCGGCCGTCCGGCGTCAGGCCCAGGCCCTCCAGGCTCAGGTTGTCCCGGGGGCCGCGCTGGTTGCTGCGGTCGGCCGCGAACATCGGGGGCAGCGCGATCTCCCGCACCAGCGTCCCGTCGCGCCGCGACTCGTAGAGCGCGGGGCCGAAGCCGCGGGAGACGTCGCCTTCGCTGGTCCAGAGCAGCGTTCCGGTGTCCGGCCGCCAGCGGATGGCTTCGGGGTCGACCACCGGGATGCCGGGGCTGGCGGCGCGGCGAGCGGGCCAGGGGCTGCCGTCAGCCTGTCGCAGCCATGTGACGCCGGTGGCCTCCGGCGGCAGGCGCCCGTCCACGTCCCAGTGCGCACTATAGAAACGTGCCGGCGCGAGATCGGACCGGTCGTCGCTGAGGAGCAGGAATTCGCCCGTTGCCCGGTCGTGGTCGATGCCGGACAGCCCGCCGACGGTGCTGCCCTGGTAGTCCATGCGGTGGGGCCAGCGCGCCTCGGCCAGCAGCCGCAGTGCCTGGCCCTCTCGGGCGGCAGGCGGTTGGGCCACCCCGCTGCGGCAGGCCGCCAGGCCGGCGGCGACCGCGGCCAGCAGCAGGCGGCGGCGGGAAAAGGGCGTCGAAGGTCGGGCTGGCACGCCGCGAGTCTACGGGCTCGCGTCCTCGTCGAACGGGGGTGTTGACGTCCTGCCAAGACTATGCAACAATCGCGGGCTTCGCTTTTAAAGGATCAACTTTAGGGGCGACGAGTGTTTCTGCAAATTTTGCAGTTTCAAGTTTCAGCCCAATGGAAGCGCGCCGGAGTGGTTTCGGTGTGTGGACGACGGGCCCAAGACTGACCGCAGCGCTGCCATTCGGGATTGTCCGAGCCAGCAAACGGTACAAGTTGGGAATATCACGACATGATCCAAACAGAATCTCGGCTCGATGTGGCCGACAACACGGGCGCGAAATCCGTCCTGTGTATCAAGGTGCTCGGCGGTTCCAAGCGGCGTTATGCCAGCGTGGGCGACGTCATCAAGGTCAGCATCAAGGAAGCTGCTCCTCGCGGTCGCGTCAAGAAGGGCGAGATCTACAGTGCAGTGGTGGTTCGCACCGCCAAGGGCATCCGTCGCGCCGACGGTTCGCTCGTCAAGTTCGACGGCAATGCCGCCGTGCTGCTCAACGCCAAGCTGGAGCCCATCGGCACCCGCATCTTCGGACCGGTCACGCGCGAACTGCGCACCGAGAAGTTCATGAAGATCGTGTCGCTGGCACCCGAAGTTCTGTAAGGACAACAACGCCATGAACAAGATTCGCAAAGGCGACCAGGTCATCGTGTTGGCCGGGCGCGACAAGGGCAAGCGCGGCACTGTGTCGCTGCGCAAGGATGATTCCCATCTGATCATCGAAGGCATCAACCTCGTCAAGAAGCACACCAAGCCGAACCCCCTCAAGGGTACGACCGGTGGCATCGTCGAGAAGGCCATGCCGATTCATCAATCCAACGTGGCGATCTTCAATGCCGCGACCGGCAAGGCCGATCGCGTGGGCATCAAGGTCACGGACGGCAAGCGCGTGCGCGTCTTCAAGTCCAGCGGCGAAGAAATCAAGCTGGCCTAAGGAGCACTCACATGGCACGCCTCCAACAACACTATCGCGAAAAAGTCGCGAAAGACCTGACCGAAAAGTTCGGCTACACCTCGCCGATGCAGGTCCCGCGCCTGACCAAGATCACGCTCAACATGGGCGTGGGTGAAGCAGTCGCCGACAAGAAGGTGCTCGACAACGCCGTTGCCGACCTCACCAAGATCGCCGGCCAGAAGCCCGTGGTCACCAAGTCGAAGAAGGCCATCGCCGGTTTCAAGATCCGCGAGAACCAGCCGATCGGCTGCATGGTCACGCTGCGCGGCGTCCAGATGTACGAATTCCTCGATCGTTTCGTGACCGTGGCCCTGCCGCGCGTGCGTGACTTCCGTGGTATTTCGGGTCGTGCCTTCGACGGCCGCGGCAACTACAACATCGGCGTCAAAGAGCAGATCATTTTCCCCGAGATCGAATACGACAAGGTCGATGCCCTGCGCGGTCTCAATATCAGCATCACGACGACGGCCAAGACCGACGAAGAAGCCAAGGCGCTTCTCGCTGGCTTCCGTTTCCCGTTCAAGAACTGAGGCGACCTGTGGCTAAAGCATCTTTGATCCAACGCGAACTCAAGCGCGACAACCTGGTCGCCAAGTACGCCGCGAAGCACGCCGAACTCAAGGCGATCGCCAACGACTTCAAGAAGAGCGACGAAGAGCGCGCTGCTGCCCGCCTGGGCCTGCAGAAGCTGCCGCGCAACGCGAACCCCACGCGCCAGCGCAACCGTTGCGAAATCACCGGTCGTCCGCGTGGCACCTTCCGTCAATTCGGTCTGGGCCGCGCCAAGATCCGCGAACTGGCATTCAACGGCGACATCCCCGGTGTCACCAAGGCCAGCTGGTAAGCCAGGCAGGAGCAAACAACATGAGCATGAGTGATCCCATTGCCGACCTGCTGACGCGTATCCGTAACGCGCAGATGGTGGCGAAGCCCACTGTGTCGGTCCCGTCTTCCAAGGTGAAGACCGCGATCGCGCAAGTCCTGAAGGACGAAGGCTACATCGACGGCTTCCAGGTCAAGACCGAAGCCGGCAAGTCCGAACTCGTCATCACGCTGAAGTACTACGCTGGCCGTCCGGTCATCGAGCGCATCGAGCGTGTGAGCCGTCCCGGCCTGCGCGTCTACAAGGCAGCGCAAGCCATTCCGCAAGTCCAGAACGGCCTCGGCGTCGCCATCGTCACGACCCCCCAGGGCGTGATGACCGACCGCAAGGCGCGCGCTACCGGTGTCGGTGGCGAAGTCCTGTGCTACGTCGCCTGACCGAGACATCGAGGAGTCACTGAAATGTCCCGAGTAGGAAAAATGCCGGTCGCCATCCCCGCAGGCGTGGATGTGTCGATCAAGGAAGACCAGATCAGCGTCAAGGGTTCGGGCGGTTCGCTCAGCCTGGCCCGCAACGCCCTGGTGAAAGTCGCCAACAACGACGGCAAGCTGAGCTTCGAGCCCGCCAACGATTCGCGTGAAGCGAATGCGCTGAGCGGCACGATCCGCCAGCTGGTGAACAACATGGTGGTCGGCGTGACCAAGGGCTTCGAGAAGAAGCTCAACCTGGTCGGCGTGGGCTTCAAGGCCGCGGCGCAAGGTTCCAAGCTGAACCTGCAGGTCGGTTACTCGCACCCGGTCAACAAGGACATGCCGCAAGGCATCACGGTGGCAACGCCGACCCCGACCGAAATCATCATCAAGGGTGCCGACCGCCAGCGCGTCGGCCAGGTCGCCGCTGAGATCCGTGCCATTCGTCCGCCAGAGCCCTACAAGGGCAAGGGCATCCGCTACGCGGACGAGAAGATCACGATCAAAGAGACCAAGAAGAAGTAAGGGGCAGCAAAATGATGTTGACCAAAAAAGCACAGCGCCTTCGCCGCTCGCGCCAGACCCGCATCCGCATTGCGACGCAAGGCGTGGCGCGCCTGACGGTGAACCGCACCAACCTGCACATCTACGCCACCGTCATCTCCGACGACGGCTCCAAGGTGATTGCCAGCGCATCGACGGCCGAAGCCGAAATGCGCACCGCACTGGGCGCATCGGGCAAGGGTGCCACCGCAGCCGCGGCCACCGCCATCGGCAAGCGCATCGCTGAAAAGGCGAAGGCAGCCGGCGTCGAGAAGGTCGCCTTCGACCGCGCAGGTTTCGCCTACCACGGCCGCGTCAAGGCGCTGGCCGAAGCGGCCCGCGAAGCCGGCCTGCAGTTCTAACCGGACACGAGATTCAAAATGGCAAAGATTCAGGCAAGAACGCAGAACGAAGGCCCCGAGGACGGTCTGCGCGAGAAGATGATCGCGATCAACCGCGTCACCAAGGTGGTGAAGGGTGGTCGTATCCTCGGTTTCGCAGCACTCACCGTGGTCGGTGACGGCGACGGCCGCGTCGGCATGGGCAAGGGCAAGTCCAAGGAAGTGCCCGCTGCAGTGCAGAAGGCAATGGAAGAAGCCCGTCGCAACCTGGCCAAGATTTCGATCAAGAACGGCACGCTGCATCACCGCGTGACGGGCCACCACGGCGCCGCCTCGGTGGTCATGATCCCGGCTCCCAAGGGTACCGGCATCATCGCCGGCGGCCCGATGCGCGCCGTGTTCGAAGTCATGGGCATCACCGACATCGTGGCCAAGAGCCATGGTTCGTCGAACCCCTACAACATGGTCCGCGCCACCCTGGACGGCCTGAAGAACTCGACGACCGCGTCAGAAGTCGCTGCCAAGCGCGGCCTGACCGTCGAAGAACTCTTCGCCTGAGGAGCAGCAACATGACGCAACAACAAACCGTCAAGGTGCAATTGGTCAAGAGCCCGATCGGCACCAAGGAATCGCATCGCGCCACCGTGCGCGGCCTGGGCCTGCGCAAGCTCAACAGCGTGAGCGAGCTGCAGGACACGCCCGCAGTGCGCGGCATGATCAACAAGATCAGTTATCTGGTCAAAGTGCTCTAACCGGCACCGAGAGAGACGCATATGGAACTCAATGGCATCAAGCCGGCCGACGGCGCCAAGCATGCAAAGCGCCGTGTCGGTCGCGGCATCGGCTCGGGCATCGGCAAGACCGCAGGCCGCGGTCACAAGGGTCAGAAGTCGCGTGCGGGCGGTTTCCACAAGGTGGGCTTCGAAGGCGGTCAAATGCCTCTGCAGCGCCGTCTGCCGAAGCGCGGCTTCAAGTCGCAACTGCTCAAGTACAACGCTGAAGTCACGCTGACCGCTCTCGAGCAGCTCGGCCTGGCCGAAGTGGACCTGCTGGCACTGAAGCAAGCCGGTCTCGTGGGCCAGATCGCCAAGGTCGTCAAGGTCATCAAGACCGGCGAACTGACCAAGGCCGTCAAGCTGACGGGCATCGGTGCGACCGCGGGCGCCAAGGCCGCGATCGAAGCCGCCGGCGGCAGCATCGCCTGAACACCCTGGACTGAAAGAAGTTCTTCGTGGCAACCAACGCGGCAACGCTCGCAAAAACAGGCAAGTTCGGTGACCTCCGTCGCCGGCTCGTCTTTTTGCTGCTCGCGCTCGTGGTCTATCGCATCGGAGCTCACATTCCGGTGCCGGGCATCAACCCGGACCAACTGGCGCAGCTGTTCCAAGGTCAGCAGGGCGGCATCCTGAGCCTGTTCAACATGTTCTCGGGCGGTGCGCTGTCGCGCTTCACCGTGTTCGCGTTGGGCATCATGCCGTACATCTCCGCGTCGATCATCATGCAACTGATGACCTACGTGGTGCCGACCTTCGAGCAGCTGAAGAAGGAAGGCGAAGCCGGCCGGCGCAAGATCACGCAGTACACCCGCTACGGTGCCCTGGCACTGGCCCTGTTCCAGTCCTTCAGCATCGCTGTCGCGCTCGAGTCCTCGGCCGGCCTGGTCATCGCACCCGGTTTCGGCTTCCGTATCACGGCCATGGTCAGCCTCACGGCCGGCTCGATGTTCCTGATGTGGCTCGGCGAGCAGATCACCGAGCGTGGCCTGGGCAACGGCATCTCGATCCTGATCTTCGCGGGTATCGCGGCGGGGCTTCCGAACGCCATCGGCGGTCTGGCTTCGCTGGTGACCACCGGTGCGATGAACCCGATCGTTGCGCTCTTCATCATCGCGGTGGTGGTCCTGGTGACCTACTTCGTGGTGTTCGTCGAACGCGGCCAGCGCAAGATCCTCGTGAACTATGCGCGGCGCCAGGTCGGCAACAAGGTCTACGGCGGCCAGTCGTCGCACCTGCCGCTGAAGCTGAACATGGCCGGCGTGATCCCGCCGATCTTCGCTTCGTCGATCATCCTGCTGCCGACCACGGTGGTGGGCTGGTTCAGCACCGGCGAGAGCATGCGCTGGATCAAGGACATCGCGAGCGCGCTGCAGCCGGGTCAACCGATCTACGTGCTGCTGTACGCCACCGCGATCGTGTTCTTCTGCTTCTTCTACACGGCGCTGGTGTTCAACAGCCGCGAAACCGCCGACAACCTGAAGAAGAGCGGTGCGTTCATTCCGGGTATCCGCCCGGGTGACCAGACCGCACGCTATATCGACAAGATCCTGGTTCGACTGACGTTGGCCGGCGCGGTGTACATCACCTTCGTCTGCCTGCTGCCGGAGTTCCTGATCCTCAAGTACAACGTGCCGTTCTATTTCGGCGGCACGTCCTTGCTGATCATCGTGGTCGTGACGATGGACTTCATGGCCCAGGTGCAGAACTACATGATGTCGCAGCAGTACGAGTCGCTGCTGAAGAAAGCCAACTTCAAGACATCGTAGTCACGGGTCTTTGAGCGCAACGAATTTTCAGGCGAATGGTTCGCCGAGTTGAACAAGAGTTTTAGGAGAATGAAATGAGAGTTTCGGCTTCGGTCAAAACCATCTGCCGTAATTGCAAGATCATCCGCCGCAAGGGTGTGGTGCGTGTGATCTGTACCGACCCGCGCCACAAGCAGCGCCAGGGTTGATTGTTAGAGATTTAGAGGACGCACATGGCACGTATTGCTGGCATCAACATTCCGCCGCACAAGCACGCTGAAATCGGCCTGACCGCCATTTTCGGCATCGGTCGCACTCGCGCACGCAAGATCTGCGAAGCGAGCGGCATCGACTATGCGAAGAAGATCAAGGATCTGACCGACGCCGATCTCGAGAAGATCCGCGACCAGATCGCTCTCTTCACCATCGAAGGTGACCTGCGTCGCGAGACGACGATGAACATCAAGCGCTTGATGGACATCGGCTGCTATCGCGGCTTCCGTCACCGTCGCGGCCTGCCGATGCGCGGCCAGCGCACGCGCACCAATGCCCGCACCCGCAAGGGTCCGCGCAAGGCAGCGCAGTCCCTGAAGAAATAAGGATAGACCATGGCTAAAGCTCCCGCCAACAACGCGGCGCAACGCGTTCGCAAGAAGGTCCGCAAGAACGTTGCGGACGGCATTGCACACGTGCACGCCTCGTTCAACAACACGATCATCACGATCACCGACCGCCAGGGCAACGCCCTGTCGTGGGCATCGTCGGGTGGTCAGGGCTTCAAGGGCTCGCGCAAGTCGACTCCGTTCGCTGCGCAGGTCGCTTCCGAAGTCGCCGGCCGCGCTGCGGTCGAGCAAGGCATCAAGAACCTCGACGTGGAGATCAAGGGCCCGGGCCCCGGTCGCGAATCGTCGGTGCGCGCCCTGGCTGCGCTCGGCATCCGGATCAACTCCATCGCCGACGTGACCCCGGTGCCGCACAACGGCTGCCGTCCGCAGAAGCGCCGTCGCATCTAAGGCGACAGCGCCCGGCGCAGCCTGCTTCACGGCGGCTGCGCATTTTTTGTTTTTATCGAAGCCCACCGCCGCCGGCACGCCGCCGATGGCTCCCGCAGTTCCGCTGCGGCAGATGACACAGAAGGAAATCACGTGGCACGCTACCTCGGCCCCAAGGCCAAACTCTCCCGCCGTGAAGGCACCGACCTGTTCCTGAAGAGCGCCCGCCGCTCGATCCAGGACAAGTCGAAGTTCGACTCCAAGCCCGGCCAGCACGGCCGCACCTCGGGTCAGCGCACCTCCGACTTCGGCCTGCAACTGCGTGAAAAGCAGAAGGTCAAGCGCATGTACGGCGTGCTCGAGAAGCAGTTCCGCCGCTACTTCGAGGAAGCCGATCGCCGCCGTGGCAACACCGGCGCGAACCTGCTGTTCATCCTCGAATCGCGCCTGGACAACGTCGTCTATCGCATGGGCTTCGGCTCGACGCGCGCCGAAGCACGCCAGCTGGTGTCGCACAAGGCGATCACCGTGAACGGCCAGTCGGTCAACATCCCGTCGTACCTGGTCAAGACCGGCGACGTGATCGCTGTCCGCGACAAGTCGAAGAAGCAGACCCGCGTGGCCGAAGCGCTGCAGCTGGCCGCCCAGGTGGGCATGCCGGCGTGGGTCGACGTCAACGCCGACAAGGCGGAAGGCACCTTCAAGAAGGTCCCCGATCGCGACGAATTCGCTGCCGACATCAACGAATCGCTGATCGTCGAACTCTACTCGCGTTAAACAGAGGATAACGAGGCGCTTTGCGCCTCGTCCTTGTCATTTTTGTTCCCGCCGGGGCTGCGCCCCGCGGGCGCTTCACCAGCCTTACCGGTGTAACGAGCCGGGGGTATTGAGAGGAAGTCTGCATGCAAACAACCCTGCTGAAACCCAAGACCATCCAGGTCGAGCAACTCGCGCCCAACAAGGCGAAGGTCACGCTCGAGCCGTTCGAGCGCGGCTACGGCCACACGCTCGGCAATGCACTGCGTCGCGTCCTGCTGTCGTCGATGGTCGGCTATTCGGCCACCGAAGTCACGATCGCCGGCGTGCTGCACGAGTACTCGTCGATCGATGGCGTGCAGGAAGACGTCGTCAACATCCTGTTGAATCTCAAGGGCGTGGTGTTCAAGCTCCACAACCGCGATGAAGTCACGCTGAGCCTGCGCAAGGACGGCGAGGGCCCGGTCACCGCTTCGGACATCCAGACGCCGCACGACGTCGAGATCATCAACCCCGACCACGTGATCGCCCACCTGTCGCAAGGCGGCAAGCTCGACATGCAGATCAAGGTCGAGAAGGGCCGCGGCTACGTGCCCGGCACGATGCGCCGCTACGCCGACGAGCCTACCAAGTCGATCGGCCGGATCGTGCTGGACGCTTCGTTCTCGCCGGTCAAGCGCGTGAGCTACACGGTCGAAAGCGCCCGTGTCGAACAGCGCACCGACCTCGACAAGCTGCTGGTCGAAATCGAGACCAACGGTGCGATCACCGCCGAAGACGCGGTCCGCGCCTCGGCCAAGATCCTGGTGGAACAACTGGCTGTGTTCGCCCAGCTCGAAGGCGGCGAACTCGCGGCGTTCGACGCCCCGGCACCGCGCAGCGCCCAGCAGTTCGACCCGATCCTGCTGCGCCCGGTCGACGAACTCGAACTCACGGTGCGTTCGGCCAACTGCCTGAAGGCCGAGAACATCTACTACATCGGCGACCTGATCCAGCGCACCGAGAACGAGCTGCTCAAGACCCCGAACCTGGGTCGCAAGTCGCTCAACGAAATCAAGGAAGTGCTCGCCTCGCGCGGCCTGACCTTGGGCATGAAGCTCGAGAGCTGGCCGCCGGCCGGTCTCGATAAGAGATAATTGAGGATAACAAGGCCTCCTTCGGAGGCCTTGAACTTCTGATTTAGGTGAACGTTCAGTACCTGATACGGCTGGACGAATTTAAAAGGTAAAGGAAAACACACCATGCGTCACGGTCACGGACTCCGCAAACTCAACCGCACCAGCTCGCACCGCCTCGCGATGCTGCAGAACATGATGAACTCGCTCATCGAGCATGAGGCCATCAAGACCACGCTGCCCAAGGCCAAGGAACTGCGCCGCGTCATCGAACCGATGATCACCCTGGCCAAGAAGCCGACGGTCGCCAACAAGCGCCTTGCCTTCGACCGCCTGCGCGACCGCGACATGGTCGTCAAGCTGTTCGGCGAGCTCGGCCCGCGCTACCAGGCACGTCCCGGCGGCTACACGCGCATCCTGAAAATGGGTTTCCGCGTCGGCGACAACGCGCCCATGGCCCTGGTCGAACTGGTCGATCGCCCCGAAGTGACAGAATCTTCGGACGACTCGCAAAACGCCGCAGAATAGTATATAATTCCATCTTGCCGCGCGATGGAGCAGCCTGGTAGCTCGTTGGGCTCATAACCCAAAGGTCGCAAGTTCAAATCTTGCTCGCGCAACCAAATTCCCGACAACCCAAAAAGGGCTGTCGACGAAGCAAAAAAGCCCACTTTCGAGTGGGCTTTTTTGTTTTTGGCTTTCTTGGAAATCGCGGACCCCGCGATGCCGCGGGTCCTTCGTGAAACACCGCGGAACCGGCTCCACCGGCCCGCAGGTGTCGCCCCCCAGAATCAGTCCGGAATGACCGCCGTGACCTCGATCTCGACCTTGGCCCGCGACTCGACCAGCCTGGCCACCTGGACGCAGGTCATCGCCGGGAAATTGCGGCCCACGGCCTCGCGGTAAACCGGCCCCAGCTCGCCGAGGCGGCTGTTGTACTCGTCGCGGTCGGTGATGTACCAGGTCATGCGCACCATGTGCTCCGGACCTGCGCCGGCTTCGCGCAGCACCTCGACGATATTGCGCAGCGCCTGGCCCGTCTGCGCGATGAAATCGTCGGTCTCGAATTGTTGCTGCGAATTCCAGCCGATCTGGCCGCCGACGAAGATTTGCGTGCCGCGCGCGGCGATGCCGTTCGCATAGCCCTTGGGGGGCAGCCAGCCTGGAGGTTGAAGGTGCTTGATCATGTCATTTGCCTCAATTTGAATCTCTGGAGTTTTCCGGTCTCGGTGCGTGGCAGGTTGGCCACGAAGGTGATTTCTCGCGGGTATTTGTACGGTGCGATCGTGGCCTTGACGTGCTCCTGCAGCGCCTTGGTCAGTGCGGCGTCGCCCGTGTGTCCGGGCTTGAGCACGCAGAACGCCTTGACGATCATGCCGCGCTCTTCGTCGGGCTTGCCGATCACGCCGCATTCGGCCACCGCCGGATGCTTGAGCAGCGCATCTTCGACTTCCGGGCCGCCGACGTTGTAGCCGGCGGTGACGATCATGTCGTCGGCGCGTGACTGGTAGAAGAAATAGCCGTCCTCGTCCTCGACGAAGGCGTCGCCGGGGTAGTTCCAGCCGTCGCGCACGTAGTCCGCCTGGCGCGGGTCGTCGAGGTAGCGGCAGCCCACTGGCCCGATGATGGCCAGCTTGCCGACCGTGCCGCGCGGCACCTCGCGCCCTTCGTCGTCGACGATCCTGGCCGTGAAGCCGGGCACCGCCTTGCCGACTGCCCCGCGCCGGACCTCGTCGCCGGCCGCCGAGATGTAGATGTGGAAGACCTCGGTGCCGCCGATGCCGTCGACCATCTCGAGGCCGGTGGCCTGCTTCCACAGCTGGCGGGTGGCGTCGGGCAGGGCCTCGCCGGCGCTCACGCTGATGCGCAGGCTGGGCACGCCCGCGGTCTTGGCGAAGGCGGCCATCTGGCGATAGAAGGTGGGCGCCGTGTAGCAGATGGTGGCGCCGATCGCGCGGATCACCTCGACCATGCTCTCGGGCGTGTAGCTCTTGTCGTGGAAGTACACCGAGGCGCCGGCCCACATCGGAAACACCAGCAGGCCGCCGAGCCCGAAGGTGAAGGCCAGCGGCGGCGATCCGATCACGATGTCGTCGCTGCGCGCCTTGAGTACGTGGCGCGGCCAGGTCTGGCACATCGCCAGCACGTCGCGGTGCGTCGTGACCGGGGCCTTGGGCTTGCCGGTGGTGCCCGAGGTGAAGGCCAGCAGGGCGATGTCGTCGGCCGCCGTCGGACAGGCCGGGAAGACGCCGCTCTTGGCCGCCGCGCGGGTGGTCAGCGAGTCGGGTGCGTCGAGCCGGTTGAAGGCGACGATGGTGCGCAGCACAGGATGCGCACGCTGCGCGGCCTCCAGTTCGTCGAGCAGCTTGCCCTCGCAGAGCGCGACGGTGGGCTGCGCCTTGTCGATGATCTCGCCGAGTTCCTTGGCGCGCAGGAGCGGCATGGTTGCGACCGCGACCATGCCGGCCTTGACCACGGCCAGCCACGCCAGCGCCATCGAGATCGAATTGCCGCCACGCAGCAGCACCCGGTTGCCCGGCACCAGGCCGAGGTCCTCGGTCAGCACCTGGGCGATCCGGTTGACCTCGAGGGCCGACTCGGCATAGCTCAGCGTGCGGCCCGGGGAGCGCAACATCGGCCGGTCGCCGAAGCCCCGGTCGACCGCCTTGTCGAGCAGTTCCTCGACCAGGTTCAGCCGGTCGGGCAACTGCAGCTCGGGCAGGTCGTAGCGGAAGATCGGCAATTGATCGGCCGGCGGCAGGCGGTCATGCACGAAACGATCGGTCTGCGCGCTGTAGCTCATTTTTGCCTCAAGACGGCCTTGCCGATGATCAGTTGCTGGACTTCGGTTGCGCCCTCGTAGATGCGCAGCGAACGAATGTCGCGGTAGAGGCTCTCGACCTTGGTCCCGACCTTGACGCCGAGGCCGCCGTGCATCTGCAGCGCCATGTCGATCACGCGGCTGGCGTTCTCGGTGGCGCACATCTTGGCCATCGCGGCGGCGGCGGTCAGGTCGCCGACGGCAGGTGCTCCGCGGCGCTCGCTGTCGTCGCGCATCCAGGCTGCGCGGTAGGTCAGGAGCGCGGCGCTGTCGATCAGCGCCGCCATCTCGCCGAGCTTGGCTTGGGTGAGCTGGAAATCGGCCAGGGTCTGGCCGAACATCTTGCGCTTCTGGGCATGCTGGATGGCTTCGGCGAGGGCTCGCCGCGCCATGCCGAGCGCCGCACCCGCCACCGATGCGCGGAAGATGTCGAGCGTGCGCATCGCCAGCTTGAAGCCGCCGTTGAGCTCGCCGAGCTGGGCCGTGCGCGGCACCGTGCAACCGTCGAAGCGCAGGGTCGCGAGCGGATGCGGCGCCATCACCTCGATGTGGGCCGAGGTGTCGAGACCGGGCGTGCTGGCGTCGACGATGAAGGCGGTGATGCCGCGCGAGCCGGCGGCCGGATCGGTCTTGGCGAAGACGCAGTAGAAATCGGCGATGCCGCCGTTGCTGATCCAGGTCTTCTCGCCCGTGAGGCGCCAGCCGTCGGCGGTCGGCTCGGCGCGCATCGCCATCGCGCCGACGTCGGAGCCGGCCTCGGGCTCGCTGAGCGCGAAGGCGGCGATCTTGTCGCCGCGTCCGACCGGCACCAGGTAGCCGGCCTGCTGCGCGGCGCTGCCGGCGAGCGTGATGGCGCCGCTGCCCAGCCCCTGCATCGCGAAGGCGAAATCGGCCAGCGGCGAGTGGAAGGCGAGCGTCTCGCGCAGCAGCACCAGTGCGCGCGAGTCGAGGCGCTCGAGCGCGCCGCCCGAGGCGGCGGGCACGCAGTAGCGCAGCCAGCCGCCGTCGCCGAGCCGGCGTACCCAGTCGCGGCAGGCGGCGCGGTCGTCGCGCTCGTCCACCGATTGCGCCGCCGCCCAGGGCAGCAGGTCGCGCGCGAGGGCGCGGTGCGCCTCGTCGAAGAAGGGCAGCGCGAGATGCGCCGTCGAAGGGTCTACAGCGGATGCGGCCATCTCGATCAGTCTCCCTGGAAGGCGGGCTTGCGCTTGGCCGAGAAGGCCTCGTAGGCGCGCTTGAAGTCTTCTGTCTGCATGCAGATCGCCTGGGCCTGGGCCTCGGCCTCGATCGCCTGGTCGATGGTCATCGACCATTCCTGCGACAGCATGGTCTTGGTCATGCCGTGGGCGAAGCTCGGGCCTTCGGCCAGGTCGCGGGCGACCGCGGTGGCGGCGGCGAGCAGGGCGTCGCTGTCGTGCAGGGCGTTGAAGAAGCCCCAGGCCTGGCCCTCCTGCGCGGTCATCGCGCGGCCGGTGAACAGCAGCTCGGAGGCGCGGCCCTGGCCGATCACACGCGGCAGCAGGGCGCAGGCGCCCATGTCGGCGCCGGCCAGGCCGACCCGCGTGAACAGGAAGGCGGTCTTGGTCGCGGGCGAGCCGTAGCGCAGGTCGCAGGCCAGCGCGATCATGGCGCCGGCGCCGGCGCAGACGCCGTCGATGGCGCCGACGATCGGCTGCGGGCAGTGGCGGATCGCCTTCACGAGGTCGCCGGTCATGCGGGTGAACTCGAGCAGCTCGGGCATCGTCATGCGGGTCAGCGGGCCGATGATCTCGTGGACGTCGCCGCCCGAGCAGAAATTGCCGCCGGCGCCCGTGACCACGATCGCCTTGACGTCGGTGGCGTAGTTCAGCGCCCGGAACAGGTCGCGCAGCTCGCCGTAGGAGTCGAAGGTGAGCGGGTTCTTGCGCTCCGGGCGGTTCAGGGTGATGGTGCCGACGCCGGCCTCGAAGGCCCACGAGAAATGCTCGGCCTGGTAGCCGGCCTTGGGTTCGAACTGTGCGCGCATGGGACTCGTCGCGCCGATGTAGTGCTTCATAGGGCCTCCGCCATTTGTTGATGCGAGTGCTGCTTGACCTTGCCGAGCAGCTTGTGGAGCTGGTTGATTTCTTTCGGGCTCAGCGACGCGAAGGCGTCGCAGATCCAGGCTTCGTGCTGTTGCGCCATGTCGTTGAAGAGCTTGCGTCCGCGCGCCGTGAGGCGCACCCGCCAGGCGCGGCGGTCGCCAGCGACATCGACCCGCTCGACCAGGCCCTCGGTGACCAGCTGGTCGGTGATGCCGGTGACGTTGCCGCCCGTGACCATCATGCGGCGCGACAGCTCGTTCATCTTGAGTCCCTCGGGCGAACGTTCGAGCTGCGACATCAGGTCGAAGCGCGGCAAGGTGGTGGCGAACTGCTCGCGCAGCTCGTTGCGCACCTGCTTCTCGATCAGCTGGGTGCAGGTCAGCAGGCGCAGCCAGAGCCGGAGCTCGTCCGGGTGCTCGCTGTGGGCGCGTGCTTCGAGGTCCATGTCAGTGCCCGCCCGGCCGCCCGAAGGGCACTGAGCGCCCCCTCGGGGGGCAGCGATACGCAAAGCGATGAGCGTGGGGGCTTTTCATTTCATTGCTCCTCTTCGGCCGCGCGCGGAGCGGCCGCCAGCGCCGCCGCCAGCTGCTGCTGCTTGGCGATCTCGCGGTACATCTGGTCGCGCCCGCTCAGGTACTGCTTCGGCCAGTCGACATCGCGGCTCTGCAGCTTGGCCGCCTCGTGCAAGGTCCAGGCCGGATCGGCCAGGTGCGGCCGGGCGATCGCGCAGAGGTCGGCACGGCCGGCCGCGATGATGCTGTTGGCCTGGTCGGCGTCGGTGATGGCGCCGACCGCGATGGTCGAGATGCCGACTTCGTTGCGGATCCGGTCGGCGAAAGGCGTCTGGTACATGCGGCCATAGACCGGCTTGGCGGCCCGGGTGGTCTGGCCCGAGGAGACGTCGATGAAGTCGGCGCCGGCTTCCTTGAAGGCGCGAGCCATGGCCACCGCGTCGGCGTCGGTGTTGCCGCCCGGCGCCCAGTCGTGGGCCGAGATGCGCACGCTCATCGGGCGCTCGGCCGGCCAGGCGGCGCGCATGGCGCGGAACACCTCGAGCGGGTAGCGCAGGCGGTTCTCGAGGCTGCCGCCGTAGTCGTCGGTGCGCAAATTGGTCAGCGGGCTCAGGAAGGCCGACAGCAGGTAGCCGTGGGCGCAGTGCAGCTCGAGCCAGTCGAAGCCGATCTCGGCGGCGCGGCGGGTGGAGGCAACGAACTGGTCGCGCATCTGGTCCATTTGCTCGCGGGTCATCGCCGCCGGCAGCTGGTTCTGCTCGCCGTACGCCAGCGCGCTGGCCGACAACAGCGGCCAGTTGCCGGAGGCGAGCGGCTCGTCGGTGACTTCCCAGCCGAGCTGGGTCGAGCCCTTGGGACCGCTGTGGCCGAGCTGCATGCCGATCTTGGCGCTCGACTGCGCATGGACGAAGTCGACGATGCGCTGGAAGGCCGCCTGCTGGGCGTCGTTGTAGAGCCCGGTGCAGCCGGGCGTGATGCGGCCCTCGGGCGTCGGGCTGGTCATCTCGACCATCACCATCGCGGCGCCGCCCAGCGCGCGCGCGCCCAGGTGCACCAGCAGGAAGTCCTGCGGCACGCCGTCGACCGCGCTGTAGGTGGCCATGGGCGAGACGACGATGCGGTTCTTGAGCTCGAGGCCGCGCACCTTGAGCGGCATCAGCATCGGTGCGATCGGCTTGCCGCCCGACAGCCACTGCTCGTAGCCGCCCAGCCACTGCGTGTCGCGCAGCCGCAGGTTCTCGTGGCTGATGCGCTGCGAGCGCGTGAGCAGCGAATAGGCGAACTGCTCGATCTCCATGCCGGTGTAGCGCGGCACGTTCTCGAACCATTCGGTGGAGTTGCGCGCCGCGTTCTGGATCTTCAGCACCTCGACGCTGCGGCGGGCCTCGTAAGCCTCGAGCACGGGGTCGATGTCGCCGCCGCTTTCGAACTCGTTGGCGAGGTCGATCGCGTCTTCGAGCGCCAGTTTGGTGCCGGAGCCGATCGAGAAGTGCGCGGTGTGGGCGGCGTCGCCCATCAGCACCACCGGCACCGTCCGGCCGTCGACCTCGATCCGGTGCGTCCAGTGGTTGCAGACCACGCGCGGGAAGCGGATCCAGTTGGCCGAGCCGCGCAGGTGGGTGGCGTTGCTGATCAGCGCGTGGCCGCCCAGGTATTTGGCGAACAGCTTCTCGCAGAAGGCGATGGCCTCGGGCTGCTCCATCTTGTCGAGCCCGTGGGCCTGCCAGACCGCCTCGGGCGTCTCGACGATGAAGGTCGAGGTCTTGTCGTCGAACTGGTAGGCGTGGGCCTGGAACCAGCCGTGCTCGGTCTGTTCGAAGGCGAAGGTGAAGGCGTCGAAGGTCTGGTGGGTGCCGAGCCAGACGAAGCGGCACTTGCGCAGGTCGATGTCGGGCTGGTAGACCTCGGCGTAGCGCTGGCGGATGCGGCTGTTGAGCCCGTCGCTGGCGATCACGAGGTCGGCCTTGTATTGCGCCGCCAGGGCCTGGTCGTCGGTGGCGTCGGTCTCGAACACCAGGTTGACGCCGAGCTCGAGGCAGCGCTCCTGCAGGATGTTGAGCAGCCGCTTGCGGCCGATGCCGCAGAAGCCGTGGCCGCCCGAGCGCACCTGCCGGCCCTTGAAGAAGACCTGGATGTCATCCCAGTGATGGAACTCGTTGCCGATCAGCTTGGCGGTCGGCGCGTCGGCCGCGGCCAGGTTGGCCAGCGTCTGGTCGCTCAGCACCACGCCCCAGCCGAAGGTGTCGAACGGGCGGTTTCGCTCGATCACCGTGATCTCCAGCGAAGGCTCGCGGGCCTTCATCAGCAGCGCGAAGTAGAGCCCTGCGGGGCCACCGCCGATGCACAGCACGCGGCGAAGATTCGGGGTAAAGCTATTCATGGATAAATAGTTTAGACATAAACGATCTCGTGTCAACCATGGGAAGCCCGAAGTTCCATGACCCTGCGGTTGACGGGGCCGTTTCCACTGGCAAGAATGTTCTGTATGCAAAGCCTGATACCGAAGATCGAGTCCCAGCTTTCCTCGCTGTCCGTTCCCATCGCGCTGCAACTCCCCGATGGCCGGCAGGTCGCCAAGGCCGGCGCCCGGGTCACCCTGGCCTTCAAGGACTGGTCCGAACTGGCCAAGCTGGGGCGACGCCAGATCGGCGCCATCGGCGAGGCCTATGTGGAGGGCCGGGTCCAGATCGAGGGCGCCATGCGCGACCTGATCGATGCCGCGGTCGGGCTGCTGCCCGGCAATCCGGCCGAGACCAACACCGGCTGGTGGAGCCGCCTGCAGCGCCGCGCCAAGTCGCGCGGCTCGCATTCGCTGGGCAAGGACGCGGCCCAGATCGAATTCCACTACGACGTCTCGGACGATTTCTACGCCCTGTGGCTCGATCCGCGGCGGGTCTATTCGTGCGCCTACTTCCGTGACACGGACATGACGCTGGCCCAGGCCCAGGAGGCCAAGCTCGACCACATCTGCCGCAAGCTGATGCTGAGGCCGGGCGAGCGCTACCTGGACATCGGCTCGGGCTGGGGCGCGCTGCTCATGTGGGCGGCCGAGCACTACGGCGTGGATGCCACCGGCATCACGCTGTCGAAGAACCAGCACGCCCATGTGCAGCGCCTGATCGACGAGAAGGGGCTGCAGGGCCGGGTTCGGGTCGAGCTGCGCGACTACCGGCAGCTTGACGACGCCCAGCCCTTCGACAAGATCTCCTCGGTGGGCATGTTCGAGCATGTGGGCAGCGCCAACATGGGGACCTATTTCCGCAAGCTGCATGCGCTGCTGGCGCCCGGCGGGCTGGTGATGAACCACGGCATCACTTCGGGCGGGCTCGATTACCGGCAGCTCGGCGCCGGCATGGGCGACTTCATCGAGAAGTACATCTTCCCGGGCGGCGAACTGCTGCACGTGACCCACGTGCTGCGGGAGACCGCGGCGGCCGGGCTCGAGATGGTCGATACCGAGAACCTGCGGCCGCACTACGCGCGCACGCTGTGGGCCTGGTCCGACACCCTGGAGGCCCGGCTCGACGAGGCGCGCCAGGTGCTGCAGAAAAGCGGCGGGCGCCAGGCCGAGAATGCCGAGCGGATCCTTCGCGCCTACCGGCTCTACCTGGCCGGTTCGGCGATGAGCTTCGAGCAGGGCTGGATATCGCTGCACCAGATGCTGTCGACCAAGCCCGACGGCCAGGTCGACGCGCGGTCGCTGCGCGGCGCGCAATCGGAGTACCCTTTCAACCGCGACTACATCTACAACAAGTAAAGAGAGGCTTCATGCTGTATCGATTCCAATCGCGGGCGACGCCCCCCTTCGTGATGCTCGAGGTGAACGCGCGTCAGTTGTTCGAGATCATCGGCCGGGCGCCGGCCCCGAAGGGCGTGATCACGACCGACCAGATGCCGGCCGCCATCGCGGCACTCGAGGCCGCCATGGCGCGCGAAGGCGAAAACCTCCACAACGCCGACGCCTACGCGGTGGAAGGACACGACAACGAGGCCGAGAAGCAGCACGTCGGCCTGCGCCAGCGGGCGACGCCCCTGCTTCACATGCTCAAGGACTCCCTGGCCGACGGCAAGGACGTCATCTGGGAGGTGTAGCTCGCCCCCAGGTTGCCCGGCACTTCGTGTCCGGGCGCCCACCCCCTGCCGGGGGCAACACCAGCGGCCCGGCAAAGCCGGTTCCGCGGTGCTTCACCAACGAGGGCCGGCCTTCGGCGGCCCTGCATTCAGCGGCGGTCAGTCGACCTTTGCGCCGGACGCCTTGACGACCTTCGCCCACTTGACGTGCTCGGCGTCGATCAGCTTGGCGAAATCGGCCGGTGAATTGCCGCTCGGGATCGCGCCCTGGGCGACCAGCTTTTCTTTGACGGCCGGGGAGTTCAGCGCCTTGGCCACCTCCTGCTGGACGCGGTTGACGATGTCCGGCGGCGTGCCCGCCGGCGCCAGCAGGCCGAACCAGGAGCTGGCCTCGTAGCCCTTGAGCGCGGGGCCGCCGGCTTCCTCGACAGTGGGCACGTCGGGCAGGGCCGGCGAGCGCTGGGCGCTGGTCACGGCCAGCGCCTTGAGCTTGCCGCCCTTGATCTGCTGCATCGAGGAGGGCAGGTTGTCGAACATCACGTCGGCGTTGCCGCCGACCATGTCCATCAGGGCCGGACCCGAACCGCGGTACGGGATGTGGGTCATGTAGCTGCCGGTCATGCTCTTGAACAATTCGCCCGCCAGGTGGATCGAGGTGCCGCTGCCGCTCGACGCCATGTTGAGCTTGCCGGGGTTGGCCTTGGCGTACTTGACGAAGTCGGCCACGTTGTTGATGTTCAGGGCGCGGGCCTTGTCGACGTTCATTTCCATCACGTTGGGCACCGCCGCGACCAGCGTGATCGGCACGAAGTCCTTGATCGGGTCGTAGGGCAGCTTGGGGTAGAGCGCCCGGTTGATGCCGTGCGTGCCGACCGTGCCCATGAGCAGCGTGTAGCCGTCGTTCGGCGCCCGGGCGACGATCTCGGCGCCCACGTTGCCGCCGGCGCCGGCGCGGTTGTCGACGATGAACTGCTGGCCGAAGGCCCTCGACAGCTCGGGCGCGACGGCGCGCGCGAGGATGTCAGTGGTGCCGCCGGGGGCGAAGGGCACGACGATGCGCACCGGCTTGGTCGGCCAGCTGCCCTGGGCGGCCGCGGGGCCGGCCAGCCAGAGGGCGGCCGCGGCCGCGGTGGCGACCAGTGCGGCGCGGCGCGGAAGTCTGGGAGTGGACATGCGTTCCTTCGGCGATCGGGGAGGGGCCGTGCGGCCTGCACGCTTTGTACAGAAGAAGCGCAGGCCCCGGCGCTGGTACAAACCCCGGCTGCGAACGCCTCAATGCACCTCGCACTCGTCGATGAAGTTCTCGAGCAGCTTCTTGAGCTGGCTGGTCTTGCGCGGCCCGAGCGCCTCCTCGATCACGCCGTGGTGCGCGTCCACGCTCTTCTTCAGGCGCGAGACGGTCTCGAGGCCGAGGTCGCTGATGTAGACCAGCACGCGGCGGCTGTCCTTGGCATCGGCGGCGCGCTGCACCAGGCCACGGCTGACCAGCTTGTCGATGTTCTTGGTCAGCGCAGGGTGGTTCAGGAGCACCGCCTCCGCCAAATCGCCCATCGAGCGCCCCTGCTCGTCGGCCAGCACCTGCAGGATGCGCCAGTGTTCCTCGGTCACTTCCTCCGCCGCGATGGATTGGGCCAGCCCGATGCGCATGCGCCGGTTGGCGGCGGCCAGCAGATAGGCCAGGTATTGGGAGATGTCTTGTTCGGGCATGGGGTGCGGCGACGGCCGGCGTCTTGTTGTATCTGCCTGCATCTTATCGGCGATCACTTTCCTTGGAAAGCATTGGCGCGGTTTTTGCGACACTGCTCTCCCTGTCGCCATCTTGGTGCATTGCCCGGGAGCTTCGATGTTTTCATCCCCTGGACCGGTTCCTCCGCATTCCGGCGCCTCCCTGGCGGGCGCCGCCGCCCGTCGGCCGCAGCGCCCCCGCGCGCCGGCGGGTTCTGTGCAGGCCTCGCTGCTGGGGCGCCAGGAGCTCAACATCGCGCTGTGTGTGCCGCTCGGCGGGTCGGCCGGCCTGTGGGGGCCTTCGGCGCTCGCCTCGGCCAAGCTGGCGGTGGTCGAGCTCAATCGGG
The DNA here is from genome assembly GCF_030486595.1 of Variovorax ginsengisoli. Taxonomy (GTDB): domain Bacteria; phylum Pseudomonadota; class Gammaproteobacteria; order Burkholderiales; family Burkholderiaceae_C; genus Variovorax; species Variovorax ginsengisoli_B. Next base: position 139,558 of record NZ_JAUJZH010000004.1, on the reverse strand, counting down.
AGGCCGGCGTCGGCGGGCGCGCCTGCCGCCTGCTGACGGTCAACGCGGCGGACGACGCGCCCGATATCGAAGCCACGCTGATCGAATTGGTGCAGGCGGGCGACATCGACGCGATCATCGGCATGCACACCAGCGCGGTGCGCCAGCGCATCCTCCGCGCGGTGGGCGGCGAAATTCCCTTCGTCTACACGCCGCTCTACGAAGGCGGGGAGTCGACGCCGGGCGTCTTCGCGATCGGCGAGACCACCGCGCGCCAGCTGCAGCCGGCGATCCGCTGGCTGGGCCAGCGCAAGCGACCGCGACGCTGGTTCGCGATCGGCAACGACTACGTCTGGCCGCATGTGTCGCATCGCATGGCGCGCGGCTATATCGCCGAGGCCGGCGGCGAGCTGGTGGGCGAGATGTACGTGCCCTTCGGCACCACCGACTTCGCCGAAGCCCTGGACGCGCTGCGCCTGAAGCGGGCCGACGCGGTGCTGCTGTCGCTGGTGGGGCAGGATGCGATCGAGTTCAACCGGGCCTTCGGCCGGGCCGGCCTGTCGCGCGCCATGCTCAGGCTCTCCAGCGCCATCGGCGAGAACGAGTTGCTGGGCATCGGCGCCGACAACGCCGAGGACCTCTTCATGACCTGCGGCTATTTCGCCAGCCTCGACACCGAGGCCAACATCGCCTTCAAGGAGCGCTACCGCGCGCATTTCGGCGAGAGGGCCCCGACGCTCAACACCTTCGGCCAGTCGACCTACGAGGGCCTGCATTTCCTGGCGGCGCTGTTGGACCGCGGCCTGGACGCCGACGGCGCCCCACGGCGACTGGGCGAGGCGCCGATGGCCTACCGCAGTGCGCGCAACGCGGCCTACGAGGGCGGCGGCGTCATACGCACGCCGATCTACCTGGCGCGCGCCGAAGGCAACGCCTACCGGGTGATCACCCAGCTCTGAACCCGCTCCCAGCGCCCGGTCGGGTGTCCATTTTATTTTCCAAGGAAAAGAAAATGCTTGACTTGGAAAGTATCTACATTCCAGAATGGAGGCGCGACGAGGTTGTGGCGTCCCGCTCCCGAGGGGATGCTGCCGGCCTCGCCGCGCAGCCGTGCGGCAGCCCTCCCAGAGGCTTGCCGGCGCCCAGTCAACGAAGAATCCGGAGTCCGCCATGGCCATCAAACGACCCACCCTCGATCAGCTGCAGGACGTTGCGCTGAGCCTGGGCATCCACCTGTCCGAATCGCAGGCGAGCAGCTACAACGCGCTGCTGCAGGCCAACTTCGACGCCTACGACGTGGTCGACGCGATGCCCGACTACCAGCCCACGGTGAGCTATGCGCGCACCCCGGGCTACCGTCCCGGCGGCGAGGAGAACAAGTACGGCGCCTGGTACGCCAAGACCACGATCAAGGGCAAGCCCGAGGGCAAGCTGGCCGGCAAGACCGTGGTGCTCAAGGACAACGTCTGCCTGGCCGGCGTGCCGATGATGAACGGCGCCTCCACGCTCGAGGGCTACGTGCCGAACGTCGATGCCACCGTGGTCACGCGGCTGCTCGACGCCGGCGCGACCGTGGTCGGCAAGGCGGTCTGCGAGTACTTCTGCTTCTCGGGCGGCTCGCACACCAGCGCCTCCGGGCCAGTCCACAACCCGCACCGCATGGGCTACTCCGCCGGCGGCTCGTCCTCGGGCTGCGCGGCGCTGGTGGCGGCCGGCGAGGTCGACCTCGCGATCGGCGGCGACCAGGGCGGTTCGATCCGCATGCCGGCCTCCTACTGCGGCATCTACGGCATGAAAGCCACGCACGGGCTGGTGCCCTACACCGGCGTGATGCCGATCGAACTCACGATCGACCACACCGGCCCGATGACCAACAACGTGACCGACAACGCGCTGATGCTCGAGGTGTTGGCCGGCCCCGACGGGCTGGACCCGCGCCAGCATGCGGGCCAGACCGCGAAGCCCTACAGCGAGCTCATGAAGGACGGCGTGCGCGGCCTGCGCATCGGCATCGTGAAGGAGGGCTTCGGCTGGCCGCAGTCGGATCCGGCGGTCGACGCCAAGGTGCGCAAGGCGGCCGAGGTGTTCGCAAAGCTGGGCGCGGTGGTCAGCGAGATCTCGCTGCCGATGCACCGCGTGGGCCCCGCGATCTGGCTGCCGATCGCGGCCGAGGGCGCGACCCAGCAGATGATGAAGGACAACGGCCACGGCTTCAACTGGAAGGGCCTGTACGTCACCAGCATGGTCGATTTCCACGCGGGCTGGAAGCAGCGTGCCGACGAACTCTCGGAGACGCTCAAGCTCACGATGGTGCTGGGCGAGTACTTCATCCAGCATTACCGCGGCCACTACTACGCGAAAGCGCAGAACCTGGGCCGCCAGCTCACCGCGGCCTACGACAGCGCCCTGTCCGATGTCGACTTGCTGCTGATGCCCACGCTGCCGCTCACCGCCACGCCGCTGCCGCCGGCCGGCGCGCCGGTGGAGGAGGTGATCTCGCGGGCCTTCGAGATGTTGCCCAACACCTGCCCCTTCGACGTCACCGGCCATCCCTCGATGAGCATCCCCTGCGGCCTGGTCGACGGCCTGCCGGTCGGGATGATGCTCAGCGGCCGCTTCTACGACGAAGCCACGATCTACCGCGCCGCCTATGCCTTCGAGCAGGCCGGCGACTGGAAGGCGATCTGACGATCCGACGCCTTCGACCATTTCCCTTCCTGCGTTTCCCTGCCTTTCTCAAAACACAGCGGGCGGCTGCGCCCGCCCACCCAACGAGGAGTAGTTCCATGGATCGTCGTTCCTTCATCCGGTCTTCGGCCGCGGCCCTGGCCGGCACCGCCATCCCCATGCTTCCGACGGCCGCCCTGGCTGCCGACGAGATCGTTGTCGGCAGCATCATCGACATGTCCGGGGGGCTGGACATCTACGGCAAGCCGATGGCCGACTGCATGACGCTGGCGGTCGAGGAACAGAACGCGGCCGGCGGCCTGCTGGGCAGGAAGATCAGGCTCGCCACCTACGACCCGCAGTCGAACATGCAGCTCTATGCGCAGTTCGCGCAGCAGTCGGCGCTGAAGGAGAAGTCGACGGTCGTGATGGGTGGCATCACCTCGGCCTCGCGCGAGGTCATCCGCCCGGTGCTCACCCGCAACAAGACGCTCTACTTCTACAACACGCAGTACGAAGGCGGCGTCTGCGACCGCAACACCTTCTGCACCGGCGTCACGCCCGGCCAGACCGTGGCCAAGCTGGTGCCGTATGCGATGAAGAAGTGGGGCAAGAAGGTGTACGTGGTCGCCGCCGACTACAACTACGGCCAGATCACCTCGCAGTGGGTGAAGAAGTTCGTGCAGGACAACGGCGGCTCGGTTGCCTCGATAGACTTCTTCCCGCTGGACGTCACCAACTTCGGCCCCACCATCTCGAAGATCGAGGCGGCCAAGCCCGACATGATCATCTCGGCGCTGGTGGGCGGCGCCCACATCTCCTTCTATCGCCAGTGGGCCGCCGCGGGCCTGACGAAGAAGATCCCGCTGGCGTCCACCACCTTCGCCGGCGGCAACGAGCAGATCGTGCTGTCGCCGGCCGAGGCCGACGGCTTCCTGGTCTCGTACAACTATTTCCAGAACCTCGACACGCCCGAGAACAAGGCCTTCAAGGAGCGCTTCTACAAGCGCTTCGGCGCCGACTATCCGAACATCACCGAGCTCGCGATGGGCACTTACCAGGGCTTCAAGCTCTGGGCCGAGGGCGTGAAGAAGGCCGGCTCGATCGACCGCGACAAGATGATCGCGGCGCTCGAGTCGGGCATCAGCATCGACGGGCCCAGCGGCAAGGTCTCGCTGGACCCGGAGACCCACCACTGCGTGCTGAACGTGAGCATCGCCGAGGTTCGCAACAAGCAGCTCAACATCGTCGAGACCTTCCAGCAGCAGCCGCCGGTGGACACCAGCGCGGTCTGCAACCTCAGGAAGAATCCGAAGGACAACCAGCAGTACGTGATCAAGGTCTGAGGCGGGGCGCCGACATCATGGATCTCGCATTCGTCGTTCTCGTCCAGGTGCTCTACGCGGTGGCGAGCCTGGTCATCATCTCGGCCGGGCTGGCCGTCATCTTCGGGATGATGAAGGTCATCAACCTGGCGCATGGCGAGTTCATGATGCTGGGCGCCTATGCCGTGATCGTCGCGCTCAAGGCGGGCGTCAACCTCTGGATCGCGATGTTCATCGTCGCGCCGATCGCGGTCGGCGCGGTCGGCGTGGTGCTGGAGCGGCTGGTGATCCGCCGGCTCTACGGCCGCATGGTCGACACCATGCTCGCCACCTGGGGACTGTCGCTGCTGCTGGTGGGCATCGTCACCTCGGTGGCGGGCAATACCACGGCCGGCGTCTCGGCGCCGCTCGGCAGCTTCTCCATCGGCGCCTACTCGATCAGCGGCTACACGCTGGTGATCATCGCGGTGGCGGTGGTGCTGTCGCTGGCGATCCGCTTCGTGCTCACCCGCACTCAGCTCGGTCTGATCGCGCGCGGCACCATGCAGAAGCCCGACATGGCGAACGCGCTGGGCATCAGCCCGAGCCGCGTGTATTCGGTCACCTTCGCCGTCGGCGCCGCGCTCTCCGGCCTGGCCGGCGGGCTGCTCGCGCCGCTGACCGGCGTGGTGCCGACGATGGGGGCGGCCTTCGTGGCCAAGGCCTTCATCACCGTGATCGGCGGCGGGCCGGCCATCCTGGCGGGCCTGCTCGGCGCCTCGACGCTCTTCGGTTCGATCAACCAGCTGGCCACCTTCGCCACCACGCCGGTGCTCGGCGAGGTGGCGCTGCTGGTGGCCGCGATCGCAATGCTCCGGCTGCTGCCCCAGGGCATCACCGGACGTTTCTTCAAGGGGTCCCTGTGAACCGTTTTGCCAAGTCCTGGGCCAGCGCGGCGCTCAGCCTGGCCGTGGGCATCGCGCTGCTCTTCGGCCTTCCCGGCGTGATGGACGACTACACGCTGATCGAGGTCACGATCTATGCCGTGATGTCGATCCTGGGCGTCAGCCTGGCCTTCATCTGGGGCTTCGGCGGCATCCTGTGCTTCGGCCAAGCCGCCTTCTTCGGTCTCGGCGCCTACACCTACGCGATCGCGGTGATGAACATGGGCGACAGCACCATCCCCTTCCTGCTTGCGATCGTGGTGCCCGCGCTGTTCGCCGCTCTGCTGGGCTACGTGATCTTCTACGGCCGGCTGTCGGACGTGTACATGGGCGTGATCACGCTCACCGTCACGCTGATCCTGTTCAACCTGGTCAATTCCACCGCCGGGCCCGAGTGGCGCATCGGCAGCGCGCCGCTGGGCGGCTTCAACGGCATCCCTGCGATACCGACGCTCAACTGGCCCGGGCAGCAGGACGAGGTCCTGACGCCCAAAGACCTCTTCTACGTCGCCTTCAGTTGCCTGCTGCTGGTCTACCTGGGACTGCGCGTGCTGATCAGCTCGAAGATCGGCCGGGTGATCGTGGCGGCCAAGGAGAACGAGCAGCGCGTGCTGCTGCTGGGCTACGACGCGCGCATCTACAAGCTCTTCAGCTTCACGCTGGGCGGCGCCATCGCGGGGCTCGCAGGCTGCCTGTTCGCGAACTGGGGTGCGTTCACGAGCCCGACCATCTTCGGCCTCGCGCAGTCGGCCCAAATCATCATCTGGGTCATCGTCGGCGGACTCGGCACGCTGGTCGGCCCGGTCGTCGGCTGCGTCGCGATCCAGTGGATCACCTCGCAGATCGGCACCCAGCAGGCTTTCAATTCGAACCTGGTGCTCGGCGCCATCCTGGTGGTCTTCGTGCTGCTGGTGCCGCGCGGCATCGTGCCCAGCCTCGGCGACCTGATCGACATCGCCTGGCGCCGCCTGCGCAGGGCGCCGCCGACCAGGGCACCGAAGCCGGCGGCCGTGCCCGCGGCAGCGGCGGCGAGCAAGGACGTGCCGCACCCGATGCCCGCCACGGAGCCCGCGCCATGACGACGACACCGCTGATCGAGACCCGCAACCTCAACGTGCGCTTCGGCGGCGTGCATGCCACGCGCGACGTCAACTTCACGCTGGCCGAGACCGAGCTGCGCTGCGTGATCGGACCCAATGGCGCCGGCAAGAGCACCTTCTTCAAGCTGCTGACCGGCCAGGTCAAGCCGACCTCGGGGCAGATCCTGTTCCGCGGCCAGGACATCTCGAAGATGCAGCCGCACGACCCGGGCCGCCTGGGCATCGGCATCAAGACCCAGGTGCCCAGCCTGTTCAACGGCCTGAGCGTGTGGGAGAACGTCTGGCTGTCGGCCCGCCGGCTCAACAGCACCATGCAGGCCGACCGCATCACGCGCGAGACGCTGGAGCGGGTGGGCATGCACGCCTACCGCGACGTCAAGGCCGGGCTGCTCGCGCACGGCCTGCGGCAGTGGGTGGAGATCGGCGTGGTGATCGCGGCCGACCCGCCCCTGATCCTGCTCGACGAGCCGGCCGCCGGCATGAGCGACGCCGAGGTGGCGCGCACCGCCGAACTCATCCTGGAGATCAACCGCCAGCATGCGCTGGTGGTGGTGGAACACGACATGAACTTCATCCGCATGATCGCCAAGAAGGTGACGGTGCTGCACCAGGGCGCCGTCATCAAGGAGGACACGCCGGACCGCATCATGAGCGACCCGCTGATCCAGCAGATCTACCTCGGCAAGAAGCCGCACTGAACCCGGAGGCACGCATGCTCGAAGTCACCGGCCTGCACGCTGGCTACGGGGCCATCCCGGTGCTGCACGGGGTCTCGCTCGCGATCGCCCAGGGCGAGTCGGTCGGCATCCTGGGCCACAACGGGATGGGCAAGACCACGCTGCTGCGCACGCTGATCGGCGCGCTGCGCACCACCGCCGGCACGGTGCGCTTCGGCGGCGCCGACATCACGCGCGATGCGCCGCATGCGCGGGCGCGCCTGGGCATGGCCTACGTGCCGCAGGGGCGCGAGATCTTCCCGACACTCAGCGCGATGGACAACCTGCGCATGGGCCTGGTGAAGACCGGCGAGCGCAGCATGGCCACCATCGAGGCCCTGCTGGAGGACTTTCCGCGCCTCAAGCCCCTTCTCGAGCGGCCCGGCGGCTCGCTCTCGGGCGGCGAGCAGCAGTTGCTGGCGCTGGCCCGGGCGCTGGCGGGCAAGCCGACGCTGCTGCTGCTCGACGAGCCCACCGAAGGCATCCAGCCTTCGATCATCGAGGAGATCGCCGAGACGCTGGCGGCGCTGCGCGACCGCATGAAGCTCACGATCGTGCTGGTCGAGCAGAACCTCGAATTCATCGCGGCGGTGTCGCAGCGCGTGCTGGTGATCAAGCGCGGCCAGATTGGCGACGAGATCCCGCGCGAGCACCTCGGCGATTTCGAAATCATGAGTCAATACACAGGAGTCCATGGATGAGCAACGAACTGCATTACCTCGAGCTGGTGGACATCGGCCAGCGCATCCGGCGCAAGGAGCTCTCGCCGGTCGAGGTCACGCAAGCGCAGCTCGACCGCATCGAGAAGGTCGACGGGGCGCTGAAGAGCTATGTGATCGTGATGGCCGAGCAGGCGCTGGCCGATGCGCGCCAGGCCGAGGCCGAGATCGCGAAGGGCCGGGTCCGCGGGCCGCTGCACGGCGTGCCGGTGGCGGTGAAGGACCTGTGCTGGACCGAGGGTGTGGCCACCGCCGCCGGCATGGCGCTCTACCGCGACTTCGTGCCCACCGAGGACGGCACGGCGGTGCGCAAGCTGCGCGAGGCGGGCGCCGTGATCCTCGGCAAGCTTCAGCTCACCGAGAGCGCCTACGCCGACCACCACCCGACGGTTACGCCGCCGGTCAACCCGTGGAACGCGGCCCACTGGTCGGGCGCCTCGTCGAGCGGATCGGGCGTCGCGACTGCGGCGGGCCTCTGCTACGGGTCGCTGGGCACCGACACCGGCGGATCGATCCGCTTCCCGTCCGCAGCCAACGGCCTCACCGGCCTCAAGCCGACCTGGGGCCGCGTCAGCCGCTACGGCGCCTTCGAACTGGCCGCGACGCTCGACCACATCGGTCCGATGACGCGCAGCGCGGCCGATGCGGGTGCGATGCTCGGCGCTATCGCCGGTGCCGATCCGAAAGACCCGACCGCCAGCCTCGCTCCGGTGCCCAACTACCTCGCGGGCATGCAGCGCGGCCTGCGCGGCCTGCGCGTGGGCCTCGACCCGCGCTGGAACGAGGGCGTCGACGCCGCCACCGCCACCGCGATGGCCGGCGCGCTGGCGGCGGTGCGCGAGCTCGGCGCCGAGGTGCGTGAGGTGAGCTTCCCCGACCCGACGCAGGTCATCGCCGACTGGTTCCCGCTCTGCGGCGTCGAGGCGGCCGTGGTGCACGAGGCGACCTATCCGGCGCGCAAGGAAATGTACGGCCCGGCGCTTGCCGGCGTGCTGGACCTGGGCCGCGCGCAGAGCGGCATGGACTATCAGAAGATCGTCTTGCGCCGCCAGGCCTTCAGCGGCAGGGTGCGAGAGATGTTCGAGGGCATCGACCTGCTGCTGATGCCCGCGCAGGGCGTGGCGTCGCCGACGCTCGAGCGCATGCTGAGCTTCGGCGAGGACGCCGAGCTGATGTCGGCGATGCTGCGCTGCACCTGCCCGCTGGACATGAGCGGCAGCCCCACCCTCACGCTGCCCGGCGGCTTCACCGAGGCGGGCACGCCGGTGGCGTTCCAGTTCGTCTCGCGCCACTTCGAGGAGGAACTGCTGGTGCGCGCCGGCTGGGCCTTCCAGCAGGCGACCGACTGGCACCAGCGGCATCCGGCGCTGTAGGGCGGGGCGGCTTCATGGACTGGCTCGACAGCTCGATCATGCGCACGCGCGGCGTGGTGCAGGGCCGCACGCCCGACACGCACCTGCTCACCGAGGCGAAGCAGGGCAGGTACCACTACACCATCGGTCCCTACTCGGATCCGGTGCTGCAGGTGCGCCCCGGCGACCGCGTGGTGGTCGAGACGCGCGATGCCTTCGACGGCGCGATCAGGACCGAGCAGGACCTGCCCTCGCGCGCACTTCGTCGACCCCAAGTACACGGTCGGCGCCGGCATCTCGAAAACCTACCTCTTGCCGGGCTGAAGCCCGAAAGGACCCCTCCATGGACCTCGGACTCAAGGGACTCAACGCGCTGGTCACGGGCGGCACCAAGGGAATCGGCCGCGCGATCGCGCGGACGCTGGCGGCGGAGGGCGCGCACGTGGCGATCTGCGCCCGCCACGCCGACGAGGTGGCGCAGGCGGTCGGCGAACTGTCGGCCGGCGGCGTCAAGGTGTTCGGGCGCGCGGTCGACGTGGGCGACGGCCCGGCGCTCAAGGCCTGGGTGGCAGACGCCGGCGACGCGCTGGGCGGCATCGACATCGTGGTGGCCAACGTGAGCGCGCTCGCCATCGCCAGCGACGAGGCGGGCTGGCAGCGCGGCTTCGAGGTCGACATGATGGGCACGGTGCGGCTGGTCGATGCCGCCATGCCGCGGCTGGAACGCAGCCCGCATGCGGCCATCGTCACGATCTCGAGCGTGTCGGGCCGCGAGATCGACTTCGCGGCCGGGCCCTACGGCGCCTTCAAGGCCGCCATCGTCCACTACACGCAGGGCCTGGCGTACCAGCTCGCGGGCAAGTGCATCCGTGCCAACACGGTGTCGCCCGGCAACACCTACTTCAGCGGCGGCGTGTGGGAGCAGATCGAGCACGGCAATCCCGCGCTCTATGCCCAGGCGCTCGCGCTCAACCCGACCGGCCGCATGGGCACGCCGCAGGAGATGGCCAATGCGGTGGCCTTCCTCGCCAGCCCGGCCGCCAGCTTCGTGACCGGCACCAACCTGGTGGTCGATGGCGCGCTGACGCGGGGCGTGCAGCTGTAGGGCGCGCGGCCGGGCGTCCCATCTCGCCAGCCTCGCCAGTGGCGGCTTCTCAGCCTGAAGCGGGCGGCCCGGCATTGCTGGCCACCGATGCGATCAGCTTGTCGAGCGTGCCGTTGAGCTGCTGCAGTTCCTCGGCCGAGACGCCCGCGAACAGTTCGGCCTCGCGCTGGCGCGCCCGCACCACGACCGCCGCGTGGACCGCCTTGCCCGCGCTGCTCAGGTAGAGCCGGCTGCGCCGCTGGTCGGTCGGGTCTTCATGGCGGTGCAGGCGCCGGGCGCGCTGCAGGCCCGCGAGGGCCCGGCTCACCGCCATCTTGTCGAGCCCGGTGAGGTCGGCGAGCTGCGTCGCAGTGAGGCCGGGGCGGCTGCCGAGCAGCGCCATCGTGCGCCACTCGTTGAGCGTGAGCTGGTGCTCGCGCCCGACCCGCTGTCGGAAGGGCCGCGCCGTCAGGTTCACGACCCGCACCAGCTTGAGGAAGACCATGTCCTCGATCGCCGATGCCGGTTCGGTGCTCATCCATGCAACGCCCGTGCGGCGCCCACGATCTGTTCGACGCCGACGCGCGATTGCGCCTCCAGCACCGGCGCGTAGCCGACCGGAATGCGCGGGGCGCCGCGGCGGGCGACGCGGCAGCCGGTCGCCTCGGCCGCGCTGGCGGCGATCTCGGCGCCGAAGCCCGCCGCCTGCACCGCCTCGTGGACCACCAGCAGGCGTCCGGTGCGGCCGCAGGATTCGAGCACGGCCTCGCGGTCCCAGGGCCACAGCGTGCGCAGGTCGATCAGGTCGACCTCGATGCCTTCGGCCGCCAGCGCGTCGCAGGCGGCTTCGCAGACCTGCATCTGCCGCCCCCAGCTGACCAGCGTCAGCGCTTCTCCGCGGCGCCGCCGGGCGGCCTTGCCGAGCGCCACGGGCAGGCTTTCGTCGACCGGCCCGCGTGCGCCCCAGAGCGTCTTGTGCTCGATGTAGACCACCGGATCGCCGCATTGCAGCGCCGCGCGCAGCAGCGAATAGTTGTCCTGCGGCGTCGACGGGCAGACCACCACCACGCCGGGCAGGTGCGCGAACCAGGCCTCGAGCGATTGGGAATGCTGCGCCGCCGACGCGTCCCAGATGCCGCCGGGCATGCGCGCGACCAGCGGCACGCGGCCTTGGCCGCCGAACATGAAGCGGTTCTTGGCCGCCTGGTTGACCAGCTCGTCCATGCCGCAGAGCGCGAAGTCGACCACCCGCATCTCGACCACCGGGCGCAGCCCGGCCAGCGCCATGCCGACACCGGCGCCCATGATCGCGGCCTCGGAGATCGGCGTGTCGATCACGCGCTCGGCGCCGAAGCGCTGCTGCAGGCCCTTGTACTGGCCGAAGATGCCGCCGCGGCCGACGTCCTCGCCGAGCACCACCACGCGCGGGTCGGCTTCCATTTGGCGCTGGACCGCCAGCACGGCGGCTTCGGCATAGCCGAGCTGAAGCACGGCGGCGGCCGGTTCGTGGGTCATGTCCATTGGCCGGCTCCGGTGGTCTGCACGTCGGTGAAAGCCGCGCCGGCCTCGGGCCACGGTGCGGCGTCGGCGGCGGCGAGCGCGGCCTCGACCTCGGCATGGGCTTCGTTCTCGATCGCGGCCAGCGCCGCGGCATCGATGCCGCTGGCGGCCAGCCGGGCGCGTGCCCGTGCGATCGGGTCGGTCTCCAGCGCCGCGGCCAGTTCGGCCGGGTCGCGGTAGGCGGCCGGATCGACCGAGACATGGCCCTTGACCCGGTAGGTCAGGGCGTGCAGCAGGCGCGGTCCGCGGCCGGCGCGCACCTCGGCGACCAGGCGGCGGGCCGCCGCGTGGACCTCGAACACCTCGTTGCCGTCGACCTGGGTGGCGGCGATGTCCATGGACTCGGCGCGGGCCGAGGCGCCGTCGCCCGCGGTCATCGGCCCGCTGGCGGTGGTGGCGCTCCAGCGGTTGTCCTCGCAGACGAACAGCACCGGCAGCTGGTAGACCCGGGCCCAGTTCAGCGACTCGAGGAAGGGGCCGCGGTTGATCGCGCCGTCGCCGAAGAAGCAGACCGTGATGGCGTCCTTCTTCTGGAGTTTCTGCGCATGGGCCGCGCCGACCGCGATCGGCAGTCCGGCCGCCACCACGCCGTTGGCGCCGAGCATGCCGACCGAGAAGTCGGCGATGTGCATCGAGCCGCCCTTGCCGCCGTTGAAGCCGCTCGCCTTGCCGAAGAGCTCGGCCATCATGCGGCCCAGGTCGGCGCCCTTGGCCAGCGTGTGGCCGTGGCCGCGATGGGTCGATGTCAGGTAGTCGGCGCGGCTCAGGTGGGCGCAGACGCCGGCCGGCACCGCCTCCTGGCCGGTCGACAGGTGCAGCGGGCCGCGCACCTTGGCGCCGCCCGCCGCCTCCTGGCCGTAGGCGCTGACGCCGCCCTGGCTGGCGGCCTCGGCGGCGTTCTCGAAGGTGCGGATGCGCACCATCGTGCGGTAGAGCGCCAAGCGCTCCGGGGCTGAAATCTCAGGGTCCATCTTGTCTCCGGCTTATGCACAGCTTGCGTTGTCCGCGAAATCGTATCGATCGTGACTAATCAGGCGCAGCGCATTTACCCGCAGGGAATATCCCAATGCCGACACGTAGGCCTGCTGACATAGTTCGTCGCTCAAACTAAATCAAACCTGGAGACCGACCATGAAGTTCGCCCCGACACTGACCGCCCTGGCCCTCGGACTGACCGCGCTCGGCGCTTGCGCCCAGACCGTGGTCGGCGTGAGCTGGTCCAATTTCCAGGAAGAGCGCTGGAAGACCGACGAGGCCGCGATCAAGGCCCAGCTCGAGAAGCTCGGCGCCAAGTACATCAGCGCCGACGCGGGCGGCTCGCCCGAGAAGCAGCTGGGCGACATCGAGGGCCTGATGTCGAAGGGTGCCAAGGCGCTGATCGTGCTCGCGATGGACAAGGACGCGATCCTGCCGGCGGTGAACAAGGCGCTTAAGCAGAAGGTGCCGGTGGTGGCCTACGACCGGCTGATCGAGACGCCCGGCGTGTTCTACATCACCTTCGACAACACCGAGGTCGGCCGGATGCAGGCGCGCGCGGTCTACAAGCTCCAGCCCAAGGGCAACTACGTGATGATCAAGGGCTCGCCGACCGACCCGAACGCCAACTTCCTGCGTGCCGGCCAGCAGGAAGTGATCGCCGATGCGGTCAAGAAGGGCGACATCAAGATCGTCGGCGACGAATTCACCGACGGCTGGAAGCCCGAGGTGGCGCAGAAGAACATGGAGCAGATCCTCACCAAGGCCGGCAACAAGGTCGATGCGGTGGTGGCCTCGAACGACGGCACCGCGGGCGGCGCGGTGGCTGCGCTCACGGCCAAGGGCATCCGCGGCATCCCGGTGTCGGGCCAGGACGCCGACTTCGCGGCGCTCAACCGGATCGCGCTCGGCACCCAGACCGTGTCGGTGTGGAAGGATTCGCGCGAACTGGGACGCGAGGCCGCCTCGGCGGCCGTGGCGCTGGCCGCCGGCAAGCCGGCCGACAAGGCGGCCGACTGGAGCGGCGGCGAGAAGAAGGTGGCGATCTCGTCGCGCTTCCTGACGCCGGTGCCGATCACGCGCGACAACCTCGACGTGGTGGTCAAGGCCGGCTGGATCAAGAAGGACGAACTCTGCAAGGGCGTCAGCGGCGACAAGGCGCCGCCGGCCTGCAAGTAAGGCGATGAGCGCGTCCCCCGGCCTGTGGCGCCGCAGCGGCGTCGATCTCCGGCTGCTGCTCATGAGCGTGCTGCTGGTGGTGATGGCGATCGTCTTCCACGTCCTGTCGGGCGGCGTCTTCCTGTCGCCCGAGAACCTCTACAACATCGCGCAGCAGACCGCGGTGGTCGGCATCGTCTCGACCGTGATGGTGCTGATCATCGTGGCCCGCCACATCGACCTGTCGGTGGGTTCGGTGATGGGCTTCGTCGGCGTGCTGGTCGCCTACCTGCAGTACTCGGCCGGCTGGTCCTGGCCGGCGGCGAGCCTGGCCGGGCTGGCGGTGGCGCTGCTGGTGTCGCTCTACCAGGGCGGGCTGACCGCGGTGCTCGGCGTGCCGTCGTTCGTGGTCACGCTGGGCGGGCTGATGTCGTTCCGGGGCGCCGCCTTCCTGGTGGCCGACGGGAAGACGCAGCCGGTCAACGACGAATTCTTCCAGCGCCTGGGCGGCGGCTACGACGGCGGCATCGGCACCACGGCGTCGTGGGCGCTGGCGGCGCTGGTGGCGGTCGTGATCTTCGCGCGCATGCTGCAGAAGCGCAGCGCTCGGCAGCGCCACGGGATGCCGGTCGAGCCCCTGTGGCTGGACCTGCTGCTGGCCGCAGTGCCCGCGGCGGTGGTGTTCGCCTTCGCCGCCACCATGAACAACTACCAGATCTCGTCCAAGACCGAGGCCCAGGGCATCCCGATCCCGGTGCTGATCTGGGCGGTGGTGTCGGTGGTCCTGTCGTTCATCGTACACCGCACCCGCTTCGGGCGCTATGTGTTCGCAATGGGCGGCAACCCCGACGCGGCGGCGCTGGTCGGCATCCCGGTCAAGCGGGTGACGCTGATGCTGTTCGCGCTGCTGGCTGTGCTGGTGACCATCGCCGCGATCGTCTCGATCGCGCGGCTCAATGCCGGCACCAATTCGCTCGGCACCGGCATGGAGCTCTACGTGATCGCGGCGGCCGTGATCGGCGGCACGGCGCTGGCCGGCGGCAGCGGCTCGATCTTCGGCTCGGTGCTCGGGGCGCTGATCATGCAGTCGCTCGACAGCGGCATGCTGCTGCTCGACGTGCCGATCGGCAAGCGGATGGTGATCATCGGCCAGGTGCTGATCGTGGCGGTGGTCTTCGATGTGCTGTATCGCAAGAAGTTCGGAGAGAACTAGATGAGCGCCAACCCACCCCTCGTCGAACTGCGCGAGATCCGCAAGGCCTTCGGCGGCGTGAAGGCGGTCGACGGCGTCAGCGTCAACCTCTATCCCGGCGAAGTGGTCGCGCTGCTGGGCCACAACGGCGCCGGCAAGTCGACCTTGATGAAGATGCTCGCGGGCGCCTATCCGATCGACTCCGGCGACACGCTGATCGCCGGCGAAAAGGTCAACATCCGCACGCCCTCCGAAGCCCAGGCCCAGGGCATCGAGACCATCTACCAGACCCTGGCGCTGGCCGACAACCTCGATTCGGTCGCCAACCTGTTCCTCGGCCGCGAGAAGCTCACGCCCTGGCGCACGCTCGACGACCATTTCATGGAAGGCCAGGCGCGCAAGGTATTCCATCGCCTCAACAAGAACTTCACCAATATCCGGGTGCCGGTGCGGCGCCTGTCGGGCGGCCAGCGGCAGGTGGTGGCGATCTCGCGGGCGCTGTACTTCAACGCCCGCATCCTGATCATGGACGAGCCCTGCGCGGCGCTCGGGCCCGAGGAGACCGCGATGGTCGGCGCGCTGGTGAAGCAGCTCAAGGCCGACGGCGTGGGCATCTTCCTGATCACCCACGACATGCCCGACGTGTTCGGCCTCAGCGACCGCCTCGCGGTGATGAAGAACGGCCGGCTGGTCGGCACCTACCGCACCGCCGACGTCACCGAGGACGAGGTGCTCGGGATGATCATCGCGGGCAAGCGGCCCGACGGAAAACCGCAGGCCGAACACGCCGGATGAAGACCACGGGCGACCAGCAGCTGGTCAAGCGCATCAACCGCAGCGTGCTGCTGCGGCTGCTGCGGGCGCGGCCCGGCCTTTCGCGCGCGCGGCTGGCCGCCGAGAGCGGCCTCACCAAGTCGACCGTGAGCCTGCTGGTGCGCGAGCTGCTCGACGACGGTTGGCTCGACGAGGCCGGCACGCCGGTCGCCGACGGACTCGGGCGGCCGTCGACGCCGCTGTCCATCAACGTCGGAGTGCGCGCGCTGCTGGGGGTCGAGATCGCGGTCGAGACGGTGCGCGTGGTCTGCGTCTCGCTCCGGGGCGAGGTGCTGTATTCCGATTCGCAGCCGCTGGTCGAACGCGCGCCGCGGGTGGCGTGCGCGCAGGTGGCGCGGATGGCGGCGGCGGCGCACGCTCACCTGGTCGCTGCCGGCCTGCGGCTGTCGGGCATCGGCGTCGGCGTTCCGGGGGCGCTCGACGATGCCACCGGCATGGTGCGCTTCGCGCCCAACCTCGGTTGGCGCAACCTCGACTTCCTGCCGCTGCTCGGCGAGGCCCTGGCGCGCGAAGGGCTGGCGGGCATCGCGGTGCAGCTGCAGAACGACGCCGATGCCGGGGTGCTCGGCGAGTTCGAGTTCTCGGACGGCGAGGGCGAAGACCCGCTGATCTTCGTAAGCTGCGACGTCGGGGTCGGCGCCGGCGTGGTGCTCAACGACCGCCTGTTCACTGGCGCCGGCGGCATGGCCGGCGAGATCGGCCACACCGTGCTGCAGATCGACGGGCCGCGCTGCTCGTGCGGCCGCAACGGCTGCGCCGAGGTCTTCCTGGGCGCCCGGGTGCTCGACCGCAGCGCCGACGGGCCCGGCAGGGCCGCGGGCTACCTGGGCGTGCTGCTGCAGAACCTGTGGGTCACCTTCGAGCCGCGCGCGATCGTGGTCGGCGGCAAGTCATGCGATGCGCATCCGGACTTCCTGCGCGGCGCCATCGCGACCGTGCAGCGCTACGCCGACAGCGCCGGCTTGCCCGCGCCGGTGGTGCGGCCGGCGCGCTACGGCCAATGGGCCCCGGCGGTAGGAGCCGCCGCGCTGCCGCTGCACGAGTACCTGCGGCCGCTGCATCCGAGCTCGGAGGCGCGGCGCCTGCCGGCCCAGGGTTGACAGCCGAAGAAGGCGGCAACGGCGACTCAGTCGCCCCCGGCCGCCGACGCCCGGCGCGCCTCGATCCAGCGCTGGAACTGCCGTTCGGCCTGGAGCTTGAATTCGTTGCGGGTCTGGTTGCAGATCGCATGCGAGAGTCGCCGGTGCTTCTGCTTGCGGACGCCACCGAGGGTAGCGTCGTTGAGGTGCTCGATGGTGGCCGAATCGGGGTCGCTGCGGGGCTCCGCGAAATCCATGGGCAGGCCGCACCAATGGCAGTTGTGACCGAAGGTGGATCGCAGGGCCTGGACGCTCATGAATCGATTGTGCCTTCGCGCCAACGCCTGAGCCGCCGGTACAGCGTGCCGCGCGAGACCCGCAGCTGCCGCGCCGCGAGCGAGATATTGCCGTGGTGGGCCGCCAGCGTGTCTTCGATCAGCTTGCGGCTGTGGCCTTGCAGGGTGGTGTCGCCGGCGTCCGCGCCGCCAGCGGGCCCGGCCGGCTGCGGCGCTTCGGCAGTGCTGGCCGCCGGCACCTCGGCGGCCGCCGGTGCCGGGGTCGCCGCGGGCACGCTCGCCGCGTGGCCGAAGTCGATGCCGTCGCGCGCCTGCATGCGCGCCTGCAGCCAGACGCCCAGTCCGCTCGCGAGCCGCACCGGCTGCGCGGCTTCGCGGCGGCCGAGGCGCAGCAGCCCGGCCAGATCGAGGCCGAACAGCAGCTCGGCGTCGCAAGGGCCGGCCTCGGGCAGGCCGCCGATCAGCCGCGCCCCCGCGGCATTGAGCCAGGCGACGGTGCCGTCGTCGGCGATGCCCGCCAGCGCCTCGAGCGGCGTGCCCAGCAGCGCCGGACTGGCCTGGAAGCGGAGCACCAGGCGGTCGCTCGACTGCGCCAGCAGCAGGCGGTTTTCGATCGTGGTGGCGTAGAGGGCGACCATCGAGGCGGCGTCGAAGCCGAAGCGGCGCGATTCCACCGACAGGTCGAGCACGCCGGCCAGGTGCCCGTGGACATCGCGGATCGGCGCCGCTGCGCACTGCATGGCCCGCAGGCATTCGAAGTAGTGCTCGGCGCCATCGACCGTGCAGGCCTGGCCGGTGCGCGCGACGATGCCCGGCGCGGTGGTGCCGACCACGCTCTCGGCGATGTTGACGCCCAGCCGGGCGGTCCGGCGCAGGATCGGCTGCGCGGCCGCGGCCGGGTGATGCGTCACGTGGACGATCACGCCCTGTGCGTCGGTCAGCAGCACCCGGCAGTCGGTGCCGGCGAGCGAGCTTTCCATGCCCACGAGTTCGCCCTGCGCCGCTGCCAGCAGGTCGTGGTTGCGCGCCAGCGTGGCATGCAGCCGGCTCGGCGTGACCGCGTCGAACGCGATCGTCCGCCGGGTGTCGGCATGGCTGCGGGCGCAGCGCATCCAGGACTGGATCACGGCCTCGCCGACCAGCCCGGAAGGCCGCACGCCTTCCTCGAAGAACTGGGTCCGGGCCAGCGCGACGCGTTCGGTGTGCGTGTTGGCGAACAGCTGTCGAGGGCCGCCGGCCAAGCTGCGTGTCGTCAGGGGCACGGGCGCCTCCAGGGCAGGAAAAGAGGCTCGAATTTGTTCCGCAATGGAACAGTCGGGCTCTAGGGAATTCCCGAGGATGAACAAAGGTCCGGGACGGCCGATCCTTCGGGTCACAACGACAGGAGACCCGACGATGAAGAAGATCCACGCCGCGCTGGCGCTCGGCGCGCTGCTGTGCCTGGGCGCCCCGGGCGCGCTGGCGCAACCGGCCAAGGGCTCGCCCGAGCACATCAAGGCGGTCACGCAGAAGGTCGACGGCGCCTTCATCCGCGCCAATGCGGCCAAGACGCCAGACTGGCCGAGCTACGGCCTCGACTACGCCGAGACCCGCTTCAGCAAGCTCGACCAGGTCAACGCGGGGAACGTCAAGGAACTCGGTCTGGCCTGGTCCTACGACCTCCAGTCCACGCGCGGCGTCGAGGCCACGCCGCTGGTGGTCGACGGCATCATGTATGTCACCGCGTCATGGAGCGTGGTGCATGCGATCGATGCGCGCACCGGCAAGCAGCTCTGGACCTACGACCCGAAGGTCGACCGCTCGAAGGGCTTCAAGGGCTGCTGCGACGTGGTCAACCGCGGCGTGGCGATCTACCAGGGCAAGGTGTATGTCGCCTCTTATGACGGCCGGCTGATCGCGCTCGATGCCGCCAACGGCCAAGTGGTATGGGAGAAGGACACCATCATCGACCACAGCCGCTCCTACACCATCACCGGCGCGCCCCGGGTCTTCAAGGGCAAGGTGATCATCGGCAATGGCGGCGCCGAGTACGGCGTGCGAGGCTATGTCACGGCCTACGACGCGGCCTCCGGCGACCAGAAGTGGCGTTGGTTCGTGGTGCCGGGCGATCCGTCCAAGCCCTACGAGGACGCCTCGATGGCCAAGGCCGCGAAGACCTGGGACCCGAGCAACAAGTACTGGGAGGCGGGCGGCGGCGGTACTGCCTGGGACTCGCTCACCTTCGACCCCGAGCTGAACCTGATGTACGTCGGCACCGGCAACGGCTCGCCGTGGGCCCAGAGCCAGCGCAGCCCGAAGGGCGGCGACAACCTGTACCTGGCGTCGATCGTGGCGCTCGACCCCGACACCGGCAAGTACAAGTGGCACTACCAGGAGACGCCCGGTGACAACTGGGACTACACCTCGACGCAGCCGATGATCCTGGCCGACGTCAAGATCGGGGGCAAGCCGCGCAAGGTGATCCTGCATGCGCCCAAGAACGGCTTCTTCTTCGTGATCGACCGCACCAACGGCAAGTTCATCTCGGCGAAGAATTTCGTCGAGGTCAACTGGGCCACGGGCTACGACAAGAACGGCCGGCCGATCGAGATCGCCGCCGCGCGCCAGAACACCAAGCCCGGCGACAGCGTCCCCGGCCCCTTCGGCGCCCACAACTGGCACCCGATGTCCTACAGCCCCCAGACCGGGCTGGCCTACCTGCCGGCGCAGCACGTGCCGCTCAACCTGATGGACGACAAGGACTGGAAGTTCAACGAGAACGCACCGGGCCGGCCGCATGCGGCGCTGGGTTGGAACACCGCCAAGTTCGCCAATGCCGAGCCGCCGACCAGCAAGCCGATGGGGCGCCTGGTCGCCTGGGACCCGGTCGCGCAGAAGGAGGCCTGGGGCGTCGACTACGTGTCGCCCTGGAACGGCGGCACGCTGACCACGGCCGGCAACCTGGTGTTCCAGGGCACGGCCGACGGCCGGCTGGTCGCCTACAACGCCAAGACCGGCGACAAGCTCTGGGAGACGCCGACCGGCACCGGCGTGGTCGCGGCGCCGGCCACTTACATGGTCGACGGCAAGCAGTACGTGTCGGTGGCGGTGGGCTGGGGCGGCGTCTACGGCCTGGCCCAGCGGGCCACCGAGCGCCAGGGGCCGGGCACCGTCTACACCTTCGTGGTCGGCGGCAATGCGCCCAAGCCGGAGTTCGTGCAGTACCGCATGGACAAGCTGCTGCAGGGCGTCAAGTACGACCCCGCCAAGGTCGAAGCCGGCACCTACCTGTACGTGAGCAACTGCGTCTTCTGCCACGGCGTGCCCGGCGTCGACCGCGGCGGCAACATCCCGAACCTCGGCTACATGAACGCCAGCTTCATCGAGAACCTCGACAAGTTCGTCTTCAAGGGCCCGGCGATGGAGCGCGGCATGCCTGATTTCACGGGCAAGCTGACACCCGACGACGTGGACAAGATCAAGGCCTTCATTCAAGGAACGGCCGACGCGATCCGGCCGAAGTGATCGCGCAATGAAGAAAAGCCGCCGGGCTCTCGCTCCGGCGGCTTTTCTTCTTCAGGTGCTGGGATCAGTCCGCGTACACGCCGGCCGCCTTGATGATGGGGCTCCACTTGGCGATTTCCGCTGCCACGAACTTCTTGTGGCCTTCGGGCTCGATGCGGCCGTCGGTCGCGACCACGGCGCCCAGGCCTTCCTGCTTCTTGATGAACTCGGGGTCTTTCAGGGCCACCTTGAGCGCGTCGTTGAGCTTCTTGGTGATGGCCGGCGGCGTGCCCTTCGGCGCGTAGAAGCCGTGCCAGATCGTGACCTCGAAGCCCTTCAGGCCCTCTTCCTGGAGGGTCGGCAGGTTCTTCAGCAGCGGCGTCGTCAGGCGCTGGGGCGTGGTCACGGCATAGGCCTTGACCTTCTTGGCCTCGATCTGCGGCGAGGTGTTGGTGGTCTGGTCGCAGAGCAGGTCGATCTGGCCGCCGATCAGGTCGGTGATGGCGGGTGCAGTGCCCTTGTACGGCACCGGGGTCATCTCGGTCTTCATGGCCGTCTGGTAGAGCAGGCCGCACAGGTGCGAGGCCGAGCCGACGCCGGCATTGCCGAGGTTGATCTTGCCCTTGTTGGCGGCGATCCAGGCGCTCAGTTCCTTGTAGTTGTTGGCCGCCATCTGGGGCTTGGCGATGAGCGTCATGGGCACGTCGTTGACGATGCCGAGGTATTCGAAATCGGTCTCGACCTTGAACGGCACGTTGCGCACCAGGGTCGGGATCGTCGACATGCCGATGTGGTTGAGCAGCAGGGTGTAGCCGTCCGGGTTGGCGCGCGCCACCTTGGCGGCGCCGATCGAGCTGCCGGCGCCGGGGACGTTGTCGATCACGATGCTGCCGCCGCCAAGGGGCTTGCGCAGGGCCTCGGCGAGGTCGCGCGCGACCCGGTCGGTCGGGCCACCGGCGGCGAAAGGCACCACGATGCTGATGGGCTTGCTGCCCGGGAAGTCCTGGGCGTGCGCGCCGGCCGCGAGGGCGGCCAGCGCGGTGATTGCGAGCAGTGTTTTCATGCGGTCTCCGAGTAGAAATGGCAGCGATCTTATAGTCTGACCGGAAGGTGACCATCGCTGTTTTCCCCCAAGTGCTTGATACAGGCCAATGAATGGGATCGAAGACCGGAATTGCGGGCCGGGACCGGCGTCGGGACACTGTCGCGGGTATCGTGCCTTCCTGCACTTTCGAGCCCATGGAGAGACAAGCATGCTGAAACTCAAGGACCCGACCCTGCTGCGCCAGCAGGCCTTCATCGCCGGCGAATGGGCCGATGCGGACGACCGCGAGACCCTCCCGGTCACCAATCCGGCCAGCGGCCAGCCGATCGGCAGCGTGCCCCTGTGCGGCAGCGCCGAGACCGTGCGCGCCATCGCGGCCGCCGAAGTCGCCCAGCGCGCCTGGGCCGGGCGGCCGGCCAAGGAGCGCTCGGCCATCCTGCGCAAGCTCAACGACCTGATGCTCGCCAACCAGGACGACCTGGCGCTCATCATGACCACCGAGCAGGGCAAGCCGCTGGCCGAGAGCAAGGGCGAGATCGCCTATGCGGCCTCGTTCATCGAGTGGTTCGCCGAGGAGGCGCGCCGGGTCTACGGCGACACCATCCCGGCGCCGCAGTCCGACCGCCGCATCCTGGCGCTCAAGCAGCCGGTCGGGGTCACGGCGGCGATCACGCCCTGGAACTTCCCGACCGCCATGCTGACCCGCAAGGCCGGCCCGGCGCTGGCGGCCGGCTGCGCGATGGTGGTCAAGCCGGCGAGCCAGACGCCGTTTTCGGCGCTGGCCTTCGCCGAGCTGGCCGATCGCGCGGGCCTGCCCAAGGGACTGCTGTCGGTGCTGACCGGCTCGGCCTCGAAGATCGGCGGCGAGATGACGCGCAGCCCGATCGTGCGCAAGCTCACGTTCACCGGCTCGACCGAGGTCGGCCGCACGCTGATGAAGCAGTCGGCCGACACCATCAAGAAGCTGTCGCTCGAGCTCGGCGGCAACGCGCCCTTCATCGTCTTCGACGACGCCGACATCGATGCGGCGGTCGAGGGCGCGATGGTCTCCAAGTACCGCAACACCGGCCAGACCTGCGTCTGCGCCAACCGCATCTACGTCCAGCGCGGCGTGCTCGAGGCCTTCACGCAGAAGCTGGTCGCGAAGGTGAATGGGCTCAAGGTCGGCGAGGGCACCGAGCCGGGCGTCACGCAGGGGCCGCTGATCGACGACAAGGCGGTGGCGAAGATCGAGGAGCATGTCGCCGACGCGCTGGCCAAGGGCGGCCGGGTGCTGGCCGGCGGCAAGCGGCACGCGCTGGGCGGGCGCTTCTACGAGCCAACCGTGATCGGCGGCGCCACGGCCGAGATGCTGGTGGCGCACGAGGAAACCTTCGGGCCGCTGGCGCCGATCTTCGCCTTCGACACCGAGGACGAGGCGATCGCGCAGGCCAACGCCACCGAGTTCGGACTGGCCTCGTACTTCTACAGCCGCGACATCGGCCGCGTCATGCGGGTCGCCGAGGCGCTCGAATGCGGCATCGTCGGCGTCAACACCGGCCTGATCTCGACCGCCGAGGCGCCGTTCGGCGGCGTCAAGCAGTCGGGCCTGGGGCGCGAGGGTTCCAGATACGGGCTCGACGAGTTCCTGGAGATCAAGTATGTCTGCCTGGCGGGGCTCGGCCAATGAACGGAATCCTGGCCGGATGAGCGAGGGCATCGCGGTCGAGCTCGCCGTCGAGCTGCTGCGCGCCGCCCGGCGCATCGTGGTCTTTTCCGGGGCGGGGTTGTCCAGGGCCTCGGGCATTCCGACCTACCGCGATGCCGACGGCCTGTGGATGAACCAGGCCGCGCTGCGCTTCTCGCACGCCGAGGATCTGGCGCGCGATCCGGCCGGGTTCACGAAGTTCTGGGCCGAACGCCTGCGCGTGGTCGAGGCGGCCGCGCCCAATCCGGCGCATCTCGCGCTGGCCCGGCTGCAGCGGTTGCGTCCGGCGACGCGGCTGGTGACGCAGAACGTCGACGGCCTGCTGACCCGCGCCGGCGCCGTCGACGTGCTCGAACTGCACGGCGCCCTGCAGCGCTGGCGCTGCGACCACTGCGGCAACCGCCGCGGGCCCTGGCTGCTCCAGCGCTGCATCCGCTGTGGCCGGCGGGCGCGCCCCGACGTCGTGATGTTCGGCGAGCTGCTCAACAAGGGCGTGCTGCTCGATGCCCAGGTGGCCGCCGAGGAGTCGGACGTCTTCGTGCTGGTCGGCAGCACGGCGGTCGTCTATCCCGCCGCGGACCTGCCTGAGCTGGCGCTGGCCAACGGCGGGCAGCTCATCATCCTCAATGCCGAGCCGCTGGCGCTCGACCATTCGGCGACCGCGGTGCTGCGCGGCAAGGCCGAGGAACTGCTGCCGCTCCTGGTCGACGGCATCGACGGCGCGACTGCGCGAAGCTGAAGCTCCGTGTGAATTCTCATTGTTGTTGTGTCAATCGGTTACAGGGGCGACAAATCCAGTCTTCGGCGCGCACCAAAACGACCTGGCGCGTTGATTGACACGAAAGTGTGCAAATCGCCGGTCCCGAAGCTGGAAAAGGTCGCGACGTCGACACGGCGGCGCGCGTCGCGCACCACGGCGGCGCAGCAGCGGCGCTCGCACGGCACTGAAACCCTTTGTCGCCGCCGATGGCTTGCGCTTGTGGAGGGTCCACGCGCCGCGCAGAATAGAACGCATGAAAACTGTGGCAGAAATCCTCAAGGCGAAGGGCGATTCGGTCGTGTATTCGATCGGGCCTTCGGCAACGGTGTACGAAGCGCTCGCGCTGATGGCGGAGAAGAACGTCGGCGCGCTGCTCGTGATGGAGGGCGAGAAGATCGTCGGCATGATCACCGAGCGCGACTACGCGCGCAAGGTCGTGCTGCTGGCGCGATCGTCGAAGGACACCCCCCTGCGCGATGTCATGACGCCCGCCGTGATCTACGTGCGGCCGGACCAGACCACCGAGGACTGCATGGCGCTGATGACCCAGAGCCGGATCCGCCACCTGCCGGTGATGCAGGACGGCAAGCTGGTCGGCCTGATCTCGATCGGCGACCTGGTCAAGGGCATCATGTCCGAGCAGACCTTCATCATCGAGCAATTGCAGCACTACATCGCCGGCTGAGTGTGGCCCCCATGCTGCCCCACTGCGTGTGGGTCGCTGCCCCCCGAGGGGGCCGCAGGCCGCCTTGGGGCGGCCCGGCGTCGGCCTGACTGACCCCCACGCTCCCCCACTGCGTGTGGGTCTCTGCCCCCCGAGGGGGCCGCAGGCCGCCTTGGGGCGGCCCGGCGTCGGCCTGACCCCACGTTTTCGACGGTCCTTCAGACCTGCATCAGATCATCCAGCAGCCGGTAGTCCGGCAGCGTGGTGTCGATCGCCTGCCCGGCGCGCAGCACGGTGCGGTCGAACTGCGTGCGCGAGAGCATCTCCGAATAGTTGCGGGCCTTGAGCACCAGCAGGTCGGCGGGCGCGCCGGCCCTCAGCACGCCGCGGTCGATGCCCATGATGGCCGCCGGCGTCTCGGTCGCGGCGCGGATCCAGTCGCCGAGCGGATGGTCCAGGTGCAGGATCTTCACCGCCTGGGTGAAGGTGTCGAGCATGTCGTGGTCGCCGTAGGCATGGAACGGATCGCGGCAGTTGTCGCCGGCCACCGCCACCCGCAGCCCGCGCGCCTTCATCTCGTGCAGCACGGTCACGCCGCGCCAGCGCGGCGTGCGTGCCCCGGCGCTGCGGTCCTGCAGGTACATGTTGACGGTCGGCAGGCTCACGATGTCGATGCCGGCGTCGCGGCAGGCGGCGATGGTCTCCTCGATGAATTCGTCGGTCTGCAAGGCCAGCGAGGTGACGTGGCCGCACAGGATGCGGCCCTTGAAGCCCTGGGCCACGGCATGGCGGGCGACCCGGATCAGCGCCCGTGCGCGCGGGTCGGTCGATTCGTCGACGTGCAGGTCGAGGTCGAGCCCGCGCTCGCCGGCCAGCTTGAACACGCGCACCAGCGCCTCGTCGAGGTCGGGCGGCATCGTTTCGCTCGGAAAGGCCGCCGATCGGGTCACGCAGCCCAGCTTGCCGCCGCTCTCGGCCACGATGTCGGCCAGCCGGCGGCCCTCGTCGGTGAGGAAGATGTCGAGCGGCGCGATCGACGACACCTGGAGGTCGATGCGCCCGGCCCAGCGCTCGCGCACCTCGCGCAGCACCGGAAACGAGATCGACGCCTGCGGCGCGAGCGAGTCGAGGTGCGTGCTGATCGCGACCACACCCTTGGCATAGGCCGTGGCGAGGCCGAACTCCATCCGCCGCCGCACGTCCTCGGCGTTCCAGTTCGCCTGCCGGTCGCGCAAGGTCGCCGCCGAGGCACCCGCGCCGTCGCCGGTCGGGTTGGCCTGGCGCGGCCAGATATGGCCCTTGTCGAGGTGCGTGTGGCAGTCGACCAGGCCCGGCAGCACCATCGAGGCGTCGAGGTCGGGGCCCCACTCGGCGGGCATGCGGCCGGCCAGGTCGATGGCGGCGATGCGGCCGTCGTCGATGAGCAGGTCGATGGCGACCAGGTCGTCGTCGGTGTCGCCCGCCAGAGCGGGCTGCACCAGGCAGCGGGGGGCGCGCACATTGCGCAGGGCACGGCGCGAAGCCCGGGGCGGCTGGAAGAAGGAATGGGGCATCGGCTGGAATGGGATTGGTTCTTTCGCTCTGGCTGCCGCAAGGAGCATGCCCGTCCACGCGCATGCTCGTGGATAATTCGCGCCGATGGGCACCGACAACGCTTTCGCCGAACTGGGACTGGGCTCCGACGCCACCGAGCGCGAGGTCAAGGCGGCTTGGCGCCGCCTGGCGTCGCAGTGGCACCCCGACCGCAACACCAGCGCCGATGCGGTCGCCAGGATGCAGCGAATCAACCAGGCCTTCGAGCAAATCCGCAATGCCGGATTCCCCGCAAGCCCGGCGCCTGCGCCGTCCGACGAAACCGAGCCCGCTCCGGCCGCTGCCGCTGCTGAAGACGCCGCCGAACCCCGGCGCCGGCCGATCCATCGCAAGGTCAAGCTCACGCTCGAGGAGGCGGCGGCCGGCAGCATCAAGTCGCTGCGCGGCAAGATGACGCACGCCTGCGCCACCTGCGACGGGGCCGGCCACCAGGTGCTCGGTGGCAACTGCGCCCAGTGCGGCGGCTCGGGCGCGGTGGCGAAGCGCTCCTTCTTCGGCTGGCCCGGCGGCATGAGCGAGTGCGTCGCCTGCCACGGCGGCGGCATCGCCCAGCGAAGCTGTCCGGACTGCGAGGGCGCCGGGACCCAGTCACGCGCCTACCAGGTCAAGGTCCGCATCCCGCCCGGGGTGCGTCACGGCGACCTGCTGCACGTCGACGGCCGGCGCGCGCGTGCCAATCCGCCGCCGGCCGACCTGGAGCTTCGCGTCGAGCTGCTGGCCCACCCCTTCTTCGAACTCGACGAGGACGGCACGCTGCGCTGCGAGATGCCGGTCGACGGCTTCGCCTGGATCGCCAACCGGACGGTCCAGCTGCCCACCCTCGCGGGCCTGCGGTCCCTGGCCTTGCGCCGCGACCGGCTGAGCTATCGCCTGCAGGGCGAGGGCTATCCGACGGGGCGCGGCGGTGCGCGCGGCGACCAGGTGGTCACGGTGCAGCCGGTGTTTCCGGAGCAGCTCAGCGCCGACCAGGAGATCCTGCTCGACCAGCTCATCGCATCGTCGTCAGGCCACGGCGCCACGGCGCCGGACGAGCGCCTGCGGGCCTGGAACCGGGGCCTGCGCGCCTGGGAGCGAGGGCTCGATGCGCGCGACCGGCGGACCGCCCAGGGCTGATCGGAATCCGGCGCGCTGCTTTTTTCAGAGCAGCTTCGCGCGCTTCGCCTGCTCGGTCAGATCGGCGCGGAAATCCGGGTGCGCGATCGCGATCAGTTCCTGTGCCCGTTGCTTGGCCGACTTGCCGCGCAGCTGGGCCACGCCGTGTTCGGTGACCACGTAGTTGATGTCGTTCTTGCTGGTGCTGACATGCGTGCCCGGCGACAGCGAGGGCACGATGCGCGAGATCGTGTCGCCCTTGGCGGTGGAGGGCAGCACGATGAAGGCCTTGCCGCCGCGCGAGCGGTTGGCGGCGCGCACGAAGTCGGACTGGCCGCCGGTGCCCGAGAAGGGCGCATGGCCCAGGCTCTCCGAGCCGCACTGGCCCAGCAGGTCGATCTGCAGGGTGGCGTTGATCGCGACCAGGTTGTCGTTCAGGCCCGCCAGCGCCGGGTCGTTGGTGAAGTTGACGGGGTGGATCTCCACCGCCGGATTGCGGTCCATGAAGCGGTACAGCTTGTTCGAGCCGAGCGCGAAGGTCGCGATCGTTTTGCCGGGCAGGTAGTTCTTGCGCCGGTTGGTGACCACGCCGGCCTCGATCAAGGTCAGGATGCCGTCGCCGAGCATCTCGGTGTGGATGCCCAGGTCGCGCTTGTCTGTGAGCTGCATCACGACCGCGTCGGGAATGCCGCCGTAGCCGATCTGCAAGGTCGAGCCGTCCTCGATCAGCTCGGCGACATGCTTGCCGATGGCCTGCTGCACCGGGCCGATCTTCGGCAGTCCGACCTCGAGCACCGGGTCGCTGCTTTCGACCAGGGCCGCGACCTGCGAGACATGCACGTGGCAGTTGCCGTTGGCGAAGGGCACGTTGGGGTTCACCTCGAGCACCACCGCGCGGGCCCGGGCCACCGCCGCCATCGTGTAGTCGGCCCCCAGGCTGAGCGAGAAATAGCCGTGGGCGTCCATCGGCGAGGCCATGCTGAACACCACGTCGGCCGGGATCTGGCCGCGCTCGATCTGTGCCGGGATCTCGGAGAAGTAGTTGGGGATGAAGTCGATCCAGCCCTCCTGTCCGCCGGCGCGGGTCGCGCCGCCGAAGAACAGGGCGACGTGGCGCACGTGCTGCGTGGTCTCGGGGTCGATGTAGGCGTACTTGCGCATCGCCAGGATCTGCGACACCTTCACGTCCCTGAAATCGCGTCGCTGCACCGACAGCGCGGTGAGCAGCGCGGGTGGCTCGCCGACCCCGGTCGGCACGATGATCAGGTCGCCGTCGCGCACCTGGCGCACCGCCTCGGCGGCCGGCTGCAGTTTCTGTTGGTAGAGGTCGTGGATGGTCATCTCGAATGCTCCTGTTCGCTGCCGCCAGCGTCCATCTTAGTGCTCCAACACGCGATCACCCGACGCGCGACGCATGAATCCGGCGCGCCAAATGCCAGGGATGCCGCGGAACCGGCTTTGCCGGGCCGCTGGGATCGCCCCCAGGGGGAGGCGCCGCAGGCGCTTCGGGGGGTCATCCTATTTATAGCTGCGTGCGTCTTCTATGACCTTGCCATCGTTGGGCAGGCTGCCGGGCGCCATCAGTTCGACCGCGCCGCGCAGCTTGGTGACGTCGCGGATCGCCTCGGCGATGCGCTCGGCCAGGCCCTCGGGCGCCGCCGGGCATTCGAGCCGGAGCGTCATGCGGTCGTCGGCCATCTCGCCCTCGACCACCAGCCGCGCCCGCTGCACCTCGGGAAAGCGCCGCGCAATCTCGGCCACCTGGCTCGGATGCACGAACATGCCCCGGACCTTGGTGGTCTGGTCGGCGCGGCCGAGCCAGCCCCTGATGCGCGTGTTGGTGCGGCCCGTGGGGCAGTGCCCGGGCAGCACGGCCGACAGGTCGCCGGTGCCGAAGCGGACCAGCGGATAGTCGGGGTTGAAGGTGGTGACGACGACCTCGCCGACCTCGCCTTCGGGCACCGGATCCCCGGTGCCCGGGCGCACGATCTCGACGATCACGCCCTCGTCGAGCACCAGCCCATCGCGGGCCGAGGTCTCGTAGGCGATCAGCCCGAGGTCGGCGGTGGCGTAGCACTGCATGCCGGCCACGCCGCGCTCGGCCATCCAGTCGCGCAGGCTGGGCGGAAAGGCTTCGCCCGAGACCAGCGCCTTGGTCAGCGAGGCGAGCGCGATGTTCTTCTCGGCCGCCTTCTCGATCAGGATCCTGAGGAAGCTCGGCGTGCCGATGTAGCCCGTCGGCCGCAATTCGGCGATGGCCTCGACTTGCTGCTCGGTCTGGCCGGTGCCGCCGGCGAACACGGTGCAGCCGAGCGCGCGGGCGCCGCTGTCCATGATCGATCCGGCCGGCGTCATGTGGTAGCTGAAGCAGTTGTGCACCAGTTCGCCGCCGCGAAAGCCGGCCGCGAACAGCGCCCGCGCCGTGCGCCAGTAGTCGCTCGCCTCGCCCTCGGGCTCGTAGATGGTGCCGGGGCTGGCGAACACGCGCGGCATGCGGGACCCGAAGCGCAGCGCCGAGAAGCCGCCGAAGGGGTCGCTGGCGCGGCGCGCCTTCTGCAGCGCCAGCAGCTCGGACTTGCGCGTCACGGGCAGCTTCGCCAGCGCCGCGCGGCTCGTGATCTCGGCCGGCCTCACGCCGTCGAGGATGTGGCCGAAGGCCGCGGTCGCGGACTGGGCCTGCAGGACCTGCCTGGGCAGCGCCGCCAGCAGGTCGCGCTCGCGCTCGGCCGGGTCGCGGACCTCGAGCGCATCGTAGAAATCCGTCATGCCAACCACCGCTTTCTGCGCTTGTAGCTCTTCACGTCGCGGAAGCTCTTGCGGTCGGCGCCGCCGACGCCGAGGTAGAACTCCTTGACGTCCTCGTTCTCGCGCAGGCTCTTCGCCTCGCCGTCCATCACGATGCGGCCGTTCTCCAGGATGTAGCCGTAGTCGGCATAGCGCAGCGCCATGTTGGTGTTCTGTTCCGCCAGCAGGAAGGTCACGCCTTCCTTCGCGTTCAGGTCGCGCACGATGCCGAACACCTCGTCGACGATCTGCGGCGCCAGCCCCATCGAGGGCTCGTCGAGCAGCACCATGTTGGGGTTGGCCATCAGCGCCCGGCCGATGGCGCACATCTGCTGCTCGCCGCCCGAGGTGTAGGCGGCCTGCGAGCCGCGCCGGGTCTTCAGGCGCGGGAAGTAGGCGTAGACCTTCTCGAGCGTCTGCGCGATCGCGGCCTTGCCGTCGGTGCGGGTGTAGGCGCCGGTCATCAGGTTGTCCTCGATCGACAGGTGGGCGAAGCAGTGGCGGCCCTCCATCACCTGGATCAGGCCGCGCTTCACCAGGGCCGCGGGCGACAGTGCCTCGATGCGCTCGCCGCGCAGCTCGATCGTGCCCTTGGTCACCGCGCCGCGCTCGCCCGCCAGCAGGTTCGACACGGCGCGCAGCGTGGTCGTCTTGCCGGCGCCGTTGCCGCCCAGCAGCGCCACGATGCCGCCCTCCGGCACCGTGAGCGAGACGCCCTTCAGCACCAGGATCACGTGGTTGTAGATGACCTCGATGCCGTTGACCTCCAGCAGCGGGGCTGCCGGCGCGGGCGCGGATACGTTGACCATGGCGTGCTGCGTCGGGCCGCTCAGCTGCAAGTGCGCGGCTTGATGTTCTTGTCTTTCGCGTACTTGGCCGAGTACTCCGCGACCAGCGGGTCGAGGTTGGCCTTGCGCGCCTGGTACCAGTCGGGCTGTACCTGCCACTTGGCTCCGTCCCACTGCGCGATGCGCGCCCAGTCGGTGCCCATGTGGTTGCTGCACGAGGTCTTGATCGGCCGCATGATCTCGCCGAAGCCCAGCGCCTTGAGCTTGTCGGCCGAGAGGTCGAGGTTCTCGTAGCCCCAGCGAACCTGCTCGGGCGTCAGCGTCTTGCCCTTGCCGTACTTTTCCTGCGCGGCGCGGATGGCTTCGACCTGCAGCATCGCGATCATCATGCCGCGGGTGTGCGCCATGACGCCGATCTCGTCGGCGTTGGCGGCCGTGCCCTGGCCCTTGTCGTAGACGAACTTCTTCAGGTCGTCGTGCACCTTGTCGCGCGAGGCGCTGTTGTGGATCGTGACCGTGTTGTAGCCCTTGGCGCCGGCGCCGATGTCCTTCACGTCGTGGTCCGAGCCGGCCCACCAGACCGAGTACATCTTCTCGCGCGGGAAGCCGCTGGCCTGGGCCTCGCGGATGCCGGCTGGCGTCATCACGCCGGCGCTCCAGAACAGCACGTAGTCGGGCTTCTGCTGGCGGATCTGCAGCCAGGTCGACTTCTGCTCGACGCCGGGCGGCGTGACCGGGAACAGCGCCAGCTCGAAGCCGTCCTGCGCCGCCAGTTTCTGCAGCAGCAGGATCGGCTCCTTGCCATAGGGCGAGTCGTGGTAGACCAGCGCGATCTTCTTGCCCTTGAGGCTGCCCTTCTCCTTCTTGGCGATGTCCTGCAGGATCACGTCGGTGGCGGTCCAGTAGGTGCCCAGCAGCGGGAAGTTCCATTCGAACACCGTGCCGTCGACCGACTGCGACAGGCCGTAGCCCATGGTCTCGATCGAGACCTTGTCGTTGAAGGCCTTGTCGGTCACCGCGAAGGTGATGCCGGTCGACTGCGGGTCGAAGCCCGAGGCGCCCGAGCCCTTGGCCTTCAGGCGGTCGTAGCATTCGACGCCCTTGGCGGCGTCGTAGGCGGTCTCGCATTCCTCGTACGCGAGCTTGACGCCGTTGACGCCGCCGTCGCGCGCGTTCACCAGCTTGAGGTAGTCCTGCTTGCCGTCGGCCCATGGGATGCCGAGCGGCGCGAACTGTCCGGTGCGGTAGACCAAGAGCGGGATGAACTGCTCGCCGGCGGCCTGCGCCCGGGCCGGCACCGGCAGCATCGCGGACGAAAGCCCGGCCGCTGCGATGGCCGCCGCGAGAGCGATGGACTGGAACTTCATGCTGTGTCTCCTGTTGTTGAATGGACGGGTCAGTGAGGGAAGGGCCACAGCCGCAGCTTCTGCCGGGCCGTGGCCCACAGGGCGGCGAGGCCGTGCGGCTCGACGATCAGGAAGAACACGATCAGCGCGCCGAAGATCATGTGTTCGAGGAAGCTCGCGGTGCCGGTCGAGATCGCCAGCCCGAGCCAGTGCGGCACGAGGTTCAGGAACAGCGGCAGCAGCACGATGAAGGCGGCGCCGAACACCGCGCCGACGATCGAGCCGAGGCCGCCGATGATCACCATGAACAGCAGCTGGAAGGACTTGTCGATGCCGAAGGCGGCCGGCTCCCAGGCCCCCAGGTGCACGAAGCCCCACAGCGCGCCGGCGACGCCGACGATGAAGGAGCTGACGGCGAAGGCGCTGAGCTTGGCGTAGACCGGCCGGATGCCGATCACCGCGGCCGCCACGTCCATGTCGCGCATCGCCATCCATTCGCGGCCGATCGCGCCGCGCACCAGGTTCTTGGCCGCCAGCCCCAGCAGCACCAGCAGCGACAGGCACAGCAGGTACTTGCGCGCCGGGGTATCGAGCGCAAGGCCGAAGAACTGCAGCGCCGAGACGCTGACCGAGCCCGACGAGGAGCCGTTCGTGACCCAGGCCACCCGGTTGGTGAACCAGTCGGTGAAGAACTGCGCCGCCAGCGTCGCCACCGCCAGGTAGAGGCCGCGGATGCGCAGGCTCGGAATGCCGAACAGGATGCCGAAGACCATCGCGCAGAATCCGCCGCCGATCAGCGACAGCAGCAGCGGCATGCCCTCGATGCGCGCGTTCAGGTTGTAGGCCGCATAGGCGCCGACCGCCATGAAGGCGCCGGTGCCGAGCGAGATCTGGCCGCAGTAGCCGACCAGCACGTTGAGCCCGATGGCCGCCAGCGACAGGATCAGGAAGGGCACCAGCACGGCGCGGAAGAGGTAGTCGCTGGCCAGCATCGGCACGGCGACGAAGGCCACCAGCGCGAACAGCGCGAGCGCGATGCGGTCCTGCGCGATCGGGAAGATCTGCAGGTCGCTCTGGTAGCTGGTCTTGAACTGGCCGTTTTCGCGGTAGAACATGGTGTGTCGAGGCCCTAGACGCGGTCGATGATCTTGTCGCCGAACAAGCCCTGCGGGCGGACCAGCAGGAAGGCGAGCGCCAGCACGTAGGCGAACCAGTTCTCGATGCCGCCGCCGACCATCGGGCCGAGGTAGATCTCCGACAGCTTCTCGCCGACGCCGATGATCAGGCCGCCGAGGATCGCACCGGGCACCGAGGTCAGGCCGCCGAGGATCACCACCGGGAAGGCCTTGAGCGCCACCAGCGAGATCGAGTACTGCACGCCGAGCTTGGAGCCCCAGATGACCCCGGCCACCAGCGCGACCAGGCCGCCGACCGACCAGACGATGACCCAGATGCGGGCCAGCGGAATGCCGATCGACTGTGCCGCCTGGTGGTCGTCGGCCACCGCGCGCAGCGCCCGGCCGGTCTTGGTCTTCTGGAAGAACAGCGACAGCGCGACCACCAGCAGGGCCGCCATCGCCGCGGCGTAGAGGTCTTCCTTGCTCAGCAGCAGGCCGCCCTGGAACACGTTCTCGAGCACGATCATCGGATCCTTCGGCATGCCGACGTCGATCTTGTAGGTGCTGCTGCCGAACAGCAGCTGGCCGGCGCCGTCGAGGAAGTAGCTGATGCCCAAGGTCGCCATCAGCAGCGTGATGCCTTCCTGGTTGACCAGGTGGCGCAGCACCAGCCGCTCGACCAGCCAGGCCACGACCACCATCGCCGCGGCCGCCACGCAGGCCGCCAGCAGGTTGACCAGCAGCATGTTGTCGAGGCCGGTCCAGCGCGGGATCCATTCGGCGAAGCGCGCCATCGTCAGTGCCGCGAACAGCACCATCGCGCCCTGCGCGAAGTTGAAGACGCCCGAGGCCTTGAAGATCAGCACGAAGCCGATCGCGACCAGCGCGTAGAGCATGCCGGCCATCAGGCCGCCGAACAGGGTTTCGAGGAAAAAGCCCATCAGTGTTCAGTCCCCAGGTAAGCCCGGATCACGTCCTCGTTGTTGCGTACCTCGTCGGGCGTGCCGTCGCCGATCTTCTTGCCGTAGTCGAGCACGACCACGCGGTCGGAGATGTCCATCACCACGCCCATGTCATGCTCGATCAGCACGATCGTGGTGCCGAACTCGTCGTTGACGTCGAGGATGAAGCGGCTCATGTCCTGCTTCTCTTCGACGTTCATGCCGGCCATCGGCTCGTCGAGCAGGAGCACCTGCGGCTCCATCGCCAGCGCCCGGCCGAGGTCGACCCGCTTCTGCAGGCCGTAGGGCAGGCGGCCCACGGGCGTCTTGCGGTGCAGCTGGATCTCGAGGAAGTCGATGATGCGCTCGACGAATTCGCGCTGCGCGATCTCCTCGCGCGCCGCGGGCCCCCAGCGCAGCGCCTGCGCCAGGATGCCGCTCTTCATCTTGAGGTTGCGCCCGGTCATGATGTTGTCGAGCACGCTCATGCCCTTGAACAAGGCCAGGTTCTGGAAGGTGCGCGCCACGCCCATCTCGGCCACCTGGCGCGAGTTCATGTGCTTGAAATGCTGGCCGCGGAAGGTGATCTCGCCCTGCTGCGGCTGGTAGACGCCGTTGATGCAGTTGAGCATCGAGCTCTTGCCGGCGCCGTTGGGCCCGATGATCGCGCGCACCTCGTGCTCGCGGACGTTGAAGCTGATGTCGGTCAGTGCCTTGACGCCGCCGAAGCTGAGCGAGATGTTCTGAACGTCGAGGATGACCTCGCCGATTTTTCGTCCGTTGCTCATGCCGCGGCCTTCAGCGGTGGAAACCGCTTGGCATCGACGATCTTCAGCGTCGCGCTGACCGCGCCCGTGCGGCCGTCCTCGAACTTGACCTGGGTCTCGATGAACTGCTCCGTCTTGCCGCCGTACAGCGCGTCGATCAGCACCGCGTACTTGCCGGCGATGAAGCCGCGCCGCACCTTGCGCGTGCGCGTGAGTTCGTCGTCGTCGGGGTCGAGCTCCTTGTGCAGCACCAGGAAGCGCGCGATCTGGGTGTCGCCCATGCCTTCCTCGGTTGCCAGGTCGGCGTTGACCTGGGCGATGCAATCGGCCACCAGCCCCAGCACCTCGGGCTTGGCCGCCAAGTCGACATAGCCGCCATAGGCCAGGCCGCGCCGTTCGGCCCAGTTGCCGACGGCCTCGAAATCGATGTTGACGAAGGCGCAGACCTCGTCGCGGCCGTCGCCGAAGCACACGGCCTCCTTGATCTGGGGAAAGAACTTGAGCTTGTTCTCGATGTAGTTGGGCGCGAACATCGCGCCGCCCAGCATGCGGCCGACGTCCTTGGCCCGGTCGATGATGCGCAGGTGGCCTTCGGCATCGAGCACGCCGGCATCGCCGGTGTGGAAGTAGCCGTCGGCGTCGAGCACCTCGGCGGTGGCGTCGGGCCGCTTGTAGTAGCCCTGCAGCACCGACACGCCGCGCACCAGCACCTCGCCGTCGTCGGCGATCTTGAGCTCGATGCCGGGCGCTGCGCTGCCCACGGTCTGCAGCTTGACCTTGCCGTCCTGCTGCAGGCAGACATAGGCGCAGGTCTCGGTCTGGCCGTAGAACTGCTTGAGGTTGACGCCGATCGAGCGGTAGAAGCGGAACAGGTCGGGCCCGATCGCCGCGCCGGCGGTGTAGGCCACGCGGATGCGGCTCATGCCCAGCACGTTGCGCAGCGGCCCGTAGATCAGCAGGTCGCCGAGCTTGTACAGCAGCCGGTCGCCGAGGCTCACCGGCGCGCCGTTCAAGATGTCCGCGCCCACGCGCCGCGCCAGCGCCATGAACTTCGCATACAGCCAGCGCTTGGGCGCCGCCGCGTCCTCCATGCGGATCGACACGGCGGTGAGCAGGCCTTCGAAGGTGCGCGGGGGGCCGAAGTAGTAGCTCGGGCCGATCTCGCGCATGTCGTTCATCACGGTCTCGGCCGACTCGGGGCAGTTGAGCGTGAAGCCGCCGACCAGCCACTGCGCGACCGAGAACAGATGGTCGCCGACCCAGGCCATCGGCAGGTAGCTCATGATGTTGTCGCCGGGGCCGAGCCGGTCGGTCTCGACGCCGCCGCGGCCGGCCGCGATGAAGCTCGCGTGCGTCTGGCAGACGCCCTTGGGACGCCCGGTGGTGCCCGAGGTGTAGAGGATCACGGCCACGTCGGAGGCTTCGCCGGCGGCGACGCTCTGGTCGAAGAATCCGGGATGGGCGGCGTCCCAGGCGCGGCCGAGTTCGCACAGCTTCTCGTAGCCGAGCAGGCCAGGCTGGTCGTAGTGGCGCAGCCCGCGAGGGTCGTCGTAGACGATATGGCGGATCGCAGGCCGCATCTCGCGGCATTCGAGCAGCTTGTCGACCTGCTCCTGGTCCTCGGCGACCACGAACTCGACCGCGGCGTCCTCGAGCATGAAGACCATCTCGCCCGCCACCGCGTCCTGGTAGAGCGGCACCGGCACGCCGCGCAGGCTCTGCGCCGCAATCACCGCCATGTAGAGGTGCGGCCGGTTGGCGCCGACGATCGCCAGGTTGTCGCCGGGCTTGAAGCCCAGGCTCGCCAGTCCGCAGGCGAACTCGCGCACTTCGCGCGCGACGTCCGCCCAGGACCAGCTCTGCCAGATGCCGAGATCCTTCTCGCGCACAGCGGGGGCATCGGGCTGATGCTGCGCATGGCCCAGCAACAGGCGAGGAAAGGTAGGAGGGATGGTCTGCACGATGGGCGGACTGTAGGACCAACTTTGACGCCAACTTGTCGTTTGAACGACAATCCTAGGGACAACACTCCCCGGAGTTTCCCGATGCGCGGCACCGACCCTGGCACCTCAACGATCCGCGACCGCGTGCGGCCGGCCAGCGCCGAAGAGCTCGCCAGCATCCCGTGGCTGGACGCGCTGACGCCCGCCGAACGGCGCCGCGCCGAGGCCGCGGTGGTGGTCGGCGAGGCCGAGCCGGGCGACCTGGTCTGCCGCATCGGCCGCCCGCCGACCTACTGGTTCGGCGTCGTCGCCGGCCTGCTCAAGATGAGCAACGACAACGCCGACGGCACGTCGATGACCTACAGCGGACTGCCGCCGGGTGGCTGGTTCGGCGAAGGCACGGTGCTCAAGCGCGAGCCCTACCGCTACAACGTCCAGGCCTTGCGCCACAGCGTGGTGGGGGGATTGCCGGCGGACGACTTCCATTGGCTGCTCGATCACTCGATCGGCTTCAACCGCTTCGTGATGAACCAACTCAACGAGCGCCTGGCGCAGTTCATCGCGGCGCGCGAGACCGACCGGCTCAACGACCCCGACGTGCGCGTGGCGCGCAATCTGGCGGCGCTGTTCAACCCGGTGCTGTTCCCCGGAGTCGGAGAGCTGCTGCGCATCACGCAGCAGGAGCTGGCCTACCTGATCGGGCTGTCGCGCCAGCGGGTCAACGAGGCCCTGCGCGCGCTGCAGGCGCAGGGCGCGATCCGGGTCGAATACGGCGGGCTGCGTGTGCTCGACCTGGCGGCGCTGCGCGCCAGCGTGACGGCGGGCAAGGGCGCCGCGTAGCGGCGGCGGGCCGTGCACTGGCGTGCAGAATGCTGGCGCGGCATCCCGGCCCCGACAACGATATCCCCGATGGACCCACTCGACGAACTGCAACGCTACAACCAACTGCTCCTGCGGCTCTACCGCATGGCCCAGGATCTGCCGATCACCGAATTCCAGGACGCCGCGCTCGGGCTGATCAAGGGGGTGCTTCCGTTCGACTCGTCGCTGTGGGGCACGGCCGCGCCCTCGGCCGGCGGGCCCGACATCCACACCGTCCACCTGCATAACAAGTCGCCCGAGATGCTGCCGGCCTATGAGTCGGTCAAGCACCTGGACACGGCGGTGGCGGGCATGTTCGCCGAGCCCCGGGCGACGCGCGGCTTCCACCTCGAGACCTGGTTCTCCGACCGCGCCAGCAGGAGATCCGCGACATGCTGCGGCGCTTCGAGATCGAGAACATGCTGGCCACCACCGTGATCGATCCCGCGACGCGCTTCGCCCACTGGATCCTGCTCTACCGCGCCGAGCGCGATGCCGGCTACACGCCCGAGGAGACCGGGCTGCTGGCGCTGCTGGCGCCGCACGTGATGGAGGCGCTGGCGATCAACCGCAAGATGCACCTCGAGCGGCTCGGCCCGGCCGAGCAGGATGCGGTGCCCCGCGGCAGTGCCATCGCCGACATGCGCGGCGTGGTCTACCACGCGGATGCGCGCTTCGCCGCGCTGGCCGGCGAGGAGTGGGACGACTGGCAGGAGCGCCGGCTGCCGGCCGCGCTCGCGAGCCACTTCCAGGGCGACGGCGAGCGCTTTTGCGGCCGCGCCGTGGTGGTCGACGCCCGCGTCGAGCAGCAGCTGCTGTTCCTCAAGGCCCGGCCGCGCTGCCGCGCCGACGGCCTGACGGCGCGCGAGTTCACGATCGCCAAGCTGATCGCCAAGGGCGACACCCACAAGGAGATCGCGCAGACGCTGACCCGCTCGCCGGCCACCGTGCGCAACCAGATCCAGGTGATCTACGAGAAGCTGGGGGTCGGCAACATCGCCGGATTGATCGAGGCCCTGCGGCTGGCGGACTAAGCCGCGCGTACCGACCCGGTCGGCAGCGTGTGCCGCGCCAGCTTGTCGTCGGAATAGGGCCGCAGGTAGGCCGCGGTTTCCTCGACCGGACAATGCAGCCAGTCGTCGATCCAGGCGTCGCGCAGGATCGCGGTGCGGCGCTGCTCCGGCCGTCCCGGGACGCCGAAAGTCAGCAGCGCGAAGCTCTCGACGCACTCGCCGGCGGGCGAGCGCCAGCCGTTCCAGAGGCCGGCCAGGGCCAGCGGCTGGCCGTCGGTTCGCGAGACGCGCACGGTGTGGCCGTCGATGTCGGCGTCCTGGAACACGGCATCGGCGAGGATCACGCAGCGATGGCCGCGCTTCCAGGGCTGGTAGAAGTTGCGCTCGGCAAAGGCGGTCTCGCCGCGCGCCTCGTGGGTGTGGAGGTCCTGGCCGTCCTTGCTGAACAGCGGGATCAGGCCCCAGCGCCCGGGGGCGATCTGGAAGCGGGCCAGCGAATCCTGGGCCGTGTCGTCGGCACGGGGTCGCCGCACGAACAGGCCTTGCTCGCCCGGCCGCACGATCGATGCCTCCGGACGGAAGGCCAGACCGAAGCGCTGGGCGAAGTGAAGGGGCTCGCTCGCTGCTTGGTAGTGGGTGGGCATGACCAGGACGATGTGAAAGCTGGCGGATTCTAGTCAGCCGCCGATACCATAGGAAGGGTCGGCCTGTGCGCAAGCGGCGCCGGCGCGCCATAGCTCACGAAAACTCCCCAAAACGCCATGACCTCTTCCCGCCTCACCATCATCACTGGCGCTTCTCGCGGCCTGGGCCGCGCCATGGCCGAGCAGTTGCTGCAACCCGGCCAACGCTTGCTCTGCATCTCCCGCCAAGCCGACGAGCAGCTCGCCGCACGCGCCCGCGAGGCCGGTGCCGAGCTTGAGCAGTGGCAGCTGGACCTGTCCGATCCGGTGCCGGGTGCGGCGCGGCTCGCCGCTTGGCTGCAGGGGCTCGAGGCCGACGCCTTCGACAGCGCGACCTTGATCAACAACGCCGGCACGGTCGGCCGTCCGCGCCCCTTGTCCGAAGCGGTGGCGAGCGAACTGGCGCAGGCGCTGCGGGTCGGCCTCGAGGCGCCGATGCTGCTGGCCTCGGCCTTTCTCGGAGCCACCAAGGGCTGGCGCGCCGAGCGCAAGGTGCTCAACATCTCCTCCGGCCTGGGGCGAAATGCGATGGGCAGCCAGG
This sequence comes from Variovorax ginsengisoli, assembly GCF_030486595.1. Taxonomy (GTDB): domain Bacteria; phylum Pseudomonadota; class Gammaproteobacteria; order Burkholderiales; family Burkholderiaceae_C; genus Variovorax; species Variovorax ginsengisoli_B. The sequence goes on along the minus strand of NZ_JAUJZH010000004.1, from coordinate 99,490 downwards.
CGCCTTACTGCGCCGCCAAGGCCGGCATGGACCATTTCTCGCGCGCCGTGGCGCTGGAAGAAAAGGCGGCCGCCAACGGCGCGCGGATCGTCTCGCTGGCGCCCGGCATCATCGACACCGACATGCAGGTGGCGCTGCGGGGCGCCGAAGCCGACATGTTCCCGGACCGCGTGCGCTTCGAGAAATTCAAGGCCGACGGCCTGCTCGACAGCCCGGCGTCGGCCGCCGCCAAGATCCTGAAGTACCTGGCGCGTCCGGACTTCGGCAACAACCCGGTCGCCGATATCCGCGACTGACTTGAAGGGTTACTCGATCGTTGCGCCGGAGGCCTGGACGATCGACTTCCACTTCTGGTAGTCGGTCTTCAGCAGGGTTTCGAGTTCCTGCGGCGTCATGGCCTGCGGCTCGGCACCCTGGGCGATGATCGCGGCCTTCATCTCGGGCGTGGCCAGCAGCTTGTTGACTTCGGCGTTGACCGTCACGACCACGTCCTTGGGTGTGCCGGCCGGCATGAAGAGGCCATACCAGGTGCTGACGTCGAAGCCCTTGTAGCCCAGTTCGGCCACCGTGGGGACGTCCGGCAGCGAGCTGCTGCGGCGCGCCGAGGTCACGGCCAGGGGGCGCAGCTTGCCGCCCTGGATCTGGCTCATGGCCGAGGGCAGCGACGACACCATGAGGTCGACGTTGCCGGCCAGCACGTCCATCATTGCGGCGTTCGAGCCCTTGTAGGGCACGTGGCGCATCTTGATGTTGGCGGCGCTCTTGAAGATCTCGCCGGCCAGGTGGATGGTGGTGCCGTTGCCGGGCGAGCCGTAGGTGATCGAGTCGGGCGCCGCGCGCGCCGCCGCGACGACATCGGCCAGCGTCTTGAACTTGGAATCGCTGCGGGTGACGATCACCACCGGCGTGTAGGCGACATGCGCCACCGCCACCAGGTCCTTGGTCGGGTCGTAGCTCAGGTTCTTGTAGAGCCAGGGCGCGACGACCATGTTGTCCTTCTGGCCCATCACCATCTCGTAGCCCGAGGGCGCCGCCCGCACCGCCTCGGCGATGCCGATGGTGCCGCCGGCACCGGCGCGGTTGTCGGGCACCACGGTCCACTTGCTGACCTCGGTCAGCTTGTTGGCGACCAGCCGCGACAGGATGTCGGTGCCGCCGCCGGGCGGGAACGGCACGATCATGCGGATCGGCTTGGCGGGATAGGGCTGGGCCTGCGCGGCGGTGAATGCCAGCGCCAGGGCGGCGAGGGTGAGCAGCTTTCGGATCATGGGGTGTCTCGTCGTTGGGGCGCCGCGAAGATGCGGCGCCATGCGCCGGGAGTGTGCCCCAACCCGCCGGCCGCAGCGCTCGCGATTGGCGATGGCCGAGATCTCGGATCGCGACTGCGGTCGCCCGCGTCAATGCATCGTGGGCGGCCCGGCATCGCCGTGCGCCTCGGTGCGCCGCTGCAGTGCCTCGATGCCGGCCATCATCGCCGCGCCGTAGGTCGGCATCGGCCCGGCAGCGGCGTCGATCGGGCGACAGTCGCTGCCTTCCTGCTTCTGCAGCACCCAGTAAAAGTGACCGGCGATCGGTTCGTCGACGATCAGCGAGATCGCATGGATGTCCATGTGCGGTTCCTTGTTCAGCCCATGGACCGGTTGTACGCAGGCCCCGCACGTCCGCAAAGCAACGAAATCACGCGGCGGCCGACGTGATTGCAACAGCCGGCGCTTGCGTGAAAAACGCACGCCGCGGATCGCGGACAATGGGCGCGATGTCCGAGACCCCCGCCCCTTCCCGCCTCAACAAGCGCATGGCCGAGCTGGGCCTGTGCTCGCGCCGCGAGGCCGACGACTGGATCGCGCAGGGCTGGGTCAAGGTCAACGGCCAGGTGGCCGAGATGGGCGTCAAGGTGCTGCCGTCCGACCGCATCGAGGTCGACCGCAAGGCGCAGAACCAGCAGCAGCAGCAGGTGACGATCCTGCTGCACAAGCCGATGGGCTACGTCAGCGGGCAAGCCGAGGACGGTCACGAGCCCGCGGTGGTGCTGATCAATCCGCGCACCCACTGGCGCGAGGATCCGAGCCGCAACCGCTTTTCGCCGCCGCAGCTGCGCGGCCTGGCGCCGGCCGGCCGGCTCGACATCGATTCGGTCGGCCTGCTGGTGCTGACGCAGGACGGCCGCGTGGCGCGGCAGCTGATCGGCGAGGATTCCGGCATCGAAAAGGAATACCTGGTGCGGGTGGCCTACGGCCCGGTGGCGCAAGACTCGCAGGCCGCCTTTCCGCGCGAACTGCTCGCGAAGCTGCGCCACGGCCTGAGCCTCGACGGCCAGCCGCTGAAGCCGGCCAAGGTCGACTGGCAGAACCCCGAGCAGCTGCGCTTCGTGCTGACCGAGGGCAAGAAGCGCCAGATCCGCCGCATGTGCGAACTGGTCGGGCTCAAGGTCGTGGGGCTCAAGCGCATTCGCATCGGCCGGGTGGTGCTGGGCAACCTGCCGGTCGGCCAGTGGCGCTACCTGGGCGCCGACGAACGGTTCTGAGCCACGGGGGGCAGGCGCGAGCGGCCTCAGACCGCGCAGGCCTTGTTGTGCGAGGCGTGCATCCCCTTGGCCTTGGCCTCGGCTTCGCTCAGGTACTCGCCCTTCTTGGTCTTGCCGTAGTAGCGGTCGCCCATGCAGTGGTAGACCTTGGTCTCGTCGTTGGCCCAGACCTTGCCGGCGCCGCCGCCGGGTGCAGCGGCCATCGTCGCCGGATCGGGCCGTGCCGCCGGCTTGACGGCCGTCGCGAAAGCGGCTGCGGGTGCGGCTGCCGCCGCAGGTGCCGCTGCCGGTTTCGGATCGGCCTTGCCGTACCAGGTCTGGATGCCTCTGTGTCCGCGGCAGGCGCCAGACTTGGTGTCGGGCGACGCAAAGCTGCCGTCCTTGCATTGCACCGTGGTGCCGGCAGGCGCGCCGGCCGGCAGTTGCTGGGCCTGGGCGCCGAGCGCGGCCAGCAGGCCCGCCGCGGCCAGCAAGGTCTTGGGGGAAAAAGTCATCCGGACGCCTCCTCGGGCGGTGAAATGGGGAACAACCATCGTCCGCATGCGATCTGAACGCCAGCTGACCGATCGCCGTCGGCTTCGCGCAACGCTTGCTCAGGCAGCGCTAAGAATCCGGGCGTAGCCTCGCCGTCGAACCTGTTCCAAGGAGATTCCGTGCGCGCATTGCTGGTCGAAGACGACGAAATGATCGGCGCGAGCCTGATGCATGCGCTCGATCGCGCCGGCTGGTCGGTCGACTGGGTCCGCGACGGCCTGCTGGCGCACAGCGCGCTCGCCGATGGCGGCTACACCTGCGTGCTGCTCGATCTCGGGTTGCCGAAGCAGGACGGCACCGAGGTGCTGCGGCGCGCCCGCTCCCGCGGCGACGCCACGCCGGTGCTGGTGCTGACCGCCCGCGACGGGCTCGACGACCGGATCCAGACGCTCGATCTGGGCGCCGACGACTACCTGCTGAAGCCCTTCGCCCTGCGCGAACTGCTGGCGCGGATGCGCGCCGTGGTGCGGCGCCGCGACGGCGCCGCACATTCGGTCATCGGCACCGCGGCGCTTCAACTCGACCTCACGACCCGCGATGTGCTCGCCAACGGCGTGCGGGAGGCGCTCACCGCGCGCGAATTCGCGCTGCTGCATGCCCTGCTGGAGCGGCCTGGCGCCATCCTGTCGCGCGAGCAGCTCGAGGACCGCATCTACGGCTGGGGCGACGAGGTCACGAGCAACGCGATCGACGTGCTGATCCACGGCATGCGGCGCAAGCTGGGTGCCGAGGCGATCCGCAACGTGCGCGGGCTCGGCTGGCGGGTCGCACCGGCGTGAACGCGGGCTGGGGCTGGCGCCCGCGCTCGCTGCGCGCCCGGCTGCTGGCCTGGCTGGTGGCGCTGCACCTGCTGGCGATCGCGGCCACCGTGTGGCTTTCCTACGTGGCTTACGGCCGGCTGGTGAACAACTTCATGGACGACCAGATGCGGCTGGTGGCCGAGTCGCATGCGACCCACCACCGGCTGCCCACGCTGCAGCCGGTGAGCAGCGACGACGTCGTCCAGCGCGGCGCCTTCGTGGTCCAGGTGTGGAGTGCCGACGGCGCCACCTTGCAGGCCACCTCTTGGGCCGGACTGGCGCTGCCGCTGCAGCCGCAGCCGGGCTTCGGCGATGTCCGAATCGGCCCCGGCGACACGGGCGGATGGCGGGTCTACACGCTGGCGGCCGAGCCGCCCGACGGCTCGCCGCGGGTGCAGGTGGTGCAGAACGACGGCTTCCGGCGCCACCGGATCGTGCGCCGGGCGCTGCTCGAGAGCCTGCCGATCCTGCTCCTGCTGCCGATCACGCTCGGCCTGCTGTGGGCCATCGTCTCGGCCGCCTCGCGCTCGCTGCGCATCGTCGCCCGCGACCTGGCGGCGCAGGACGAGGCCAGCCCCGACGGCGTGCCGGTGGCCCGGGTGCCGGAGGAGATCGCTCCGCTGGTGGCGGCCTTCAACAGCCTGCTGGGCCGGCTGCGCGGCGCACTGTCGACCCAGCGCCACTTCATGCAGGACGCGGCGCACGAGCTGCGCACGCCGATGGCGGCGATCGGCCTGCAGATCGAGAACCTGCGCGCCCATGTGCCACACGGCGACGCCGCCGAGCGCTTCGCCCAGCTCGAGGGCGGCGTCCGGCGCGCCCAGCACCTGATCGAGCAGCTGCTGCGTCTGTCGCGCCAGGACGCGCCGGCTGCCGGCGCCCGCGGCCCGGTGGACCTGGCGATGCTGTTGCGCGACAGCGTCGGCCAGCTGATGGTGCTGGCCGACCAGCGCCGGGTCGATGTCGGCTTCGAAGGCCTCGTCACGCCGTGGGTCAGTGCCCCGGCGGCCGATCTGCGCAGCGTCTTCGACAACCTGATCGACAACGCGGTGCGCTATGCGGCCGAGGGCGGCGTGGTCGACGTCCGGCTGCATGCGGTCGACGGCCAGCCGGTGGTCGACGTGGTGGACGACGGCCCCGGCATCGCGCCCGATCAGCTCGAGCGCGTCTTCGATCGCTTCTACCGCGTCGCCGGCGCCCCGGCCGGCGGCAGCGGGCTGGGGCTGGCGATCGCGCAGGCGGCGGCGCTGCGCAACGGGCTGCGCATCGTGCTGGCCAATCGGAGCGAACGCAGCGGCCTGGTGGCGCGGGTCCACCTGCCGCCGATCGCTGCCTGAAGGCGCCGCTCCCGGGGGCGCTATCCTGCGCGTCTCGTTCGTGAACCCGGGAGACCTCATGCGCCGTTTCGTTCCCCAAACCCTTGCCGCCTTCGTCCTGACCGCCGCCGCCCTGGCGGCGCAGGCCCAGGGCACGGTCAATGCCCTGTGCAGCACCGACGCCGGCTGGTGCGAGGCCGCGGCGGCCGAGTTCAGCCGGGCCACCGGCATTCGCGTGCTGCAGGCGCACAAGGGCACCGGCGAGATCGGCGCCCAGTTGCGGGCCGAGGCCGCCAACCCCAAGACCGACATCTGGTGGGGCGGCACCGGCGACCCCTTCCTGCAGGCGGCCGAGGAGGGGCTGCTGGAGCCCTACCGCCCGGCCTACATCAACGACCTGTACGACTGGTCGGTGCGGCAGTACGCGATGTCGGGCAACCGGGTCGGCGGCTTCTACACCAGTGCCATGGGCTTCGGCTTCAACACCGAGGTACTCAAGAAGAAGCACCTGCCGGAGCCGCGCTGCTGGGCCGACCTGGTCAAGCCCGAATACAAGGGCGAGATCGAGATGTCGCACCCCGCCACCAGCGGCACCGGCTACACCATCGTCGCCGGGCTGGTGCAGCTGATGGGCGAGGACGCCGCCTTCGACTACCTGAAGAGACTGCACCGCAACACCACCACCTACACCCGCAGCGGCCAGGCCCAGGCGCCCAACGTGGCCAAGGGCGAGGTGGCGGTCGGCATCAGCTTCATCTTCGGCTTCGACAAATGGCGCCAGGACAAGTACCCGGTCAAGGCCGCGGCGCCCTGCGAAGGCACCGGCTACGAGATCGGCGGCATCGCGCTGGTCAAGGGCGCGCGCAACAAGGCCAACGCCCAGCGCTACTACGACTGGCTCATGAGCCCGGCCGGCCAGGCCATCGGCGCCCAGGCCGGCAGCCTGCAGTCGCCGGCCAACCGGACCTTCAAGCCCGATCCGCGCATCCCGTCGATGGACGGGGTCAAGCTCATCAAGTACGACTTCGAGAAGTACGGCCAGGCGGCGGAGCGCAAGCGGCTGATCGATCGCTGGACGCGCGAGGTCGAGTCGCAGCCGCGCTGAGCCTCGTAAGGCTTTGAAACCGCCGGCCCTTGCGATCGGGCCGGCCAGCCCCAGGTCTTGTAAAGTTGAACGTACGCCGTTGGCGAACCGTTTTTTTCCTTTGATTGTTCTCGCGCCATGACCCTCTCCAAGACCAAACTCCCGTTCCAGGCCGAAGTCGCCCAGCTGCTGCACCTGGTCACGCATTCGCTCTACTCGAACAAGGAAATCTTCCTGCGCGAACTGATCTCGAATGCGTCCGACGCCTGCGACAAGCTGCGTTTCGAAGCCATCGACCAGCCCGCGCTGTTCGAAGACCAGCCCCGGCTCGACGTGCGCGTCGCCTTCGACGCCGAAGCCAAGACCCTGACCATCACCGACACCGGCATCGGCCTGAGCCAGCAGGAAGCCATCGACAACCTCGGCACCATCGCCAAGAGCGGCACCAAGGAGTTCATGAGCCGGTTGTCGGGCGACCAGAAGGCCGATGCGCAGCTGATCGGCCAGTTCGGCGTCGGCTTCTACTCCGGCTTCATCGTGGCCGACAAGATCACGGTCGAATCGCGCCGCGCCGGACTGCCGGCCGAAGAGGGCGTGCGCTGGGTCAGCAGCGGCGCCGGCGACTTCGAGGTCGACACCATCAGCCGCGCCGAACGCGGCACCAGCGTCACCCTGCACCTGCGCGACGACGCCGAGGAATACCTCAACGCCTGGAAGCTCAAGTCGATCATCGGCAAGTACTCCGACCACATCTCGCTGCCGATCCTGATGGAGAAGGAGGAGTGGAAGGAGGGCGAGGACAACAAGGGCGGCGCGATGGTGAAGACCGGCGAATGGGAGCCGGTCAACAAGGCCAACGCGCTCTGGAGCCGGGCCAAGAAGGACATCAGCGAAGAGCAGTACGTCGACTTCTACAAGAACATCAGCCACGACTTCGAGGCGCCGCTGGCCTGGAGCCACAACCGGGTCGAGGGCAACACCGAGTACACCCAGCTGCTCTACATCCCGGCCAAGGCGCCGATGGACCTGTGGAACCGCGACAAGGGCGCGGGTGTCAAGCTGTACGTCAAGCGCGTCTTCATCATGGACGACGCCGAGGCGCTGCTGCCCAGCTACCTGCGCTTCGTCAAGGGCGTGATCGACTCGGCCGACCTGCCGCTCAACGTCAGCCGCGAACTGCTCCAGGAGAGCCGCGACGTCAAGGCGATCCGCGAAGGCAGCACCAAGCGCGTGCTGGGCATGCTCGAGGACCTGGCGAAGAAGCAGAAGACGGCGGCCGAGAGCGGCGAGGGCAAGATCGACGTCGGCTCCGGCGAGTCGGTGCCGGCGCCCGAGCCGACCGAAGGCGTGACCGACGTGGTCGACAAGAAGGCCGACCACAGCACGCCCGCGGCCGAAGCCGCCGCGGAATACGCCGACGAATCGGGCAAATACGCCCGCTTCTATGCCGAGTTCGGCGCGGTCCTGAAAGAAGGGCTGGGCGAGGACTTCGGCAACCGCGAGCGCATCGCCAAGCTGTTGCGCTTCGCCTCCAGCACCAGCGACACGGTCAGCGTCAGCTTCGCCGACTACAAGTCGCGCATGAAGGACGGCCAGGACGCGATCTACTACATCACGGCCGACACGCTGGCCGCCGCCAAGAACAGCCCGCAGCTCGAGATCTTCAAGAAGAAGGGCATCGAGGTGCTGCTGATGACCGACCGGGTCGACGAGTGGGCGCTCAACTACCTGACCGAGTTCGACGGCACGCCGCTGCAGAGCGTGGCCAAGGGCGCGGTCGACCTGGGCAAGCTGCAGGACGAGGCCGAGAAGAAGGCGGCCGAGGAAGCCGCCGAGTCCTTCAAGCCGCTGCTGGAGCGGCTCAAGGAGACACTCAAGGACAAGGCTGAGGACGTCCGCGTCACCACCCGCCTGGTCGATTCGCCGGCCTGCCTGGTGGTGCAGGACGGCGGCATGAGCACCCAGCTGGCGCGCATGCTCAAGCAGGCCGGCCAGCCGGCGCCCGAGCTCAAGCCGGTGCTCGAGGTCAACGCCGAGCATCCGCTGGTGAAGAAACTGGAGGGGTCGGCGCACTTCGACGACCTGGCCAACATCCTGTTCGACCAGGCGCTGCTGGCCGAAGGCGGCCTGCCGGCCGATCCGGCGGCCTACGTGCGCCGGGTCAACGCCCTGCTGGTCTGAGGCACGCGCTGCGCGACGCCGCCATGTCCGGCTACTGGTTGATGAAGTCCGAGCCCGACGAGTGCTCGATCGACGACGCCCTCGCGGCGCCGAAGTCGACCGTGCCCTGGACCGGCGTGCGCAGCTACCAGGCGCGCAACTTCATGCGCGATGCGATGCAGGTCGGCGACGGGGTGCTGTTCTATCACTCGAGCTGCCCGGAGCCCGGCATCGTCGGCATCGCGCGCGTGGCATCCGGCACCCGGCCCGATCCGACCCAGTTCGATCCGGCCTCGCCCTACTTCGACGCCGCGTCGAAGGCCGAGCAGCCCCGCTGGCTGCTGCTGGACGTGCAGACGCTGCGCAAGACCCGCCTGCTGTCGCTGCCCGAACTGCGCGCCACGCCGGCGCTGGCCGACATGCTGGTGCTGCGCAAGGGCAACCGGCTGTCGATCACGCCGGTCGAGCCGCAGCACTGGCAGCTCATCACGAGGCAGCTGCTGGCCTGAGCCCGGGGGCCGCCGCCACGCGGTTCACCTCGACCGAGATGTGGACCAGCTCCTCGTGGATGCGCAGCTGCTGCTTGAAGTAGTCCGGCCCGACATCGCCGTCGGTGGCGAGCGAGACGATGCAGGCGTACTTGCCCTTGCCGACCCGCCACACATGGAGATCGCACAGCGTGGCCGGCACCGGGCTGGCATCGATCACCTCGCGGATCTCGGCCACCACCGGCGCATTCATCTCGGCGTCGAGCAGCACCCGGCCCGACTCGCGCATCAGCCCGGCGGCCCAGACCGCGACCAGCCCGGCGCCGACGATGCCCATCAGCGGGTCGAGCCAGTCGGCGCCCCACAGCTTGCCGCCGAACAGCGCGACGATCGCGAGCACCGAAGTCGCGGCATCGGCCACGACGTGCAGGTAGGCCGAGCGCAGGTTCAGGTCGTGGTGCGCGTGGCCGTGGTGATCGTGGTGGCCGTGATGGGCGTGGCCGTGGTCTTCCCCGCGCAAGAGCCAGGCGCAAGCCAGGTTCACGCCCAGGCCGAGCACGGCGATCGCGATCGCCTGGTCGTAGTGGATCGCGCTCGGGGCCAGCAGGCGCTCGACCGATTGCCAGAGCATCGACGCGGCCACCAGCGCCAGCACGATCGCGCTGGTGTAGCCGCCGAGGATCTCGATCTTCCAGGTGCCGAAGGAGAAGCGCCGGTCGTCGGCGAAGCGCCGCGCCGCGGCATAGGCGGCCACCGACAGACCCAGGGCCACGGTGTGCGAGCTCATGTGCCAGCCGTCGGCCAGCAGCGCCATCGAGTTGAAGATCCAGCCGCCCGCGATCTCGATCACCATCATCACGGCGGTCAGGACCGCCGCCCACAGCGTGGCGCGCTGGGCCAGGGGATTGCCGTCGTCGAAGACGTGGGCGTGCTGCCAGCCCCGGGTGGTTTGAAGAGTCTGCATGGCCAGATACTGTACCCCAGTATATGGCCGGCCGTCTAGAATCGCCCCATGAGCCACACCATCACAGGAAACGCGAAGCTGCTGGCGCGGGTGCGCCGCATCAAGGGCCAGGCCGCGGCGCTGGAGAGCGCGCTCGGCGCGGGCACCGAGTGCATGGAGATCCTGCAGCAGATCGCGGCGATCCGCGGTGCCGTCAACGGGCTGATGCTGGAAGTCCTCGAAGGCCACGTCCGCGAGCACCTGGGGCCCGAGGCCGACCCGACACAGCGGGGCGAGGACACCGAGGCCGTGGTGGCGGCGCTGCGGTCCTACCTGAAGTAGCGATTACTCGAACCCCGTGCCCGGCGTCAGCGGCGGATGCCGGTAGCTGGCCGGCGTGCGGCTCAGCTTCACCGGCGCGCCGATGCCGCGCCAGCCGCCTTCCATCTCGACCACCATCTCGCGGTGCGCGGTGTGCGGATGCTCGAGCGCCGCATCGACCGACAGCACCGGCGCCGCCGGCACGCCCGCGGCCATGAGCTGGTCGACCAGCTGGCGGCCGTCGAAAGTCGCCAGCTGCGATTCGAGCCGCTGCTTCAGGCCGTCGCGGTTCACAGAGCGCGATCCGGCGTCGCGGTAGAGCGGGTCGTCGCTGAGCTCGGGCAGGCCGATGGTGCGGCAGAAGCTCGCGAACTGGCGGTCGTTGCCGACGGCCAGGAAGATCGGATCAGTGCCGGTCCGGAGGGCGTCGTAGGGATAGATGTTGGGGTGCGCGTTGCCGGTGCGGCGCGGCGTGCGGCCGTCGAGGAACCAGTTGGCGGCATGCGGGTGCAGCAGCGACAGGCCGCTGTCGTAGAGCGCCGCCTCGACGAACTGCCCGCGTCCGCTGCGCTGGCGCTCCTGCAGCGCGAGCAGCACGCCGATCACCGCATTGAGCCCGGCCACCATGTCGACCACCGGCAGTCCGACGCGCAATGGACCCCCCTCGGACTCGCCGTTGATGCTCATGATGCCGGTCATGGCCTGCACCGCGGCGTCGTAGCCCGGCAGCGCGCCGAGCGGCCCGTCGGCGCCGAAGCCCGACACGCGGCACCAGACCAGTCGCGGGAAGCGCTCGGACAGCGCCTCGTAGCCGATGCCCCAGCGCTCCATGGTGCCGGTCTTGAAGTTCTCGATCAGCACGTCGGCCTCGGCCACGAGCGCCAGCAGGGCCTCGCGGCCTTCGGCGCTGCCGAGGTCGAGCGCCATCGTGCGCTTATTGCGGTTGAGGCCGTGGTAGTACGAGGCCACGCCGTCCTTGAAGGGCGGGCCCCAGGTCCGGGTGTCGTCGCCCTGCGGCGGTTCGACTTTGAGCACGTCGGCGCCATGGTCGCCGAGGATCTGGCCGCAGTACGGCCCGCCGAGGATGCGCGAGATGTCGAGGACGCGGATGCCGGCCAGCGCGCCGGTGTTGGTGGTCGCGGTCATGGCGTCAATCGAGTTGGGCGCCGGACTTCTTCACGACGTCTTTCCACTTGGCGGTCTCGGCCGCGATGAAGCGGCCGAGCTGCTGCGGCGAGGCGTCGGTCGCCGGCTCGAACCCCTGCGAGGCGAACAGCTGCTTCACCTTGGGCGTCGCGAGTGCCTCGGTGAAGGCCTTGTTCAGCCTGGCGATGGTCTCGGGCGGCGTGCCGGCCGGCGCCACGATGCCGAAGAACACGCTGACGTCGTAGCCCTTGACGCCTTGCTCGGCCAGCGTCGGCAGCTCCGGCAGGGCTTGCGAGCGCTGCGCCGTGGCGATGCCGAGCGCGCGCAGCTTGCCGGCCTTGATGTAGGGCAGCGCGGTCAGGACGTCGGTGAAGCTCATCGACACCTGGCCGCCCAGCAGGTCGTTGAGCGCCGGCCCGGTGCCCTTGTAGGGCACGTGCTGCAGGTCGGTGCCGGCGATGCCGTTGAACAGCACGCCCGCCAGGTGCGAGGAGGCGCCGTTGCCCGACGAGGCATAGCTGAGCTGGCCGGGGTGGGCCTTGGAATAAGCGATCAGCTCGCGCACGTCCTTCACGGGCAGCGAGGGGTTCACGACCAGGATGTTGGGCAGCTGCCCGATCTGGATCACCGGCGCGAAGCTGGTGGTCGGGTCGTAGCTGATCTTGCGGTAGAGGCTGGCGTTGATGGCTAACGGGCCCGAGGTCCCGAACAGCAGCGTGTGGCCGTCGGCTGGGGCGCGGGCCACGAAATCGGCGCCGATGTTGCCGCCGGCACCGGCGCGGTTCTCGACGATCACGGGCTGGCCGAGGCTGCCCTTGATCTCTGCGGCCAGGGTGCGCGCCATCGCGTCGGTGGGCCCGCCCGGCGGGAACGGGATGATCAGCGAGATCGGCTTGGTCGGAAAAGCCTGGGCCTGCGCCGTCGACAGGATGGGCAGCACCGGCAGGGCGCAGATGGCGGCGGCGAGGGCGAGGGTCTTGAGCAGTTTCATGGTGTCTCCTTGATGTTCTGTGGGGCGCGTCAGGCGGTGGCGGCCTGCTTCGCGATCGCAGGGCTGTTCCACGCGGCCGGCACCGCATCCGGCGCCAGCGGATCGCGCGGCAGCACACGGTGCAGCAGCACGCCCTGCGCCCACTCGATGCGCTGCGGCGAGCCGCTGCGCGCGCCTTCCCAGGCCATCGCGATCGCGCTGCAGACGTGATAGAGGGCGGAAGCCGCCTGCCGCGCCAGGACGTCGCCGCCTTCGTGCGCCGCGGTCGCGGCCAGTGCGGCCGCGCGCGCCAGTGCATCGCGCAGTGCACCGGCAAAGGCCGGCGCCACGGCGGTGTCGTCGAGCAGGCCGCCGAAATGCGCCTGCAGCGCCGGCAGCGAGTTCTCGCGCTTGACGGCGCGGATCACGTCGAGGGCGACGATGTTGCTGGTGCCCTCCCAGATCGAGCCCAGGTGGGCATCGCGCACCAGGCGCGGGTCGCTCCATTCTTCGATGTAGCCGCAGCCGCCGCGGACTTCCATCGCATCGCCGGTCAGCTTGCGGGCGTCGCGGCAGGCGCGGAACTTGATGAGCGGCGTGAGGATCCGCAGCAGCGCATAGGCACCCGCTTCGCCGGCGTCGGAGCGGGCCAGCGCCTGGGCGGTCTGGAACACCATGCTGCGGGCCTGCTCGGCCGGCAGCCTGAGCTTGTTCAGCTGCCGCTGCATCAGGGGCATGTCGGCGAGGCGGCGGCCGAAGGCGCGGCGCTCGCCGGCGATGAACTCGGCCTCGGCGACGGCGCGGCGCATCAGGCCGGCGGCGCGCACGCCGTTCGACAGGCGCGAGTTGTTGACCATGTCGGCCATCTGCTGGAAGCCGCGTCCCTGCTCGCCGACCAGGTAGGCGAGCGCGCCCTCGAGGCGGATCTCGCCGCTGGCCATCGAGCGGGTGCCCAGCTTGTCCTTGAGACGCAGGATTCGGTAGTGGTTGGCGCTGCCGTCCTCCAGCTGCCTGGGCAGCAGGAACAGCGAGACGCCTTTCATCCCGGCCGGCGCATCGTCGGCACGCGCCAGCACCATCGCGAAGTCGGCGTCGGGATTGGAGCAGAACCACTTGTCGCCTTCGAGGCGCCATTGGCCGGCCGCGTCCTTGCGGGCCAGCGTGAGGGTGGCCGCGATGTCGGAGCCGGCCGCCTGCTCGGTCATGAACATCGCGCCCTGAGCCAGGGTGTCGAAGTCGAGCGACTGGAAGCGCGGCAGGAAGCGCTCGACCAGCTCGGGGCTGCCGAACTTCTTCAGCGTGCGGGCCAGCGAGTCGGTCATCGAGACCGGGCAGCAGAGCCCGAACTCGGCCTGCACGAAGAGGTAGGTGAGCACGTACTTGACCAGCGGCGGCATCTTGCCTTTCCAGCCCAGCGTGTCTTCGCGGTGCGACATCGCGGCCAGCCCGAACTCGCTGAGCGCGAGGCGCTCCATCTCGACATACGCGGGATGCTTGTCGATCTTCTGCTGGTCGATGCCGGTGCGGGTGCGCAGCGTCAGTGTCGGCGGGTTCTTGTCGGCGGTCTGCGCCAGCTCGTCGAGCCGGCCGCCGGCCAGGGCGCCCAGGCGCTCGAAGTGCGGGCGCATGTGGCGCACCAGCTCGGGCGGCAGGTAGAGCGCGAGCATCCGGTGCAGCTCGGCGTCGGTGGTGAAAAGATTCTGCCCGTGGCGGTCGGGCACGGGATGGGCGGGTGTGCTGGACATGTCTCGTCTCCTTGTCGGACGCGCATCTTTTCGCGGTTGACGATGCTTGTCCAATATCAGATATGACTTGATTGATCTGATTTGCCTATTGTGGAAAACTGCCCCGCATGGAACTCCGGCACCTGCGCTACTTCGTCGTCCTCGCCGACGAGCTTCATTTCGGCCGCGCGGCACGCCGGCTGTCGATCTCGCAGCCGCCGCTGAGCGTCGCCATCCGCCAGCTCGAGGAATCGGTCGGCGCGCGGCTGTTCGACCGCAACAGCAAGGAGGTGCGGCTGACGCCGGCCGGCCAGGCGCTGCAGGCCTCGGCCCGGCGGCTGCTGCGCCAGGCCGAGGAGGCGGCCCTCGAGGCGCACGACGTCTCGCAGGGCTCGGCGGGGCGCTTGCGGATCGGCTTTGTCGGCGCCACGCTCTATCGCGGCCTGCCGCAGGCGCTGGCCAAGTTCCAGGCCCGGCATCCGGCGGTGCGCGTCACGCTGGCCGAGCTCAACTCGGGCGAACAGATCACCGAGCTGCTGCACGACCGGCTGGACTTCGGCTTCGTCCACACCAGCCGCATGCCGGCCGAGCTGCGCCACGAGCTGCTGCTGTCGGAGCCCTTCGTCGCCTGCCTGCCGGTCGGGCATCGCCTCGCGCGCCGGCGCACGGTGGCCATCGCCAGCCTGCGCGACGAACCCTTCGTCCTGTTCTCGCGCAGCGCGTCGCCCGACTACCACGAGCGCATCCTCGCGATCTGTGCCGACGCCGGCTTCCGGCCCGAGGTGCGGCACGAGGTGCGGCACTGGCTGTCGGTGGTCTCGCTGGTCTCGCAGGGGATGGGCGTGGCGCTGGTGCCGAGCGCGCTGCGCCGGGCCGCGCTGCGCGGCGCGCTGTTCCGCCCGCTCGACGAGGACGTGGCCGGCTCGGATGCCTACTGCGTCTGGCGTGAGGGGCCCGAGAACGCGGTGGTGCAGGGCTTTCTGCGTGCCGTGCGGGCCGGCGTGCCGGCCGCCGATCAGGCGTAGAGGGGCTCCTCGGCCATCGCCTCGCACTGGTCCTGCAGCATCTGGATCTGCCCCTTCCAGTAGTCGCTGGAGCCGAACCACGGGAAGTTGATCGGGAAGATCGGGTCTTCCCAGCGCCGCGCCAGCCAGGCGCTGTAGTGGATCAGTCGCAAGGTGCGCAGCGGCTCGACCAGCGCCAGTTCGCGGCGGTCGAAGTCGCGGAACTGCTCGTAGCCGTCGAGCAGGCCGCTCAGTTGCCCGGTCTGCTGGGCGCGGTCGCCCGACAGCAGCATCCAGAGGTCCTGTACCGCGAAGCCGGTGCGGGCATCGTCGAGGTCGACGAAGTGCGGGCCGCCGCCGGGGCGGTCGGTCGGCGTCCAGAGGATGTTGCCGGGGTGCACGTCGCCATGCAGCCGCAGCCGCTTCAGCGGCGGGTCGTTGTCGCCGTCATGGCCGATGCCGAGCGCGCTGGCGGCGATCATCTCGAAGGCGGTGTTGCACGCGGCTTCCCATTCGCGCTGGACGTCCAGCGGCACCATCTGGTGGCCGAGCAGCCAGTCGCGGGACGCGAGGCCGAAGGTCTGGAGATCGAGGGCCGGACGGGTGACGAAGGGCGTGCGGGCGCCGACCGCGTGGATGCGCGCCAGGAACCGGCCCACCCATTCGAGCACCTCGAAGTCGTCGAGCTCGGGCCCGCGGCCGCCGCGGTAGGGGCTGACGCTGAAGGCGAAGCCGCCATGGTGGTGCAGCGTGCGGCCGGCGACCGCGATCGGCGCCACGGCCGGCACTTCGGCCGCCGCCAGTTCGATCGCGAAGCCGTGCTCCTCGAGGATCTGGTCGTCGCTCCAGCGGCCGGGCCGGTAGAACTTGACCACCACGGCGCTGCGGTCTTCGAGGTGGACCTGGTAGACCCGGTTCTCGTAGGAGTTCAGGGCCGTGAGACGGCCGTCGCCGTGCAGGTCGAGCGCGGCCAGCGCATCCAGCACCACGTCGGGCGTGAGACTCTCGTAAGGGTGGGCGGCCGAGGCCGCAGGCGAAGGAGGGGAGTTGGAAGGAGCCACTCCGCATTGTCGGGCCTGGCGTGTGCCGTCGACCGTGTTTCGCCCGCTTTGCACAGAAACGGGCGTTTGTCATTCGAGTCGAACCCTTCGACAGGCCGGGCGTGCTGGACTAGTATTTTCCAAACCAAGCAGTCCGCGGGGCGTGCACGGCCGCGGCACGGGGGAAGGAAACCGCCATGGTGAATTCGCTGATCGCTTACTGCGGTGCCGCCGCGGTGCCTGACGATGCGTGGTCGCGCTGGAACTTCGATCCGCCTGTGCTGGTCGCGCTCGCCGCCCTGGCGTTCGTGGTGGCCCGCGGCCGCGGCGCCGATGCCCGCGCCGGCTGGGGCGCGATGGCGCTGATGGCCGTGGTCTTCGTGTCGCCGCTTTGCGCCCTGTCGTCGGCGCTGTTCTCGGTCCGCGTGCTGCATCACGTGATCCTGGTGAGCGCGGTGGCGGCCTTGCTGGCGCTGGCCTTCCCGCAGCGGCGTGCCGGCCGGGTCCCCCTCCCGATGCTGGTCGCGGCCCATGCGGTCGCCCTGTGGGTCTGGCATGCGCCCGGCGCCTATGCCTGGGGGCTCGCGAGCGTCCCGGCCTACTGGCTGATGCAGCTCACGCTGCTCGGCAGCGCCTGGCTGATGTGGCGCGCGATCCTGTCGCCGGCCACGCCTTCGGGCCTGGCGCTGGTCGCGCTCGCCGTGACGATCGGGCAGATGGGTCTGCTGGGCGCCCTGATCGTCTTCGCGGCGCAGCCGCTCTATCCGGTGCACTTCGCGAGCACCCTGGCCTGGGGCTTCACGCCGCTGGCCGACCAGCAGCTCGCCGGCCTGCTGATGTGGGTGCCGGCGATGCTGCCCTACCTGGGCGCCGGACTCTGGCGCGCCTGGACCAGCCTGCGGCCCGCGGAGGCGGCCCTGTGACGACCTTCCTCAAGTTCGTCCATCTGGCGACGATCGCGGTCTGGTCGGGCGGCTTGCTGGTGCTGCCCCTTCTGTTCTGGCAGCGGCGCGGGCTCGAGGCCGGGGCCGAGCTCGATCGGCTGCACCGGATCGTCCGGCTGGTGTATGTGGAGCTGACCTCGCCGGCCGCCTTCGTCGCGGTCGGCAGCGGCACCGCGCTGATCTTCCTGCAGGCCACCTACGAGGAGTGGTTCTCGATCAAGATGGTGCTGGTCGGCATCATGGCGATGCTGCACGTGGTGGCGGGGCTGGTGGTGCACCAGCTCTTTTCGCCCGCCGGCCGCTTCGGGCGCGTCTCGTTCATCAGCTTGTCGGTCACCTACGCGGTGCTGATCCTCGCCATCCTGTGGGTGGTGCTGGCCAAGCCGCAGATCGATTCGAACCAGTTCGCCACCCACTTGTTCGAGCCCGGCGGGCTGTCACGCCTGTGGCATCAGTCCTTCGGCGACACCAGGATGCCGATGCCATGATCGAACACCAGCTTGCCCCCATGCCAGCCGGCGAAGCCGACCATGACGGAGGCCAGCACCGACAGCATCAGGCCGTGCGGCAGCACCGAGGCCGGGTCGGTCAGGCGCAGGCCCCAGCTGGCGCCCGAGATGGCGACCAGCGTCATGGCCGCGATGGCATGCGACCAGCTGGCCTCGTGCAGCCGGATGCCGCGCACCAGCAGCAGCTCGCCGGTGCCGACCAGGCTGGCCGCGACGCCGCTCCAGAAGGCCATGCCGGCGGCCCACAGTCCCGCCCGCAGCCAGAACACATCGCCCGACCACCAGTAGAAGACATCGACGCCGAGCGTGGCGACCACGAACGCGACCGGGAAGTGCACCAGCATCACGTGCAGCGGATGGCCGACCAGCGCGACCGCCGAACCGACTTCGAGCCGCTGCAGCTCGAGCATGACCTCGCTGCGGGGTGGGGTGGTGTCGACTTTGTTCGCCATGGTGCGTCTCCTTCTTCGCAGCGGGTGCTTCCGATGAGCGGCCATCGTAGCGGCTTGCGCGCGGCGCTCCAAGCCGCATCGCTGGCGATGCTGTGCGGCTGCAGCGGGCCGCTCTCGACGCTCGATCCCTCCGGGCCGGCCGCGGCCTCGATCGCGACCATGTGGTGGGTCATGCTGATCGGCTCGGCCTTGCTGTTCCTGCTCGTCGTCGGCATCTTCATCCTGGTGATCCGGCGGCCGGGCTGGGGCTCGAGCGTCTCGCCGACGCGCTGGATCGTGCTCGGCGGCCTGGTGCTGCCGGCCCTCGTGCTGCTGCCCTTGCTGGCCTACGGCCTGGTCACCGGCGAGCGCCTGCTGCCGCTGCCGGGCAGCGCGCCGCCGCAGCGCATCGAGGCGATCGCGTCGCAGTGGACCTGGACCTTCCGCTATCCCGCACACGGCGGCGCCGAGACCCGCAACGTGCTGCTGCTGCCGGTCGGCCAGCCGGTCGACATGGTGGTGACGAGCAAGGACGTGATCCATGCCTTCTGGGTGCCGCGGCTCGCGGGCAAGGTCGATGCGGTTCCCGGGCGGGTCAACCGGCTGCGCATCCAGGCCGACCAGCCCGGCCGCTTCGAAGGCACCTGCGACGAGTTCTGCGGCACCGGCCACACGGGCATGCGCTTCGCGGTCATCGTGCATCGGCCGGAGGATTTTTCAGCCGCGTTGACGCAGGCGCTTTCAGCACCGGAGGCGAAGAAATGAGTGGACCCGTCGTCGATCCGCAGCCAGGAGGCGCCCGCGCACTGCGGCTGCACCGGGAGCTGAACAAGATCTGGGCCACCGGGCCGGGATGGCAGCGGCTGGCCGCGGTCAACCATTCGGTCATCGGCATGCGGATGTTCATCACGTCCTTCGCCTTCTTCCTGATCGCCGGGCTGCTGGGCATGCTGACCCGCGTGCAGCTGGCCACGCCGCATTCGCTGTTCCTCGATGCCGAGACCTACAACCAGGTGTTCTCGGTGCACGGCTCGATGATGCTGTTCCTGTTCGCGATCCCGATGGTCGAGAGCTTCGCGGTCTACCTGACGCCGAAGATCCTCGGGACCCGCGACTTCGCTTTCCCGCGGCTCACGGCCTACGGCTACTGGTGCTATCTGTTCGGCGCCTCGATCGTGACCGTCTCGCTGATCTTCGGCGTCGCGCCCAACAGCGGCTGGTTCATGTACACGCCGCTGAGTTCCAACGCCTTCACGCCGGGCGTGAATGCCGACGTCTGGCTGCTCGGCATCACCTTCGTCGAGATTTCGGCGCTGTCGCTGGCGATGGAGATCGTGGTCTCGATCCTCAAGATGCGCGCGCCGGGCATGTCGCTCGACCGCATGCCGATCTTCGGCTGGTACATCCTGGTCACCGCGATGATGATGATCATCGCCTTTCCGCCGCTGATCCTGGCCTCGATCCTGCTCGAGCTCGAGCGCGCCTTCGGCCTGCCCTTCTTCGATCCGACGCGCGGCGGCGACTCGCTGCTGTGGCAGCACCTGTTCTGGCTCTTCGGCCATCCGGACGTCTACATCATCTTCCTGCCAATGGCCGGCGTGCTGTCGACCATGATCCCGGTCTTCGCCAACCGGCAGCTGGTGGGCTACCGCGCGATCGTGGTGGCGATCGTCGCGCTGGCCTTCCTGAGCTTCGGCATCTGGGTCCACCACATGTTCACGGTGGGCATCCCGCACCTGGCGCTGGCCTTCTTCTCGGCCGGCTCGGCGATCGTCGCGGTGCCGACCGCGGTGCAGGTCTTCGCCTGGCTGGCGACGCTGTCGCACGGCAGGCCGCGCTGGGACGTGCCGATGCTCTACGTCTTCGGCTTCTTCTTCGTCTTCGCGATGGGCGGGCTCACCGGCGTCATGCTCGCGATGGTGCCCTTCGACTGGCAGGCGCACGACACCTACTTCGTGGTCGCCCACATGCACTACGTGGTGGCCGGCGCGCTGGCCTTCCCGATGGTGGCGGCGCTCTACTACTGGCTGCCGCTGCTGACCGGGCGCGCCGCGGTGCAGCGCCTGTCGGTGCCGGCGTTCTGGCTGATCTTCATCGGCTTCAACATGACCTTCTTCATGATGCACCTGACCGGCCTGCTGGGCATGCCGCGGCGCGTCTACACCTACCGCGGCGACGAAGGCTGGAACTGGCTCAACCTGCTGTCCTCGGTCGGCAGCTTCGTGATGACCATTGGCTTCGGGCTGCTGATCATCGACCTCGTGGTGCAGCTGCGCCACGGGCGCCGCTCGCGCCGCGACCCCTGGCGGGCCCAGACCTTCGAATGGGCGATGCCGATGCCGCCGGCGCCCTATGCCTTCGCCTCGATCCCGCATGTCGGGCCGCAGACCGAGGGCGTGACGAAGACCGAGCTGGCGGCTTCGCTGGCGCGCGGCGAGGGCTACCTGGGCGCCACGCGCAACGGCTGGCAGGAGGCGATGGGCGTGCACATCACGAGCGGCAAGCCCGAGCAGCTGATCGTGCTGCCGAACCCGACCTACCTGCCGCTGGTCACGGCGCTGTTCACGGGCGGCGCCGTGCTGGGCTTCCTGTTCAAGGCCTACTGGGTGTCGCTGGCGCTGGCGCTCGTCACCTTCGGCCTGTTCGTCTTCGCAGGGCGGCGCGCGGGCCTGCCGCGCGACTACGGTCCCTTGCCCGTCGGCCTCGGCGTCTCGGTGCCGCCGCACACCGAGGCCGCGAGCTCGCCGTCCTGGCTGGCGTTGATCTGCTCCCTGGTCGCCAACGGCACGCTGTTCACCTCGCTGGTGTTCGGCACCTTCTACCTCTGGCTGTCCGGCGGCGACTGGCAGAAGATGCCGCCGCCCGAGCCGAGCCGGCTGCTGGCCTTCGGCGTCGTCGCCTGCCTGGCGGTCGCGGCGGTGGCGGCGCGCGGCTCGCTCAGGGTCGTGGTCGCCAGCGGCAAGACATCGGGCTGGATGGCGATCACCGCGCTCGCGCTGATGGCGGCGGCGGGGATGATCGTGGAGTTGATCATGGGCGTCACGCCGCACCCGCGCGCGCATGCGCTCGGCGCCACCGCGTCGGTGCTGCTGGGCTATGTGGGCTTTCATGCCGCTGCCGGGCTGCTGTTCCTGATCAGCAACTTCCAGCGCGTGCGCAGCGGCTACATCTCGCGCTTGCGCTGCACCGACCTGCGCCTGACGCGGCTCTGGATCGACTACACGCTGGTGACCGGCGTCATCGCGCTGGGCCTGGTGCTGGCGCTGCCGTCGCTGGTCACCGTGCTGGGGGCCCGGCCATGAATGCAGTGACGACGGTTCCACCCCGGCGTGTCTGGTGGCTCGCGGCCGGCTTCATCGTCTGGTGCGTCGCGCTGGCGGCGCTCTATGCGATCCACGCGATCGGCTGTGCCTTCGGCTGGTCGGCGGGCGCGCTGCGCTGGACCCTGGTCCTCGTGTTCATCGCGCACCTGGTCGTGATCGGATGGATGTGGGGCCGGTTCGCCAAGGGCGCACCCGACCCCGGATCGGGAGAGACCGGCAGCTTCCTGCACACCGCGATCGTCTGGACCACGATCACCGCGTTCGCCAGCGGCGTGCTCGCGCTCGGTCCGCCGCTGCTTCTCAGCGCCTGCATCTGATCGCCAGCCCCAGCCCGTTCCAGCACCGAACCCCATGCAGTTCCGCGACCGAGATTTCCAGCGCCGGGTCGTCTGGTCCGTGATCTACCTGCTGTTCATCCTGGCGCCGCTGCTGGCGCTGCTGACCGGCGCGCTGCCGCCGGCGCGCGATTTCTGGACCGAGTTCTCGGTCGCGCTCGGCTACACCGGCCTCGCGATGATGGGACTGCAGTTCGGGCTCACGGCGCGCTTCAGGCATGTCACGGATCCGTGGGGCGAGGACGTCATCTACCACTTCCATCGCCGGGTCTCGCTGCTCGCGGTCGGGCTGGTAGTGGTGCATCCGCTGATCCTGCTCGCCAACGGCTCCGACAAGATGGCCATGCCCGACTCCCTGGCCGAGGTGCCGCTGGGCGCTGTGTTCGCGGTGCTGTCGCTCGGCGCGCTGGTCTTGCTGGTCGTGATGGCGCTGTGGCGCACCCGGCTGAAGATCAGCTACGAGTTCTGGCACTTCACGCACATCGGGCTCGCGCTGCTCGCGGTCGGCGGCGGGCTGCTCCACATGGTGGGCTGGGGCTTCTACCTGGCCGATCCGGTGAAGCGCGCGCTGTGGATCGGCATGACGATCTTCTGGATCGCGCTGCTGCTGTACGTGCGCATCGTGAAGCCGCTGTTCATGCTGCGGCGGCCCTACCGCGTGGCCGAGGTGCGGGCCGAGCGCGGCGACACGACCACGCTGGTGATGCGGCCCGAGGGCCACGCCGGCTTCCGCTTCCGGCCCGGCCAGTTCGGCTGGCTCACGCTGTGGGGCAGCCCGTTCCGGATCACCGGCCATCCCTTCTCTTTCTCGTCGAGCGCGGAGGCCGCCGACGGACGGGTCGAGATGACGATCCGCAACCTCGGCGATTTCACCAGCGGCATCGCCAAGGTGCCGGTGGGGCGGCGCGTCTACCTCGACGGGCCGTATGGCGCCTTCACCATCGGCAACCCGGCGGACATGCATGTGCTGATCGCGGGCGGCATCGGCATCACGCCGATGATGAGCATGATCCGCACGCTGATCGACCGCGGCGACAAGCGGCCGCTGATCCTGCTCTACGGCGGCAAGGACCTCGAATCCCTGACCTTCAGGGATGAACTGGATGTGCTGGCGAAGCGGGTCGACCTCACGGTGGTCTACGTGCTGTCGCAGCCGCCGGAAGGCTGGGCCGGTGAAAGCGGCTACATCGATGCCGCCGTGTTCAAGCGGCATCTGCCCCCGGGCTACGCCGACCACGAGTATTTCATCTGCGGCCCGGACGTGATGATGGACGCCATCGAGGCGGCGCTGGGCCAGATGAAGGTGCCGCTCTCGAAGTACCACTCGGAGCGCTACAGCTTCGTCTAGGAGACAGATCCCATGCGCCGCTTGTTCGCCGATCGACTGGTTCTCGCCACCGCGGTCATTGTGGTGCTGGTGGCGGTGGTGTTCGCGGTCTTGCGCGTGGGCGCCTGAGCAATGGCTCGGGCGTCAGAATCGCCGCATGAACGAATTCGCGGAAGAGCTTCACGATGTCTTCGAGCGCTTCGGGCGCATCTCGCTGCGCCGGATGTTCGGCGGCCACGGCGTGTTCCACGAGGGCCGGATGTTCGGCCTGATCGCGGGCGGCCGTCTCTACCTGAAGGCCGACGCCGAAACGGTGGCCTTCTTCGAGGACCGCCAGCTGCCGCCCTTCGAATACCAGCGCCAGGGGCAGACCGCCCGGATCTCGTACTACGAGGCGCCGCCCGAGCTGTTCGAGGACCGCCATGAAGCGGCGTTGTGGGCCGGGCGGGCGTGGGAGGCGGTGCTGCGCGCGGGGGCGCCGAAGCCTGCCGCGCGCCGGGCTCGCCCGTCTACGGGTTCCCCGGGGTGAGCGTGAGGATGTGCCCGACCCGCGGATCACCGCGGCCCGCCAGCACCTCCGCATAGGCCGCCTGCACGGCCGCCGGGCCTGTGTGGTGCTGCGCCGTCAACCACGGCGCCTTCGGGTCCGCGACCTGGCCGAGGAAGGCCTGCCAAGCCTGCACCATGCGCTGGCCGAACTGCGCCGGGCCCCAGTCGCCGCTGCGCTTCTTGACCTGCGCCGGCGCGAAGAACAAGGTGGCGCGCGGGCCGGGCAGGCTCTTGCCGGCACCGCTGGCCGCCAGCTGGTCGACATGGGTGCCACCGATCGAGGCGCTGTGCTTCAGGTTCGTGAAGCGGGTGTGGATCTCGCGCCGCAGCGCGCCGTTGCCGGCGAAGTCGACATAGACGCAGGGCACATCGGCCGCGACCTCGCCCAGTTCCTCATAGGCCAGCACGCGGTGGTAGCAGCCCAGGCTCTCGCAGAAGGCCTTGTTGGCCGCCGAGGTCAGTCCGATAACCTCGATGCCCTCGCGCCGGGCCAGCTGGGAGGCGGTGCCGTAGGCGGTCTTGCTCGATGCGCTCGACAGCAGCGCGACCCCAGGACGGGCGCCGAAGAAGTCGTTGTCGTCGAGGAAGTCGTCGATCAGCCAGGAAGTGAGGAACAGCGGCCGCAGCAGGGCCTGCAGGTCTTCGGTGCCGGCGCTGTAGAGCGGATCGGTGCGCGTGCGCAGGTACTGGTTGTAGACCGCGGGCAAGGCGCTGCGGTGCGGGGCGCCGTCGGTGAAGCGCTCGGGTGACAGGCGCTCGGGCGTCAGCACCGCGCTGGCGGCCATGGGGAAGTAGCCGTAAAGACGCTCGCCCACGGCCACGCCCGGATGCAGCGACTGCGACACCGTTGCGAAGCCCCACACTGGAACGATGCCCCAGCCTTCTTCGCCGCTCGGGAAGAACTGCCAGTAGCTCATCGCCTCGCCGAAGGCCGCGTAGGTGATGTTGTTCGAGGTCAGTGCGAAGCGCTCGATGCGCACGCGCACCTGGCCGTCGGCGAGCGGTTGTTCGGCGGCGCCGTGCAGGCGGGTGGTGTGGAGGTCGTCCTTGCGGACCAGCAGGGTGTCGTTGCTCATCTTGCGACCTTAGCGCAGAGGGCGCGCGGGCGCATGAGAAAAAGCCCGGCGGGCGGTCGCTCAGGCGACGCCACTGCCGGGCTGGCGCTATCGTCCGATCAAACGATCGACAGCTCGACGTCGATGTTGCCGCGGGTGGCGTTCGAGTACGGGCAGACCTGGTGCGCGGTCTCGACCAGCAGCTTCTTCTGCGCGTCGTCCAGGCCCGGCAGAGTGATCGCGAGCTTGACCGCGATGCCGTAGGCCTTGCCTTCGTTGATCGGGCCGAGCGAGACGCTGGAGTCGATGGCGACGTCGTCCGGCACCTTGACGCTGATCTTCGGCCCGACGGCCTTCATGGCGCCGATGAAGCAGGCG
Source organism: Variovorax ginsengisoli (assembly GCF_030486595.1). Classification (GTDB taxonomy): domain Bacteria; phylum Pseudomonadota; class Gammaproteobacteria; order Burkholderiales; family Burkholderiaceae_C; genus Variovorax; species Variovorax ginsengisoli_B. Next base: position 74,585 of record NZ_JAUJZH010000004.1, on the reverse strand, counting down.
GCGTAGCCGACCGCGAACAGCTGCTCGGGGTTGGTGCCGGGCTTGCCCGAGCCGGGCGGGCTGAGCTTGACGTCGATCGCGCCGTCGCTGGACTTGCCGGCGCCGTCGCGGCCGCCGATGGTGTGGGCTTCGGCGGTGTAGAGAACCTTGTCGAGCTTGGTGGTCATGGTGATTCCTTTGCAGTGGTGGAGGGAGGGACGAAAAAAGTGGGGCAGGGGACCGGGGTCAGGCCGCCTTCTTGATGCGGTCGCGCAGGGCCTGGACCTGCTGCGTCAGCGAAACCAGTTCGGCCACCGAGCATTGGGAGGCCGCCATCAGGCAGCCGGGAACCTCGGCCGCGCGGGCCTTGAGCCTGCGGCCCGCGGCCGTGAGGCTGACATGCACCCGGCGCTCGTCCGCGGTGTCGCGGATCCGCGCCACCAGGCCGCTGGCCTCGAGCCGCTTGAGCAGCGGGGTCAGCGTGCCCGAGTCGAGCGACAGCCGCTCGCCGAGCTCGGAGACCGTGAGGCCATCGCGCTCCCACAGCACCAGCAGCACCAGGTACTGCGGGTAGGTGAGGCCGAGCTTGTCCAGCAGCGGCTTGTACAGCCGCGTCATGGCCAGCGAAGCCGAATAGACGGCGAAGCAGAGCTGGTTGTCCAGCTTCAGCAGTTCGTCGGCGGAGAGGCTCGTGGAGGGCATGGGCTGAATTGTAGCGAGCAATTAAATTGTGCGCAATATAAATGTCTGCGACAAGGCCTTTGCCACTTCGGCCACCAGCTGGCCGCCGAAACCGGCGCTTCAACGGCCGCTGAAGCGCGCGGGCCGCCGCTCGACGAAGGAGCGCACGCCTTCGGCCGCGTCCTCGCTGTTGGCGAGGCGCTGCTGCACCGGGATGAATTCCTCGACCGCCGCCAGCGGCCCCTGCTCGATCGCCTTGATGACGTTCAGCCGCGTCGCGACCACCGCCAGCGGCGCCTGGGCCGCGATCCGCTGCGCGATGCGCAGCGCCTCGTCGAGCTCCTTGCCGGCCGGTACCACGCGCTGCACGAAGTTGAGGCGGAAGGCCTCGGCGCTGTCGAACTCGTCGGCCGTGAGCAGGTGCAGCATCGCGTTGCCGAGTCCGGCGCGTTCGGCCATCCGCAAGGTGGCGCCGCCGGTGGCCATGATGCCGCGCTGCACCTCCATCTGCGAGAAGCGGCAGTTGTCGGCCGCCACCACGATGTCGGCGCCCAGCATCAGCTCGATGCCGACCGTGAAGCAGATGCCCTTGACCGCCACCACCATGGGCTTGGTGCGCCGGCGGTAGCCGGCCAGGCCGAAGTCGTGCGGCTCGACCAGGCCCTGCGGCACGGCCTTCTCGCCGCGCTTCATGTATTCGGCCACGGCCGGCAGGTCGAGGCCCGCCGTGAAGTGATCGCCGAACGCATGCAGCACGCCCACGCGCAGCGCGGGATCGTCGTCGAGCCGCGTGTAGGCCTCGGCCAGCTGCTTGAACATCGGCGGCGTCCAGCCGTTGCGCTTGGCGGGCCGGTTGATGCCGATCAGCAGCACGTGATCGAGCACCTGGGTGTCGATGCAGCCTTCGATGGGCGGGGTAGTGGGGGTGGCGGTCATCTGTGCTCCTGGTCAGTTGGGGACAGAGCAAAAACTGCTGCGCAGTTTCCTGGTCTGTCCCGCAAGGTCATCAGTTGGGGACAGAGCAAAAACTGCTGCGCAGTTTCCTGGTCTGTCCCGCAAGGTCATCAGTAGGTGTACACGCCGCGCTTGGTCTTGCGCCCGAGCTGGCCGGCCGCCACCATTTCCTTCAGCAGCGGGCAGGGGCGGTACTTGGAGTCGCCGAACTGCTCGAGATAGACCTCCATCACCGCCAGGCAGACGTCCAGACCGATCATGTCGGCCAGGGCCAGCGGGCCGATCGGCTGGTTGCAGCCGAGCTTCATGCCGGCGTCGATGTCCTCGGCGGTCGCCAGGCCCTCGGCCAGCACGAAGAAGGCCTCGTTGATCATCGGCACCAGGATGCGGTTGACCACGAAGCCCGGCGCGTTCTTCACCGTGATCGGCGACTTGCCGAGCTTGACCGCCAGTTCCTTCACCGCGTCGTGGGTGGCGTCGCTGGTCAGGTAGCCGCGGATGATCTCCACCAGCGCCATCATCGGCACCGGGTTGAAGAAGTGCATGCCGATGAAGCGGTCGGCGCGCGAGGTGGCGGCGGCCAGTTGCGTGATCGAGATCGACGAGGTGTTCGACGCGATGATCACCTCGGGCGCCAGCAGCTCGTCGACCTGCTTGAGGATTTTCAGCTTGAGCGCGTGGTTCTCGGTCGCCGCCTCGATCACCAGCTGGGCCGCCTTCAGGTCGTCATAGTTCGTCGAGCCCTTGATCAGCGCCAGCGCGGCGTCCTTCTGGGCCGCCGTGAGCTTGTCCTTCTTGATCAGGCGGTCGAGGCTGCCCGCCACCGTGGCGATGCCCTTGTCGACCGCGGCCTGCGCGATGTCGACCATGACCACGTTCACCCCCGCGACCGCGCAGGCCTGCGCGATGCCGTTGCCCATCGTTCCCGCCCCGATGATGCCGACCGTCTGGATTGCCATGAGAAATGCTCCTTGAACTGAGAAATGAAAGAGGAGGGGCGCCGCCCGGGGCGGCATCCCGTGGCGGTGATTGTGAAACAGAGCGCGAGGGCCCGCGTTGCCGTCCGTGACAGCGCCGCAGCGGCCGGGACTGATTTAAAGTGCCGCGTTGCTTTTCTTCCGCCACGAATCGACCCATGACCACTCTCGGCACGCCCCTTTCCCCTTCCGCCACCCGCGTGATGCTGCTCGGCTCCGGCGAGCTCGGCAAGGAGGTGCTGATCGCCCTCCAGCGCCTCGGCGTCGAGACCCTCGCGGTCGACCGCTACGAGAACGCGCCCGGCCAGCAGGTGGCCCACCACGCCCGCACCATCACGATGAGCGACCCGGCCCAGCTGAAGGCGCTGATCGAGGCCGAGCGGCCGCAGCTGGTGGTGCCCGAGATCGAGGCCATCGCCACCCCGATGCTGCAAGAGCTGGAGGACGCCGGCGTGGTGCGGGTGATCCCGACCGCCCGGGCGGCCCGCCTCACGATGGACCGGGAAGGCATCCGCCGCTTGGCCGCGGAGACGCTGGGCGTGCCGACCAGCCCCTACAAGTTCTGCGACTCCCTGGCCGAGCTGCAGGCGGCGATCGATGGCGGGATCGGCTATCCCTGCATCGTCAAGCCCGTGATGAGCAGCTCGGGCAAGGGCCAGAGCAAGATCGACGGCCCGGCCGACGTCCAGAAGGCCTGGGACTACGCCATGGCCGGCGGCCGGGTGAGCCACGGCCGGGTGATCGTCGAGGGCTTCATCGATTTCGACTACGAGATCACGCTCCTGACCGTGCGCGCGCCCGACGCCGCCGGCGTGGTGCAGACCCAGTTCTGCGAGCCGATCGGCCATGTGCAGGTGAGCGGTGACTATGTCGAGAGCTGGCAGCCGCACCCGATGGCGCCGGCCGCCCTGCAATTGGCGCAGCAGATCGCCCGGACCGTCACTGCCGACCTCGGCGGCCAGGGCCTGTTCGGCGTCGAGCTGTTCGTCAAGGGCGACCAGGTCTGGTTCAGCGAGGTCAGCCCGCGGCCGCACGACACCGGCATGGTGACCATGGCGACCCAGTGGCAGAACGAGTTCGAGCTGCACGCCCGCGCGATCCTCGGGCTGCCGGTCGACACCACGCTCAAGAGCCCCGGCGCCAGCGCTGTGATCTATGGCGGCGTCGATGCCACCGGCATCGCCTTCGACGGCGTGGCCGAGGCGCTGGCGGTGCCGGGCGTCGACCTGCGGCTGTTCGGCAAGCCCGAGAGTTTCGTGAAGCGCCGCATGGGCGTGGCGCTGGCGCATGCGGCCGACATCGACACCGCGCGGCGCAATGCCAAGGAAGCCGCCTCGCGCGTGAAGCCGCGCAAGGCCTGATTCTCCCAACCCCGGAGCCCCACACAGATGCTGCACCCCCAGGCCCAGGCCTTCATCGACCTCCTCGCGCAGCGCGGCGTGCCGCCCACGCACACGCTGACGCCGGCCGAGGCGCGCAAGTTCTACCGTGAGCGGCGCGCCTTGACGCAGCCCGATCCCGCCGAGGTGGCGCAGGTGCGCGAGCTGCAGGCCGACGGCCCGCACGGCCCGATTCCGCTGCGCCTCTATCGCCCGCTCGGCAGCGCCGCCTCCGCGCTGCTGCCGGTGCTGGTGTACTACCACGGCGGCGGCTGGACCATCGGCGACCTCGACACCCACGACACGCTGTGCCGCGAGTTCTGCAACGGCTCAGGCTGCGCGGTGGTGGCGGTCGACTACCGCATGGGGCCGGAACACCGCTTTCCGGCGGCGGTCGACGACGTGCTGGCGGCGACGCGCTGGGTGCGCCGCGAAGCGGCCGCGCTCGGCGTCGATGCGCAACGGCTCGCGGTCGGCGGCGACAGCGCGGGCGGCAACCTCGCGGCCGTGGTCGCGATCGCGGCGCGCGACGCCGGCGACCTGCCGGTGGCCTACCAGCTGCTGATCTACCCGGCCACCGACATGCGCCGCATCCACCCGTCGCACACCACCAACGGCCAGGGCTACGTGCTGACCAGCGACACCATCGGCTATTTCCACGACCACTACATCGCGGATGCGGCCCAGGACTTCGACTGGCGCGCCTCGCCGTTGCTGCGCGAAGACCTCGCGGGCCTGCCGCCGGCGCTGGTCCTCACCGCCGGCTACGACCCGCTGCGCGACGAGGGCCTGGATTACGCGCGGGCGCTGACCGCCGCCGGCAACCGGGCGAGCTACGTCTGCTTCGAGCGCCAGATCCACGGCTTCATCACCATGGGCCGGCTGCTCGACGAGGCCAACACGGCCGTCGCGTTGTGCGCCGCCGAACTGCGCCGCGCATTGGTCGGTTAGGGAAAGTCCCCGCGCGATCGCCGACCCGGTGGGCGCGGTCCGCCGCTACGATCGACCGATGGCGTCGCCGGCCACCGGGCCGGCCGTCGCCCAGCGGAGGAGACGGCATTGGTCAGCAGGCAAGCGAAGCACGCGCCGCGCGGCAACGACCGCGGCGAGCGCCTCATGTGGATCACCTCTCAGCGCGTGTTCTACGCCGGGCTCCTGGGCGCGGCGGCGGAGCGCAGCATCGGCGGCCATGGCATCTACCTGTCGCCCACCGGCGCGCCGCTGCGCATCCGCATCGGCGGCGGCGCCTGGCAGCGCGGCGAGCTCATGGTGGTGCCGCCCCTGGTGCCGCATCAGATCGCGACCGATCACCGCAGCATCCTCAGCCTGCTGATCGAGCCCGAGTTCGTCGACCCGGCGCAGATGCCTGAATTCCTGCAGCGCTGCGGGCCGGTCGATGCGCCGGCCTTCGTCCAGCGGGTGCGCGACGTCCATGCGCTGCTGGCCGCCGCATCGGGACGAGAGAGTTTCGAGCGCTTCGACTTCGACACGCTGTTGTTCGACCGGCCGCTGGCGCCGCGACCGCTCGATCCGCGCATCCGCAGCGTGATCGAGCGCATCAACGCCGATCCCGCGGCGCCGGCCTCGGCCGGGCAATGCGCCGCCTCGGTGACGCTGTCGTTCTCGCGCTTCCTGCATCTGTTCAAGCAGGAGACCGGCCTGACCTTCCGAGCCTTCAGGGCCTGGAAGCGGGCCCGCAGCCTGTTGCGCCACGTGCGCCAGAGCGCCACGCTGACCGATATCGCACTCGACACCGGCTACCCCGACTCGACCCACTTCAGCCACTCGATCCGCCAGGTCTACGGCCTGCGTCCCAGCGACATCCTCGCCGGATCGCGGCGGCTCGCCGTGCACCAATGAGGCGCGCGCGGGCCGCCCGCGCGAACCCGATGCGGGACAACCCTCTGCAGGGCGCGCACGAGTCGCCGCTATAAACCGCGAAACCCGAACGAGACACTTCTTCTTGCAAATCCTTCAGCTCCTGCTCTCAGGCATCGCACAAGGCTGCATCTACGGTCTGATCGCGCTGGGCTTCGTGCTGATCTACAAGGCCACCGAGACCGTGAGCTTCGCGCAGGGCGAACTCATGATGCTCGGCGCCTTCTGCGCCTTCGCCGGCATGTCGCTGTTCGGGCTGCCCTTCTGGCTCGCCGCGCTGCTGGCGGTGGGGGCGATGGTGGCCTTCGGCGTGCTGCTCGAGCTGGTCGTGATCCGCCCGATCCTGGGCCAGCCGCAGTTCTCGATCGTCATGCTGACCATCGGCATCGGCTACGTGGCGCGCGGCCTGGTGACGATGATCCCGGGCATCGGCACCGAGACCCACACGCTGCCGGTGCCCTACAAGGACCAGATCTGGAAGCTCGGCGAGCTGGTGGTCAACCTCGAGCAGCTGGCCATCATCGCCGCCACGGCGGTGCTGTGCGGGCTGCTGTTCGCGATGTTCCGCTACAGCAAGCTCGGCATTGCGATGCAGGCCTCGTCGCAGAACCAGCTGGCGGCCTACTACATGGGCATTCCGGTGAAGCGGCTCAACGGCCTGGTGTGGGGCCTGGCCGCGGCGGTGGCGGCGATCGCCGGCATGCTGCTGGCGCCGATCACCTTCGTGCACGCCAACATGGGATTCATCGGCCTCAAGGCCTTCCCGGCCGCGGTGGTGGGCGGCTTCGGCAGCCTGCCGGGCGCGATCGTCGGCGGCCTGGTGATCGGCATCGTCGAGTCCTTCGCGGGCTTCTACCTGCCGGACGGATTCAAGGACACGGCGCCGTACATCGTGGTGCTGGTGATGCTGATGGTGAAGCCCAACGGCCTGTTCGGCGAAAAGCTGCGCAAGAAAGTCTGAGGACGCCCCTTTCATGCGCTACATCTTCAAGACCAGCTACACGCAGGACATCGACCTCGCCAGGCATGGCGGCCATGTCTTCTGGTATAGCCTCCTCGGCGTGGCGCTGATCGCCGCGCCCTGGGTGGTGCCCGAGTACTGGCTGGCGCAACTCACCTTCGTGCTGATCTACGGCATCGTCGGCCTCGGCCTGATGCTGCTGGCGGGCTTCACGGGCCAGTTCTCGATCGGCCATGCGGCCTTTCTCGGCACGGGGGCCTACACGCAGGCGGTGCTCAGCAACATGGGGGTGCCGTTCCCGGTGGCGCTGGTCGCGGCGGCGGCGCTGTCGGCCGCGGTCGGCGTGGTGGTGGCGCTGCCGGCGCTGCGCGTGAAAGGCATCTACCTCGGCATCGCCACCCTGGCCTTCGGCTTCATCGTCGAGGAGGTGTTCGCGCGCTGGGAGAGCGTCACCGGGGGCAACTCGGGCCTGCACGTGAAGTCGGCCAGCCTGTTCGGCTGGGAGCTCAACTCGAGCGAGAGCTTCTACATGGTCTGCCTGATCGTCGCGGTGCTGTGCACGCTGGCCATCCTGAATCTGCTGCGCTCGCCCACCGGCCGGGCCTTCGTCGCGATCCGCGATTCCGAGATCTCGGCGCAGAGCATGGGCATCCACCTGGCGCGCTACAAGACGATGTCGTTCGCGATCTCGGCCGCGCTGGCGGGCCTGGGCGGCGCGCTGTACGCGCACAAGCTGAGCTTCATCTCGCCCGACCAGTTCAGCATCCTGCAGTCGATCGACCTGCTGCTGCTGGTGGTGATCGGCGGCCTGGGCTCGGTGCACGGCGCCTTCCTCGGTGCGATCTTCCTGATCGCGATGCCGCAGCTGATCGCGTCGGCCAAGGACTGGCTGCCCGAGGCCATCGGCCAGGCGCCCGGGCTGCAGGGCCTGGTCTACGGCCTGGTGCTGATCGCCTTCGTGCTGTTCGAGCCACTCGGCCTCTACGGGCGCTGGCTCAAGGTACGCACCTGGCTGCAGTTGTTTCCTTTTTATCGCCGCGGACTGTTCAAGCGGCAGAAATCTTTCACCAAGTCGGACCGGCTCAGATGACGACACCCGACATCCTGCTTTCCGCCCGGGACCTGAGCGTGCGCTTCGGGGGCGTGCTGGCAGTCAACAAGGTGAGCTTCGACGTCCGCCGGGGCGAGGTCTTCACGCTGATCGGGCCGAACGGTGCGGGCAAGACCACGGTGTTCAACCTGATCAGCCGCATCTACACGCCGACCACCGGCGAGATCGTCTGGCATGGCGGCGGCGCGCCGCTGGCGCTGACCGAGCAGGCGCCGCACGAGATCGCGGCGCTGGGCATCGCGCGCACCTTCCAGAACATCGAGTTGTTCGAGCACGCGACCGTGCTGCACAACCTGCTGATCGGCCGCCACACGCACCGCCAGACCGGTTTCTGGAGCGAGGTGTTCTTCACGCCCGCCACCCGCCGGGCCGAGATCGCGGCGCGCGAGAAGGCGGAGCAGGTGATCGACCTGCTCGACCTGCAGCACCACCGCGACTCGATGGTGGCGGGTCTGCCCTACGGCGTGCGCAAGGTGGTCGAGCTGGCGCGCGCGCTGTGCACCGAGCCCAAGCTGCTGCTGCTCGACGAGCCGTCGTCGGGCCTCAATGTCGAGGAAACGGCCGACATGGCGTTCTGGATCCAGGACATCCAGCATGAACTCGGGATTTCGGTGTTGATGGTGGAACACGACATGTCGCTGGTGTCGAAGGTGTCGGACCGGGTGCTGGCGATGAACATGGGCGAGGCGCTGGCCTCGGGGACGCCTGCCGAGGTGCAATCGGATGCTCGGGTGATCGAGGCTTATCTTGGGACCGTGGATGACGTGAGCAGCTTGCGGAGGGTTGCCTGATGCTTTCTTCGTTGTCGTTGTCGTTGTCGTTGTCGTTGTCGTTGGGGCGGGCGCCCGGCAAGCGGTGCGGGCCGGCCGACCCCACTGCGCCGGCCCTTCGGGCTCCCTTGCGCTGCTCGCCTTTCGCGGGGTCTCGCTCAAACTCGCTCCGCTTCGCTCCACTCAGACAGTCGCGAGCCCTTATCCGCGAAAGGCTGCGCTGCTCAGCGGCGCAGAGGGGATCGCCCGTCCCGCACCGCATGCCGGGCTCAGGGGGTGATCAAAGATCCGTGTCGTCTCCAACGCCGATGCAACCCCGACGTGTCAGCGGTCCAGGGCATACCGCCTGCCATCGCCGCCCCGGACGACGCACGTCATGACAGACACAGTCCTCCAACTCCTCAACGTGGAAAGCGCCTACGGCCCCATCAAGGCCATCCGCGGCGTCAGCCTCAAGGTGCGCGCCGGCGAGATCGCGACGGTGCTCGGCTCCAACGGGGCCGGCAAGACCACCATTCTCAAGACCATCTCCGGCATCATCGACCCGCGCAAGGGCAGCATCGAGTTCAAGGGCGGCAACATCACGGCGCAGGACCCGGCCCGCATCGTCCAGCAGGGCTTGAGCCACGTGCCCGAGGGTCGCGAGGTATTCCCGCTGCTGTCGGTCAGGGACAACCTGCTGATGGGCGCCTACACCCGCCGCGACCGCGACGGCGTCGCGCGCGACATCGAGACGGTCTACGGGTACTTCCCGATCCTCAAGGAGCGCGCGACGCAGGACGCCGGCCTGCTGTCGGGCGGCCAGCAGCAGATGCTCGCGATCTCGCGCGCCATCATGGCGGCGCCGCACCTGATCCTGCTCGACGAGCCCAGTCTCGGCCTCTCGCCCAAGCTCACCAAGGAGATTTTCGAGATCGTGGTGCGCATCAACCGCGAGCGCGGCACCACCATCCTGCTGGTCGAACAGAACGCCAACATGGCGCTCAACGCCGCCGACTACGGCTATGTGCTCGAGAACGGCCGCATCGTCATGGAGGACACCTGCGAGCGCCTGCGCGAGAAGGAAGACATCAAGGAGTTCTACCTCGGCCTCAAGGACGACGGCGTGCGCGGCGAGCGGCGCTGGAAGAAAAAGAAGACCTGGAGATGACCCAGAACACCACGCACGCCAAGGCACCCGCCGGCCTCTGGGACCTCGGCCGCATCCAGTCGCGCACCGACATCGTGGTGCCCGGCGAGACCATGGCCGCGATGTTCTGGAACGCCGCCCGCCTGCGCGGCGACACCGTCTGGATGCGGCAGAAGAAGCTGGGCATCTGGCGCAGCTGGAGCTGGAAGCAGACCGCCGACGCGGTGGCCGAGATCGCCGGCGGCCTGATGGCGATCGGCTTCGCACCGCACGAGTGCGCCTCGATCCTCTCGAACACAGTGATCGAATGGGTGCTGTGCGACCTCGCGGTGCTGAGCTGCGGCGGCGTTTCCAACGGCATCTATCCGACCGACGCCGCCTCGCAGGTCCACTACCTCTGCGAGGACTCCCGCACCACCGTGCTCTTCGTCGAGGACGACGAACAGCTCGACAAGGCGCTCGAAGTGCGCGCCGCACTGCCGCTGCTGCGCAAGATCGTGGTCTTCGACATGGAAGGCCTGCGCGACCTGCACGACGCCGACGTCATCAGCCTCGATGCGCTGCGCGCGCTCGGCCGCGACCACAACAAGGCCCATCCGCAGGAACTCGAACAGCGCGTCGCCGCCTGCCGGCCCGACGACCTGGCGATCCTGGTCTACACATCGGGCACCACGGGCAAGCCCAAGGGCGCGATGCACAGCCATCGCGGCCTGGTCTACACCACGCGCGGCTACAACACGCTGGTGGCGCAGGACGAGCAGGACGAGCGCATGTGCTTCCTGCCGCTGTGCCACATCGCCGAGCGCATGGGCGGCGAGTACTTCGCGATGTACACCGGCTCGATCCTCAACTTCGTCGAGAACCCCGAGACCGTGCCCGAGAACGTGCGCGAGATCGCGCCGACCGTGTTCACGGCCGTGCCGCGGGTGTGGGAGAAGTTCTATTCCGGCGTGATGATCGCGCTCAAGGAGGCCAGCCGCGTGCAGCAGGCCGCCTACGCCTGGAGCATCGGCGTCGGCACCGAGATCGCCGACCGCGTGCTGGCCGGCCAGCCGATCGGCGCCGCATTGCGATTCAAGTTCCGGATCGCGCGCTGGCTGGCGCTGGACAACGTGCGCAAGCTGATCGGCATCCACCGGGCGCGCTTCCTGGTCACTGGCGCGGCGCCGATATCGCCTGAATTGGTCAAGTGGTATCTCGCGCTCGGCGTGCCGATGCTCGAGGTCTGGGGCATGACCGAATCCTGCGGCGCCGCCACCGGCGTGCCGGCGGCGCGCATCAAGCCCGGCGCGATCGGGCCGGCGGCCGCCTACAACGAAGTCCGCATCGATCCCGCCACCGGCGAGATCCTGGTGCGCGGCACCAATGTCTTCATGGGTTACCTGAACCTGCCCGAGAAGACCGCCGAGACCATCGACGCCGACGGCTGGCTGCACACCGGCGACGTGGGTACGGTCGATGCCGACGGCTATTTCCGCATCACCGACCGCATGAAGGACATCATCATCACGGCGGGCGGCAAGAACATCACGCCGAGCGAACTCGAGAACGAGCTCAAGTTCAGCCCCTACATCACGGATGCCGTCGTGATCGGCGACGCCCGGCCCTATCTCACGGTGATCGTGATGATCGACCAGGAGAACGTCGAGAAGTTCGCCCAGGACCACGACGTGCCCTTCAGCAACTACCAGAGCCTGACCCGCACGCAGCAGGTGCAGGACCTGATCCAGGCCGAGCTCGACCGCGTCAATGCCAAGTTCGCGCGGGTCGAGCAGATCAAGAAGTTCTTCCTGCTCGAGACCCAGCTGAGCGCCGAGGACGAGGAGCTGACGCCCACCATGAAGCTCAAGCGCAAGCTGGTGCAGGCCAAGTACGCCGAGCGCATCGACGCCATGTACGCGTGACCCTGTTTTTTCGCCAACCTAGAGGAGACTCCGTATGAAGACCCAGACATTGATCCCCCTGGCCGCCGCGGCCGGTCTCGCGCTGGGCTGCGGCCTGGCCGCCGCGCAGCAGCAGGGCGTGAGCAAGGACGAGATCCGCATCGGCACCATCCAGGATCTCTCGGGACCGCTGGCCGGCTTCGGCAAGCAGTCGCGCAACGGCATGCAGCTGGCCGTGGATGAACTCAATGAGCAGGGCAGCGTGCACGGCCGCAAGCTCAAGCTCTTCGTCGAGGACTCGGGCTACGACCCCAAGAAGGCGGTGCTGGCGGCGCAGAAGCTGGTCAACCAGGAAAAGATCTTCATCATGGCGGGCCACATCGGCACCGCGCAGAACATGGCGGCGATGCCGGTGCAGTTCGAGAAGAACATCGTCAACTTCTTCCCGATCACCGCCGCGCGCGAAATGTACGAGCCGCTCAACCGGCTCAAGTATTCGTTCGCCGCGACCTACTACGACCAGATCCGCATCGCCCTGCCCAAGCTGGTCAAGGAAAAGGGCGCCAAGAAGGTCTGCACGATCTACCAGGACGACGAGTTCGGCCTCGAGGTCCAGCGCGGCGCCGAGGCCGGCCTCAAGGCGGCCGGCCTGGAACTCACCGAGAAGACTTCGTTCAAGCGCGGAGCCACCGACTTCTCGTCACAGGTGGCCAAGATGAAGGCCGCCAACTGCGACCTGGTGGTGCTGGGCACCATCATCCGCGAGACCATCGGCACCGTGGGCGAGGCCCGCAAGACCGGCTTCAACCCGACCTTCCTCGGGTCCAGCGCGGCCTACACCGACCTGATCCACAAGCTGGGCGGCAAGCCGATGGACGGCATCTACGCCACCATGACGGTGCAGAACCCCTACACCGACGAGCAGTCGCAGCCGTTGCGCTTCTGGGCCAACAAATACAAGACCAAGTTCAACGAGGACCCGACCGTGTTCTCGGTCTACGGCTATTCGATCATCCAGGACTTCATCCAGGCGGCCAACAAGGCCGGGCCGAACCTGACGACCGACAGCTTCATCAAGGCGATGGACAGCAGCACCTTCGAGCCCGACATGTTCGGCAGCCCGAAGATGACCTTCAGCGCCACCAAGCGGCTCGGCAACGACCAGTCGCGGCTGTCGCAGATCGTCGACGGCAAGTGGAAAGTCGTGACCGATTACCTCGCCCCTTGAGAGCGAGCTAGCGCAAAGCAAAAAAGCCGCCCGAGGGCGGCTTTTTTGCGAGTGCCCTTCCAGGGATACCACGGAACCGGCTTTGCCGGGCCGCTGGTATCGCCCCCGGAAGGGGGCTGAGGAACCGCGGCTCCAAACCTGCCTGCGCAGGCTTGGACGGCTCCGAAGGGCCGCCGCCTCTGGCAGCGACTCGAGGCGGCTACACGAAGTGAGCCAACCTGGGGGAGAGCCTATTCCTCGACGAAGGCTTCCTCGCGCTTGGCCTTGATCGACGGCAGCAGCACGATCCCCAGCAGCAGGCAGGCCGCGACCAGCAAGCCGGCCGACAGGGGCCGGGTCACGAACACGGCCCAGCTGCCGCGCGACAGCAGCAGGGCGCGGCGCAGGTTCTCTTCCATCATCGGGCCCAGGATGAAGCCCAGCAGCAGCGGCGCCGGCTCGGTCCGCAGCTTGATGAAGAGATAGCCGATGAAGCCGAAGGCCGCCACCATCCAGATGTCGAAGGTGTTGTTGTTGGTCGAGTAGACGCCGATGGCACAGAACAGCACGATCGCCGGGAACAAGAACTTGTAGGGCACCGTCAGGAGCTTGATCCACATGCCGATCAGCGGCAGGTTCAGGACGATCAGCATCGCGTTGCCGATCCACATCGAGGCGATCAGGCCCCAGAACAGCTCGGGGTTGCTGGTCATGACCTGCGGACCCGGTTGGATGTTGTGGATCGTCATCGCGCCGACCATCAGCGCCATCACGGCGTTGGGCGGAATGCCCAAGGTCAGCAGCGGGATGAAGGAGGTCTGGGCGCCGGCGTTGTTGGCCGACTCGGGCGACGCGACGCCACGGATGTTGCCCTTGCCGAACGGCACTTCGCCGGGCCGCATGCGGATCTTCTTCTCGAGCGCGTAGGCCGCGAACGAAGCCAGCAGCGCGCCGCCGCCAGGCAGGATGCCCAGCGCCGAACCCAGTGCCGTGCCGCGCAGCACGGCCGGCGCCATTCGCTTGAAGTCATCCTTGGTCGGGAACAGTCCCTTGACCTCGGAGGTGAACACCTCGCGCTCTTCGTCCGGCTGCGACAGGTTGCCGATGATCTCGCCGTAGCCGAACACGCCCATGGCGATGACCACGAAGCCAATGCCGTCGGTCAGTTCGGGGATGTCGAAGCTGAAGCGCGCCACGCCCGAGTTGACGTCGGTGCCGACGATGCCGAGCAGGAGACCCAGTACGATCATCGCGACCGCCTTGAGGAGCGAGCCCGAGGCCAGCACCACGGCACCGATCAGACCCAGCACCATCAGCGAGAAGTACTCGGCCGGACCGAACTTGAAGGCCAGTTCGGTCAGCGGCGGCGCGAAGGCGGCCAGGATCAGCGTGCCGACGCAGCCGGCGAAGAAGGACCCGAGGCCGGCCGCCGCGAGCGCGGGGCCCGCGCGTCCCTGCCGCGCCATCTGGTAGCCGTCGATGCAGGTCACGACCGAGGACGATTCGCCCGGCAGGTTGACCAGGATGGCGGTGGTGGAGCCGCCGTACTGCGCGCCGTAGTAGATGCCGGCCAGCATGATCAGCGCCGACACCGGCGGCAGCGCGTAGGTGGCCGGCAGCAGCATCGCGATGGTGGCGACCGGTCCGATGCCCGGCAGCACGCCGATCAGCGTGCCGAGAATACAGCCGACCAGGCAGTACAGCAGGTTGGTGAAGGTGAAGGCGACGCCGAAGCCGATCGCGAGGTTGTGGAACAGTTCCATGGCGATGGTCTCCTCAGCCCGAAATGAAAGTGGGCCAGACCTGGATCTGCAACTTGAGCGCCCAGATGAACGCCACGTAGCTGCCTGCCGCCAGGATGGTCGAGAGAACCAGCACGTCGCGGAGCTTGAAGTGCTCGCCCGCGAGGCTGGAGATGATGGTGAGCGCGTAGATCGCGATGATCATGCCCATGGCCGGCACGCCGATGCTCGGCAGGCCGCCCAGCAGGACGCCGAAGGCGAGGTTGGCGAAGATCACGAAGAACAGCGGCTTCCAGGCCCATTTGCCGATCGGGTCGCCGTCGATGGTCTCCACCACCAGCGACTGGAACATCACGGCGGCGCCCAGCAGCGCCAGCAGGATGCCCAGCATCAGCGGGAAGTAGCCGGGCCCCATGCGGGCCCCGTCGCCAATGTTGTAGGTGGTGGCGCCGACGGCAAACGCCGCCCCTATCGCCGTGAACATGACCCCTGAATAGAAGTCAGCCTGACTCTTGATGCGCATTGTCTCGACCCTCGTTTGTGTGTCTTCGAGGGTCGTCGCCGGAGCCTGACGGTTGGCTGACCTGGGTGGTACGGACTTCCACGTAGCCAGTCTGGCGCCGCAACGAAAAAGGCTCCCGAAGGAGCCTTTTTGTTCAGCTGAAAGCCGAGGGGTGCTTAGTAGCCGCCGCGGCCACCGCCGCCGCCGCCGTAGCCGCCACCGCCGCTGCGGTTGCCGCCGCCGCCACCGCCGTAGCCGCCGCCACCGCCGCCGCCGCCGTAGCCACCGCCACCACCGCTGCGGCCACCGCCGCCGCCGAAGCCGCCGGGCGAACGGGGCTCCATCGGACGGGCTTCATTGACGGTCAGGCTGCGGCCGTCGAGAGCTTGGCCGTTCAGGCCTTCGATGGCTGCCAGCGCTTCCGCGTCGGTGCCCATTTCGACGAAGCCGAAGCCCTTGGAGCGACCGCTGTCGCGTTCCATCATGACCTTGGCGCTGGCGACCGAGCCGTACTGGCTGAAAGCCTGTTCGAGGTCGTTGTCGCGGATGGAGTAGGCGAGGTTGCCTACGTAGAGTTTCTTGCCCATGGAGGGACTCCTAATCAAACCAAAAAAACAAAGCGATGGAGTCCCAGAATCACAACAAACAAATGGCGCTGTGGCGCGAAACTGACCGATCACCGGTTCACGAATCCGGCATGGAATTGCCCGAAACGCTTCGGCATTGTCAGGCACAAAGGAACTTTTGGGTAAATTTCTTCTTGAAATTTCAGGCTATTTGATGATGCAACGCAAAAAAAGAGACGAATTCAACCCGGGGGACGGCGTCGCAGGGGGTTCAGGAGCGCTGTCAGGCCGTTGTGGTCGATCTCGTGCATCAGACCCAGCAGGCGGCCGATCTCGCCGGGCGGGAAGCCTTCGCGGGCGAACCACGTGAGGTAGTTGCCGGGCAGGTCGGCGATCAGGCGGCCCTTGTACTTGCCGAAGGGCATTTCGCGGCTCACGAGCTTTTCGAGGTCTTCCGGGTTCATGGTGGCTATGCTCCTCGATCTCCGCGGCAGTTGCCGCCCGTTCGTTCACAGGTCCCTCGCGGGGCCCTCCGCTCATGCCATTCCATTCGCTGGGACTCGATCCTTCCCTGGTGCGGGCCGCCACCGACAAGGGCTACCTCGCGCCCACGGCCATCCAGGTGGCGGCCATTCCGGCGATCCTGCAGGGCCGCGACCTGCTGGGCGCCGCCCGGACCGGATCCGGCAAGACGGCCGCATTTTCGCTGCCCCTGCTGCAGCGGCTCGCGGGCGCCGGGCGCCAGCAGCCGCGCAGGCTTCAGGCGCTGGTCCTGGTGCCGACCCGCGAGCTGGCGGCGCAGGTGGGCGAATCGATGCGCAGCCTGGCGCAGCAGCTGCCGGTGCCGATGCGCATCGCGGTGGCCTTCGGCGGTGTCTCGATCAATCCGCAGATGATGGCGCTGCGCGGCGGTGCCGACGTCATGATCGCCACGCCCGGGCGCCTGCTCGACCTGCTCGACCATCGCGCGCTGCGGCTGTCGTCGGTGTCGATGCTGGTGCTCGACGAGGCCGACCGGTTGTTCGACCTCGGCTTTGCCGAGGAACTCGGGCGCATCCTGGCGCTCTTGCCCGAGCGGCGCCAGAACCTGCTGTTCTCCGCCACCTTCCCGCCGGCGATCCAGTCGCTGGCCGAGCGCCTGCTGAGCGACCCGGTGCGCGTCGAAGCGCAGGACGATCCGGTCGGCGAGCCCGCCGCCATCCAGCAGCGGGCGATCGAGGTCGATGCCGGACGCCGCACCCAGCTGCTTCGCCAGCTGGTCAAGGGCAGCGGCTGGACGCGCGTGCTGGTCTTCGTCGCCACCAAGCATGGCGCCGAGATGGTGGCCGACAAGCTGCGCCGCGCCGGGGTCGAGGCCGAGCCCTTCCATGGCCTGCTGAGCCAGGGCAAGCGCACGCAGGTGCTGGCCGATTTCAAGGCCTCCCGGGTGCAGGTGGTGGTCGCCACTGACCTGGCGGCCCGCGGCATCGATGTCGCGCAGCTGCCGGTGGTGGTCAACTACGACCTGCCGCGCTCGGCGGTCGACTATGTGCACCGCATCGGCCGCACCGGCCGGGCCGGCGCGAGCGGCGTCGCGGTGAGCTTCGTGAGCGCGGCCACCGAAGCGCACTTCAGGCTGATCGAGAAGCGCCAGGGCCTCAACGTGCCGCGCGAGCGGGTGGTCGGCTTCGAGCCGGCCGAGGCGCCGCCGCCCGCGCCGGCGGATGCGGGCGGTGGCATCAAGGGCAAGCGGCCCAGCAAAAAGGACAAGTTGCGCGGGATGTAGCTCGCCCCCAGGTTGCCCGGCACTTCGTGTCCGGGCGCCCACCCCCTGCCGGGGGCGCAGTCAGCGGCCCGGCAAAGCCGGTTCCGCGACTGCTCACGAACAGGCGTGCGCTGCGCGCCGCCAAAGAACAAGCCATCGCGCCAGTATTCACCGGCCGGCGCAGCCAGGCCCGTCGGTGAAACACCGCGGAACTGGCTTCGCCAGGCCGCTGGTGTTGCCCCCGGTAGGGGGTGGGAGGTCTACACGCAGTGAGACCGACCTGGGGGCGAGCCACGTTTCGCGATCCCCATCGTCTTCGCGAGGATGCCCAGCATCACTTCGTCGGCACCGCCGCCGATCGAGGCCAGCCGGCCGTCGCGGTACAGGCGCGAGACCCGGTTGTCCCAGGTGAAGCCCATGCCGCCCCAGAACTGCAGGCAGGTGTCGGCCACCTCGCGCGTGAGCCGGCCGGTCTTGAGCTTGGCCATCGAGGCCAGCTCGGTCACGTCCTGGCCCTGCACATGCAGGTCGCAGGCCCGGTAGGTGAGGGCGCGCAGGGCCTCGACCTCGGTCTTGAGTTCGGCCAGCTTGAACTGCACCCACTGCTGGTCGGCCAGCGTGCCGCCGAAGAGCTTGCGCTGCTGGGCCCATTCGATGGTCTCGGCGATGCAGTCGTCGAGCGGCACCAGCGAGCTCGCCGCGCACCACAGGCGCTCTTCCTGGAACTGCTGCATCTGGTAGACGAAGCCCTGGCCCTCCTCGCCGATGCGATAGCGCTGCGGCACCCGCACCTCGTCGAAGTAGATCAGGCCGGTGTCGCTCGAATGCATGCCGATCTTGCGGATCTTCTGCGCCTTCTCGATGCCGGGGCTGTCCATGGGCACCATCACGAGCGACTTGTTGCGGTGCACCGGGCCGTCGCTGGTGTTGACCAGCATGCACATCCAGTCGGCCTGCAGGCTGTTGGTGATCCACATCTTCTGGCCGCTGATGAGGTAGTCGCCGCCGTCCTTGCGGGCATGGCTCTTGAGGCCGGCGACGTCGCTGCCGGCGCCCGGCTCGCTGACGCCGATGCAGCCGACGGTCTGGCCGGCGATGGCCGGCGCCAGGAATTCGCGGCGCAGCTCGTCGCTGCCGAAGCGCGCCAGCGCCGGGGTGCACATGTCGGTCTGCACGCCGATGGCCATCGGCACGCCGCCGCAGCGCACGTGGCCGAGCGCCTCGGCCAGCGCCATGGCGTAGGAATAGTCGAGGCCGGCGCCGCCGTAGGCCTCGGGCTTGTTGAGTCCGAGCAGGCCGAGCGCGCCGAGGCCGGCGAACACCTCGTGCGCCGGGAAGGCCTCTTCGGCCTCCCAGGCATCGACGTGCGGATTGATCCGCTCGTCGATGAAGCGGCGCATCGTCTTCTGGATCTCGAGGTGTTCGTGCGTGTAGTTCAAGTCCGGTCTCCGGTCGTGTCTGCGGTCATCGTCGGCCACTCTAGGACGAGGCGGCCGGCCGCGCTTGCGGCAAGTGGCTAGGGGTGTCCCGCCGCCAGCGCGCCGGCCCCGGGCGCCAGGCAGCCGAGGCCTTCCAGCGTGGCGCCGACCGCGGCGTCGAGCGCGGTGTGCGGCTCGCTGCCGAGCAGCGCCAGCAGCCGCGCGTTGTCCAGCCGCACCGGCTGCTGCCACAGGTAGCGCATTTCGCGCAGCTCGCGCAGCAGCGGCACGAAGGGCGACGCCAACGCCATCAGCCCCCACGGGAAGCGCCGCAGCGGCAGCCCGGGCCGGCCGCTGGCGCGGCGGATCGCGGCCTGCATCCGGGTGCCGTCGGCGTCCCAGTGGCCGCCCATGTGGAAGCTGTCGAAGGGCTGCAGCGCGGTTTCGCGCTCGACCAGCCGGGCGATGGTCTCGGCGACATCCGGCAGGTAGGCCCACTGGTGGCCGACGCCGGGTCGCGCCGGATCGCCGATCGCGGCCAGCGGCCGGCCGGGCTTGACCAGGCCCTGGGAGAACCAGTTGTTGCCGGCACGCGGGCCGAAGAAGTCGCCGGTCCGCACGATCAGCGTGCGCACGCCGCGGTCGGCCGCTGCACGCAGTCGCTGTTCCATCTGCACGCGGATCGCGCCCTTGCGGGTGCGCGGATGCTGCGGGGCGTCCTCGGCGATGAAGGGAAAGGCGTCGGGCCCGTAGTTGTAAACCGTGCCGGGCAGCACGATGCGCGCGCCCGAGGCTTCGGCCGCGCGGATCGTGCTGTCGATCATCGGCAGCACCAGCGAACCCCAGTTGCGGTAGCCGGGCGGGTTGACCGCATGGACGATCAGCGATGCGCCGTGGGCCGCGGCGATGACGCTGCCGGCGTCCATCGCGTCGCCAGCCACCCATTGCGGCCTCGCCGTGCCGGCGGGCCATTGCGCCGCCGCCCGGGCCGGGTCGCGCGCCAGCGCCCGCACCTGCCAGCCGCGCCGCAGCATCGCCGCCGCCGTTTCGCCGCCGATTCCGCCCGTCGCGCCGAGCACCAATGCCGTTGCTTGTTCCATGTCGATTCCTGGTGTTGAGGCATCGATTCTTGGCTGCGGCATCGTTAAGCACAATTGTCATAACGGTGCTATCGGCTAGTATGAAATGTATGAGCCTGAATCCATTGGACTGGGAGAGCCAGCGCGCCTTTCTCGCCGTGCTGCGGGGCGGGAGCCTGTCGGCGGCGGCGCGCGCGCTGGGGGTCGCGCAGCCGACGGTGCGGCGCCGGCTCGAGGCGCTGGAGCGCTCGATCGGCGTCGCCCTCTTCACCCGTTCGCCGGGCGGCCCGTCGCCGACCGACGCCGCGCGCGAACTCGGCGGCCACGCCGAGGCGATGGCCGCCGCGGCCGATGCCTTCGCGCGGGCCGCCTCGGCCGACACCGATGCCGTGCGCGGCACGGTGCGCATCACCGCCAGCGAGATGGTCGGCGTCGAGGTGCTGCCGGCGATGCTGGCCGGGCTGCGGGCGGCCCAGCCGGGGCTGGTGTTCGAGCTCAGCCTGACCAACCGCAATGAGGACCTGCTGCGCCAGGAGGCCGACATCGCGGTGCGCATGGTGCGCCCCACGCAGGCCGCGATGGTCGCCACGCGGGCCGGCGTCGTCGCGCTGGGCCTGTTCGCCAGCGCCGACTACCTGCGGCAGAACGGCACGCCGGCGAACCTGGACGACCTGGGCCGCTTTGCGCTGATCGGCCCGGACCGCGAGGTGGCCGACCTGCGTGCCCTGGGCGCACTGGGCTTGCGGCTGCCGCGGCCGAACTTCAGCTGCCGCACCGACAGCCACCTGGCCCAGCTGAGCGCGATCCGCGCCGGCCTCGGCATCGGCTTCTGCCAGAAGGCGATCGCGCGGCGCGACCCGGCGCTGGTCGCGGTGCTGCCGGAGGCCATCGACTTCGGCTTCGAGACCTGGATCACGATGCACGAGGACCTGCGCCGCATCCGGCGCGTGCGCGCCACCTTCGCGCACCTGGTGACGGCTTTCACCGCCTACTGCAGCGAATGACCTCCCGGCGGCGCGGACATCACCGCTGCGGCCGGATCCGGTACAGCGCGTTGTTGCGGTCGGCCGTCATGTAGATCGTGCCGTCGCTGCCGACCGCGACGCCGGTGGGCACGTAGGGCGGCGGCATGCCGGGGCCGGGCTCGAGGCCGATCGGCAGGTTGTCGGCCACGGTGCGGCGGCTGCCGCCGACCGGGTCGATCTCGACCAGGCGACGGGCCGCGGTCTCGGCCACGATGAAGCTGCCCCACGGGGTCTGCGCCACGCCTTCGGGCATCGCCAGCCCTTCGGCCACCGGTCGCAGCGGCGCACTGGCGTCGAGCGGGATGCGGGTCAGCTTGCCCGCGGCCTCGGTCACGTAGAGCGCGCCGTCGCGGCCGAGGATCATCTGCACCGGGCCGCCGAGGCCGCTGGCCAGCACCTGCCGGCTTTCGAACTTGGGGCCGCTGGCGCGGGTCACGCTGCCGGTCGCGATCTCGGCATAGATCACGCTGCCGTCGGCCATCGGGATCGCATCGACCGGGGCCTTCAGCCCGTGCAGCATGCCGGTGGTCTTGAGCGTCTTGCGGTCGACCAGCTGCACCGTGCCCGTGAACCAGGAGGTGAGCGCGAAGTGCGTGGCCGACAGGCCGACCGCGAACGGGTATTCAAGCTCTGGGTCGCGCTGCATGCGGAAGATGTCGCGCACCGCCCCGGTGGTGGCATCGACCTGGCGGAAGCCGAAGATGTCCGCCACCCAGAGGTCGTTGCCGTCGATCTTGAGGCCCGCCGGAACCGCCAGCTTGCCGCTGGTGAGCAGCCGCAGTTCGCCGGTCGCGGGGTTGAAGGCCTCGACCGAGTTGTCAGCCATGTTCGAGACGTAGATCGTGCCTTCGGGCGCGATCGCCAGGTTGTCGAGCGAGGGCTTGAGCTGCTTGGCGACCGTCTTGCGGCCGCTCGCGAGATCGACCCGCACCAGTTCGCCGCTGCGCGCGTCGACCACCCACAGGCTGCCCTTGCCGTCGAGGTTGGCGGCCGCCGGGATCTTGAAGCCGTCGGCGATCACGGTCATGGCGCCGTTGGCCGGATCGATCTTCACCACCTGGCCCTTGAACCACAGCGGGCCGTAGAGCATGCCGTCGGGCCCGACCTCGAAGCCGTTGAAGCCGCCCATGTCCTTCTTGATCAGGCGCGGCGGCTTCTGGCCGGCGGGGTCGATCTCCCAGAGGGCGTCGCCGAGGAACACCTGCGAGGCATAGAGTTTGCCGTTGCGGCGGTCGAAGTCGAGCGAGTTGAGGCCCGGCAGGTCCTTGGCGACCACGCGCATCGGCGCCGTGTCGCTGTCGCGCATGCGCAGCGCGCCCATGAGGTAGTTGGTCCAGGCCAGCTCGCCCTTGGGGCCGACCGCGATGTCGTCGGCCTGGCCCTCGGGGCCCTTGACCAGCACGCGGGCGGCGCCGCTCTGGCGGTCGACCTCCCACAGGGTGTTGCCGACCACCGAGCCGGCCAGCAGCCGGCCCTTGCCGTCGATCGCGAGGCCGTGCACGCCGGCGAAGGACGAGGGCGCGACGATCGCCTCGGGCGGTGCCCAGGCGGCGGGACGGGTCGGCGGCGCGGTGGTGGTGCAGGCGCCGAATGCGAGTGTGGCCGCCAGCAGGGCGCCGCTCAGGATGCGGTTCATGTCGTCTCCTCGTTGTGACCGGACCCTAACAGCGCAGGCCCGGTTTGCAGTCACGCATGAGACAAGCCGGGTCAGGCCCTGAAGCGCTTTCGGGTCAATCCCAGGGCGACCCAGTAGGCGGCCACCGTGTAGGCCACCAGCACCAGCGCATGCAGCCACCAGTCGGCCGGCCACTGGTCCATGAAGAGCGGCCGCACCAGCGCCACCGCATTGGAGAGCGGCAGCCAGGCGGCGACCGCGCGCACCACGCCCGGCAGCTGCTCGAGCGGAAAGAAGACGCCCGACAGGAACATCATCGGCGTCATGAACAAGGTGAAGTAGTAGGTGAAGAAGTCGTAGCCCTTGGCCAGCGCATTGAAGATCAGCGCGATGCACGAGAAGGTGATGCCGACCCCGACCAGCACGAACCAGGCGACCACCAGCTTCGGGCTGTGGCTGATGCCCAGCGCCAGCATCACGAGCATGATCGCGGTGGTGGTGAAGATCGCCTTGAAGCCGGCCCACAGCATCTCGGCCAGCACCACGTCGTCGAGCCCGACCGGCGCGTTCATGATGCCGTCCCAGGTCTTTTGCACGTGCATGCGCGAAAAGGCCGAGTAGAGCGCCTCGAACGAGGCCGCGTTCATCGCGCTCATGCAGACCGAGCCGCTGGCCAGGAACAGGATGTACGGCACGGCGGTGCCGCCGACCTGCACCTCGCCGACCAGCGCGCCCATGCCGTAGCCGAAGGCCACCAGCCAGATCAGCGGCTCGGCGATGTTGCCGATCAGGCTCGGGATCGCCAGCTTGCGCCACACCAGCAGGTTGCGAAGGAACACCGGCCACCAGCGCATCGAGAGTTCGGGCGGGCGCCAGACCGAAGGCGCCGCGGGCACCGAGGAAGTGGACATTGCGTTCGAGCTCATCTAGCCGTCTTCGCGAATTTGCCGGCCGGTGAGCTTGAGGAACAGGTCCTCGAGATTGGCCGGCCGGTGGAAGGTGCGCAGGCCGCTGCGGTCGCCCAGGGCCGCCATCAGCCCGCGCGCATCCTGGGTGTAGAAGAACACGGTCTCGCCGCTGACCTCGACCCGGGCCGCGAAGTCCTTCAGCGGCGACTGCGCGAGTTCGAGCGCGCCGTCGCCGTACAACTCGACCACGTCGGGTTCGAGGTGCTCGGCGATCAGGTCGCGCGGGCGCCCTTCGGCGATCTTGCGGCCATGGTCGAGCACCAGCAGCCGCGAGCACAGGCGCTCGGCCTCGTCCATGAAGTGGGTCGTCAGCAGGATCGACTTGCCCTGCTGCAGCAGCACCTGCAGCCGCTCCCACATCAGGTGCCGCGCCTGCGGGTCGAGCCCGGTGGTGGGCTCGTCGAGCATCAGCAGCTTCGGATCGTTGACCAGCGCGCGCGCCAGCGACAGCCGCCTGCGCATGCCGCCCGAGAGCTCGCCCGGCTTGGCATCGGCCTTGTGCGAGAGCGCGGCGAACTCGAGCAGTTGCGGGATGCGCGGCGCGATCTCGCGCCGGCGCATGCCGAAGTAGCGCGCGTAGACCATCAGGTTCTCGGCGCAGCTGAAGTCGGGGTCGAGCGTGTCGAACTGGCTCACCACGCCCAGCTGCGCCTTGATGGCGCGCGCATCGCGCGGCATCGACAGGCCGCCGAGTGCCTCGATGCTGCCTTCGTCGGGCGCCGTGAGCCCGAGGCACATGCGGATGGTGGTGGTCTTGCCGGCGCCGTTGGGGCCGATCACGCCGAGGCATTCGCCCGGTGCGATCTCGAACGAGAGGTCGTCCACCACGGTGGCGGTGCCGTAGCGCTTGCGAAGGTGGCGGGCTTGGAAGAGGGGATGCGGCACGGCGGCATTGTGTCGCATGCGCCGCCGGGCCGGGTCAGAGCGCCAGGCCGTCGAACTCGGCCTTCATCCAGTCGATGAAGGCACGCGTGCGCGCGGGCAGCAGCCGGGCGTGCGGGTAGATCACGCTCACCGGCCGCGGCGGCGCCTCGAAGCCCTCGAGCAGGATCTCGAGCCGGCCCTCGGCCACCAGGGGCAGCACCTGGTAGGACAGGAACATGCCGCAGCCCAGGCCCGCGGCGCAGGTCTCGATCGCCGGTGCGATGTGGTTGAACTCGATGTTGCCCTTGACCGCCACCGGCAGCGGCCGGCCGTTCTCGCGGAACATCCATTGCCCGGACGAGTTCGGCACCACGCACACGCAGTTGGCGCGCGCCAGATCGCGCGGATGCGCGGGGCGGCCGTTGGCGCGCAGCCAGTCCGGGCTCGCGACCACCACGCGGCGGATGCTGCCGAGCTGCTGGGCGACCAGCGAGGAGTCTTCCAGTGCGCTGATGCGGATGCCGACATCGACGCCCTCCTCGAGCAGGTTGACCGGGCGATCGTGCAGCAGCACGCTGCAGCGCATGCGCGCATGGCGCTGCAGGAAGCGCACGATGGCCGGCGCCACGTACATGTGGCCGAACAGCACCGGCGCCGTGACCGTGAGATGGCCGGCGGGCTCGGAAGCGTCGAGCGTGAGCGCGCGGTCGGCGGCGTCGGCGGCGGCCAGCACCTCGCGCGCACTGTGCAGGTAGCTGCGGCCCTCCTCGGTCAGCGAGATGCGGCGCGTGGTGCGGTGGAACAGGCGCACGCCCAGGTGCGTTTCGAGGGCGGCCAGCGCGCGCACCACCGCCGGCAGCGAGCTGCCCAGCGCATCCGCGGCCCGGGTCAGGCTGCCTTGGTCGGCAATCTGCACGAAGGTCTGCATGGCTTTCAGGCGGTCCATGGGCCGATTAAACCGGAAAACGCAGCAGTCAAATGCAGGTGAGGCCATTACTTCGTGAGGGGGAACAAACAAGAATGGCGGCATCCCCCACCCATCCAGGAGAAGCCCATGACCGCACCCCGTCCCGCCGCACCCATCAAGGTCCACAGTTCGCCGATTTCCGGCCATTCGCACCGGGTCCGGCTGTTCCTTTCGCTGCTCGGCCTGCCATTCGAGACCGTCGAAGTCAATCTGGGGGCGGGCGAGCACAAGCGTCCCGACTTCCTGGAGCGCAACGCCTTCGGCCAGGTGCCGGTGATCGAGGACGGCGAGGTGACCGTGTGCGACTCGAACGCGATCATGGTGTACCTCAACGAGCGCTATGCGGACGACCCGGCGCGCTGGTATCCGCGCGATCCGCTCGGCGCGGCGCTCGTTCAGCGCTGGCTGTCGGTGGCCGCCGGCCAGCTCGCGGCCGGTCCGGCGGTGGCCCGGGTGATCGTGCTGTTCGGCCTGGCGCGGGACCCAGCCGAGGTGATTGCGCGTTCGCACGATTTGTTGCGCGTGATGGAGGGCGAGCTGTCGCGGCGTCCGTTCCTCGCCGGAGAGTCCGTCACCCTGGCCGACATCGCCAACTACACCTACGTGGCCCATGCGCCGGAAGGCAATGTGTCGCTCGAGGCCTATCCGCAGGTGCGCGCCTGGCTGGCGCGGATCGAGGCACTGCCGGGCTTCGTGCCGATGGCGGCCTCGCGCATCGGGCTGGTGGCATGAACGCGACCGCGACCCCCTGGCACGAGGGCGAACGCGCGATGCAGACGCTCGCCGGCGTGCGCGAGCGGATGGAGGCCTTCGGCGTGCGCGTGCTGCGCGACCACATGCCCGACCAGCACCGGGACTTCTTCGCCCAGCTGCCGTTCCTGGTCGTCGGCAGCCTGGATGCCGCTTCGCAGCCGTGGGCCAGCGTGCTGGCGGCGCCGCCGGGCTTCGCCCATTCGCCCGATCCGCGGCGCTTGCGCATCGACGCCTTGCCCGCGGAAGGCGATCCGCTGGCGCAGGCCCTGGCGCCCGACGCGCCGATCGGCCTGCTCGGCATCGAGCCGCACACGCGCCGGCGCAATCGCATGAACGGCGTGGTGGCGAGCGTCGATGGCGCCGGCTTCTCGGTCGACGTGCAGCAGAGCTTCGGCAACTGCCCCAAGTACATCCAGGCGCGCGAGCCGGTCTTCGTCGAAGGCGCGCCGGCGGCCGCGGCGCCGCAGTGGACCGACCGCCTCGATGCCGCGGCGCGGCGGCTGATCGGCCAGGCCGACACCTTCTTCATCGCGACGGCACATCCGTCGGCCGGACGGGGCGGCGCGGCGCAGGGGGTGGACGTCTCGCACCGGGGTGGCCGGCCGGGCTTCGTGCAGGTGAGCGGGGAAGGCACGCTGACCGCGCCCGACTTTGTCGGCAACGCGTTCTTCAACACGCTCGGCAACATCGCGGTGAATCCGCGCGCCGGGTTGTTGTTCATCGACTTCGAACGCGGCGACTTGCTGCAGCTCGCGGTCAGGGCGGAAGTGCTCTGGGACGGGCCGGAGCTGGCCGCCTTCGCGGGTGCCGAGCGCCTGCTGCGGATGCAGGTGGTGTCGGTGCTGCACCGGCCGGGCGCATTGCCGCTGCGCTGGGGCCGGCCCGCGCTGTCGCCCTTTCTCGCCGCCACCGGGCGCTGGCCGGATGCCGCATGAAGTTCAGTGAAAGACCGGGATCCGCGCGTTGACCGACGGGCGGTAGTGCCAGCCGCGCCGCAGCAGCGCATCGGTGTCGAGCCCCTCGGCCAGCAGCGCCTGGAGGCCGGCGGCCGCGAGGGTGCCGGCCAGCGCCTGCCCCGGGCAGGCATGGCGGCCGTGGCCGAAACCCAGGCAGCGCCGGTCGGTCCGCATCAGTTCGAAAGTCGCGGGGGCGGGGTTGAGCGCCGGGTCCCTGTTGGCGGCCGCCAGCACCAGCAGCACCGCGTCGCCCGGCGCCAGCGCCTGGCCGGCGACCGTGGTCGGCAAGGCGACGAAGCGCCGCGTGTTGTGGACCGCGGGGTCGTGCCGCGCGACTTCCGCCACCAACAGGGGCATCAGCGTCAACCGGTCGCCAATCTTCCGGCGCAGGCCCGGTTCCCGCGCCAGCGCGGCGAGGCCGTTGCCCAGCAACCCGGCCGTGGCCTCGCAGGTCTGCGACAGCAGGCCCACCAGGTTGGCGCGCAGCGCCCGCGACAGGGGCGCCGGTGCGTCGGCCTGAACGGTGGCGAGCAGGCTGCCGCGGCGGGCCGGCCGGGCAGCGACCAGCCCTTCGAAGCGGTCCATGAGCCGGGCCGCGGCGGCGCTCGCCGACGCCAGCTGGCCGTCGGTCGACAGGGGCGAGAGACAGGCGACGAAGTCGCGGGTCCATCGCGCGACCTGCGGCAGTTCGCCATCGGCGAAGCCGAGCAGGTGCGCGACCGCGCTGACCGGCAGCGCGAAGGCCCGGTCGGCCAGCGTCATGGCGGGCATCGCTGCGGCGACGCGCAGCGTGGCGGCATGCGCCGCTTCGAGGTCGACGCCCGCGAGCGCGCGCTGCAGCAGCGGCTTGTGGTCTGCGTGCAGCGCGCCGTCGTTCATGCGGACCAGCAGGCCGAACAACTCGCCGGCCGGGGTGCCCGCGATGGCGCGTGGCACCGCCTCGGCCGCCGGCCGCACGCGCAGCGCATCGTTGGCGAAGATCTCGCGCAGCACCTCGGCGCGGCTGGCGATCCAGAGCTTCAGCCTCGGATCGAAGACCAGCGCCGGCCCGCTGCGCAGGCCGGCATACCAGGGGTAGGGGTTGCCGTGGGTGACGGCGGCGATCGCGTCGCTGGGCGGGGCCATGGAGTTCATGCCCCGCAGTCTGGACTTTTCATGCCGACACGCTTCGTCTACGATCGAAATATGGATGCCGCCTCCACCGCCGATTCCCATCTCTCGCGCCTGGCGAGCGCGATCGCCGAGCCCGCGCGCTCGCGCATGCTGTGCTGCCTCATGGACGGCCATGCCCGCACCGCGACCGAACTGGCCGCCGTCGCCGAGGTCGCGGCGTCCACGGCCAGCGCGCACCTGGCGCGCCTCAAGGAGCAGCGGCTGGTCCATGCGGTGGCGCAGGGCAAGCACCGCTATTTCCGGCTCGCGGGTCCCGAGGTGGCCGCTGCGCTGGAGGGCCTGCTGGTGGTGGCCGGCGCGCCGCGCGGCGAGTTCCGCCCGACCACACCCAACCGGCTGCGCGCCGCGCGCACCTGCTACGACCACATGGCCGGCAGCGCAGGGGTGGCGCTGCACGACAGCCTGCATGCCCAGGACTGGCTGCGGGCGACCTCGGAGGGCGGCGACTACGTGCTCACGCCGGCGGGTGCGATGGCGCTCGAGAGCCTGGGCCTGGACGTGGCGCAGGCCCGCTCCGCCCGGCGCCGCTTCGCCTGTGCCTGCCTCGACTGGAGCGAGCGCCGGCCCCACCTGGGCGGTGCGCTGGGGGCGGCCTGCCTGCAGCTGTCGCTGCGCCGCGGCTGGGTGCGGCAAGATCTCGATGGCCGGGCGCTGGCCCTGACGCCCAAGGCCGCGCGCGAGATGCCGGAGCTGTTCGGGCTGGCCTGAGCGTCCGGCCCCGTCGGCCTACTGAAAAGCCACTTCGGCGAAGCTGCGCAGCTTGCGGCTGTGCAGCCGGCTCGAGCCTTCCTGGCGCAGGATGTCGATCGCCGCCATGCCGATGCGCAAGTGCTGCTCGACCCGTTCGCGGTAGAACTGGTTGGCCATGCCCGGCAGCTTGATCTCGCCGTGCAGCGGCTTGTCGCTGACGCACAGCAGCGTGCCGTAGGGCACCCGGAAGCGAAAGCCGTTGGCCGCGATGGTGGCGCTTTCCATGTCGAGCGCGACGGCCCGGCTCTGGCTGAAGCGCCGCTGCGGCTGGTTGCCCGGCAGCAGCTCCCAGTTGCGGTTGTCGGTGCTGGCCACGGTGCCGGTGCGCATGATCTTCTTGAGCTCGGTGCCCTGGGTGCCGGTGACCTCGGCCACCGCCTTCTCGAGCGCCAGCTGGATCTCGGACAGCGCCGGGATCGGCACCCACAGCGGCAGTTCCTCGTCGAGCACGTGGTCCTCGCGCACATAGGCATGCGCGAGCACGTAGTCGCCGAGCTGCTGCCCCTGGCGCAGGCCGGCGCAGTGGCCGAGCATGACCCAGGCGTGCGGCCGCAACACCGCCACGTGGTCGGTGATGGTCTTGGCGTTGGCCGGGCCGACGCCGATGTTCACCATGCTGATGCCGGTGCAGTCCTCGCGCACCAGGTGGTAGCCGGGCATCTGCGGCAGGCGCGGCGGCGGCGTGCCCTGCGAGCCGTCGAGCAGCTCGCCATACATCGAGCTCGAACCCGCCGCCAGCCCGCGGCGCCGCGTGATGACGTTGCCCGGCTCGATGAAGGCGATGTATTCGCTGTTCTCGTCGGTCATCGCCTCGTGGCCGAGGCGCACGAACTCGTCGATGTAGAACTGGTAGTTGGTGAACAGCACGAAGTTCTGGAACCACTCGGGCGCCGTGCCGCTGTAGTGGCGCAGCCGGTGCAGCGAGTAGTCGACCCGCGCCGCCGTGAAGAGCGACAGCGGCTGCGCCTCGCCGGCCTTGGCCTCGTAGGTGCCGTTGGCGATGCCGTCGTCCATCGCGCCGAGGTCGGGGAGGTCGAACACGTCGCGCATCAGCGCCCGCCGCTCGGCGCTCATGGTGCCCTCGATGTGGTCGTTCTCGGCGAAGGAGAAATGGATCGGGATCGGCTGCGTGCTGGTGCCGATCTCGAGTTCGACCTGGTGGTTCTCGAGCAGCAGGCGGAACTGGTCGCGGTAGTAGCGCGAGAACAGGTCGGGCCGGGTCAGCGTGGTCTCGAAGCGGCCGGGCCCGGAGACGAAGCCGTAGCTCAGCCCGGCATTGGCGGCCGGCGTGCGGCGCGAGACCGTATGGGTGTGGACCCGCACGAAGGGGTAGCAGGCCCGCACCCGGCCCGGCAGGCTCTCGCCGGCCACGAAGCGCAGCATCGCATCGCGCAGGTGCTGCAGGCCGCCGTTGTAGATCAGTCGGACTTGCGCCAGGGCGGCATCGGGATCGGTGAAGCGGGCGGGCGCGATGAAGGCGGGCATGTAGGGCATGAAGCCATTGTGGCTCAGCCCGGCATCGGTTCGCGCATCGTCACGAACTCCTCGGCCACCGTCGGATGGATGCCGATGGTGCTGTCGAACATCGCCTTGGTGGCGCCCGCGCGCATGGCGACCGCGAAGCCCTGCACGATCTCGCCGGCGTCGGGGCCGACCATGTGCAGGCCGACCACGCGGTCGCTGGCCTTGTCGACGATCAGCTTCATGAAGGTGCGCTCGGCGCTGCCGGAGAGCGTGTGGCGCAGCGCGCGGAATTCGCTCGAGTACAGCGTGACCGCGCCGAACCTGGCGCGCGCGGCGGCCTCCGTGTAGCCGCAGGTGCCGATGTTCGGATGGGTGAAGACGGCGGTCGGCGTGTAGTCGTAGTCGAGCCGGCGCTTGCCGGTGCCGAACAGCGTGTCGACCACGGCCATCGCCTCGGCCAGTGCCACCGGCGTGAGCTGCTGCCGGGTCGAGACGTCGCCCACGGCGTAGACCGAGGGCACCGAGCTGCGGTAGCGCGCATCGACCTCGACCCGGCCCTGGGCGTCGAGCACGATGCCGGCCGCCTCGAGGCCCATGCCCTGGGTGTTCGGAACCCGGCCGGTCGCGAACAGGATGGCGTCGGCCTCGACCCGCTGGCCGCGCGACAAGATCGCGCAGAGGCCGCTGTCGAGGCGGCGGATCGAGGCGATCTCGGCGTTGAAGCGGATGTCGACGCCGGCGCGGCGCATTTCCTTGGCCAGGAATTCGCGGATGTCCTCGTCGAAATCGCTCAGCAGGTGCGCACTGCGCTGCAACTGGACCACCTCGGCGCCGAGGCCGTTGAAGATCGACGCGAACTCGCAGGCGATGTAGCCGCCGCCGACCACCAGCAGCCGCTTCGGGAAGGGGTCGAGGTCGAACATCGCATCGGAGACGACCACGTGCTCGCGGCCGGGAAGGTCGGGCACGAAGGGCATGCCGCCGGTCGCGATCAGCACGTGCTGGGCCGTGAAGCGGCGCTCGCCGACCTGGACCGTATGGGCATCCGCCAGTTGCGCCCAGCCCTGGACCAGGGTCGCGCCGGCGCCTTCGAGCAGGCTGCGGTAGACCTCGTTGAGGCGCTGGATCTCGCGCGCCCGGTTGCTTTTCAGGCGGTTCCAGTCGAAGCGCGGTTCGCCCAGGTCCCAGCCGAAGCCGGTCGCCTCCTCGAAGGCCTCGGCGTAGCCGGCGGCGTAGCTGTAGAGCTTCTTGGGAATGCAGCCGACGTTGACGCAGGTGCCGCCCAGTTCCGCGCATTCGGCCAGCGCCACGCGAGCACCGCGCTGGGCGGCCATGCGGGCGGCGCGCACGCCGCCGCTGCCGCCGCCGATGACGAACAGGTCGAAGTCGAATGTGCGCATGGGAACTCCTTCGCGCCGACTGTAGCCGGCGCGGGGCGTTCCTGCTGCGCGGGCTACGGGCGGTCCGGCTGTGGCTGTTGCTGGCCCGGAACGCCGCTGCGCTGCGGGCCGCGCGGCTCGCCAGGTCCCCGGGGCTGCTGCTGCATCTGCTGGGCGCGCTGCTGCACTTCCTGCGCCTGGCGCATCGCGTTGGCCTGTTGCGCCTGCTGGGCTTGCAGCATCTGCTGTTGCGCCTGCATCTGCTGCTGCTGCGCGCGCTGGGCCTGCATCTGCTGCATCGCCTGCAGCTGCTGGGCCTGCGCCTGGGCCGCGCGTTGCTGCGCTTCCTGCTGCAGGTGCATGGCCTGCTGTTGAGCCTGTGCCTGTGCCTGTGCCTGGACTGCTCGCTGCTGGGCTTCGATCTGCTGCCGTTGCGCCTGTTGCGCCTGCTGCATCTGCAGGGCCTGCTGCTGTTGCAACTGCTGGGCCTGCTGCAGGCGCTGTGCCTGCAGTTGTTGTTGCTGTTGGGCCTGTGCCTGGGCCTGCGCCTGCGCCTGGGCGGCACGCTGCTGGGCTTCGATCTGCTGTCGTTGCGCCTGCTGCGCCTGCTGCTGTTGCAGTTGCTGTGCCTGCTGCATCTGCTGCGCCTGCACCTGTGCCTGCGCCGCGCGCTGCTGTTGTTGCTGCTGAAGCTGCGGAGCCTGCTGGAACTGCGGCGTCTGCTGCATCTGTTGTGCCTGCTGCAATTGCTGGAACTGCCGCAGTTGCAGCGCGGCCTGCGGCGGCGGCGGCGTGGCCGGGCGGCCGAAACCGCCATGGCCCCGGTCGCCCGTCGGCACCGGCGCGCCCATGCCGACCGGCACCCCCGTCAGCTGTGCGGGCGGCAGCCGGACCATGTCGCGCCGGCCGATCGGACCGCGACCGAAGGCGTCGGTGGGGACCACCGTGACGGCGCCGGGCAGCTGCTGGTTGGCGAAGCCGCCATTGCGCGCCGCCAGCTGCCGCTGGAAGGCGGCCCGGTTGGCCTCGTCGACATAGCGCTGGCTGGCGCGGTAGCCTGGTCGCCAGGGCTCGCCGGGCGCCAGCGGGAACCAGCCGACGCCGTGCCGGCCGTTGCCGATCGCGAGGTTGGCGCCGGCGGCACCGCCGACGAAGCCGACCAGCGCCGGCGCGTAGATCGGGCGCGCCTGCCGCGGCCCGGGCACCCAGCCCCAGCGCGGACCGATGCGCGCCCAGCGTCCGTAGTGGGCGGGCGCGAAGCCCCAGGGCGCAGCATCGATCCAGGTCCAGCCCCAGGGCGCCACCTCGACCCATTGGCCGTCGCGGTAGGGCGCCCAGTCGGCATCGACGTTGCGCGGATACCAGACGCTGCCGTAGCCCGGGTCGTTCTGCCAGTCGCCATAGGCGTCGAGCTGCTGGTAACCGACCACGTCGCGCGAGACGTAGCGCGCCGAGATCGACTGGTCCTCGATCCGGTCCCGCTCGGCCACCCAGCGATCGAAGCCGGTGCCGGCGCGCACCGGTGCGCCGCTCACGGCCTCGAGGTTGCGCCCCGCGGTGGTGAGTTGCTGCTGGGCGCCGAGGGCGACCGACTCGCCGCCTTCGCCGAACAGCGTCACCTGGCCGGCGGCCACGGCAACCCGGGTGGTGCCGGCTGCCGGATCGGTCTCGATGCGGTAGTCGCCCGGGCTGTCGATCACCATGGCGAGGTTCGCGGTGTCGACCTCGATGCGCTGGCCCGCCAGATCCTCGCGCACCCGCAGCTGCAGCCTGCCCTGGGCGGCGGTGATGCGGGCGGTGACGTCGTCGAGCTCGGACAGCGTGATGGCGGTCTGCTCGTCGAGGCGCAGCGCCGTGGCGCCCAGCGACAGCTCGGCGCGCGCATTGCGGTCGGTCCAGAGGCGGTCCCCGGTGGTGACCGGGCGATTCGGGCCCAGCTCGAACCAGTCGTCGGCGCCGGCCGGCGAGAAGCTCACCGTGCCCTGCTGGTCGTTGAGGCGGCCGACCCGGCCGGGCGGGTCTGGCTGCGCCAGCGCCGGCAGCCCGGCCAGCAGCAACGCCAGGGCGAGCAGCCAGCGGGCCGCGCGGCCGGAAAGGAGGGGGGTGCGGTGCATCATCGAGGGCTTTCTTTCGTCTCTTTGCACTTAACGCACTACAGCGGATGCGCGACGGCATCCGCTTTGCAAAGCAAGGAAATATTTCGCCCCTGAAGGCAACCACGTGTAAGCCGAGCTTGCGCCCGGCTGCAGGTCGACCGCGCCTTCTCAGGGCGTGGCGGCGACCGCCACCTTCCGGTGGCTCAGGAAGAAGCGCAGCATCTCTGCGCTCGCATCCGGACCGGAAGGGTCGGTGTACGAGCCGTGCGCGCTGCCTCCCGACCAGGCATGGCCGGCGCCATGCAGCAGCCACTGCTCGACCGCCGCCAGGCCGTGCGCGTCCACATGCACGCGGCGGGTGTAGGCGCGACCCCGCGCCGATCGGCCGTCCGACGCCTGCACCTGGGTGGCAGCGCCGTCCTGGGCCGCCAGTGCAGCCTGGACCACCGCCTCGCCGTTGCGGGCGTGGACGGTGCCGTCGGCATCGCCGTGGAAGACGATGGTGGGCACGCCCGGGCCGCCGGTCGTGTTCGAGGCGGCCGCCGAGGGGCCGCTTTTCATCGCGGCCAAGGCCGACATCAGGTCGCTGGCCGCACCGCTGGGCAGCCCCGAGTGCACGCCGACCGCCGCGAAGAGGTCGGGATAGCTGCGCCCCAGGATGTCGGCCATCGCACCGCCGGCCGACAGGCCGGCGACGTAGACGCGCTCGGGGTCCACGTCGTGGGCATCGATCACCGACTGGGTCAGCGCCGCCAGCAGGGCCGGCTCGCCGCGCCCGCGCTGCTGGTGCTGCGACTTGAACCAGTTCCAGCACTTCGACGAGTTGGCATGCTGGGTCTGCGCCGGGTAAAGGACCAGGAACCCGTTCTCGCGCGCCAGCTGGTTCATCCGGGTGCCGGCGGCGAAATCGTCGGGGTTCTGGGTGCAGCCGTGCAGCATCACGACCAGCGGGCGAGGGCCCACGGCCTGCGTGCCGGGCACGAAGAGCTTGTAGGCGATGGGCCGGTGCTGGTGGGCGAACAGGCCGTCGCTCCACTGCTCGACGCCGGTTTCCCGAGCCGTTGGCGGCGGCGCTCGCGGTGTTTCGGGCGCGGGCGCGGGCGCGGTTGCCGGCTCGACGAAGCGAGCCTCGACATCGATGACCTGGGCTTCGTCGTTCGCCGCCGGGGTGGCGGTGGTCCGGTCGGTGGCGCGGCTGCCTTCATCGGCGCCGCCGCCCAGGGCGCGCTGGATCGCCCGGGTCGCCTCCTGCAGCTGGCCGACCTGGGTCAGTCGGGTGGCCTTGCGCATCAGGCGTTCGAACAGGGGATTCATGGGGAGCCTTGGAGAGAAAAAAGTAGGAAAGGCATCAACGCAGGCGATCGGCCAGTGCGGCCTTGACCGCGGCGCTCGCATGCAGGGCGCCGAGCACGGTGACGGACGCGATGGTCTCGAGCGCCAGCTCGGGCGTGACGTCAGCCGAGATCGTGGCCAGTCCGAGCACGCGGATCTCGAGCTTCTCGCCGGCGCGGCGCACGGCCTCGAGGTCGGCGGCGCTGAACTGCTGCAGCCCGAGCACCAGCATCTTGCGGGCGACCACCTGCTTCAGCGCCTCGCCGTGGGCGGTCAGCTGGTTGCGGATCGCGGTGCGGATGAAATCGGTGCGGTTCGAATAGAAGCCCTCGGCCACCAGCAGGTCGACCTGGCCGAGGTCGACGTAGCCGAGGTTGATGGTGATCTTCTCGGCCTCGGGCAATTTGGGCCGGGTGGCCGGAAGAGGGGTCTGAACTTGCATGACGCCATCCTAGCACCATCCAGGTGGATGGTGTTGGGATGGTAAAACCATGTTCTCGATTTGGTGAAGAATCCGGGTATGACTGATTCAGACCGTTCTTCCCCAACCATGGCCGTGGCCGCCGGCCGCGACGACATCCGCCCGGCCGCCGGCTACGCGGGCGACGTGACCCCCGAACTGGCCGCGCAATGGGTCGCCCGCGGCGAAGCCGTGCTGGTCGACGTGCGCAGCGACGCCGAACGCGAATGGGTCGGCTACGTGCCGGGCGGGGTGGGACTGGCGTGGAAGCAGTGGCCGGGCATGGCGCTCAATCCCGGCTTCGACGAAGGCGTGAGGGCGGCCGTGCCGGCGGGCCTCAAGGCGGTGATGCTGTGCCGCAGCGGCGTGCGCTCGGTGGCGGCCGCCAGGCGCGCCACCGAACTCGGCATCGAGGCCTACAACATCCTCGAAGGCTTCGAAGGCAATCCCGACGAAGAGGGCCACCGCGGCCGCCAGGGCGGCTGGCGTTTTCGCGGCCTGCCCTGGAAACAAACCTGACGCCGCACCGGTTGGCCCGGCGCGGCCCTTGCGAACTCAGAGCTTCGGGATCCGCAGCTTCTGGCCCGGATAGATCTTGTCCGGGTGGCTCAGCATCGGCTTGTTGGCCTCGAAGATCGCGTTGTACTTGTTGGCATCGCCGTAGTACTTCTTGGAAATCGCCGACAGCGTG
Organism: Variovorax ginsengisoli; assembly: GCF_030486595.1. Lineage (GTDB taxonomy): Bacteria > Pseudomonadota > Gammaproteobacteria > Burkholderiales > Burkholderiaceae_C > Variovorax > Variovorax ginsengisoli_B. The sequence goes on along the minus strand of NZ_JAUJZH010000004.1, from coordinate 38,132 downwards.
TCGCCGCGAACCACGTCGTGGTACTGCGCCGGGTCGGCAGCGGGCGCGACGAGGTTGTTGTCGACCTGCGTGACATTGGCCACGTTGCCGGCGGCGAGCGAGGCCTTCTCGCTGGCTTCCTGCGAAGGCGCGCTGCCCGACAGCGTCACGATCCCGCTGGTCGCGACATAGGTCACCGCCAGGTCGGTCAGGCCCAGGTTCTGGGTCTCGATGTAGGTCTTGATGGCGGCCGCGGCGGCCGCATCCTTGTCCGGTTCGGCTGCGTGCGCGGACGACCCGCCGAACAGCTTCTCCCCAGCCTCCTTGATGAAACTCAACAAACCCATGGTTTTCTCCTTCTGCCTTGGTGGATCGGACGGGCCACTTTAACGGCGGAAGATGGCGCTTTCGCGTAGGCGGCGGTCGCAATGTGCAAGCGGCCGTAAGCACAACTCGCAATAATGCCGCGCATGGCATTCCTCGCGATCGACATCGGCAACACCCGCCTCAAGTGGTCCCTCTACGATGCGGCGCGGCCCGGCGCCGTGCCGATCGCGCATGGCGCCGAGTTTCTCGACCACATCGAGCGGCTGGCCGAGGGCCCGTGGGCCGACCTGCCGCCTCCCGATTCGATGCTCGGCTGCGTGGTCGCCGGCGACGCGGTGCGGCGCCGGGCCGAGGAGCAGTTGGTGGAGCGCTTCGAGTGCTCGCCGCGCTGGGTGGTGTCGAGCCAGGCCGAGGCCGGCATCGTCAACGGCTACGACCACCCGACCCGGCTGGGGGCCGACCGCTGGGTGGCCATGATCGGCGCGCGCCACCGGATGATGACGCAGGGCGCGCCGCGGCCGATGGTGGTCGTGATGATCGGCACCGCGGTGACGGTCGAGGCGGTGGACGTGCACGGCAAGTTTCTCGGCGGCCTGATCCTGCCCGGCCACGGCATCATGCTGCGCGCGCTCGAGTCCGGCACTGCCGGGCTGCATGTGCCGACCGGCGAGGTGCGCGAGTTCCCGACCAACACCAGCGACGCCTTGACCAGCGGCGGCACCTACGCGATCGCGGGCGCGGTGGAGCGCATGGTTCAGCACGTGCGGGCCCATTGCGGCGCCGAGCCGGCCTGCTACATGACCGGCGGCGCGGGCTGGAAGATGGCGCCGAGCATGAACGGCGATTTCGAGCTGGTGGACAGCCTGATCATGGACGGCCTCCTGGTCATCGCGCAGGAGCGGATGCTGGCCGGCTGAATGTGGCCCCCACGCTCCCTCACTGCGTGTGGTCGCTGCCCCCCGAGGGGGCCGCAGGCCGCCTTGGGGCGGCCCGGCGCCGGCCTGAACCGCTCAGCCCTTCCATAGCTGCGTGGCGGTGTGGATCAACAGCCCCACCAGCCCGCCGACCAGCGTGCCGTTGACCCGGATGAACTGCAGGTCCCGGCCGATGTTGCGCTCGAGCTCAACGGTCATCTCGTCGGCGTTCCACTCGGCCACGCGCTCCACGATGTAGCGCCGGATGTCCTCGCGGTAGCGCTCGATCGCCCGCGGGGCGGCGTCCACGATCTGCTCGTTGATCCAGCGCCGCATCGCCTCGTCGGCCGAGAGCCGGGCACCGAGGGCGCCGATCATCGCGACCAGCCGCTGCCGGATGCTCGAGTCGCTCTTCGCGAGGTCGTCATGCAGCCAGGCGAGCAGTTCGCTCCACAGCCCGTGCAGGTAGTCGCCGAGTGCCGGATGGGCCTGCAGGTCGGCCCGGAGCGCTTCGCCGCGGCGCTGGAATTCGGGGTCGGTCTTGAGCCGTTCGACGAAGCCGGTCATGTAGGCGTCGAAGCGCAGCCGCAGCGGATGCACCGGCTCGGCCGCCATCTCGCCCAGGGTGTGGACCGCCGCGGCCACGATCTTGCGCGTCGCCAGCCGGGCCGCCATCTGGTCGAGCCCGACATAGCGCAGGGTCTTGATCTCGCGCGCGATCGCCTCGGTGATGCGCTCCTGCATCTCCTCGCCCTCGACCACGGCCGTGACCTGGCGCAGCACGTCGTCGAGCAGCGCGTGATGGCGCCCGCCCGCGGTCAGCGCATCGAGCGCCTGGCCGGCCAGCCGGGCCAGGTCGACCTGCGCCAGCCCGGCCGCCGCCATCCGGCCGAGGAAGTCGCGCACCCTTGTGTCGTCGAAGGCCGTCAGGCCGTAGCGCACCGCCGACACCAGGTGGCCGCCGAGCTTGTCGGCGCTCTCGGGCCGCGAGAGCCAGTCCGCCAGGCGGGCGGCCGGATCGAACTGCGCCAGCTTGGCCAGCACCTGCGGCGTGCTCAGGAAGTTGTTGCAGATGAAGCCGGCGAGCCGGGCCCCGATGCGGTCCTTGTTGGCCGGGATGATCGCGGTGTGCGGGATCGGCAGGCCGAGCGGATGGCGGAACAGCGCCACCACCGCGAACCAGTCGGCGATGGCACCGACCATCGCCGCCTCGGCAAAGGCCGCGACATAGCCCCAGGCCGGATGGCGGGCTTCCAGCGCCGTCGCCAGCGCATAGAGCAGCGCGGCAGCGCCCAGCAGGGCCAGCGCGATGCGTTTCATGCCGTGGGCCGGGTCAGCGGATCTCCTTGGCCGCGGCCAGCCCCTGCAGGAACTGCTCGCAGCGCGCCAACTGCTCCAGCGTGACGTACTCGTCGGGCTGGTGCGCCTGGGTGATGCTGCCGGGGCCGCAGACCACGGTCGGGATGCCGGCGTTCTTGAACAGGCCGGCCTCGGTGCCGAAGGCCACCAGCGTGGTCCGCGACTCCTTCGCCAGCCGCTGCGCAAGCCGGGTCACGGGCTCGTCGGCGGAGCTGAGGAAGCTCGGGATCTCGCAGATGGTCTCGAAGCTGAAGCCGGCATCGGGCGCGACCTTCTTCATCGCCACCTCGGTGCGGCTGGCGTAGTCGGCGACCTCCTTCTGCATGCGCGCCGCGTCGGCGGTCGGCAGGTTGCGGAACTCGTAGCGGAACTCGGCGTCGCGCGGCACCACGTTGTCGGCGATGCCGCCGTGGAACTGGCCCACGCTGGCGGTGCTGAACGGGACGTCGAAGCCCTCGTAGCGCCGCTCGTCGCGCTCGAAGCCCTCGGCCATGTCGCGCAGCTTGCCGACCACCCGCGCCGCCATCTCGATCGCATTGACCGACTGCGGCGTCAGCGACGAATGCGCCTCCTTGCCGCGCACGCAGCACTTGTAGCGGTAGACGCCCTTGTGGGCGATCGCCGGGATCATCAGCGTGGGTTCGCCGATGATGCAGGCCAGCGGCTTGATGCCCTGGTCCTTCATGTCGGCGATCAGCTCCCGGACGCCGAAGCAGCCGACTTCCTCGTCGTAGCTGAAGGCGAAGTGGACCGCGAACGGCGAGTCGCTCTCGATGAAGCGCTCGGCATTGGCCAGGGCGATCGCGATGAAGCTCTTCATGTCGGCGGCGCCGCGGCCGTAGAGGCGCGGCTCGACCCGTGCCGATTCGGCATCGGCGTCGTCGGCCGGCCAGTCCTGCACGATTGCCGACAGCGGGTCGACGCTCCAGTCCTGGCCGTCCCAGGGCACGGTGTCGGTGTGGCCGGAGACGATCACGCCGGCCTTCTTGCCGGCGCCCAGCGTGGCGAACAGGTTGGCCTTGGTCTTGTCGGCGTTGTAGGTGAGCCGGCTGCGCACGCCGAGGCCGGCCAGGTGGTCGCGCGCGAAATCGATCAGCTCGAGATTGCTGTTGGCGCTGACGGTGTTCATGCGCACCAGCGTCTGCGCGAGTTCGAGGCTGCGGGGGGAAAGCACGTGTGACATGCGGGCCATTGTCCGGGAAGTTGGCGCCGTGGTGCCACGGCCGCCGAAGTGTCATGGCCGTGCGGTAGGCTGGAGCGCTGAATCCTTCCCGGAGCCCCGACATGACGCCAAGCAAGACCCCGATCGCCGCCGCCGCCCTGGCTGCGGCACTCTGCCTCGCAGGCTGCAGCGCGCCGGGGGGCGGTGCCACCGCCCGCCTGCCCACGCTGGACGGCCAGCCGCCCCTGGTCGTCGCGCACCGGGGCGCCTCGGGCTACCTGCCGGAGGAGACCCTGGAGGCCTACGCCCGCGCCATCGACCTGGGCGCCGACTACATCGAGATGGACCTGGTGTCGACCCGTGACGGGGTGCTGATCACCCGCCACGATCCCAACCTGGCGATCAGCACCGACGTCGCCAGCCGGCCCGAATTCGCGGCCCGCAAGAAGACGATCCAGGTCGACGGCGAGACCCAGACCGGCTGGTTCAGCAACGATTTCACCCTGGCCGAGATCCAGCGGCTGGGCGCCATCTCGACCGATGCCGAGCGGCCGCAGCAGTTCAACGGCCAGTACAAGGTGCCGACCTTCCAGCAGGTGATCGACCTCGCCAAGGCCAAGTCGCGCGAGACCGGCCGCACCATCGGCATCTACCCAGAGACCAAGAATCCGACCTACTTCCGCGACCTCGGCCTGCCGCTGGAGGACAAGCTGATCGCGATGCTCGAGGCCGCCGGCTGGAACAGCCGTGGCGCCCCGGTCTTCGTGCAGTCCTTCGAGCCCGGCAGCCTCAAGTACATGAAGGGCAAGGGCCTGAAGACGAAGACGGTGCAGTTGATCGACGGCGACGGCATCGACCTGAAGACCGGCGCCATGACCTACGCGGTGCCGGTCGATCGCCCCTACGAATGGACCAAGGCCGGCGACCGCCGCAACTTCGACGTCATGGTGACGCCGGCCGGCCTGGCCGAGATCAAGACCTATGCCGACGGCATCGGGCCGTGGAAGCGCTACATCGTCAGCACCAAGGGCACGATTGGCGCCGACGGCAAGCCCGTCGACGTCAACCGCGACGGCAAGATCAATGACGCCGACGCCGTGTCGACCGCGCCGACCACGCTGGTCGCGGATGCCCACAAGGCCGGGCTGTTCGTGCACCCGTTCACCTTCCGCAACGAGTCGCGGCGGCTGGCCAGCGACTACAAGGGCGATCCGGCGAACGAATACATCGTCTTCTACCGGCTCGGCGTGGACGGCGTCTTCACCGATTTCACCGACACCGCGCTGGCGGCGCGCGGCGCCTGGGTGAAGGACATGGGGCGCTGAGGCGAAGGGGGCACGATCTTTGCGGGCGCTCCCCGCAAAGCCTAGACTCTTGCCCATGAAACTCATCGATTCCCTCGTCACCCAGGCGGCCGGCATCGCCGCGGTCCGACGCGACCTGCATGCCCATCCCGAACTCTGCTTCGAAGAAGTGCGCACCGCCGACGTGGTGGCGGCCAAGCTGACCGAGTGGGGGATTCCGATCCACCGCGGGCTCGGCACCACCGGGGTGGTCGGCATCGTCAAGAACGGCACCAGCGAGCGCGCCGTCGGCCTGCGCGCCGACATGGACGCGCTGCCGGTGACCGAACTCAACACCTTCGAGCACGCCAGCCAGCACCACGGCAAGATGCACGCCTGCGGCCACGACGGCCACACCGCGATGCTGCTGGCGGCGGCGCAGCACCTGGCGAAGCACCGCAACTTCGACGGCACGGTCTACCTGATCTTCCAGCCGGCCGAGGAGGGCGGCGGCGGCGCCCGCGAGATGATCAAGGAGGGCCTGTTCGAGCAGTTTCCGATGGAGGCGGTGTTCGGCATGCACAACTGGCCCGGCATGAAGGCCGGCCAGTTCGCGGTCAGCCCCGGGCCGGCCATGGCCTCGAGCAACGAGTTCACCATCAGGATCACGGGCAAGGGCGGCCATGCGGCGCTGCCGCACACCGGCATCGACCCGGTGCCGGTGGCCTGCGAGATGGTGCAGGCCTTCCAGACCATCATCACGCGCAACAAGAAGCCGACCGATCCCGGCGTGATCTCGGTCACGATGATCCACGGCGGCGAGGCCAGCAACGTGATCCCCGACAGCTGCGAGATCAAGGGCACGGTGCGCACCTTCTCGCTCGAGGTGCTGGACCTGATCGAGTCGCGCATGAAGACCGTGGCCGAACATGTCTGCGCGGCCCACGAGGCCGAGTGCGACTTCCGCTTCCACCGCAACTACCCGCCGACCATCAACTCGGCCGCCGAGGCGAACTTCGCCCGCCGCGTGATGGCCGGCATCGTCGGCGCCGACAACGTGCTGGTGCAGGAGCCGGCCATGACCGCCGAGGACTTCGCCTTCATGCTGCTGGCCAGGCCGGGCGCCTATGCCTTCATCGGCAACGGCGACGGCAGCCATCGCGCCATGCACCACGGCGGCGGACCGTGCCTGCTGCACAACGCGAGCTACGACTTCAACGACGACCTGATCCCGCTCGGCGCCACCTGCTGGGTGCAGTTGGCCGAACAGTTCCTCAACGGCCCGAAGCTGGCGGAAGGGAGCGCGGCATGATCGGCATCGCAGAAGCCTTCTCCGCGCGCTATGCGCAGGCCCGCCAGAAGTTCCTGCAGGGCTGCGACGGCGCCGGCCTCGCGGTGCGCTCGCATGTCCACCCGCTGAAGGGACGCGACGGCGAAGAGCTCGCGATGGACGTCGCGCTCGATGGCGACCCGCAGGCCGAGCGCATGCTGATCGTCACCAGCGCCTGCCATGGCGTCGAGGGCCACTGCGGCAGCGGCGTGCAGGTGTTCGCCCTGCATGACGCCGAGTGGCGCGAGAAGGCCAGGGCGCAGGGCGTGGCCGTGCTGTACGTCCATGCGCTCAACCCGCACGGCTTCTCGCACGGCCGCCGCGTGACCCACGAGAACTGCGACCTGAACCGCAACTTCTTCGATTTCGCCAGGCCGCTGCCGGTCAACAGGGACTATGCGGAAATCCACGCGCTGCTGCTGCCCGAACAATGGCCGCCGACCGCGGCCAACGAGGCCGCCCTCGGCGCCTGGATCGAGAAGAACGGTCCCACCGCCTACCAGGCGGCCGTGACCCGCGGCCAGTACCAGTTCGACGACGGACTGTTCTTCGGCGGCAAGGCGCCGACCTGGAGCAACGACACCCTGCGCAAGGTTCTGCGCACGCAGGTGCAGGCGGCCCGCCGGCTGGCCTGGATCGACCTCCACACGGGGTTGGGCCCGAACGGCCTCGGCGAGCGGATCTTTTCCTGCCGCGACGACAAGGCCGCCTATGCGCGCGCCAACGCGTGGTGGGGCACGCCCGCGGCGCCGGTGACATCGATCTACGACGGCTCCTCGACCTCGGCCTTCCTGACCGGCCTGATGTGGAGTTCGATCTACGAGGAATGCCCCGAGGCCGAGTACACCGGCATCGCCCTCGAATACGGCACGGTGCCGGTGATGCAGGTGGTGGGCGCGCTCAGGGCCGACCACTGGCTGCACAAGCACCCCGAAGCGCCGCCCGAACTGGCCGCCTCGATCCGGGCCCAGATGCTGGAGGCCTTCTACACCGACACCGACGGCTGGCGCGGCCAGATCATCAGCCAGGCCAGGCAGGCGATGTTCCAGGCGGTGGATGGGCTCGCGAGCTAAGTCCTGATCCGGCCGTCGCCGGTGATCATCGACAGTTCGACGAACTTCGACGCCACGTGGTTGCGCGGCGAGAACGAGACCTCGAAGCCGCCGAACTGCTGCCGGTCGATGCTCTCCAGACCGGCGATCAGGCTGTCGCGCGTCACCTTGCCGGGCGCCCGGCGCAGCCCCTCGACCAGCACCTTGGCAGCGATATAGCCTTCGAGGCTCGAGAAGTTGGCCTTGGTGGCGCCGCCGCTCTTGCGCTGGGCCTCGTTGAATTCGCGCGTGATGGCGTTCGCCGCGTTGTAGGGCGAAGGCACGACCTGCGTCACGACCACGCCGGCGCCGTCCTTGCCGAGCTCGTCCGACAGCGCCTGCGTGCCGACGAAGGACACGTTGAAGAAGGTGCCGCCGTAGCCTGCCTTGCGGGCTTCGCGGATGAAGGCGGCGCATGACTTGTAGGCGCTGACCTGGACCACGGCGTCCGGCTTCGCGGCGGCGATGGTCCTCACCGCGGCGGCGACATCCACCGAGTTGCGCTCGACCGTGGCGAGCGCGGTCGGCTTCAGGTCGAGCTGCGCCAGCGCCAGGGTCACGCCGTCGAGCCCGGCCTTGCCGTAGGCGTCGTTCTGGTAGAAGACCGCGATCTTCTTGAGGCCCAGGTGGGTGAGCTGCTTGACGATCAGCGCGGTCTCGTCGTTGTACGAGGCGCGCAGGTGGAAGACGTTCCTGTGGAAGGGCTCGCGCAACGCCATCGCGCCGGTGAAGGGGGCGATGAACGGCACCTTCGCGTTGACCGCCAGCGGCAGCGCCGCCAGGCTGGTCGGCGTGCCGATGTAGCCGAACAGCGCGAAGGCCTCTTCGTCGATCAGCTTCCTGGTGTTGGCCGCGCAGCGGTCGGGCTCGTAGCCGTCGTCCAGGAACTTGATCTGCACGTCGCGATGGCCGGGCTGCGCGTTGTACTGGTCGAGGTAGAGCTTGGCGCCTTCGTAGAACTGGATGCCCAGCTGCGCGGCCGGTCCGGTGAAGGGGGCGGACTGGCCGAGGATGATCGGCGTCTCGCTCTGCGCCCGCGCCAGCTGGAAGCCGGCCAGCGCCGCGGCGCCCGTGGCGATTGAAAATTGTCTGCGGCTGATCATCGTGAATACCCCTTTGCGCGTGTTCGCATCGTTCAAACTAGACTTGCGGGTTGGTCTTCGCTCCGGTCGAACAATGACTTCCCCCACCCCCTCGAATTCAGTGACCCAGGTGCTCGGCGCCTGCCCGCACGACTGCCCCGATACCTGTGCCCTCGTGACCACCGTGCAGGACGGCGTGGCCGTCAAGCTGCAAGGCAATCCCGACCACCGGCACACCGCCGGCGTGCTCTGCACCAAGGTCTCGCGCTACATCGAGCGCAACGACCACCCCGAGCGCCTGGTCCAGCCGATGAAGCGCGCTGGGCCCAAGGGCAGCGGCCGCTTCGAGCCGGTGAGCTGGGACGCGGCGCTCGACGACATCGCTTCCCGCCTGAATGTATTGAAAGGTAACAATCCCGAAGGGATTCTCCCCTACAGTTACGCCGGAACGATGGGTCTTGTGCAGGGAGAGTCGATGGATCGTCGTTTTTTCCACAAGCTCGGGGCGTCGCTGCTGGACCGCACGATCTGCTCGACCGCTGGGGGTGAAGCCTTAAGTTTTACTTTGGGTGGCAAGGTGGGCATGCGGGTCGAATTCTTTGCCGAAGCCCGCCTGATCCTGATCTGGGGCAGCAACTCGATCGCCAGCAACCTGCATTTCTGGCGCCATGCGCAGGCCGCGAAACGGGCCGGCGCGCGGCTGGTGTGCATCGATCCGCGCAAGACCGAGACCGCCGACAAGTGCGACGAGCACGTGGCGCTGCTGCCGGGCACCGACGCCGCGCTGGCTTTGGCCCTGATGCACGAGCTGATCGTGAATGACTGGCTCGACCACGACTACATCCAGCGTCACACCATCGGCTGGGACAAGCTGCGCGCGCGCGCGCTCCAGTGGCCGCCGGCCCGCGCCGCCGCGGTCTGCGGCGTGCCGGAGGCACAGATCGTGGCGCTGGCGCGCGCCTATGGCACCACCCGGCCGGCCGCGATCCGGCTCAACTACGGCATGCAGCGGGTGCGCGGCGGCGGCAACGCCGCGCGCGCCGTGGCCTGCCTCCCGGCGCTGGTCGGCGCCTGGCGCGAGCGGGCCGGCGGGCTGCTGCTGAGCAGCTCCGGCCTGTACCCCGTGAACCGGGCGGCCCTGCAGCGGCCCGACCTGCTGGCGGGGCGCCGGCCGCGGACCATCAACATGAGCAGCATCGGCGACGCGCTGACCGACACGGCGAATCCGGTCGAAGCGCTGATCGTCTACAACAGCAACCCGGTCGCGGTCGCGCCCGATTCGGGCAAGGTCGTGGCCGGCTTCGCGCGCGAGGATCTCTTCACGGTGGTGCTGGAGCAGTTCCAGACCGACACCGCCGACTATGCCGACTACCTGCTGCCCGCCACCACGCAGCTCGAGCATTGGGACATCCACACCAGCTACGGCCACACCGACGTGCTGCTGAACCAGCCGGCCGTCGCGCCGCGCGGCCAGGCCCGCAGCAACACCTGGGTCTTCCGCGAACTGGCGCGCCGGATGGGCTTCGACGAGCCGTGTTTCTCCGACGGCGACGAGGCCGTCTGCCGCAGCGCCTTCGCGCCCGAGGTGGTCGACTTCGGGGAATTGCAGGCGCAGGGCTTCGCGACGCTGAAGCTGCCGGACGCGCCCTTTGCCGAAGGCAACTTCCCGACCGCCTCCGGGCGTTGCGAGTTCTTCAGCGAAGCGCTGGCGGCAATGGGCCAGGACGGGCTGCCCGACCACCTGCCCAACCACGAGGCCTTCGGCAGCTCGACCGAGTTCCCGCTGGCGATGATCTCGCCGCCGGCGCGCAACTTCCTCAACTCGAGCTTCGTCAACGTGCGCAGCCTGCGCGCGATCGAGGGCGAGCCGCTGCTCGAGATCCACGCCGCCGACGCGGCCGCGCGCGGCATCGCCGACGGCGCCACGGTGCGCATCTTCAACCAGCGCGGCGAGCACCGCTGCCGCGCCGAGATCTCGCGCCGCGCCCGGCCCGGCGTGGTGCATGGCCTGGGCATCTGGTGGCGCAAGCTCGGGCTCGACGGCACCAATGTCAACCAGCTCACCAGCCAGCGGCTGACCGACATCGGGCGCGGGCCCACGTTCTACGACTGCCTGGTCGAGGTCGAAGCCGTCGCGGTGCCGGAGCCGGCCGCGTCATGAAGGTGACCCAGTGAGGCTCGGCAGGCGCGGCTCGGCAGCGCTGGCGATGCTCGCCGCGTCGGCGCTGCTGGCGGGCTGTGCCGACCTCGGCTACTACTGGCAGTCGGCCAGCGGGCACCTGGGCCTGATGCGCGCCGCCCGGCCGGTGCCCGAGTGGCTCGACGATCCGGCCACGTCGGAGGCGCTCAAGACCAAGCTGGCGCTGACGCAGCGCATCCGCCAGTTCGCGGTGGCCGAACTCGGCCTGCCGGACAACGACAGCTACAAGTCCTATGCCGACCTGCACCGCAACGCGGCACTGTGGAACGTGGTCGCTGCACCGCCGCACGCACTGACCCTGAAGACCTGGTGCTTCCCGGTGGCGGGCTGCGTCGGCTACCGCGGCTACTACGACGAGGCCGCCGCCAATGCCGAGGCCGCTGCCCAGCAGTCGCAGGGCCTGGAGACCGCCGTCTACCCGGTGCCGGCGTACTCGACCCTGGGCTGGATGAACTGGGCGGGTGGCGATCCGCTGCTGTCCACCTTCATCGGCTATCCGGAAGGCGAACTGGCCCGGCTGGTGTTCCACGAACTCGCGCACCAGGTGCTGTACGTGCCCGACGACACCATGTTCAACGAGTCCTTCGCGACCGCGGTGGAACGCATCGGCGGAGCCAGATGGCTGCGCACGCATGCGAGCGAGGCGGCGCGGCTCGACTACGCGCAGTTCGATGGCCGCCGCCAGCAGTTCCGCGCGCTCACGGCCGAAACGCGGCGGGCTCTGGAGGCGGTCTACGGCTCGCCCGCGGCCAAGGCGCAGGACTGGCCGGCGGTCGACGCCATGAAGGCCGACGCGATGGCCGATTTCCGGCAACGCTACGCGAAGCTGCGCGAAGGCTGGACCGGTCCGCGGCAGGGCGTCTACGACGGCTGGGTGGCGCGGGCCAACAACGCGATGTTCGGCGCCCAAGCCGCCTACGACGAGCTGGTGCCGGGCTTCGAGGCCCTGTTCGAGCGCGAAGGCGAAGACTGGACGCGCTTTTACGCGGCGGTCAAGCGGCTGGCCGAAATGCCCAAGGCCGAGCGCCGTCAGGCGCTGCGGACCGAGGCCGCGCCAGCGACGGCGGGCGCCCCGACAAATCAACAACAACAGCAAGGAGGCCGAGGTGGCTGACATCGTGATCGAACGCGCCCACCAACTCGGCCTGGCCGGTGCCCGGGAGGTCGCGCACCGGTGGATGCGCAAGGCCGAGGAGGCGTACGGCCTGGAGTGCCGCTATGTCGAAGGGGCGGATGGCGACCAGGCGGCATTCACCCGCGAAGGGGTCGATGGCCGGGTCGAGGTCGGCGCCGACCGCCTCCGGCTCGAGGCCACGCTGGGTTTCCTGTTCGCGGCCTTCAGCGGGCAGATCGAGCAGCGGCTCGCCAGCAGCCTCGACGAATTGCTGGCCGGCGCGGCACCGGCCTGAGCCGGGCGCCGTTCAGCGCAGCGACTCGATCAGGTCGATGTACTGCTGCTTCGCCTCGTCGGCGCTCAGTCCCTTGCGTGCGGTCCAGGCGTCCCACTTGGCGCGCGCCACGATATCGCTGAAGCTGGGCTTCTTCTCGGTGTTGTCGCCGGCCGTGGCCTGCTTGAACAGGCCGTAGATCTTGAGCAGCGTGGGGTTGTCCGGGCGCTCGGCGAGCAGCTTGGAGTTGGCTTGGGCGGATTCGAACAGGGCGTTCAGGTCGGACATGAAAGATGGGGGCGTGATGAGGAACGAAACGCGATCTTAAGTGACGGCGCCGTTGAGATAGATCAATCGATCAATCCGGCCCGCGCCAGCTCGACATCGAGCCGCTCCCGCGCGTCGGCCGGTTCGAGGTGGGCCGCGCGCTCGTAGAGCCGGGTGGCCTCGGGCATGCGCGAATCGCCGTGCAGCATCAGCAGGCCGCGGGCGTATTCGATCAGCGCGCTGGCCGAGTGGGGGTTGAGCTGGAGCCCGCGCTCGAACAGCGACACGGCCGCGTCGGCGCGCACTCCGTAGGTCATGCGGCCCACCAGCGAGCCGACCTTGTCGATCACCTCGGCGTGAAAGGCCGCCAGCGCCACGTGGGCGTCGGCGTGCTGCGGCCGCAGTTCGATCAGGTGTTCGAGCGCGCCCTTGACTTTGGTCCCGAGGCCCTGCGCCAGGGCCCGCGCCACGCTGATGCCCTGGCTGTAGCGACCCAGCGCGTAGGCCTGCCAGTACAGGGCCTGGCAATCGTCCGGGTCCGACGCGAGCTGCGCGGTGGCGCGCTCGGCCACCTGCTTGAACAGCGCCTGCCGCACGGATTCGCGCGGCTCGAGGTAGTTGGCGTAGATCGCCGTCGCCTGGTTGGCGAGCGCCAGGCCTTCGGGCGCGTGCGCCAACCCGAGCGCGGCGGCGCGTTCGAAATCCCCGCTGTGATAGAGCGCCCAGCCCTCGGCGAGCGGACCCTGCGGCGGCGGCAGCCCCTGCCCGACATGCAGCCGGGGCCAGTGCAGGTGCAGGTCGGCGGCGTTGAAGCGAGGCCCGTCGCGGTAGGGCAGCCGGGTCCATTGGCCCACCGTGTCGGGTTCCCGGGACGAAAGCAGCGAAAGCGGGTCGGGTGGGGGTGGATTCATTCGCTCTATGAGGTGTCAGGCCATCGCGGATTGATCTTCGCCAGCATAAGCGCTGCTGAGGGCCAGCAGGTGGCGGCGTTGCTCGGTGGCGAGATAAGGCGCCAGCAGGTGCAGGGTGTGGTGGGCGCCGCGCATCAGCGCCCCCTGGGCGTGCGCCGGCTCCAGGGCCTCGCGCGGGTTGCGCACGTATTCGTAGCTGAGCCAGTAGGTCAGCACCACCACCATGCTCTGCGCCAGGGTGTCGACCTCCCTCGCATCGATGTCGAGGTGGCCGGCGCGGCCCAGGCCGGCGATCAGGGCCCGGATGGCGCGGGTCTTGTTCTTGAGCACCAGCTGGAACTGGGTCTCGAGATGGCGGTTCTTGCTGAGCAGGTCGTTCAGGTCGCGGTAGAGGAAGCGGTAGCGCCAGATCAGCTCGAAGAGGCTGTGCATGAAGAACCAGGCGTCCTCGACGTCGTGCACGCCGTCGCTGGCATGCAGCAGTTCGAGCAGCTCGGTTTCGTAGCCCTCGTAGAGCCGGTTGATCAGCTCGTCCTTGGCGGGGTAGTGGTAGTAGAGATTGCCGGGGCTGATGTTGAGCTCGCCGGCGACCAGGGTGGTGGAGACGTTCGGTTCCCCGAAGCGGTTGAACAGGTCAAGTGCGGCTTCGAGGATGCGTTGCGCAGTGCGGCGTGGCGCTTTTTTGGCCATGTCGTAGCCCCGTTTGTCTCGTGGGGAGCACTCTAGCGCAAGTCCGCGAAAGCAGGGGAGGCGGCGCGCCGGCGGGCGAGCGCCGCGCGGGCGCTCAGGGTCTGGTCAAGGCGCTTCAGCCGGCGCCGCCCGGCTTGTGCCGCTGCGAAGGCTTGGCCGGCTCCGAGGTCTTGCGCGCGGCGGTCTTGCGGGGCGCGGCGGCGCCGGCCTGGCGCTTGAGCTGCGCCTCGAGCGCCTCGACCCGGGCCCGCAGGGCCGCGACTTCGTCGGCCGACGGCATGCCGAGCTTTTCGAGGGCGCGGGCGACGCGTTCCTCGAAGATGTTCTCGAGCTTGCCCCAGCCGCCCGCGGCCTTGGTGCCGAACTCGCTGGCGAAGCCGGCCATCCGGGCTTGCGCCTGGGCGAGGGTTTCTTCGGCGGCCTGCTGGGTCTTTTTCTGCACGCCGGCCCCATCCTTGACCAGGGCCTCGAAGGCCTTGCTGCCTTCCTGCTGCATCTTGGCGAAGGCACCCAGGCCCGCGAGCCAGATCTGCTGGGCGGAGTCCTTGATGCGGTCAGAGGGTTTGTCGTCGTCGGAGGTCGGCATGGGTCTTCCTTGGGATGGTCAGCCACTCTAGCGCGGCGGCCGGGGGGCGGTGTAGAGCTAAGGTTCTAGCTGCAAAATGAAACATCCGCGGATGGGATAATCATGGGTTCGAGCGCCGCCACAGGCGACATTTGACACTCCACAATAGCGAGGGACTCCCATGATCCTGGTAACCGGGGGCGCCGGCTTCATCGGCGCCAATTTCGTTCTCGACTGGGCTGCGCAACAGGGCGAGGCCGTGGTTAACCTGGACAAGCTGACCTACGCGGGCAATCTCGAGACCCTGGCGTCGCTCGACGACAATCCGAAGCACGTCTTCGTGCAGGGAGACATCGGCGACAGCGCCTTGCTCGACCGGCTGCTGGCCGAGCACAAGCCGCGCGCCATCGTCAACTTCGCGGCCGAATCCCACGTCGACCGTTCCATCCACGGCCCCGAGGACTTCGTGCAGACCAACGTGCTCGGCACCTTCCGGCTGCTGGAGTCGGTGCGGGGTTACTGGAGCGCGCTGCCGGCCGACCAGAAGGCCGCCTTCCGCTTCCTGCACGTGTCGACCGACGAGGTGTACGGCTCGCTCTCGGCGACCGACCCGGCCTTCACCGAAGAGAACAAGTACGAGCCCAACAGCCCGTACTCGGCCAGCAAGGCGGCCAGCGACCATCTGGTGCGGGCCTGGCACCACACCTACGGCCTGCCGGTGCTGACGACCAACTGCTCGAACAACTACGGCCCCTTCCACTTCCCCGAGAAGCTGATTCCGCTGATGATCGTCAACGCGCTGGCCGGCAAGCCGCTGCCGGTGTATGGCGACGGCATGCAGGTGCGCGACTGGCTCTACGTGAAGGATCACTGCAGCGCGATCCGTCGCGTGCTCGAAGCCGGCCGGCTGGGGGAGACCTACAACGTCGGCGGCTGGAATGAAAAGCCCAACATCGAGATCGTCAACACCGTGTGCGCGCTGCTCGACGAACTGCGTCCGCGGGCCGACGGCAAGAGCTACCGCGAGCAGATCAGCTACGTCACCGACCGCCCGGGCCACGACCGCCGCTACGCGATCGATGCGCGCAAGCTCGAACGCGAACTGGGCTGGAAGCCGGCCGAGACCTTCGACACTGGGATCCGCAAGACCGTCGAGTGGTATCTCGCCAACGGCGAATGGGTGGCCAACGTGCAGAGCGGTGCCTACCGCGAATGGGTGCAGAAGCAGTACGAGGCTGCGCCCGCCAAGGCGGCGGCATGAAGCTGCTGCTGCTCGGCAAGGGCGGGCAGGTGGGCTGGGAGCTGCAGCGCAGCTTGGCGCCCTTGGGCGAGGTGGTGGCGCTCGATTTCGACAGCACCGACTTCCATGCCGATTTCAGCCGCCCGGAACAGCTGGCCGAAACGGTGCTGAAGGTGCGGCCCGACGTGGTCGTCAACTCGGCGGCGCACACCGCGGTCGACAAGGCCGAGAGCGAGCCGGAGTTCGCGCGCAAGCTGAATGCGACCTCGCCGGGCGTGGTAGCGCAGGCGGCGCAGCAGATCGGCGCGCTGATGGTGCATTACTCGACCGACTACGTATTCGATGGCAGCGGCAACAAGCCCTGGCTCGAGGACGACCTCACGGCGCCGCTCAGCGTCTACGGCAGCACCAAGCTCGAAGGCGAGCTGCTGGTCGCGCGGCACTGCGCGCGGCACCTGATCTTCCGGACCAGCTGGGTCTATGCGGCGCGCGGCGGCAACTTCGCCAAGACGATGCTGCGGCTGGCCAAGGAGCGTGACCGTCTGACCGTGATCGACGACCAGTTCGGCGCACCGACCGGGGCTGAGCTTCTGGCCGACGTGACGGCCCATGCCATCCGCGCGACCGTTGCCGACCCGGGCAAGGCGGGGCTGTATCACCTGGTGGCGGGCGGCGAGACCAGTTGGAACGGCTATGCGCGTTTCGTGCTGGCGCAAGCGCAGGCGGCAGGGGTCGAACTCAAGGCTTCGCCCGAGGCGGTCGATGCGGTGCCGACCAGTGCGTTCCCCACGCCGGCGGTTCGCCCACACAATTCCCGGCTGAATACTGACAAGCTGCAAGCGACTTTTGGCCTAAAGCTGCCGCACTGGCAGGCAGGCGTGGCGCGCATGCTCGCCGAAACCCTCTGATTCGAGACGACAAAGAATGACCCAACGCAAAGGCATCATCCTGGCAGGCGGCTCCGGCACGCGGCTGCACCCGGCGACGCTGGCCATGAGCAAGCAGCTCCTGCCTGTCTATGACAAGCCGATGATCTATTACCCGCTGAGCACCTTGATGCTGGGCGGCATGCGCGACATCCTGATCATCAGCACGCCGCAGGACACGCCGCGCTTCCAGCAGTTGCTGGGGGACGGCAGCCAGTGGGGGATCAACCTGCAGTACGCGGTGCAGCCGAGTCCGGACGGGCTGGCGCAGGCGTTCATCATCGGGGACAAGTTCGTCGGGAATTCGCCGAGCGCGCTGGTGCTGGGGGACAACATCTTCTATGGGCACGACCTGGTGCATCTGCTGTCGGATGCTGACAAGAAGGACGCGGGCGCGACGGTGTTCGCGTATCACGTGCATGACCCGGAGCGCTATGGCGTTGTCGCCTTCGATGCCAACGGGAAGGCCAGCAGCATCGAGGAGAAGCCGGTCAAGCCCAAGAGCAGCTATGCGGTGACCGGGCTGTACTTCTACGACAACCAGGTGGTCGACATTGCCAAGGCGGTGAAGCCGAGCGCGCGAGGGGAACTGGAGATCACGGCCGTGAACCAGGCGTACCTGGATCTGGGCAAGCTCAATGTGCAGATCATGCAGCGGGGGTATGCGTGGCTGGACACGGGGACGCACGAGAGCCTGCTGGAGGCGGGGCAGTTCATTGCGACGCTGGAGCATCGGCAGGGGCTGAAGATCGCGTGCCCTGAAGAGGTGGCGTGGCGGAACGGGTTCATCACCACGGAGCAGTTGGCGATGCTGGCTGCGCCGCTGGAGAAGAGCGGGTATGGCAAGTACCTCAATCATCTACTAGCAGAAGAGGTGCGCTCATGAAAGTCACCCCCACCTCGATTCCCGACGTGCTTGTCATCGAGCCCAAGGTGTTCGGCGACGCGCGGGGATTCTTCCTCGAAAGCTTCAATCAGAAGGATTTCGACGAGGCGGTGGGCGAGCATGTCGAGTTTGTCCAGGACAATCATTCGCGCTCGGTCAAGGGTGTGCTCCGTGGATTGCACTATCAGATCCAGCAGTCTCAAGGCAAGCTGGTCCGAGCGGCTCGCGGTGCGGTGTTCGACGTTGCGGTGGACATCCGCAAGTCGTCGCCGACGTTTGGTCAGTGGGTTGGGCTCGAACTGAGTGAAGACAATCACAAGCAGCTTTGGATACCGGCAGGCTTCGCGCACGCCTTTCTCGTACTAAGTGAATCCGCGGACTTCCTGTACAAGGCGACCGACTATTACGCGCCGAGCCATGAGCGCGCAATCATCTGGAACGACCCCGTCCTGGACATCCGCTGGCCGGACTTTGGCGGCGACCTCAAGCTATCGTCGAAGGATTCCGCGGCTGGTGAATTTCGAGCAGCTGCATTGTTCGATTGAACAATTACATAGAAAAAGAACTGCAATGCTTGATTTCACAGACGAGAGTTTCGACGACGCCTTTCGAGAGGCGCTTAACGCGAGCCGCAACACCGCGGTCGCGCGGACCCTTCAAAACTTCGCGCGCGAGAGATGAATTGAAGAAGATCGCCATCGTTCAGTCCAATTACATCCCCTGGAAGGGATACTTCGACCTCATTGCGCGGGTCGATGAGTTCATCCTATTCGACGACATGCAGTACACGCGGCGCGACTGGAGAAATCGAAACCAGATCAAGACCCCGCTGGGTCTCCGGTGGCTCACGGTGCCAGTCCGCGTCAAGGGCAAGTACGAGCAAAAGATCAGGGAAACCGAAATCGACGGCGCGGATTGGGCCGGCACGCATTGGAAATCGCTGGTGCAGAACTATGCGCGCGCCAAGCACTTCGAAGAAATCGCCGTGTGGCTTGAGCCCATGTACAGACAGGCCGAATACGTGTACCTGTCGGAGCTCAACAGTCACTTCATCGAGCGGATCTGCAGTTACCTGGAAATCGACACGAAGATCAGTGATTCATCTTCATTTTCCCTCGCCGACGGTAAGACCGAGCGCCTCGTCGACCTTTGCGTGCAGGCGGGTGGTACCGAATACATCTCCGGCCCGTCCGCCAAGAACTATGTGGACGAGACCGTCTTTCGTGAGCGTGGCATTGCGCTGACCTGGTTCGACTACGCCGGGTATCCTGAATACCCGCAGCTCTGGGGCGATTTCACCCACGGCGTCACGGTGCTCGACCTGATGTTCAACTGCGGCAAGGATGCGCGAAGCTATATGAGGCATGCAGGGTGAAGCTTTCGATCGTCGCGACGCTTTACCAGTCTGCCCCCTACGTCGCTGAATTCCATCGGCGAGCGAGTGAAACGGCCAGGCAACTTGTCGCAGAGGACTACGAGATCATCCTAGTCAACGATGGCTCACCGGACCAGAGCTTGGCCCTCGCGATCGAACTGACGCAGGTGGACAGCCGTGTCGTGGTTGTCGACCTTTCCCGCAATTTCGGCCACCACAAAGCCATGATGACCGGGCTCGCGGCGGCCAAGGGCGATCGTGTGTTCCTGATCGATAGCGACCTCGAGGAAGAACCCGAGTGGCTCGGCCTTTTCGCGGAGCAGATGGCATCGAGATCATGCGACGTGGTCTACGGCGTCCAGGCCAGGCGTCGAGGCGGATTCTTCGAGCAGATGAGCGGGGCCTTGTTCTATCGGGCCTTTCGGATGCTGACGGGCATCAACCAGCCGAACAATATCGTGACGGCTAGACTGATGACCCGCAGATACGTGGACTCGTTGTTGCTGCACAAGGAACGTGAGCTAAATATTGGGGGCTTGTGGGTCGTCACAGGCTTCAGGCAGGTGCAACTCACCGTCAACAAGCATTCGACCAGCCCGACGACCTACTCCCTGTCGCGAAAGTTCAGTCATTTCGTCAATGCGGTCACCTCTTTCAGCAGCCTGCCGCTGGTGCTCACCTTCTATTCGGGTCTGCTTATCTCCGTGTCGGCGCTCGTCTACATCGTCTACTTGTCGGTCAGGTATGCATTCATCGCCGCACCTCCGGACGGCTACACATCGATCATCGCGTCGATATGGCTCTTCTCGGGCTTGATCATCTTCTTCCTCGGCGTGCAAGGGATCTACATTGCCAAGGTGTTTTCGGAGGTGAAGCGTCGTCCCTACACGATTATTCGCCAGATCTACGCGAATCCAGGCCAGCAGGACCCACTTCAATGACGACCGAACGTCAACCTCCCACAGCGTCTTACGGCGTGTTGGACCGTACGGCCGCTTCCACTTCCGAGGCGGAGGCCGTCGAGCAGATTCGAGAACTCGGGTACGCTGTCGTGGATGCGGGCTACAGCCCGGATGATATTGCCCGTGTGGCTCAAGAGTTCGACCGCGTGCGCGCGGCCTATGTCGGGATACACGGCGAAGCTCTGTTGAAGCGGGCCGGGGAGTTCGACACCATCCGTGCGATGCTGATCCAGGGCAGCGAGATCTTTGTCGATCTCGCCCTCAATTCGACGTTGATGTCCCTTCTGAAGCGGCTCATCGGCGGCAAGTTCATCCTCAACCAGCAGAACGGCATCGTGAATCCGCCACAGCAGGGCTACAGTCAAAGCGCCTGGCATCGCGACCTTCCGTATCAGCACTTTGTTACCACTACGCCGCTGGCGATCAATGCACTTTATTGCATCGACGATTTCACTGTCGACAATGGCGCTACGTTCGTGCTGCCAGCCTCCCACAAGTCCGCGGCCTTTCCCTCATCTGCATACGTTTCGCGCAACGCCGTGCAGGTGGCGGCGAAGGCGGGCTCGTTCATCGTGCTGGACTGCATGATGTTCCATGCCGGCGGATTCAACACGACAAGCGTGCCTCGGCGCGCGGTCAATCACATGTTCAACATCCCTTACTTCAAGCAGCAGATCAACATTCCGCTGAACATGGATGGAGAGCGTCTGTCGCCGGAGGCGCGCGATGTCCTCGGTTTCAACTATATCGAGCCCCGCGCGGTGGCCGACTATCTGGGACAACGCGCAGCGAGAAAATGATGAAGACCGAACCCAGAGACACACTGCTTGCCGAAGTGGCCGACTACTACGACGGCAAACTGGCATTGCACGGCGAAAGTGCACAGGGCGTCGACTGGAACGGCGAAGCGGGCCAGACCCTGCGTTTCGAGCAACTGTGCAAGGTGATCGAGCGTGATCGCGGCTTTTCCGTCAACGACCTGGGGTGCGGATACGGCGCGCTTTGCGACTTCGTGCAGCTTGGACGGGAAGGCTTCGAATACTCCGGCATAGACGTGTCCGAGGCGATGGTGAATGCGGCGCGTGAGCGTCATCGCGACAAGCCTCATGCGCGATTTGTCGTGGCGAGCGAGCCTGACCGTGTGAGTGATTACGGTATCGCAAGCGGCATCTTTAACGTCCGGCTCGGGCGCTCGGATTCGGAATGGCGGAGCTATGTTGAGGCAACGCTCGAATTGATGGATCACACGAGTGAGCGTGGATTTTCCTTCAACTGCCTGACGTCCTATTCCGACAAGGAGAAGATGCGCGGCGACCTCTACTACGCCGATCCCTGCCTGCTGTTCGATTTTTGCAAGCGTCGGTTCTCGCGAAACGTGGCCCTTCTTCATGACTACGGCCTCTACGAATTCACGATCATCGTGCGAAAGGCGATATGAAGCTCAAGCTCGTCATCTTCGGATGCGGGGACATCGGGGAATTGGCGCATTTCTATTTCAGCGCAGGCTCGGATTACGAAGTGGTGGCATTCACTGTTGACGCGGCGTTTGTGCCCGGGTCCACTTTCTGCGGACTCCCCGTTGTGGCTTTTGAGGAAATCGTTGCGCGGTTTCCTCCGGAAGAGGTCCATCTCTTCGTTGCACTGAGCTATTCGAAGCTCAATGCCGTGCGCAAGGAGAAGTACCTCGCCGCCAAGGCCCTTGGCTACCGGCTGGCGAGCTTCGTGAGTCCGCGCGCGACCATGCTCAATGGGGGCCGCATCGGTGAAAACTGCTTCATCCTCGAAGACAACACGATCCAGCCTTTCGTGACCTTGGGCGACAACGTGACGCTATGGAGCGGCAACCACATCGGCCATCACTCGGTCATCGGCAGTCATTGCTTCATTGCTTCGCATGTTGTCGTATCCGGGGGCGTCGAGATCGGGGAGCAATGCTTTGTCGGCGTCAACGCCACTCTGCGCGATCACATCAAGGTCGGGGCGCGGTGCGTCATTGGCGCGGGTGCCTTGCTTCTTGCCGATGCAGAAGCCGACGGCGTCTATATCGGTCCTGCGACAGAGCGCTCGAGGGTGCCAAGCGGCAGGCTGCGAGGGATATGAAATCCATCGGATTTCCTCACGGCGGGGGTGGGCAGAGTTCGTTCGAGCAGCTCATGCGATACGGGCTTGTCGGACTGACTGTCAACTTGGCGGGCTATGCGGTCTACCTTCTTGTCACGTATCTAGGAGCCCCCCCGAGGGCGGCCATGACGGTGCTCTACGGGGTCGGTGCATTCGGTGGGTTTTGGGGCAACAAGAGGCTGACCTTTCGGCATGAGGGTGGGGTCCTCAGGACTGCGACCCGCTATGTATTGGCCCACTGCCTTGGATACCTGATCAACCTGGCCATATTCGCTGTCGTGATCGACAAGCTGGGGTATCCCCACCAGTGGGCGCAGGCGATTGGCGTTTTCGTGGTTGCCGGATATCTCTTTCTGGCCTTCAAGTTCTTCGTCTTCAGGGACTTGACTTCTTCGCAGGGAGCCGAACGTTGAGGCGCTGTCTTGCATGCGGCGCGTCGTATCCCTCGGCCGCGTTGACATGTTCCGCATGTGGAGCGCAGCCCGAGCGTGTCGACGGCTTCCAGTCCTTTGCGCCCGCCCTTGCGCACGGTGGTGGGGGGTTCAGTTCGGAGTACTTCTCTGAGCTGGCCGAGCTCGAAGGCGCCAGTTTCTGGTTTCGAGGTCGCAATGAAATCATCCTCTGGGCGCTCCAGAGATACTGTGGAAATTTTCAGAACCTGTTGGAGATCGGTTGCGGAACCGGGTTTGTCCTTTCGGGAATTGCCGACCGCTTCGCGAGGCCGGTGCTGCATGGCAGCGAGATATTCACCGAAGGCCTTGGTTTCGCAGCACGCCGGCTTCCGGGCGTCGACTTCATGCAGATGGACGCGAGGGACATCCCCTATCGCGAGGAATTCGACGTCGTCGGCGCGTTCGACGTTCTGGAGCACATCGACCAGGACGAGCAGGTGCTGGCTCAGGTTCAGGCTGCTCTGAAGCCCCGAGGCTTTCTGCTGCTCACAGTGCCTCAGCATGGATGGCTGTGGAGCGCGGCGGACGACTACGCGTATCACGTTCGGCGCTATGCGCGTGCCGAGCTGCAAGCAAAAATAGAAGCCGCCGGCTTTCGCGTGATCCGAAGCAGCTCATTCGTGACCTTCCTCCTGCCGGCGATGATGGCGGCGCGCTTGACTCAACGCAAAGCCGACATAGCGCAATTCGATGCGACTCGAGAGCTGAAGATCGCGCCCTGGTTAAACAAGACCTTCTTCAGTCTCTTGGTGGCCGAGTTGGCGTTGATCAAGCGCGGCATGGACTTGCCTGTCGGCGGTTCGAGGCTCGTCGTGGCGCAGAGACGCTAGACATGAAACATGATGGTCGCCTATCCAGGCAACGCGACCATCATGTCTATCGCGCGCCTCGACCGGTGGTTGCCTCCGAGGCAACCAGCTCTGCGATGCCGAATCCGGACTTGCCGTAGCCATTGCCGTTGTAGAGCATGAATCGACGGCCGCGATGGTCGAACACGAATGGATATTCGATCATTTCGGAATCCCAGCCTTCGCGCGAAACGTCGATGCCGACATCGTCGAGTCTCAGTTCCCAATCGGTTGCGTCAGGACTGACGGCATACCCGATCCGATAACTTCTGCCGCCGCCGCCGCGATAGGAGAACCACATCTCGTATCCCGCGATCGGGTCTCCCAGCACGTTCGGTCTTGAAAAAGCCTGAGCCCTTCCGAGTTCGTACGGCACGCCCAACCCCTTGCGGACCCACTGGTGCCCATCCGCGGAATCCGCGACGTTCAGTACTGCCAGCATCTCGCCATTACCCGCGTCCCAGGTCTTGGTCGATGGATACCACATGCGGAACCGGTCGGTGGACGCGTTGATCACCCATGGGTACGACAGGCTGATGGGATCGATGGGATCGGCGCCAAGAAAAGGGGTGGGACTGTTCAGCGCGAGGGTCAGGTCGGAGCGAACGACCAGCCGACCGATGTCCCCCCGCCAGTGACCGTCGGTTGGGGCCTGCCATCCCATGAAGAGCATGTATCGCGTGCCGCCGACCTCGTAGCAATTGCCAATGCTGACACCGTCGGCGTAGAAGCTTCCGGTGGGCCCGTGCTCGAAGAAGGGCTGCGAGTGCTCGCGAACGATCTGTCGAGTCCCGATGTCCACGTCCACGGCGCCAACAGACGATCGATTGCTGGAATCCCTGGCGCTGAAGAAGATGCGATAGACGTCGTCCGCGATGTGTGCGGGCAGCGGGTTTGCCGCATGCGTCAGGAGTTTCGGATGCAGCCCGCCGGGGGGCAGCGCATAGAGGAGACCCTGCTTGATCCAATGTCCCATGGGTGTCATTGACCGCTCGGAATCTGCCGATTGATGATTTCCTCCAGCAAGGCGTGCGCAGAGATGCCGCGCGCCCGCGCCGCTTCGACCAACTTGTCCTTGGTTTCCGGCGTGACGCCTTCCAGCCGCCCGAAATACCTAGTTCGGGCCGAGCCGCCGCGTGTACCGACGTGCGGGACGTCCAGGTCCACTTTCGGCAGTCCTTCCTGGGGCCTGAACGAGATCAGATAGAAGCAGTTCCCGAGCACGTAGGTGATTTCGATGCCGGCCGCATTGTGAGGCAACTGATGCATCGGCGCCTCAAGCGCCCACAATCCGTTGTTGTTGATCAGAATGTTGGCGTATTCCGTGCCCCTCAGGTGCGGTGCAATCCCCTCGTCCCCGAACATCACGCGCCCGCCGATCTTGCAGACTCGTTCCAACTCGGCAATCGCCTTCTGCATGTTGCCGAACAGGTTGATGCCACCGAAATGGAATACGACGTCGAAGTACCGTGACTTGTACGGCAGGCTCAGGGCGTTCGAGATCGAGAAGCAGACGTTCGGCGAATCGATCGAGTCGCTGGCAGCCTTGACCATCGACTTGCTGATGT
This sequence comes from Variovorax ginsengisoli, assembly GCF_030486595.1. Classification (GTDB taxonomy): domain Bacteria; phylum Pseudomonadota; class Gammaproteobacteria; order Burkholderiales; family Burkholderiaceae_C; genus Variovorax; species Variovorax ginsengisoli_B. Next base: position 13,206 of record NZ_JAUJZH010000004.1, on the reverse strand, counting down.
CTTGCGCATGCAACTCTCCGCCGGCGCCGATCGCCTGGTGAATTATCGCGACGTCTTCCCCGAGGCCACAACCGATCACCAGTACCTTCATGCCGCCGGAGATCTTCAGCCGCGCCAGCAAGTCGGTCCTGAATTCGGCTTCGCTCACCTTGAATGTCTGAAACAGCCAGCGAAGAAAGTTGCGATACCGTTCGGTCGGGCTTTGGTCATCGTACATCTTCAAGTTCGCAACGTCGGCTGCAGAGGCCCCCGTCGTCGCGAGGAAATCAACGATCGACTCGTCGCCATCAAGGAACTTGTAGGTGGTTCCGTCGCCGTTCTTGAGGCCGCGGTGGCCGGTCACCTCCAATGCACAATGGGTGAGCGGATCGCAAAATGCCTCGTAGAGCGAAGTACGGGTGGGGTTCATGTTCATCTGAGTCAGCCAGGCAGTGTCGCGACATTCTGCCTTCAGTTTCCGCCCATCCCTTGACGGTTGTCCGTGTTCATGGGGCCTTGTTAAGCTCGCTGCTTCACCGGGCCAGAACGAAACCTATGAAAGACCGCATTCCATTCAACTGGCCGCACATGACCGGCAAGGAGTTGCATTACATCGCTGAGGCGCATTTTAATGGGCGCTTGGCGGGCGACGGCCCATTCACCAAGCGCTGCCATGGCTGGCTGGAAAGCCGCACCGGAAGTTCGAAGGCGCTGCTCACGCACTCGTGCACCGCGGCGCTCGAAATGGCGGCACTCCTGCTCGACATCCAGCCGGGCGACGAGATCATCATGCCGTCCTACACTTTTGTATCGACGGCCAATGCGTTCGTGCTGAGGGGCGGCGTGCCGGTGTTTGTCGATATCCGTGCCGATACGCTGAACCTCGACGAGTCGCTGATCGAAGCGGCGATCACGCCGCGCACACGTGGCATTGCAGTCGTCCACTATGCGGGCGTGGCTTGCGAGATGGATGCCATCATGGCCACCGCGGAGCGGTACGGGCTCGTGGTGGTCGAGGACGCCGCGCAAGGTGTCATGGCGAGTTACAAGGGCCGAGCGCTGGGCAGCATCGGTCAACTGGGTGCCTACAGTTTCCATGAGACAAAGAACGTGATCTCTGGCGAAGGCGGGGCGCTCCTGGTCAACGATCCGTCGCTGGCGCTCCGCGCGGAGGTCATCCGTGAGAAGGGCACAGACCGCAGTCGCTTCTTCAGGGGCGAAGTCGACAAGTACACCTGGCAAGAGGTCGGATCTTCGTTTCTTCCCGGTGAACTGGTTGCAGCCTTCCTTTGGGCGCAACTCGAAGAGGCCGAGAGCATCACGCAGATGCGCCTGGACGCCTGGAATCACTACCATGGGTTGTTGGAGACGATGGAGGGGGGTGGGGTGATCCGGCGGCCCACGGTGCCGGACGCTTGCAGGCACAACGCGCATATGTACTACGTCATTCTTGCGCCCGAGATCGACCGTCAGCGGGTTCTCGATGCGCTGAAGCGGGCTGACATCTCATCGGTGTTCCACTATGTACCCTTGCATTCTTCTCCGGGAGGGCGACGCTACGGCAGAACGCACGGCGCGCTAGATGTCACCGACCGTCAAGCGGAATCCCTGATCCGCCTGCCGCTCTGGGTGGGGCTGCCCCGAGAAAAGCAAGAGACCGTCGTCCAGGTACTTCAGGAAGCGATCTCGGCGCAATCCTGAGGGGCGTTCTCACGAGCTGCGCAGTGGTTTCACCGATTGGCCTGCCGTCCAAGGCAGGGCAAATTCGGCGGATGACGTGCTGATCTGACGCGTTGCAGGGACGGTGGCACGCCAAATTCGGGATCCTGCCGATGGGGGTCTGGATTGCGCTACAGTGAGCGCCTGAGCGCCTGAGGGCGCCGGCGTTACCATCAGACACAAGCGCACAGCATCGCTTGAGGTCGCCTCTTCACCTATCAAGCCGATTCCTCTTTTCCTAGAGCCTTTCAGGGCCCAGATTCAAATGCAAAAGCCGTTTAGCAACAGAACCCTATTGATAACCGGCGGGACCGGTTCTTTTGGAAACGCCGTCATTCAGCGCTTCCTCAAGACGGATATCGGCGAGATACGAGTTTTCAGCCGGGACGAGAAGAAGCAGGATGACATGCGCAAGCGTTACAACAACGCGAAGCTCAAGTTCTACATCGGCGACGTTCGCGATGCGCGCAGCCTGGTTGGCGCCATGCGCGGGGTTGACTACGTGTTCCATGCCGCAGCCCTGAAACAGGTGCCATCCTGCGAATTTCACCCCATGCAGGCGGTCCGCACCAATGTGCTGGGGGCAGAGAATGTTCTTGAAAGTGCCGTCGCGGCGGGCGTGAAGCGGGTGGTGGGCCTGAGCACCGACAAGGCGGTCTATCCGATCAACGCCATGGGCATCAGCAAGGCCATGATGGAGAAGGTCATCGTTGCCGCGAGCCGCAACCTCGAAGGCACCGACACCGTGATCTGCGGCACCCGCTATGGCAATGTGATGGCCTCGCGAGGCTCGGTCATCCCGCTGTTCGTGCAGCAGGTGACCGAAGGCCACCCGATCACGATCACCGATCCGACCATGACGCGATTCATGATGACGTTGGAGGATGCAGTCGATCTGGTTCTCTACGCCTTCGAGCACGGCGGGAACGGCGACATCTTCGTTCAGAAGTCGCCCGCTGCGACTATGGACGTACTCAGCCAGGCCATCCTTGAACTGATGGACAAGAAAGGTCATCCGATCGCCATTATCGGATCACGGCATGGCGAAAAGCTCTATGAGTCGTTGCTCGGTAAGGAAGAGCGTGCATGTGCCGAGGACCTGGGAGACTATTTCCGGGTTCCGCCGGACGGGCGCGATCTGAACTACGCGAAGTTCGTCGAAGAGGGTGAGAGCCGTATCACCAGGGCCTTGCACGGCGAAGAATACAACTCGCACAACACGACGCGTCTGGACGTCGAGGGGATGAAGAACTTGCTTCTGAAGCTCGACTTCATGCAGAAGATCACTCGCGGAGAGCCCGCCGTATTGGAAGGATGAGTCGGTGAAGGTATTGATTACTGGTGCCGATGGCTTCGTCGGCAAGAATCTTCGACAGGCTCTCTTCGAGCGTGCGGACGTCGAAGTGGTCACTTTCGATGTCGGCAACAGCGTGTCGGAGTTGCCTGCGATGCTGCACGGTGCTGCGTTCGTGTTTCATCTGGCCGGTGTCAATCGGCCCCAGGATCCCAAAGAGTTCGCCACGGGAAATCTGGACTTGACGCAAACGCTGTGCAATGCAGTGAGCGCGGAGATGGAGACCTGCGGAAAGAAGATCACGGTCGTGCTGACATCTTCGATCCAGGCCGAGCGAGACAATCCCTATGGGCAGAGCAAGCGCGGGGCTGAGAAAGCTGTTTTCGCCGCGGCGAAGCGCTATGGCTTTCCTGCGCATGTCTTCCGGCTACCCAACGTGTTCGGCAAGTGGTGTCGACCGAACTACAACTCCGCCGTGGCAACCTTTTGCCACAACATTGCCCGAGGCTTGCCGATCGAAGTTCGCGATCCAGCGGCGCCCCTGACGCTTGTCTACATTGACGATCTCGTCGGGCGATTCGTCCAGTTGCTGGATGGTGCCGTTGCGTCGGTGGATGCCGAGGGCTTTGCAACCGTGACGCCGCAGTTTTCGACCACCGTGGGTGAGGTCGCGGATCTGATCGGACGCTTCAGGGAAAGCCGCCAGACCTTGCTGACCGAACGGGTCGGAACCGGTCTCGTGAGGGCGTTGTACTCGACCTACGTCAGCTACCTGCCGGAGGAAGAGTTCAAGTATGCCGTGCCGCGCCATGCAGACCCGCGCGGCGTGTTTGTGGAGATGCTCAGAACGCCCGACAGCGGCCAGTTCTCCTACTTCACGGCACACCCGGGCGTTACGCGTGGCGGCCACTACCACCACAGCAAGACCGAGAAGTTCCTGGTGATCAAGGGCCATGCGCGTTTCAAGTTCCGCCACATCCAGACCGGCGAAACTTATGAGCTGACCACGAACGGCGAAGGCGCCGAGATCGTCGAGACCGCCCCAGGTTGGACGCACGACATCACGAACATCGGTCAGGACGAGCTGGTCGTGATGTTGTGGGCCAACGAAATCTTCGACCGCGCCCGGCCGGATACCTACGCCTGTCCCCTCTGAAAAAATGAAGAAGCTGAAAGTCATGTCCGTGGTCGGCACGCGGCCAGAGATCATTCGCCTTTCCCGCGTTTTTGCCGCGCTGGACGAGCATTGCGACCATTTACTGGTCCACACCGGGCAGAACTACGACTACGAGTTGAACCAGGTCTTCTTTGATGACTTGAAGTTGCGCAAGCCGGATCACTTCCTGAACAGCGCGGTCGGCAGCACCAGCGCGGCGCACACCATCGGCAATCTCATTATTGAAGTCGATCGTGTCCTGGGAGAGGTCCAGCCGGAGGCCATGCTCGTGCTCGGAGACACCAACAGCTGTCTTGCAGTGATCCCGGCCAAACGGCGCAAGATCCCGATCTTCCACATGGAGGCCGGCAATCGATGCTTTGATCTGCGGGTGCCAGAAGAGATCAATCGCCGCATCGTCGATCACACGTCCGACATCAATCTCACATATAGCACGATCGCCCGCGACTACCTGCTGCGCGAGGGTTTGCCGCCCGACCAAGTGATCAAGACCGGCAGTCCAATGTACGAGGTGCTGCACCACTACATGCCGCAGATTCAGGCTTCAGACGTGCTGCAGCGGCTGGGCCTGACCGAAGGCAAGTACTTTGTGATCAGCGCGCATCGTGAGGAAAACATCGAGTCCGATAGCTCATTCGGCAAGTTGGTCTCGACCTTGAATGCCATCGCCAAAGACCACGACTTGCCCGTGATCGTTTCCACGCACCCTCGAACACAAAAGAGAGTCCAGGCCACGTCGGTCAGTTTTCATCCGCAAGTTCGCCTCTTGAAGCCTCTTGGGTTCCACGACTACGTAAAGCTGCAGATGTCTGCGAAGGCTGTGCTCTCGGATAGCGGCACCATCAACGAAGAATCCTCGATCCTGAACTTCCCGGCGCTCAACCTCCGCGAGGCGCACGAACGGCCTGAAGGCATGGAGGAGGCCGCGGTGATGATGGTGGGGCTGGACGCGGAGCGCGTCCGACAGGGACTGGCCATCCTGGAATCGCAACCGCGGGGCGCCGATCGCGGCTTGCGCATGGTTGCCGACTACAACATGCCCAACGTGTCCGACAAGGTGCTTCGGATCATTCACAGCTACGTGGACTACGTCAACCGTGTGGTGTGGAAGAAGTATTGAGGGCCGTTGAGCCCAAGATCGCCTCCACCACGCATCTCGCCGGGCCTCGCCGCACTACGTGATCGATGCTCGAGCGCCTCAGGCGGCACGCCTCTGATCTTGCGGCGCGCAGGTCGACCACGTTCATCGAAGATGCGTAGTCCTCGAAATCTATCGATTAGCTGTATCCGAAATCGCTAAACCAATTCAGCGCAACACGAAATGTTGCATCGACAAATGAACTTCACCAAATTCAAGGCGCTGCTAAAACCGCTGGTTTATAGATTCAAGGATTCGCAATACCTTTGGGTACAGGCTGATCTCGCCCATGCCGCGGGAGACGATTCCCGAGCTGCATCCATCTATCGACTCCTGTCCCGCAGTCGCCTGACAAGCCCGGAGGCTTATATCTACGCAGGTCTTTCTGAGCAAAGGCTGCGTAGGCCAGACGAGGCAATATCGGTGCTCGAAACGGGTCTGAATAAATATCCGGCCTCGTCGTCCCTGATGGAGCATTATGTTCGTGTTTGTCTTGAACACGAACAGATTGGGCGTGCAGGTCGGCGGCTTACATCGAGTGGAGTGGATGAGCGGCACTTATGCGAGACGCTGTTTGTAAAATTCCCTGATCCAAATGTCCAAGCGAACCTGATCGCCCACTGCTTGCACAGCGGCTTCGAAGATCTTGCGGAACAACAACTCAGAGTTCTGCTGGAGAACTGCTCCGACAACGCGCTGCTTTGGCGCTTTGCCGATGTCTTGTTGGAGCACCAGCGCAGCGACGAGGCGAAGCTTGTCTATGAGCGGTTGGCTGCACGTCCTGCACAGAATCCTCTCGGTCTTGTGCATTCAGCGCTCTCTGAGCACAGGCTAGGCAACTCCGCTCGCGCTGCCGATATGTTCGAGGCGGGGATCAAAGAATATCCGCAAGCTACGGAGTTGGTGGACCACTACGCAAATATTTGCGTACAACTTGGGCAGATGGATCGGGTCCTCCGCTTGGTGGCAGCGGAGAGTGGAGGGGAGGAGGACCGTCAGGTGTGCGAGGCTGCGTTTGACAAATTTCCGGACTCGCATTTCCAAGTGAGCCTGATCGCACACGCCCTGCACAGGGGCCTCCCGGATCTTGCCGAACAGAAAGTTAGAGTTCTGCTGGAAAACTGCTCGGACAACGTGCTGCTTTGGACGCTTGCAGATGTGTTGTTGCACTACCAACGCAGCGACGAGGCCAAGCTTATTTATAAGCGGTTGGCTGCGCGCCCTGCAGAGAATCCTCTGGGTCTTGTACATTCAGCGCTCTCTGAGCACAGGCTGGGCAACTCCGCGCGCGCTGCCGATATGTTTGAGGCAGGAATCAAAGAATATCCGCAAGCTGCGGAGTTGGTGGACCACTATATCCTTGTTTGCTCAAAACTTGGACAGATGGAACGCGTCCTCCGCATCTTGGCATCAGACGCGAAAACCGAGGAGCAAGCTTGTGAAGTGCTTTTTGAAAAATTCCCCGATCCTCAATTTCAAGTCGGTTTGATTGATTATTGCTTGAACTCAGGGCTGATAAGATTGGGTGAGCAAAAGATAAATTCAATCAAGGAATTTTCTAGAAACGCCCTGGCATTGTGGCAAGTCGCTGAATTGCTGCTATTGAGAGAGCGCACCAATGAGGCGAACGCTATTCATAGAAAGTTGACCGAGCACAATCTGGAAGACGCTCAAGACTATCACTTGTCAAGTTTGGCGTTTATCTGTCTCTCGGATCTGGACGGATGCTTGGGGCGACTTGAGCAGGGTTTGTTGCGGCATCCAAGAGAAGGCAAACTCTTGACTCTGTACATGAGCATCTGTGCAAAACGCCTCGATTACAAGCGGTACTTAAATTTTCTCGGTGCACCGAATTCTCAGTTTCCAGCGCCAGTCTCGATGTTGGATTTTTATCGTGCAAGCATGAGTTCGCCGGTTGATTTTGTCATCGGACTGAGAGACATTGAGTCGCTTTTCGATGGGCACGATATTGCCACTCTAAGAGGGGATTTTATCGCCTACCTTAGGAAGAATCCTCAGCCCATCAAGATTGCTAGAGTCTTGTTGTTTTTTTGTCGATATCTGCATTTGCCCCAGGACTTTGGTGACGGGGTGTATGAGGCGCTCCAAACCGCGTGCGAAGCGGGAAGCAAGGAGAGTCAATCTCTCCTGATCCTGAACGAGATGACCCCGCCCATGATCCCGGAGCGTCCGATCCATGGGGCCGTCATCGTTGAAAAATTCATCCGGGCGGGTCTTCGCATCTCCAAAAATCCTGTGGAGTTGGGTGAGCCGATCGCGGACATGACGAATAATTGGACGCCGTGGCAGTACATTTTTTGCCTCGTTGCGCCCAAATTGTATGGTGAGGCCATTGCCGCCATCGAAAAGATGATTTTCAATACCTGGCCTAAACTTGATTTTACGGCGCCACATGTCGGCGATGCGATGGATCTTCAGAAGAGACAGGGGAAAAAAATTCGCATTGGATTCATCGTCCATGATTCCATGCCGATGATGTCGGGGTTTTTGCCTCGACTTGACAGAGATCGCTTTGAAACGGTATTTCTCCGCCCGGGCACAGCTGGTCAATCTGCCGCCGCAAAAAGTTGGATTGCTAGGGCCGACAAGGTTGTGCAGTATTCGGATGTTGATATGTATGCCGCTCTTCAGGTGATTGCAAATGAGGAGCTCGACATCATCATATCCGGACCTTCTATCGCCGCAGTGTTTTATCCGATGATGGCGCGACTTGCACCGCTTCAAATGGTCTTGTTGGAGCCGAACTGGACAGATGGCTTGACCAATGCTGACTACTACATTTCTTGGCAACAAGCTGAGCCTGTCAATCCGGCTGACTTTTACAAGACCAAGGCAGCGTTATTTCAAAATCCTCCCTACTGGATTGAGAGGCCAGCGATTGGTGAAAATGGTTCAATTTCTCCGGAGGCGCGAACGGATACCAGGAGACGGCTACTGAATGTAGGTCCGGAAGCTCGCCTTTATTTGTGTGCGAATACGCCACCGAAGATCCATCCCGATATGGATGACATATTCTTTGACGTCCTGGACCGTGACAAAGAGGCTATCCTGGTGCTTCTTCGCGGAGAATATCCGCCGGCGCAGAGCTTGCGGGCAAGATTGCGAGCTAAGCTTGGGTCGCTCTATGAAAGAGTTGTGTTCGTGCCAACTATGAGCAAGGATGATGCCCATATGTTATTGCAGTCAGTGGATTGTTGTCTGGATTCTTATCCTCTCTGCGGAATGTCGTCGAGCTTCGATGGCGCCATGCTGGGGATAGCGACCGTGACGCTTCCGGCGGATATTCCATTCGGCCGATGGACTGCGGCAATTTATGAATATATCGGGATAGAGGGGCTGACGGCGAGCAGTCGAGAGGATTATGTCGATATCGCCTTGAGGATCGCATCAGATAAAGTATGGCGTGCTCGCATTTCGGCGGAGATGAAAGAAAAATCATCTCGCTACGTAGAGAGCCAAGCCAGCAGCGACGAATTTCAAAAATTCCTCACTCATTCGTGGAACAGGAGGCTTGAAGGTTTGCCGGCGGCAAATTGGTTGCGTGGCGAATGGAAGTAGCCCGGCGATGTCAGCACAGTGGATGACTCGCCTCAACAATTTGGCTGGATTTGCTGTATTGGTATTGGCACTTTCGGTTTGTGCTGCCGGGATATTGATTCCGTTGTATTCGGATGAAATTGCCGTTCAGATGGTCCGTGCGCGATTTTTCCTGGAAGACGGCGCTCTCCTCAATCTACTGCCCCAATGTCGCCCATTGCTGATGCCCATCCCGGCGTCTTGGTACCCGGGAGCTGTTTTCAACGCCATCCTGTACTCGGGGGCAAGCGAGCTGGGATTGCGGATCCGAGGCATTGCGATTTGCGGCGCATGGCTGAGCCTGCTGTGGATGTGGGCTGGCAGGCATCCGCAGACGCTGATTTCCAAGCGCAGCCTTCAGGGGGTTGTACTCTCGCTAAACATGCTCGGCGTCCTGCCGTTCGTGCTTGTCTTGGCACGATCGGAGCAGCTTTTGGTGGTCGGGCTCTTGGCCTATTGCATATTCCCGATATTCTGGCGTTCCACGGAGACCGACGGAATCTATATCAAGGGCCTCAAGGCCGCGCTGATTTTCCTGATTACCTCGGTCTTCTTGCTGGCGCATCCCAAGGCACTGTTCTTTTCGCCGATCATTCTGGCGTCGGCCTTTCTGATTTTTCGCGATGCGGGCAAGCTGTGGTCCGTTGGGGTCTTGCTGTCGCTCGGCTTTGCAATCGCGCAGTCTTTCCAGCACGTCCAAGTCGCGTCGCGCTGCGTGGATGCGCCAGCGATGTCTCTGGTTCTCGCTCAGCACACCTTGGACTTTCAACTGCTTTCGACCGATAGGGCAGCGTTTTTCAGGGAGGCCTCTCGCAATGTGGCCTCATCACTCGGCCTCGTCATTGAGCGCGTGCCGGTAACCCTCGTTTACCAATCGAACTGGCTGCCGTCGGTCGATGGCAAATGGATTGAGCCGGGTTTGGCTGGGTTTGGAAAGCTGCTGAAAGTCAGCCTGCATGTGTTCGCGTTGCTGTTGCTCTGCGCTGGGATCCTTCGAGTCGTGATGGAACTGCTGCGCAAGCGTCTGGAACCAGGGGCCTTGCTGGGTATTTCGATGACTGCCGGCCTAGTGCTTCACGGCGTTGCGTACAACGTCAATGCATGGCATTTCTACACACCCGGGCTCATCGTGCCCGCGCTGTCCATCTTGCTGCTGCTGGTGTTGGACGCGCAATGGCCGGTGTCGAACTGGATCAGGCTGGTTGCAGGCGCTGTGGCGTTCTATTGGATGCTGCTTGCCATTGCGAGCATGGCGGTGCTCCTCCCCATCCAAACGCCCAGATTGCTGCAGATCGCTCGTGCCGGCGACGACGTGATAGAGGGGCAGTCCTTGTCAACGCCGGTCTTCGTGCGCGAAGACCAGCATGCCCAAATTCCCTCCCTTGCCAAACGGTGCGGCATTCATGACGGTGACAAACGCCTGGTGCTGGACGGTGCCGCCTACTTCCTCTTCCAGCACGGCCGCCAGCCGATCAATGTGTTTTACGTGTCCGACTATGCCTTCGGGATGGACATCGGACAGAAGCTCCCTGAGTTCCTGAGGAAAATTGACAGCGGCGGCATCCTTTCGCGCTGTGAATACCTGCCGAAGGCGTTGTTGGACAGGGCGATCAGGTCCGACAAGATGTGCTGCATTTCGAAGGCCGATCTGTAGTATTGTCGGCGCCGGTTAAATCTTGACTCACCGGGGGTGCGGCGGAATTCTTGGACTGGGCTATGCCGCAAGTCCAAGGCTCGCACGGTATTCGAGAGGACTGCGGAAGCCAAGGGAGATCTTGATCCGCTTTTCGTTGTATCAGCGGATGTAGGAGTCGAGCGCCTGCATGAACTGCTCGATGGTTGTGGAGCGCCACTGTCGAGGATAGAACAGCTCTGTCTTCAGGCGCCCGAAGAAGCCCTCGCAGGCCGCGTTGTCGGGCGAGCACCCTTTGCGTGACATGGAGCGGATCAGCCTCGCATCGCCGATGCGCGCGAGCCAGCCAGGCCAGCGATAGTGGGCCCCTCGGTCGGAGTGGACCATCGGCCGATTGACGCTGTCGGCCACCTTCTCGACCGCCGCATCCAACATGGCGTTCACAAGCTCGGCGTCCGGGCGAGTGCCAATCGACCAACTGACGACCATCCCGTCGAAGCAGTCGATCATCGGCGACAGATACACCTTATCGGCAGGAAGTTGGAATTCCGTGATATCTGTCGGCCACTTCACGTTAGGGGCCGCGGCCTGGAAGTCTCGGTTGATGAGGTTTTCTGGCGCCGGGCTGATCTCTCCTAGGTAGGAGCCGTATCGGCGCCGCTTCGGCTTTGCGACAAGCAGGCGCTCCTCCTTCATCAGGCGCTGCACCACCTTCTCTTACAGGCGCACGCACTGCCTACTCAGCGCCGCCTGCATCCGGCGATAGCCGTAGCAACGGTGATTGAGTTCGAAGATGTCGGTGATCGCCCAGCGCGCACCAGCATGTTTGTCAGCAACCTGCAGGCGTGCCCGGTGGTAGAAATACGAACTGCGGGCAAGACCCCCGGTGGCCACCCAAACTGCTCCACTTGAGGCCGGGTCAAACTGCTCCACCTGGCCACCGGCATTTGAGGCGCTGATCGCAGCGCCGTCGTAGGTCGGCGGCTGGCGGCAGGACGTAACTTTCGCTCCCTTGTTTTCGGGGGAGCCCACAGGTTGAACGTCTTGAAGCCACATCTGCAAACCACCATTTGGACCCTACTGCGCAACAACGCCACCCAGCGGGAGATCGCCCGCGTCACGGGCATCTCACGGCACACGATTCGTGCCTATCAGAAGCGGTTCGCCGCCGAGGGCGGCGCCCTCGGACCTGATGCGGCCAGCGATGCGTCGGCGCAAACTGCTCCACCCTGGCCACCGGCCCGGTCGCCGGTCGCGGCGGCGGCCAGCCTGCTGTCGACGTGCGAGCCGCACCGGGCATTCATCGAGGAACAACTCAAGCTCAACCGCAATGCCACGGCCATCTACCAGGACTTGGTGGACCGGTTCGGCTTCGGCGGTGCCTACAACTCCGTCAAGCGCTTTGCCGCCAAGCTGCGTCGGCGCGAGCCGCAGCAGTTCGACCGCCTGTCGTTCCTGCCGGGCGAAGAGATGCAGGTCGACTACGGTGAGGGCGCCCCGACCCGCGTGCCTGGCACCGACCGCTATCGCAAGCCGCGCCTGTTCGTGGCGACGCTGCGCTATTCACGGCGCAGCTTCCGGCGCGTCGTGTGGAAGTCCAGCCAAGAGATTTGGGCGCGGCTTCACGAGCAGGCCTGGCGCTACTTCGGCGGATCGTGTCGGTACGTAGTCCTCGATAACCTGAAGGAAGGCGTGCTCAAGCCCGACCTGTACGAGCCTGAACTCAACCCAGTCTATGCCGCGACGCTTGCCCACTATGGCGTGGTCGGCGACCCGGCCCGCGTCCGTGACCCAAACCGCAAAGGGTCTGTGGAGAACGCGATCGGCCACACCCAGGCCACTGCCTTGAAGGGCCGACGCTTCGAGTCCATCGTTGAGCAGAACGACTTCCTCGAGCACTGGGAGAGTCGCTGGGCCGCCAAGCGCATCCACGGCAGCGCCCGCCGCCAGGTGCAGGCGATGTTCGAGGAGGAGCGGCCCCACTTGCAGCCCTTGCCGCTGCTGAGCATGCAGTACTTCACCGAGGGTCCGCGCACGGTCTGCGACGACAGCTGCGTGCGCGTCGACCACAGCAGCTACGCAGCCCGGCCGGCGCCGATCGGCAGCAAGGTCCTGGTTCGTCTCTTCGAGCATCGCATCGAGATCCGCGACCTGAAGACGCACACGCTGCTGCGCACGCATGACCGTGTCGATCGACCCGGCACGGTCGTGCTGCCGCTGGAGGAACGAGTCTTCAACCCGTCGCGCGAGACGCGCCGCATCCTCGGGCAGGCCAAGGCCATCGGCCCAGACGCCGAGCGGCTGTGCGAGATGCTGTTCGCTATCGAGGGGCGGGTCGGGCAGCGCAAGCTCTGGGGCATCGTCGGGCTGGCCGAACGCTACCCACGCCGTCTGGTGGACAGCGCCTGCGCGCGTGCCATCGCCGAGGGCGTGCACAGCTACCAGCACGTCAAGAGGCTGACCGAGAAGCTCGTGGCCGGTGCGCTGGCCGCCATCGACGCCGCAGCCCCGGTTCCGGCGGGCTCGCAGATGTCGCTGATCCAGGAGCACCCGCTCATCTGTCAAGGGTCGCCGGATATTCCCCAGTCGTGGTCGTTCAGATTTCCCCACCCGGTTGAGATGAGTCGTCGTCGTGAGGCCGTACGAGACCGGCCTTGAGCTTGTCCTTG
>NZ_JAUJZH010000039.1 GCF_030486595.1 Variovorax ginsengisoli | reverse complement strand
CATGCGAGATCACCGAGCTTCGTACTTCCACTTCCATCGTTTGCTCCTTGGAGTTGATGGGTGAGGAAAATTCGACGACCACAGATGGGGATTATTGGAAGACCACTGACACCCGGCTATCGCGGTCTACGTGCTTGACTCGCTCAACCAGCAGGCCACCGCGCGGGTGGTGAGCGGCGAGGCCGACCTGGGCATCGCGCCGCAGCGCCAAACGCCGCCCGAGCTGACGCAGCAAAGCCTCTTGCGCGACCGCATGCGCCTGGTGTGCCGCCCCGACCACCCGCTCGCCGCGCGCAGTCGCGTGAGCTGGCCCCAAGCGCTGCAGCATCCTTTCGTGAGTCTCACGCCCGACTTCACGAACCGCCTGCAGGCCGATCTCTTCAAGCACTCAGCCTCGCTCGCGCTGCACCCGACGCACGAGGTCTCGTTCATCACGACCGCACTCGGCATGGTGAGGGGCGGCTTCGGCATCACAGCCCAACCGAGCCAGGCCTTGCCGTTGCTCGAGTCCTTTGGCCTTGTCTCGCGGCCGCTTCTGTCGCCGACCGTTGATCGCCACCTGTCGCTCTTCTGTCCGCGCGCGCGAGCCTTGTCGCCCGCAGCAGAAAGCTTCAAGGACTTTCTGATCGGAGAGCTATTGGAGTCCGAAGACGGCCAGTGAATTAGTAAAAATTCTCGGGGAAAGCTCTCTAGTTCTTCTAGGTTGAGTTCTTCGACGCCGAGCACCCCACCAAAACCCATCCACAAAAACCCACGAGCTGCCGCTTCGTAATTCATTGTGCAACAAGTGACTGCCGGCCATTTCGCCGTACGCAAGAGATGAACTAAATCGGCCTCCAGAGGCGAACCGTAAACTTTGCATCTCTCGTCTCCTGCTCGAAGCGCTTCATGACTAAAGGACCGTGCCCTGGAACAATTAGACGAGGGTCTGTTGCGAGTTCGATAACCCGTCCAAATGCCTCCAACATTTGGTCCGGCCTGTATAGAATCGGAAAAAGGTTCTCCGATTCGAAATTTTCGTAAAAATGGAATAAATCAGAGGCCAGAACAATCCACAGGACTCTTTGAGGTCCGAGTAGGCACTCGAACAAGCTTCTATCCGTGCGGGACGTTGGAGTCCGACACCACATGCAGCATGCGCGCCAGATGCGCTGGCAATCCCCGATTACCGACGCGCCCCTTCTATAAGAACGGTTGCCGTATGGCGACCCACGGGTCTTACGGGCGCGTCGACCTTTGATCATGATGTTGGCGTTGTGTTGGTTGTTCGGTGTGTCCAATGTTCGCTCAGGCGTGAGCTGTGGTCACCTTCAGGTGAGCACCCGCCGGGATCTCGCCGTCCTGTAGATAGCGCCATAGTGCGATGGCCAATCGCCGTGCCAAGGCCACGATGCCCACGCGACGCATGCGCTTTCCCGCACCGGCGAAGCGCCGGTTGAACCACTGCGCCAGCGCGCTGCCGGGCTGTAGGCGTACCCAGCTCCAAGCCAGTTCCACCAGCAAGCCTCGCACTCGCCTGTTCCCGGCCTTGCTGATGCCTTGCTCAATCTCGCTGCTGCCACTGGCATACGGCGTGGGCACCAAGCCTAGGCTGCCTGCGAGTTCGCGCCGGTTGGCGAAGTGACGCCAGCCGAACACTTCCTTCACAAGGACCCAGGCGCCCTTGGGTCCGATCGCACGCAGTCGTGTGAGGTGCGCGACGAGCGGCTGCTTACCCTCGGCCAACTCCTTGCAGCGCGCAGCTTCGACCATGCGGACTTGCTCCCTGACCAACTTCAGGCGCGCTCCCTCTCGCTCGATCTCTGCACGCAATTGCGACGGCACCTGATCGCGATGACGGTCCCACCACCCTAGCCAATCGCGTCCCCCAATGACGATCCCCGGCCGCAGGTTGTGCAGCACCAGCAGCGATCCGATGCGGTTCGTGTGCGCGATGCGCTCCTGCGTCAGGCGTTGCAGTTCGCGATGCACACGGCGCGCGTCTTCGTCCTCGGGGCTCGGTTCGCGCAGCACCGACCAGACGTGCTCACCCGCGTGGTGGCGAACGAGCATGGCCAATAGCTTGTCCGCATCGAGCCGGTCGGTCTTGGCTCTCCGTGCGCGTCGGTTGACCTCGATGCTTGCCGCGTCGACCACGATGTTGTCGACACCTAAGTCGCTCAACCAGCGATGCAGCCACCAACCGTCACGCCCAGCCTCGTAGCAGCTGTGAACCTGCGCCCTGGCGCCCGTGTGCAGCCGCGCAGCGGCCTTGACGATGCAATCAGCCACGGCAGCTGTATCGCCGGCAGCGACTGTGTAGCGACTCACGCAGCGCCGGCTATCAGCGATGCTCATCTGCCAACGCTTGTCGCCGAGTTCGAAGCTCATGTACAGATTGCCGCCCGCGGCCGTATCCTTATCGCGTAGGACTGTTCGGGTCGTCGTCATTTCCATACTCCTTTGCAACAGAGAATCGGAAATACGGTTCTAGCTCGTTGAGCCGATTTGGCCAGTCCTACATAGCATCTACAAGGGCCTTGCGAAGAACGAGGCGCAGCTGTTCAGCCTTGTTCGGGCTGGCCAATCTGGTCATCGCCAAGAGCTCGTTGCTGGTCGCGCATGGCCGAGGTGCGTCTTGAGCACCGAAAGTGGCCTCGAAAGAGGCGCAAAACGCCCGGTGGGCAGACCTCACGGCGCGACGTTGACCGGAATCGCGACCGCATCGTGTCGTGATGTCTTGAGATCCGACGACGTCATTCATTGATCAGCATCTCCCTAGAGGAGGCAGCCACCTTGCCCGGCAAACGCATATCGGATCATCAAGTGACCAAGTACAAGGAACTACGCGGCAAGCACAGCCGGGAGGTGGCGGCCGCCAAGGCCGGGGTAAGCGTAGCCAGCGCGCGGCGCATCGAATCGGCGGTGCTGCTGCCGTCCCAGAAGCCGGCGCGCAACTGGCGCACGCGCGCCGACCCGCTGACGGAGGTGTGGACGGCGGAGGTCGTGCCGATGTTGGAAGCCGCTCCTGGGCTGATGGCGGTGACGGTGCTGGAGGAACTGCAGCTTCGCTACCTGCAGCGCTTTGACGGCGCGGTGTTGCGCACCCTGCAGCGCCGCGTACGGCAGTGGCGCGCCGAGCACGGTGGTGATCGCGAGATCTTCTTCGCCCAGGAACATCCGCCTGGCCGGCTTGGCCTGTCGGACTTCACGGTGTGCGACGAGTTGGCCATCACGGTGGACTTCGAAGAGGTCGACGCGAGGGTCAGCAAGTTCGGCCTGATCAGCATCAAGGCCGCCCATTACAGCGTGCCGTCCAGGCTGGTGGCCCATCGACTGAAGGTCCGGCTGTACAGCGCCCACCTGGAAGCTTGGTTAGGAGGCGTGAAGGTGTTCGAGTGCGAGCGGCTGCGCAGCAGCGCTCAGACCAAGCATCCCAAGCGCATCGACTGGCGCCACATGCTGCCGTCACTTCGACGCAAACCCGGAGCCTTCGCCCGATGGATGCTGCGCGATGCCATGTTCCCGCGCAGCGAATACGCCCAGGCCTGGGAGCGGATGAGCCAGCGGCTGAGCGAGCGGGAGGCCTGCCGGTTGATGGTGAACCTGCTCGATCTGGCCGACCGGGCCAATGTGGTGGCCGAGCTCGCCGGGATCCTCAGCGCCCTGGACGAGCGCAACGAACTCCCCGACATCGAGGTGTTGAGGACGCAGTTCGCACCGCGTCCAGCATTGATGCCGTTCGTGGAGGTCATGTTGCCGACCACCGCGGTGTACGACGAACTGCTGGAGGCCTCATGAACACGATCGCATCCGCGCGCAGCGCGGCCGATGCAGCGCGTCTGCCCCTCATGTTGGGAGAACTGAGGCTTCCCACGATGAAGCGGCTGTGGGCCGACCTGGCCGAGCAGTCCAACCGCGAAGGCTGGCCGGCGGAACCTTCCTGGGCGTGCTGCTCGAGCAGGAGGTCAACGAGCGCGAGACGCGCCGGCTTGCGCGCGCACGCATCGACATACAGCTTCGCGAAGGCGACCTTGTTGTAGGTATCGACGAAGGTCTGCTGGTACACGCGCCCCACGTCCTTGAGGGTGCCGACGTAGAAGGTGTCCTGGGCACCGCAGTAGCCGGGACACTCGGACTCGAACTCGCCGTGCGACTCCTTGTCGAGCTTGGCACGCTCCAGCGCGGCCAGTTGCGATTCGGTCAGGACCAGGCCTTCCTGGGCGGACTTCGCCTCCAGCGCCTTCAGCCGCTTGGTCCCTCGAATCGCTCGAACCCGGCAGCCGTGCGAGCGCCTTCGCCGATCTGGATGTCCCCGCATTGAAGCGCTGCCGCTGCAGCCGTGGGAGTGGGCCGCGTTCTAGAGCGTGCGGGCCCACATCGATCACCACATCAAGATCGACGGTCTCAGATCGGCGGTGTGGTCGCGTCGGTATCGCGCGAACGAGCGCAACGCGGTCGTCATGGCCTGGGACCGCCTCGTATGCCGATGCGCCGCTCGACGCTGGACGAACCCCACGACGTCGGCGGCGCACAGCTCGTCGAAGTTAATCCGTCCATTGCCGTGAAGTGTAGTAAAGACGCGCCTTTTGCGAAGTAGGGTTGCTACCGCATGTCAATGCGTCCCTGCCTGCCCTCGCTTGTGTATTCATCGCAGCAACTCGGGTAGCAGCGCGACGACCCGTCTCCGAGCGATCATCGTAGCGACGAGGACTCGGCTTCGCTGGTCGATGATTGCCATTTTCTTGGGCAGCAATGCGATGATGTCGCGCGGGCGCTCGACTTGGCGGCTGATCTCGAAGGCAGTCAACCACCGCACGATCCCCGTCGCGGGATGCAGCGGCTTTGCAAAGAGTGCGGCGGGATGCCGGCAACCGCACCAGTGCATCGCCGCAACCAACCACGCCGCGGCGTCAGCTTGGCCTGACGCCACCGTGATCGTCGTCCTGTCCAGATCGAAAGCTCGAATCTTCCGCTTGATCGCCCCACGTTGCGTGCGCGGCAAGCGCGCCCATGACGTGCGCAGCAGCCGACGCATCAGCCGCTCGCAATCGCGAAGCAATTCCTGCGACTCTGTCAATGTCGAAGCGGCGGCCGTCACGCAAAGCACGGTTGGCGCCCTCCCCTGCCACGTACTGCCCGGTTGTATTGGCCTCGACAGCACGCGGCGCCACAGGCGAATCAGGCTGTCGCGGTCGCTGACCTTCGACGGCGCCGTACCGACCCGCGCCGATCGTCCTTCGCTCTGTTCGCTGGGCGCCACCTCGGGTGCTGGCATAGGCTCCGGCACCAGTATCGGAAGCACCACAGCTACACCTGCAGCCGCACTGTCTGTTGCGCCGCCACGTAGCCCGACTCCCGCACGGCACGCTCCCAGTGTGCCGGGTCAAGCTCCAGACCTTTGGCATCCTACAGCGGACCGTTCAACAACATCGACTCCACCGCCCGGGTGAAGCAGTCCATCGGGATCTCCGCCGGCCCGTGGAACACCAGCTTCATCCACGTGCGCGCCGGGAGGGCATGGTGGCAACTCGCCCAAGGCAGTGGCTTGCAAGACTGCTTCAAAGTCCTCTTTCACAAACTCGTGGCGATGTATTTCGCCTCCATGAATTCCGCAACGCCGTGACGCTGGCCGCCTTCTCGGCCCAAGCCGCTTTGCTTTACGCCACCGAAGGGGGCAGCAGGGTCGGAGACCAGGCCGCGGTTGAGCGCGATCATTCCCGATTCGATCCGCCCGCACACCCGCAGGCCACGAGCGAGATCGCGTGTGTAGACGTAGGCAGCCAATCCGTACTCCGTGTCGTTGGCCAGCTCGATGGCTTCGCCTTCGGTATCGAACCGGCTGATCGGCGCCACGGGACCGAAGATCTCCTCGTGGGCCATCTCAGCGTCGCGCGGCACGTTCGTGAGCACTGTGGGGCGGTAGAAATACCCCGGTCCGTCGTGCGCTTCAGCACCACAGAGGACCTGCGCTCCGCGGCGCACCGCGTCCTGTACCAGGCGATCGATCTTCTGCACCGCCCTGCGCGTGATCATGGGCCCGCATTCGGTTTCCGCCTCGACTCCCGATCCCACACGGACCGCTGCCATGCGGCGCGCCAGTCCGCGCGCAAAGGCATCGTGGATTCCCGATTGCGCATAGATGCGGTTGGCGGCCGTACACGCCTCGCCCGCATTGCGCATCTTCGCGATCATCGCGCCATCGAGCGCAGCCTCCAGATCCGCATCATCGAAGACGATGAACGGCGCGTTGCCGCCGAGTTCCATCGAGCAGGAGACCACATGTTTGGCAGCTTCCGCGAGCAGCGTCCGCCCCACGCCCGTCGACCCTGTAAAGGAGAGCTTGCGCACCCGGCGATCCGCCAGCATCGCGGCCGTCAGAGGCCCAGGCGCAGACGTAGTCAGAACATTGACGACCCCGGGTGGAACGCCGGCTTCCTCATAAAGCGCAGCCAGGGCGTAGGCCGTGAGCGGCGTCTCGCTCGCCGGCTTGAGGATCACGGTGCAGCCGGCCGCCAATGCGGGCGCGATCTTGCGCGTAGCCATCGCCGCGGGGAAGTTCCACGGCGTGATCAGCACACAGATCCCGACAGGTTCGTAGTCGACGATGATGCGGTTCGTCCCGGACGGCGCGGTACCGAATTCGCCCGAGAGACGGACCGCCTCCTCGGCATTCCAGCGGAAGAACTCAGCCGCGTAGGCCACCTCTCCCCGCGCGTCGCGCAGCGCCTTGCCATTTTCGAGGGAGATGAGGGTCGCAAGCGACTCCGCTCTTTGCGTCATCAATTCGAAGCAGCGACGCAAGATCTCGGAGCGGCGGCGCGGCGCGGTTGCGCGCCACCCAACAGCTGCGTTAGCAGCAGCATCGACTGCAGCGGCAGCGTCCTCGACGGTGGCGTCCGGGACCGATGCGATCAGCGCCTCGGTCGAGGGGTCCACGACATCAATGCGACGGCCACTCGTGGCGGACCGCCATTGGCCGTCGATGTAGAGGTCATGGCGCACATCCGCCAGAACCGCGGGAGCAAGCGGAGATTGGGTTTGCACAGAAGAAGCATTCATGGTCAAGGGAATGGGGAGGAAGGTTTCAGGGTTCAGCATGCCGCGGCCTGGAGATCGCCGTCGAAGGCGGCCTGCACGAGGCGGCGCATGGCTGCGGCGTCGAAAGGGCGAGGATTGTTCTTTATCAGGCGCTCGATCCCCATCGCCTGCTCGGCAGTCCATGCGATCTTGTCTGCCGCAAGGCCCAGTTCCGCCAGCGTGGTCGTGATCCCGATGGCCTTGAAGAGGCGACTGACTTCCTTGATCGCCGCGCCCGCCTGGTCCTGCTCGTCGCCGCTCGCTTCGAGGCCGAGTGCGCGACCGATCTGCGCCAACTCGGCACCGGCAGCCGACCGGTTGAAGCTCATCACATAGGGCATCAGCGTCGCGACGCCGAGCCCGTGCGCCGTGTCGGTCAGTGCCCCGGCGGGGTACTGCACCGCGTGGGCTGCTGCGGTCCCGGCCGTGCCGAAGGCGCACCCCGCAGCGAGTGCGCCCATCATTACGTCTGCGCGGGCTTGCTCGTCGCTGCCGTTGGCAACCGCTTTCTCGAGGCTGCGGCCAAGCAGTTGAATCGCGAGCAGCGCGAAATGGTCGCTCAACGCGTTCTTGCCAATGAAGACGTGGCGCTGCGGCAACTCGGCGGTGGCTTCGCGATGCGCGGCGGTGAATGATTCGATCGCGTGCGTCATGGCGTCGGCCCCGGCGATGGCCGTCAGACGCGGTGGACAGGTCATGGTCAGTTCGGGATCGCATATCGCGGCGACCGCGATCAGGTGGGGGCTCGAAATGCCCACCTTGAGCGTGCGATCGGGATCGCTCACGACCGCCACCGGGGTGACTTCCGATCCGGTGCCGGAGGTCGTGGGCATGGCGATGACCGGCAGCACGGGCCCCGGCACCTTGAACTCGCCGTAGTAGTCCTGCAGGCGGCCGCCATGGGTGAGTAGCAGGGACACGCATTTGGCCATGTCCATGCAGCTGCCTCCGCCAATGCCGATGACCATGTCCGGCGAGAAGGCACGTGCCTCTTCGGCGTTGACGCCGACGCTGTCCAGCGGAACGTCCGGCTCCACGTTGTCGATCAGGCGTACCTCGATATTGGCTTCATCGAGTGCGGCCATCATCAGTTTGAATTCAGGCGTTGCGGAGAATCGCGCGTCCGTGCAAACGAGCGCGCGCCGGCCGTGCTTGCGTGCCACGGCGGCGAGCGCATGGCGCTGTCCCTTGCCGAACAGGATCTCGGGTGGCAGCCTCAGGGCGGCAAAAAGAGTCATGGTCATCATCCTTCGAGGTTGAGAGAGGTGGAACGGTCCAGGGCCTGCAACTCGGCCCACAGTGCGGGGTCAAGGTCGAATCCGCGCATCAGCGCCTCACTGCGCCGCTGTTGCGCCAAGTCGCCCGGCACGCGCACGGGTGAGCGGGCATCGGCGCTTGGGGATGCGCGGATGACGTCGAGATAGTCGGCCAGGCGTGCCAGCAGGTCGGGCGAGTCAGCGGGCTCGATCACGATCAGCACGTCGCCCTTGTTGCATACGGCATCGGCGTCCAGCGTGCCGCGCACGTCCGGCGCCAACGCCGAGCCCGCCATCGCAGCGACCCATAACTCGATCGCGATGCCCAGCCCGTAGCCCTTTGCGGCGCCAAACGGCGTCAGCGCGCCTGCACGCGCCTGAACCGGATCAGTGGTGGGCTGGCCACTCGCGTCGAGCGCCCATCCCTCGGGGATCGGCTGGCCCATGGCCGCATGGTGGTGTATTTTTCCCATGGAGACGATGCTCGTGGCCAGGTCCAGCACCAGCGGGCTTCCGGCAGTGGGAACGGCGATGGCGATTGGATTGGTGCCCAGCAACGCGCGCGTACCGCCATGGGGATGTACGAGCGCCTCGCTGGAGGACATCGCGATACCGATGCGGCCCCCGGCGGCGACCTGTTCGACGTACCACGCCAGCATGCCGAGGTGGTTGCTGTTGCGGACGGCCGCCACCGCGATGCCGGTTTGCGACACGCGCTGCTCGAGTTGACGAATGGCTGTCATCGCGACCACCGGGCCGAAGCCGTCCTCGCCCTCGACGTCGAGCCTCGCCGAAGCTGTCCAGTGGTGTAGGCCCGTCGCGCCAGGAGCCAGCAAGCCTCTGTCGATGCGCGCAAGGAGGCGCGGCAGGCGCAGCAAGCCGTGGGACGGATGGCCCTTGAGTTCCGCCTCGACCAGCGCGCGCGCTTGGAGCGCCGCGTGCTCGGGCGGCGCGCCGTGCGCCTCGAGCAGCCGGCTGGCCAGATCAAAAGCGCCTTGTTCGGAAATTTTCAACTTGCGTCCTTAAATACGATCCTATAGGATATAGTATCTGATCGGTCGCGTCATCTCGCTCGTTGCCGCGAAACTCGCGATCAGTTCATTCAGGAGACAGCGTTGGGCACTATCGCCATTCGAAACGAGGACGCCGCGCATCGGGCCACCCCGATCCACCGGGCCAGCTTGGCCGGGGACGTCTACGAGGCCATCTTCAACCAGCTGATGGCACTGAAGATCGCCCCGGGCGAGCGCATCACGGTCGACAACCTCGTGAGGGAGTTGAACGTCTCGCAGACGCCGATCCGCGAGGCGCTGGGCCGGCTCGAAGGCGAAGGGCTGGTGGTCAAGCAGCATCTGGTGGGCTACCGGGCTGCGCCACAGATCACGCGGCGTCGATTCGACGAGTTGTACGAACTTCGCCTTTTATTGGAGCCGGACGGCGCGGCCAAGGCGGCTGCCGCGATGGATGCACAAAAGATCGAGAACCTGCGCGAGGCTGCAGGGGTCATGGCCAACGCGGGTGACGCGGACGAGCGCCTGCGTTACTCCACGTTTGCACGCCAGGACGAGGTCTTTCACGACCGCATCATGCAATTCGCCGGCAACGAGCTCATCCGCCAGACCCTCACCTACCAGCACGCTCACTTTCACATCTTCCGGCTGATGTATCACCGCCGCGTCACCGAAGACGCCCTGGACGAACACCAGGCGTTGCTCGACGCCTTTGCCGCCCGCGATCCGGACGCTGCCGCGGCAGCCATGCGAACGCACATCGAGCGCTCGCGCGACCGTCTGCTGCCGGCCTTCGATTGAGCTCCCGATCCATGTCCGCACAGATGCTCGAGCGCCCATGGTCGCGCCTCGTCACGGTGTCACCGCGAGTCGGTGAAGCCGCCCTCGACGCCTCGCCCGCCGAAGGAACCGCCGCCCCACTGCTGCGCACGCACGAACTCGGCAAGCAGTATGCGGGCGTGACCGTGCTCAGCGGAGTGACGCTCGACATCTTCCCCGGCGAGATTCACGCGATCATCGGCGAGAACGGCGCCGGCAAGTCCACGCTGATGAAGCTTCTGTCCGGCCACGTGGCACCGAGCGATGGTGAGATCTTCCTCGACGCCAGGGCGGTGAGCTTCAACGGGCCGCACCAGGCGCAGGACGCGGGCATCGTGCTCGTGCACCAGGAGATTCTGCTGGCGGATGGCCTGACGGTGGCCGAAAACGTTTTCCTCGGTCGCGAACTGACGCGCCACGGCATGGTCGACGATCGGACCATGCATCGGCTGGCCGCCCGGAAGCTTGCTGAACTGGGTTGCCATGCCTCCCCGCGGGCGCTCGTGCGTGACGTCCCCCTGGCCGACCGCCAAATGGTTCAGATCGCCCGGGCGCTGCTCGACGAGCACCGGATCGTCATCTTCGACGAGCCCACGGCCGTCCTGACCGGCGAAGAGGTGGATCGGCTGCTGCGCATCATCTTCCGGCTCAAGTCGCAGAACATCGCGGTGCTCTATATCAGCCACCGACTGGAAGAGGTGCAGCGCCTCGGCGACAAGGTGACCGTGCTGCGCGATGGCCGAACCGTGGGTACGTATCCCGGCCACAGCCTGAGCCAGCCGGACATGGCACGGTTGATGGTGGGGCGTGAACTCTCCGCCCTCTACCCGCCCAAGACCGGTGTGCGGGGCGAGCCAATCCTGCAGGTGCGAAGCGCGAACGTGCCGCGGCTGGTTCACGATGCTTCCTTCGTCGCGCATCGCGGCGAGGTTCTCGGCTTTGCAGGAATGATCGGGGCCGGCCGAACGGAACTGTTCGAAGGGCTGCTGGGATTGCGTCCGGCAAAGGCCCAGGTCGAACTCGATGGCCGATCCGTTCACATCCGATCGATGCGTGAGGCGATCGAACTTGGCATCGGCTACCTGACCGAAGACCGCAAGGGCAAGGGCTTGCTGCTGCAGGAGCGACTCGCACCCAATCTTACGTTGTCGGCACTCACGCGGTTCCATCCCGGGGTCTGGCTGCGCCAGCGCCGTGAAGCCGAGGGGCTGCAGGAAGCGGTCAGCACGTATGACATCCGCCTCAAGGGCAAGAGCACCCGCGCAGGCCAACTGTCCGGCGGCAACCAGCAGAAGCTGTTGCTCGCGAAGGTACTGCTGACCGATCCCTCCATCGTTGTCATCGACGAACCTACCCGCGGCATCGATATCGCCAACAAGGCTCAGATCTATGCCTTCATCCGGGAGCTGGTCGCACGCGGAAAGGCCTGCATCGTCATCTCTTCCGAGATGCAGGAACTCATCGGCGTTTGCGATCGCGTCCTGGTGATGCGCCAGGGTCGCATCGTCGGCGAGGTGAGCGCTGAGCGCATGACCGAACACAACATCGCACTGCTTGCCACTACCGACGGTGCGCTGGCTGCCGACGCCGCAAACCCGAGCCCCATCAAAGAGGACGCCCCATGAACGCCATCACCCAGGACGCGCCGCTGAGGCAGGAACGCGAACTGCATATCAACTGGACAGAGGCCGGCCCTTTCGTTGCCTTGGTCGCGTTGCTCGCCATCGGCTTTCTGATCAACAGCGACTTCCTCTCCGCCACCAACCTCGCCAACGTGATCGCACGCAGCGCGTTCATCGCGATCATTGCGGTGGGCGCGACATTCGTCATCTCTTCGGGTGGGCTCGATCTCTCGGTCGGCTCGATGGCCGCGTTCATTACCGGCGTGATGATCATGCTCATGAACCGGATGGCGCCCGAATGGGGCGTCTGGGCCATCCCAGCAGGCATGGCCGTCGCACTGCTGGTGGGCCTGGCCTGCGGTCTTTTCAACGGATTGATCATTACAGTCGGAAAGATCGAACCGTTCATTGCCACGCTGGGCACGATGGGAATCTTCCGCTCGCTCATCACGTACATGTCCGACGGCGGCACGATCCCGATCGACGCCTCGCTGCGCAATGCTTACCGCCCCGTCTACTTCGGCACAGTGGGCGGCGTGCCCATCCCGATCCTGGTCTCGCTCGCAGTCGCTGCGGTAGGCGCCTTCATCCTTTACCGGATGAAATACGGACGCCGCTGTGCCGCAGTGGGCGCCAACGAGGACGTGGCGCGCTACTCGGGCATCTCGGTCATCAAGACGCGAACCATCGCCTACATGGTCCAGGGCGTCTGCGTGGCAATCGCCGCGATCTGCTACGTACCACGCCTCGGTGCGGCCACGCCGACGACCGGGCTGCTGTGGGAACTCCAGGTGATCACCGCGGTGGTGATTGGTGGAACCGTCCTGCGCGGCGGCAAAGGCCGCATCTGGGGCACGCTGGCCGGTGCCGTGGTGCTGGAACTCATCGCCAACCTGATGGTGCTGTCCGACCTGGTCTCCGAGTACCTGGTCGGCGCCGTGCAAGGCGCAATCATCATCATCGCGATGCTGGTGCAGCGCCTCTCGAAGAAGTAGACCGTCGAGAGCTCTCGAACAACCAGTTTGTGAAATTGCCCCGTGTCCGGACCACTCGGGTGCACATGATTCAGGTCCATGCATCAATCTACACAGGTTAGAGGTGACAAATGATGAAGTCGAAGTGGATGGCCGTTGCGGCGTTGGCAGCGCTGCTGGCGGCAGGTGGTGCCTACGGCGCCGACAAGAAGGTGATCGCAGTTTCAATTCCAGCAGCCGATCACGGCTGGACTGCAGGCGTGGTCTACCACGCACAGGCTGCGGCCAAGGAGATAAACAGTGCCTACAAGGATCAGATCGAGGTCGTGGTCAAGACCTCGCCCTCGGCATCGGCACAGGTCAGCGCGCTCGAAGATCTTTCCGCCGGGCGCAAGCTCGCGGCGCTGGTGATTCTTCCACACACCTCTGAAGAACTGACGCTGCCGGTCAAGGCAGTCAAGGAAAAGGGGACGTTCGTCACCGTCGTCGATCGCGGGCTCAGTGATCCGACCATCCAGGATCTCTACGTGGCAGGCGACAACATCGCCGTGGGCCGCAACACCGCGAAATTTCTGGCTGACAAGCTCGGCGGCAAGGGCAACCTCGTCGTGCTTCGCGGGATTCCGACGGTGATCGACGACGAGCGCATCAAGGGCTTCCAGGACGGCATCAAGGGATCAAACCTGAAGATCCTCGACATTCAGTACGCCGATTGGAACAGCGACAAGGCCTTCAAGCTGATGCAGGACTACCTGGCCAAGTATCCGCAAATCGACGCGGTGTGGGCCAACGACGACGACATGCTCTTGGGCGTTCTGGAAGCGATCAAGCAGTCCAAGCGCAAGGACATCAAATACGCATTGGGTGGCAACGGCATGAAGGACGTCGTCAAGAAGGTGATCGATAACGATGCCCTGACGCCGGTGGAGACGCCCTATCCACCCTCGATGATCAAGACGGCCATCTACTTGACCGTGGCGAACCTTGTCGGCAAAGCGCCCGTGCGTGGCGCGCTCAAGCTGGATGCACCGCTGATCACGCAAAAGAACGCCAAGGAGTACTACTTCCCGGATTCACCGTTCTGAGTTCGAACCGACCATTCCCCAAGAAGCGACACGAGTCGCTTTTCGTTTTTAACCACAAGGAGCGCAACACCATGCCAGGCAAGAAAATCCTCATGCTTACCGGCGAGTTCACGGAGGAGTATGAAATCTTCGTCTTTGAGCAAGCCATGGAAGCCGTGGGTCACACCGTTCACGTCGTCTGTCCTGACAAGAAGGCAGGTGATCTGATCAAGACCTCGCTGCACGACTTCGAAGGTGACCAGACCTACACCGAGAAACTGGGTCACTATGCGGCGATCAACAAGACCTTCTCAGAAGCGGAGACCCAGCTCGACCAGTACCACGCCGTGTACTGCGCCGGTGGCCGTGGCCCCGAATACATCCGCACAGATAAACGTGTGCAGGCCATCGTTCGGCATTTTCATGAGAAGAAGAAGCCCATCTTCACCATCTGCCATGGGGTGCAGATCCTGATCGCAGTCGATGGCGTCGTGCGCGGCAAGAAGGTCGCGGGCCTTGGCGCGTGCGAGCCCGAAGTGACGCTGGCCGGTGGCACCTTCATCGACCTGTCGCCCACCGACGCCTACGTGGACGGCACGATGGTCTCGGCCAAGGGATGGACGGCGCTGGCCGCCTTCATCCGCGAATGCCTGAAGGTGCTGGGTACTGAAATCCGACACGAGTGACGCGACGCGTTCGACGCTGGCAAGATCCCCTCAGCGTCGAGCATGCCCTCAACGCGCGGCACCACCGGCCATGCGCTCGAGGGCGGCGCAAAGCATGCTGTCGCCATGCTCGAAGCCCCTGATCGCCGTGAAGTGATCCTCGTCGGGCTGCACCATGAGCTCCGCCTCGTTGCCGACTGCGAGCCACGCCTCGCCCATCGCCGTCGACTGACGTTGAAAGGCTGCTTGTTCCAGCGAACCCCAGCTCAGCAGCACAGGCGTAGGGCACCGGCGAACGCGGCGCACCGGCGAGTTGCGCAGGACGCTCGCCTCGTCGAGCTGAATCGATGGCTGTAGATAGCTGTAGCGCAGCGGCGCGATGTCATACAGACCGCTCACGAGCACCGCACCCGAGAATGGATCATCGGATAGTCCATAGTCCTCTCGCCACGCGGTGCACAGCAGCATCGCGCCCAGATGGGCTCCTGCCGAATGGCCTCCGATCACGATGCGTCCCGGGTCACCACCGTAGTCGGCAATGTTTCGGATGACCCAGGCTGCCGCAGAGCGCACCTGCCGCACGATCTCGTCGAGCGTGACCTGCGGGCACAGCGCGTGGTCGACCAGAACGGTGGTGAAGCCGCGCGCGTGCGCGCCGAAGGCCACCTGCGTGAAGTCGCGTGCGGCGTTCATGCGCCAGTAACCGCTATGGACATAGAAGAAGACCGGTGCGCCGGGCCGTTCGGACGCCACGATGTCCAGCGTCTCTGCCAGTGTCGGGCCGTAGGGCACTTGACCCCGATAGCCCAACTGCTCGCGAGCCTGTTGGCTTCTTTGGACATAGTGCTGTAACGAAGCGTTCAGATCAACGGCGCGCAGCCGCGGGTTGTACGACTCATCGATTTCTTGCTGGCTTGCAAAGCCATGAGGGAGGTCAAGGGGCATGGAGTATTTCAACCGAAGGCGCGGCACCCTTCATCAGTGAAACCACCAGCGCCAAGCGATCACACAGAAAGCTCTCGACAACCGGCGCGAGCTTGACCTCCGCGTGAGTTCCGACAGTTCAGTCTCAGGGTCTGCACCGGGTGAAGGCCGAGTGGAAGCTCTATGGAGCGAGCACGGCATCGCCCTGGCCGCTGCTGCGCAGCGCCTCTGCCAGGAAGCCGCTGGTTTTGGTCTCTGCGATGAGATCGTTCAGCCAGCGAAGGGCCGGTGCGCGGCCCTTCGGCGTACCGATGGCCTGGTCGACCCGCATGTACGCATCGCCGAGCACGCGCAGGCCAGGGTATTCGGCAGCAAGAAGGGAGAGCGGTTGCCGCACCGATGCCATCGCGTCCAACTTGCCGTCCATGAACAAGCGGAACGAAGCCTCCGGACTGTCGGCGCAGACCAGTTCCGCATGTCTCAGATGTCGTCGCAGATAGAGTTCGTAAGCCGACCCGCGGGATGCCGCAATCCGGATGCCGGGCCTGTCGACGTCACCGGTCGAGCCGAAGGGCGAATCGCAAGGGACCAGATAGGTGCCCTGGATCGTGACGTAGGGGGACGTGAAGTCGATCTGCGTGCCGCGCTGAGGATCGATCGCCAAAAAGGCGACGTCCCAGGCGCCGCGCTCCACCAAGGCGTCGAAGACCTGGCCGGCGGCGTCGAAAGTCACCAGGTCGAGCGGAAGCCCGAGCCGGGCCGCCATTTCCCTGGCCAGCGTTACCGAGACGCCCTGGGGTTCGCCGGTCGGAAAGCGCTGGGCAAGCACGATGTTTCCGAAATTGATTGCCGCGCGCAAGCGCCCCGAAGGCGCAATGCTGTCGATCAGCTGTTGGTGGTTGTCATCCATGGTCGTCTGGCTCGCAAAAAGAGGCTGCGGGGCATTCTGATGCGCTTCCTCGCCCCCTCACCCACGACCACCGACTAGCTGGTATGCAGGGATCGACGATCGCCCGCCACGGGCAGGAGCAAGCTAGCTGCCTTCTGCATAGCAGCTAGTTTGGAAGCGCGGATCCTGAAGGGCCGACCGCACGCAGAATAGGCCATTCGTCCAAAGTGCTCCCATGCGATCGCCAGCGAAGCACGCCGCCGCGTGCAGTCAACATCGAGACATCTGATATGAAGAAATCGTTCGGAAAACTGATCGGCGCCGTGATCCTCTTCGCTGCCGCGCATGCGGCAGTTGGCCAGACGGATGGCGTTCCGAGTGGCCCGATTCGCATCGTCGTACCGGTCTCGGCCGGCGGCACTGTGGACATCGTGAGTCGCACCGTGGCGGCGGGGCTCCAGAAGAGCCTGGGCCAGAGCGTGATCGTGGAAAACCGCACCGGCGGCTCCGGAGTACCGGCCACGCTCAACGTGATCAATGCACGGCCCGATGGCACTGCACTCTACATGGGCACCATCGGCACGGTCGCCGTCAATCCGCACCTGATGCGCAAGCCGCCCTATGACCCGATGCGTGACCTGGTGCCGATCTCGCTGGTCGCCGACGTGCCCGGCGTGCTGGTGGTGGCGGCCTCGTCGCCCTTCAATTCGGTGAACGACCTGATCGACTACGCCAAGAAGAATCCCGGCAAGCTGAACTATGGCTCGTCGGGCAACGGGACCTCCTCCCACATGTCGGCCGAGCTCTTCAAGCAGGACGCCGGCCTCGACATCGTTCACGTGCCCTACCCCGGCGCGACGCAGGCGGTGCTCGACCTCATGGGCGGGCAGGTACAGCTCTTCTTCGACAACATCATCACGGCGTTGCCGCAGATCAAGGCGGGCAAGCTCAAGCCGCTGGCCGTGACGGCCTCGAAGCGCTCGCACTACATGCCCGAGGTGCCCACCATCAGCGAATCGGGCGTTCCGGGGTACAACGTGACGGGCTGGTTGGGCCTGATGGCGCCGGTCGGCACGCCCGATGCGGTCATCCGCAGGCTCAGCACCGAGGTGCAGCAGATGGTGCGCACGCCGGCCATGAAGGCGCAGATCGTGGGTGCCGAGACCATCGGCAGCACGCCGGAAGAGTTCGCGGTCTATCTCAAGGCGGAGAATGAGCGCTGGGCAGGCGTGGTCAAGGCCTCCAACATCCCACTGAACTAGGATGCAGAAAAAGAGGTGAACACTTGGAGATCAGGCAACTCGAATGGTTCGTGACTGTTGCCGACCTGGGCAGCTTCACCAAGGCGGCGTGGCTGCTCCAGGTGCCCCAGCCGGCCCTGAGCCGCCAGGTGCGCGCGCTCGAGATCGAACTGCGCCAGACCCTGTTCCACCGCAACGGCCGCGGCGTCAGCCTTTCCGAGGCCGGCAAGCGCTTCCTGAGCCACTGCCGGGGCATCCTGGTGCAGATCGAGCGCGCCCGCACGGAACTGGACAACTCGCGCGACGAGCCTTCCGGCGAGGTCGCGCTCGGCTTTCCTCATTCCATCGCCCGCCTGATCACCATTCCCACCGTCTTCGAGTTCCGGAGGCAGTTTCCGCTCGGATCGCTGCGCGTGACCGAGGGTCTGACCTTTCACCTGCAGGAGTGGCTGCTCGCCGGGCGGCTGGACATCGCCCTGCTCCACGACCCCGTGCCGACGCCGATGCTGGAAACCCTGCCGCTGCACGAACAGAATCTGTACGTCGTCGGATCGAGCCGCACCAAGACTCCGCTGCCGCCCACAATCGAGCTCGCAAGGCTGGCTGAACTGCCGCTCGTGCTGCAAGGGCGCCCTCATCCGATGCGCATGCTCCTCGAGACCCGCCTGGCCAACATCGGCTGCAAACTCCGGATCGTCCAGGAGATCGACGCCATCGCCGGCATCGTCGATCTGGTCGAGGCCGACCTGGGCTTTGCAGTGGTGAGCATCAACGCGATCCCCAAGGGCGCGGCCAAGCGCTTCACGAGCCACAAGATCGTCTCGCCCGAGCTCAAGAGCGTGCTGGTGCTCGCGCATTCCGCGGAGCGGCCCCTGACCAGCATTGCGCGCAAGACCATGTTGATGCTGAGGCAGCAATTGGCCATTTCGCTCGCCAGGAGTTCTGCGGAAGCTGCTATGCAGATGACGGATAGCAGCTAGTCCGGGAGGGCACGATGAAAGCGCGGCGCCGAAACGAGAATGGCTGCCATGTCGCAGTACCTCACGCCGCCGCCCGATTACGCCCCCCGCAAACCCAGGATGAAAGTGCCCAAGGGCGCATGGGACACGCAGATCCACCTGTTCGGCCCCGCCTCGGAATACGCCTTCGATCCTGACAGCCCGTACTACTCGGACGAAGTCTCGGCCGAGTCCGCCATTGCGATGCAGGACCAGTTGGGCCTCGCCCGGTCGCTGCTCGTGAGCGGCGGCGGCTACGGACTGGACTATCTGCATCTGGAGCACACGCTGGCGCGCTACCCCGACCGGTTCCGGGGCGTGATATTCCCTTCTGCGCAGACCGACGACGAAGAACTGGCTCGCCTGCATGCCATGGGCGTGCGCGGCATCCGCTTCGTGAGCGACCGGCGCGCCAGGAACCTGCCGCGAATCCAGCCTGACGTGGCCGCCCGCGTCAGGCAGTTCGATTGGCCGGTGCATTTCTACCCGCACGGCATCGATCTCGTCGAGTACTCCGACGCCCTGATGGCGCTGGACTCCGACAAGATCGTGATCGACCACCTCGCCAGCGTGCCCGCCGCGGGCGGGGTCGACCAGCCTGCCGTCAAGAAGCTGCTCGAGATGCTCGACACCGGCCGCGTCTGGGTGAAGCTGTCGGGCCCCATGCGCTGCACTGATGAGGAGCCGCCCTACCCTTCCGTTGCGCCGATCGCGAGCGCCCTGGTCAGGCATGCGCCCGAGCGGATGATGTGGGCCTCCGATTGGCCGCACGTGAACATGGTCGGCCGCACCATGCCCAATGACGGTGATCTGCTCGACCTGCTCGCCGAGTGGGCGCCCGACGAGGCCGACCGGGAGAGGATCCTGGTGACCACGCCCGAAGCCCTCTACGGCAACTGAGCTGGCATGAGCAACAAGCCGTCGGAGTTCGTCATCACGGACTCGCAGGTGCACTTCTGGCAGCCGCACAGCGAAGCCCGCCCCTGGCCCGCGGACCAACTGCATTCCAAGTCCTTCCTTACCGTGCCGGGGGCCCGCGCGCATCGCGCCGAGCCCGTGACGCCGCAGGAGTTCCTGGCCGTGATGGATGCATGCGGCGTCCAGCGCGCGGTGATCGTCCCGCCTTCGCCGGTAGGCGACAACAACGACTATGCGCTCGAGTCCGCCGCGCTCTGCCCCGACCGGCTGGGCATCATGGGCCGCTTCGACCCGTCGCTGCCCGATGCGCGCAAGTCGCTGGAGGGCTGGCGGCTCCGGCCGTCGATGCTGGGCATCCGCATGACCTGGTACAAGCCGAAGTGGAGCCAGTGGCTCGACGACGGGTCGATCGAATGGTTCTGGGAAGGCTGCCAGCGGCTCGGCATCCCGGTGATGATGCTGATGCCGGGCATGCTAGACAAGCTGCCGCGACTTGCATCGCGCTATCCCGATCTCACCCTGATCATCGACCACATGGGCCGCGCGAGCCAGTTGCGCGACGACGAGTGTTTTGCAGACCTCGACGAGATGCTGGCGTTCGCGCGCTTTCCGAATGTGTCCGTCAAGGCCTCGGCCGCGCCCTGCTACAGCACGCAGCCCTATCCGTTCGCTAATCTGCGGCCTTACCTGGAACGCATCTTCGATGCCTTCGGCCCCTCGCGCCTGATGTGGGGCTCCGACTATTCGCGGCTTCCCTGCACCTACGCGGAGTGCATCGACCATTTCACCCGTACCTTGGATTTCCTGGGCCCCGAGGACAAGGAATGGGTGATGGGCAGGACGCTCGAAAAGCTCCTGCGCTGGCCGGTGGCCGCCGCGCTTCAGGTCGGCAGCCGACCCCCAACGAAGCGATCCACATCTTGAAAAGGACAACCCCATGAGCGACCCTCGATCGACCCGGTGGCTGGCGGCCCTCGCGCGCGCCTGCCTGCTGAGCCTCGGACTGGCGGCTGGCGCACAGGCCTGGGCGCAGTCCTATCCCAACAAACCGGTTCACATGGTCATCCCGTTCCCGGCGGGCGGCGCGCTGGACATCCTCGGCCGGCTGATCGGCGAGCGGCTTTCCGTGCAGCTCAAACAGCCGGTGCTGGTCGAGAACCGCGCCGGCGCGGGCGGCAACGTCGGCGCCGAGTACGTGGCCCGCGCCGCGCCCGATGGCTACACGATCCTGCTCGGCTCCAATCCGCTCGCCACGACCGCGCTCTATCCCAACCTGAGCTTCGACGTGTTGAAGGATTTCGCGCCGGTCGCTTACATCGGCTACGCGCCTCTCATCCTCGTGGTTGCGCAGGATTCGCCGGCCAAGTCGCTCAAGGACGTCATCGACGCGGCCAAGGCTGATCCGTCGAAGATCTCGTTCGCCTCGGCGGGCTCGGGCAGTTCGGGCCACATGGCGGCCGAACTCCTCAAGTCGGTGTCGCAGGCGAACATGCTGCATGTTCCCTACCGCGGCGGCGCGCCGGCGTTGGTCGATCTGATCGCGGGACGCGTGTCGTTCATGCTGCTCGATCCGCCGCAGTCGCTGCCGCACATCAAGAGCGGGCGGCTGCGCGCGATCATGGTCGGCAGCCCGGGCCGCTTCGCGCTGCTTCCCGAGGTCCAGACCGCCGCCGAGGCAGGCTACCCGAACCTCGAGCCGGTCGTCTGGTGGGGCTTCGTCGCTCCGGCGAAGACGCCGCGCGACATCGTGCTCAAGCTCAATGCCGAGATCCAGATCGCGCTCGCCGACCCCGGCGTGCGAGCCCGGCTGGCCGAATTGGGCGTGAGCTCCGAGCCGAAGACGCCCGAACAATTCGGCGCCTACGTCAGGACGGAGACGCTCAAGTGGAACGATCTCATCAAGAAGACGAACTTGCGCCTCGAGTGACGACGCGCGGCAGGCCATCCAAGGAAATTCAATGTCGGAATCTGTTCAAGGCACGCGGAGCGGCGCGAAACTGCTCGTGGACTGCCTGGAGCGCCAGGGCGTCGATCGCATCTTCTGCGTGCCTGGAGAAAGCTACCTGGCGGTGCTCGACGCGCTGGTCGACCAACGCGACAAGATGGATCTCGTGGTCTGTCGTCAGGAGGGCGGCGCCTCGAACATGGCCGACGCCTACGCCAAGCTGACCGGAAAGCCTGGCGTCTGCTTCGTGACGCGCGGGCCGGGCGCAACCAACGCATCGATCGGGGTCCACACGGCCTTCCAGGACTCCACACCGATGGTGCTCTTCATCGGCCAGGTCGCACGGGGATTCCGCGACCGCGAAGGCTTCCAGGAGGTTGACCTGGAGGCAATGTTCCGCCCGCTCGCCAAGTGGACAGCCCGGATCGACGACGCCCGGCGACTGCCCGAGTACGTTCATCGGGCATTCCAGACGGCGCTCAGCGGCCGGCCAGGGCCGGTGGTGCTGTCGCTGCCGGAAGACATGCTGACCGACCTCGTCGACGCATCGACCGGCGCCGGCAAGCGGGCACATCCGGTGCCGTCGGCGCCCACCGCCGATGCGCTGGAGCACTACGCCACCCTGCTCTCGCGAGCGAAGCGCCCGCTGATGATCGTCGGCGGCGGAGAGTGGTCGCGGCAGGTCGGCGACGACGTGCTCGCGCATGCGGAGGCGCAGCAGATCCCGCTGTGCGCATCGTTGCGCTGCCAGGATTTCATTCCCAACAGCCATCCGCTGTATGCGGGCCATTTCGGCATCGGCGCGGAGCCTTCGCTCACCAAGCATCTGCAGGAGGCCGACCTGGTGATCGTCCTGGGCGCGCGGCTGGGCGAGATGACGACGGCCGGTTACACCTTGCTGGAAGCGCCGCAGCCCCGGCAGGCGCTGATTCACATCTATCCGGAGCCCTCGGAACTCGGCCGCGTGTACCAGGCCGACCTGCCGATCAATGCCGGCGCCGCACCGATGGCGCGTGCGCTGCGCGCGCTGGCACCGTCGGAAGCCGCAGTCGACCGCGCCGACTGGTGCCAGTCGCTGCGCGCCGACTACGAAGCATCTTGCGTCGCGCCGGATGGCGTGCCGGGCGTGGACTTGGCGGCCATCGTCCAGCAGTTGCAGAAGGCCCTGCCGGCGGACACCATCGTGTCGAACGGCGCCGGCAACTACACTGGCTGGATCCACAAGTACTGGTCGTTCGACAGCTTCCGCTCGCAGCTGGCGCCGACCTCGGGCGCCATGGGGTACGGCGTGCCCGCGGCAGTGGCCGCGAAGCTGACCTATCCGGATCGAAGCGTGCTATCCGTCAGTGGTGACGGCTGCTTTCTCATGAATGCGCAGGAGCTCGCCACGGCCGTGCAGTATGGGGCGCGGATTCTCTTCATCGTGGTCAACAACAACGCATTTGGGACCATTCGCCTGCACCAGGAGCGCGAGTACCCGACGCGGGTGTCCGGCACGACGCTACTGAATCCGGACTTCGCCGCGCTGGCGCGTGCCTTTGGCCTCGCCGGGGAGCGAGTGACCGACAACGCCTCGTTCGGTGAGGCGCTGAACCGGGTCCTGGCCAATCCCGTGGGTGGCCTCATCGAGATCGTCACGGACGTCGAGAACCTGTCGGCCCGCAGCACCTTGAGCAGCGTTCGAAACGCTGCGCTGGCGCGACAGGCATGACGGAGTACAAAGCAATCGAGCTTGGAGTATTCGTCCTATCCGTGCATGTATGGACCCAGCGCGATACTGTTCGGTACGGAATGAAGCTCTTGAATCGATACGGTATGTGAGCGTCTGGCGACTTGGAGGGTTCTGTCGCGATAGGCCGGTCGGCAACAATGCAGTTCATGGTACCGCTGCACATCCAACTTGCGAATTCGACCCTGCGAGGGGTCATCAGGCGTTTGCATTTCCCGCTGGAGATCATGCTCGTGTGCGTTCGCTGGCAAGGTGCGTGATGTTTCAATTGCTGGAGGACGCATAGGTCAATGTCCCTTGTCGGCTCTTGGCGAGTTGGACGAACTCGCCGATCGAGCGCGCACCCCGTCGTGGCGCGGTCACTAGCACGATGGCGACGTTGGTCGTACCGCCCACCGGCGTGAAGTCCTTCTCCAGATCGTAGCCGGTCTTGGCATACAAGCTGGGGCTGATGACCAGCGCCGATGCGTTGTACATGAGTGTGTAGCCATAGGCGGGGGCCTTGGCGGCGATCCGGCAGCGATGTTGCCGTTGGCGGCGGGCCGGTTGTCCACGACCACCGGCTGTCCGAGCAGTTCGCCCATGCGCTGGGCCATGGTGCGGGCCATGCCCTCGGTGCCGCCACCCGCAGCGAAGCCCACGAGCAAACGGATCGGCCTGGCCGGGTAGATGTCGGAGCGGCCTCGGGCCCATGCGGGCGCGCTCAGCAAGGGCGCCATGGCGCTGCACACGATCCATGGCGCCAAGACAATGGATCGATTTATTCCAACAATCGATCACTCCAGATAGTGTGAGGCTCAAGCTTGGAGCCGGCTCGCCTTCATCGCCCCCCAAGGTGCTGTCCGTTCCGGGCTGAGCGCGCAATTCGCGTGCCGGCGCTCAGTTCTCGAGGGAGATGGTGCAACGGATGCAGCGCGATGTGACCAGTGGGGGATCGGCATCCAGGGCAGAAAGCTCTCGTTCGATTGAGGCCACAATGGGGCTTCCATACCGGTGATACCCGCGTGCAAAGCGACCTTAAGACCCTGCGCTACTTCGTGGCGCTCGCCGATACGCTCAGCTTCACGGCCGCCGCCGCGAAGCTGCGTATGAGCCAGCCCGCGCTCAGCATCGCCATGCAGAAGCTGGAGGAGCAGCTGGGCATCGCACTGCTCAATCGCACCAGCCGCTCGGTGGTGCTCACGCCGGCCGGCCTGTCCTATGCCCGCGGCGCGCGCGACGTGCTGGCGCTAATCGACCAAGTCGAGAAATCCGCGCAGGAGATAGCGTCCGGCCGCGACGGCCTGTGCCGCATCGGCTTTGTGCAGTCGGCCTCGTTCGATGTGGTGCCGCAACTTTTGCGCGTCCTGCAGCAGGAGGCGGCCGGTGTGCAGCTGCAGCTGAGCGAGTTCACTTCCACAGAGCAGTTGGCCAAGCTGGTCGACGGCGAGATTGACATCGGCATGGTGCGCCAGGCCGTCGTGCCCTCTGATGAGCTCGCGCTCACGCTGATCCACCGCCAGCGCATGGTGGCGGCGCTGCCGGCCGGCCATGCGTTGGCGAAAAGAGCCTCTTTCCAGCTGGCGCTGCTGGAAGGCGAGCGCTTCATCACCAATCCCGACCGCCGCTCACCGGCGCTCAATGCGCGCGTGCGCGCCGCCTGCGCCGTGGCGGGTTTCCAGCCGCGCGCGGCGCTGGAGGCGGTGGAGATGGCGACTATCCTGGCCTTCGTCGGCGAGGGCCTGGGTGTGGCGCTGCTGCCGGCCAGCTGCCGGCGCTTTGCCGACCGGCGGGTGGCGCTGGTGGACCTGGAGGATGCGACCGAGCACCTGGAACTGCCACTCTTTTTGGCCCGCCGTGCGCAGGAACGGGACGCCACCGTGCGGCGCGTGGCGCAGATCGCGCTGGCGAGCCTGCCCGGCTATGCCGCCCAGACGGCGGGATCGGGATAGAGCACGCCGCGCTCGTAGCGCAGCGCGGGCTGTGCGTCCTGTGCTAGCAGCAGGGGGCCATCCAGGTGGACGATGTCCGCACCCTGTGCCAGCACCAAGCCCGGCGCCATTGACAACGATGAGGCCACCATACAGCCCACCATCACCTTCAGACCGGCCTGGCGCGCCTCGTTGGCCAGCGCCAGCGCCTCGGTCAGCCCGCCGGCCTTGTCCAGCTTGATGTTCGCATAGTTGTATTTGCCGCGTATGTCGGCGATGGAGCGGCGGTCGCGGCAGGACTCGTCAGCCGCCAACGGCACCGGGCTGTCGTAGCCGGCCAGCATGGCGTCCTTGCCCGCGGGCAGCGGCTGCTCCAGCAGTTCGAGACCTAGGTGCGCGAGGAGCGGCAGATTCCGCTCTACGTCCTCCTCGCTCCACGACTCGTTGGCGTCGGCCATCAGGCGCGCACCGGGTGCCTGCTCGCGCACCGCGCACACGCGGTCCACGTCCTCGACACCGCCGCCCAGCTTGAGCTTGAGCAGGGGCATGTGGCGGTGGGCGCGCGCGGCCTCGCCCATTTTGTCGGGTGTGTCCAGGCTGAGCGTGAACGCGGTGGTGACGGGTTGCAGCGGCCCGGGCAGGCCAGCATAGCTCGCGCAGGACAGGCCCGAGCGGCGGCTGCGCAGCGCCCACAGCGCGCAGTCCACTGCATTGCGTGCGGCACCTGGCGGCAGCAGTTGCTGCAGCTCATGGATCTGCAGGCCACCGCGCAGCTGCGGCGTGATGGAGGCGATCTGCGACATCACGCTGGACACGCTCTCACCGTAGTGCGCATACGGGATGCATTCGCCCGCACCGGTGTGCGCGCCGTCGGTGATGGACACCACCAACGCATACGCCTGGGTCTTGGCGCCGCGGCTGATGCGGAACACGCCTCGGATGGGATAGGTGCGGCTGTGGCAAGTGACGGAAATGCTCATGGCAACCAGTGTGCTGCAAGCGCCATAAATGGATGCAACACAGTCATTTGCCGCGCCAATGGACAGGCGCGCAGCATTCGTTCCCAGTCAGACGCACACAACCAACCAAAGGAAGTACCCCAACCATGACCGCAGCGTCCATTCCCACCGTCGGCCTGGGCTTTTGCTGGCAGGCCCTGCCCGCGGGCCGCCGATTCAAGACCGTGGGCCGTACCGTGTTCGAGTCGGACATCGTGAACTTCATCAACTGCACCGGCCAGCAGGAAGTCATCTTCAATAACGTCGAATTCATCCAGCACCACTCGGCCATGAAGGCGCGCGTGGCGCCCGGCGCGCTGGTGTTCGCCTACGCGGAAGGCCTGCTGGTGCAGTCCACCATGCAGGGCACCGGCTTCGCCTTCCTGCACATGGAACTGGACATCAAGGCGCCGGTGCTGGTGGGCGACACCATCCATGTGGAGTGCGAGGTGCTGGAGTGCCGCGAGAGCAAGAGCCGCCCGGGCCTGGGCCTGGTGCGCACCCGCAACGAGATCAAGAACCAGCGCGGCGAGGTCGTGCAGGTGGTCACGCCGCTGCGCTTGGTAAAGGGGCACCACAGTGAGTGACGCACCCGCCCCCGGCCCCCTCGCCGGCCTGCGCGTGATCGACCTCACGATCAACGTCCTGGGGCCGGTCTGCACGCAGATCCTGGGCGACATGGGCGCCGACGTGATCAAGGTCGAGATGCCCGGTGGCGACCAGAACCGCTACAACGGCCCGACCCGCCACGAGGGGATGTCGGTGTTCTTCCTGATCATGAACCGCAACAAGCGCAGCATTGTGCTGGACCTCAAGAGTGCCGATGGCCAGGCTGCGCTGATGAAGCTGGTAGAGACGGCCGACGTGTTCGTGCATAGCCTGCGGCCAGCCGCCGCCGAACGACTGGGCATCGGTTATGAAACCATCCGCGCGCGCAACCCGCGCATTGTTTTCGCCTGCGCGCCCGGTTACCGCAGCGACGGCCCGCGACGCGACGCGCCGGCCTTCGACGACATCATCCAGGGCGCGAGCGGCCTGGCCTCCATGAACTGCGACGAGGACGGCCAGCCGCGCTACTTCCCCACCGTGATCGCGGACAAGTTCTGCGGCTATGTGCTGGCCTCTTCCATCAGCATGGCGCTGCTGCACCGCGAGCGCAGCGGCCAGGGCCAGCGGGTGGAAGTTCCCATGTACGAGACCATGTTGCAGTTCAGCCTGTTCGAGCACCTGTGGGAAGGCGCGCTGGGCGAGCCGGGGACGCGGCTGGGCTACAGCCGAATGTTCTCGCCACACCGGCGTCCCTACCCGACCCGCGACGGGCACCTGTGCGTGCTTGCGGTGAACGACGCGCAATGGAAGAGGCTGCTGGACGCCGTGGAACTCTCGCACTTGACACAGGAAGCGAGGTTCGCCGACATGGCTTCCCGCATGCGCCACATCGACGAACTGTACGGCATCCTGGCCGAGCGGCTGCGGCACAAGACGACTGCGCAATGGACCGGGATTTTCACAGCCCGCGACGTGTCGTTCGGCCCGGTCAATTCGCTGGATGACCTCATGCAGGACGAGTACCTGCGCGAGACGGGCTTCTTCAAGCGCTACCAGCATCCCACCGAGGGCGAGGTTGTGATGACCTCCATCCCTGTGAACTTCTCCGCTTCGCCCGGCAGCTACCGCTTGCCGCCACCGCGCGTGGGCGAACACACGCAGGAAATCCTGGAAAGCATCGGTTTCAAGGAAGGACAACAACGACATGAGTGAAATCTGCACGAAAGCCATCCGCACGGTGACTATCGTCGGCGCGGGAACCATGGGCACGAGCATCGCCATCGTGGCGGCGCGGTCCGGCTTTCATACCATCGTGTTCGACCAGGACGCGGCCGCTGTCGCGCGCTCCAAAATCCAGGCCGAAGCCTTCCTGCGCAAATCGATGGAGCGCGGCAAGCTGTCCGCGGAGCAGTTCACCGGCATCATGGGCCGTTGGAAGGGCACCAGCGACATGAAGGACGTGGCGGCCGCCGACGTGGTGATCGAGGCCATTTTTGAAA
Source organism: Variovorax ginsengisoli (assembly GCF_030486595.1). GTDB lineage: Bacteria > Pseudomonadota > Gammaproteobacteria > Burkholderiales > Burkholderiaceae_C > Variovorax > Variovorax ginsengisoli_B. The sequence continues at coordinate 38,851 of NZ_JAUJZH010000039.1, read as the reverse complement.
GCCTCGCGGCCAAGCACCAGCTGTTCTCGAAGCTGCACGAGATCTGCCCGGAGCACACGCTGTTCGCCTCCAACACTTCCACGATCTCCATCACCGAGATCGCAGGCGGCTCGGGCCGGCCGGAGCGTTTCGTGGGTATGCATTTCTGCCTGCCAGCCCAGCTGATGAAGCTGGTGGAGATGTCGCCCGGTCTTTTGACCTCCGCCGATACCTTCGAGCGGGCCTGGGCGTTCTGCAAGGACCTCGGCCAGAACCCGGTGCGCACGCAGGACACGCCCGGCTTCATCCTCAACTACTTCCTCATCCCGTTCAACAACGACGCGATTCGCCTGGTGGAGCAGGGCGTGGCTTCGCCGCAGGACATCGATACGGCGGTCAAGCATGCGCTGGGCTACCCCATGGGACCCATGGAACTGCTGGACCTCGTCGGATTGGACACGCAAAAGCTGCTGTGCGAGGCCATGCACGGCCTCACGCACGAGCCGCGCGCGGCGTGTCCATCCCTGGTTCGCCGCATGCTGGCGGCCGGGCAGGTGGGTAAGAAATCGGGCCGTGGATTCCACACCTACGGCGACAGCAAGACCTTTGGCGCCTGAAATGAGCTATCACATCGTCTACGCGGGCACGAGCCGCTCCTTCCCCAGCGCCCACGCCTTCACCTCGGCCGCGCAGGAGAGCGGACCATCTCTGGTGTACATCGGTGAGGGCTCCGGCGCGGCCTTCGCAGTCGCGACGCGCAACGAGGACGCGCCCTTCATCGCCATCGAGCTGGGCAGCGAATGCCTGGGAGTGCACACCGGCGAGGACCGCGGGCTGGAAGGCTCCAACGTGGTGGGCTTCGCGCGCTTTCGCCTGGGCACCGCGGCCCCCAGTTCGCTGGTGGAGTTGGTGCGCCAGCCGCACACCCACCCGGCCGCACTGCTTGCCGCGCGCGCCGCGTTCGAGGCGGCGGGCTTCAAGGTAGCCGTCTGCGCGGACTTTCCGGGCCGCATCGTGGACCGGCTGGTGCGCCCCTACTACAACGCCGCGCTGCGCCGGCTGGACGAGGGCCTGGCCAGCGCGCAGGACATGGACACCACGCTGCGCCTGGGCCTGGGCTATCCCGAAGGGCCGATCACCCTCCTCGAGCGTACGGGCCTGGCCGAACACCACGACATCACGTTGTCGCTCTTCGAGCAGCTGCGCGAGGAGGCCTATGCGCCCGCGCGCCGCGCGCTGGTGGCCGCCCTGCGGCGGCAGATCGCTTCATCCACTACAAAGGAGACCTCATGACATCCGGCACTTTCACCCGCTCCCTGGTGACCATCGCCTTGGCGCTGGGCGGCGCGGCGCCCGCCTTGGCGCAATACCCCGACAAGCCGATCCGCTTCGTCGTGCCCTTCTCGGCCGGCAGCAGCACCGACCTGTTGGCGCGCGCCATCGGCATCGGCATCACGCGGCAGACGCAGCAGCCGGTCGTGGTGGAAAACCGAGCCGGCGCCAACAGCTTCCTGGGCGCGCAGGAAGTGGCGCGCTCCCCGGGCGACGGGTACACGGTGCTGATCACTACCAACAGCACGCATGCGGCCAACGAGCACCTGTTCAAGAAGCTGCCCTATGACCCAGTCAAGGACTTCACGCCGCTCACCGCCCTGTCCAAGGGCGACCTTGTGATGGTGGTCGACCCGCAGGGCCCCTACAAGTCGGTGGCCGACCTCACTGCTGCCGCCAAGAAGGGCCCGGGCAAGCTGTCGTTCGGGAGCGGCACTTCATCCAGCCGCGTGGCCTCGGAACTCTACAAGAGCATGGCGGGCGTGTTTATCACCAACATTCCTTACAAAAGTAATCCGCCCGGACTGCAGGACTTGATCGGCGGGCAACTGGATATGATGATGGCCGACACGCCGACCGCGCTGCCGCTGATCAAGACCGGCAGGCTGAGGCCGCTGGCGGTATCGGGCAAGACCCGCTCCGCGCTCGCGCCCGATGTGCCGACCATGGACGAGGCTGGCGTCAAGGGCTACGAGATGAGCTACTGGTTTGCCGCCTATGCGCCGGCTAATCTGCCGCCCGCCATCCAGACACGGCTGAACGAGCTGATCATCAACGCGGTGAAGCAAAAAGCCGTGCAGGACCTGTATGCCGCCGGCGGCCTGGAGACGTACGTCACCACGCCCGCGGGCCTGGCCGCTTTCCAGGCGGCCGAGTCCAAGAAATGGGCGCAGGTGATCCGCGCCGCCAACATCGAGCGCGAGTAACTGCGTGCTGCCTTCACAGTCACTTCCGCTCGTTTCGCCGGGCGCGGGTTTCGACCTGCTCGCGGGCGTGCGCGTGCTCGATCTCACCAGCAGCGTGGCCGGCCCCTACGCGGGCCAACTGCTCGCCGATTTCGGCGCAGACGTCGTCAAGATCGAGCGCCCCGCTGCGGGTGACGACGTGCGCGCCTGGGGCCCGCCCTTCATAGACGGCAGTTCGCTGTGGTACCTCGCCGTCAACCGCAACAAACGCAGCCTCGCGCTCGATCCGGCGGGCGGCGAGGGCCGCGAACTGCTGATGAAACTGGTGGGCGCGGCGGAGGTGGTGCTGGTCAACCAGTTGGCCCGCGTGCAGCGCAAGCTGGGGCTGGACTACCAGAGCCTGTCTGCGGTGCGGCCGGGCCTGATCCATGCGTCGATCACAGGCTTTGGCCTGGAAGGCCAGCGCACCGACATGCCCTGCTATGACCTGATCGCCGAGGGCTACTCCGGCGTGATGGACCTCACGGGCGAATCTGGTCGCGAGCCGCAGAAGGTGGGCACGCCGGCGGCGGACCTCCTGGCGGGCCAGGACGCTGCGATGGCCGTGCTGGCCGCGCTGGTGAGGAAGCAGCGCACGGGCCAGGGCTGCATGATCGATGTGGCGCTTGTGGACAGCATGACCCGCTTCATGACGCCGCGCATCATGGCCTATCTCGGCAGCGGCGAAGTGCCGCACCGCTCGGGAGGCCGCGACAGTGTGATCGCGATCTACCAGGTGTTCCAGACAAAGGACAAGCTCCTGACGCTGGGCTTGGGCAACGATCGCATCTGGGGCAAGTTCTGGAGCTGCGTGGGCGAGGAGGCCTACGGCGGGGACCCGCGCTTGGCCAGCAACGCGGGCCGGCGCGAACACCGCTCGGAGGTGGTTGAACGCATTCAGCGGATTCTGCGCAGCCAGAGCCGCGCGCACTGGCTGGGGTTGTTCGCCAAGGCGGGCGTGCCGGCCGGGCCGATCAACTCCATCGACGAGGTCTGCGCTGACCCCGTCATGGCGCGGCGGGGCGTCCTCTACCGCGTGGCAGGCACGCGTGAAGAAGGCGTACCGCAGGTCGGCCTGAGCATCCAGATTGACGGTCGCCACGACAGCTATCGCTGCCCGCCGCCGGGCCTGGGCGCCGATCTCGCATCAGTGACGGCCGACTGGCTGGGCGCCTGACACATAGCATCTTTTCCGGAGAAACATTATGGACAAGCAATACGAAGAGATCATCTACTCAGAAGACGGTCCGGTGGCCACCATCACACTGAACCGGCCGCACGACGGCAACATGTTCACGCCCACGATGTGCCACGAGATCCGCGACTGCATCAACGAGATTCGGCGCGAGACGCGCACCCGCGTGCTGGTGCTCACCGGCGCGGGCGACAAATTCTTTTGCATCGGCGGGCGCAAGGAGGGCATGGAAGACACGCAGCTGTACGCCGGCGTGCTGCCCACACTGGATATCTACGAGAGCATCGACCGGCTGCAAAAGCCGGTGGTCGCGGCCGTCAACGGATTCGCCGTGGGCGGCGGCAACGTGTTGCAGATGGTGTGCGACGTCACGGTGGCCAAGGAAAGCGCGCTGTTCCGACAGGTCGGGCCAATGATGGGAAGCTTCGACGCGGGCTATGGCACTTGGTACCTGGAAGACCTCGTCGGAAAGAAGCGGGCAAAGGACATCTGGTACCGCAATCCCAAAATTTCCTCGCGCGAGGCGCTGGAGATTGGCCTGATCAACAAGGTGGTTCCCGACGCGGAATTTTCCTCCTCCGTACGTGCCTACGCACTGGAGATCGCGGACCGGGGCGCTTTCGCGCTGGCTTCGATCAAGGCCGCCTTCAATGCGCGCCATGGCGGCGTGGGCGGGCTGTCGCGCATGGCGCATGACCTGCTTTTGCGCGGCTACCTGGACACCGGGGAGCATCACGAACTGGCAGCATCAATGGCGGAAAAGCGCCGGCCCGATGCCAGCAAGTTCGGCCACTGAGGAGGACTCCCATGGCGGTGCTGCTGAAATACCTGGACGAGTTCGCGGTCATCAAGCTGGAGCGGCCCGAGGCGCTTAACGCCCTGAACTTCGGGACAATCCGCGAGCTCGGTGAGGCCTTCGACAACGTGGCGCGCTCCCCGGCGCGGGCACTGGTCATCACCGGGGCGGGCGAAAAATCCTTCTGCGCCGGCGCCGACATTGCAGAGCTTCAGGGCCGCTCGCTCATGCAGGAACGCGAGGGCGCCGAACTGGGCCAGCAGGTGTTCGCTCAGCTGGACCGAATGCCGATGGCGTCGCTGGCGCTGGTCAACGGCTATGCCTTCGGCGGCGGTGCCGAGCTGGCGCTCGCGTGCACTTTCCGGCTGGGCATGGCGGGCGCCAAGTTCGGTCTGCCGGAAATCAAGCTGGGGCTGATCCCCGGCTACGGCGGCACGCAGCGCCTACCGCGCCTGGTCGGCGCAGGCCGCGCCCTAGAGATCATCATGAGCGGGCGCACGCTGGGCATCGACGAGGCGCTGGCCATCGGCTTGGTGAACGGCCGCGCCGAGAGTCTGGACGACGCGTTCACGTTCGCGCGCACCTTCTGCCGCCATAGCCTGATCGCCCAGCGCTTTGCACGAGAGGCGGTGCAGCGCTCCCACGAGATGGCGCTGCACGACGGCTTGCGGCTGGAGGCGGATCTGTCCACGTTGGCCTACCGCAGCGCGGACGCCGCTGAGGGCATGAAGGCATTCAGCGAGAAACGCGCCGCGAAATTCAAGGACACCTGAGCGCAGTCCGACCATGCTCCACATTATGACGGCGCAGAGGGTCGCGTCGTTCATCGTCCAGGCCGCGACGCGTCAGTGTGGCACTTGAATCTGGAATGGTCGGGCTAGGGCGTGTCAACACAAACGAAGTCCACCGGCGATCAGCGCGAGGCTGATGAACACTACGTCGATCTTCTCGAAGCGGGAAAAGATGCAGCGGTAGCCTTTCAGGCGCCGGAACAGTCGCTCGACCTCATTGCGGCGCTTGTACATTTCGCGGTCGTGCTCCCACGGTTCGACTCGCGTCTTCGGTGGCGGCACGACGGGGATAAAGCCCAGATCGAGCGCAAGCGACCGTAAAGAAAAGGCCGAGATCCCGCACCGCCGGATTGAGCTGCAGCCGCGAGACGCCGGCCTGCACGCGGCAGTCACACGCCATGCGCGACAGATCGACTACGGCCGTGCGCAGATCCTGTTCGGCGTCAGCTGCCATCGCGCGTGACTGCTTCGGCAGCTCGAGAAAGCCTCGCGGATCTTGACGGGATCGGTCGATTTCCCCTGAACCTAGCGGATCGGCTCCCCTGGCGTGCGCCGGTGCGCACCCACCAACGCGTCATGTAAGGCCTGCACGGCCGCGCCGGGCGTCCGCCCGCGCCGGCGCACGATGCCCACGTTGCGCACGATCTCCGGCTCCCTCAGCGGCACGCAGACCAGGGCAGATCCGGCGCCGCCCGCCAGTGCCAGCCGAGGCACCGCGCCGACGCCCAGGCCGGCGTTGATCAGGCTGAGCTGCGCGGGCACATGCTGCGCCTCCAGTATGCGCACCCGGGTGCTCGGAAAGCGCTGGCGAAAGTCGCGCACCACGCCGGCCCCGAAGTTGTCGACGGCCGAGGGGATGCAGGCGACGGTGACTAGGCCGCGGATGCGCTCGGACAGGTCCAGCTCGAGCATGGGGCGCACGGGTGGCGGACCTGGGCTGGCACCTGCAGCTGTACGCGGCGGCGCAGGTGACGGCCGCGCTGGCAGATCGCCTGCCGCAGCTGCCGGCGCCGGTGGTGCTCGACCATTTCGCACTGGCCGAAGCCGGGCCACAGGAAGGCGGCGGCGTGCTGATCGACCTGCTGCGCACCGGGCGTATACACGTGAAGCTGTCGGCTCCCTATCGCCTCGCATCTCCCGGCCTCGCGGCGCGATGGGCCCGCGTATTCCTGCAGGCCGCCCCGCAAGCCGTGCTCTGGGGAAGCGACTGGCCGCACACGGCGCGCGAGCCCGGGCGAGGGGCTCACCAGGTGAGCCCCTACCGCCCCGTCCCGCCTCAGACGCTCGCCGCAACGTTGCGCGAGTGGCTTGCCACGCCAGGGTTGCGACAGCAGGTGCTGGCCGGCAACCCCCGGGCGCTCTACGCGTTCTGATGCCGGCACAGGTGGCTGGCGCGCCTGCAGTTAGGCGCTTTCCGGTCATGTCCCATCGCCCACCCCTTTGGCAAGGTCAGAAGTCGAGTTTGGGCCCCAAGCCGCCTGCGAGTTCTTGGATCTCGATCGCCGCAGTCAAACGTACTTTGGCTGCCAGCACTGCAAAGCCGTCCTTTCGCTGAGCGTCGTCCGAGCGCCATTTCGTGCGGTCCTGATGTTGAAGTCGTTGAACTCAGCTCGGTCAGGCCGTCGCTCGCGGCGAGCACGAGCGCTGAGCGATCGCACGTTGCATCAGGTCCGAGGGCTTGCGCAGCGGCAGCACTCGCTCGAACGCTCCCAGCAGTCGCCGTGGTCATCGCTCTCGCGCCAGCGCGGGATGTCGAACGGGGTGAAGCGACTGATCATCAGGGAGCCGGTGGTCAGGGCCAATGGTGCATCGGCGGTGCCGACCAGCACGCTCCTGAACCTCAGGTCGTTGGCCGGGAACTTCGGCAGGTTGCGGGAGGCGCGCTGTTCGCGGTAGTTCCCGGCCAACAGGTGATGCACTTCGTCGACGACGAGCATCCGCGGCGCAATCCGGCGTAGCAGTTCGCGCGCAAGGCGCTCGAGTACGGACAGGCTCGCGCTTGCGCTATGCGGGGCGCCAAGCACGAACAGCAAGGCTCTGTGCACCCAGTCAAGCGTCGCCTCCGCGACGAGCGACGACGTCTCTCGCGGCGTTTGACGGGACGCGCTTCTTCAAACCGGCGGCCTCGACCGCGCCCGAGCCTCAAACACGAGACGCCGAAGCTGCCTACTCGGCGCGAATGTCGTTGTTCTTGACCACCTCGCCGAGCAGCTTGTAGTAGTCCCGGGTCAGCGCCGCGAGCTGCTCGGGCGTGCCGCCACCGGCGTCGTCGCCGCGATCGGCGATGGTCTTCTGGACATTGGGTTCCTTGAGGGCGCTGTTCATCGCCGTGTTCACCTTCTTCACGATGTCGGGGCTCAGGCCCGGCGGGCCGTACAGGCCGATGAAGGAGATGATCTGGAAGTCCTTGATGCCGGCTTCGGCCGCCGTGGGCACGTCGGGGAACGCAGGCACCCGCTTGGGGCCGGTGACCATCAGCGCCTTCAGCTGGCCGGACTTGAGGAAGGGCGCGACCACCGACGAGGCATCGAACATGGCGGGCACGCGGCCGGCGATCAGGTCGGTCATCGCAGGGCTGCTGCCCTTGTACGGCACGTGGCTCATCTTCGGCTTGCCGATGCGCTCGCGGAACAGCTCCATCGCGGTCTGCACGAGGCTGCCGGGCCCGCCCGAGGCGTAGTCGACGGCCTTGCCCGCCTTGTCCTGCGCCTTGATCCAGGCGATGAACTCGGGGACATCCTTGACCGGCAGGCTGGTCGGCACGACCAGCATCAACGAGGAGGTCAACAGCAACCCGATGGGTGTCATCTTGAGCGGATCGGCCACCGGCGTGTTGCGGTAGGTGTGCGGGTTCAGCACCATGTTGCTGCCGTTGCCCACGAGCAGCTTATAGCCGTCGGGCGGTGCCTTGAGCACGTAGTCGGTGGCGATGTTGCCGTTGACGCCGGGCTTGTTGTCGATCACGACGCTCTGGCCCAGGCTGGCCTGCATGCCGGCTGTGAGCACGCGCCCGGCGAAGTCCGTCTGTCCGCCCGGTGGATAGCCCACCACCAGCGAGACCGGCTTGGTGGGCCAGGCGCCCTGGGCGAGGGCAGATGCGGGCAGAACGCCGGCGCCGAAAGCGCTGAGCCCGTAGTGCAACGCGATGCGGCGCGACAAGGTGCGCTTCGATGGGATGTTGTTCATGAGGGTCTCCGATGTCGGTGAGGCTGGCGGGGGCTGGCGGACCATCATAGGAGCGTGGGATGGGCCTCACAAGTCCCGTAGCGGGTCATCGAACGAAGCCAAACCGTCACTCCTTTCCTTGCGGCGCAACCGTTCGACAAGGTCGGTCGCGCGGTGCTCTGCCTCGGCGACGCGCTCGCGCGCAGGCCGAGCGCGAGATAAGCCAGTTGCGCGACCGCCAGGCAGCGACGGCAGGGACGTTGCGTCAGCTCGAGGCGCACCGCGGTGGCGAAGGAGACGCGAAGCCTCCCACCGGCCGTGCAGGCAGGGGTCGGAAGCGCTCAGAATGAGCCAGTGTTGCAGGTGCGGCGCAGGCGACCGGTCTATGGGCGTGGAGCATGGCGCAGAGCAGACCCCTGCTGATCCGGGAACGCTGCGCGGGCGTCCGGCCCCACTTGGCGTGCGAGAAGCATCGCGAGTGCATTTCGCAGGTCCCCGGCAAGGGGACCTGGGGCGCGAGTGCTGATCGCTACCTCGCGTTCATGGCCGCAACCACCGCGGCGCCCATCTCCTCCGTTCCCACCCGAGTGCAGCCGGACTGGTAGATGTCCCCGGTGCGCAGCCCGTCGGCCAGCACTCGGCGCACGGCGCGTTCGACGCGCTCCGCGTTGTCCGGCTGATCGAACGAGAGGCGAAGCATCATCGCCAGCGAGAGGATCGACGCCAGCGGGTTGGCCAGGTTCTTGCCGGCGATGTCCGGCGCGGTGCCGTGCACCGGTTCATAGAGTCCGAAGCTGCCGGCGGCCAGCGACGCCGAAGGAAGCATGCCGATGGAACCCGTGAGCATCGCGGCGGCATCGGACAGGATGTCGCCGAAGATGTTGCCGGTGACGATGACGTCGAACTGCTTCGGCGCGCGCATCAGCTGCATCGCGGCCGCGTCGACGAAGAGATGCGTGAGCTCCACGTCGGGATAGTCCCGCCCCACGCGCGTGACCACCTCGCGCCACAGCTGCATGACCTCGAGCACGTTGGCCTTGTCGACCGAGCAGAGGCGGCGCTGGCGCGAGCGCGCGGTGCGGAAGGCCACGTGCGCGACGCGCTCGATCTCAGGCTCGGAATAGCGCATGGTGTTGAATGCCTCGCGCTCGCCCATCGCGTTGATGCCGCTGCCGCGCGGCTCGCCGAAGTAGACGTCGCCGGTGAGCTCGCGCAGGATCATCAGGTCCAGCCCCTCGACCACCTCCGGCTTGAGGGTGGAGGCGCCGAGGAGTTCGGGAAACAGGAACGCCGGCCGGAAATTGGCGAACAGGCCGAGCTCCTTGCGCAGCCGCAGCAGGCTGGCCCCGGGCCGCATCATGAATGGAATGGCCTCGTCGCCCGGCATGCCGGCCGAGCCGAAGAGGATCGCGTCGGCCTTGCGTGCGATCTCGCTCGTCGCGGCCGGCAGCGGATCGCCGGCGGCGTCGATGCCGGCCTGGCCGATCGCGGCCTCGACGAGCTCCAATGGCTGGGTGTGGCCCACCACCGCCTTGAGCACCTTGACCGCTTGCGCGGTCACCTCGTGGCCGATCCCGTCGCCGGGCATCACTGCAATCTTCATTTCTGGATCCTTTCTGGAAATTGAGGGGAAGTCATTGCGGCGCGTGGTGGCGCTCGAATTCCTCGATGCGCGCGCGCTGCGTCAGCGTGTAGTCGATCTCGTCCAGGCCCTCCAACAGGCAATGGCGAGCGAAAGGGTCGATGGCGAATGGTTCGGTGCGGCCATGCGGCCCGGTCACCACCAGGGCTTCCAGGTCCACGCGCAGCTGCGTGCCGGGCGCTGCCAGCAGCGCCGCCAGCAGTTCTTCGACCACCGGCTCGGGCAGGCGCACCGGCAGCAAGCCGTTCTTGAGCGCATTGGCTTGGAAGATGTCGCCGAAACTCGGTGCGATCACGGCGCGGAAGCCGCCGTCGTGAAGGGCCCAGACTGCATGTTCGCGCGAGGATCCGCAGCCGAAGTTGTGGCCTGCCACGAGGATCCGGGCCCCTGCGTACGCGGCGGCATTGAGCACGAAGTCGGGTCGGCGCTGGCCCAGCGCATCGTGCCGCACGTCGTGGAACAGGTAGTGGCCGAAGTTGTCCGAGCGCGGCTTCTGCAGGTAGAGCGCCGGCACGATCTGGTCGGTGTCGATGTTCGCGCGGGCCAGCGGCGCCGCGACGGCTTCAACTTGACTGAAAGCTTGCATGGTTGCGAGTCGGTGCGTTTCTGTTGTTCAGGAGGCGGAAGGCAGGGCCCGCACGTCGGCGAGTCGCCCGGTGACGGCTGCGGCCGCGGCCATCGCCGGGCTCATCAGATGGGTGCGCGAACCCGGGCCCTGGCGGCCGACAAAATTGCGGTTCGAGGTCGAGGCACAGCGCTGGCCGGCGGCAACCTGGTCGCCGTTGGTGCCCAGGCACATGGAGCAGCCCGCATGCCGCCACTGGAAGCCCGCTGCCCGGAAGACGGCGTCCAGCCCTTCGGCCTCGGCCTGCCGCTTCACAAGGCCGGAACCCGGTACCACCCAGGCTTCCACGCCGTCGGCCACGCGCCGCCCGCGCGCCACCGCCGCGGCGCTGCGCAGGTCTTCGATGCGGCCGTTGGTGCAGGAGCCGATGAACACCCGGTCGACCGACAGCGCCGTGAGCGACTGGCCCGGCTGCAGGCCCATGTAGGCCAGCGTGCGCTGCAGGGCGTCGCGCCGCTCGGCGCTGGGCGCATCGGCCGGGTCCGGCACCCGGCCCGTGATCGGCAATGCGTCCTCGGGGCTGTTGCCCCAGGTGACCATCGGCGCGATGTCGTCGGCGTTCAGTCGCACTTCCTTGTCGAACACGGCGCCCTCGTCGCCGGGCAGCCCTCGCCAGCGCGCCAGCGCGGTGTCCCAGGCCGCCCCGTGAGGTGCATGGGGGCGGCCCGCCAGCCATTCGAAGGTGGTGTCGTCGGGCGCCACGAGGCCGGCGCGAGCCCCGGCCTCGATCGACATGTTGCACACCGTCATGCGGCCTTCCATCGAGAGCGCGCGGATCGCTTCTCCGGCGTACTCGACGACATGGCCGGTGCCGCCCGCGGCCCCGACCTTCGCGATCACGCCGAGGATGATGTCCTTGGCCGACACGCCCTCCGGCAGCCTGCCGTCGATGACCACGCGCAGCGTGCGCGGCTTGCGCTGCCAGAGGGTCTGCGTCGCCAGCACGTGCGCCACTTCGGAGGCGCCGATGCCGAAGGCCAGCGCCCCCAGCGCGCCGTGGGTGGCCGTGTGGCTGTCGCCGCAGACGATCACCGCGCCGGGCAGGCTCAAGCCCTGCTCGGGGCCGACGACGTGGACGATGCCCTGACGCTCGTCGTCGAGGCCGAAGAAGCGGATGCCGGCGGCGGCGCTGTCATCCTGCAACGCCTGCGCCATCGCGCGCTTCTCGGCGTCGGCGATGTCGGCCAGCACGCGGCTGCCGGTGGGCACGTAGTGGTCGGGCGTCGCGAAGGCGAGGTCCGACCGGCGCACACCGAGGCCGCGCTGGCGCAGCATCTCGAAGGCGGGTGCCGAGCCGTCCTGCACGAGGTGGCGATCGACGTACAGCAGGCTCTGGCCGTCGTCGCGCTTCATCACGACGTGCGGCTTCCAGATCTTGTCAAAGAGCGTAAGCGGAGCGGGGGCGAGTGACATGGGAGTGACCGGCGTGCGGAAATGAATCAGTCGAGCTTGGCGCCCGAGATGCGGACGATCTCGGCATAGCGCTTGGTTTCGCTGGCCATGAAACGGCCGAAGTCCTCGGGCGTGCCGCCGCCGACTTCGGCGCCGAACGCCAGCATGCGCTTTTGCAATTCGGGCGACTTGAGCACCGCGTTGGCCTCGGCGTTGAGCTTGTCGATGATGGCGCGCGGCGTGCCGGCCGGCGCCGACAAGCCATACCACGACGAGGCATAGACGTTGGGCAGTCCCACTTCATCGAAGGTCGGCACATCAGGCAGGGCCGGGTTGCGCGTCTTGGAAGCGACCGCCAGCGCGCGCATCTTGCCGCCAGCGATGAAGGGCAGGCAGGTGGTGGTGTCGAGCATCAGCGACACGTGTCCCGCCGCCACGTCGGTCTCGGCCGGCGCGGTTCCCTTGTAGGGCACGTGGACGATGTCGATCTTGGCCGCCAGCGCGAATTGCACGGCCGCCAGGTGCTGCGAGGAGCCGACGCCGCCCGAGGCATAGTTGAGCTTGCCCGGGTTGGCGCGCGCCGCGTCGATCACGTCCTTGACGGACTTGAACGGCGAATTGGCGGGCACCACAAGGATGTTGGGCACGGCCGAGACGTAGATGATCGGCTCGAAGTCCTTGACCGGATCGAAGCCCAGCTTGCCGTAGAGACTGATGTTGACCGCGTTGGGGCTGATCGATGACATCAGCAGGTTGTAGCCATCCGGCTTCTGGCGGGCTGCCAGCTCGGTGCCGATGTTGCCGCCTGCGCCGCCGCGGTTGTCGATCACGAAGGGCTGGCCGAGTCGGTGGCCCAGCAGATCCGACACGATGCGCGCGGTCGTGTCCACGCCTCCGCCCGCGGGCCACGGGACCATCAGCTTGATCGGTTGATTCGGATAGGACGCCGCGGCGTCCTGCGCCGGCGCCGCGGCATGCCATCCAAGCAGGCTGGATGCGAGCAGCCAGACATGCAATTTCTTCATCATTCGGTGTCTCCTGGTTGTAGGTTCTCCGCTGCGATCCTATGTGGGGCGCCGGGGCGCGGCAATCACAATAAAGGCATGCAAGGTATGAGTAAAATTCAGTCCGATGAGCCGTCGTCTGCCTCCTCTCAATGCCTTGCGCGCCTTCGAGGCCGCAGCGCGCTGCGGCAACTTCACTCGTGCCGCGCAGGAACTCTGCGTGACCCAGGGGGCGGTCAGCCGTCACATCGCCACGCTGGAAGGCTGGCTCGAGGTGCAGTTGTTCGATCGCGGAAGGCATGGCATCCGGCTGACTTCCGCAGGCCAGTCGTACTTCGCCAGCATGCGCGTCGCGCTGGACCAGATCGAGCACGGCACGCGCCAGTTGCAGCAGCGCTCCGACGAGCGGCTGCTTCGCATCAAGGTGCCGCCCACCTTCGCGATCCGCTGGCTGATCCCGCGGCTGGCACGCTTCCATGCGCTGCATCCGCAGGTCGACGTGCAGATCACCACTTCTCACAAGCCGGCCGACTTCGATCGCGACGACGTCGACGTCAGCATCCATTCCGAGCCCCGCCCGCCCACCGGCGCGGGCTTCAGGCTGCTGTTCCGCGAGACGCTGCTGCCGGTCTGCGCGCCGGGCCTCATCGATCGCGACCCGCCGTTGCGCGAGCCCGCCGACCTCGCGCAGCACGCGCTGCTGTGTTCGCTGAACCGGCCGCAGGACTGGCCGACCTGGCTGGCGGCCGCCGGAACGCAAGGGATCGACGGCAACCGCGGCCTCAAGTTCGAGAACGCGGCCATGGCCTACCAGGCCGCGGCGGAACAACTCGGCGTGATGGTGGCGCTGCTGGCCTTCGTGCGCGACGACCTCGCGAGCGGCCGGCTGGTGGCGCCTTTCGACCTGCGCGTGCCCACCGAGGGCGGCTATTTCATGGCTTGGCGCGCGGACCGGCCGGTGCCCAAGCGCGTGAGCGACTTCGAGGCGTGGATCGCGGCCGAGGCCGAGGCAGCCGAGGACCATCCCATTGAATGAGGTTTACTCATTTCTCACATGACTTAATTGTCATTGAGGTGGCCGCGTCACTTCGTTATCGTCAGCGCAAAGTTCATTGGAGACAGAAGCCTTCTTTCGGCGCTCGGCGCCGGGTTGGCTGGCACGACGTACATGAAAATCCTCGCCGAAGGTCTGCAATTTCCTGAGGGGCCCGTGGCCCTGGTCGACGGCTCGGTGGTGCTTGTGGAAATGCGTGCGGGCAGGATCATCCGCGTCACGCCCGAAGGCCGCGTCGAACAGGTCGCCGATTGCGGCGGCGGGCCGAACGGAGCGGCGATCGGACCCGACGGCGCGCTCTACGTCTGCGACAACGGCGGCAGCGCCTATGCGCCGGGGCGCTTCACCTCGATCGGCCCAGCGCCCGGCTACCAGGGCGGCAGCATCCGAAGATTCGATCTCGCGACCGGCGACGGCCGCGTGCTCTACACCCACTGCGATGGCCATCGGCTCTCGTCGCCGAACGACCTCGTGTTCGATGCGCAGGGCGGGTTCTACTTCACTGATTTCGGCAAGAAGCACGCACGGTCGCGCGACAACGGCGGCCTCTACTACGCACTGCCCGACGGCTCCCGCATCGTCGAGGTCGCCTATCCCCTGCTGGCCGCCAATGGCGTCGGCCTCTCGCCCGATGGCGCCACGGTCTACGTGGCCGAGACGGAGACCGCCCGCCTGTGGGCCTTCGACCTGGTCGAGGCGGGATGCATCCGCAAGCATCCCTTCCCCTCGCCGCACGGCGGGCGCCTGGTGTGCGGGCTGCCGGGCTTCCAGCGCTTCGACAGCCTGGCGCTGGACGCCGGGGGCCAAATCTGCGTCGCCACGCTGATCACGGGGGCGATCTCGGTCATCGCGCCGAGCGGTGAACTGAGGTCCCAGGTCGCGTTTCCGGACACCTACGTCACCAACATCTGCTTCGGCGGGCCCGATCTCAAGACCGCCTTTGTCACCCTGTCCGGCGCCGGTCAACTGGTCTCCCTGCCGTGGCCGCACAGCGGCCCGCGGCTCCATTTCAACGCCTAGACGGGCGTCTCATCCACACCCCGCGCTGTCCATTGCAGCCGCACCGAGGAGATTCACATGAACCGTCGCGAGATCGTGACATTGCTGGGGGGCGCATGCCTGTCGGCTGCCGTGCTGCCGTCGCGCGCGGCGGACGGCTACCCGGCCCGGCCCGTGAAGGTCGTCGTGCCGTTCACCGCCGGCGGAGGCACGGACGTTGTCGCGCGTGCGCTCGCCTCCGGACTCTCGGAGGGTTTCGGCCGGACCTTCATCGTCGAGAACAGGCCCGGCGCCAGCACCGTGATCGGCTCCGAGTACGTGGCCAGTTCGCCGCCCGACGGCTACACGCTGCTGCTGGCCAGTGTCCCGCATGTCACCAATCCGTGGCTCATGAAGGCGCTGCCCTTCGACACGCTCAAGGCCTTCGCGCCGATCAGCCTTGCGGTGCAGTCGCCTTTCATCATGGTGACCTCGCCGGCGTCGCCGGTCCGGTCGCTGGCGGATGTCCTCGCGCTCGCGAAGACCCGGCGGCTGGCCTTCGCTTCGACCGGCAGCGGCACGGCCGACCACCTGGCGATGGAACTGCTGGCACTGGATGCGGGCATCTCGATGACGCATGCGGCCTACAAGGGAACCGGTCCGGCGCTGTCGGACGTCATGGGTGGCCACGTCGACCTGATGTTCGCCAACGTCGTCGCGGCGGCGCCGCTGGTGAAGTCCGGCAAGCTGCGTGCCCTTGCGACCTCGACGCAGCAGCGTTCGCCGTCGCTGCCCGACGTGCCCACTGTCGCCGAGATCACGGGCAAGCCCTTCGACGTCAGCGCCTGGGCCGGTCTGCTGGCCCCGGCGGGCACGGACGCTTCGATCGTGGAACGCCTGGGCGCCGAAGTGCGCAAGGCGCTGCAGACCAAGGCAACGCGAGAGGCCCTGGTCTCCAACGGCGCGGACCCGGTCGGCAGCACGCCTGCGGAATTCCGGGCCTTCATCGCACGCGAGATGGACACCTGGGGCGCGATCATCAAGAAGGCCGACATCACGACCAGCTGAGCCCGGACCCGCCACCATGCCCTTCATCATCCTTGCGTACGACAAGCCCGGCGCCGAGCGCCTGCGGGCCGACCTGAGGCCGCGGCACCTCGCCTACCTTGCGGCCCGCCAGGACCAGATGCTGGCCGGCGGCGCCGTGCTGGACGACGACGGCAAGGCGATCGGCGGCATGATCATCGTCGACACCGAAGATCGCGCCGCGGCGGAGCGCTTCGTCGGCGACGACCCCTTCAGCACCGGCGGCTTGTTCGGGTCGGTTCAGATCCTGCCTTGGCGCAGGAGCTTCTTCGATCGCCAGCGGGTCTCGGGCCTCTGAACGACTTTCGTTCGCCAACACGCACGAGGAAGGCCGCGCCGAGAAGAGAAAACGAAGCCTCAGTTCAGAAGGTAGACCAGCACGGGCAGGCAAACGAGGCCGAGCAGCGCCACGTACTTCTGCGCGCGGTAGTACTCGGCTTGTTGCGCCGCCGGGATGCAGTGCAGGCCGTTGCAGCCACCCACGATCACGCAGGCTTCCGGCGGTACCATCGCGAGCGGCTTCGCGGTCATCGCAGCGTTGCTCATTCGACCTTGATGCCGTGCTTGCGCACGACAGCCGCCCACTTGCTGCGTTCACGATTCGTCAGGTCGACGACGTCCTGCGGCGAGCTGCTGCCGAGCTCCATCGCCATGGCGCTGAACCGCGCCTTCATGGCCACATCGTCGATGGCCTTGACGACCTCCTTGTTCAGCCTGGCCACCACCTCGGCAGGCGTGTTCGCGGGTGCCACCAGTGCGAACCAGACCGCAGCATCGACCCCGAGCAGCCCTTCTTCCGCCAAGGTCGGCACGTCGGGAAGCGCTGCGACGCGCCGGGGGCCCACGATGCCGATCGGACGGAGCTTTCCCGCCTTGATCTGCGGCATCGAGTTCAGCACGATGTCGCAGGTCATCTGCGTGTCGCCGGCAAGCACGCTCGCAAGGGCGGGCGCGGTGCCGTTGTAGGGCACGTGCAGCATGTCCACGTTGGCCATCGATGCAAAGAGCGCACAGGCCAGGTGCAGCGGATTGCCGTTGCCGTTGGAGGCATAGGCAAAGCTGCCTTCGCGGCTGCGGATGTAGGGGATCAGGTCCTTCAATCGGGTCGCCGGCGTGGCGTTTCCGACCACCATCACCAGCGGCGCCGACGCGACCAGGGACACGGGGGCGAAGTCGCGGTCCGGGTCGTAGGCCAGCTTGTTGTAGACCAGCGGATTCACGGCCAGGCTCGCGGACGAAGCCATGAACAGCGTATAGCCATCCGCCGGCGCCTTGGCGACCATCGATGCGGCCACGATGGTGTTGCCGCCCGGCTTGTTCTCGACGATGAACGGCTGCCCCGTCGATTTGCCTAGCCGCTCCGCGAGGCCCCGCGCCAGCTGGTCGACTGGCCCGCCGGCGGTGTACGGCACGACGATCTTGACGGGTCGCGAAGGATAGCCTTCCGCGGACGCGATCGGCGAGGCCAGTGCCAGCACGCTGGCGGCTGCGATCAAGGCCAGCGTCTTCAGGCAATGCGTCGTCATGGCGTCGCCACCTTGAGCAGGACTGCATGGAGCCGCTCGTCGAGGATCGCCGCGATCCGGTCGATCTCCGGCTGGCCGAACTGGCCGAACTGCGTGGACGGCTTGTCGTACTCGAAAGTCGAGCCGCCTTCCGCGTTTTCATAGAGAACCACCCGCAGCGGCGCGTAGAGGCCGGCCGCAAGGTCGACGCTCGTCATCTGCACGGCGTACAGCACATTGCCGATCAGGTACGCGGTCGCTTTCCCGCGTTCGCCTTTCAGCGCCAGCCAGTCTCCGTGCGGGCCGACGTAATGGATGGCGAGCCCGTCTTCGCCCGCCGCCTTCTGCAGGGCGACGCGCACGGCTTCGATCTCGTTCTTCTTCAACAGGTCCCGGATCGAGTCGTCGAGCCGGCCCAGCCTGGATTCGAGCGCGGTCTTGACCTCGGCATAGGGTTTCGGCGTGTTGATCCTCACGTGGTCCAAGGCAAGGACGGAGGTCGTCACCGAGATGTCTGTCAATTGGGAAGGGTTGGTCATGGAAACTCCTGCTACTGTGGTTCGAGCTTGACGAGCTTGGCGATGCGGCGGAACTTCTCGACTTCCTGCTGGTAGAAGGCAGCAGACTGGTCGAGCGTCATGGGTTCGACGGGCAGCGCGGCCGAGTCGCGAAGAAAGCGCTGGAATTCGTCGCCCTTCACGATCTCCGCCAAGTCCTTGCTGAGGCGGGCCGCCGCCGCGGGAGGCGCCGAGGCCGGGATGAAGACGGCCGCCCATGCGCTGTACACGAAGTTCTTGAGGTACTTGCCCTCGCTCAACGTGGGCACCTGCGCCAGGAAGGGGTTGCGCTTGGTGTTCGCCACGCCGATCGCCTTGATCTTGCCCGTGCGAACCAGCTCCAGCACGTTGGGCGCCAGCGGCACGAAGGCCATGTCGATCTCCCGGCTGAGCAGCGCCTGGACGACCGGCGCCGCGCCCTTGTAGGGCACGTCCATCAGTCGCGCACCCGTGGCGGCGCCAAAGTCCGCCGCCACGAGGTAAGGCGCCGAGCCGTAGCCCCAGCTGCCGACCGTCATCTCCTTGCTGCCCGGCTTCTTCGAATGCTCGATGAGCTCGTCGACATTGGCGAAGGCGTGCTCGGCACTCGTGACCAGCGTGAAGTCGGTCGGCAGAATGGTCGCCAACAGCCGGTAGTTCTCGGGCTTGTACTTGACCTGCGACATCGCGAGGGGCGAGAGGATCATGTCGTTGCCGGTCGTCACCAGCAGCGTCTGGCCATCGGGCGGCGCGTTCAGCACGCTCGCCGCGGCGATCGATCCGCCCGCGCCGGGCAGGTTCTCGACGATGACCGTCTGCCCGAGCGCCGACTGCAGCGGTAGCTGGACCTTGCGGGCCGCGACATCGGCGGGACCACCGGCGGGATAGGCGACGCGCAGCACGATCGGCTTCGAGGAGAGCGACTGCGCCTGGGCGCTGCCGAAGGGCTGCAGGACGGCGGCAGCGATGATCCAGCCGAGAAGGCGGCCGGTTCCTTGGTTGCTGTTCTTCATGAGGGGCTCCGAGGTGATTGCCAGTTGGAGAGACCGGAAAGCGGATCGCGGCGAGAAACTATTCGGCAGATGGCGACACGGCGGGGAGGACCCGCCCATGATTGAAGCCGAAGCCGATGCGATTGAATCCCTCCCGTTCGCACCAGCCTTGGAAGATGATCGCGTCCCCATCCTCCAGGAAGCTTCGGCGCTCGCCGTTGCCGAGTTGCACCGGCTTGCTGCCGGCAAGGGCGAGCTCCATCAATGCGCCGGCTTCGGAAAGCTCGGGCCCCGAGATCGTGCCGCTGCCCAGCAGGTCGCCCGGCTGCAGGTTGCAGCCCCCGGCCGCGTGGTGGGTGAGCATCTGCGCGATCGACCAGTAGTGATGAGAGAAGCTGGTGCGTGACATCGTCTCGGCAGGGAGTCCGGCTTCGCGCATGCGATGGGTCTCGATCGACACCTCGAGACGGATATCGATGGCGCCCTGCGCGCGGTGAGACTCGCTCTCCAGATAAGGCAGCGGCTGCGGATCGGCCGCGGGGCGGGTCCACGGCGTCCGGTAGGGGGCCAGGGCGTCCATCGTGACGATCCAGGGCGAGACGGTTGTCGCGAAGTTCTTTGCATGGAACGGGCCGAGCGGCGCCATTTCCCAGGCCTGGATATCCCGCGCCGACCAATCGTTGAGCAGCGAGATGCCGAAGACGTGGTCCTCGGCGCGCGAGAGCGCAATGGGCTCGCCGAGCGCGTTGCCCGTGCCGACATAGATGCCGAGTTCGAGCTCGTAGTCGAGGCGCTGCGAAGGTCCGTATTCCGGCGTCGTGCTCCCGTCCCGCAGCGCCTGGCCATGTGGGCGCCGGAACCTCTGCCCGGCCACGCCGATGGAAGACACGCGGCCGTGGTAGGCGGTGGGAACCCATTGGAAGTTCCGGGGCACGTCTCCCTTCGGGTCCAGCAGGCAGCTGATCGTTCGCGCGTGATGGATCGACGTGTAGAAGTCCGTGTAGTCGCCGATGCGAGCCGGAACCGCGTACTCGACCTCGGATTGCGGCATGAGACAGCCCCTGACCGCATCGACCTGAGACGGCCTGGTGGCGACGGCGTCCTTGTGGAGAAGCTCGAAGAGTGCGCGCCGCAATGTGCGCCATGCCACCGGTCCCAGGGCGAAAAAGTCGTTGAGCGCCGGTGCGGCACACGACTGCGCGGCTTGCAGCGCCAAGCCGTCGAGGCATTGCGTTCTGCTCAAGGCGGCCAGGTCCATGACTTCGTCGCCGATGGCAACGCCGCCGCGCAGCGGTTCGAGGGCCCCTGCCCTTCGAAACACGGCAAACGGCAGGTTCTGGATCGGAAAGTCGGTGGCCGCCCCGTTGGCGCTCGCCAGCCAGCTTGTCGCTGCGGCATCGTGGGTGTGATCGATCGTGCGCATGGGTTCGCCTCGGCCTCGGCTCAGTCGAACGCGCCCGCCGGGCTGCGGCGGCTTCGCAGCACGCCGCTCTGGCGCAGCGTCTCGATGCGTTCGGCGGAGATCCCCAGTTCGCCGAGCACCTCGGCATTGCTCTCGCCCTGGAAATAGGGCAAGCCCGGCTTCGGCAGTTCGGAGCGGCCGAAGCGCCATGGGGGCCCGGGCATGCGCACGGTGCCGCCTTCACGGTCTTCGACCTCGACCACCGCACCCCAGTCTTTCGCCCACTCGGAGTCCGCGAGGTCCTGCGTGCTGCGCACGACACCGATCGCCAGGCCCGCTTCGCTGACCTGCGCCTGAAGCTGGTCCAGGTCGGTGAAGGTCAGGATCCAGGCCTTGATCTCGGCCATCAAGAGGGCGAGATTGGCCTTGCGAAGGGTGGCCGTGGCGAAGCGCGGATCCTTGAGGAGGTCCGTGCGGCGCATCATCGAGCAGTAGCGAATGAACATCGGCGAGAACACCGGACTTGTCGCGATGGTGAGGCGCCGGCCGTCTGGCAGCTCGAACAGCGGAGACTCGTTGGCGCTGAGCGCGTACGGTTCGTCATTGACTTCCAGGCCTGACAACTGCGCGCCGGCGCGTTCGTTGGCCGACAGCATCGTCGCGGCCATCGAGACGTCGACGTACTGCCCCTCGCCGGTGCGCGACCGGTGCTGCAACGCGGCCAGGACGGCGATGACCCCGTGGAGGCCCGTGTAGACGTCGGCGTGGCTGCATGCGTCGTTGCGCATCTCTACCATGGCGCCCTCGTAGTGCTTCTGGAGGATGTCGGTCAGGCCCGTCTCGGCGTGGACCGTTGGTGCGAATGCCGGCCGATTGCGCCACGGGCCGGTCTGGCCATAGCCGCTGATCGAAACGTAGACGACCTTCGGATTGAACTTCACGACGTCGTCGTAGCCGAAGCCGAAGCGTGCGAGCGTTCCGGGGCGGAAGTTCTCGACGATCACGTCCGCGTCGGCGCAGAGCTTCGCCACGATGTCCCGCGCCTCGGGCCAGTTCAGATCGAGGCTGATGTTCCGCTTGCCGGCGTTCTGCTGTGCGTAGTACGTCGACATGGAACCGACATGCGGTACGCCCGCGCGGCCCACATCGCCTGCAGGGGGTTCGATCTTGGTGACGTCGGCGCCCAGATCGCGCAGCGCCTTGGTGCAGCCCGGACCGGACAGCACGCGGGTGAAATCGATGACCCGCAGACCTTCAAGTGGCGCGCTCATGCTCAATTCCCTTCGAAGACGGCGGAGCCCGGCCCGGTGGCCACGAAGGCGGCCAGGCCGCGCGCCTGATCCGCGCTGTTCCACATGGACGTGTTGACCTCTTCCTGGCGCGCATCGCCGGCCGAAATGCCGCCGCGGGCCGACAGGTTCGCGACGGTCTTGATGCCGCGCAGCGCCACCGTCGCTCCGGCCGCCAGTTGCCTGGCCCACGACATCGCGACGCCGGCAAGTTCGGCTTCTGCTGCAACCAGGTTGACGACGCCCCAGCGCTCGAGCACCCGCGGGTCGTGGCGGCGGCCGAACATGGCCATTTCCTTTCCGCGCGCCAGGCCTGCGCGCTGCACGACGCGCTGGACGCCGCCGAGGAGCGGCAACAGCCCGAGCGAGGACTCTGCCATGCCGAACGAGGCCGTGTCCGCGGCGACGATCATGTCGCACATCAAGGCCAGCTCGAAGCCGCCGCCCAGGGCCGCGCCGTGAACGGCCGCGACCGTCGGGACCGGCACGTCCTCGAGCGACGCCCAGAGTCTCGCAAGCGCCTTCTGGTCCCAGCGCTCCGAGGCGAGCACGTTGAGGTCGGCGCCGGCGCAGAAGTGGCGCATCGAGCTTCGCAGCAGGATGGCGCGGCATCCCTCCTCGACCGCTCTTGCGTAGGTGGACGCAAGCTCCTGGAGCATGGCGTTGTCGATCAGGTTGTGCGGCGGCTTGGCCATGGTGACGACGCCGACGGCACCGTCTTTTTCATACGAAATCGAGCTCATCGATCTTCTCCTTGAGGTGACATCGCCGGGATGGCCGTTTTGCACCGATGGGAGAATGATAACGGTGTTAACTTAGTCTGTTATCGGTGTTAACCCGAACCGGTGCGGTCGAATTCGCACGCGCTGCGCTTGTAAGATCAGCCGAGTTGCAAGGAGCCCTACAGCGATGACCAGCAAGGCGTCACAGATACCCACTCGTAGCGCCTCGCAGCCTGCTGCCAGGAAGCTGCGCGCGCTGCCGCCGCAGCTGCGCGAGCCGACCTACGAGCGGGGCGGATTGCGCAACGCCCTGGTGGAGGAAGGCCGCCGGATGTTCGAGGAGAACGGTGCGAGCGAGCTGAGCCTGCGGGCGCTGGCACGCCGGCTCGGCGTTTCCGAGGCCGCGCCGTCGCGCCACTTCAAAGGCAAGGAGGAGTTGCTCGCCGCAATCGCGATCAGCGGCTTCAAGGAGCTTGCCGAACAGCGCATGGAGATCTCCGCGCGGCACCTGCCCGCGCTGCCGAAGGCGCGCGAGATGATGCTGAGCTACGTGCGCTTCGCGCAAATGCACGCGGGGCTGTTCGACCTGATGACCGGTCCCCGGCTGCTGCAGGAATTCGTGCGTGGCGATGTCGAGGCAACGAGCAACATCTCGTACTCGTACTTCTCGGACTCGGTGTTCGAGCTGGCGCTCGAGAGCGGCTGGGACAGCGAGCAGCTCCACTACCTTTCGCATGCTGCCTGGTCGACGGAGCACGGCGTCGCGGCGCTCCTCCTGGGCGGGCGCATCCCCCGCACCGACAGCAACCTCGACCCGCAGCGCATGATCGAGTTCTCGATCGATCTGTTTCTTGCTGCGGTCGTCTCGGGTCCGGAGAAGTTCGAGCAGACCCGGATGCAGCCGCCCTCTCCGCGTCGCTCTTGAGCCTCGGGGCGCTCAGCGCACAGGGCAAGCAGCCGAACTCCGGCCGCTTGCGCCCTCGCGTCATCCGACCTCGCCGCCCTCCTCCACGAGGCTTGCCACGAAGTCCAGCAGCGCCCGCGTCTTGGCCGGTACGTGATGGCGAGTGGGATAGTAGGCATACAGCGGGAAGCGCTCATCCGGCCAGTCCGGAAACAGGGGCACGAGTTTCTTCCGGGCGATGAAGGACTCGGCCCCCAACTCGAAGAGCTGAGCGATGCCGTGGCCGGCCAGGCAGGTGCTGTAGAGGGTACCCGCGTCATTGACGGTCAGTGCACCGCGCGCCGCGACCGTGAGCTTGCGGCGACGCTGGTGGAACTCCCAGGGGAAGGGCCGACCCGTCGCCGAGTCGCGGAACAGGATGCACCGGTGATGCCCGGCCTCGAGTTCACGCGGGTCGGACGGGCAGCCATGGCGCCGGACGTAGCCCGGCGACGCCACCGTCAGCACCCGGGTGTCGAGCAGCTTTCGCGCCACCAGGGACGAGGGCCGGGGATGTCCGAAGCGAATGGCCAGGTCGAAGCCGTCGGCCACCATGTCGCCCAGGTCGTCCCGGCTGCGGAGTTCCATTTCCAGGTCCGGATGGCGGTCCAGGAAGATGCCCAGTCGAGGGCCCAGGATGAGACGCGAGAAGAAAGGGTCGACGTTGACCCGAAGGCGGCCTCGCACAGCCGCACCGCCGCCTGCGGCGCCGCTGGTGGCTTCCGCCAGCGCGCCGACCAGCGGCATGACCTGCTTGTAGAAGCGCAGTCCCTCGTCGGTCAGCCGCACCGACCGGGTGGTGCGCTCGAACACGCGGATGCCCAAGCGCGTCTCCAGCCGCGCAACGGCGCGGCTGACGCCGGACTGGGACATGTCAAGCGCTTCTCCGGCGCGTCCGAAGCTTGCGGTGTCGACGACCGCCGCCATGACGTCGATGCCTTCGAGAAGTTGTGTACTGAAACCTGCCATTGATGACTTCCAAGCATGAAACAAATGAGTTTCATGCTATCGCCTTTCGCCCGCACCGCGCCCAAAATCCTTCTCAATAAGGCGTACGGTGCGCCGCATCAGGAGAAAGATCATGTTTGTTGTCACGGGAGTCACTGGCAAGGTGGGTGCTCAGGTCGCAAAGAAACTGCTGGTCGCCGGCGTGCCGGTACGGGCTGTCCTGCGGGATCAGGCCAAGGCTGCGAGCTGGCATTCGCTCGGTTGCGAGACAGCGTTCGCATCCATGGATGACGCGGGTGCCCTGGCGACCGCCTTCGATGGTGCAGAAGCGGTCTTCGTGCTGTTGCCCCCGGTGTTCGACCCCTCGGCCGGCTATGCCGAAACGCGGGCCAACGTCGCGGCGCTGGTGGCCGCCTTGCAGCAGGCCCGGCCCCGGCGCGTGGTGGCCCTGTCGACCATCGGCGCCCAGGCGACGGAAGAAAACCTGCTGACGCAGCTGCAGATGATGGAGCGCGCCTTTGCCGCGCTGACCATGCCGGTCGCCTTTCTGCGCGCTGCGTGGTTCATGGAGAACGCTGCGTGGGACATCGACGACGCCCGGTCGCGCGGTGTCGTGTCGAGCTTCCTCCAGCCGTTGGACAAGCCGGTTCCGATGGTCGCGACGGCAGACGTCGCCGCCACCGCGGCGCAGATGCTGCAAGACCATTGGGAGGGACGCCGGGTGGTCGAACTCGAAGGACCGGTTCGGGTCACGCCACAGGTGCTGGCCGCGACGCTGGGCCGCGTTCTGGCGCGCGATGTCCTTGCCCAGCCAGTGCCGCGGTCGATGTGGGAATCGTTGTTTCGTTCGCAGGGCATGGCCAACCCCTCGCCGCGCATTCGAATGCTGGACGGCTTCAACGAAGGCTGGATCGAATTCGAAGGCGGGCCCAGCGCATCGCACAAGGGTGCGACAGAACTCGAGGCCGTCTTGCGCGGCCTCGCAGACCCCGAGCACGCCTGAGGAGGCCCTTCAGCGGCGGCCCGCGGGCATGCTTTCAGAAAGCCAACGCAGCCCCATCCTTGCGCGGGTCGCTCCCTGCCGATACGAGCGGCCGGTCTGGATCGATGGCGATCATCTGTCCGCCGCCCCACGGCACCTGGACGCGCTCCACAGGATGGCCCCTGGCGTGGAGATCGGCCAGGACGGCGTCGGAGATCCCTCGCTCGGCCTCGAATGCGCCCGTGAAGCGGAAACCTCGCGGAGCATCGAGGGCCTCCTGCACGTTCATGCGGAAATCTACGACGTTCTGCAATGTATGCACGACGCCGGTCGCCTGGTAGGGCCCGCCCATCACGCCGAAGGACAGCGCCGGGCGGCCGTCACGCATCGCAATGGCGGGAATGATGGTGTGAAGCGGCCGCTTGCGCGGTCGAACGCTGTTGGCGTGGCCGGGTTGCACCCGGAATCCCGCCCCGCGGTTCTGGAAGGCCACGCCGGTCTGGGGGCACACCTTCCCCGAGCCGAAAGCATGGAACAGCGAGCTGATCAGGGAACAGACGTTGCCCTCGCCATCGACGACCGACAGATAGACCGTGTCGGACTGGCCGATCCCGGGCAGCACGATCTGCGCCGGCATGGCCCGCCGGGGATCGATGCGCTCACGCAAGCGCGCCGCGAAGCGCTCGGACAGCAGTTCCTGCACCGGGACCTCGGCGAATGCGGGGTCGGCGACATAGGCGTCTCGCGCGCCGTAGGCCAGCCGGCACGCCTCGATCTGCAGGTGAAACCGATCTGCGCCGGCCGGCTCGAAGCCCGAATGATCGAAGCCCGCCAGGATGTTGAGCATCAGCAGGGCCGTCAAGCCTTGCCCGCTGGGGGGCATCTGGACGATGTCGAGGCCTCGATAGCGCGTCTGGATCGGCTCGACATAGAAGCTGGCGAAGTCGGCGAAGTCGGCCGCGGCGTGCGTGCCGCCGAGTCGTTGGAGCGAGGACACCATCGCCTTGGCGAGCGAGCCGCGATAGAAGGCGTCGATGCCCTCGGAGGCAATCGTGCGCAAGGTCCTGGCGAGCGCGGGGAAGCGCACGAGATCGCCGGCGCGCGGGGGCTCGCCCGCCGGCGTCAGCAGGTGGCGGCATGCGCCCTCGTCGTGCCGCAGCTTGGCGGTTTCGGCACGCCAATCTTCGGCCGCGCGCTCCGCGAGCACGATGCCGTGTTCGGCATAGTCGATCGTCGGCTCTAGGATCTCGGCCAGGGACCGGGTGCCGTGGTCGCGCAGCAGGCGGCCCCAGGCATCGAGCGCGCCCGGGATCGTGACCGAATGGATGTCCTCCGTACCGATGCGGTCGATGCCTTCGGCCAGCAGGCCCGAGTCACTCAAGCCCTGCGGTGCGTAGCCCGCACCGTTCAGCGCGTGCAGCGACTGCGTGTCGGCTCGCCACACCAGGGCGAAGCAGTCCCCGCCGAGCCCGGTGTTGTGGGGCTCCAGCACCGATTGCAGCGAACAGGCCGTCAGCGCCGCATCGACGGCGTTTCCGCCCGCGCGCATCACTTCGATGGCGATCGCGCTCGACAGCGGATGGGAGGTCGCCGCCGCGCCGCGCGAGCCCATGGCGACCGAACGTCCGGGTCTGTGGAGATCACGCATGCGCGGATCCTGGCATGGGGCGCCGGCCTCGTTCGAGCAGCGACGCGATCTCGCTGCGCGTCGGAAAGGAAGGCATGGTGTTGCGCCGCGTGACGGACAGCGATGCCGCGGCCACGGCGGTCTGCGTGGCCAGGCCGAGCGGATGGCCCGTCGACAGCAGGCCGACCAGCGTGCCGGCGAAGACATCTCCCGCACCGGCGGTGTCCACGGTTTCGACCTGCGGTGCGGCGATGGTCGCCTGGCCCGCCTCAGTGGAGATCAGCGCGCCCCGCGGACCCAGGGTGACGATGCCCGTCCCGGCGCCACGCGCGCGCAAGGCCTTGCCGACATCGGCCGCGCCCGCCGTCAGGATCGCGGCCTCACCGGCATTGGCGATGACGATGTCGCAGAGCCTCAGCAGCGCATGCATGTCCCACGCGATCGGCGCCGTGTTCAGGACGCACGAGGCGCCGCGCGCCCTGCCCGCTTCGGCTGCCGCATGCGTCGCCTGCGCCGAGAGATTGCCCTGCAGCAGCAGGAAGTCGCCGGGCACCAGCGTGTCGCACAAGCGCATCGCCTGCTCCGGCGTGATCGAACGCGC
Source organism: Variovorax ginsengisoli (assembly GCF_030486595.1). Lineage (GTDB taxonomy): Bacteria > Pseudomonadota > Gammaproteobacteria > Burkholderiales > Burkholderiaceae_C > Variovorax > Variovorax ginsengisoli_B. The sequence goes on along the minus strand of NZ_JAUJZH010000039.1, from coordinate 11,321 downwards.
ACAGCCCGCACTGCTGACGATGACGTTCTCGCCGCCTTCGGCCACCCAGATCGACGAGAGGTCGGTGGGCGCGTCGCCGGCCAGCCACAGCGCCTCGAGCTCCGCCTCGCCGGCCAGGCTTTGGGCGAGCAGGGCCGCGTCCGGATCGCGCCCCACGGGCGCCGCCAGCGTCACGCGGGCCCCGGTGCGGGCCGCCGCCACGGCCTGGTTCAGGCCCTTGCCGCCGGCACAGCGCGCGATGCTGGACGCCAGGACGGTCTCGCCAGGCGCTGGCAGGCGCTCGACGCAATGGACCTGGTCGACGGTCGCGTTGCCCAGCACGAAGACGCGGCTCATCCCCGGGCCTCGCGCACGACCGACATGAACGAAGCCAGCCGCTGGGGATCGACGGCGTTCCACCAGCCGCCCTCGTGCTTCAAGGCGCTGGCGACGATGACCGCGTCGGCGTGGCCGAAAATCGCCGCGACGTTGTCCGCGTTCACGCCGCTGCCCACCATGACGGGCAGGGCCGTGGCGCCGCGGACGGTCGCCAGTTCGTCGAGCCGGGCGCTGTCGCCGGTACGCTGGCCGGTGACGATGACGGCATCGGCGTCGAAGAACTCGCAGTCGCGGGTCAGCTCCTCCAGGGTGCGGTCGGCCACGATGGCGTGCGCGCCGTGCTTGACGTGCACGTCCGTGAAGATCGCGACATCCTTGGCGCGCAGCCAGCTGCGGTAGCGGCTGGCCTCGCCCGACTTGCCTTCCATGAAACCCTCGTTCGCGACATAGGCGTTGGCCCATTGGTTGACGCGGACGAAGGCCGCGCCCGACGCCTTGGCAACGGCGATGCCCTGCACGGCGCCGTTGGCGAGCACGTTGATGCCGATCGGCAGGCCGCACTCACGTCGCACGATGTCGGCCATGGTGGCCATGCAGGCGGCGGTCTCGGGTCCGAGCTCGTCGGGCTTGGCGAAGGGAATGTCGCCGTGGTTCTCGACGATCAGCCCATCGACCCCGCCCTCGCGGTAGCGCTCGGCCTCGGCCCGCGCGAAGTCGTAGATCCGCTGCACCGGCTCGCCGTCGTAGTGCGGCGAGCCAGGCAGCGGCAGCGAATGGATGACGCCGATCACGGCCTTGCCGCGCCCGAAGATCCGCGCGATGGCATCGTCCTTGGCGCGGTAGATGGAGGTGTTGACAGACAAGATGGAGACTCCGGAGGTCAGTGGGGGGAAAGAGCGGAAACGGCGGAAGCCGCCGCCTGCCGTTGCGAGGAACAGGCTTCGGCGTCGGCCGCCGCACGGGCATGGCGAAGCAGGCCCAGGCGGGTTCGGTAGGCCGCAGTCATGCGCTCCTCGCCGTCGTCGACGGCGGCGAAAGTCGGCAACTCGGCGGCACGCAGGCAGGCCGACAGGCGGGGCGCGGGTGCGGCCTGCGCCAGCACCGGCTCGCCGGCCATGCAGGGCTCCATGCGATGCGCACAGCGCGAGGCGAAGCGGCACTGCGACCAGGTCGAGAACGGACTGGGTGGTTCGCCGGCTATTGCCTCGCGCTGGCGCACGACGTCCGGAACCGGGCTGGGCGTTGCCGCGAGCAGCATGCGCGTGTAGGGATGCCGCGGATCGGTGAAGACCGTCTCCGAAGGTCCGGTCTCGACCAGCCGGCCGGCATACAGCACGCCGATGTGCGTTGCGAGATGCCGCACCACGGCCATGTCATGCGAGATGAACACGTACGAGACGCCCAGCCTGGCACGCAGCTCGCCCAGCAGGTTGACCACCTGCGCCTGGATCGAAAGGTCCAGTGCCGAGACGGGCTCGTCGCAGACGATCAGCTCGGGCTCCACCGCCAGGGCACGCGCGATCGCGATGCGCTGGCGCTGCCCGCCGGAGAACTCGTGCGGATAACGCGCCGCATGGCGACCATCGAGCCCGACCAGCGTCAGCAGTTCCGCGACGCGGTCCGCCACTTGTGCGCGCGGCCGCAGCCGGTGCAACAGGATCGGCTCCGCGATGGCGGCCCCGATGCGCACGCGCGGATCGAGCGAGCCGAACGGGTCCTGGAAGATGATCTGGACCCGGCGCCGCAGACGCCGCAGCGCCCCGGCATCGAGTGCGCGGACATCGATGCCGTCGAAATGGATCCGCCCGGCATCCGGCTCGATCAGCCGAAGCAGCATGCGCCCGATCGTGGTCTTGCCCGAACCGCTTTCGCCCACCAGCGCGAACACGTCGCCGCGATTCAGCGAGAAGCTGATGTCCGAAACCACGCGCGCCGATTTCGCCTGGCCGAAGAGGCCGCCGCCCGACACGTAGGTCTTCGAGACGTGCTCGACCGAGAGAAGGGGGTTGCTCATGAGAGGTGCTCCTCAAGGGGCGCGCGCCAGCAGGAAACCCAGTGCGCGGGCGCGATCTCGCGCAGCGGCGGATAGTCTTCGCGGCACCGCGCCGCGGCGAACGGGCAACGCGGCGCGAAGCGGCAGCCCTTCGGCATCGCGCCCGGCGCGGGCACCTGGCCTTCGATCGTGGCCAGCGGCCGGCCGCGCTCGTCGGCGCGCGGCATCGCGGCGAACAGCGCCAGCGTGTACGGGTGCATCGGATCGCCGAACAGCGCCGTGCGGGACGCCCGCTCCACGATGCGCCCGGCATACATGACGGCGACCTCGTCGGCGATCTCGGCGACCACGGCCAGGTTGTGCGTGATGAAGAGGACGGCGGTCCCCAGCTGTGCGCGCAGGTCGTCGATCAGCCGCAGGATCTGGCTCTGGATCGTCACGTCCAGTGCCGTGGTCGGCTCGTCGGCGATCAGGATCGCCGGCTTGCAGATCAGCGCCATCGCGATCATCACCCGCTGGCGCATGCCGCCCGAAAGCTGATGCGGATAGGCCCGCAGTCGAGCCTCGGGCGCCGGGATCTGGACCTGCCGGAACATCGCCAATGCGACCTCCCGCGCGGCTTCCTGGCGCAGGCCCTGGTGGACTCTCAGCGTCTCCGTGATCTGGTCGCCCACGGTCATCACCGGGTTCAGCGCCGTCATCGGCTCCTGGAAGACCATGGCCATGCGGTTGCCACGGATGGCGTTCAACCGCTTTTCGCTGGCCTGGGCGAGGTCTTCGCCGTCCAGCACGAAGCGGTCCGCCGCGAGGCGCATGGCTGGCGACAGCAGGCGCATCAGCGAGAGCGCGGTCAGGCTCTTCCCGGAGCCCGATTCACCGACGAGGCAGAGAATGCGCCCGCTGTTCAAGGCGAGGTCGACGCCGTCCACGATGGCCGGGCCGTCACCCACGCCCACGCGCAGGTTGGCCACGGCCAGCATCGGGTCGGATTGCGTCGCATTCTGCCGGGCAGGTTCGGCCGGCGAACGGGCAAGCTCTGGCGGTTGCATGGCTTTCATAGGTCGCTACTGGAAGCTCGCGAACTGAAGGTGCAAGGCGCCGTCGGGATACTGCTGCCAGTTCAGCCGCTTGACCGAAGCCTGCAGCGTTGCCGGGAAGGTCAGGAAGAGCATCGGCGCATCGTTCGCGATCTGTGCCTCCGCTTCGCGATAGAGCTTCGAGCGCTCGGCCTGCGCTGGCGTGCTGCGTGCGCTGTTCAGCAAAGCGGTGACCTTGTCGCTGCGGTAGTCCATGAAGTTGTTGGAGCCGGCCTTGACGAAGAAGTTGTAGAGGTTGCCGTCGGGGTCCGTGCGGCCCGTCCAAGGGGACATGCACAGGTCGAAATCCTTCTGCCGCAGCACGCTGATCAGGCTGGTGGCGTCGATCTGCCGGATGTCGACCTTGAACCCGGCCTGGTTGGCCTGCGCCTGCAACACCTCGGCCGTGCGGACCTGCGCGGGCGAATTGGTGACGGTGATCGAGACGGGCACGGGGGCGGTCTTGCCCGCGTCGGCCAGCAGCTTGCGCGCCGCCGCCGCGTTCGCCTTGTAGGGCGCGAAGGCCGCGTCGTGGGCCCAGCCCATCGTGGGCGGGATCGCGCCTTGGGCGATGCTGCCGGTACCGAAGTAAACCGCGCGCAGGATCGCCTGCTTGTCGATGGCGGTGGTGAAGGCCTGCCTGACCCGCACGTCGTCGAAGGGCGCCTTGGCCGTGTTGAACGAAAAGGCGTTGAAGCCGAGCCCCGGCGTCTGCTTGAGCGTCAGGTTGGCCTCCCGGCCGAGCTGTGTGGCGTTCTGCGCCGGCACGGCATCGACGAGTTGCACCGTTGCCGAGCGCAGGTTGGTCAGCCGCACGGTCTCGTCGGCGATCGGGCGAAAAACGATCCGCTCGATCTTCGCGGGGCCGCGCCAGTAGCCGGGGAAGCGCTCCAGCACGAGCTCGGAGTTTTTGGTCCAGCTCACCAGCTTGTAGGGGCCCGCGCCCACGCCCTTCGTCGCGAAGTCGGCGCCCAGGGCTTTCAGCGCACTCGGCGAAACCATCATGCCCGACCGGTTCGAAAGCACCTGGAGCAACGGCGCATAAACCGTCTTGAGCTTGATGGTGAAGGTCAGGGGGCCCGTGACCGTGACGGTGTCGATCGACGACAGCTCACTGCGGCGCGGCGAGCCGGTGGCCGGGTCGAGCATCCGGTCGAAGTTTGCCTTGACGGCCGCGGCGTCGAGCGGCGTTGCGTCGTGGAAACTCAGGTTCGGCCTGAGCGTGAAGAGGTAGGTGAGCGGGTCCGGCGTCTCGACGCTCGCGAGCCCGGGCTCGATCTTGAGATCCGGCGTGACGTGCACCAACGGCTCATACAGGTTGTACTGGATGGAGAGCTCGAAGAACGAGGCCATCAGGGCGGGATCGAGCGTGACGGGATCGGAGACGATCCCCACCGTGAGCGTGCGGGTCTCCTGCGCCAGGGCGGGGAGCCCCGACAGCACGATCGGCGCGGCGGAGAGAAAGGCGGCGAAGCGACGCCGATGGATGGGGAACTGCATGGCACATCTCCAGGTTGAACTGTCGTCGAGGCACTAGTCGCGCGGGTCGAAGCGGTCGCGCAGACCGTCGCCCAGCAGGTTGCAGCCGAGCACCGTCAAAAAGATCGCGGCGCCGGGAAACAGGGCCAGCCACGGCGCCTGTTCCATGAAGCCGATCGCGTTGCGCAGCATGTTTCCCCAGGTTGCGGTGGGCGGCTGTGCGCCCAGCCCGAGGAAGGACAAATACGATTCGGTGATGATGGCCGAAGCGAAGAGCAGCGACCCCTGCACGATCACCGGCGCAAGGATGTTCGGCAGGATCGTGCGCAAGAGGATGTTCGCAGTGCGGAAGCCCAGGGCGCGCTTGGCCTCGACGAACTCGAGCTGCCGCACCACCAGTGTCTGGGCCCGCGCGACGCGCGCGAAGACCGGAAGATTGACCACCGCGATCGCGAGCACGGCATTGGTCAGGCTCGGGCCGAGCACGGCCGTGATCGCAAGCGCCAGCAGGATGCTCGGAAAGGCGAACACCACATCCATCGCGCGCATGATCAGCGCCTCGGTCCAACGGCCGAAATAGCCCGCCACCAGACCGAGGCCGGTGCCCGCCAGGGCCGCGACCACGACGCTGAGAATGCCGACGAACAACGAAGTCCGCGCGCCATAGACGATGCGCGTGAGCACGTCGCGGCCCAGTTCGTCGGTGCCCAGCCAATGTGCGGCGGAAGGCGGCGACAGGGTGTTGACGAAATCGGGGAAGTCCGGCGCATAGGGTGCGATGAGCGGCGCGCCCAATGCGGCGATGGCCGCCAGGACGACGAGGCCCAGGCCCAGCGCCGCGCGCGGATCGCGGGTCATCGTGCGCAGGAAGGCGGCCATGCCGGCCGGCCGATGGATGGCGTTCGCGCTCGCGCTCATGACAGCCTCACCCTTGGATCGAGCACCGTGTAGACCAGGTCCGTCGCCAGGTTGATCAGCACGAATGCGACCGCCGTCAACAGCACCGCGCCTTGAACGACGGGGTAGTCTCGCGCGAAGATCGCATCGACCGTCAGCTTGCCGATGCCCGGCCAGGAGAACACCGTCTCGGTCACGACCACGCCGCCGAGCAGCTGGCCGAGCTGGATGCCGAGCAGTGTCACGATCGGAATGCGCGCATTGCGCAGGGCATGCCCCCACACCACGCGGCGCCGCGGCAGTCCCTTTGCGCGCGCCGTGCGCACGTAGTCGGAGCGCAGGACTTCCAGCATCGTCGCGCGCGTCATGCGCATGGTGGCGGCCGCCAGCGCCGCTCCCAGCGTCAGCGCCGGCAACACGAGATGGCGCAGGTGCTCCAGCGGATCGGCCGTCAGCGAGACGTAGCCCGAGGCCGGCAGGATCGGCCAGTAGATCGAGAAGGCCAGGATGAGCAAGACGCCGAGCCAGAAGCTCGGCATCGACAGGCCGCACAGCGCGAGGAACGAAGCGGCGTAGTCCGCGCTGGTGTTGCGGCGGGTGGCGGCCACGATCCCGGCGGGAATGGCGATCGCCAGCGAGATCGCCAGCGCCGCCGCGGCCAGCAGCGCCGTCGGTCCCAGCGCGCCCAGCAACAGCGGCAGGACCGGACGTCCGCCCTGGACCGAACGTCCGAAATCGCCCGCGAAGATGTGGCCGATCCAGGTGACGTACTGAATCACGATGGGCTGGTCGAGCGCGAGTTGCTGCCGCAAGGCGGCGATCGCCTGCGGGTCGGCGTCCAGCCCCAGCAGCGCGATGGCGGGGTCACCCGGCACCAGCCGGATCAGGAAGAACGCCACGACCGAGGTGCCGAGCAGGATCGGCACGAGCGCGATCAACCGTGCGAGCAGATAGCGGGCCATGGCGAATATTCCAATCCGGGGTTGCGTCCGAGGGAAGGCTTCGGCACGGCCACGGCGGCCGCGAAGCTGGCGAGGGCGTCATTCGCCATAGGGAATCCAGATGTTCTTGACCTGCGTGGCATGCCGCAGGAAGGGCGCGCCCTCGGCCGCGGCGCCGTCCTGCCAGTCGGTGGCCAGGCCATGGTCCACCAGCGTGCGCTTGAGGTTGCCGACGGACAGGCGTTCGGCATCGCGCGACAGCGACGCCGCGCCGAAAACCCAGAGCGCGTCCACGTCGTCGTGCCGGGCCAGTGTCTGCATGAGGCTCTCGGCCGGGCCGGTGACGATGTTCACCACGCCGCCCGGCAGGTCGGAAGTTTCGAGCACTTGGTAGAAGTCGGTCGCGATCAGCGGATGCGATTCGCTCGGCACGATCACCGTGCGGTTGCCCATCGCCAGCAGCGGCGCGAGCAGGCTCACGAAGGACAGCAGCGGCGCTTCGTCCGGGCATACGACACCGACCACGCCGATGGGCTCCACCGTTGCCAATGCCACGCCGCGCAGCGGCGGCACGTGCACCGTCCCTTCGTACTTGTCGGCCCACGCACCGTAAGCGAAGAGGCGGCTCACGGCGGCGTCCACCTCGGCGCGCGCACTGCCTGCCGCCACCTCCGTGAAGCGGACGAGGCGTGCGGCGAATTCGTCCGCGCGCGTGGAGAGGTTTTCCGCCAGGTAGTAGAGGGCCTGCGCGCGGCGGTGGGGCGTGGCACTGGACCAGCCGTCCGCCGCACGTGCCGCGGCCACCGCGTTGCGGATGTCCTTGCGGTTGCCCGTGCCCACCTCGCCAAACCGTTGCCCCGAGACGGAAAACACCGCGTGCGACAACTCGCCATCGGGTCGCACCTGTTTGCCGCCGATGAAAAGCTTGGCGGTGCGATCAATGGCCGGCAGTGTCGATGAGGTGACCGGCGCCCGCGCCGTTTCGCCGGTTGCGCCCGATGCCGCCTGCGCGGCACGCGGCTTGCGCGCGGCCCAGGCGCGTGGCTTGAGGTACTCATGGCAGCCTTCGCGTCCACCCTCTCGGCCGTAGCCCGACTCGCGATAACCGCCGAAGCCGACGCCCGCATCGAACAGGTTGGTGGCGTTGATCCACACCACGCCCGCCTGCAGCTGCGGTGCGATGCCCAGCGCGAGTCCGATCGTCTCGCTCCAGATGCTGGCTGCCAGGCCGTAGCGCGTGTTGTTGGCCAGCGCCACCGCCTCGTCCGGGGTGCGGAAGGTCATGGTCACGAGCACCGGGCCGAAGATCTCTTCCGTCGCCACGGTCGATGCCGGTTGCACCCCCGTCAACAGCGTCGGTGGATAGAAGCTGCCGCCCGTGGGCAGCGCGCATGATGGCTGGTAGCACTGCGCCCCCTCGCGCACGCCCGCGGCCACCAGCGAGCGCACTCTGTCGAGCTGCGAGCCGTCGATCAGGCTGCCGAGATCGATTGCCTTGTCCAGCGGCATGCCCACGCGCAGCTGCTGCATGCGTCGCTTGAGCCGTTCGATGAAGTCGGCCGCGATGCCTTCCTGCAGCAGCAGCCGCGAGCCGGCGCAGCACACCTGGCCCTGGTTGAGCCAGATGGAATCCACCACGCCTTCCACCGCCGCGTCGATGTCGGCATCGTCGAACACGATGAAGGGCGACTTGCCGCCGAGCTCCAGCGTGAGCGACTTGCCCGAGCCGGCAGTCGCCTCGCGGATGAGGCGGCCCACCTCGGTCGATCCGGTGAAGGCGATCTTGTCGACCCCTTCGTGAGCGACCAGTGCAGCGCCCGTGGCGCCGTCGCCCGTCACCACGTTCAGCACGCCTGCAGGCAGGCCCGCCTGCGCCGCCAGCTCGGCAAACAGCAAGGCGCTCAGCGGCGTGAGTTCCGCCGGCTTGAGAACGACGGTGTTGCCAAGCGCCAGCGCCGGCGCGATCTTCCACGCCAGCATGAGCAGCGGGAAGTTCCAGGGAACGATCTGCCCGATCACCCCCAGCGGCACCTGGTCCGCGAATTCGCGTTCCTGCAGTTGCGCCCAGCCGGCATGGTGGTAGAAGTGGCGCGCCACCAGCGGCACGTCGATGTCGCGGGTCTCGCGGATCGGCTTGCCGTTGTCGAGCGCCTCCACCACCGCAAGCAGGCGCGCATGGCGCTGCACCGTGCGCGCCAATGCATACAGATGACGCGCGCGCGCATGGCCGCCGACCGCCATCCAGCCCGGTTGCGCGGCGCGCGCGGCGGTCACGGCGGCGTCGATGTCCGCCGGCGAGCCTTGTGCGATGCGCGCGAGCAGGAGTCCGGTGGCCGGCTCCACGGTCTCGAAGTGGGCACCGGAGTCGGCCCCCGTGAAACGACCGTCGATGAAGTGGCCGAACCCCTGCGCATGGCGCGAGAGCCATTGGCGGGCATCGGTGTCGCTCTCGGGCGCGGGGCCGTAGTCCATGGTGTCGAAATAGCGTGCGACGCTGTTGCTCATCGGTTCATCCGATCGGGTGGCGATTGAAGGCCGAGTAGCGGCCCGTGACGTGGTGTTCCAGCTGGCGCTCGATGTCGGCCAGCAGGCTGGAGGCGCCGATGCGAAACAGGTTCGGCTCCAGCCAGGCGCGTCCCAGTTCTTCCTTCATGAGCGTCTGGTAGTCCAGCGCCAGCCGTGCGGTGCTGACGCCGCCGGCTGGCTTGTAGCCCACCCGGAAGCCGGTGCGGGCCTCGTACTGTCGGATCATGCGCAGCATGACCAGCGTGACCAGCGGCGTGGCATTGACGCCTTCCTTGCCGGTCGAGGTCTTGATGAAATCCGCGCCGGCCATCATGCAGACCAGGGAGGCCTTCGCGACATTGCGCAGTGTCTTGAGCTCGCCGGTCGCCAGGATGGCTTTCACGTGCGCCGCGCCGGCGGCTCGGCGGAAGTCCAGCATCTCGTCGTACAGCCTCTGCCAATGGCCGCCGAGCGCATGTTCGCGCGTGATGACCACGTCGATCTCGGAGGCGCCGTTGCGCACTGAGGCCTCGATCTCCTTCAACTTGAGGCCGTGCGGGACCATCCCCGCAGGGAACCCCGTCGATACGGCCGCCACCGGGATGCCGGTGCCCGCGAGCGCGTCGACCGCCGTCGCGACGAAGCGGTGATAGACGCAGACGGCGCCCGTGTGCAGTGGGCGATCGGCAAAGCCGAGCGCTGCCAGCACGTCCGGGCGCACCGGCATCACGGCCTTGGCGCACAGGCGCCGCACACGCTCGGCCGTGTCGTCGCCATTGAGCGTCGTGAGGTCGATGCAGGTGAGGGCCTTCAACAGCCACCCGGCTTGGGCGTCCTGCTTGACCGATCGCCGGCCGCGCAACGTGGCGACGCGGCGTTCGGCGGCCGAGGGGTTGATGCGGATGCCGTCGATCCAGCCCGCGTCGAACGGCTGCGCGACATTGCGGGCAATTGCGCCCGGGTTGTCGGCCGCCGGCGCGGCTGTCACGGACTCGGAGGGCGGGCGCACCGCGCCTCTGGTGCGGACTAGTGCAGTGGATGTCATGATTAATGTTATTCCAAGAACATGACTTTGCGCAAGATGTTCTTCGAGTAACATTTTGATGAGCGATACTTGGCTGGTAGATGAGAGGAACAGAACATGCGAAAGACCGCCGGCGCGGGGGTATTGCGCCTTTCACGGATGCAGGAACTTGTCGAGGCCCGCGGGCCCTTGCCAATCAACGAAGCCGCCCAACTGCTGGCCGTGACCCCGATGACGATCCGCCGCGACCTGTCGGCCCCCGACTCGCCATTGACCGCTCTCGGGGGCTACGTGCTCGCGACCACCCTGCCCTCGGCGGATCGATACTCGCTCGACGTGGCGGGCGACCAGCATGCGGCGCACAAGCGCGTGGCATGTCAACGGGCGGCCAAGTGGGTGCAGGCGCATGACAGCCTGTTCATCGACTGCGGCACCACCATGGCCCATTTCGCAGAGGCCTTGCCGCCGGACATGCCCCTGAGCGTCGTTTGTTACTCCACGAACATCGCGTCGATCCTGAGCCGCCGGCCGAACACGCAACTCATGCTGCTCGGCGGGCTGTACCACCCCTCGTCGGCCAGTTTCCTGTCCGACGAGGGCTTGCAGTACCTCAATCGCCTGGGCGTGAACAAGGCCTTTCTGTCCGCCGGCGGGGTGGACCCGCTACGCGGCGCGAGTTGCTCGAACTTTCACGAAGTACCGGTGAAGCAGGCGGCGATGCGCAGCGCATCGCAGACCTTCTTGGTCGTCGATGAAAGCAAGCTCGGCCTGTTGCGGCCGGCCTTCTTCAGCCCCCTCGACGCCTTCGGGCACATCGTCGTGGGCGGGGCGCCGGCGGCGGGGCTGCGCAAGCAGTTCAAGGATTTTTCGATGGTGTTCGCGCAACCTGCCGCTGACTGATCCGGGCATCGAAGGTCCCCTCTCGGCCGGCAATTCAGGGGAGACGTCAGCTTGCTTGCGCTCGATGACTCAACCTTTGAAGAACGCCAGCAGGTCGGGGTTGATGACATCCGCGTGGGTGGTGAGCATGCCGTGCGGGAAGCCCTTGTACACCTTGAGCGTGCCGTTCTTCAGCAGCTTGACCGACT